>JADBKQ010000024.1 GCA_014896305.1 Limnochordaceae bacterium
AGCCTCTAGGAGTCGAGGTCGCCCGGGCCGACTCCGCTCTTTCGTCCACCGGCTTTCTGTGTCCTTCGCGCGGCTTAGCTGGAAGCTGACTTTGAGCTACACCCTGGTCACCACTGCTGCTCTGGCAGGGGTGGAGATCCTGGCCCTGGGAGTTTTGGGGGCAGTGGTCAACAGCCCGAAATTCCTGCTTGGCTTGGCTGCCAAGGCTGTGATAGAGAGCGCCCCTCAAGTTTATCCGTTCCTGAAGGGCGACGTATCAGATATCCCCGGTTTGGAGAGCTGGTTGCTGCGAGCCCGCCAAAGCGGTTTCGCTTCCGAGAACGGCGCCGGTCTTACGGTCTCTTTCGTCGTCGGCGAGCTTCACGGACAAGGTGACCTTTTGGCCGTAGCGGACGCGCGGGGGCGGGTTCTGGCAGCCGAGCCCCCGCCTGCCATGGCCACAGCCCAGGGCATGATCAGCTCGGATCCGGCCTTGCACCCGCTGATCACCGCGGCCTTGGCGGGAGTCACGGATCCGGGACGACTGCACTTGCTGACGCCGCAAGGAAGACTGATCGTCACTGCCCCCATCCGCAGTCCCGAGGGACGAGTGGCCGGCTTGCTGGTAGTGGCCAGTCAATTGCCTCCTGTAACCAGCTATTACCGGGACTTCTTGGCCGTGCTGGGAGCCAGCCTGGTTCTCTTTGTGCTCGGCGCCGGTACCCTGGGGACCGTTTTCGGTTTTTTCACCGCTCGCGGCCTCGTACGGCGCCTAAACCGTATCGTACAAGCGTCAGACTCCTGGCGTCAGGGCCATTTTCAGTTGGTTATCCAAGACGATTCCGGAGATGAACTCGGTCAGGTGGCGCGCTGTCTGAACAGCATGGCGGCGCAGCTTCAGGGCTTGATGCAGGCCCGCAAGGAGCTGGGTATTCTGGAGGAGCGCAACCGCCTGGCCCGGGAGTTGCACGACAGTGTCAAACAACAGGTTTTCGCCATCGCCATGCAACTTGGGAGCGCTCGGACCTTCCTCCCTCAGGATCCTCAGCGCGCCGAGACGCACTTGGCCCGGGCCGCTGAGCTGGCCCACCAAGCTCAGGCAGAGCTGGCCAATTTGATTCAAGCGTTGCGGCCGCTTTGCTTGCAAGAGCAAGGCCTAGCCAGGGCGCTGCAGGCTATTGCCAGTGAGTGGTCACTCCAAACGGCGATTGCGGCGATAATCCATGTGCAGGACGTGGGCGGGCTGCCGCCTTCGGTGGAGCAGGCCTTCCTCCGCGTGGCACAGGAGGGCCTGGCCAACGTAGCCCGCCACAGCGGCGCAAGGACGGTATGGCTGAGTTTGGTCAGAGAGGGAAACCAGGTCCGCCTGCAGGTGATCGATGATGGAAGGGGTTTCGACGAGGATGCAGCGCGGGCAAAGGGAATGGGGCTGCGTAATATGCGCGAACGCATGGAAGGAGCCGGCGGAAACTTGTTCATTGACAGCGCCCTGGGCAGGGGAACGCGCCTGCTGGCTGTTTGGCCGGGCGGCGTGGCCTGACAACGGTGTGGCCAACCGGAGTATGGCCTGGCGGGGTTTTATTGATCGTGGTGGTGGTGACGCGGCTTTAGGCAACGAAGGGATACAGTCTTGCTGAACACCGCCTTGGAAGAGAGTTCGGGAGGGCGAGATGAGCGAGCCGATTACGGTCGTGATTGTGGACGACCATCCACTGGTGCGCCAAGGCGTGCGCGATTTCCTGGAAACCCAGTTGGATCTGCAAGTAGTGGGGGAGGCGGCGTCGGGGGAGCAAGTGGTGCAATTGGCCGGACATCTGGTTCCCGACGTGGTGCTGATGGATTTGGTGTTGCCCGGCGGAATCGACGGCGTGGAGGCCACCCGCCGTGTGAAGCAGGTGAGCCCGCGCACGCAAGTGGTGGTCCTGACTTCCTACCATGAAGACGAGCACATCTTCCCCGCCATCCGCGCCGGTGCTCTTTCGTACGTTTTGAAAGATGTGGGCCCGCAGGAGCTGGCTGATGTGGTGCGTAAGGCTGCCCGGGGCGAGGCAGTTTTGCATCCCCACGTGGCCGCCCGGTTGGTCCAGGAGATACAAGGAGCGGGTGCCCAACGGCCCAATCCTTTCTACGAGCTTAGTAACCGCGAATTGGAGGTTCTGCGCCTGATCGCGGAAGGTCTTTCTAACATGGAGATCGCCGAGAAACTGGTAGTAAGCACTAAGACGGTGAAAGGTCATGTCAGCAACATTCTCAGCAAGCTGCAGTTGCAGGACCGCACCCAGGCTGCCGTATACGCCTGGCGAACGGGATTGGTTCGACGGGATCAACCTCCTGTTCAGCCGCCTGATTGAGAGATTCAACATCCTTTTAGGGTCACATTTTGGCCTAGAAGTGGCCAATTTACTGCCTTTTCTCTTCTTGTCGCGATCAGAGAGCAAGCGGGCGAACCATCCGTACCAAATGTGACGTATAGGTCAAGCCGATTTCGCACTTTCGTCAACAAACAGGAAATCTATTCATTAGTGCTCGACTTAACAGTCTTATAACACATTTTTTATTGATAGTTAACTGCCGTTTAATACAAGGTCTGTACAAGTGTTATCGGTTAGCGGACACGCATTCGCTAACTGATCCTAGTTATGTGAAGGAGGATCGGAATTGAAGGACTCATCAAAGCAATAATTCTGGTTCTGTTTGCTACACGCCTGCCTAGCCGGCGCTAGTCGCTGTCATTCATGCGTATACCACTGATAATAACGGCATCTAGCTGAAAGACATGCAAAGGAGGTAGGCTTCATGGGTGTTTCCTGCCGCAGGTGGTTCCTGGTTGCGGCCATGGCTACCATGGCTGCGGTTGGTCTGG
>JADBKQ010000025.1 GCA_014896305.1 Limnochordaceae bacterium
CAAGGATTGGAGGGCATCCCGTAAGCGTTACCATATTTTGGCGCGCAACTTTTGCTCCTTAGACTTCTGGACGACCACATTCTCCTTGCCGGTGATAGCCTGCATCCGCAGCTTGAGAGCTCGCCGAACTATTTCCGCCCGTTCCAATCCAATCGAGATCGCAGACTCCAGTGCCGCCCTCCCCTTCTCATTCATCAGGAAGCGGTCCAATGCTCTTTCGAAGGCAGGTAACCCACTGGCAGCCAACCGGGTCGAGTCACCGGTTCGGCGCGCCTCCAGAGCCTGCCGGGCCGAGATGGGGTACACCGGCGGATGGCCCAGCATGGTTTGTTCTTCAAGAACCTGATAGAGGTACGCCCGCGACTCCTCTACTTCTTCTGGCGACCAGCGGTCTACTTTCGTCTGAACGAACATCAGCTTGCGCGGCTGAGCCACCACATCCTTCAGGAAGAGGAGTTCGGAGCGGTCTATCGGCGGATCTACTGTAAGTACAAAGATGATAGCGTCGGCTCTGGGCAAGAAGTCGTAGACGAACTCTGTGTGGTTTTGGTGTATGCTGCCCACGCCGGGAGTATCGGCGATGACAACACCGTCTGTTAAGTACTTCGAGGGGTATGTGATAGTCAGACTCTCCACCTGCTTCTCGTTGCCTGGGTTCAGACGCTCGGAACAGTACTGGTTTATTTCTTCGAAGGTGATACTTTCTTCGCGGCTATCCGCAAAGCGAACCAACGCAGCTTTTTGCTCTCCATAACGAATGTATGTAACTACGCTGGTCACAGGAACGATGCCAGCAGGCAGAACCTCTTCACCAAGCAGGCTGTTTATGAACGTAGATTTGCCCCGTTTAACAATGCCGCAGACTGCCAAGTTGAACCGGTTTTGTTCCAAGCGTTCAATCGCGGCGTTAACAACGCTAATGACCCTGTCGCCACCTTGCAATTGCATACCGGATACAATCTGGTTTAGACGCTGGAGAGTCGAAATGACTTCGGCTTTCTGCTTCTTATAGTAATTGATCATGCGATGACTCCTCCTTGGACCGAAGTGTGCAGTTCGTGTATTAACGCCTGCGCCTTATTAAAAGCAGCATTTAGTTCGGCGCCTTTTTGCATCCAGTACTCTTTCGTCCGGTTGAGTTCTACCTGAGCTGCCTGTACCTCCTCCGCCGTTTGGGTTTCGGCGGCCAGAACCGGGGCGGCAACGTTTGCTATCTGGCTCTTGACGGATGCGATATAATTGTCGACTACCTGCAGCAAATCGTTGTAGAGGTTAGCCGTAACTGATCGAAGGCGACCGCCGACTATCTTAAGGAGGTCGCTTCGCCAGTCTCGTTCGGAGCTTGCCAGAGAATTTCCTACCAGCGCCCCGATGGCGGCCCCCAGTGGTCCTAGCAAGGCCAAGCCAATGAGCCCGCCGACAAGCGCTCCCGGAGCTCCACTCGTGTGGGTTTGTACCGTGATGGGGGTGTCCGATGGGAACTTGTATCTCCCATTAAGATCGGGAATGGTCACTGGCGGCAATTCCACCTCGCAGGGGAAATCTTTTAACAGTGTCAGAGCCTCGGCCTGCAAGCTGGCAGCCAGCCTGCAGTAGAGATCCTTCACCCACGTGTCAAGCAGATGAGTTACGTGCGCAACGAGGTGCTGGTTGTCAAAAACCTTCTCTTGCGACAGCCACGTCTTGAGGGACCCCAATATATCGTCCACCGACTGATGACAGTCAGCCTGCAATGTCTGCGCCCGAGTCCTGCCCAACAGGACGAGCCGGCTGTCGAGTATGGCCAGCATTGACCTGTACCGGTTCGCCTCCCTGACCGCTTGCTCGTGCTTGGCGATGCTGGCCGCGAGCGCTGCTTCACAACGATTCACCTCGGCTTGCTGACGGGCGGCCAGTGTATCGCGAATCTTCTTGCCAGCCTGGTGTAAATCCAGTTCGAGCTTGTTTACCCGCAGTTGCTCTCGCCGCAAGATCACCTCTTCTTTGATCCAGGTTACGACGCGCCAGGCAGCCAGAGAGTTCTCGTCTGCCTGCCGCTCTTTGGTTTGTGCCGTTTGGTGGCAACTGATCGCCATGACGGTGGGCGGAGTGCCGGCCTTGCCAAACCATTCGGCCAGGGTTTCTGTTACGTAATGCTTTACTTGCTGCAATTCGCCGGAGTCAACCATGTCGGCTTTGCTGATGACTATCAGGATACGAGGAATCATCACCGCCAACTGCTGTATTGCTTGCCGGTCAGCCTCGGTCAGGGGCGTAGTCACCGTGATGAAGTAGATACAGGCGTCGGCGTTTTCTACATACCTCCAGGTCGCTGCATCGTACTGCTTGTCCGCTGCCTCGAGTCCCGGCGTGTCGACGAGCACGAGACCACGCGGCCACTGTGGATTGCTGGTATATTCGCGTCTCACCAGGGAGGTGGGCAGTAACCCCGGTTCCTCGTCCAGTCCGGCCGAGCATTCACGCGTAAACTCGGCTCGGATCTTTGCCCAGACCTGTCGCGCACAGGAGAGAAGTTCGTGTGAAAGGGGGCTGCCCCCACGGATTTCGGTGAAGGAGCCGGTTGTGGGTTGGGGACCCACATCCTGGACGTCTTCGCCCAGCAGTGTATTGACGAATGTACTCTTTCCTGCACTGAAGTGACCGACGACCGGGATTATGATTTCATCGCGCTGGTAGCGACGTTCTGCCTCGGCGAGCAGCTGCACGGCTTCTCTGCCCGATAAAGAAGCGGCGAGTCCTAGGAGATCCTGGAATCGACCAGGGCGCCGCTTAACGGTTGTTTGCCTCTCCTTGCTCATGTGAACACCTCGGACCCCCTCAGGTGCCGCTACCGCAACCTCCGATTTCGTGGGTCGCGCCCCCAGTTGTGAGACTGGCGTGAATCTGAACTGTTGCTCGACAACGAGGTAGCCAGCCCGGCAACCCCCGCCAAACCGGCAAGTATCCGGGACCAAGTGGCGATGGGGAAAAGCGATACGGTCAGCGCGGCGAGTGAGACGAATAAGCCCACTGCTTCTCCCGAAGTGAGAAGATCGTTCCAATTCCGCTCGCGTCTTGGGGTAGTAGAGTACCGGCGCGTTCGAGGCGGTTGGCGCTCTAAGCCATTTCGGATCGGGGAGGTGTCCGACGCATGGAAATTTGGTCGACTCTTACCAAGTGAGTCGAGGAGAGAATCGAGATGGGCGTTGATTTCGGCCCATTCTGCAGATGAATCTTGACCGTCCTTAGCTTGCTTTGCACTGTGTACGTCCGCGTCACGCATGTTAGTACCTCCTATTTCACTTATTAGGAAATGTACGATGACGACAGAGCCCTAGGCCATCGTATCTCATGGTCACCGCGGTTCTCGGCTGGCAGTGTTGTCGCTTGGACGGGAAGGATTTGTCGCCGCGGTATCCCAGGGCCATCATAGAAACAGGATGGGCCACTAGCCGCAGGGGGTGTGGGTAGGGTGTTCATTCAAAACCTCGAAGTTTTGTCCACTGAGCCGTTGCTTACGCTCGCTGCCACCCTGGCAGAGGTTACCACCGCCTCGCTGGTCGAGCTTCAAGTGAAGGCGTGGGTGCAGCGCACGCCTATAGACTGGGACCGGGGAAGAGAGTCTGTCGATAGTTTGTTAGAAAGAAGAATTGCCCGGACGCGCGAAGAGTTTAGCCGACGCCAGTTGCCGGATGACACGTTGAGGTGGATGATCCGTCAACAACTAGCTGCTCGCGCCGACAAGGTCCGGGCAAGGAATCTAGCGCCTGATGGCAGAACACTGCGCGCCTTGGCGCAGTTGGGAGACGCGGAACTGGCGCGGGCGGTTCTTTGCCGCATCGCTCCTCTTTATCAGATCCGGGTTATACCGGCCACATCCATTGACTGGTTGGAGCAGGAGATCTTCCGGCGGTTCATTCGAGAGCTTGGCGAACGCGTCGAAAAAGAGTTGCGCACTGCGGAAAAAGATCCCGCGCAGCTCGAACATATTGAGGAGGAAATCAACCGTCGGCTTCAGGCCCTCTCACGAGGGGAAAGGGAGGCACTCCAACGTGACCTCGGGCTGACGCGGCTAACCGGCAAAGAGCTCCGGGCCTTTGCGGCCCGGGGAGGGTTGACGACTGCGACCCTGGCGGGAGCGGCCTCCACCGGTATGGGACTCTATTTGGCGACTACTACCATCACCCATGCACTCGCCACGACCCTCTTGGGAGTCACTCTGCCCTTTGCAGCCTATACCACTTTAACGAGTGCCCTCTCCCTGCTCGTTTCTCCCGTCGGAGCGCTAGTCCTGGTGGGGGCGGGCGGACTCATCGAATGGGGGAAGCTTCGCAGGGCAGTTGACCAGCGGGTGCTTTTGCATGCCTTTGTCACGCTCATTCAGGGAGGGTTCGACTCGGCTAAAGCGGCCGGCTCCGGAACCTGAAGTGAAGTGAAGAAACGAAAGCAGGGTTGATAGCAGGGAGATGGCTGGGAGTGTGAGAATACCTTTCGTGGCTACCAGCATGGAGGTCTGGCGTTGAGCTGGTAGCGGCGGGGAGGAAGCCCGAAGGCAGATGCCACCACGGAACAAAGCGAAGTACAACGAATTCTTGCGGCTGTGGGAGCGCAGAGAAGAGTTGGGGCTGGTCAGCGCGGCGGATTTCGCGCACGTGCTGGAGATCCATCTGCGGACCGCGCAGCGCTGGGTCAAAGAGATGCACGGCCGGGCGGCCCCTGGTGAGCTCGGAGGTGGAAAAGCCCCGTGGGAGCCGGCCGGGGAAGTGGATCCTCGCCATGACCAACAGAGCATTGATCGCGACATCCAACAAGAGGGAACGCACACCTTTTCGCCGACGACCCCGCGGCGTATTGCTCTGCTCAAGGCTTTGTACGACGCGAGCGGGGGTAAATTGGACAATCCTGCCTGTCTGAGCCGGGCAGACTTGACGCACAAGGTTTGGGAAGAAGGACTGATTGGCGATGGCGTTCCCTCTGAAGACGCGTTATGGCGGGATCTCGACGCCTTGCGCCGAGAGGGGTTGGTTGAAAGGGTTACCGGCAGCGGGCGGGCTTGCACGGCGGACACTTATAGACTGAATCCGGCTGCTTTTCTCCAGTTGCCGGCAGACTTGGCGCTGGAAGCAGCCAGGCTGGCGCGGGAGCTTGAACCGCTGGCACCTTTGTCGCCATTCCCGGAGACGGTTCACCAGGCGTTGCGGTTGCTCGCCTCTCCGGCCACCCGCGCCGGTCGATGGTCTTCCAAGCAACTGGTTCCAAGAGCGGTTCGGCCCCGGCGACGGTTGATCAAGGGGCGGGTGGCTTGGGAGAGGGAGCTCACCCAGCGCTACGTAGAAGAATTGGAGGCGGCTGCCCGGGCCGGCCAGCGGCTGGCTTTAGAGTACCGGTCGCCGGTTGGCGGGGCCGGGGAATGGGTCGGCGATCCGCTGGGCGTTGTTTACTACTGGGTTCTAGATGCCTGGTACCTTTGTGTTCGCTTGGTCGCCTGGCCGGAAGCTGCTGCCATTCCGCCCGGGACGGAATGGGGACGGCTTACCCTGTTCCGTCTCGACAGGATTATCAGCTTTCGGCGAACCGGCGAAAGGTTCACCCCTCCCGCCGGTTTTTCGCTGGCCGATTACCTGGCAGTCCCCTGGGGGGTTGAATTAGGAGAACCGTTTACCGTCAAGGTCCGTTTCGAAGACACCTTCGATGTGCTGGCGAGAGTGCGTCAGGAGACGGCACACCGGAGGGCGCGACTCCTGACGCCGATCCCGGGAGGACTGATCTACCAGGACGTGATTGCCGGCCCGGAGGAGTTCCTGCGCTGGTTAAGGGGGTTTGGGTCCTCGGCAGAGGTGCTCGCCCCCGACTGGTTACGGCAGCGGGCGCGGGAGAGTGCCGAGCGGCTGGCCCGGCTCTACGAGGTACTGCCCCCGGCGGCAGTTGAGGCTGCTGCCGGGTCTGCAGCGGAATCCGGCGCTACCTGGACCGTGTCGGCGAACGAGGAGACGGAAGTTGGGCTGCATACTTCCGGAGATCCCGCGTACGGGAAGGAGACGCGCCAGCAGGCTGGTGAACCGGATCGTGAAGGATCTTTCTCGCGTGGTCACCAGCCGACAGCGCAAATGCGTGGCGGGCAAATCCGGGCGGCTCTCGAGCTTTTGTCTCTCCTGGCCACTGAAGGCGGGGTTACCGAAGGAGAGCTGATCCAGCGGCTGCAACTGTCACCGCGAGCCTTTCGTGATCTGATGCAGGAATTGATTGTCCTAGGGGCGCCGGTCTACTCTCCGGACGAGAGTGAGGACGAGGACGCTCTAGATGTGTTGGCGGAAGGGGAGCTGATGGCGACACGCCGCTGGGGGTTGCAAACCGACAGGGCGTGGTTGCCTCCGCCAAGGCTCACTTCCCTTCAGGTTTTGGCCCTGCAGGAGCTGGCCCGCCACTTGCCGTCCTCGTCACAGGCCCGGCACCGGCGAGTGCTGGAAGCATTGGAGGCTCTGTTCGCGAGGCCAAGTGAAAGTGATGCGAATCGCGATGGGGCAGCCGGGGAAGCAGAGGGCGAGGTTCCGCCCACCGCCCGCTTCCGGCTCATCAAAGGCGTGTTGGATTTCTACCCTGACGACGAGCCCCAGCGCCGCGTCGAGTTGCTGGAAGAGGCAGCGGGCGAAGCGCGCCAGGTGCAGGTGCTCTATTTGCCGCGTGACGGGCACGAGCCCGTTGCGTTAGTGCTGGAACCACTAGGGGTTGTCTTCGAAACCGGCCGCTTTCTGTGGTATGTGGTGGCGCGTCGCCCCAGCTCGCGGAGCCGCCCCTGCTTTTTCAGGGTGGACCGCATTCATCGCTGCGAGCTGCGACCGGAACGCTTTGATTACCCAACCGACTTCTCCTTAGAGAGCTTTCTGGCATCGGCTTGGGGAGTAGAAGTGGGAGTGCAGCCAGTACCTGTCGTGGTCCGTTTCTGGGACGAGGTAAACGTTCTGGAAAAGGTCAGACACCAGATGCGGTGGAGGCCGCATGCCCGGCTTGTCAAGGAGAACCGACCTGCCGACGAGCGGCCATGGGGAAAGGCCGAATCGTACCTCTACCACGACATGGTGAGCGGTCTCAACTCCTTCCGCCGCTGGCTGCGGTCTTTCGGTAGTTCCGCCGAGGTGCTGGTTCCCCACGAGCTCCGGCAGGCGATGGCCGCCGGAGCGGCGAGACTGCTCGCTTTGTATTGCCCGAATGCCGTTCTTACGGGGAAAGAGGAGGCGCTCCCTCTTGAAAGAAAGTAACGGGCGAGTTGCTCCTGGCGACCAACCCCGCGTTCCTGACTGGCAACGGATAATCGCCGAGGAGGTCCGGCGGCTCCAGATTGCTGACCGCCTTTATCGTCTCTACCGTGATCGGACGTGGGCCAGCATTCCCTTTCAACGCCTTCCGCTGGACCTGCAGCTCTTTGCGGCGGGCGAACGGTCGGCGGAGACGATCGGCGAATTTGCAGCACTGCCGCGCCGGGTAAAAGATGTGTGGCAGCGGTTGGCCTGCGATTTGCGGCTGGCAGGGACGGCAACTCTGGCTGTGCCGGTGGGGATGTGGGCCTTTGGAAGTGGTTTGGCGCTGCCGGATGCCGACATCGCGTTGCTCGGCATTGGGCGGCATCGCTTTTTCGCCTTTCACAGTGGCCTGCTGATCTGGGGAATGGAGCAACTTTACCGGCGTTACCTGCGGGCCGTGTCGGACGCTCCGCGGAAAGCTGCTGAGGAGGTGAGTGATGATATCAGTGACGTCATAGGTGACGGTAGGAGTGACAGTGCGAGTACCGGCGTAAACCGGTCGCCGGGGTGGGCGCAGAAGGTGGCTGGCGTTGGACTGGGAACGGCGGCCGTGGGGGTCGGACTGCACCTACTAATCGATGTGTTTCAACCCAAGTCCATCGTCTTTCCGTTTTTTGGATCGCTGGTCGACGGGACGTTGATTGATGATGGTCTCTGGTTGCTGGGCAACGCTCTCTGGTGCTTTCGCATTGCCCGGGATGTCTTCGTTTTGGCTCTAGGAGATGATCTGGGGGCTGTAGCCGCCTGGGTCAAGCAGGAATTTGTGCAGCCTTTTTTCGAGTCCTGAAGCCGGATGGTCGTGAAATGTGAAAAACGATAGGAGAGGGGTTACGTTGTTGCCTTCCACTTCAACGCCATTAGCCACACATTGGTTGCTCACATCGCCGGGAGTAAGACTTATAGATACGACTTATGCCCTTGAAGGTAATACTACCAGCGCCAAGTTGTCACCCTTGGCATTGCTAAAGCTGCTGCCCAGCGAAAAACGGCCGCAACAGGTGCTGGCATTGGTGACCAAAGAGGCTGAGAAAGAAGCCCTTGGTTATCTGGAAGAAGAGGCTGGCTGCAGGGTTGTCCCCGTGCCCATACCGGACGGGAAGTCGCCAGCTGAGGTCTGGGATATTCTAACCCGCATACTGGCGGCAGTTCCGGCCGGTATCCGTCTCACTCTCGATGTCACCCACGGATTCCGTTCACTACCTTTTGTATACCTTACTGCCGCCCTCTTTCTCACGTCTTTGCGGGATGTTCGTATCGAGGGCGTCTACTATGGCATGTTGGAAGCCGGGGAGAAGGACGGTGTGAAACCTCTGGTCGATCTCTCCGTTGTGCTCAATCTTGCCGAGTGGTTCTATGCTACCCGCATGTTCCGGGAAACGGGGCAGGCCCACGATCTGATCCGGTTGCTGAGCATGGGGCTAGCCCGGGACGGTTTGGAGAATGAGATGGTCACCGCGCTGGCCGACTTTACCCGGGACTACGCTTCGGGGTTACCCCTTGAACTCGGCCGAGCGGCCGCAGTGATCTGCCACATTGGAACGATGATTGGGGATCCGATGTTGCATGTCCCGGCAGGCGAAGAATTGCGTCGGGCAATCATTCAGGCCGCCGAACCTTTCCAGCTTGTTGATGCGGCTCAGACTCCATACGAAAGCAAAAAGGACGTCCCTCTTGGCTCGGGCGAGCTCAGACGGCAGGCACGTTTGATCGATCTTTACTTGGAAAGGGAGCAGTTCGCATCCGCTGTTCAATTGATACGCGAGTGGATGGTCAACCGGGTCCTGCTCGCGGAAGGTGAGGCTGTCAGCACCAGCTCGGCGTGGTTGGACTACCGACCCAACCGAATTTTGGCCGAGTCGCGCCTCAATGTGCTGGCCTGCGTCCCGTCCGATCTGCTCACGCCTGAACAGATCGAGGTCAGAGGTTGGTGGCAGAAACTTGGTAACGCCCGGAACGAGGTTGCTCACTGCGGGTTCAGACCGCAGGCGGTAGAAGTGACCAGAGAATTGGCAGACGTGGGACAGGTGTGGCAGCAGGTGCGCGAGCATATCGAGGACGAGAGCTTTTGGAACCTGGAATTGAAGACTGGCGGCGGCATCTTGCTGGTAAGCCCAGTTGGCCGTTCCCGGGGAGCGCTGTTCACGGCATTGAAGAGGGTGCAGCCCCAGCGGTTACTGCCCATCGTGTCTCAAGATACGGTTGAACGGGTCGGAGAGATCTGCACGGCTGCCGGGTTTACCGGGGAAACGCTGCCACCCCTGGTGATGAATGATCCTTACCTTGGGTACGACGAGATCCCTACGTTGGTGGGGAAGAGACAGATCGCCCCCGAATTGGCCAACACTCTTGTCAAGGGATCCCAGGTTATAGTCAACCTGACGGGAGGGACCACGGTCATGCAGCAACTCGCCCAGAAAGTGGCCGAAGCGGCCTGGAACAAACTCGGTTTGAAGACTCGCACGGTAGCCGTGGTCGATCGGCGGTCCCGGGAAGAACAGGAGAAAAACCCCTATGTCGAGGGCGAATTGGTGTGGCTCGACAATGACCGAAGCTAGGGACGGCGATCTCTTGGCCAGCTTCGGATGGAAGGATTTTTGTTTCCGAAAACGAACTGGAGATTTACCCAACATCCGGGGCTTTCCTGGGAAAACCGAAAGGAATGGAATAGCGCAGTCGATCTACCCGCAAAAGGGGTGGTTGCTGGTGGCCAGAGGAGTTCCAAAATGTCCTCCACGGCCGTCCGTGGAGAACGTGTGGGCAAGCGCATGGACCACTCGGACCTATCAGATCCGGATGGTGACACCGCTCTTCGGCGGCGGCCCGGTAGCCGGGCAGAACGACTCGGTTACTGTAGTCCGAGGTTCGACCGTTCGCGGGCACTTGCGTTTCTGGTGGCGGGCGACACGCGGGGCCACCTGCCCGTCGGTACTGGAGTTGCGCAAGCAAGAGGCAAAGATCTGGGGCAACACTGAGTTTCCCAGCCCCGTACAAGTGGACGTCAAGGTGGAGAGTTGCGGCCGGTCGGAGCCCTGGGCCGAGTTTAAACCGAGGCGCGACGGGACCGGGCTCAAAGCCATTCCCGATCCGCTGGACAGACGATATCCAAGTTACGCCTTGTTTCCATTCCAGGGCAAGAGCAGGGGGAACCAGGTGGTTGAGCGGCCGGCCGTTGTTACTAAAGACCTAACATTCCGCCTGATCTTGCGTTGGCCTGCCGATCTACACCTTGACAAAGACGTGGAAGCCGCAGTTTGGGCCTGGGTCAACTTCGGCGGCCTTGGCGCGCGTACCCGGCGCGGTTGCGGTACGCTCTTCTGCGATCAGCTTTCGCCTTCGGCTGCCGATTTGCAGGGTAACGGCAGTATAACGCAGTGGTACCGTACGAAGTGTACGGATTATGGAATTGAACTTCCGGAAAGCCCGCGCCCGTGGCCGACCTTGCCCCGGACCATACTGGCCCGGTATAACGGGGTGCAGCAGCTGGCGACGCCTTTGGACGCCTGGTACCAGGTTATAGACTTGCTGCGGAAGTTCCGGCAGGAGATCAATGTGGGCCGCAATCCCGGGGAGAACGGGAGGCCATTTGGAAGATCGCGGTGGCCGGAGGCGGACAGCTTGCGCCGGGTGACAAGACAAGCCTTAGGCAGGCACAGGACAGCGATTACAACAAAAGAAAATGCTTTTCCCCGAGCTGAATTTGGGCTGCCGATCATATTTCACTTCAAGGATGGGCCTAGGACACCGACCTCCGACGCGGACTTCGATCCGGTAGACTGCGAACTAAAGCCCGCCGGCGGCTCGGGGCGCATGGCCAGCCCGCTTATTTTGAAAGCTTTGGCCATTAAGACCCACGGTGGTCCCAAAGCCCTACCCGTGATCGTACGACTCCAGACAGAATCCCTCACCGGGGTAGTTGTCGAGTTCGAGCAGGGTAGGGGGAAACAAACACACCGCTTTGATGAAACTGCGATTCGTCGGCGGGAGTTGGCCAGTTATCGTAACTCGCCGCTACAGGGGCGATCGCCAGAAGGATCAGCACTCAAAGGTTTCTTAGTGTACGCCCATGAGAATGGATTTACGGGGGAAGGGGGGAATTAGATGAGCGGATATCTCCTCACACTGTCGCTCGGGCCGGTACAGGAATTCATTGCTGCCGCCCGGAAAACCCGGGATCTTTGGTTTGGTTCACACATGCTCTCTGAGATTAGTAAGGCCGCAGCCCGCGCGCTGTATGACGAGGGCGCAAAACTTATCTTCCCCGCCCCATGCGATGCGTGCCGGCTCGATCCCGAATCGGACCTGCTCGTAGCCAACCGAGTATTGGCCCAGGTGCCGGGTGGTCTGGATCCAGGCGCTCTGGCCGAACGTGCCCGGAAAGCAGCCCAAGACCGTTGGCTTGATTTCGCCCGCTCGGCCTTGGAGTTTGCCGGGGAGCGCGCCGTCGACATGGATGTCTGGAACGAGCAAGTCGGGGATGTGATCGAGTTCTACGCGGCCTGGGTGCCCTTTAACGAAAACGCCGAGAAAGGATATCTGCAAGCTCGCCAGCGTTTGGAACAGATCATGGCAGGCCGCAAGGCCTGCCGCGATTTCCTGCCGGCGAAAGGACGCGCCGGAATCCCCAAGTCGAGTCTGGATGGGGCCCGCGAATCTGTTCTTGCCAGGAGAGTATCGGGAGAGGCGGACGAGTCTGACAGCAGCAAATTGCGGCTGCGTCTGCGAATCAAACGTAATGAACACTTGGATGCCATCGGCCTTGTCAAACGGTGTGCGGCTGCCAAGGAGGGCGACCGGGACGTACAGTTTGTCTCCGTGGCTCGGGTGGCTGCCGACGCATGGATCCGGCGTCAACTCACCACTGACGCCGGAAGACACAGGTTGCGAGAGATAGAAAGGCTTTGCCATCGCGACTTCGCTCCCCGGCTGGCCTCGCTGGTCTATCAGGATTTCCCGGTCGATGGAGAGATTCTCTTTCCGTTCCGCCTAGAAGTACTTAAGAAAGATCCTGATCTCGCACCTCACCGAGAGGCCCTCGAACGTATCCAGCAAATTCTGTTGGGTGATGACAAACGAGGCACTGACTTACCTACGCCCTACTTCGCCATCTTGGTCGCAGATGGTGACCACATGGGTGCGACGCTGAGTGAGTTGACGTCCAGTGAAGATCACCAACGGTTTAGCCGGCAACTGTCTGGTTTTGCCGTCGAGGCGCGCCGGATAGTGGAAGATCATCACGGCTGCCTCGTCTACAGCGGTGGCGACGACGTGCTGGCTTTTCTTCCTCTCGATCAGTGCGTGAGGGCAGCTAGGAAGCTGCACGACAGATTTGGGGAACTGATGCGGCAGGGTATCGCCGTCACCAAGCCACCTACTCTGTCGGTAGGGATCGCGATCGGTCACTGTCTTGAACCGTTGGAAGACCTGCTTCGTGCTGCCCGAGAAGCAGAAAAGGCAGCCAAGGGGGGCCGGTGCAAGGACGGGTCCGATGATCGAAATGGATTGGCGGTGCACCTGGTGACCCGTGGCAGCGACCCCATCTGCGTTCGTGCTCAGTGGTCTCCTGGTCCGAACAAAGGTCTCGGTCCCGATGAGCGTCTTGAACGTTGGATCGGGTACTTCTTGGAGAACAAGCTTTCCTCCCGGACTGCCTATGACCTGCACGAGCTGGCTCGTGAGTATGCGGGCTGGTCGAAGAATCCGGACCGGAACCTGCTGGTCCAGGACCTCGAACGGCTTCTCCGTAAGAAGCGGGCGGGCGGCCAGGAACTTTCGCAAGAGGTGATCGCTGCTTTGTCCGCTGAGATCAACTCCCGTGAGGACCTTGATCTTATCGCCCACGAACTCGTCATCGCCCGGCACATGTTCGAGGCGTACCAGCAGTCAGCGAAGAAGCCGGGAAAAGCCGATGCCATCTCGATCGAGGCCGGGCGAGGGCAGAAGTCTGTCACGTCAGAGGGGGACCCCAAATGACTTCCAACAATCAGTCATCCTACCACTCCTCCTTGATGGTGACGATTTCTCCCCACGACCCGCTGGTAATTCGTGATGGCCGGCCCTTTAGTGCCGGTGGGGAAGGGGCGAACCGGGCCCGGAGCCTCGATTGGCCCTACCCTTCAACGGTGAGCGGGGCGATCCGAAACCTCGTAGGCCACATCGCTGCCCAAAACGGGTTGGTAAACGGGAATCCGTTTCGCAATCCCAACTTCGTTGACCGGCTGAAGAACATAGCCGTCTGCGGTCCACTGGCCTGCAAGAATGACCGTCTATACGTTCCCGCCCCCCGCGATGGCTTAGCCTTCGCAGCCACCAATAGCGGGGAGCAAACGGGTAGGGAGAAGCAGCAGGGTAAGGCCGGGGAATTGGAGTGGGTCCGGCTGCGGCCGGCGCAACTCAGACCGGGCGAGGGCTGTGACCTGCCTTATTCTGGCATTCTCTCTCCGATACTCGTCCCGCGGCAGGAGAAACCGGCAAGAATGCCCGCTTTCTGGTCCATAGCGGATGCAGTCCAATGGCTTGCCAATGATGGCGAAGCCGCAGACGTGCCTGGCCCGCGCGAGGTGCTGGACGGTTTTGATAGAGAAGAAAGGATTCACGTGCGTATTGACCCGCAAACCCAGACTGCCGACGACAGTCAGCTCTTCTCCACCCAGGGACTGATATTTCCATTCGGGACAGGCTTAGTTGCCCTGGTAGATCCCGGAGAAGCTGCCCTGAACGAGTTGATTACCAACCTGCAAATCCTTCATCCGTTGGGCGGCGAAAGGCGGTTGGCTTACTTCGCCGTTCAACCAACCGACTCTCGGTGGCAAAGTCCCCGCGAAATCCAGACTGTTTTGCTCCGGGCAACGGGTGTGCGCATGCAACTGGCGACACCAGCCATCTTTTCGCGGGGGTGGCTGCCGGGCTGGCTCGACCCCACCACCCTCGAAGGGGCACCCCCCGGGGTGTCCGAAGTGCGGCTCCGGTTGCGGGGAGCATGTGTGGAGCGCTGGCGGCCGGTTTCCGGCTGGGATCTTGAGAGACATCGACCGAAACCCCTTCGCCGGGTGGTGCCCGCAGGGAGTGTCTACTTCTTTGAAGTCGTTGGGGGTTCACCAGAAAGACTGGCTGATGTCTGGCTGCGCCCGGTAGCTGACAGTGAACAGGACCGTCGAGATGGATTCGGCTTGGCGCTATGGGGCGTTTGGAGAAACAAAGGAGGTTCAGCTCGATGAATGTGAATGTAAACGGCAGGACACATGCGAGCGCCCGGATGTATTGGATTCATGCTTTGACTCCCCTTCATGTCGGCTCCGGACGGGGGGTTAGTTTTATTGACCTGCCCATTATGCGTGAAAAAGTCACCGATTGGCCGATCATACCAGGTTCATCGGTCAAGGGCGTCTGGCGTGATTACGCCGAGCAGCGGGGGGCTGACCCGGCTTTGATCGCGGCCGCTTTCGGCCTGGCGACGGATAAGGACGACGACCACGCCGGCTCGCTTGCCATCACCGATGCACGTATCGTTCTGCTCCCGGTGCGGAGCGTTTACGGTACGTTTGCCTACGCCACCTCGCCCCTGGTTCTAAGTCGCCTGGCCCGGGACATGAAGACCGCTAACGGCGGGAATTTGCCGCCGCTGCCGGCGGAAGTACCGGACGGCATGGCGATAACGACGAACGACAACGTGCTGGCGGTTGACGGGCGTGTTTTCTTTGAAGATCTGGACTTCACTTCTCAGGCCAGCGACATTGCCCACAGTTGGGCCGAGCATCTGGGTCAAATCCTATTCGGTGCTGAAGAAGACCGGAGCTTCCGCGATATCTTACTCAAACGCTTAGTGATCGTATCGAATAGTACTTTTGACTTCCTTTGCCAACAAGGTACCGAAATAAACGCCCGTATTCGTATCGAAGACGATAAGAAGACCGTCGCTCCAGGCGCTCTCTGGTACGAAGAGTCTCTGCCGGCGGAGAGCGTGCTGGCCGGAGTAGTTTGGTGTGAACGGGTTTATGGGGTGCGCCGGACAACCGACGAGCTGCTGGCTGAATTCTGCACGCAACCTATTAATGTACAGATGGGCGGGAAGGCGACGGTTGGCAAGGGATATGTACGCTGCCTCTTTTCCGGGAGGGGGAATTGAGATGAGTGCACAGCAGCCGCAAGCCGGCCTCGACGTAGGTGCCGTTACCAGAACCCGCCAGCAGGAGTGGGCGCAGCGGGCGTACGAAGCGGTGCAAAGGCGACAGCGGTCGGGGGCGGGTTCTGAATATGCCACGATCTGCAAGGGCTTCGCTGCTTTAATCCACCACAGCGGCCTTTGCCAGGCCTTGGCTTTCGCCGAGGCTAAGTCCGGGGGAGCGGGTGGCAGGAGCGAAATGGGACAGTATCTGGATGATCTGGCGCGGGTACTGGGGCAGGAACGCCAGCAACTGATAACGAGCAGCCGTTCGGCAGACGTCTTGGCCTACCAACGGCTCAGCCGGGATGCGCTGCTCGCTGCCACCTGGTTGAAGCGTTACGCGGAAGCCTTACTGGACAAAGTGAATGACGATGAAAACAGTAGCAACGGGGGAGGCCGAGCTGTGCATGTGTAGGGCATGCAGGGACCAGCTCTATAACACTGTCCGGTGGGAGGCTGCGGCCCACGCCGGACTCCTGCTCAACTCTTATCTCAAGGATCAAGACGATCCGGTGGCTCGCCAGGACCTCTTGGAAAGGGCTGCAACAGCTTGTTCGCATGTTTGTAGCGTGTACTCGGAGGCGTTTGGACGGTGGGCCAGGATTGTCGGTAACGGGGCCGTACCGGAAATGGTCCGGGTTGCCGGACGTGCGGTACCCGGCCTGGGGGTCGAATCGTCGTTGGAGACAGGCCTCACCTTGCATCACACCTATGGCACTCCGATCATCCTCGGCTCGGCCCTGAAAGGCCTGGCAGCCCATTACTGCAACCAGGTCTGGGGGGTGGCGCAGCCGGAGTTCAAGAAGAACGGTTCCGCCTTCACGACCATATTTGGAACCACCGAAGATAGCGGGCATATCATCTTTGCCGATGCCTGGGTGACGCCGGATTCACTTGCCGGCAGCCTGGTGCTGGACGTGATGACGGTTCACCATCCGGATTATTATCAACCGGCCGAGCCTCTCCCTCCGTCGGACTTCGATGATCCGAATCCCATTGCGTTCTTGAGTATCCGGGGCAAATTTCAACTGTTTGTGAAGTGCGACGTTCCGGGTCTAGAAGGAGACCGTTGGGCCAGGCTGGCCATGGATCTGTTGCTGGAAGCGCTGGATCGGTGGGGCATCGGCGGGAAGACCGCTGCAGGGTATGGCCGGATGGTGAGGGCCGAGGCAACTGCTCATCATAATCAGCAGGGTGAACCCCCAGGTTCTTCCAGGGTTGAGGAACGGCGCGCAGGCTATCCACAGCCGCAAACTTCGCCAGCACAAGCAACGCCGCCTTGCAGGGCAAATGAGCAAGTGGAGGCGGCTCTTTCCAGCAACCGGACCGCGCGAGGTGGCTGGAAAGCCGTTTATGCGGCCGGCGGGCGTTCTTGGGAGGGTCCGATCCAGAATAGCAATGCTGTTCCTGCCGACAAAAAGCCGGGGGACAAGGTGCGGCTGGAAGTAGCCTTCGTAAAGCCAGGCGAGATTGCCTTCCGCTGGCCGAAATCGCGGTGAAGTTCCAGCCCGGCTGTGGCCCAACCACATGGGCCTACCGGAGGGTGTGGTTGGCTTACAAGCTTAACCTGTTGTTAGCCCAAGCCCTTGGGTGGCTCGATGACTTTCTGCGCGACATACCAGTCATCTTGGCTGCGGAGTGTGCGCCACGTCTGGCCAGTCCGGTATTCGGCGACGCGGAGGAGAAGCAACGCCAACCAGCAAGCAGTACATGCGCCCGGATGCGGTCATCCAGGCGGTGGTAGACAGGCCGCAAGTCCAAGGTGGTCTTCAGCGTCCGGAAGGCTTCCTCAACTTCGAGGAGTTGCTTGTAGCCTAGAGCTACGTCTTCTGCTGAGAGGGTATCGTCTGAGGTGCGGATCAGATACTTGCCGTCCAGCCGAGCTTCTTCCTCGATCCTGTCGCGATCGATGGGGGGATGGCCCTGTTCGTCGCTGTACAAGGAGAGTGAGTGGCAAGAAGGAGAAGCGGTATTAGCCAGGCAGGGGGGTTCTTACAGCCTGGCCCGGCTCCCGGATGACATTCAGGTCGCCAGCAAGGGGTCGAAGGCCACCGCCAGGAGGGTAGAGGAGGCGGGGCCGCGGGAAAGGCCGCCGGCAGGATGCGGCGGAGGCTGTCAAGTGAGGAGGAAAAGGGATAGGATAGTGCGAAAAGCGGCAGGCAACAACAGCGCAATCCTGGGGTTTGAGGCCCAGCTTGGGCTTGCGGAGGGCCCCCTGCGGGGCTGTGCGTTTTGCAACGTAAAAGTGGGCCAGGGTTGTCATGTAAATCTGGGCCACCTTCTGTCATCTAGGCCTGGGCCTGATCTTCCTCAAGTAGATCACCGACGCCTTTGATAAGCTCAGGGCCCACCTCAAGGCGGAGCGCCATCTGGGTGCGGACCCCGAGAACCCCGCGAGGACCGGAAAAGGAAACCCTGTTGGATGGCCTTCGGGCTGATACAGCCGGCCGAGTTGTTTCACCCGGACATCTCATGCGCCGTACATCCTGGCCATGTTGTCCTTGAGGCTCGTGTAGAGCGCCTTGTACTCCTCGAAGAGCCGGTCGTAGAGGGGTTTCAGCTCATCGCGCGGCTGCACCGGCTTCCGATAAGTGAGCCAGTCGAGCAGTGCCTCGGGGCGGTCGATGACGCCTGTTCCCAGGCCGGCCAAGAGAGCGTCACCCAGCGGCGCCTCGACATCTTGCTCCACTGTCCGCACCGGGAAACCAGTGATATCAGCAAAGATCTGGGGCCACACCAGGGACTTGGCTGCTCCGCCCACCAGGGTCATCTCCTGGTCCAGCTGTAAGCCCTGGCCTTGGGCGCTCTCCATGTTGTGACGCAAGGCGAAGCCGACACCCTCCATGAAGGCCTTGTAGAGATGGGCTTTGGTGTGATAGAGACTCAACCCAAGGATGGTGCCTCGTGCGTTGGAGTCCCAAATGGGGGAGCGCTCGCCCATGAAATAGGGAAGTACGAGCAAACCCTCAGACCCCGCGGGCACCTTCATGGACTCTAGCTCTAGCAGGGAGTAGGCGTCCACCCCCAGGCGCTCGGCCGCCTCCTTCTCGGGCCGCCCCAGCACATCACGGAACCAGCGTACGACGGCCCCCGCGGTGGCGGCGCCCCCAAAGGTATACAGCTTGTGCAGGGGGTCGACCGCATGAGGGAAACTGACCAGGGCCGGTGTGAGGTTGGACCGCTCGGTGACGAATCCCCAGCACATCGAGGTGCCCACCATGGCTACATGATGACCCTCCCGGAAAGCTCCTGCGCTGAGGGTAGCTACGGGCGCATCGACGCCGCCAGCCACTACGGGAGTACCCTCCAGGAGTCCAGTCAGTCGGGCTGCCTCGGCAGTCACGCGCCCGACGATATCCTGGGAAGCGACGAGGCGCTGCGGGAGAACCCGGAGGGGGATTCCCAACGCCTCGGCCATCTCCTCGCTCCAGGTCCGTTGATGAATGTCGTAAACACCGCCGAGGTTGCCGGCAGAGGTGTGATCAATGGCGACTTCGCCGGTCAGGCGGTAGATGACATATGCGTTGGGGGGTAAAAACAGGTGAACTTTCTCCCACACGTCAGGCTGGTGGTTCTTGATCCACAGGATCTTGGTAAAGCCGTAGTAGGAGTCCACGGTGTTGCCGGTTATGCGGTAAAGACGATCCAGATCGATGTGTTGCTGCACCCAGCGAACCTCGGCCGAGGCGCGCCGGTCCATCCAGATGAGGCAGGGAGCTAGCGGCTGCAGGTCCCGGTTCACCGGGATGCCGGATCCGCCATAGAGGCTGCTGATCCCGAGGCCGGCCACGTCTGAAGGCGATACGCTCGAACGCTCCAGCACGTCACGGATGGCCTGGTAAGTAGCGTCGAGCCAGACGTTGGGCCACTGCTCCGCCCAAAGGGGGCGCGGCTGCTCCACCTCGTAACCCACGTAGCTCGAGCCCAGCAGGCGGCCGTCCCGGCGGACGACCACCGCCTTGGTACCCTGAGTTCCGATGTCGAGACCGATTAAGTGATCCACGGTCAAGGCCTCCTCGACTTGCAGATGCACAGATGACAGCCTGGGTGCGTGGTAATCAAGTCATAGTGGTAATCAAATCATATCAGAAGGCTGGCCGGCGGGAAGCCCAGTCTTTGCCGTGGCAGCCGCTTCTAGCGGCTGCCGCCAGCGTCGGCCCATCGACTCGTGGCCTGGTCAGCGATGGGTCCGCCAAGCCCGAGCTCAACGCCGACCTGCGCCAGCGAAAGACCTTTCGTAGGCCGATCAGGACCGACGTTCCCGCCAAACTCAACACCGACCTGCGCCAGCGAAAGACCTTTCGGAGCCCGATCAGGACCGACGTTCCCGCCAAACTCAACGCCGACCTGCGCCAGCGAGGGACGGCCCAGAGCAGCGCTGCCGGACTTCGGTGCACAGCTGCGCCACGTGGCAGCGAACCGTGATACGGATGGGATGGGTGACACCGAGCTACGACTTGCGTGGGCTGCGAGAGGGGAAACGTCTGCGGCCTAGAAAACACTCGTCGGCTGAACCGCACTGCACGGTGCGCCCAGGCCGAGCGAGAGTCAGCCGGCGGGGGGCCGGCTGAGCGCTGGTTGCGACCGAACAGGACGCCCGCCTTCCGAAGGAATCAGCGGGCGACACGATGCACAAACGGTTGGGGTGCAGCCGAACAGGACGCCCGCCTCCCAGTTCAAGAAGTGTCAGACAGGACAGGTAGCTGAGGTTTGCATTGTTCCCATGGGGGCGGTGCCTACTCCCGGTTCAGCAAGTGTCAGACAGGTAAAGCCTGGTAGAACGTCTTGCCTCAATCACACGCTTGAAGGAGGGGTCGGTGTGGTAACAACGACGAGGTCCATGCGGATGGGGACGGAAAACGGGGTAGCGGCTCGGGGGCGGAGACTGGCTGGCGGGCGGCGGGTTTTGGGGCACGGGAGCGGGCGGGCGTTACTCGGGGTAGCGATGGCGGGTGCGCTGGGTGCGGCTTTGGCGACGGGGGTTGCCCTGGGCGGGGTGGTGCCCGGGCGGGTAGCCGCGGCTACGGCTGCACCGATCACCTTGCGCTTTTCCGAGTATCCACGGCCGGCCGAAGACGAGATGCTGAAGGTGTTGTTGCCTGCTTTCGAGAAGCAGACGGGAATTCATGTCGTCTATGAACCGGTCACGGACGCTACCAGCATGACGACCAAGATGGTGGCGGGCACGGCACCGGACGTGGTCTGCTGGTGGGGCGAGGATCTGTACTTCTGGGGGTTGCAGGGCATGCTGGTCGACCTCAATCCTTACATCGCCAACGGCACGATCCCTGCCAGCGACCTAGAGGACTTTGCTCCCGGGCAGATTCACGGGTTCCGCGCCGCGGGACGCCAATACGCCCTGCCACAGTACCTTGGTACGGTCGCTATGTACTACAACCGGGACGCCTTCGATACGGCTGGACTGCCCGAGCTCGGCCAACAGACGACGTGGCAGTCGTTTCTGGACGTGGCCAGGAAGCTGACGATTCGCCAAGACAACAAGGTAACGCAGTGGGGATTTTACCTGTACTACGAGCTGGACCGGGTGGCGTATTGGGTGCGGCAGAACGGCGGCCAGCTCTATCCGGGCGACGACCGGACGACCTGCCTGCTCGACCAACCGGCAGCCACCGAGGCCCTGCAGTTTTGGGCCGACCTGATCAACAAGTATCACGTTGCCCCGCATCTTGCCGAGTTCAACCTGGGGTTGCGAGATGGCTTTGCTCAGGGCAAAGTGGCAACGGCCGCGGATGGGTCGTGGAGCCTGGCGTTCATGATGCCCAGTGTGAAGTTCCGGCTGGGTATTGCCGAACTGCCGGCGGGGCCGGTGGCTCGTTCAACGCTGGCCAACATGGACGGGTACGGGGTGTACAGCGGGACGAAGCATGAGAAGGAAGCCGTTGAGCTGCTCAAGTTCCTTGTCAGTCCCCTCGCCAATCAGCTGCGGGCCGAATACCAGGCGCTGCAGCCTGCCCGCGGGTCAGTAGCCAAGCAGTGGGCGGATCGGTTACTGGAGAAGTACCCCAACGCTAGAGGAGCACAGCTGATGGTGTTCGCCGCCAGCGCCCGGTATGCTGCTCCAGGGCCGATCTACGCTGATCCCAAGGCGGCGCAAGCGCTTCTGAACCCCGCCTTCAGCCGGATCTTTGAGCAGGGCCAGTCGGCCGAGGTGGTCATGAAGTCGGTTGTTCCCACGCTCAATGCGCGGTTACGGCAGGCGGTGGCAGCCAAGGCCGGGGGGCAAAAGTAGCCCCAGTCCCCCGGCTGCCCAGCAATGGGGCGATTGTGGCACTGCGGCTAGCCTATGACCGTCCCAGTCTCCCGCAGCTCAGCAATGGGAGCGTAATGTGGGCAACTTGAGCAGAGTGTGGGCGACTTGAGCGGAATGCGGGCAACTCGAGCGGAGTTGGGCGACCTGAGCGGAATGCGGGCAACTTGAGCGGAGTTGGGCGACTTGAAATGAAAGGTGGCCAGGGTCACGGCCAAGGATGAGCTGGTCTACCCGATCAAGATTACGTTGAGGGGCAGCAAGCCCAAGTAGCTGCGGCGTCGCGGTCCAGATCTCGCCAGACCCTGGTGGGTAGGCGTCAAAATCAGGGCGAAAGCGGGGGTTGATGGCGCAAGTGGAGCGCGGGTAGCCCAGGTTTGGCTGGGAACGTGGGGCACCGGTGTGCCAGGTTGGCCGGGGCAAGGGCCGAAGTGGGGTGTCGACGCCCTATGCCACCTGCTCATACGAGACGGTGAACCTGACGCGGGGCGAAGGCCGAAGTGGGGGGCGGCGTCCCGTGGTTGGAGGTGGGGCGCCGGTGCCCCAAGTCGGGGGTGGAAGGTGGAGTAGGAGTGCACCAGGTTGTGGGGCGAAGGTGGGGCACCGGTGCCCCAGGTTGGGGTTGTGGCGATGGTGGTGGGCAAGCGCCAGCCCCCCGTAGGCGAGGGCCGAACCCGGGCGAGTGAGGGCCAGAGGCCCTGGTGGGCGAGAGCCAAACGCAAGTAGCTGCGGCGTCGCAGTCCAGAGCGCGTCAAACCCCGATGGGCGAGCGCCAAAATCGGGGTGAAAGCGGGGGTTGATGGCGCAAGTGGAGCGCGGGTGCCCCAGGTTTGGCTGGGAACGTGGGGCACCGGTGTGCCAGGTTGGCCGGGGCAAGGGCCGAAGTGGGGTGTCGACGCCCTATGCCACCTGCTCATACGAGACGGTATACCTGACGGGGCGAAGGCCGAAGTGGGGGGCGGCGCCCCGTGGTTGGAGGTGGGGCGCCGGTGCCCCAAGTCGCGGGCGGAAAGTGGAGCGAGAGTGCGCCAGGTTGAGGGGCGAAAGTGGGGCACCGGTGCCCCAGGTTGCGGGTAGAAAGTGTAGGGGATCTCACAAAAGGGGCTTGCACTGAAGGGGCGTATGGAAGCATAATACAGTTGAGGGAAGATAAACCTCACAGCGAAGTGACGCACGTGGACGTACACGCAGCGCAGGGAGTTGGCGCGGACGTACCTGCAGCGGAGGGGCTCGGCGCGGACGTACCCGAAGCGCAGGGAGTCCGCGCGGACATGCAGACAGTGAACGGGTTGACGTGGACATACACACTGCGCAGGGACTCGCCTGCAGGCACACTCGCGTGGACGCACACACAGCGAAGGAGCTCGCGTAGACGTACAGACAGCGAGGTTTCGCCCCAATACAGGCCTCGGCCCGGCAGGATCAGAGAGCTCGCGTGGACATACAGACAGCGAGGGCGCTTGTGTGGACATGCAGGCAGCGAGGGCGCTTGTGGGGTCGGACAGCGAGCGAAGGAGGTGGCGTGGGCGGACAGCCAGACAACGGGGGTGAGGGTCGACATGCCGGTGGAGGATCTTCCTTATATGTCGCTGCTGGTGCCGAGAGGGTTGGTCGATAGTGGACTCCCGCAGGCGGCGCAGATGATGTACGTTCAGCTGCTCAATCTCTGCCAGCGGCAGCTTGAAGAGCAGTACCGAGCGCATCTCGAAACAGTGCCCAAGGTGTCGAAGATGTCGAGAGTACTGAAAAGCGGGACGACGGCCACAATGCTGATAGATCAGACAGCGTCAAACGAGGCAACAGCGTCGAGTGTGCTTGAAGGGAGCGTGGGCGCTCACCGA
This sequence comes from Limnochordaceae bacterium, assembly GCA_014896305.1. Lineage (GTDB taxonomy): Bacteria > Bacillota > Limnochordia > Limnochordales > DUMU01 > Bu26. The sequence continues at coordinate 23,548 of JADBKQ010000025.1, forward strand.
GCGTGCGCTGAACGCCAGCGGCCCCGGCACGCCAATCGTCTGCCGGGAGAGCGCAAGTGGGCGCGCGACGCCGATCACCTGCGGGTTAGAACAAAACGGGGTTCACCGGTGGATAATGGGCATGGGCTCGTGGGCTTCGGGTTGATCGGGTGTCAGACAACGCTGGCAAGGGCGTTGGGCGTTGACCGGCACACATTACGCCGCCAGCTGGGGGTTCTGGTAGCTGCCGGATGGGTTGAACTTCGTTCTGCCCGGGACGCAGCAGCCGGTGCGGAAGTAGCGGCTGGCGCTGTCGACGGGGAAGGGGAAGTGGGGCGGCTCTTGAACTCGGCGGGCGGGGTAACGCTTTGGGTGTGTCTGCGGCATCCCGAGTTGGAAGCCCGCACCGCGGAACTGGTTCAGGTCAAACGACGGATGGGACGAGCAAGGTACGCTGGGCAGGCGATCATGGGAGAGGGGTTATCCGTAGTGGTGGCATCGCGGGAATTCACGGACAACGCCAGGCCAGGCTTCTTGTGCAATCCGTTTTCCGCCGAATCGTTGGAGTACGACCGATTGTACGAAGTGCGGGGTGAGAGGGTTGCATTTGAGTTCAACGGGCCGCAACACTATGGCACGACTGATGTGTTCCCGGATGAGGCGGAGGCCGACCGCACGCAGGCACGAGATGGGATAAAACAAGCGTTAAGCAGTAAGAATGGGGTTCACCTGATCACGATGACTGCAACGGAGCTGGTGTTTGACAAGATGTTAGCCAAGGTTGAACCGCTAAATGGCATCCTGCCGCTGAGGCCACTGTTCCGAGATGACCCGGTGTTGCAGCATGTTTTTGACGCCGCCGAGCGGTACGCCCGGCGGGCGGAGCGGGTGGAGCGGGAACAGGGGGAGTCTGGGGCGAGGCGGCGAGTGTAAGGTGCGGGGGCGAACGGGGTGTGCAGGGGCAGGGGCGAACGGGATGAGGGGGGCGAGCGGAGGGGAGGAGTGAATAGGGCGAGCTTGGGTGAGCATAGGTGAGCAGGAGTGAGCATAGGTGAGCAGGAGTGAGCTGGGGTAAGCATAGGTAAACAGGAGCGATGGGGAGCGAGCAGGGGTGATCCAGGGTCAGCGAGGATGATCAGGCCGAGGCTCAAGAGGTGAGGGGGGGGTCTGCGACGCCGGGGCTGCATGGGGCGAAAGTGGGGCACCGGTGTGCCAGGTTGGGCCTGAGCGAGGGTCGAAGGGGGGCGGCGCCCTGTGATCGGAGGTGGGGCGCCGGTGCCCCAGGTTGGGGGCGAAAAGTGGAGCGGGAATGCGCCAGGTTGGGGGGCGAAAGTGGGACGCCGGAGCCCCAGGTTGCGGCGAGGGCGGTGGGCAAGCGCCAGACCCGGGCGAGCGAGGACCAGACGGGGGGATGGGCTGCGGGCCGGTTCGAACCGACGCCAGACCCCCGTGAACGAGGGCCAGACCCTGGTGGGTGAGAGCCGAAGCCAAGGGGAAGACGAGGGTCTGAGGGCCAAAGTGGCGCACGGGTGCCCCGGGTTTGGCCGGGGACGTGGGGCACCGGTGTGCCAGGTTGGGCCTGAGCGAGGGTCAAAGTGGGGGGCGGCGCCCCGCGATCGGAGGTGGGGCGCCGGTGCCCCAGGTTGGGGGCGAAAAGTGGAGCGGGAATGCGCCAGGTTGGGGGGCGAAAGTGGGACGCCGGAGCCCCAGGTTGCGGCGAGGGCGGTGGGCAAGCGCCAGACCCGGGCGAGCGAGGACCAGACCCCGGCGGGCAAGGGCCAAAATCGGGGCGAAAGCGGGGGTTGAGGGTGTAAGTGGAGCGCGGGTACCCCAGGTTTGCCCGTGAACGTGGGGCACCAGTGTGCCAGGTTGGGCCGGGGCGAGGGTCAGAGTGGGGTGTTGACGCCCTATGCCACCTGCTCGTACGAGGCGGTCTACCTGAGAGGGCGAGGGCCGAAGTGGGGTGTCGGCGCCCCGTGATCGGAGGTGGGGCGCCGGTGCCCCAGGTTGGGGGCGAAAAGTGGAGCGGGAATGTACCAGCTTGAGGGCGAAAAGTGGAGCGGGAATGCGCCAGGTTGGGGGGCGAAAGTGGGGCACCGGCGCCCCAGGCTGGGATTGCGGCGAGGGGCGTTTCAGGTCTGGGTAGCTGTTTGAGCAAGATCTTGGCGGGTTAGGTAGGTTCCTGGCCGGCATTGCTGGCATTGCGGTGGTTAAGTATAGTGGGCGTGTGGGAATATCCCATGCGGGGAAGGAATGGTAACATGCCCGCCACGAACGCTGCTCAAATGCCTTTCTCGTGCCGTATAGACGAGCGCGGCCGTGTTGTTCTGCCGGTGGACATTCGTAAGCAGCTCGGACTTGAGCCGGGTGACACCGTTTTTGTTCAGAAGCAGGGGGATCAACTGATCCTTGCCAAGTCCCCGAACTCCTTCGACGCACTGGGAAAACACGCACAAAGCGAGCGCTGGGAGGGGCGAGCGAGGGCCGGTGCGGCGTTTGGAACGGCGGCTGGCCCCCTGCCGGCTGCTGCGACTGGTGAGGCGGCTGCTGCGACAGACGCGGCGGTTGGTGCGCTGGTTGCTGCAACGGACCCAGCGGCTGGTGAGCTGGCTGGTGCGGCTGGTTCGGAGGCTGGTGCTGCGGTTAGCGTCCCGGGTAGTGCGGGGGCTGGAGCAGGGGCTGATGTAGGGGCTGGCGCAGCAGCTGGTGCGGTGGCGAGGGGGCCGGCGATCGCAGCAGCGGTGGCAGAAGGCGATCTCGACGGCATCCCCGACCAGTGGGCGCCGTACGTGGTGGCGTGGAAACAAAGGGCTGCGCGGGCTAAGTCCGAGTTGCAGCGATGGCACGAACAGGCGCTGGTCGTTGCGCGACACCTGGCCGACGTGTTGGGTCGGGAATTTGGCGTAACCAAGGTGTACCTGTTTGGCTCGCTGGTGTCGGGCAAGGTTCACTCACGATCGGACATTGATCTCGCCGTGGAAGGGTTGCCACCTGCACTGTACTATCGAGCCTGTGCTCGTCTCGACCACGAGACCGACATCCCTATCGACCTGGTAGACCTGACACGTGCCGCACCAACGCTGGTTCAACGGGTGACGAGGGAAGGGGTTGTGCTGTATGAACGCCAGGAGCCCCAGGAACGCCAAGAACGCCAGGGATGCCAAGAACGCCAGGGACGCCAAGGGCGCCAGGGCCGGCGTTGACGAGGGCCTTCGGCTGCGGTTACTGTCGCTGCTGGCCGCGATTGCTGAGGACTGGCAGGCGGCCAGTAAGAATGCAGAGCAAGCTCAGCAAGTGCTCGAAGAGACCGAAGCCAGGAGACTGCGGGCGGCGGCGGCTGCCACGTTTCTTGTCCGCTTCTACACAGGTGTCGAGCAGGTTTTCCAGCGCATTGCGCAGGAGTTCGATGGCGGTTTGCCAGCCGGGCCTGCGTGGCACCGGGAGCTGTTGATGGCCATGGCTCGGGAGACTCCTTCGTCTCGGCCAGCACTCCTTACGCCGCAGCTGCGTGACACGCTCGATGAGTACCGCAAGTTCCGTCACCGGGTGATGCATGCCTACGGGGCGGATCTCGATTGGGAGGCTATGCGCCCGCTGGTCGAACGCGCTGGGAGTGTGAGTGCCGAATTGCAGGCAGCGTTGGATAGGTTCACGGTTTTCGTGAAGGACATTGCCGGACAGGGGCGAGGGGAGACCTGATTGCGGCTGCTCGGTTGCGGGCGTGCACTTCCGGACGCCGGCGGGCGAGGGCCAGACCCTGGTGGGTGAGAGCCGAAGCCAAGGGGAAGACGAGGGTCTGAGGGCCAAAGTGGCGCACGGGTGCCCCGGGTTTGGCCGGGGACGTGGGGCACCGGTGTGCCAGGTTGGG
>JADBKQ010000026.1 GCA_014896305.1 Limnochordaceae bacterium
GTGGCTGAGGCCAGGACGATGCAACATCCCTGGCAGTGTGATAAAATGAAGCTATTGACATCGAATATGGTTACCACTAGTCTGGCTGTGGGCGTCGCCGGCGGGATGCATATCCCCTGGTGAGCTGCGGCGAGCGGGCAGAGTCTGTGCTTGCGAGCCCGACCGTTAGCCGAAGGCGAGGGTGTCCACCGTGAGGCGAACGGGCGGAGTCTGTGCTCGCCAGCTGGCGCGCAGGCAGGGGTGACGCCTGGGATCAGTGGTAACAAACGGAAACGCAAGGAAGAATCAGGGGAGAAGCAATAATGAGCAAGGTCATTGAGCATGATCAACAAAGCACGATGGATAAGAGCGAGGGGAAGAAGGGGGTGCAACCGCACGCGTTCGTCCGGAATACCCGGCAACGCCGGGTGATCCTGGATGTGCTGCGCAGTACGGATACCCATCCTACTGCTGACTGGATCTACCAGCGTGTGCGAGAGCGTGTCCCCAACGTCAGCTTGGGCACGGTCTACCGGAACCTGCGCACACTAGCGCAGTCCGGTGAGGTCCTCGAGCTGAACTACGGCAGCACCTTCAGCCGGTTCGATGGTCGGGCCACGCCTCACTATCACTTCGTTTGTGAACGCTGTCACCGCGTCCTCGACGTACTGGAGCTGCCCGTTCAAAGCGAGCTGGAGCGTGAGGTGGAGCGGCGCACAGGTTTTCGGGTGCACGGCCATCGGCTGGAGTTTTACGGCATCTGCCGCGAGTGCCGCCAGGCCGAGAGGTCGGGGGCCGTCTCTGTTGAAGCCGGAAAGAACGAGAAAAACGGCCAGGCGGAAGCATTCCACGAGGAGCAGTAGGCGTGGCGGATGATTCTATCTGACCGGCTAACGCCGGGTCGCTTTGTCCGCAGGCTCAACCGTTTTACCGTCGAGGTCCGCAACCTGGCGGGCCAGTCCATCCTGGCTCACCTGGCCAACTCCGGGCGTCTGCAGGACCTATTGGTGCCCGGGATTCCCTGTCTGCTTACCCCGGCCCGGCTGGGCGTCAGCCGCGCCCGAACGCAGGCAGATCTGGCTTTCGTGGCCAGAAGTTCATCGTTGGGGTGGTCCCACGAACCAGCGACGCCGTGCTGGAGCGCCGATTTTCCCGGGAAGTATGAACCGGAGGCGGAAACGGCGTCAAGCGCATGGGTCAGCGTTTCGGCCGCACTACCCAACCGCCTGGTGGCGGAGTCTTTGCGGCGGCAGCCGGACCGGTGGCGTCACCTGTTGGGATGGTCGGTGGGAGAATGGCGTGCGGAAGTGCCGGCGGAAAGCAGTCGCCTGGATTTCCGGCTCTGGCCGGCAGGGGATAGGACGGACCTGTTGAATCCTCATGCCGGCCTGTGGCTGGAGGTCAAGTCGGTAACGCTGGTCGAGCAGGGTTGGGCTCGCTTTCCGGATGCTCCTACCATGCGCGGTCGCCGCCACCTGCAGGAGCTGGCCAGAATGGTCCAGCAGGGCGGGCGAGCGGCGATCTTGTTTGTCGTTCAGCGGGAGGATGCTCGCGGGTTTGCGCCTAACGAGAGAACGGATCCGCTGTTTGCTTCCGCCCTGCGGGAGGCCGTCGACGCCGGGGTACAGGTTTGGGCGCTGTCCTGCCAGGTCCGCCCGCCGCGGGTAGAGTTGGTGGTTCGCCCCCTGCCCATCCAATTGCGAAGCCCGTCGGCTTAGTCGGGGTCGGCGAGGGCGCAAATCGAGCTCTTCGCCCATCCTCTTTTCTTGACCAAACACCTCGCTTTCAGGCTAGACATCCTACATCTAGTGGGGTACAATCGTTCTGCCACTAACGGTAGAGAGCCTGGTCAACGGAGCAGAACCGGCTCTGGCCATGGCGGCTGGCGGTGGTCGCCCAGGAGACGGGGGGGTAGTATGCAGTGCCCGTTTTGCCACTATCCGGATAGCCGTGTCTTCGACAGTCGCGAAACGGATGGGGGTACCACGGTACGCCGCCGGCGGGAATGCCCGCGTTGTGGGCGCAGGTTCACCACGTATGAGCGGGTCGATTTGACTCCGTTCGTCGTGGTGAAGCGGGATGGACGCCGGGAGCAATACGACCGTGAGAAGATCCTGCGGGGTATCCGGCTGGCCTGCAAGAAACGGCCGGTGTCGCAAGATGCCATCGAAGAGCTGGTGAGTGCCGTTGAACAGGAGCTCCAGAGCCGGGGTGAGCGGGAAGTGGCCAGCCGGGACATCGGCGCCCTGGTGGTGAGCAAACTGCGGCAGCTGGACGAGGTGGCGTACGTTCGCTTTGCCTCGGTCTACCAGGAGTTCAACATCCAACGCTTCAAAGAAGAGTTGGAGAGGCTTGGAGGAGGGAACAATGGTGACGGATCACAGTTTTCGGCCCGCCACGTTGACAGCCAACGCTACGCTGGTACTGGAGAAGCGGTATCTCAAAAAAGATCTGAGCGGTAAGGTTGTGGAAACGCCCCTGCAAATGTTTGAGCGGGTAGCGCGCAATCTTGCCCTCATTGACATATTGTATCATCCCCGCTTTTATGTACATCAGCCAGAAAACTCGGACGTACGCTCTCCTCTGGACCGGGACGAAGTGTGGCGGCAGGTTCAGGCGTCCGATGCGTATCAGACTGCACAGCAGCGATGGACCAGCGCAGATCTGGAAGCTCTGTTCAATGGGTACTGGTATTATCGCCAGCGGGGGCAGGAGACGACGGAGTTTGTGCCGTTGCTGGAGTGGCTGAACGACCACAGTGACGAGCTGGATGACGTTCAGCGGACGTTCTTTGAAATGATGGCAGCGGCGGACTTCTTGCCCAACTCTCCCTGCCTGATGAACGCGGGCCGTGACTTGCAGCAGTTATCGGCCTGTTTCGTCTTGCCTGTGGAAGACTCGCTGGCCAGCATTTTTGACTCCATCAAGAATGCTGCCTTGATTCACCAGTCTGGTGGTGGCACTGGCTTTGCTTTTAGCCGGCTGCGGCCGAAGAATGACGTGGTCCGCTCCACAGGAGGTGTAGCCAGCGGTCCCATCTCCTTCCTGCGAGTATTCAACGCGGCCACGGAGGCAGTCAAGCAAGGTGGCACGCGTCGGGGCGCCAACATGGGAATCCTGGCCGTGAATCATCCCGACATTCTGGATTTCATCACGTGCAAAGACGATCCGCGGGAGATCACGAACTTCAACATTTCTGTGGCGATCACCGAGGAGTTCATGAAGGCCGCCGAAGCGGGAGAAGAGTACGAACTGATCAATCCTCGCAACGGTGAGGTGACGGCCCGACTGCCGGCAAGGGCGGTATTTGAAAAGATCGTTCACCAGGCGTGGAAGAACGGTGAGCCGGGCATCGTCTTTTTGGATCGCATGAACGCGGACAACCCCACCCCGCACGTGGGAATGTATGAGAGCACCAACCCTTGTGGTGAACAGCCGCTTCTTCCGTACGAGGCGTGTGACCTGGGGTCGGTCAATCTCGGGCACTATGTGATCGGGGCGGAGGAGGACGCCGCTGTCTGGTTGGACACAGGGTTGCCCACGAGCCTGAGCCAAGTGAGTGAACGCATCGATTGGCAGCGGTTGGCGGAGACGGTGCACCACGCGGTTCACTTCCTCGACAACTTGATCGATGCCAGCCGGTATCCGTTGCCGCAAATCGAGGCGATGCACAAGGCCAACCGCAAAATCGGCCTGGGTGTGATGGGCTGGGCAGACATGCTGTTGTACCTGGGAGTTCCCTATGACTCTGCCCTGGCGGAAGAACTGGCCGACAAGGTGATGCATTTCATTCGGACCCAGGCGCGCGAGGCTTCGGCCCAGTTGGCGCAGACGCGAGGGGTCTTCCCCAACTTTGCCGGCTCGGTTTACGACCGTCCGGGTCAACCCCGGGTGCGCAACGCGACCACCACCACCATCGCTCCCACCGGCACGATCAGCCTCATTGCAGGGGCCTCTTCCGGAATTGAGCCGCTGTTTGGCATCGCGTTTACCCGGCACCAGGCGGGCGCCGTGATGGTGGATGTCAACCCCATCTTCGAGCGGGTGGCGCGGAGGGCCGGTTTCTTCTCTCCCGAGGTGATCGAAGAGGTGGCGAAGACAGGGGAGCTCGAATCGGCAGGAGGGATGATTCCAGAGGCGGTGCGCCGGGTTTTCGTTACTGCGCACCAGATCTCGCCGGAATGGCACATCCGCATGCAGGCTGCTTTTCAGAAGGCGACGGACAATGCCGTGTCCAAGACGGTCAACTTCCCAAATCAGGCCACACCGGAAGATGTGGCCGAAGTATACCGGCTTGCCTACCAGCTGGGCTGCAAAGGAGTCACCGTTTACCGGGATGGGAGCCGTAGTGAACAGGTATTGACAGTAGGGAAGGACACTGCCAGCCATGTATCGGCGACCAGCACGCAGACCTCTGTGTCGACGGGCACCCCTGCCAGCGAAAACCACTCCATCTCGGATCATAGTAGGGAGCAAGAGGCAGACGGCAGCAGTCGCGCCGACGGAGTGGTTTGGGGGCATATCCGACCCATTCAACGTCCTTTACGTCTGCGGGGGTTCACCGAAGTGAAGGAGACCCCAGTCGGTAAGCTCTTCCTGACATTGAATAGATTAGGGGATCATCCGATCGAGTTGTTTGCGCAAATCGGGAAGGCGGGCAGTGATGTGGCGGCATTCACGGAAGGTATCGCCCGTCTGGTTTCCCTCGCACTACGGTGTGGTATTGAGCCAGAGGAGGTTGCGAATCAACTCGTCGGTATCGGTGGGAGCCGTTCAGTAGGTTTCGGGAACCGGCGGGTGCGCTCGATACCAGACGCCATCGGGCTATTTCTGCGCGAAGTACTGACCGCGCAGGAAAGCAGCGGATCGACGGGAGCAGCGGATCCGGGACTGGTTGTTGGTTCGGCTGACACAAATAAAGGATTGCAACAGCTGTCTTTGTTGGAGCAAGCCCGTACTGGTGCGGCGGTAAGCGGCCGGCTCTGTCCTGAGTGTGGACAGCTTAGCCTGATGCATACCGAAGGTTGCCTCAAGTGCATGAGTTGTGGCTACAGCGAATGTTGATCATGGTACGCCGCTAACATTCATTGGACGAGCCGCAGATCAATCAAGCGAAAGGAAGAGAGGGACTCTCCCTTTCGCTTGATTCGCGCTTAAGCATGCGTGACGGTGCGTGGGTCTGAGCATGCCCATTATCAGACGGTTTTGCTCCGGCGTCCGCGTCCTGCCGGTGAACCTGCCGCAGCGTTAGCCGCACGCGGCCCCCGAGGACGGATGGGGCGGAAATCAGCCCGGATGTCCGAGAGTATCGACATGATCTTCTTCGCTGCTTCGCGAGACGGGACATTCTCCGTCTTGGCTGCCTCGATCTCGTTGGCGATGGCGATTTCAACGATGGACTCGGGATTGGTGATGTTGGCTCGCATGTCATGCCCTCCTTACCATTTGAACTCTGTTCAGATTATACCCCGAGCACTGACTGTTTCAACCCTATTGGGGCAAAAACCGGCAACCTGGACGTATTCACGGGACCACCTGTTTGCGTCCGCACCAGTTGAGGTGAGTAGAGGCTTCCAGCTATCGTTTTGGAGTCGGACTGCAGTCGGCGCCCGCCATACCGCACCGGGGGCATCCCGACAAGCGAAGAAAAGCACGCTCGCCGGCCGGACCGCGGTAACTGCCCGCCGTGCGAGTTCGGCCGAATGGGAGTAGTTCACAATGGGGCTACCAAACAGGTTCATCTGTGCTATACTAGTCGCCGAAAGCCGACTGTTTTACTAGGGATTAGTCTGGGCGAGCTGCCGGGTATGCCGGGGGGAGACCCGCCCAAGGCCCTAAACTGGGAGGAGAAGCGATGCCGACTCGCTATAGTCTAGAGATTCGGGACTTGCACGTTAGCGTCGATGGTAAGCCCATCGTCAAGGGACTCCATTTGCAGATCGAGCCAGGCCAGGTCCATGCCCTGATGGGACCGAACGGATCAGGCAAGACCACGCTGGCTTTTGCATTGGCCGGCCATCCTCACTATACGGTAGATGCGGGCCAGGCTTTCTTGTATGGCGAGGATTTGTTGGCGATGGAGGCGGACGAGCGGGCCCGCCGCGGCCTATTCCTGTCGTTCCAGTATCCGGCCGAGGTGTCAGGGGTATCGGTCGGCAATTTCCTGCGGACGGCGGTCAACGCTCGCCGGAAACAGCAGGGGCTGGGCGATATCAGCCTGACTGAGTTTCGCCGGCTGGTCAAGGAAAAGCTGGCGCTTCTAGAAATGGATGATAGTTTTCTTCGTCGCTACCTCAACGAGGGATTTTCGGGGGGAGAGAAGAAGCGCCACGAGATTCTCCAGATGACCCTGCTTCAACCGGTCGTGGCCATTCTGGATGAAACCGACTCGGGTCTGGACATCGATGCGTTACGCATTGTGGCGCAGGGCGTCAATAGCCTGCGGGGTCCGGGCTTCTCCGCCCTGTTGATCACCCACTACCAGAGGATTCTCAAGTACCTGCAACCGGATGTGGTGCATGTGATGATGGATGGGCGCATCGTTCGCACGGGAGGCCCGGAGTTGGCGGCGAGGCTGGAAGACAGGGGATACGAGTGGCTGCGGGAGGAGTTGACGCCCGCCGGCAACGCTCCGGGAGACGGTACGGAACTGACCGGGCAAGGCCAGGGAGCAAAGGAGGGTGAGGCATGAACCAGTCGGCAGCGACCCAGGCCTGGGATCTGGACGCGGTCGAGCGGGCCTCCGACGCCCGCCAGGAGCCGTTGTGGCTGCGGCAGCAGCGGCAACAAGCGTTCCAGCTGTATCATGAGACGCCGCCCGCCTATTGGGATCGCAACCAGTTGCCCTTCCCGTGGGAAAGGCTGCAGTGGCAGGCGGCTCAGGGGCAACGGTCACCCGCAAGTATGCAGCTACGCCTGATCTCTCCCGAGCCTACCTTGCTACCGCCAGGAGTGATCGTGACTGATCTGGTTCAAGCCGTCCGGCAACATCCGGACCTGGTACGCCGGTACCTTTTTGCCAGCGCTTTGTCCCTGGGAGACGAGCGGGTGACAGACAGCCATACGGTGGCGTTGCAGGCCTGCTTGTGGCAGAATGGACTCTTTGTCTACGTCCCGGCCCGCGTGAAAGTGGAGCTACCATTGACAGTGGCAAGAGGGCCTGGTCTGGGAGTGCCTGCGGATCCGCACGCCGGCAAGGCCGGCGAATCGGTCGGGGGTCCGACTCCGAAAGACGGGTGGGTGCAGGCGCAGCTGGAGCATACCCTCATTGTGTTGGGCGAAGGCGCAAGCCTGGACTTTGTTCAGCAAGACCAGGAGGAGGCGTCGCAGCCAGGGGCAGCCGCCCTCACGCCCAGCGGAGCGACGGGCGGCCACTTTCTGGGGCAAAGCTGGGAAGTGTATCTGGGGGCAGGAGCTCATTTGCGGGCCGCGTTTGTGCAGGATCTGCCAACCTGGCTGGGGGCGAATCCAGAGCAGGCCCGCCCCGTATACGCTCTGCGGACAGGGCGCATCCTGCTGGAGCGGGACAGCCAGTTGGAACTGATCGAGGCGGAGATGGGCGCGGCCTGGGCTCGTTCTCAATGGACGGCGGAGCTGGTGGGAGAAGGAGCTACAGCTGCTGCTTATGGGCTGTTCTTCGGGGTGGGCAGCCAGCGGCTCGACCTGGATCTGACTCTGAGCAACCGGGCGGCGCACACCAAGGCCGAGATGGCCGTACGTGGGGTTGTGGCCGGGCGGGCTCAGGGCATATTCCATGGATTGGGTTACGTGCACCAAGCCGCGCCGGCCTCCAGCAACAACCAGCAGACGGCGGCGCTGGTGTTGAACAAGAATGCGCGCGCCGACGTGGTTCCCGGCCTCAAGATCGACGAGGACGAGGTGCAGGCGGGCCACGGTGCGGCCGTCGGCCAGGTGGACGAAGAAGCGCTCTTTTACCTGATGAGCCGGGGGCTATCCCGAACGCAGGCGACCCAGCTGATGGTGGAGGGGTTCCTCACCGCCTGGTGGGATCGGCTGCCGTTGCCCCAGGTTCGTGCCGTTCTACAAGAGCTCAGTTTACAGAAGTTGGGAGGGTGATCCGCAGTGGATACGCAAGCGGTTCGCCGGGACTTTCCCATCTTACGGCAGTTGGTGCACGGCAAGCCCCTGGTCTACCTGGACAGTGCGGCGACCTCCCAAAAGCCAGAGCCGGTGTTGAGGGCTCTGGACGAATACTACCGGACATACAATGCCAATGTGCACCGGGGGGTTCATGTTCTGTCGGAGCTGGCGACCGAGCGATATGAGGCGGCTCGGGCCCGGGTGGCTCGCTTCATCCACGCGCCGGGTCCGGAGAGCATTTTGTTCGTACGCAACACTACGGAAGCGATCAACCTCGTGGCCTATGCGTGGGGTCGGGCTCACTTGCGCCCCGGGGACGAGGTCGTTCTGAATCCGATGGAGCACCATAGCAACTTGATCCCCTGGCAGCTCACTGCCCGGGCCACCGGGGCCCATTTACGTTTCCTCGATCTGACCCCTACGGGGGAGATTGATTGGAACAGCGTCGACCGGGTGCTCGGCCCACGCACCCGTTTGCTGGCGGTAACCCAGGTGTCCAACGTGTTGGGGACCATCAACCCCGTGGCTGAACTGGTGGCTGCTGCCCACCGCGTGGGTGCCTTGGCGCTGGTGGATGGGGCGCAAAGTGTGCCCCACATGCCGGTCGACGTGACCGCATTGGACTGCGATTTTCTGGCTTTTTCGGGACACAAGATGCTGGCCTCGATGGGGATCGGGGTGCTGTACGGCAAACCGGACATCCTGGCGGAGATGGATCCCTTCTTCGGGGGCGGTGAAATGATCGACGAGGTCACTCTGGAAAGTGCTACCTGGAAGGAGATCCCCTGGAAGTTCGAGGCCGGGACGCCCAACGTAGCCGGGGCGATCAGCCTGGCGGCTGCCTGCAATTACCTTGATCAGCTGGGAATGGCACAGGTGCAAGAGCATGGTAGCAGCCTGGCCCACTATGCCCTTGCCCAGATGCAACAGATACCTGGCGTGGAGGTGTACGGTCCGCCGGCTGACCGGCCGCGGGGCGCTCTCGTGGCGTTCAATGTAAGGGGCATACACCCGCACGACTTGTCCACGATTTTGGACCAAGAGGGAATCGCGATTCGTGCGGGGCACCACTGTGCACAGCCCATCCATCAGTGGCTACATATTCCAGCTTCCGCCCGGGCATCGTTTTACATCTACAACACACCCGCAGAGGTTGACTACCTGATTGCGGCGCTGCAGCGTGCGAAGGAGTATTTTGCCCATGTCCTTGGATGATCTGTTTCGCGAGGTCATTCTCGACCACTATAAGAACCCACACCATTTTGGCGAACTGCCCGATCCCACTGTCAGCATCCACCTTAAAAATCCCAGTTGTGGAGACTCTATTGACCTGCAGCTGAAGACAGAAGGAGACCGCGTCGTAGACGCGGCTTTTCGCGGGCAGGGTTGCTCCATTTCCATGGCTTCTGCGTCTATGTTAACGGATGCCGTGCGGGGCAAGACCATAGAAGAAGCAGAGCGGTTGCTGGTCGCCGTACAGGAGATGTTGCGAGGTGCGGGTGTCGACCCTCGACTGGGAGACTTGACAGCATTGGAAGGCGTTTCACACTTTCCCGTCCGAGTGAAGTGTGCCCTGTTGGCGTGGGAAGGGTTGGACAAAAGTTTACGAAAGCTTCACCCCCCAGCAGGAAAATGAATCTTCACGAGGAATAATTCCCTCATCCTAGGTGGCAAGGCTGGCGTTCCTTTCCTAACCCACCACCTTGGGTCTACACCTGGTTTGGCAATAAAGTAGTGTGCCTTTCCTTGCTTGTGGACGAGCCGTTATTGGCGGCGGGCCACGGGGGTGGGTTTGTGTTAACCCGCGACTCGTACCTGCCGATCCGTGTCTGGACCATGCTCACCCTTCCATTCTGAGGGCTCGGTCTCGTGGGCACTGACTGAGCATATGTTTTGTTTGGGATGGAAAGGTGTAGGCGTCGAGCGGTCAGCCGGAAGTTATACGAAGGGAGGTGTCGATTACCACCAGAAGCCTGCTTGTGTCCTTTTTGCTTCCCCAGGCCCACAGGAGGCATGAGGGGCAGGCAGCTTGGCAAGACTTGTAACGTGAGGTGGTAAAGGTGCGAAACGGGCATCTTAGCCGCGTAGCCGCTCTGCCTTTCTGTCTGCTGTTGTTATGGCTGATGGGCATGGGAATGGCGGCGGCTGCGGGCTCGGATCAGCCCCTACGCAAGGGGGATCGGTCGAGCAGTGTAAAGACGATTCAACAGCAGCTGCTCAGTCTCGGATATGATGTAGGTGTTCCGGACGGCGATTTCGGAACCAAGACGGAGGAGGCTGTTCGAGATTTTCAGCGGTCGGCCGGTTTGCCTGTCGATGGAGTCGTGGGTGCGGCGACTCGCCAGGCATTAGCGGATGCGGTCACGACCTACACGGTCCGGGCTGGCGATACCCTCTATCAGATTGCCCGCAGCAGCGGGGTAACAGTGGAGCAGCTGCAACTGGTGAACGGACTGAATGGTGCTCTGATCGTAACTGGACAGCAGCTGCTGATCCCCAAATCCGTAACGGGCGTAGTTGCGCCATCTCAACGCGGTAACGGCAAGAGTTCCGAAGCCGTAACGGGGAGCAGTGGCCCATCGGACGGAAAAGCCGTGGTATCCGAGGACCCGCCTGTAGACTCAGTCGCGTCTGGAGCGACGGCGGCCGGCGATCCGGTTACGAGTTACCAAGTAAAGCCCGGGGATACGTTGACCTCCATCGCCAATCAGTTCGGAACGACAGTGGCGGCTCTGATTCGGGTCAACCTCCTCAGCGACCCTAATGTCCTGCAGGTCGGGCAAGAAATCCGGTTGCCGATGGAAGTGGCCGCTCGTGGCGGCCAGATTTTCCCGGGATCGTTGCTGTGGCCGGTACGGGGGCCGATCAGCTCCGGGTATGGCAGCCGAATTCATCCCGTGACAGGCAGACCAGACTTCCATGAGGGCATTGACATTTCTGTGAACGTCGGCACCCCCGTACGAGCAGCAGCGGCCGGGATCGTCGAGATCGCCGGTGACATGGGAGGGTATGGCCTGGGAGTTGTCATCCGCCACCCCGGGGGCATAGAGACACTGTACGGGCACAACTCCGAGCTGCTGGTGCGTGCAGGGCAATACGTATCACGAGGACAGGTCATCGCCTATTCCGGTAACACAGGGATGAGCACTGGACCTCATGTCGACTTCCGGGTGAAAAAGGACGGCGCGTACCAGAATCCTCTCGACTGGCTGCCTTGATTGGACCGAGCGGTTTCGCTAAGGCTGGGTAGGTATGCACAGGTCCGAATTAGGTTTGGGCGGCGGCCAGTGTCAAGCGGGATGTAATGTCGAAGATGTCAGGCTATAGAACGAAGTAGAGCGAGGCGGCGTCCGCCTGGACGCCGCCTCGCTGCCGTTTGGTCTATGCTATCCTGGACCAGTGTCTGTGCTCAGCCTGAAAACCCCATACCTGACTGACGTAGACCAGCCTCGGACTCAACCCCCCTAGGCTGTCTTCCCCCCATCCACCGCAGGCTACCGTAGCAGGCTGGGCAGCTGCTGGGTGAGGAGGCGGGAGAGTGCCTCCAGCCGGGCGCTGGCCAGGAGTTGCGTGGTGTTGCCACTCAGCGCTGCCGAGACCAGGTCCGGTGAGACGTTGAGCGCCTGGCCCAGGGCGGTTGCCAGTCGCTGGGCCGCCAGACCCCGCACACTGTTCCAGTCCCGGGTGACCAGCGCGTCTGCCTCCGCCGGGGTGAGGCCCTGCTGCAACAGGGCGTCATACACGGCACTATTCAGTGCCTGTGAACGAGTCGAGGCATCTCCCTTCAACAGCGCGTTGATGGCCGTCGGAGTGAGAACCTGGCCGGTCATGGCGCTGACCCGGTTTACCAGGTCCTGCTGCTGCAGGATGCCAGTGGCTCGGATGGCCCGGGCCTGCCCGTCCACTCCGACCAGTACCCGTACCTCGTCCCCGGCCCGAAGCGCCGACAGGTCGTTCTCGGACCCGTTGCGGACCATGGTGGCCTGGGGGCTGACGGACAGTGAACGGGTAGCCCCGTTCGACTCCTGGATGCTCAGGAGTGAACCGTCCGACGCTGCCTGGACGACCGTGCCGACATAGGTGCGCAGGTGCAAGGCGGCGGCTACCGCCGCGGCCGCCTCTTGACGGGTAACGGCCTGTTGCGCACCGAACGTATCCGCAAATGTCTGCGGCAAGATGCCCAGGCGCCGGGTGACCTCCGCTGGGCGGAAAGCTGGGCTCCTGGGCGTCAGATCCGTGAAGGGAGTGGGCCAGTCATTGACCCACGCTTCGTTACCTGTGCAGACCTGCAGGGCCTTGCCCAGTGCAACGACCAGGTCCTGGCGGGTGAGGGAAGCGTCGGGGCGGAAGCGTCCCCCGGGAGCGTCCATGAGGCCACTGGAGATCACCCGCTCGATGGAGCGGCGCGCCCAGTTGGACGAGATGTCCGTTACCCGGGAGGGTGAAGTGGCGGCAGAGCCCCTGGCTCGCTGTTGGGTGGCCAGAGGGAACGCCTTGTCCAGCATGGACGCGAACTCGGCCCGCCGGATGATCCGGGTCGGACGCCACGTACCGTCGGAGTAGCCGGTGGCGATCCTCTTTTGGGCCAGGTACAGGATCTCCTGCTGTGCAAAGCTGTTTTTGATGTCTTTCAAACGAGGTTGCGCAATAGCCACCGGGGTTGCGGCAGACCAGGAGCTGACCAGGAGGCCGATCACCACGGTCACCAAGGCGACCAGGCGGAGCGTCCTGGAGCTCGAGACAGGACGGAGGCCCTGCAGCAACCGCCGTGGCTTGCGGGAGGTTGTCAACCCTGTCAAACGAACTCCTCCTTTTCGGGTGCTGTTCTGCCAGTTCAACAGCGGGCAAAGGAAGTCCTTTCTAAAAATTCAGGCATGTATGACACGCGACAACGAGAATGGGAATATGTCCCAGGACGGGTGGGGGTATGACGCCCTCATTCGCCAGTGGTGAACTGGGAGCGACCGGGTGGAGGTGACCCATTCGTGGTTACCACTCAGCCAGCAGCAGCCCGGCGTGGTAGACTGGATGAGAGTTGACTGGTTGTCTTCCATCCTGTGGATATGGCAACCGGATCTATGCAAGAGTGCCACGTTCGTATGAGCCCGTAAAAGGTGCGCAGAGCCGAGGGGAGTGGGGGTCATGGGAGAGAAATCGCACCCGACCGCGGGGGTGCTGGCGCTGGTAGATGGTCATAGCGTGTTACACCGGGCCTTTCACGCCCTCCCCCCGCTGACGACCAGTCAGGGTGAGCCCACGGGCGCGCTGCTCGGGTTTGTACGCATGCTCATCCGCTTGATCAAGGACGAAAAGCCAACGCATCTGCTGGTCGCGTTCGACTTGCCTGCCCCGACCTTTCGGCACGAGGCGTATGCCGAGTATAAGGCGACCCGCGCTCCCATGGACGAGGCACTCCGGTCCCAGGTGACGCGTGCTCACGACCTGCTGCGAGCGCTGGGGGTCCCCATCTTTGAGCAGCCGGGCTTCGAAGCCGATGATCTCCTGGGCACGCTGGGCCGGCAGGCAGCAGAGCAGGGACTGACGGCTCTCATTGTCACGGGAGACCGTGACTGCCTGCAGCTGGTCTCCGACCGGCTCCACGTTCTTCTCATGCGCAAGGGCGTGAGCGAGGTGGAACGCCTCGACCCAGCCGGCGTGGAAGCGTTGTTGGGGGTTCATCCGGATCAAGTGACAGACTGGAAGGCACTGGTGGGAGACTCCTCGGACAACCTTCCGGGCGTGCCGGGGATTGGTCCCAAGACAGCGGTGCAGCTGTTGGCCCGCTATGGCCGGCTGGAGGAGTTGTTTGCTCACACGCAGGAGCTCTCCCCCCGCCTGGCACAGGCCCTCACCAGTCACCAGGAGCAGGCGTTCCGTGTACGCGAGCTAGCCCGCATCCATTGCGATGCGCCGGTAATGCTGGATCTACCGGAAGTACAGCTTCAAGCCGCCCCTGATCTCGCTCAACTGGAGACTCTCCTGGCTCAGCTCGAGTTCCGCCAGGTGGGTGTGGAGCTGGTTCGCTTGTTCGGTGTCCCACATAGAGCAGACCCGTTCCCGTCTCCCCCTGCTCCTGCTTCCGTTGCTGCTCCTGTTGCTGCCGGTGAACCGCCGGCTACCGCTGGGGCTTCCCCCGTTTCTACCACTACCGCCACAGCGGGACCTGCTGCCCCTATGACTTCTCCTGCGCTGTCCGCAGCCGTCCCGAGTTTGACGGCCATTTCTGCTGGCGTGTCTAGCAATGCAGAACTCCCTGCACCGCTAGCCGACCATCCCTGGGTAGCCCTGCAGGTAGTGGCGGACGGCGACGACCCCTGGCGCGCTTGCGTCCGCCAGGTCACGCTGACTCTTCCGCCCGGCCAGGACCCGGCCGCAGCGGCTGTGGTCACCGCGGACCGGGGTCAGCTCGAGCAAGGACCCCTGGCGAATCAGCTGCGCGAGACGTTGGCCGACCCGAACACCTTGAAGATCGGCTTTGACCTCAAGACGCAGGCCCACCTTTTGCACCGGCTGGGCTTTCCCCTGGCCGGGCCAAGCCTTGATGTACAGCTGGCAGCCTATCTGATCAACCCGGGGACCAGCTGGTCGACCCTGGAGACAGTCGCTGCCTCCTTTGGCTACTCCGAGACCACTGCGGGTGAACTGGCAGCACCAACCCGGCGTCTGCGCGTCTTGCTTGCTCTTGGGCCGTCGTTGGCCTTCCGGCTCACGACGGAGCGCCTGGACGAGCTCTTCTGGGAGGTGGAGATGCCGCTCAGCCGGGTGCTCACTGCCATGGAACAGGCGGGCGTGGTGGTCGACGTTCACCTGCTTGAGCAGTTTTCACGGGAGTCGGGGGAGGAGATAGCCCGGCTGGAGGACGAGATCTACGCACTGGCCGGGACGCGGTTTAACCTCAACTCCCCCCGCCAGCTGGCCGACGTGCTATTCGGCCGCCTGCAACTGCCGGTACTCAAGCGGACCAAGACTGGCCCTTCCACCAGTGCCGATGTGCTAGAGGAGTTGGCCGATCAACACACGGTGGTGGCCAAAATCCTGGACTATCGGCAGTTGGTGAAGCTGAAATCTACCTACCTGGACACGCTGCCGCAGCTGGTGAACCCCGAGACCGGGCGGGTCCACACCACGTTCAACCAGACGGTGGCTGCTACGGGTCGTCTGAGCAGCACCAACCCGAACTTGCAGAACATCCCGGTACGCACCCCCATGGGGCGGCGCATCCGGCAAGCTTTCGTCGCACCCCCCGGTTGCCAGCTGTTGTCCGCCGACTACTCTCAGATTGAACTACGGGTCCTGGCCCATTTGTCGGGCGATAGGGCGCTGCAGGAGGCGTTCCTGACCGACGAAGATATTCACACTCGCACAGCGTCCGAGGTCTTCGGTGTGCCGCGGGATCAGGTGACCCCGGAGCAGCGCAGTGCGGCAAAGGCGATCAATTTCGGTATCATCTATGGGATCTCGGATTATGGCCTGGCTCGGGGGACGGGGCTGACGCGGCGGCAGGCACAAGAGTACATCGACGCCTATTTCGCTCGCTACCCACAGGTGCGCCGGTACCTCGACTCGTTGGTGGAGATGGCCAGAGAGCAGGGGTATGTGACGACGTTGCTCAAGAGGCGGCGATTCATTCCGCAAGCGCGGGCGAAGCAGTACGCCGTACGGCAACTGGGGCAGCGAATGGCAATGAACACGCCCATCCAGGGCAGTGCGGCTGACATCATTAAAGTAGCAATGGTGGAGATGGATCGACGGTTAAAAAAGGAAGGGCTGCGGGCCAGGATGTTGCTACAGGTGCACGATGAGTTGATCTTTGAGGTTCCGCAAGACGAGGTGGCACGGCTGGCGGAGTTGGCGCGGCAGACGATGGAGCATTGTGTGGAACTGGACGTACCGTTGCGGGTGGAGATCAAGGTCGGTTCCAACTGGGCCGAGACCCAGCCTTGGCAGCCGCAGGAGCATTGACGAGAAGGCCATGCCGGAACTGCCCGAAGTGGAGACCATTCGCCGTACGCTGGCGTCACGGATTGCCGGCCGGACCATCCAGACGGTAGAGGTGTACGAGCCCCGTCTGGTTCAGGACATGCCTGCGGGCAGCCGGACACTGCCCAGGGATGAGTGTAGAGAGCGGCCCGAGGGTCGGGATGAGGGCGGGGGACTGTCCAGGGGTGGCGACGAGAACGGCTGGCCGCGCGGGGACCGGGAGGGGTACGAGAGCCTGTCCGGGGCTGAGCACGACCACGACAGGCAGTCCGAGGATCCGGACGAGGGTGGGAGATCGCCCCAGAATGAGGATGTTGCGAGGGTGTGGTCTGAGCACTTGACCCGGGTCCTGGCCGGGAAGCGGTTAGCCGAACCGGGGCGGCGGGGGAAGTACCTGTTGCTGCCGGTGGAGGGTGGGCCGTGGCAGCTCGTGGTTCACCTGCGGATGACGGGGCAGCTGCTGGTGCTGTCGGAGAGCGAATGGGTGCAGAAGCCGTCGCACCGCTCGTTGTTGATTCGGCTAGATCAGGGGTTGGTCTGCGGCTTGTTTGACGTGCGCAAATTCGCCCGCCTGTACCTGGTGCGGGCCGGGGACCCTGATTCTTATCCTGCGGGCCTGCGGCGGCTCGGGCCGGAACCCATGGAGCCGGAGTGGACGCTAGCGGGCTGGCGGCGAGCGTTGGCTGGGCGTCGCACGCCTATCAAATCCCTGTTGCTCAACCAGGAAGTGGTAGCGGGAGTTGGCAATATCTACGCGGATGAGGCGTTGTGGCGGGCGCGAGTTCACCCCGCCTGGCCGGCCGGGATGCTGAACCCGCAGCAGGCGCAGGCCGTACGCCGGGCTGTCCGGCGGGTGTTGCGGGAAGGGTTGGCCGCGGGCGGTACGACCATACGAGATTATGTGGCTGCGGATGGGAGTCAGGGTGACTACGCGGCGCAATTGCACGTATATGGACGGACGGGGCAACCCTGTTCCCGTTGTGGGACGCCCATCGCCTGCATACAGCTGGCCGGGCGTAGCGCCCACTTCTGCCCTCGGTGCCAGCCTGCAGCCTGGGACACGGCGGGCGGGGCGATGGAGGCGGCGGCAGGGGCCGAGGTTGCCAGCCCGGAGGACGCCAGCCCAGAGGACGGAAAGGCTGACAGAATGCCGGCCGACGGAATGACGGAGGTGGCCGGGTGGCGTTAGTCGTGGGCCTGACCGGGGGGATTGCGTCCGGCAAATCCACGGTGCTGCGCATGCTCCGGGAGTTGGGCGTTGTCACGTTGGATGCCGACCAGGTGGTGAGGGAACTGGAGCAGCCGGGAACCGAGGAATGGACGCGTATCGTGAACCTCTTCGGCCGCGACGTGGTGCGCACCGATGGCCAACTGGACCGGGCGCGACTGGCCCGGAAAGTCTTCGCTGACCCGGTCGCCCGGCGGCAGCTGGAGGAGATCGTTCACCCGGCGGTGTATGCGCGGCTGCGGCAGCAGTTGGACGACGTGTTCCGCCAGCTGAACGGGGGGGCGACAGCTGAGGCAGGCACGGCCAGAGCGGGGGCAGCGGACAAGGGGGAAGCCGAGAGAGACGCCGGGGCAAAAACCGGGGCAGAAGCCCCGGCAATAGCCAAAGAAGAACTTGAGGGAAGTGAAGATGAGCTGGTTATCGTCGTCGATATCCCGTTATTGTTTGAGAGCGAGGCTGCGAAATGGCTGCCGTTGAACCGTGTGGCGGTCGTGAGCGTGACGCCGGAGGTTCAGCGGCAACGGTTGATGAGGCGGGATGGGCTGACGGCGGAACAGGCAGAGCAGCGGCTGCGCGCCCAATGGCCCCTGGCGGAGAAAGTGCAGCGGGCGGATGATGTCGTTGACAACAGTGGTGGAATTGAGAACACTCGTAGCCAGGTGCAGCGGCTGGTGGCACGCTGGCGGCAGCTGGCCCGGGAAGGGGAAAGGCCGTGAGGATTGCGTTGATTGCTCACGATAAGAAAAAACCGGAAATGATTGAGTTTGCTCAGCGTCACCGAGCCACGCTGGCCGCCTGTGAACTGGTGGCTACCGGCACGACCGGTCGGGTAGTGGCCGAGGCGACGGGCCTGACCATCGAGCGGATGCAGTCGGGGCCTTACGGGGGCGACCAGCAGATCGGGGCACAGGTGGCACAGGGGGCGGTGGATGCGGTGATCTTCTTGCGCGACCCCTTGACGGCCCAGCCCCACGAGCCGGATATTACGGCCCTGATGCGGGTCTGTGATGTGCACAATGTGCCGTTGGCCACCAATGTGGCCACGGCGGATATGATTTTGATCAGCTTGGCCGAGGTGATCGGCACCGGCGCCACGCTGCCCCGTCGCCGGCCAGGCCGGGTGGTAGGGGGCGCTTGAGGTGGAGGCAGCGGGGGTAAACCGGGCGCAGGCCCAGGCAGCGGAAGCGGGAGTGACCGCGCCAGTCAGGCTGGTCAGGTGGAGGTGGCGGCAACTGGGCAAGGCAATAGACAGGCTGTTCCACTGGGGCAGGCACCTGGTGGGACTCTTGATCCTGATGGCGGTGGCGGCAGGCATCTGGTTTGCGGTGCCGCGCCTTCTCGTTCTCCTTTTCCCGCTTCCCTATGCCGATGTGGTGGGTAAATACAGTGAGGAGTATGGGATCGATCCGTTCCTGGTGGTCGCCATCATGCGGGTGGAGAGCAGCTTTGATCCACAGGCTCACTCGCACCAGGGAGCGCTCGGATTGATGCAGGTGATGCCCTCCACGGCGCAAGAAGTGGCGTCTGGGGTGGATGGGCTGGATCTGTCTGATCCGGAGAAGGATCTGCTACGGCCTGAGATCAATGTGCGGATCGGCATCATGTACCTGGACGATCTGCGCCGGCAGTTTGGAGACGATTGGCCGGTCATTCTCGCCGCGTACAACGGGGGGCGGGGACGGGTGGATCGCTGGCTCAAAGAGGGCCAGTGGGATGGCCGGCTGGAGACGCTGGAAAGTCTGCCCTATCCGGAGACGCGCCGATATGTTCAGAAAGTACTGGGGATGCAGGCATGGTATCATCGCGTCTACCGAAACCGGTGGCCCAAGCAGGCTACGGTGAAGGGGGTAGGATACGTGTCGTCCAGCGGTTCATCCACTGCCCCTGCGGATGGCCGGCCAGGGTAACACCGGGATGGGAAGTCAACTGGAGGGGCGGACGAGGAAGACGGTCGACGACGGTCGGCCGAGAACAGGCTGACAGGGTTGTACAGGTTGGGGCAGGTTGCACGGACCGGGGTGCACGGCTAAACGGAGTGGGTGGGACAGACTGGGTGAGGCAGTAGTGAGGGCGGGGGTGTGACTGTGGCAAGAAATACGGTGCGGAGCATGGCTGAGGTCAGGGCGTTCACCCCGGAAGAGGGGCGTCCTACGTTTTCGGCGACGCCGGACGAGATTGCGGCGGGTTGGACCACGGATGTGTATTTCGTCAAAACCAGAGAGATCCTGGAGAAATCGGGCCTGGCACAGACTCGAGTGACAGCCGAGATCTTTGCCCGCCGTAGTGGGGTTTTGTGCGGCGTGGAGGAGTGCCGCCGGCTGCTGGCGGGGCTGCCTGTCCGCGTGGAAGCGCTTCCCGAAGGAGAAGAGTTTAGCCCCAAGGAAGTGCTGATGCGGATCGAGGGCCCTTACGGAGAGTTTGGGATCTTCGAGACCGCGCTGTTGGGAATCCTGGCGTCGTCCAGTGCCTGGGCTACCGCCGCCCGCGAGTGTAAGCAAGCGGCCGGTGATCACCCCATGGTTTGCTTTGGTGCCCGTCACGTGCATCCGGCCGTGGCGCCGGTGATGGAGCGGGCGGCCATGATTGGGGGAGCAGACGGTGCTGCTTGCATTCTGGCAGCAAAGTGGATGGGGCGGGAGCCGAGCGGCACGATGCCCCACGCGCTCTTTCTGGTCATGGGCGACACCGTCGAGGGAGCCAAGGCCTTCGACCGCTTCATGGTGCCGGGAGACCCCCGGATCGTGTTGATTGACACCTACAAAGACGAAGCCGAAGAGGCGATACGGGTGGCTGAGGCTTTGGGCCCCGCATTAGCTGGAATCCGGCTCGACACCCCGGCGGAGCGGGGCGGGGTTACCCCGGAGCTCGTGCAGGAGGTACGCTGGCGTCTGGACCAGGCAGGGTTTGGTAAGGTCGGGATTCTTGTCTCGGGCGGTCTCAACCCACAGCGCATCACAGACTTGGTCAGGGCCGGGGCGTATGCCTTCGGTGTGGGCAGCTACATTTCCGGAGCTGCCCCCATCGACATGACGATGGACATCAAAGAGGTAGAGGGAAAGCCGCGGGCCAAGCGGGGACGTTTGCCCGGCCGTTTGCCCAATCCTCGCCTGCGCCCGTTGCTGCCCTAGGCCACTCCCAGGCGATCCGCGTGGCCGATGACCCGGCCCCAGCGAGGGGGACGGAGGCTACCAAGGGGCTACCGACGGGACGACGGTCGGCTTGCAGGGGGTTGGCCGGCAGTTTGGCCCAGCGGGCGGTTTGAGGATCAGCTCAACCGCTTGGGCCGACGGATTGCCTGACGACCAGCCAAAGGGCGAGCTCCGCCGGTCGGTAATGGCCAGCTCAACAGGTGCGCGGGCAGGCAGCGGCGAGCCCATTCACTGGGCGTAGCCTGGGCTAGACTCACCGGGCATGGCCTGGGTGAAGAGCCGGCCGAGCCGCTGAACCCCCTCTTCGATGCGTTCCTCTTCCACCTGGGAGAAGGAAAGCCGCAGCGACCACTGGCCACCTCCGTCCACGCAGAACCCGTCTCCGGCAACATATGCCACCCCGTGGCGTAGCGCGGCGGGCAATAGTTCAGCAGTAGTTTGGCCGGAGCGTGCCAGTTGCGGTAGGGTGATCCAGAAAAAGAAGCCGCCTGTGGGCACACGGTATTGGGCGCCGGCGGGGAAAAAGCGTCGCAGAGCGGCCTCCGTGCGATCGCGGCGACGGCGGTAGAGCGCCCGCAGCTGTTCGACATGAGGCTGGATGCTGCCGCGCCGCAGCCACTCCAGCACGACCTGTTGCCCGAAGCTGGACGAGCACAGATCGGCCGCCTGCTTGGCTACACCGAGCTGGTGAACCAGCGGCTGCGGCCCACACACCCATCCCACTCTGAGCCCGGGCAAGAAGATCTTCGAGAATGAGCCGAGGTAGATGACACGCTCCGGCGCTAGCGCGCGCAAGGGAAGCGGGGGGCGCTGGCCATCGTAATAGAGTTCACCATAGGCATCGTCTTCTACGATGAGCAGATCGTGGCGACGAGCAATTTGGACCAGCTCGTAGCGGCGGGACAGCGGTAGTAGTGTGCCCGCAGGATTGCCGAAGTTTGGTACGAGGTACAAGAAGCGAGCCTTACGACCGGCTGCCTCCAGTGCCACGAGCTTTTCATCCAGTGCCGCCGGCACCAGCCCGTTCTCGTCGACGGGGCAGCCGATCAGGTCGGCACGGTGGGCCACGGCGGCGTTGATGCCCCCGACATAGCCGGGAAGCTCCACCAGGACGGGGTCGCCGGGGTCGGCCAGCGTGCGGGCAATCAAATCCAGGGCCTGTTGTGAACCGGCGGTCAGCAGGATTTGCGCCGGGTGGGCGTCGACGCCTCGCTCCCGCATGAGGTCGGCCACTGCCGCCCGTAGTTCACCGATACCTTCCGTGGGACCATACTGGTAGGCTGCCGCCGGCCGCTGCCGGAGAACGTCCACCACGAGTTGCGCCGCCTCCAACGACAAGAACGCTTCCGGGGTGGGGAAGCCGCCGGCAAAGGAGATGACGTCGGCGTTCTCGCTGAGTGAGAACATGTCCCGGATCGCCGAACTGCGCATGCCCCTGGCCGCAGCCGACAGGTAGCTCGAGTAGTCGTCGATGGCAGGGGCACCTGAAGCCATCTGCTCCCTTTCTGTGGCAGCCGCCACCGAGATGGAAGATGGGATAGACGGCGCAACGGAAGACGGGATAGAAGGCGAGTTCGAAGAGGGGATCGGAGAAACCTGACCGGGTGGAACCGGCATCAGCGTAGAGGTATCGTTCGTGAGTCTCATGGAGATCAACCTCGCTTCCTCGTCTATGGCCCAAACTAGAAACCTTTCGCTTCGCTCTGGCCACCCCGCTGGCAGCCCCGCTAGCTAGCCGGCCGGACCCCCAGGTAGCACCTGGGCAACCGCCTGGCTAAACGTCAGTCGGCCAGCCAGCCCCCGAGCCAGTTGCCCGGGCGACCCAGAATCGAACATCGAGTCGATCGAGCGGCGATCCGGCAGCGACGAGGACAGGAGAGGAACGAGACCTCGAAGGTAGGGCAGAAAAAACCCTCGTCCTGCGGATCGCTCCGCAGAGACGAGGGCTGAAGACCGAAGCTCACCGATGAGGCACGGCAAGACTGTCGGAATGAAACTCCCCCGCGGTACCACTCTGCTTACCAGCAGGCTGCGGGTACACTGACGTCCCGGCCTAACTGGTCACTCAGCCCGGTTGGACGTCCACGCACGGCACACATCATCAGCGATGGTTGAACGTGGGTGAACGCTGCACCGGTGTCAGGATAACGGCCGACTCCGTCCGACCTACTACCAAGGCCATCATCACTTGTCCACGAAAACTTGTCTTTGTGGGCCCTGTAAGGATGATTGGCCAGGTTTCAGCCGAAAAGCTCCAGGGCGGCTATCAGCCGGGCTGCGGGGAGCTTTCCACCCTCGCTCCCTCTCTATCCGCAGCGGACCGGCCTTTTGTCCCCTTCATGGCGCATGTTTTATGCTGTTGGTGAACCGCCCAACGTCGCCCCACTTGGGCGGTTGCCGTCAGCCTACCATGCTTCCCGGCCCGCGTCAAGTCCCCCTGGCGCCGGTGGCCCTTGCCAGGGGACTCGAGACGCCCATTCGGATGTCCTTATCCTTAATTGTTCTTAAACTCAAATATAGTCTTGATCACTTTGTGGGCTCCATGGTGAACATTAAGCGCTACCGCCTGCCGGAAGGCGGCCAGCGGGAAGCGGTGCGTCACGAGGTCCGCCACGGGGTAATCGGGATGGCGGCGCAACGCCTCCAACGTGATCTCGAACGTATGGGGGGCTGGTGACGTCGACGCCTGGGTTGGCGTCCTTGGCCGGCCGGGTGAGGCTGCAAACCAACTGGCCACCGACGCTGGTAACTGGTGCTCTCGGCCATACCCGCAGCTGCCGATGATGGACAGCTCGCGGGACCAGACGAATGTCCAGTCCAGGGCGGGGAGTTGGCCGGCCGCACCGACCAGCACGACGCGGCCGCCGGCTCGGGTCAAGCGCAGGGCCTGGTCGACGGTGGCGTGCGAGCCGATGCTGTCGAAGATAGTGTCGAAACCGCTGGTGTACACGGGCGGGCCAAGAACTGGACGATAGGAGCGGACGCCTACCTCTTGGCGGGCGGCTGCCAGCGCTGCCTCCCGCCCCCGGTAGACCTTGTCTGCCCCAAGACGGTAGGCCATCTCCTCCTGAAACCCATAGCGGGCGGTGACGGTCACGTGGGCGGCTGCCCCGAGTAGCCGCAGGGCAGCTACCAGGCTCAAGCCGATGGTGCCCGCACCCATAACCAGTACCTGCTCACCCCGCGTCTTCGGCCAGCCGCGCAACACGGCCCGGATCGCCACGCTCAGCGGTTCTACCAGTACAGCTTGTTCGTCGCTGAGTTCATCTGGAACGTCGAACATCTGGTCCAGGGGCGCTACCATCTCTTCTGCCCAGGCGCCTGGCAAGTCCCGGCAAAAGCCCAGGATAATGCCGGGCGCAAAGCGGCCGTCGGCGGTTCGTTCACAAAGATAGGTTTCGCCACGCTGGCAGGCAGGGCAGGCGGGGGTCAATTCACGAGCATGGCAGGGCAGCGCCGGGTCGATTACGACCCGCTGCCCAACTTGCAGCGGCCCGGCTGTAGCCGCGCCTGATCCGACCTCGACCAGCTCTCCGACGACCTCGTGCCCGAGCACCGCCGGGAACGAGACGAACGGGCTGAGAGAGGGGCTGTTCTTGCCGGTGATCGTCCCCATGTCTGTGCCGCAGATGCCGGCCAAACGGGGTCGAATGCGCCCCCAGCCCGGACCAGGCAAAGCGGGCGGGGCTATCTCGTCCAGCCGCAGGCAGGAGAAGGGAGCGCGATAGTAGAGGGCCGGCCAACGGCGGCCCAGCGCCCGCTGCAACAAGTAGCGGGGAATGGAAAGATGGTAGCGAACAGCCTTCACCGGACCGAGTGTCTCCCTTCAACTCATGGGCACTTGCCGCTCCACCCTGCCGTCGATGCGGGCAAAGATCTCGTCCAGACTAGGTCCGGTAATGGTCATCCCATGGTTCTTCAGCCCGACGATGGCCCGGTTGGGATCGGGCGACTGCCGCACCTTTTCCGCCACTGCCATGGCCAGCTGGCTTGTCCCGCACGGATAGTTGAACTCGGTGGCCTCGATCCCGGGAATCCACGCATGAATATGCAAGATTGCGCCCACGCCCGGGTGCTCACGGTAGATCATCCAGTGCTCGATGGCGTCCACCGAGACGCGGCGCGGACGCTCTACGTTGGCGGGGACGCTCAATACCATCCGGTTGTGCTCGCGGTCGAAGTCCTTCACCATCAGGATCTCTTCGCCCACTTTGCGCAGATGGGATTTGTCAACGCCGCTGGCACTCATCCAGAAGCGCCGTTGGTCGTGGCGAACGCTCACGTTCCCGTAACTGAGGCCACCAATGTTGTACAGATGCTGGACGTGGCGAAAGTCTTCCGGCGGCAGCAACTCCTGGATGGGAAAGGGCGCTGGCAAGAGGTCCATCTCTGCCAACCGCAAGCCGGCCTGGTAGATCTGCTCTGTGTGCTCGTCGCCGTTCCACAGCTCCGGCTCAAGATCGGGCAGGAACAGGTTGTCGACGACCAGGCGCGAAGTGGCCAGCGGCTCGATGCGGCGGTAGAGGTAGTCGAAATACGCCTGTGAACCATCGTCCAGCTCAGGGGGAACCGGGAAGCTGCCCTGCTCCAGCGTGACGACATGGGTGTCGTATTGACGGTCCTGTAGCGCCTTATTGTCGTGAGGCACCCGATATAGCAGCAGATTGGAGACGGCCCGGATCAACAGCGGGTAGGCTTGCTTGAGGATGCTCGGGCCCGCTCCCCCTGCGCCGGGCTTCCACCCCCCCTGCACTAATGCTGAGATATCTGTGTCGCGGTCGATTTGTGCCACCGCACAGACAAAGGTCGCCTGGGAACGCCGCCGAAAGGCGCGCGGCTTTTGCGGATCGATAAAGTTGAAGACCAGCTGGGTCTCTTCGTTCGGTTCATCTTGCCACTGATGTCCGTGGCGTTCCATCATGGCCCGCAGGCCTTCGGCAAACCGGTCCAGCGTGTGAATAGGTGCGTCTTGGGCCGCCGCTGAGACCGGGCTGGCATCTCCACCTTCGCCGTTAGCCCCGGCGTTGATTCTGCCGTTGAGGCGGTCGTTGCGAACGAAGCAGAACTTCATCCGATGCCCTCCTAGCGCAAGATATTACCGACATCGTCGTTCTTTGCATTCTTGGCATGGTTGATCATACCACTCCCTGGCCGATGGGCTCAACGACTCACTCACGCCTCACGCCAGGTGGCCGGCGAACCCTCCCTGCACCGCGATGGGCGTCAACCCGGTCGCAAGTCGGCGGTGGCTATACGAACAGGTACCAATGCCTGGCTCGGACCTTCGGGCGGCTGAAGACCAGCCCATCTTCGCCGCACATGCGCCGGTACACCACGTAGCTGCGCATGAAATCCAGCTGCAACTCGGCGTAATCATAAGGGCGTAACGCAACGCGTCGATCTGCCCACCCGGTGAAGATGGAATTCTTCCCTGCTGCTGAGATGACCCATACTACAGTGCGCCCATCAGGTATGATCATAAACCGTTGTACCCATCCGTTGCATTAAATGCGGAAAGATATCCCAATGTTGAGCCAGACGATACAAGGATGGTATAGTTATAGTGTGATTTCTGCAAATGCCAGGCATTGATATGCCAGGCAATGCGAAAAGAACATGGAGAGTCATCTTGGGAGGGGTTGGATTGTGAAGAACAGATTAACTCTAACTTTACAGCGCTGGTACTGTCCTGTACTGCTCGGTGGCCTATTGTTACTCGGCTCAAGCTCGGCACTGGCTGCTTCTCAAGCGCCGACGCACACCTTCCTTCTTACTGGACAAGGTATCAGCTTCGAGCAGCAAACGGCGCCTGGCCGTTCGCTGCGTGTACAGGGCCTGGGTGGTTATGGCCTGATGAATGACTCCGTCTATGAGCTCGGTGTAGGAGTCGGGATCGGCCAGCGGTTCTACAACAATGCGAAAGAGATTCGGGCCGCTTACATCGAGCCCATGGGGCGGCTCGTCTACACCCGGGTTCGGGTTGACAGCTCCCTGGTTGAAGGGGTCGGGCTGATGGTCGGGGCTGGGGTCGGCTGGAAAGGAATCTGGAACGGCTTCACTCTGGACGCACAAGTCGGTTATGGATTGTCTGTGATCGCCGCATCGGTGCATGACCAGGGGTCAGGTGAGTCAGCCAGCGCAGTACGAGGAATCCCCATCGTGGATCTGGCACTTGGGTATTCCTGGTAAG
>JADBKQ010000027.1 GCA_014896305.1 Limnochordaceae bacterium
GTCTACGAAATCAAGACCCAACCGGGCCAGCCCGCGGTAACCACGAAGTATCTGGCGGTCGGCGGGAAGTATCTGGCGAAGGTGGTTCAAGAAGGGACAAACCCACTGCAGACCTACTTCTACCACACGGACCTGGTGGGCTCGGTCCGGGCGATCACCGACAGCCAGGGCCAGGTGGTGGCCAGGTTTGAGTATGAGCCGTTTGGGGTGACGGTGCAGGCGAGTGGACCGCTGGCTGGCAGTGAAGTACATAAGTTCACCGGCAAGCCGGAGGATGCAGCAGTCGGGCTGTACTACTACTATGCCCGCTACTACTCTCCGGAGGTCGGGCGTTTTCTCAGCCGCGATCCGATCGATGGGAGTTACGTATACGTTCACAATGCGCCTCTTATCCGGGTGGACCCCCTGGGCCTGCAGGCGAAGGCAGAATGGGAGGCCTTTGTCAACAAACAGCCGGCCGATATCCGGGAGCTTCTGGTGGCAAACCAGGTGACATTCAGTGTCTATGAACAATCATCACTCATCAAGTCCCTGATAGACCCTCCTCTGCTTGCAAAGATCCCTTGGGATGTCGCCAGCACTGGTATTGGCTTTGCTGAGGGTGTGGAAGAGGCCACGAGGTTGCTTGTTAAGCTCGGCGTACCGGAGAGAGCGACCAAGGCAGCCGCTATAGCTATAGAAGCCGTTGACCCGGCAGGAGGAGTAATTGACTGGGTAACAGGGGCAATGGCGGATAGGTTGGATCCGACGAAATCCTGCTCATACCGCATGATACACATAAGTAGGCAGGAACAGGAGGGCATCATCTCTTACGAGGTCACCGATATGTTTGCATGGCAACTGGGTGATGGTTGGAGAATCGATGTGAGCACTATAGTGGCACAGTGTACGACTTGACGGACGGCCATCCCAGGCTGATCTTATATATTGCAGAACTGCGGGAGCCAACAAGGCCGTCGTGGTGGTCAAGATTTCTTGGGTACTTAGGTGATACCGATGGATTGAAGCGCAGAGTCAGGTTGCTAGTCGAGTGAGGCGAAGAGGAATGGTCAGTATCCGCAGGCTACTGTCCTACCGGTCCTTCTTAATGAATGTAGATTTGATGGTGATGCCACCTGGGATGGTTGTAACCGGACTTCGGTTCATATGGTGGGCTCGCCACAACCATCACGACTGGGAATGGCTCGTTGTGCTCTGGGTGTACGCCATCCTGCCAATTGCACTCCTCGGACTGCTGTGGCGAAGGGGAATTGTGGCACTCGAAATAGGGATATTCATGCAGGCGCTTGTATATGCGGCTTACCTTGAAATTGCCCGCTACCATTTTCGAGGCTATTTTTCACTGCCAATTGCTATCTTCAACGTGGCACTTATTACATCAGGCTTCATTCGAGCGTATAATGAGGGGGAAAAGGAGTGTGATGAACAGATGCAGTCGAAAGACTCAGGATAGGCCATTGAATCAGCAGTCAGCGCGTTGCGGTGTAAGCTGTGGTGATAAGAGCCGTTTCCTGGTCAAGAGTCGCGAACCATTATTTACCCGTTGTTTCTCGGATGCGGATGGCATCGAGATAGCAGGAGTTGAAAAAGAGGCCAGGAACCATTCCCTTATAGTTTAAGGAGGTAATCGTTCATGTCCCGTTCCAGTATCGCACGTTTTACGCGCAAAGCCAGGATCCAGGTCCGAGCTGCGAGGAAAGTCCCGGTGAGTTCTTCTGGTGGAGGGATATTTGTCTGGAAAGCACTGAACCCACTCGGCCTGGGGCAGATTCTGACTGACTTGGGCATGGGAAGCCGAGGATGGGCGCTGACCAAGGTTGTTTTCGACCTCGTGCTGCAAGCTTGGCTGCAGGCGGATTCCATCACGGGGTTAGCAGCGTACGGGTTGGCAGCACGTTTGCTGCGGGAGAGGTCACCGCCTTGACTCGGCCGGTAGCAAGCTACCCGGTCCTGCACCTCATCAATCTGAACAGGGTCCGCACTTCCCGCTGGCGGGAAGCGAAGGAGATGCCGCAACCCGTCGACAACCTGGAGGTTCGCTTCTACCCGTCGGAATGGCCAAGTGAGCTGCCGCGCTTTTTCTGGGCGTCGCCCGATGGAGATGGACGGCCGCATGAGCTACCGGTGACAGTAGGCCGCGACGAGAACGGGCAGTTTATCAGCGTGCGCGTCCCGTCCCTTCGCTTCTGGACCATGGTTTGGATGGACGGATGGCGGCGGGCAGCCGGTAGGACGGGGTTTGGGGCATTACAGTCCTGATGGGGGCGTAGGCGGGCCCGTTGCCGCCCTGGGCGGCTCAGTTGAGGGCTCAGGCGAGAGTCCACCGAGCATATTCGCCCCATCTACGGCCCATCAAGGCCTGTACAGCGGGGCTTCCCGTCATCCCGAGCGCCCGGCTGCCAGACGCAAAATCAAGTCCTTTGAGGCGGGCTTACTGGCAGGGCAATCTTCGGATCCTGGTCTGGAGATGATGCCCAGCCTCCTCCCCTGGCACGCGCTTGACTGGGCTCGGCAGGGGTGCTACAGTCAACGTCAGTTAGATGGTTTCCTAAGAGCCTTCAAAACGGATTGGATGGGAGTGCGGTCTGACGGGTAGGGGGAACGATGGGATCAAAGGGGGACACGGGATGGCGCTGAGCCTTGTCTTCAAGGCTTTGTCCGATCCGACCCGGCGTCAGATCCTGCGCATGCTCTCACAGGGGGACCTGTCCGCTGGGGAGATTGCCTCTGCCTTCCGCATGGCCAAGCCTAGCATCAGCCACCACCTTAGTGTGCTCAAACAGGCGGGACTCGTGCAGGACGAACGGCGGGGGCAACAGATCATCTACTCCCTCGACACCACCGTGTTTCAGGAGGTGCTGAGCTGGATCTTTGATGTGGCTCAGCGGCCGGTCCAGAACACTAGAGGGGGAGAAAAAGAGGCCGACCAGGGCGAGCGGAGGGGAGCTGATCCAACGACCCCTTCCGGATCGTAAAGGGAAATGGAGTAGTGGAGTGAAGTGAGGGGCGATCGATATGGCTGAACCAAAGAATGGGTATCGCCTGAGTTGGGAAGAGGTGCGCCGTGATTGGCCCATTTGGATTCTTCTGACAGGATCCGTCGCCGCCGGCCTTTGGGCGTACCCGCGCCTTCCCGAGCGAGTGCCGATTCACTGGGACTTACAAGGCCGGCCCAACGGCTGGGGTTCACCATTCACCGCAGCGTTGGGAATCCCTTTGCTCAGTATCGGCATCTATCTTCTCATGCTCGTAACCCCCCTGATCGACCCCAAACGGGCCAACTACGCCAGGTTCACTGGCTTTTACCGGGGCTTGCGGTGGGGCCTCGTCGGGGTTTTGACCGCCACGTATGCGGCGGCGTTGGCGTACGGCCTTGGCCATCCCGTCGACATTGGGCTGTTCGCAGCGCTGGCGGTGGGACTGCTGTGGATTTACATCGGTAACTCGCTGGGGCGGGTTCGTTACAACTACTTTGTCGGCATCCGTACCCCGTGGACCCTGGCCGACGAGACCGTCTGGCAGCGTACCCACCGCGTCGGCGGCCGGCTATTTGTTCTGACCGGGTTGCTTACTCTCATGGCCTTGCCCTTCTCTCGGGCTGGAGCCTTCTGGGCACTCACCGGTGGTTCACTGGTCACCGTAATTGGCACCCTGGTGTATTCTGCCGTGTTATACCTGCTCCGGCCGCCGGGGTCAGGGCAGTAGCTGCTAAGTAGGGTTGCTTGGGAGCACGGGGGTGGGCGAGGGGCGCGCGAGGAAGGGCGGGCGTGGGGTTCGAGTCGAGCGAGCCCTTTGGCGAAAGGGCGGAAAGGGTGGATCGCGCATGTTGTCGTTCATGTGGGTAAAGGAAGGATACCGGCGCCAGTGGGGCGGCGGCAGGGGGCGTGCCCCAGGGAGAGCGGGATGGCTGGGACGCCGTGTGATCGTGGGGCTTATGGTTGCTGCACTAGCCATGATTGGGCTCACAGGTGTGCGCGGGGCACAAGCAGAAGATGAGGTCGTACAAGACGGAGTTCCGGCGCTATCAGCTGCTGTGGCTGAGACGGCAGCCAGGGCGGCGCAGCACTTTGCGGCCAAGGAATATCAAGAGCTGTGGGAGATGGCCGCCCCGCTGCTGCAAGACAAGATTACGGTCGCCCAACTGCAAGCTATTGGGGATCAGTTGGGTGCGGCCCAAGCGGTGGGGCAGCCCCAGGCGGTGCCAGGATACCCGCGGACCGCGATCGTGGTCTTGACCTATCCAGCGGTCACTATCGATCTGATAGTGACCGTCGACGAACAGGGCAAACTGATTGGCCTCTTTGTCGGCCCGCACCGGGAGCAAGCTCCCCCCTCACCCCCGCCGTCCGGCTCGCAAGAGCCAGCAGGATCACAACAACAGCAACACTCGCAGCAGCAAGCTCAACAAACGACGGCAGAGTGGCCGCCTTACGCAGTCTCCGGAACGTTTGCCGAACGCACGACGACGTTTGGCACGCCGGGGTGGGAACTGGGCGGGACGTTCACCTATCCGACAGGCCGGCATGAGTATCCGGCGGTCGTGCTGGTGCACGGCTCGGGGCCGCACGATCGGGATGAGACCATCGGTCCTAACCACATTTTCCGGGATCTGGCTTGGGGATTGGCCAGTCGCGGGATTGCCGTCTTTCGCTACGACAAGCGGACGTACGTGTACGGCGCGAAGATGACTGCGGCTGAGATCAGTCCTGACAGTGAGGTGATCGACGACGCGCGGGCGGCGATCGCCTGGGTCGGACAACAACCGGGGGTGACCCGTGTCTACCTGGTTGGCCACAGCCTGGGTGCACAACTTGCGCCGGCCATCGCCGAAGGGCTGCCGGCGTCAACGCTGGCAGGGTTGATCCTGCTGGCTGCTCCGGTCCGCCCGCTGGAGCAGCTTGTGGTCGACCAGACCCAATACCTGGCCCAGGTCGATGGTACTGTCACAGACGAGGAGGAGCAGGCGATCGCCCAGCTGCAGATGGCCGTGCAGGCCCTGGCAGGCGGCCAGCTCCCAGCAGATGTCGACTTCTTAGGCGCTCCCGTTCACTACTGGTTGCAGTTACACCAGCTGGCGCCCGTGCCCATCGCCCGTCGCCTGGATTTTCCTATGCTGCTGTTGCAGGGCGGACGGGACTACCAGGTTCCGCCCAGCGAGTTTGAGCAGTGGCAGAAGGGGCTGAACGGGAAAGCCCAGGTCAGTTTCAAACTGCTTCCCAACCTCAACCACCTGTTCATGCCGGGCTCAGGGCCTTCGACTCCGCAGGAGTATGAAAAGCCCGGGCATGTGTCGGTAGAGGTGATCGATGCCATCGCCCAGTTCATCGAGCCAGGCAATCAGGGATAGGCGGTGGATCACCGCGCGGAGGTCGTCCTGTCACCTGCCATCGGACCGGAACACATGGCGTTGGCAGCTTCCAATGAAGTGAGAGCCAGATGACAGCCGGGTTTGGCGCCGCTGTTGCCCACCCCAGCCTCGCCGCGGGGTATTGGGGTATTACGGGCAAAACCCACACACAGCAGCAGCCCTGTCTTCCAGGACGGAAGACAGGGCTGCTTGATCCTGGTGCATGTGGGGTGTCAGCACCCAGCCAAGCCAACAGGTCCCTCGGCCTGTTGCTCACTCACTCCGTTTCAGCTCTTACGCTTCGCCCAGTACTCGTCCACCAGAACCTGCGCCTGCTCGGTGAGCGACTTCAAGGCAGGCCGGATGTCGACCTGCTGTTCTGCAATCTTCGTTTGCACAGCTGATACCAGGTCATTCACCTGCTGATAGGCAGGATGCCACGGGTTGGGCGGGTTGCTATAGGGAACGCCCCGGATGAAGACCATCCAGTCTACGTCCGGCTTTTGCTGCTCCATCGCCTTGATGAAGAGGGAAGTGCCTTCGGGAGTGGGTGGGATCGCCTTCAGCCCGTTCAAAGAGAACTCTGGTAGCATTGCCGGGCTGGTGACAAACTTGGCGTACTCCCAGGCCAGCTCGGTGTTGCCGGCGCCCTTGACGATATTGATCGTGTCCGTGTAAAGGAGGACGCGCGGCCCGGCCGGCCCACGCGGCTTGGCGGCCAAGTCCCAGGATAGATTCTTGATCGGTAGCAACGAGCGATAACGTGCGGTGAAGTCGATCAACATACCGACTTTACCGGTGGTAAACCCGACGCCCCCCAGATTCTGCGCCACCCGCTCCGCGTAGGTGGGAGTGAGGTGTTCTTTATAGACCCGCTGCAGGAGTTCGAACCCTTTGACCATCGCTGGCGTATCAAAACGGACGGTCCGCATGTCCTGACTAAACGGGTAGGCGTCGAAGGACTGCAGCATCGTATACGTATTGCCAAGACCGTCCATCCCCCAGATCTCGGGAACCCCGTCTCCATTGGTGTCTTTGGTGATCTTACGAGCATACTCCACATACCGTTCCCACGTCCACGATGAATCGGCGTAGGTGTGGGGCGGGGCAATCAACCCGGCCGCATCGAGCAGATCCTTGTTGTAGAAGACAGCATCCGTATACATGCTGACAGGCATTCCGTAACGAATCCCTAATTGGCTGGCGTATTTCCAGATGGGCTCGAAGTAACGGGAGATGTCCACCTTGTCCCGGGCGACGAGGGGATCCACGTTGAGCCAGACCCCTTGGTCCAGAAACTCTGTGGTCGGGCCGGGAACGACTAGGTCCGGAGGAGTACCGGCTGCCAGCATCGCGCTGAATTTCGTCAGCCACGGCCAGGGGACGGGTAAGAGTTGCACCTTCACACCGGGATGGGCTTTTTCGAAGGCGTCCCGCACCTTCTCCTGTGCGGGCAACTGTGATGGTTCGGCAGCACCAGTGAACACCACGAGCTTGGCTGTTTCAGCGGCCGCGGCCCCTCTGGCTGCTAGCCGGCCGAGAGCCAGCCCTGAGAACCCTGCAGTCAAAACCGCACTCAGAAAGAAAAATCTAACTGCCCTGCTGAGACAACCCTTGCCCTGGAGCATGTCTCCACCCCTTTCCCCATTTGCTCCCATACGGGAGCCCAGTGGGTAATTCGCTTCACCTACTTCGTCGTGCCCCCCCCTTCTCCTGCCATCGCGCCCAAAGGCGACCGCCCTTCCTTCCGAAAAGAAGGCAGGGCGGCCAGGAGCAAAGACGTCTTCGTTTACACAGGATGCCGGATGAGGGCCGCGGCTAGAAATTGAGGTTCACCGTCTGGTAGGTGCCATGGATGAACTGGTAGACGTAGTCGTAATAGAGGCGGCGGCTGCCCGGGTCGGAGGCGGCAGCTCGGCCGAAATCCTTGAAGCCCTGATAATACCCGGTCACCGCCTGGATATAGCCGTACTTGACTCCGCCGTTGAGGTAATCCAGCCACTTGCGGACTTCCGAAATACCTTCATTCCAGTGCTTCTCCATCTCCACGCCCATTCCCAGGGCTTGGGCGATTTCGGCACAAATACGCACCCGCTCCTCAGTGGAATCGCTAAACATGTAGTTGGGCTGAAGCATGGCCACATCGAAACCATAGTTTTTCCAGTCGTATGAACCAGCCGACCCGAAGTAGGGTATCCAGTAGAACTTCAGGCCGTGCTGGTGAACTAGTCCGGCCACCTGCCGGACGAACTCATCGTCATCGGGGCTATCACTGAAGGAAATACCCTCGGGGTGCCAGTAGAAGCCGATCAGCTCCAGATTCTTGTAACCTTTTTGTTGCCAGCGGGTCAAGAACTCGTCCATGAGCCACTTTTCGGCCGCCAACCGGTTGGCCAGGGCAGCTTCGCGCCCGACTTGGCGGAAGTCGAAACTCTCCGGCTGCCCGTCGCCGTCAAGATCACCAAAGTTGCGCTGACCTGCCGGCGCGTTTATCAGGCTAAGAATCACTTTGACCTTGTAGTCGGGCTGGTTGAGCACCTGCTTCGCCTGGGCAACAGCCTGGTCGAGCGCATCCAGCTGGTAGCCAGCACGGAAGGTCTCGTCTATGTACCACTCCCAGTCTTTCTTATCCGCCATCTTTTTCGGATCATTCGAACTGAGTACATGCTGACTGGGGGTGGCACTCTGGGGGGATAGCAGAACCGTATCGAACATCCAGTCCTGTGGTTGCCCCTCTTCGGATAGGTACGCTACATAAGGAAGATAGTCGTTGGCAGTCCATTCGCCGTTGTTGGGATCGGGTGGATAACCGTATGGAAGTAATACCATATGGCCAGCACCGCCGGCTGCCGGAGAACCGGCCGGCATGTAGCCGGGCCGCTGCTCCACAGGGGTATCGTTGCCAATCAGGACCATCTCTTGGGGAAACCGTTCCCGAGTTGCAACAGCCACGTCCGACAGGGCTTGAGCATCGGCTGTGACCGTATCTTGCCCGTATACCTCGATCTCATCGGCCATCACGAGAATATCCACGGGAAACTCCAAGCGAACATAGCGAGCTGCATAGCGCAGGCCATCGACCCGGAACTCCTCGGGCTTGGGGGAGGCATACCAGGGGCCCACCTGTGTAGCCACCTGGGCTACCGGCACCCATTCCTTGCCGTCCAGCGAAAGCGAGAAACGAACCCAACGGGGCACAAAAACGCCCACACTGCGGTACTGTAGAAACCGGCCCATCACCCCGGTAACCGTGCTGGGTTTCCCCAGATCCACGTCGATTCGGCGGGCGCCTTGCCGGGTGAAGATCTGCCAGCCTGCGTCCGCATACCATGAGCTAGCTTTCTTGCCATCGGTAAGCTCGCGGTTACCTGTGTCCGGATACGAATCTTGCTGCTTCGTGAAGAGTGGGTCGGGCCAAGTAGCCCGGATCGTGTAGGTCTTTCCCAGCGCTAAGTTGGTTGACGTTGTGCCCTGGTCGGCCGACGCAGGTAAGGCCGTTCCGCTAATCATTCCCACCACCACCATCCCCAACGTGATTGCCGCTGCTAGCGGCGCTTCCCATCTCTTGCAGCTTACCATGTCGATCCCTCCTTCAAATCCCCACCGAGGGTTAACCATGTAGTGGCCTCGACTACCCATTCAATTACCTGGTACCTGCCGTGGATAGACTGGTATCTACTCCTCGCCCATTGTAACAAAGGTAATACGGTTGACTCGATTCGTCGCCGGGGGTGGTTTTCCTGCGCAAGTCGATTCAGGATGCAGATCCGTCCCGGTTGGCGTCCCCGAGGAAAAAAGAGGCGGGAGAGGCCGCACAACAGGGTGGGACGGTCGGTAGCCGCCGGTGCGGGGGAGGAATTGCACTACTGGCCCGACGCTCGGGCAGGAGGGGTATCTGCGGCCACCGGCCTGGTCGTCGCGCCGGTCTCCTCTTTCTGCCCAAAGAGCAACTTGGCGCAGTATTCAATGATGTCCCGGCGTCGCACGATGCCGATGAAGAGCTTCCGATCGTCTACTACAGGGACGAAGTTCTGCACGGCAGCCAGGCGGATCAGGTCCTTCATGTCGGCATAGATGCTGACGGGTTCATTTTGCATGTGCTGAGGAATCTGGCTAAGACGGATGTGCTCGCTATCGTCGAAGCTCACGCCGGCCGTCCGCTTCAGAAACCAGAGCAGGTCACCTTCGGTCAACGTACCAGCGTAGTGCCCCTCCTCATCAACCAGGGGGACGGCGGTGTACCGGTGCCGCTCCATCCGTTCCAACGCCTGGCGCAAGGTGGAACGCGGGCTGAGATAAACCACTTCGTTCTTGGGCAGCAAAAAGAAAGCTATATTCATCGTTGGCATCCCCCCGCACAATAGACGTCGGCGCACGGCTGGCTGATCATCAACTCTGCTGGTAACGGCCTGTCGGGCCGCTGCTCGGGTGCGTTGCCAGCGCCCAGTAACAGGAGTTGCTTGGCTACCCTGGCCATAATACCACGTTTTCGTGTAGCCATCCGGACGGCGA
Source organism: Limnochordaceae bacterium (assembly GCA_014896305.1). Lineage (GTDB taxonomy): Bacteria > Bacillota > Limnochordia > Limnochordales > DUMU01 > Bu26. Next base: position 9,860 of record JADBKQ010000027.1, read on the forward strand.
AAAGGGGACGGCATGCGGTCCAAAGGCGCGGTTGTTTGGGGCTCGATCCCTAGAAGAGGTTGCAGCTCTATCTCAATACAGAAGGTGCGCGCACAAATAAGGGCCGGCGGCCGGACCAGGACGTGCCACCGACCCGTTTACCAGCCAACCATTGACTCTGCGGAGTCAGAGACCTCGCCAGGCGACGAGGAAACTAACGAATGCCACCACGGCCATGGCTACGACGATGACTATGCCTCGAAGGGTACGCCTGCGATACTGGACTTGCCATGGCATAGCGTTTCCCTCCTTCACTCACTCAGCGCTGGGCTGGGAACAGACGGCGGGGGAAACGAGCCAGTGGATTGCAGCGGTGAAAGGCACCGGTGCCGATACGGAAGTAGAAGCGTCCATCGGTAGAACGGTAGAGCTTGATCACTCCCACACTGATCCATGAGCGCAGGTATGGCATGTTTGATCCCGCCCTTCTTCAGAAAGTGAATCGCCTTTGATTGGCGTGCAAATGCGTTGCGAGGATAGGAAAACCGGCCGCATGCGGCTACAAGGTGGCATACTGCTTGGGAACGTACCACCGTGTCGAGCTGCGTGCGGCCGGTTGCACCACTTGCTCCCGCCAGGGTTATCAGGTGCCCAGAGATCTCGCCCTGCGATCATCGCATCCGCTACGTGGATACTTTCGTATTCGCTGCCAATCCAGGGAGCCCTTCCGAATGATTCCGCAAAAACCCAGGGGCATTGTGATGAATTCCCAACCGGGTTCGTCGAGTTTTCCAAAGCACAACCCAACTGTCATGCTGGTTTTACGCGATTCATCGCTGGATTCTGCTTCCATACACGGCCCATATGCGTTTTCGTCCCGTTGTCTTCGCCACGCAAATCAGCCTCCACCCATCCACAAGGTACTCTGGCGTGAAGATCGGCTAACAAGAAGATAAGCCCTGCGGTTCGCGAGGCTCTCTGGTTGTCGCTGGGAATAGCATGCGGGTGGGGGCGAATCCTTCTCATAGGTGTTTTCCCCTGGGCTCGACTGGGCTTGCGGCTATACTGGTAAGCGACATCGGGAGAGCGTTGGGAGTGCTGCTCCACCCAGAACGCCCGCCATTCCGTTGTCGTGCCAACGCAGGGAGCGGGACATGACCACCCCGGCAGGAAAAGGACGGACACTGGCGAAAGGGAAGAGGCTTCCCGCGCGCCAGTTCGGCTCCGAGCGGAAGAGGTGGGATGGTGGATTGGCTTGAACCGCTAGACGCACCAGCCCGTGCTTGGCTGGAGGCCCACGGCATCGATCCCGACTCCCAGACCGTCTGTTTGGTGGCTGCGTATGACTTAATGCTCGACGGCACCCCGGGCCGCGGCTGGGTGATCTGCACGCCAGACCGGCTCTGGCTGCTGCCGCTGGCCACAAGCCCGGCTGCTGGGACATCGTTGGGGGCGGATTTTCCGCCGGCTTTCCAGCGCTGGGCCCCCTGGCTGCGGCAGGGCAGGCTGATTCAGGTGGCGACGAGCGCCTTTCACCGCCTGCGTCTACACTGGCGGAAGCCCAGCCGTCCCCCAGTCGGCGAGACACCTGGCCCGCCGGTTCAAAACGAGCTCGTGCGCAGCTGGACGTGGAGTGAGCTACAGGGTCTGTCCATCGAAAACTTGGTAGGCAACGGTCTGTTGATTGTCAAAGTTGCCACGGCAGGCCCAGCAGAAGCGGGGGGAGAAGCAGGAAAAGTTGACGAGGAAATCGTCTGCCGGTTCAGCAGTAGCCAGGCCCGCAAGTTCGGACTGTTCGTTCGCCTGGCCGAGAAAATCCGCAAAGGTGAGACCATCGACCAGGCCGACCTGCACGAAGAGCAGGTGGCCCGGCACTGCCCTACCTGCGGGCGGCTTTATCCTGAGCCGAATCGCCCTATCTGCCCGCACTGCTTGAACCGCCGGGCTCTCTTCTGGAGGGTCCTGGCGTACATGCCCCGCTACCGCTGGGCCATTGCGGCGATTCTGGTCTGCATGATCGCTAGCTCGCTGCTGCGGGTACTCAATCCATACCTCGGTGGACGCGTCTTTTTTGACGAAGCCCTTCGCCCTGGCGGTCGCTTCTATGGCCAACTAGGGCTGGTGGTACTCATCATCTTTGGTAGCCAGCTGCTCTCTCTTCTCATCAGTGTTGTTTATGGCCGGATTAATGCGAACTTTTCAGCGCAGGTTGTCTATGACCTCAAAACCGAAGTTTTCTCCGCCATGCAGCGCCTTTCATTGCGCTTTTTCACTGCCAAAGAGACCGGCAACCTGATGACTCGGGTAAACTCCGACGCCATGAATTTGCAGTACTTCTTCCACGATGGTGTGCCCTACTTCATCGTGAACGTGCTGCAGCTGCTCGGCATTCTCGTCGTCATGCTGCTCTTGAACTGGCGGCTGACGTTGTTGACCCTGATGCCTGTTCCCGTAGTGGTCATCGCCTACCGCCTGATCTTTCCCCGTTTATACCGGCTGTGGGACCGCCTCTTCCACAAGACCAGCGCCCTCAACTCTTTGATTAACGACGTCCTCAGCGGGGTACGAGTGGTGAAAGCATTTGGCCGTGAAAATGCTGAGGTCGAACGGTTCGGAACTCGCAGCCGGGATTTATTTCAGGCCTCCATCCAACTAGGCGTGATGCAAGCAACCGTTTTCCCCGCAGTCTCGTTGCTGATGAGCCTGGGCAGCCTGGTGGTCTGGGGGCTCGGCGGCTGGGACGTCATGACGAGGCGGATCAGCTTCGGCACGCTGATGACGTTCACCGGCTACCTCGGGATGCTCTACGGCCCTCTGGATTTCCTGACACAAGTGGCAGACTGGTGGACACATTGCATGAACTCCGCCCAGCGCATGTTCGAGATCATCGACGCCGTACCGGATGTGGTCGATGCGCCGCGACCGGTACATCTGCCTCAACTGCGTGGAGAGGTGGAGCTGAGCGGGGTGGTGTTCGGCTACGAGCCGCACAAGCCGGTTCTGCATCAGATCGACCTTCAGGTGCAGCCGGGCGAGATGCTGGGACTCGTGGGGCACTCCGGGGCGGGCAAGTCGACCATCACCAACCTGGTCACCCGGCTGTATGACGTCGATGAGGGCATGGTGCGCATCGACGGCCACCCAGTGAAAGAGATCGCCCTGGCAGACCTGCGGGCACAGATCGGGATGGTATTACAGGACACCTTCCTCTTCAGTGGTTCGATCTGGGAGAACATCGCCTATGCCGTGCCGGATGCCGATCGGGAAGCGGTAGTGCGGGCGGCGAAGGCGGCCAACGCCCACGAGTTCATCGTGACCGAACTACCGGATGGCTACGATACGCAGCTAGGGCGGCGGGGTCGGGACTTGTCCGGCGGCGAGAAGCAGCGAATTGCCATCGCCCGGGCCATTTTACGCGATCCCAGGATCCTGATTCTCGACGAGGCTACCTCATCGGTGGACACCGAGACGGAGAGCCGCATCCAGGAGGCACTGCGCCGGCTGGTACAGAACCGCACGACGATCGCCATCGCCCACCGCCTGTCGACGCTGCGGAACGCCGACCGGCTGTACGTGCTGGAGCAAGGCAAAAACGTCGAGCAGGGTACTCATGAAGAGCTCATGGCCAAGCAAGGGGTCTACTACAAACTGGTTCAGGTGCAGCGAGAGGCGCTCAAGATCCGGGGGGTGGATGATCAGATGCTGGCGGAAGCAGAAAAGGCGGTTGTAGAGGCGGAAAGCACGGATGGGGCGAAGGCGGCCGGTGCGAGCCAGAGCTCCGGGGCCAACCAGGTCGGACTGGCCGAGTATGTGGAGGTCCGCTACCTCGAAGCGCAACAGATGGAGTTTCACAGGACCCCCGGCGGTTTCCTGGCTCTCACGCTGCAGGAAGGTGAGGCCGTGCACCAATACCCCAAAGTGAGCGTTTATCGCTGTTTCCCCTTGAGCCAGGCGGACGAGTTCATCTCGGTGCGGGACGAGAAGGGGACGGAGATCGGAATGATCCGCAGGCTGTCCCAGTTGTCCGAGTTCCAGCGCCGGCTGGTCGAGGAGGAGCTGGAGCGCCGGTACTTCGCCCCGGTCGTGCATCGCGTGGTCTCGGCCAAAGAGGAGTTCGGCTACAGCTACTGGGAGGTGGAGACCGACCGGGGGCGGCGGCGGTTCACCATGCGGCACAGCCACGAGAACGTGTTGCCGGTGGGGGAGGCCGAAGTGATCCTGCTGGACGTGGACGGCAACCGCTTTGTGATTCCCGACTACCGGAGGGTTGAACCGCAAGCTTTTCGTCTGCTAGAAACCATTCTCTAGCCTTTCGAACGGCGGCTGGCGGCCGCGGGCGTCCGCAGTCGCTAAGTCGCTATACCCAGGACGATCCGTCTGCCTATTCACTACCGGGCCGGCGGGCCCGGAGAGCGCCCTGCGATTCGTGGGGAGGGGGGTGGCCAAGAGTGGCCACTGTGGTTTCGCCACGGGCGAGGCCTTCGATAAGAATAAAGACGACCCCAAGTGGCGGGCCTGAGCCGGCGCAAACAGTCACCGGCTTTCCGCTGCCGCCTGTGGAGATGATTCCCGAAGCGCTCCGGCAGCGCTGGGAACGGCTCGATTCTGGCGAGGAGCTGCTCGTCACTGCTCAGTATGACCTGACGGCGTCCGGGCAGCCTGCTGCCGGTTGGTTGGTGGGCAGCCGTGAGCATGTTTGGCAGGTCGAGGATGGCCAGTGGGTGCGGGAGATCCGTCTGCCAGCTAAGGACAAGGCCGAGACCGAGACCGAGACCGAGGCCGAGGACCACGCTGCCCGTCTAGAGCAACCTCGAGCCCCGGTCCAGGTGGCCCAGGACCAGGGCACCGTGGGGGGACTCGCTGCGACGGGCCACTTCGAGACGGTTAGCCTGGTGGGGGGCGGCGAGTTGGTCGTTCCGCTGAACGGGGAGCCGGTGCGCCTGGCACGCTGCAGCGCCCGCCGTCTCAGCGAGCTGGCCCGCCTCGAGCGGTATCTCAACCTCTTCTTGGATGGGCGCATGCCTGCCCGCTTCGAGCCTCCTCAACCCCTGGTGTGCCCACGCTGCGGGCGGCCGCTGCCCAGGGAGATTCCTGTTTGCTTGCAGTGCGTCGATCGCTGGTCGATCGTGCGCCGGCTGTTTGGCATGATCCGGCCGCACCTGCGGCTGCTGGCCATCAGCGTCGGCATTTTCTGGCTGCTGGCTGGCGTACGGTTGGCCATGCCGCAGCTATATCGTCTGCTCATTGACCAGGTGTTGAACCCCGGCGGTGCCGCCGGGGGCGCAGCTGACGGCGTGACCGCCGGCCTGTCGGCAGCCCCCGCCGCGCCGTCGACCTCGCTCACGGGGTCTGCGGCGGCAGGTGGCGGGACGTTACGGGAGCTGCTGCTCTACGTGGGACTGATCGGCTTGCTGACAGTGTTCACCCAGCTACTGAACATGTGGCGGGCGCGGGTCAGCACGGTCCTGGGTAACCGGGTCGCCGTCGACTTGCGAGAAATGGTCTACGCCAAGATCCAGAGGCTGTCGCTCGGCTACCTCAACCAGCAGAAGACCGGTGACTTAATGAACCGGATTACCAACGACACCGGCCGCATCCAGCAGTTTCTGACCAACCAGGCAGCGATGGCGGCCAGTGAGGGCCTCATGCTGTTGGGCGTGACGGTCATTCTGCTGGCGAGCAACTGGCGTCTGGGACTTCTCATCTTGCTGCCGGCGCCGATCGCGGTGATGTGGGCCCACCGGGTCAGGCACACGATTCACCACATGTACCACGCCCAGTGGCACTCTTTTGACCGGACCAACTCGCTGTTGCAGAACATCCTGAGCGGCATCCGGGTTGTGAAGGCGTTTGGCAAGGAAGTCTACGAATCAGAGCGGTTTCGCCGCTATAGCGCCGAGATGCGAGACATCACTGCCCGTAATGAGCGGACCTGGAACACGCTTTTCCCATCCATCGGGTTCGTGATGGGAATTGGTCAGTTCTTGATCCTGTACTACGGCGGGCGCTTGGTGATTGGACAGCAGATGGGTTTGGGAGAGCTGGTACAGTTCAGTTCCTATGCGGCCATGGTCTACGGGCCGCTGCAATGGGCTAGTTTCCTGCCCCGCTGGTTCACGGAGGCGACCACTTCGGCGGAACGGGTCTTTCAGGTCATCGACCAGGAGCCGGCCGTCAAGGAGGCGACTCGGCCGGTGGCGCGGACCATCCAGGGCCGCGTTCAGCTGGAGCAGGTGACATTCGGCTACGAGGCACACAAGCCTGTGCTGCACGAGGTCTCGTTTACGGTTGAACCAGGCGAGATGGTGGGGCTGGTGGGGCACTCCGGGGCAGGTAAATCGACCCTGATCAACTTGCTTTGTCGCTTCTACGATCCGGACGAAGGGCGGATCTTGATCGATGGCATCGATCTGCGGGAGTACGCGCAAGAGCAGTTGCGCAAGCAGGTCGGCGTCGTGCTACAGGAGACGTTTCTGTTTCGCGGCACAGTGGCGGACAACATCCGTTACGCTCGGCCGGAAGCGAGCCGGGAGGACATCATCCGGGCCGCCAAGATTGCCAACGCCCACGACTTCATCGTCAAGTTCCCGGACGGATACGACACGCGGGTGGGGGAGCGGGGGCAGACCCTCTCCGGGGGTGAACGGCAGCGGATCGCCATCGCCCGGGCCGTCCTGCGGGACCCCCGCATCCTGATCTTGGACGAGGCCACCGCGTCCGTCGATACCGAGACGGAGATGCAGATCCAGCAGGCCATGGCTCGGCTGGTAAAAGGGCGCACGACCTTCGTCATCGCTCACCGGCTGGCCACGCTGCGGAATGCTCATCGGGTGGTGGTTCTCGACCACGGTCGTGTAGCTGAGATCGGGACGCACGAAGAGTTGATCGCGCGGCGCGGGATCTACTACAACCTCGTCATGGCTCAGCTGCGGCTTTCCAGGACGCGAGGGGTCGACGGATAGATGGAATCCTGAACCTGGACCGAGGGCTGGCGAAGACTGGTAAGGGGGGGCCTTCGGCCTCCCCCCAGCAGGTTCACTCGTCAGTCCTGCCCGTCCTACTTCTTGTACGACCGGATGATGGCCCGCGCAGCCTCCGACGCCTTGATGGCTGCTTCCCGCACATTCGGCTGGCTGCTGGCATACCAGACGGGGTCGAGGTACTTGTTTACCTGGGTCATGATGGCGTCGTGAAGTGGATGGATGGGTTGGAAGTAGGCCTTGTCAAATACTTCGAACATGACCCACATGCTCTTGGGCATCACCGGGCTGGGGTGCTCCAGAGCCCAACGGTCGAGTTCAGGATAGAGGCTGGGCCCCATGGCTCCATCTTGGGCGATGCGTTGTTTTTCTGCCTCGGCGTCCGGGACAAAGTAGCGGGCTAGCTTGTAGGCAGCCTCTGGGACCTTGGTGGAACGGGCAATGGCGTAGATGACGCCACCCCAACCAGGCTGCGCGTACAGAATGTCGCTGGTTCCCTTGGGATACGGCATGATGTCCCAATTGAAGCGTACCGACTTGGCGTAGGTGGTAAACACGTGGGCGCCGGTCTCACACATGGAAGCGGTGCCGCCCTCGAACGACGCTTTAGCGTAATCGTTGTGCGGCGGCAAAACCTTCTCCTTCCAGCGCAGATCCACCACCCACTGCAGCGCTTGGATCGACTTTTCCGAGTCCAAGGTGAAATCGGTCAGATGGCCACCTTGGATATTGTAAAACGAGCCGCCGTTTTGATAGATAGCAGCGATCCAGTCGTAGCCGGCTCCCCAACCAGCCAGTCCCCAACGGCCTAGCCCGTTGGAGTCCACCTTCGTCAGCTTGCGAGCCGTCTCGACGAAGCCGGCCCACGTCCAACGCCCTTGGCGATACTGGGTGTTCGGGTCAATCAGGCCAGCTTCGGCGAAATGATCGGCGTTGTACGCCATGATCAGGGTGCCCCAGCCGGGGGCGAAGCCATAGCGTCGACCATCGATCCAGATGGGGAGTTGTACGGGGATTCGACGCATCTGTTCGGGGTGCCACGTGGGATCGTGAGCGGCCCGATCCGTGATGTCCAGCAGAGCGTCGGAAGCTGCCAGGCTGGCAAACTGGGACTGGCTGAGCGTGACGACATCGACGCCATTGGTGGCGATCAGAGTGGTGAGTTTCTGGTTCCAGTCGCCATACTGCACTGGGATCAGGTTGACCCGGATGCCTGGATTGGCCGCTTCGAACTGGGCCATGGACTTCTTCATGTTGTCGATTTCCGCTTGCCAGCCGTAAGAGAAAGCGAAATTGACGTTGACAGGAGCGGCGGGGCGCTTTTCCTCTGCCGCCACCGCTCGTCCGGCTGTAACAACGGCGCCGGATAAGCAGCTCCACAACAAGGTAGCCACCAGGATGCACTTCCGACTCGTGGGTGCGATCTCTCGCATTAGGAATCCTCCTTCCTCAAGACGAAGCTGTTGGGCCACTGTCTCGCCTTTGCCCATGCCTTGGGCCAGGTCGGGGCAGGACAGCACCGCTTTCCGACTGCCCCACGGGGACCTTCGACAGTGCGGCAGACTTTCCTGTGAAGACCGCGACCATATGACATGAACTGCGAGAATTCGCTGACACTCGCCAGGAGACCATGACGCGGCAGTTCTGGTCAGCCCTTGATTGTCCCTGCCAACTGAGCCATGATCGTAATCGGTGCGAACAGGGAGCATGAGCCAGGCACCCTGATGTCGATGCCGACATCAGGGGGGACATCCGGGGCCGGTAGTCTGTACTGGGAGGGCCACACACAGATGAGTAACGTCATCCGCAACACCAGGTGGCAGTGGTCGGGGAAACTTCGTTCATATCCGTCCACCGCTAGCCAGGCCGCTTTCTTGCTGGGCGGGATTGGTACCGGAAACGTCTCACTTGGCGCCCGCGGAGAGTTGCGAGATTGGGAGATCTTCAACCATCCTGGCAAGGGCGTGCGCTTACTCAACACCCACTTCGCCATCTGGGTACGCCCGCAAGGTGGTCAGCCCGTCACCCGCATCCTGGAGGCGAGGTTGAACCCGCCATTCAACCAGTCTCACGGGGTCGACCCGCGCCTGGCTGGAGGGCTGCCAAGGTTGGCAGCGGCCACCCTGTACGCAGAGTATCCGCTGGTAGCAGTGGCGTTTCAGGATGATTCGTTGCCGGTTACGGTGACACTCGAAGCCTTCACTCCGTTCATACCGCTCAACCCGGACGATTCCGGCATTCCTGGAGCGGTTTTGCGCTATCGCGTGCAAAACCAGCGCGATGTGCCCGTAGAAGTCACCATTGTTGGTTCCATGATGAACCCGCTGGGGCAACCCTGGACTCATGTGGGAGTGAACGCGGGGGCGGGCAGTACGGGTGCAGGCGGGTGCTGTGGCGGTGGGCAAAGTCTGGTCGGCGGCCACGTCAACCAGTTTCGGGAACAGGACCTCCGGGCGCAACAGCTCGATAAACCAAGCGAGCCGGGGACTTCTGACGCCGAGAGCTCCCATGCCTTGCGGTTGCGGGGTCTGCACTTCACCTCTTGCCGGATTCCGGCGGACTGTTTGGCGTTCGGGAATCTAACCCTGGCTACGCTCAACCCCGACGTGACGGTCAAACCCACCTGGCTGCGAGCCAGTTGGTGGGACGACGTGCGGGACTTCTGGGATGATTTGGAAAGCGATGGCCGTCTGACGGATCTGGGGTATTCCGAGCCCTCCGCCGACAATCGCTTCGACACGGGCAGCCTGGGGATTTGTCAGGTCCTGGCGCCGGGCGAGACCAAGGAGTTTACCTTCCTGCTGAGCTGGTATTTCCCCAACCGGCCGCGTGGCTGGGACGCACCAGCTGCTGGAGCGCCGTCGCCTGTCATTCGCAACCATTACGCGAAGCGCTTTGCTGACTCATGGGAGGTCGCCGTGTACCTGGCAGCTAACCTGGGGCGGCTCGAACGGGAAACCGTCGCCTTCCATGACGCCTTCTTTGCCAGCACGTTGCCCCCGGCGGTGCTGGATGCAGCGTCGGCCAACATCACCGTCCTGCGCAGCCCCACCTGCTTTTGGCTGGAGAACGGATTTTTCATGGGCTGGGAGGGATGCACGGATGATGCGGGCTGCTGCCATGGCAACTGCACCCACGTCTGGAACTACGCCCAGACTCTGGCGTTCCTCTTTCCCTCATTGGAACGGAGCATGCGCGTCCTGGAGCTGGCTCAGGAGACTGCCGCCGACGGCAAAATGGCATTTCGGGTCGGCAAGGTCTTTTCGCCTGAATACCGCTGGGACTTTCATGCCGCCGCCGACGGTCAGTTGGGAACCATCATGCGTCTCTACCGGGACTTCAAGCTGAGTGGCGACCGCCAGTTCCTGGCTTCGTTGTGGGAGCCGGCCCGGCGTGCGCTCGATTATGCCCTTTCCTGTTGGGATACCGATGGCGACCTTGTACCCGACGGGCAACAGCACAACACATACGACATCGAGCTCTACGGGCCAAACCCCCTGACCGCGTTCTTCATGGTGGGGGCGCTACGAGCCGCCGCTGAGATGGCCGAGGCGCTGGGGGATGCAGAGGCGGCCAGGGAGTACACACAGAAGGCCGAGAAGGCAGCCAGCCGGGCGGACGCCCTCCTGTTCAACGGGGAGTACTACGAGCAACGATTGACAGATGTGAACGAGCATAAGTACCAATTCGGCAGCGGCTGCCTGTCCGACCAGCTACTCGCCCAGACGGAAGCCCACTTGTACGGGTTAGGATACCTCGCTCCCCGGGAACATGTGCGGTCGGCGGCGAAAGCGATCGTTCGCTGGAACTTCCGGCACACGTTTTCTGACCACGTGAACACTCAGCGAGCCTATGTGTTCAACGATGAAGAGGGGCTGCTGCTGTGCACGTGGCCGCGGGGTGGACGTCCCCACTTCCCGTTCCCCTATTCGGACGAGGTCTGGACGGGGATCGAGTATGAGGTTGCGACACTGCTGGTCTACGAGGGGCTGGTCAAGGAAGCCCTGGCCATTGTGAAGGCAGTGCGGGATCGTCACGATGGGGTGCGCCGCAACCCCTGGAACGAAGTGGAGTGCGGCCACCACTACGCCCGTTCTATGGCCAGCTGGGGCCTGGTCGTGGCTCTGGCCGGGTTCACCTTCGACATGGCCCGGGGCGAAATGGGCTTTGCTCCGGTGCAACCCACGGCTGACGGTGAGTTTCAATGCTTCTGGAGCACCGGGAAGGGATGGGGCGTCTATCGCCAGCGACGGGATACCACGACCGGCCAGATCGTACCAGAAGTGCAGGTGCTTTATGGTGATCTGGCGGGCGTGCGGGTGCGAGCGGCTGGTCGGGAATGGACATTCGCTACCAAATCGGAGGGGTAGCCACCGTATACGAGCGGTTGAGGAATGCGTGGGCAGGGAAGTCCGGCATGTCGTATGCTTGCCTTGACAACCATGGCCTGGAATGAGATAAGGTCTTCAAGGCCATCAGTGCTGTTCAAGAGCGGATTGTCAGGGTGGATCGGG
>JADBKQ010000028.1 GCA_014896305.1 Limnochordaceae bacterium
CCACCGAAGCCCCGGCGCCAATGGAGACGACAGCGGCTGCTGTCTTGGCAGGAGCCAGCCAATACTCCAATCGACCGCCAGCCAGAGCCGTCGCCTCCATGACTCCAGCCACACCCGGGTAACGGTCGTGCGCCAATCCGTAGCGAACCACGAGCCCAACCACCAGGCCGCCTATGGCCGGCACGAACAGGACGGCCCAGTTGCCCACTGTTGTCGCCAGGTGGCGGCCCAAAAGCTCAAATACATCCGTTTGCATCCAAACGATCAGCTTGCGAAAGAGAACGATGCCCAGCCCCGTCGCTCCCCCGACCAGCAGGGCCAACCCCAAAGCGACGGCGTTCTCCGCCGACTGGCGGTCGGCCAGCCAGCGCGCCGTCGCCCACCCGCCTCCATTTTCACCCATGCCATCACCGCCACTCTCCGCCACATCACTCATGCTGCATGTCCGCACTTTCACCAGGTTTTGTTTGGGCCAGGGCCGCCTGCCAAAGCTCGTCTCGGGCCGCTTTGGCTGCGTCTGCACAAGCCCGCATCCACAAGGAGGGCTTGTATGGACTCATCCATTGCTCCTGGCGAAAGGCGTAGATCACGCTCCGGCTGGCATTGACCAGAACTCCTAAGGGTTCAGCCAGATCGGGTCCGTCCGCTCCGCCCCTGGCCGTCCCAGGCGCCCCTGTAGCCGTGTCCGTGTCGGCCACAGCTCGAAGGCCCACCGCGTCCGTCTGCCCTTTGCCAGACTTCCCCGGCGAAGGCCTCCGGGTAGCTCCGAAGCAGGCTTGGGCCACATCGGCAGCCGTCGCTCCTTGCGCCCCATAACCAGGGACCAGGATCCAACTATGAGGAAGCTGCTCCCGTGTCCAGGCCAGGTCCTGCGGATAGGTCCCCCCGACCACTGCGCCGACGGGACTCCACTGATCGTATCCCGCACGCTGGCGTGCCGCCTCGGCCCACTCCGCCACCCAGCCGGCCACCTCTTGCCAGACCGTTCTTTCCTGCGCAGGCCGGCGGCGAAGTCGCTCAGCGGCGGCCGCAGGTGGTTCAACGACGTGCAAGTCCTGCAACTGGCGGGCGGACGGGTTGGAGGTGCGCACGAGGACGAAAAGCCCCCGCCGGTGGGCAACAGCCTGTTCAATAAAAGGGAGGACGCCGTCGACGCCGAGGTACGGGTTGACGGTGACGGCGTCCACCGCCAGCAGGCTGGCACGTCGACGCCCACGCGGCTGCGCCTGCTCGTCACCGCCGCCCTTACTCCAGAACGGAACATCGCCCAGATGGGCCTGCGCGTACGCCTCGGCCGTGCTGGCAATGTCGCCCCGCTTGACGTCGCCAATCACCAGCAGCCCCTGTTCCCGGGCGTAGGCGACCGTCTGCGCGTACGCCTCCAGCCCCCACCAGCCATACTGTTCATAGAAGGCGATCTGCGGTTTGACCGCCACAGCGTACGGGGCGACCGCCTCAATGATCGCCCGCCCAAAGCGCAGTAGCGCATTGGCGACCCCTTCCCAGGAATCGCCGTACAGGCGGCGGCTGGCGTCCAGCACTGGCTGCGGCAACCACTCCCAGCGCGGGTCAATTCCGACCACGAGGAAACTCTGCTTCTCGTGAACCGCCGCCGCGACCCTTTCGCCAAACGATCCCCCTGTCCCCACTTTTGCTGGGTTGCCGCCTTCCCGTGCGTCCTCCAATCGCTGGCCCTCCCCTGGCACTGACTTCAGCACTGACCTGGGCTTGCCGACGCTGGCTGCGGCCGGGACTGTAGCATCGACGTAGGCACCCGGTCGGCGTCGAGGTTATTTCCTAACTCTCGAGGAAGCCGCCCCGTTCACGGGCAAAACGCAGCTCGCCGCCGACCCAGGCGTACTCTACCCGGCCCCGCAGCGGCCAACCGGCAAAGGGCGTGTTCTTCCCTCTAGAGTAGAACTCCTCGGGCTTGACCGTCCACTCCGCCCTCGGGTCGACCACGATCACGTCGGCCGCCGCCCCTGCGCTCAGCGTTCCCGCTCCGCCCGGCAACCGCAGGATGCGGGCGGGTTGCACGGCCAGCCGCTCCACTACCTGGGCCCAGGTAAATGATGGTAGCTGTGCCGTACCCAGCGCTTCTGATTCTACGCCCATTTGTCGCGGTTCTACCCCAGCTCCCAATCTTTGTGCCCCCGCTCTCTCCCCAGCTCCCAGGCTCGGTCCAACCAGGTGTGTGGCAACCAGGCCTAAAGTAGTTTCCAACCCGACCACGCCGAAGGGAGCCAGGTCAAACTCGACGTTTTTCTCTTCCGCCATGTGCGGGGCGTGGTCACTGGCGATGCAGTCAATGATTCCCTCGTGGAGCGCCCGCCAAACTTCCTGGCGATCCGCCTCACTGCGCAGCGGCGGGTTCACCTTGGTATTCGCATCGTACCTGGAACGGCTGACCTCCACTTCGGTCAGCAGCAAGTGGTGGGGTGTCACCTCGGCCGTGACCCGGATGCCTTGCTGCCTGGCCCAGCGCAGCACCGCCACCGAACCGGCGGCCGATACGTGCGCAATGTGTAGCCGTCCGCGGGTCAGCTGCGCCAACAGGCAATCCCGGAAGACCTGGCTCACCTCGCCCTCGACCGGGATGCCCCGCAAGCCCAGGCGGGTGGAGACGAGCCCTTCGTTCATGACACCGCCGACAGCCAACTGCGCGTCCTCGGCGTGTTCAATCACGGGGATGTCCCAGCGCCGGCAATACTCGAGGGCATGCCGCATCAGGGCCGAGTCTTGCACCGGTGAACCGTCATCCGACACCGCCACCGCCCCGGCCGCCACCATCTCGCCGATGGCAGCCAGTTCCTCGCCCCGGCGTCCTTTGCTGATGGCTCCGATGGGGTAGACTCGGGCCGCTCCGGCTCGGGCCGCCTGCTCCCGCACATAGCGGATACCGGTCGCATCGTCCAGCGCCGGTTCCGTATTGGGCATGCAGGCCAGCGAGGTGAACCCCCCGGCCAACGCCGCCCGGGCGCCGGTCGCTATGGTCTCCTTGCGTTCCTGGCCGGGTTCCCGCAGGTGCACGTGCATGTCCACCAACCCTGGGAGCACGAGCAGCCCATCCAGGTCCAACACCTGGACTGGTCCGCCGTCACGAGTCACGTCTTCCCCAACCGCCGCGACCACACCATCCGCCAGGAGAATGTCAAGGACAGCGTCCCGTCCGTTGGCCGGGTCGATCACGTGGCCGCCCCGTAGCAACCACTTTTGTGCCGATCGGTCCGACGGGGGTGACTGCTTTGCTTGTATCGATCTCGCCATCGTTGATCGCACCACCCTATCCAGCCCTATAAATCCTTCAAACCCTTCAAACCCTTCATGCCTTCACCCCAAGCCACTACCCCGTTTGTGTTTCTGTGTCCTGAGCCGGTCGGCCACCCGCCAAAAGGTAGAGGACGGCCATCCGCACCGCCACGCCGTTTTGCACCTGTTCCCGAATGGCTGATCGCGGCGAGTTGGCCAGCTCTTCGCTGATCTCCAGGCCCAGGTTGGCAGGACCAGGATGCATCACCAGCAGATCCGGTTTCGCCCCCCAGCGCTGTAGCCGCTCGGAGTCGAGCCGGTACAGTTCGCTGTACTCCTGCGCGCTGGGAAACAGCCCCCGCTTTTGCCGTTCCAGCTGCAGCCGAAGCACCTGAACTACATCGAGGGTAGGGAGAACCGACTCCAGGTCGTACGACACGGTCACAGGCGGATGGGGCAACGAAACGCCAGCAGCTGCTGCCGCCGCCGACATCGACGCGGAGGCTGAGGCCGGTGGCGGCGCTGGCGCTAGCGGCGGCGACGGCCACGCCGATCCCGTCGCTGACGGTGGCACAGGGGATGCCGCCGTGGCCGCCGGTGACCCTGTCTGCACCAGGTTTTCGACTTCCACCGGTATCAGGGTCGGAGGGCCGATGAGCACCACCTCCGCCCCCATCTTCGTCAGCCCCCAGAGATCGGACCGGGCCACCCGGCTGTGCAGAATGTCCCCCACCAGGCCGACGCGCAGGCCTGCGATCCGGCCTTTCCGCCGCAGAATGGTGAATAAGTCGAGCAACCCCTGGGTCGGATGCTCGTGGCTACCATCGCCGGCGTTGATGACACCGGCTCGTACCTGACGAGCCAGGAAGGCGGGGGTCCCCGACGCACTATGACGCAGGACGATCCAGTCCGCCCCCAGCGCCTCCAGCGTACGGGCGGTATCCGCCAGGCTCTCGCCTTTCGTGACGGAGGAAGTCGTGGTGGCAATATTGACCACGTCGGCGCTGAGCGATTTGGCCGCCAGTTCAAACGAGGTGCGGGTACGGGTACTTGGCTCATAGAAGAGGTTGACCATGATCCGGCCCCGCAGGGTCGGGTATTTCTTCACCGGCCGGGAGAAGACCGACAGCATTGGCCGGGCCGTCTCCAGAATCAGCTGGATCTCCCCCGGCTCGAGGCTCTCCAACTCGAGCAGGTCTTTCCCCCGCAAAGCCGGTGTTCTGCCACCCTCGTTCACCTTTGCTTCCTCCTCCTACTTCCTTCTACTTCGCCATCGCCACTCCACGGCAGGCTGTCCTGCTGGGCGAGGTCGGTTGGTCGCCCCCGCCCCCGTGCCGCACCTGCATCTGCGCCTGGCTCTTCTCGCCCGGCATGATCAGGTTGAGCAGCACGCCAGCAAGCGCCGCCACCGCCATCCCTTCCAGGTGAACGCTGCCCAGGGTTAGCTTGGCACCGCCGATCCCCAGCACCAGGATGACCGAGGCGATGACGAGGTTTCGCTTGCGGCTGAAGTCCACGCCGTTCTCCACCAGGTTGCGCAGACCAGCCGCGGCGATCGTGCCAAAGAGCACGATGGTGATTCCACCCATGACCGGGTTGGGAATGGTCTGCAACAGCGCCCCCACCTTCCCGATGAACGCCAGGGCGATGGCCATTACCGCCGCGGCGCCGATGACCCAGACCGAGTAGACACGGGTGATCGCCATCACGCCGATATTCTCGCCGTAGGTCGTGTTCGGTGGGCCGCCCAGAAAGCCAGCCAGGCTGGTAGCCAATCCGTCGCCCAGGATCGTGCGGTGTAGACCAGGGTCGCGCAGGAAGTCACGGCTGGTCACGTTGTTCAGGACAAGAATGTGCCCGATATGCTCGGCCAGGGTCACTACGCTGACCGGCAACATCGTCGCCATCGCCGCCCAACTCCAGGCAGGCGTGACAAAAGCGGGCAGGCCCAGCCAGGGGGCTCGTTGCACCGGAGTGAAGTCCACCGCACCCCGCAGGATGGCGAAGAGGTAGCCGCCTGCGACGCCCACCAGGATCGGGATGATACCCAGAAAGCCGCGGAAGAAGCCGGTGGCAGCAGCAGTCACAACCAGGGTGAACAGAGCGATTTGCACGTTGACGTTGGTCAGACTGACCGTAGCCGTGCTTAAGCCGGCGTTTTGGACCGCCACCGCGGCCAGGCCCAACCCGATGACGATGACCACGGGGCCGACAACCACCGGCGGTAGCACCCGCTCGAGCCAACCGATGCCGATGAGGCGGATGATGAGGGCAACGACTGCATACAGCAGGCCGACCGCCACCGTGCCGCCCAGGGCGTACGGAAGGCCGTATTTCTGCGAGATGACGGTAATCGGGGCGATAAAGGCAAATGATGAACCCAGATAGGCCGGGACACGCCCTTGCGTGATCAGGATGAACAGCAAGGTGCCGGCCCCAGCCGTGAAGAGGGCGACGGAGGGGTCCATGTGGGTAAGGAGTGGGACCAGGACGGTCGCTCCGAACATGGCAAACAGGTGCTGGAGACCAAGAGGAAACATCTGGCGAAAAGGTGGACGCTGTTCAACATCGTAAACGACGCGGGCAGGGGGCTGTTGGTCGGACTCGGACTCACCGCGAGAGGCGCGATCTCGATCTTGAGTCGTCAGATCCTGAGCGGCTTGAGAGATCGCCTCCAAAGTGGGCATTGACGGGCGCCGGTTGCCTGACACATCCGTTTGCTGGTTGTTCAAACTGGTTTTGGATGAATGGTTGGTGGACATAGGCACAATAAAAGCCTCCTCGGCGGAGGCAGGGATGGAGAAAAGAATCTTCGTTCTCCTTCCCTTCCCAGCCTCACAGGACTCGATTTAAAGGGAGGATCCTGATCCAACTCTCAAACTCGACACTTGTTGATTACGGCCACTTCAACGCCTGCGCCGGTCTACGAGTGCTGGTGTCTGCCGCTAACGTCATCGCTCTCATCAAAATCATCAAACATGGTCAGCATCTTTCGTTGCGGCCGGCTGGGGTCGCTCCAAGATCACCACCCTTTCTTCTCCATCCGTCTCCTGTAAGCGGACACTGACGATCTCCCGCTGCGAGGTAGGCACATTCTTACCTACGTAATCAGGGCGAATCGGCAACTCCCGGTGACCACGGTCAATGAGAACGGCCAACTGGATGGATTGCGGACGCCCCAGGTCCACCAGGGCATCCAATGCTGCTCGGACGGTCCGCCCCGTATAGATGACGTCGTCCACCAGAACAACCCGTTGCCCTTCGACTGCAAAAGGAACGCTGGTCTCCCGCACCAGAGGTTGGCGGGCAACGGTCGTCAGGTCATCCCGGTACAAGGTGATGTCCAGTATACCGACTGGCGGCTCCACCTTCTCGATCCGGAAGATCTCCTGAGCTAGCCGGCGCGCCAACGGAATCCCGCGTGTGTGGATTCCGACCAACCCCAACCGGTTCACGCCATGGTTCCGTTCAATGACCTCGTGCGCCATGCGGACCAAAGCCCTGCGAATGCCGTCGCCATCCAGGATCTGCGCCTTGATCGGGTACTCGTCTTGCACCCCTGCCACCTCCCGGCCCCGCCGACTACCAGCACCATGCGTATGTACGAAAAACTGCTGCCGCCGACGGTCCCGCCGGCCAGCAGCAGCCGATTTTCAGTGCGGTGCAGGCTTTTGTTTGCCTGGGTCTCCAGGTCTTCTGGGCTTGCTCCCACTGGCTTCCTCTTGCTGGCCTCGCCGGACCACCTTAAAGAGTGCCCACAAGTACATTTAGTTTACCACCCGACCTATGCCAGGTCAACTCGGTTCCGCTCAGAACAAAGCCTCCAGTCGGCTGGCAATCCCCCGGAACTGAGGCCTCAGACGCCCGAACTCGCTGTCGTCACCTCCAACCACGTCCACGTAGCGAACAACGAGCTTGATACCGGGCTTCAGCTCGTATGTCAGGCCAGGAGCGACGACGGTCCCCCGATCCCGCAGGTTGACGACAGCCACAGCATCCCACGTAGATCTGGCGTTCGGGGTGTATCGCAGCAAACCGACACCATACAGGCCAGCCTTCTCACCGGGAGGGGAGTAGGGGAGCAGCAGGGAGCCAGCCTGGTTGTAGACAAATTGGCCCGAGGCGTACACATTGCCGGTAAAGGTGTGATCCGCCCCCGCCACCGCCTGCCAGGTGCCGGAGTTAGACGAGAGAGCAATGATGGTGGGTGACCCGGCGTCAAGCGGGTCGAGTTTCTCGGGCAAGGTGTAGGTGGCTTCGCACCACACGCCCATATCCCTCACGGTCCCTGCCGTCGCGAGGCCGAACTGCTGCTGGCGCCGATACCGGCCATGGACGGCAAACGCTGGAGACGAGACATTGGTGAGTTGCATCCACAACGCCGGTAGGTCGGTATATCCGTTGAAGTAGCTTGCGTAGACGTTGTATCCGGCCAACATGCCCTCCGCCCGCAGAGCCCACTCGTACTGGTTGCCCGAGCCAACACCGTCGATGTTCAGCCATTCGCTTTCCAGCGCGCTCCCACCTCTCGTCGCGATGTCCTGCGCCAGCTGATGGACTGCCTCTTTCGGGAAGGGGGCCGGCACGAAGTCGAGCACACCCACCGCTGTGAGCCCCAACGTTGCACCGAGATCACCTGCCAGCTGGACGGCTGGAACGGGCGTCCCGGCCACTTCCTGCTCGACCAGCGCATCCACTGACAAGCTGCGGGGATTGATAATATTGGTTGGGTTGATCCCGTCGGCCGTGCCCCAGTTGATGATTTGCCGGCCTACCCGGAGGTCCACCGCAGGAAAGTAGGCGTCAAGATACGCCTCATCCAGCGTCGGGGTCAAACTCAGCGGTGACGTCCCGGCTTGCTCGGAGCCGGAGAAAGCTCGGTCTCCAGAAGAAGGAATGGCTCCTTTCCAGGAGAAGTAAAGCCGTCCGTCTGGGCTTGGATGGACGTCCAGAGTGAGTTCGTAGCGAGTCTCGTTCTGGACCACCGCCCCCTGGTCCGTGGCATAGAAAAGACTGTGGCTCAGTTTGCCCCCTACCTGCACCTCTGCAGCCAGTGCGGAGGTCGCCAGCACTGCCAGGATAACTTGGCTTCCCGTCATCCAAATCGCGATCCTTATCATCCGATGCCCCGTCCTGTATGCAAGTGTCTTCATCATGACCCTCCTTGTGGAAATGCAGAATGTTCGGCCCATCTCTTTGTTCCGTGCCGTACCATTTGCCCTTGCCGGCTCACCGTCTCAAGTAACGCAAGGTGAAATACTCCTCCGGCACATCGCCGGTACGCATGGAAAGCAGTTGCACAAGGGTCCTGGTTCCGGCCTTGACGCTGGCCATGGTGATGCGGTAAGGGAGTACCTTCCCTTGCGCGTCCTGACGGAAGTCGGCTGTCAGCAGCTGCTTCTCCAATCGTCTGCTTTGGTCGAAAAAGTCTATGCGAAGCGGCAGGTAGGTCTCCTTCCATACCCACATCTGCACGTAGCTGTACTTCTTGTCCGGGCTCTTGGGCGTTAGCCTCAACACGTAGGCTTCGCGCCCATCCACCGTGGCATCCGCCAACCGTTCAGCGGTGTAGTCCTCCTTGTAGGTAGTGCCGCCACTGATCTCGTCGTAGGTAAAGTCAGTCCCCATGAACTGGTCCTGCATGGCACTGCCAGCAATGCGCCGCTCTCGCCCCACGGCAGGAAGGTACAACCATATTTGGGCTGCCTTTCCTGGCTCGTTGATGCTGAGAATCTTAGTGCCTCGGACATCCGGCGGATCGAGGTATTCGAGTAACTGCCGGGTGGTGCCGTCGTCCGACTCCAACCGGTAGATCCGTAGGCGGTTGGTACGTTGCTGGCCGCGGGCGTTCTCGGTGGTGAGCCCTAACTCCGCCTGGCCGCTACCGCTTACAACTGCAGTGCCTGTTAGGTGGTCCAGGATCTCCGTAGCCGACGGGCCTGCCGGCTTCGCCGCCCCCGTGGTGAACAAGGCTGCCGCTACAGAGGCGGCTGTAAGTGCCCCAACCGAGATGACACGCAGATGCTTCGGTACCATTGTTTTTATATTCCACTTCCTCACTGCCAATCCACCTCCGTCTATTGCTCAATTCAAGCCTCTCTGGCCGGCCCGGCCGACTGTGTGGCGGTTGCAGGCAGAGGAGCCTGTGCCGGACGGTCCCGAACGCGTACCAGCAGTGCTGGGACCGGCAAGAGAGTCGCTGCTGCCGATATGAGCATGGTCAGAACCAGAAACAACCCGAGAACGGCCACAGCCCGGAACTCGGAGAAGGCCAGCACACCAAAGCCAGCCGCTAGGCTCACTGCATTGGTCAGAATCGCCCGGCCCGTGGTTGCTGCCGTCACAGCCAGGGCGTCCGCCGGCACCCGCCCGGAGGCTCGCTCCTGTCGATAGCGGCTGATTAGCTGGATGCCAAAGTCCACGCCGACCCCAATGGTGATGCTGGCGATCATGGTGGTGGCCACATCGAGCGCGATGCCGAAGTAGCCCATAATTCCGAACTGGAGTGCAACGGTCAGCACTAGAGGAACAAGTGCAAGGGCACCCATCAGCCACGAACGCATCAGCAGCGCAACGATAAGACCGACGATGCCGAAGGATAGGGCCAGACTCTGGAGCAAGCTTGGAATGAACTGGTCGAGCAGCCGTACGACGATCTGGGGGATCCCCGCCACTGACACACGGATCGGTGTCCCGGCAAAGGCTGCCTCACTTCGGGCCTGTACCTCTTCCATCACTTGTTTGATCCGCTGCGTGGGCAGCGTGGTCATGCGGGTCACGATGCGAGCCTTGGAATAGTCGTAATTGACGAGGCCATCTAGTCCGCTGCCTCCCTGCATCGAAAAGAGCAAGAGTTCCTGCGCGATAGCCTCCCGGCTGTCCGGAATGCGCCCGGCCGCTGGCTCATCGGCGTGAAGCGCCCGGTTCACCTCCTTCACTACATTGATGATGGATTGGCTGTGGCCGAGCCCCGGTATGGCGTCCAGCTCATGCTGGAGGTTCTCCATTCGCGCCAGTACAGCTGGGTTTTTAACGCCGTCCGGTTCTCTGGTGTCCACTACCACCGAGATGAGGTTGGTTCCGCCCAGATAACGCTCCACGACGCGTGTTCCCCGGGCGATGGGGCTATCCGGCCTAAAGTACTGGAGGAAGTTGGTCTCGATGTGCACCCGGGGGATACCAACCGCAGCGAGAGCAACGAGAAGCAGACTGGCGCCGATGACCGCAATCCCCCATGGCCGCGCCATCGCGCCTGCAAGTCGCGCCATACCGCGATCGAAGGTACCCCATGGAGTGGGGGCGTCCCGCCTTTGTCCCTGCGTCACCTTCAGTTCTCGGAGACTCAGAACCGCCGGGACGGCCACCAACGTAGCTACGAGAGAGAACAAGATACCGATAGCAGTAAACCACCCGAACTCCTTGACCGGCTGAACGAAGGAGGTCGCCAGCGAGGCGAAGCCTACCGCATCCGTCAGGGAAACCATGATCAACGGCGCATTAAGAGCCGCCATCGCGCGCTTCACTGCCTCGGCGTGCTCCTGCCCTTCACGCCGATGCTCCTGGTAACGGCTGAGGATGTAGATGGCGCTGGCGCTCCCCACGACTGTCAGCATCACCGGCAGCACCGACGAGACAATTGAGAGGTGATAGCCCAGGGCTGCCATCAGGCCCAATGTCCACGTAAGGCTGAGCAGGACCGGCACCATTGGCAGTAGCAGCGCGGCCGCCGTCCGAAAGCTGAGGTAGAAACTGCCGAGTACCACGGCGACCGCAAGGGGGAATAGCACCGCCAGGTCGCGACGGATGCTTCGGGTACCGAAATACGCCAGGAAAGGCTCACCCACCACGTCGATGGACTCTGGGCCTTGCTCTTTCGCCACCGCGGCCTCGATTTGCGGACCTGTGATCCGGGAAAAGTCATCTTGGAAGGCAAGGCCGGGATCGAGCGTGACGAGGATAGCAAGAGCCCGACCGTCCGGTGACGCCAGTGAGTCGGCCAGGGAACTTGTCAGAAATCGGGCCTTAAACCGGGCCACGTCTTCTGGAGTGGACGGAGCAGCAACCGCGACGGGCTCGATCTCGATACCCGCCTCCGATCCCCGGACCAGTTCGACATCCAGCGGCGACAGTACCGAATGCACACCGGGGATGTCCCGGAGACGATCGCCCAACTGCTGGACCTTTTGTAAGGTCCTAACGGTGTAGACGTCTGGGGCCCTGATGACCACCATTACCAGGTCCTGCGAACCGAACTCGTCGGTGACCGCCTCCAACGCCCGATAAGCGGGGTCGTCCTGCGGTATCATTGACCGCAGGTCGCTCGAGATGTGAAGCTTGGGCACAAAGGTGGCAAATACCACGGTGATAGCCAGCAACACGCCGAGAACCGGCAAGGGGTGCTTCAATACGTACTGCGTGATGAGCCCCAATACCCCATCCCTCCATCCTTGGTGCGTTTGCGTCTGGTCGGCAAGACGGACCAGTCGGGGGCAACCGCATGATTGATTCGGACGACCGACTCATAATCGTATGGGTATGCACCCTGGACTCGTGCAAGACCCGTGCATGTGGGACCACGCCCGAGTGCCGTACATTCTGCGTCCGTCTTGCACGCCGCGCTCCAGCTCCGGAGAGCGCACCCGACAACTCTCGCTGTGCGCTCCTACGAGGCACCCACTGCTGACAGGAGTTCCGCGAACCAGGCTGGCTCGCCCATCCATCCCCTGTCGTCGCTTTCCATGAGTACCTGCAGCGCCAGGCCATAGAGGGCAGCCACGAAAATGCGCCCCATCGTCTCGGGTGACAGTCCTTGCAGACGAGAGCAGGCCGACCCTACTGGCGGAGTCTGCCATAGACCGCCGACACGCCGGGCTGCCTCATCCGCCACTCGCATAAAGAGGCGGCAAAGCTGGCCGCGCACCTCTGCGTCCCGAAAAGCCAGGCTACTGAAGTCGAATAACAGCCGAAACCACCCGGGGTCTTCGTGGAGCTTGTTTCGAACGATGCGTACCAGTTCGGTGAGGCGGTGTTCCGCATTGACCTGGGCTAGCCAGCCTACCACCTCTTGCACGTGCTGCTCCGTAGTGCGCCGCATCACTTCGATGAACAAGTGTTCCTTGGACTGGAAGTAGTAGTGGAGTTGGCTGAGAGCGACGCCGGCTTCCCTGGCTATCTCGCGCATGGACACCGCGGCATACCCGTGCTTGACCAAGCACCGGTACGCCGCATCCAGGATGACCTCGCTCGCGGCCACTCCTGAGTTTGATCGCATGAGTTGCTGCCACCTTCTGGGTCGGACGACCGACTATCATTTTATTGGGACTGCTCCAGACGCGCAAGGATCCCCACATGAAAAGGAAGACAGCTGCCCATGACCTTCTTCTCTGCTGAGTCCCCTTGCCGTGTGCCGGCCGGCACAGCAAAGTCGTAGCACCGATCAGAACGTAGGGGCTGTGAGTCAGGCGCTCTCCTTACGGAGAAACGGCCACGGGGACCAATTGTGGCAACACGAGGCCACATGGGGGTTGACGGGGATGAGCGGCTCCATCAGGGTTCGCGTGAGCCGGGCCAAATCGCACCTCAGCAGGCTACTGGAAGAGGTTCAACGGGGTTTCGAGCCATCGCTCAACGACGACGGGATCCGCTGTGCGCGCAGGGCCGAAATACCACTCGCTCCACCGGCCGAAGGCAAGTGATATACTGCAAACATGATCAAACTTCGTGATCCCGTCAGTGGCCTCACCCACCTGGCGGGCGTCTTTCTGTCCGTCATCGGCCTGGTGCTTCTGGTCCAAGAGGCGCTGGCACGGGGGACAGTCTGGCACCTCGTGGCGTTTACCATCTTCGGGGTGAGCCTCATCCTGCTGTACTCGGCCAGCTCACTCTACCACCTGTTGCCGCTCAGTGAACGCGGCACCAAGGTTCTCCGCTACTTGGACCACAGCATGATCTACGTCCTTATCACCGGTACGTACGTCCCATTCTGCCTGATCTCTTTGCGTGGCCCGTGGGGCTGGGGTGTCCTGGGAGGGATCGTGGGCATTGCCATCCTTGGCATCGTTGCGAAGATCCTGTGGCTGCAAGCCCCTCGCTGGTTGTACACCGGGGCATACCTGCTGATGAGCTGGTTGGTGCTGATACCCATCGTACCGCTGGTACGTTCCGTGCCGGCCGGCGGGTTGCAGTGGCTATTCATCGGCGGGTTCTTCTACACAGTGGGGGCAGTTTTTTACGCCACCAAGTGGCCGCCTGGCCGCGTGTTCGGCTTCCATGAGATCTGGCACCTGTTTGTATTGGCAGGCAGCATGAGCCATTTTTGGGCCATTTATCACTACCTTATCTAGAGCCAGAGCTAGGGTCAGAATCCACTGTAGACCCAAACCAGAATCGCCGCGGTCGGCTGCCAGTATCGAAAAACAGGCGATGCAAGTACAAATAAAATAAAAGTACAAACAAAACGGGCGAGAAAGGACGGGGCTGGCACGGGAAACAACGCGAAGGGGGTTCAACCGGTCACTGTCGGCTTAATCGTTGGCAATCGCGGCTTTTTCCCAGGTGAACTCGCTGAGTCCGGCCGGCAGCAGGTCCTGCAAGTACTCGCCGAAGAAGGCGTACGGGTCGTGGCCCTCGACGAACAGGCCACCCCGCACGGGGCGGTGGAAAACTACCGGGAAGCGCAAAAACTGGCGGCACTCCCCTTCACTTTGACCCAACTGCACACGGAAGCGCCGACGTCGGAAGTCTTCCGCCAGGACTTGCGTGACTTCATCGCCACCTGCCGGGTCGTGCGAGGGCTGAGGGCGGAGGGGCTACAGGCTACGGCCATTCAGTGCTGGACCGCTCTAGAACAGTTCTACGGCATCGTTCCCTGTACGCTGATGAGCATGCTCAGCGACTCGCTGTTGCCCAGCGCCTGCGAGGTCGATGTTACCGGGGCGGTCTCCATGAATGCGCTGGCGCTCGCTTCCGGTTCACCCAGCGCTATTGTGGACTGGAACAACAACTGCGGCGTTGATCCTGACAAGGCGGTGGTTTTCCACTGCGGTAACCTGCCGCGCTCGCTCTTCGCCAGTTGCAGCATGGGCTATCAGGCAATAATTGCCAGTACAGTGGGCCAGGAGAACGCGTACGGGACGGTGAACGGCCGCCTCAAGGCTACCCCGATCACCTTCGCCCGCATCTCCACAGATGATGCGGCAGGCTGCGTCCGGACGGATCTGGGCGAGGGCGAATTAAGCGATGACCCGTTGGACACGTTCGGCGGGTATGCAGTGGTTCACATTCCGCACCTGCAGGCCCTGCTGCAGCAGATCGCCCGGAGCGGCTTCGAGCACCATGTCGCGCTGAACCAGGGGCGGTGGGGTGCGGCGGTGAGCGAAGCGTTCAGCCGTTACCTTGGCTGGGACGTCTATTACCATGCCTAGGTCGGGAGAGAAGGAAGGAGAGTTGCTCCGGTGACCTTCGGCATCAAAGACATCGGCGCAGCGATCGTCACCTACAACACCAGGCAGTTGCTGGTTGATCTTGTACGTTCTCTCGTCGAACCCGGGAGTCTGCCTATGGCTGAACGCGGGCAGGCTGTCCGCCACGCCAGTTGGCCATTACCCTCCCGAAGGTCGCCGGCAATGGCCCAAGAGCAGATCTTCGTTGTCGATAACGCCTCCACTGATGGGACAGATCAGAGCATCAAGAGGGCCTTCCCTCGTATCGGCTACGTCTACAACCACTCGAACCTGGGCCCTGCAACGGCCTTTAACCAAGCCGTTCGACGGGCGGCAGCGTATCGTCTGATCCTGGTTTCCAACAGCGACATCTGGGTGCCACCGAGTACCCTCCGCATCATGACCGACTACCTGAATGAAGATCGTGACTGCATGGGAGTCTGTGGCCGCCTTTGCCACCCCGACGGAACGCCGCAACCGTCACGGACCGCAGTCACCAGTCTGCTGCCTGCAGATATGAGCCGGGTGCATCGAGCGACCTTCCCTGGCACAACTTTCGCCCTCTACCGCCGGGAAGCATTCGAACGGGTAGGGCTGTACGACGAAGTGTTCTACTTTTACAACGAAGACCTTGATTGGGCGATCCGGGCCCAACGGCTGGGGCTGAGGTTCATGTATCTGCCTGAGGCCAGGGTGGTTCACTACGTCAGTCAGGGCAGAAAACAGAATGGGCCCAAGATCATTGCCCATTTGTATCGGTCGAACCTGTACGTGTATCGGCGTCACTGGCCTCGCCTCGTGAGGCTGGCATACGGCCTCATGCTGGCGGAGATCGAATGGCGACGTCATAGAGCGGAATGGGATTACCGGCGTCGGCGGTCACCATACGATGCGCCGACCCGCAGCGGCACGGATCGACAAGTCGTTCAGGCAGTCTGGGAAGAGGCTCGGCAGCAGTTGATGGCCGAGTTGCGAACACCGTCAACCCCAAAGATCCCAACGTTGGCCGGGTTCGCCGCAGATCGCGATATTGTCAGAGCGACGCCTTCCGACCTCGACTGAACCCCGACTGGATCGCGGCCCCGCTTCTAGCGAGGGGTTGGAGCTGATCGTCACGGCCCCGGTTCTTCCCCGTCGGCGGCAGACGCGAGGGTGAGTAGGCCGTATGGCAGAAAGAAGAGCGGCAAGAGCTCCAACGAGAATAGCGTCAAGTCCACCTGGAGATGGACCAGAAGAGCCACCAGCAGGGCCAGTGCCCCCGCCGCGGACAGATCCTGGCGCTCGTGCCAGCTCCGCCAGCCGTGATACATGGCTGCGCCGAGCATCCAAACGAACAGTCCCAACGCGGGTATCCCGCCCATCAGGGCCATGTCCAGAAACACGTTATGAGCAAATGGCTGCGTTGTGCTCTGCAAATGATGGGCAACCAGGTACGATGCATAGGCATGAGGGAAATTGTTAGGGCCGACCCCGACTGGCCAGTGCCCACGCAGAATGTCCCATGCACCTTTCCATAACTCCACTCGGTCCTGATTGGCAGCCAGACTGGTGATCGTGCCGTATCGACCAAGTATGGAAGGAAAACCCACCGCCGCCACAGCCAACGCGAAGATGAGAACCAGCCCCGCAACCGCCCAGGCCAGCTGCCGCTTCGTGGTCAGTCCCAGCGTGAGAATGCCGGCCAGAAGGCCAAGGAGTGCGCCCCGCGACTGGGTCAGGAACAAGCCAGCGACGGTAGCCACAAAGGCGATCGCCGCTGGGCCGCGCCACCGACGCCCGGCCCACGCCGCGCAGGCCAGAGACAGGACTGCGGCAGCCATCAGCACGGTGCCGGTACTGTTTACGTTGAGGGTGGGAAGGCTTTGGCGAGGTAGCACAGTGTGCAGGCCCGTATGGCCAACGATCACGACAGCACGGACGACCAGGTACCCCGCGGCCAGTGCCGCTGTCCCCAGAAAGGCTGCGACAAGGCGGTGGACGCCCTGTCTGCCGCAGGCTCGGATCTGGGCAACTGTGGTGAGCGACAGCCATCCGGTCAACACCGCGCCGAGGAGAGTCCCCAGCGCGCTGGCTCGATCCTGCGCCAGCAGGGCCGGGACCACGAGCCAGACGGCCAGTAATCGCAGGGGCAAACGCCCATACGAACGAGTCGAAAGGCTCGCCCGACCAGTTGCCAGCCGGTAGAGAGTGCTTCCCAGCAGCAGCAGCTGGGCAGGGCTGGTGAAGCCGACAGCCAACCCCACAGCCCCAGCATGCCATGCCACTTTTTCCAGCATCAAAGCGTTTGTAGACGGTTGTCTGTGCGGGACTTTTCCTGTTGGCTCGGTCCAGTCGGCTGCCTCGGCTCGTCCCTGGCCTGCTACCAGACCTAGTCCCATCGTCTGCCACCCCCCACTGTTCGTCCGCCTTGCTCCAAGCACTGTATCACTGAGCCAAAGCGACCGGCAAGACGTGCTCAAACTAGGGCATTGTGCCGCCTTTTCTCCGCTGCGCTGCTCAGCTTCTTAGTGGACCCCCAGAAACTACGTTCGGTTCCTCGCTGTTTTATGTGGATAATATGAGAAGCCCATAGTTCAGTTTGCTTGCAGCAGCTCTATGAGGCGTTGGGGTTAGTCAAGTACCGGTCGGCATAAACGAGACCAATCCTAGAAAAGCCAGTCCGGCGAGGCTTTCTGAAGGGCGCTCCGAGGCTAACTCCGAAACTTCCGCTAGCTCCAGATCGCCGACTTTGACCATTACATAGAGCCCGGAACCAGGGCGCGGGAAGAAGCTCTGCCATGCTTTCGGGTGGGAGGCTTTAGTCCAGCCAGTCTTCGCGATCCTGACCATCTGAGCCTACCTCACAGACTCGAACGGGCTGGGCATCCATTCTTACCACGCCCCCTGGCGTCTCTTCCGTCCTACCGAGTTCTCGCTACTTGTTCATTTTGTTCATTCCCCTGCAAAGAACTCTTTCTTGCTCTCGCAAAACCGTTAGCCCCACTCCGGCCGGCACCACCTCGTTATCAGCATGTCAGCGCCTCACAACTATGCACTCCACGCTGCCTGCCCAAGCCTCCTCCCCATCGGAGAACGCTGAATTAACCAGCGCTCGGCCGTCAGGGCATCCCAAGAAGCCCCTGACTACAGCATCCAACGAATACCACTGGCCTGATGGGCTATTTTTGAGCGCTCTCCATCGGCCCATCCCCCCGCGTCGATTCCAGTAGGTCGAGTATCTCAGCCCACAGACCACAGGCAGCCCGCCAGCTTCCCCCACTACCTGGCGAGGCGAGGGATGAACACCCAGCAAACTCGAAACTGGCAGGATAATAGCAGAACCGCGGGGGCCCGCCGTTGGGAGCGTACTCATCCATGCCTACAGTCTCACATGATCTCGCTCACCCTGTGGCCCGCCGCGGGAGGTTGAACAGCTTTCGAACAGGATTGCACCCAACCGTGGGGGTATATACCATCATGGCATGACCCTGAGGCGGTGCGTGGGTAGGGTTGGGGTGAGACAGACACCACGTTGGTGACGGCGCGGCGACGTCGAGGTGAGTCCGAGCCATCCAAGCCGGTGGCGCTGCCGAAGTGAGGCACAGGCAAGGCCGCAAGCCTCGCCCTACGGGCACGGAGTTTCAGGCCCGGCCCCGCCGACGCTGTTCACGCCGCCACTGTGGGCTGTCCGGTACGCAAGCCGTAACGGCAGGCTGAACGAGAACAAACGGAGGATGCACGACATGGGGTACTACACCCGCTTGGTCCACGAGGACACGGAATATCCGCTCCTGCTCCTGGGCCACGAGGAAAGCCGATGGCAGGCGACAATTTCACCCACCACGGGCGGCGAGATCAGCAGCCTGCAGTGGCAGGGCCACGAGCTGCTCTACCGGGCCAACGACTTCGCTGCGCCGCCCGCTGGCGGCTGGCGGGGCCGAGCGCCGCTGCTATGGCCCGCGGTCGGCCGCAACTTCACCCCTGCCCACCTCCTGCGAGTGCGCGCCGGCCAAGGTGACCCCACCCAGGGCTCATACCTCCACCAGGGCAAGGAGTGGCCCATGCCCATCCACGGCTTTGCGTTCCGACGCCGCTGGGAACTGGTAGAGTGGGGCATCCACCAGGAGGCCTGGGCAAGATTGCGGCTGCGAGCCGATCACTGGACCCGGGAGCTGTACCCCTTCGAGTTCACCTTAGAAGTGGAACACCGTCTGATCGCCCCGGCCGCTGTGCGCTCGACCTATACGGTGCACTCAGGCAGTGACGGTCTGATCTGCTCCTTCGGCAACCACATCACCCTCGCCTTGCCCGGCGGGCCAGACGCATTCGCCGCTACCCGTCTAACCACCAGCGCCCCGCATCCGATCCTCCTTGGCTTGCACGCGCCCGGCCTCATGGGCGCAGCGGCCTCAGCCCGACCCGACCTGGCCGCCGGCACCGCCACCCTCGCCGACCCGTCGCTGCTCGACACCGTCATCGCCGGCTTTGCTGAACTTGAGTCGCCAGCCACTCCGCCGACGACCGCAGCGTCAGCCCCCTCTGCCCCAGCCGCCGCAGCCCCAGCCGCTGCAGCCCCAGCCGCCCTCGACGCCGACGCTTCCGACCCCC
>JADBKQ010000029.1 GCA_014896305.1 Limnochordaceae bacterium
GTTCGGTACCCAAGGGACTGATGAGGCCGGTCTTGGTTATAGAACGCGAGGTACCGCCGTATGGGCGAGGGCTGCAGCACGTGTGCGTGTTGAGGGGTTGAGGAGGCAGGTCGTCGACGAGGTGGGTAGCAACAAAATTACCAGTTGGGCGTCCTCGCTGCCCGCAGCCCAGTCGCCCATCCCAGGTAGGTGGCAACAAAATTGCCGGTTCGGAGGGGGCGGAGATGGCAATTGAATTGCCATCTCCGCAATGGAAACGTTTGTTGGCCTGGATTCGAAAAGCTCTGATTCCGTGACCCGGCTTGAGAGGGACAAAACGTCGGGTCCAGCTGGGCTGATATCTGTGCAGCTAGGGATAGGGTTGGGCCTAGCAGCGGCTGAGATCTGCGCAGCTACGCTGCGATCTGGGCTTACCAGGGGTTAAGATTTGCCCAGCTAGGCATCGTCCGTGCTCTAGCTGCGCTTTTAGCTCTCCGGGAGCGCTCGCCTGCCGAAGGTGGCAATTTTGTTTCCCGCCTGAGAACGAAAAGGGTGGAAAGATATTTGCCACCACGGATCGCGTGCTGTTTGGCGATCTAGAGGTAAGGGTCAACTCGTGACTGCCTCTGCCTCGACAGGCGAAAGGCCCCGTCGTATGGGCGAGGGCCTGCCCCGTCATATGGAGAGCGCCGAATTAACCGGCGCTCAGCCGTCGGGACATCCCAAGAAGCCAATGACTACAGCATCCAGCGAATACCACTCAGCCTAATGGGCCATTTTTTAAGCGCTCTCATATGGGCGAGGGCCTGCAGAACGCATGCGGGGTATGGACTTACGTAGGTCGGTGCTGCCATCCGCCAGGTACATGCGCTCCGGTCCGGTATCGCTCAGCAGGATGTCCGCCCCGCTTGACTACCTTCCGGGTTCGCTCCACCCTTACCCAGATGCCCATAGTAGGCGTGCCGTGCTATACGACTCTGTATTGAGCTGGGTTGGACCGTGACCAACACCCAAGTTCTCTGGCGTAGCAGCCAAACTCCCAGACCGCGGTCAGCCGTGTGATCGATTTTCTCCTACCATGAGCAGGATTGCCCACCCTGTCAGCGAATTGCAGTCGACTGAACGATGTTCCACAATCGATTGCGGCGGAAATAGGGGCAATCGTCCGCCGCGGTGCACGGCTCACAGGCGTCTCTTTCCGCCATTCCTGCGGTGGTCTATCGACAGCGTCGCGGGGGTCAACCAACTCCATCGAACCAGGAATCAGATGCGATGCTCGAAGGGGGCAATCGGTATGCAGGATACTCAGGGCATACACCCGGTCTGTTGGCTTCACACTCAGGGCATCCACCGTACGACGGGCGGTATGCTTCATACCCAGGGCATCCACCGTATTAGAAGGTGGCTGATAGTGGCCCAGATCATCGGCCTAGCCGCAGGGGTGGGAGTCACTGCGCTCCTCTCTCCTGCCGAGGCTGCCGACCTTGCAGGCAACCTCACGGTGCTCAACACCGAGGTGCTGCTACAGCAATTGCCGCAGCTGCAATTGGACCGGTTTGCTGGCCAGTTCAGCAGCTATGACCGCTCGGGTGGGAATAACGATTGGAGCGATGAGAGAGCAAACCGCCCTGGATATTTGTATCGCGACAGCAAGGGTGAACGGGTGCTGGCCGAGGTCAAAGGGCCTGGCGCTCTCACCCGCCTCTGGTTCACCGGGATCGACCGGGTCGGCAACATCCGGATCTACATCGACAACGACACCACGCCCACCTACAACCTGCCCGTGCGCGAACTGTTCGCCGGTACCCACCCGCCTTTCGTAAAGCCGTGGGTGTACGATGACTCCGCCTCCAGTGGCGGTTTCGTCTCCTACGTGCGCCTCCCGTTTCAACGCTCGTTCAAGCTGACCACAACGGGCGAGCCTTCGTACTACCACGTCGGATACGAGACCTTCCTACCTGGGGCGACGCCGTCAGCCATCAGTCCAGCCACGCTGGCTACACCCACCACGGCTGCAAACGGGAATTCCACACCCAGCCCGGCGAACGCCACGATGCAACCCAGCCCGACCAAGGCGGCGGCGAGCAGCCCGGGGCGGCCGATACCCGCGAACGACACGACGCCACCCGGCCAGACCCTCACCGGTGAACTGCTCGTGCCGCCGGGCGGTGACGCGCAGCTCCCGCTCCTTGCAGGCCCAGCCACGCTCACCCGCCTGACCTTCACGTTGCCCGATGTATCCGTCCTCCCCCCGCCCATCACCCGGCGGGTGCATGACAACGGCCGGGCGTTCACGGGCTATAGCGAGTTCACCGTGAAGATCTCGCCGGACAACCTCGGCGTCCGCCTGATCCGCCGCCTGGATTACGGCATCGGGAACCAGACCGCTCAAGTCTACGTCGACGGAGAACGCGTCGGATCCTGGTCGACGCCGGGTGTCGCGGTCGACTACAACTGGCGTGATGCCTCCTTTGACATTCCAGCCGGGTATACGCAAGGGAAGAGTTCCTTGCGGATTCGCATCCAGTTCGTCTCTTCCCAGATCGACTGGAACGAGTTCTACTACTGGGTCTACGTCCGTCCGGCCACAGGCAAGGAAACCACAGTCACTCCAGCCTCCTCCACCGTAGGCGTCACAGCAGGCGACCCCCTTCTGCAGGATGATCAGAATGCCACGGCCAGCCCTCTCATGCTCACGGACTCCCTGGACATCGGCAACAGCACGTCGGAAGCAGACCACGACTACGTGATCGTCGGTGAAAACTGGCGCGGCGACCGGGACTTCGAGTATGCCCCGCCCCGTAACCCGCAGGACGAAGCCAGACAAGCAGTGTCCGAACGCACTTTGAGCCAACTATGGTTGGAGGCTACCTGGGACGAACAGCCAGCCCCAGCCGTGCAAGCACCGCTCTCCCTCTTCTTTGCGGCTCCCATCGGCCCCCGGCCGGTGAACTCGGCGCTGATCCAGGTGGCAGCCAGCACTGATGGGGGGGCGCAGCTGACCTCATTGTGGCCCATGCCGTTCAGCCGCAAGGCTCAGCTTCGCTTGCACAACGCTGGCAGCGAACCGGCCCGCGTACGGTTTGCCGTCACTGTGACCCCAGCAGCCGCAGCTGACATCGCCCAGCAGCTGGCGGAAGGCAAGGTGGGGTACTTCCATGCCACCTACCGGCAGGAGCATCCGACGTCGGCCGGAGAGGATTACACCATTTTGCAGGTAGGCGGCGCTGGCAAACTGGTGGGCGTGAGCATGCGTCTGGCCGGCCCCACCACCCGGGCCTACCTGGAAGGTGATGAGCGGATACGGATCGATGGCCGCAACACGCCTGCTTTCTATGGCACCGGCACGGAAGACCATTTCGGCGGCGGCTGGTACTTCAATCACGGACCGTTTAGCCTGCCGTACCATGGCGCTCCCGGTCACGCGGCGGAAGGGGGTCAGGATGTCACCAGCGTCTACCGCTGGTTCGTACCCGATCCCATCCCCTTCCGCAACGGTATCGTATACTCCATCGAACACGGTGGGCGAAATGACGTGGTCGCCGACTACGACAGCGTCGCCTTCTGGTACGGTCTCGCTGCCGACGGGGTGTCTCTCACCGACCAATTGCGCCCGGCGGATGCTGCCGATCAGCTGAACCATGGCTGGCAGCAGGGGGGCGGCCAGGGTGCAGTGGAACGGCGTTCGCTCGCTTCCTCCTACGAAGGCCCGCAAGAAGGCACACTCCTGCAGGACGTCGGCCTCTATCATAGCGGCACGGTCTCCTTCACACTGACCCTCGCCCCGAACAATCAGGGTGTCATTCTCCGCCGTCGCTTCGACCAGGGCGGCGGAGCGCAGATGGCTACGGTGCGAGTGGACGGGCAAGTGGCCGGCGTTTGGACGAACTTCGGCCGTAACAGCCTCTATCGGTGGGCCGACTCGGACTTTCTGCTGCCTGCGTCCTTGACCAGCGGCCGCTCCAGTATCCGCATCGAGATCGAACCTGCCAGTGGCTCTACCTGGAACGCGTTCCTGTATCAAGCATATTGTCTGGTCGCTCCGCAACCCAGCGGTGCGGCGCTCCCGCGACCGTAACCCAGCTCCCCGCGCGCATCGTGGGAGGCCTGGTTCGGCTGGGCTGGTTTCATTGTTAAGCCGGCTGGCAAACTGGCCAAAGAGGGAAAGAAGCTCCTTGCGTCGAAGTGACCTGCACCAGTGAACCGCTCGCAGGAAGCGTGAAGCAGCATGCAGGAGAGACAGAAAGGAGCACGGGATGGACAATCAAGAGGCCAACGGCGCCCGTCCGCAGTCACCTGGCGAGGGGACTCCTGTGACCCCTGGCTCATCTGCCCCACCCTCCTCGCCATTTTCGCCCCCTGTTACGTCCGGCCCAACCCAGGCGGAGAGGGAGCAACCCCCCTTGGCCAACGGCACACACTGGCTGTCTCAGCCCGACCGGGCCTGGGGCGTACTTGCCCTGGTGTCGGGGCTAGTCTGGCTGCTGCTCCTGACCGGCGGCCTTCGCCTGGAAGATGGCGCGATCTTTTTCGGTTTGGTGACCCTGGTACTGCTTGGCCTCTTCTTGACCAAGCGGGCTGACGGTTTGTTGGTCGCGGCCACCCAGACAGCGGCCCTCGCTGTCTTTATCCAACTGGAGCCCCACATGAGTCGTTGGAACGAGGACCTGGTCGCCCCCGCCTTTTTCGCCAGTGTCGGCCTGGGGTTCGTCGCCACCTACCTCTTGCGCCCACGGTCTTCTTCCTGGGCGATCTACCCTGCTGCCGCGTTGCTGGGCTTCGCCGCTCTTCTGTGGGTCCTCATCTCCGGACAAGCCCAGGAGTATTTCTTGCCAATCGCCTTGATCGCCGCCGGCATTATCCTGGTTGCAACTTCTTTCCGCCCCCGCTCACATTCACGCCGGCACAAGAATGAGTAGCGGAGGGAAGATTCACATGGTTCGATCACCTGGAAGACGGGTTCTAGCCAACTTGACCATGAGTATCGGCGCGATCCTCATCTATTCATCGGTGGGGGGGAATGCAGCCGTGGGCTCTTCAGCTACCGCAACCGGTTCCATGTCAGATCTGCCTGCCATCCCCACGCTCAACCAGCAGGCAGATGCTGCCCTCAATGCGATGATCACAGTGTACTGGGACCCGCAACAGCAATATTTCCATAAGTTCAGTGACGGCACGGGCTGGACGGACTTCTGGTGGGAAGCCCAACTATGGGATACGGTCATGGACGGCGTGGTACGGACCCAAGGAGCAAATCAGACCTGGCGTCAGTTGCTCGACCAAGTCTATGATGGCCAGGCCCGCCGCAACCCGACGTTCATGAATGAGTTCTATGACGACGAAGCGTGGTGGGCGCTGGCCAGCCTGCGAGCGTATGAGATCACCAAGAACCCCAGATACCTTGAGAACGCCCAGTCTCTGTGGGAGGACATCCGCGGCGGCTGGTCCGACGACTTGGGGGGCGGGATCTGGTGGCGCAAGGATGAGCGGCGCACCAAGAACGCCTGCATCAACGGGCCGGCCACCATCCTGGCCGCCCGGCTCTATAAGTTCACGGGCGACAAGGACGACCTTGCACAGGCAGAGCGGATCTACGCCTGGCTCCGGCAAACTTTGCTGGCCGACTACGGGCTAGTTCAGGATAGTATCGATCGTAACGGCAACATCGATGGTCGCACGTTTACGTACAACCAGGGCACATTCATTGGCGCCGCGGTTGCCCTGTACCAGGCGACCGGCAAGGCTCAGTACCTGGCTGATGCCCAGCGAGTAGCCAACGCCAGCATTGCGGCCCTGGTGGACTGGAACGGAATCCTGAGCGAGAGCGGAAACGGCGACGGCGGCGGGTTCAAAGGCATTTTTGTACGCTATCTGGTCTGGCTCATCCAAGCGTTGCCGCCCTCCGAGGACGCCGCTCGGCAGCGCTACGTACAGTTCCTGGTGAAAAACGCCACCTCGGTCTGGGAAAACGGCCGGAATGCGCGAGGCCTGTTTGGTTCCGCCTGGGCTGGACCGCCACCAGCACCGGTATCCCGGGTAGAGAGCCTGACCAACGCCTCGGCGGTGGAGCTGCTCAATCTTGCCGCCCTGGCCGTGAGCCTGAGCGGGACGACCCGCTAAACGTTACCAGACTGACGACCATAAGTCGAGCAGGGGTCTAGAGTACAGCAATCGCTACCGCCAGGACCGTAAGCCGGCAGGTGGCTGGCGGTACAGCCGCCAGGGCGAGACCGCGTCCACTGAGAACGGCACGAACCGTACCCACCACGCTCGCCGCTCTGGCTGCAGCTGGTAGCGGGGCAGAGGCCCTGGCCCACAGCTTGCGCTGCCCAGCCCGCCCACCGCGGCATCGATATGCAGCGTCACCTCCGGACGGTGAACCAGGTCAAACGTGTGCCGAGCGGCCATCAGATCCTCGTCGGTGTAGTGATGGACACTGACGTTCAAGAGAGCGGGTGGCACCGCCGCCACGAAAAGCCCCGTTCCCCGCTGGTTCGTCAAGCTGGCCCAGCGAACGTCGCTCTTGTTGCCGTTCTCCTGCGGGCGGATGTACGGAACATGCTGCTCGTCCACCGAGCCGCTGTACACCCCCACCCGGGCGCTTTCCTTCCGATCCGGGTAACTCTCGTGTGGCCCACGGCCAAACCAGGTGAACCGGTCCAGCCCGGCCGCCAACTTCAGCTGCAGCCCGATGCGGGGTAAATGCGGCAACCCCTCCCGCCGCGGTGTCACCTCTGTCTCCAGGTCGACCTCACCGCACGGGCGGATGGTGTAGACCATCACCGTACGAAAGACGGGCGCCAGGCTGCGTGCTCCCCAGCTGGCCATCGCCCGCACCCTTACCGCCGAGCCGCCAAGGTTTTCCCAATCGACCTGCTCCACTCGCGCCTGCAACCGGTCCAGACCGGCTCGCCGCCACTCGACCTGGTGGGGCAGGTCATTGTCCGTCGGCGCCCGCCAGAAGTGCGGACGAGGACCTAGACCTGGAGCTGGAGCTGGACTTTGCCCACCGTCCGCCAGCACGCTTGCGTCGCTATCATGGCCCAACAGCTCCAACCCTTGCCACTCCCAGTCGACCAGCTCGCCCATTTGCAGGTTGAACACGAGCCGGAAATCGTCTCCTGTCACAATCAGCCGCCCACCCTGCCCGCAGGTGTGCAGGTATGAGCCCCGGTCAGGCCGGGCCAGGCCGGCGACGCCGGCGACAGCGATGCCGGACACCGGGACAAGGACAGAAGGCCCGGCAGCTTTGGCAGCAGACGTCTGGGTTTCGGCCAAGGGGCGGGTTTCCGAAGAATGCGTCGGGACTGTGGCCGAAGTGGAGGCGGTGCTCTCCGCCGGCGCAGCGATCGGTAATGGTAATTGGGCCCAGGCGACCTCATGGCCGGCCGCCGCCCAGGGGGTAGCACGAGCCAGGCGGAAGCTCACATTGAGGAAGTACTCACCCTCGTCCATGCTGTCGCCGAGAGAGAGGGGGGACAGAATGGTGGGTGGCACATCTGCTCTTACGCCCGGAATCGGACCAGAGACGATCGGACGCAGGCCTGCCTGGGCAGCTCCCACTTCACACCGAACTTCCACCTCCGCCTCGCCCTGAGGTTCGACTTCCGGCATCTCCAATCGCCCATCGGTCAGGATTTCGCCGTCTCGCTGCAACGACCAGTAACCGGCGAGGTGGCTGAGGCGGAGAAAGTCATAGCGGTTCCGCAGCTTGATCGTGGCGACGATGGCTTGGAGACGCGGGTGATCGTTGGACGATGCGGAGGCGGCGGTGGTTTCGGGGCAGACCCGCACCAGCTCGGCCTGGACCGGTTCAATGATCTTCTTGTACTCGATCAGCCCCGTATGCGGAATGCGGTCCGGGAAGTTGAGGCCATCAATGCAGAAGTTGCCGTCGTTGGGCTGGTCGCCGAAGTCCCCGCCATAGGCAAACCATTCCGGCGACGAGGCGACTTCTGCCTGTGGCTGCCCTGCCACGCCCACTCCTGTTGCCACTGCTACACCTCGTCCTGTCCGTGCTGTTACGCCTGGGCCTATCCCTGCCTCGTCACTCGCTTCTATCGCTGCCAGGGCTCTGGCAGTACCTGCTCCTGAGACTCTGGCAATACCTGTTCCCGACTGTGCGGGCAATCCATGCTGGCGTATGCCGTGGTCCACCCACTCCCACACGCAGCCTCCCACCAGCCGAGGGTAGCGGTAGATGGTCTCCCAGTACTCCTTGAGGTTACCGGGTCCGTTGCCCATGGCGTGCGCATACTCGCACATGAAAAAGGGCCTCGGGTCGTCGCTGCGCTTTCCTTCTTCCTCCAGGCGTTGCACCGTTGGGTACATGACGCTTACGATGTCGACCACGGGCGCCGGGCCGGCTCCCTCGTAATGGATCGGGCGAGTCGGGTCCGCTTGCCGAATCCAGGTCGCCATCGCATCGTGGTTGGGCCCGTACCCCGACTCGTTGCCCAGCGACCAGATGATGACAGACGGATGATTCTTGTCGCGCTCCACCATGCGGACGGCCCGGTCCACGAACGCCGGTTGCCAGGCCGGGTCTTGCGTCAGCTGGCTGCCATTGCCGACTGCGGCAAAACCATGGGCTTCCAGGTCGGCCTCATCGATCACGTATAGCCCGTAGCGGTCGCACAGATCCAGCCAGCGAGGATCGTCCGGGTAATGCGAGGTCCGCACGGCATTGATGTTGTGCCGCTTCATCGACAGGATGTCTTGTACCATGGACTCGAAGGAGACTGCGTGCCCAAGGTCCGGGTGCGTCTCGTGGCGGTTCACGCCCTTGAGTTTGATGGGAACCCCGTTCAGCAACAGGCGGCCATCCTTGATCTCCACCTGGCGGAAGCCCACGCTGCTGCGAACGACCTCCACCACCCTGTCTTGGTTTGCCCCCGGTTCGGCTACCGCCGTGCTACAGAGAGTCGCTGCCTTGCGCAGCACCGTGATCAACAACGTGTACAGATTAGGGGTCTCAGCTGTCCAGGGGAGCGGCTGCTCGATCTGGGGGCTGGCCTGAACGACCTGTTCTTGCCCTGGCAACAGTTGGATCTCGTCTGCACTCAGCCTCCACTCGCCTACGACCCGCCCCGCTGCATCCAGAAGAGTCGCCTCGAGACGTAGGTCCTCCATGGGGTGAGTACCGTAGTTACGTAAATACGTACAAATTTCCAGCGTGGCGTTGCGGTAGGCAGCGTCCCAGGTCGTACGCAGCCGCAAATCCCGCACGTGAACCGCGGGCGTCGCCACCAGGTAGACATCCCGGAAAATGCCGGACAGACGCCACATGTCCTGGTCCTCGAGGTAGCTGCCATCCGACCACTGGTAGACCCGCACGGCCAACAAGTTCCGCCCTGGGTGAACGTGCGGCGTGATGTCAAACTCGGATCGCAGGTGGCTGCCCTGACTGTAGCCGACAAGATGGCCGTTCACCCACACATGGAAAGCGGAATCGACCCCCTCGAACACCAGGAAGACTCGCCGCTCGTCCGCCTCGTCGTCATTCAAGATAAACCACCGCCGGTAGCAGCCGGTGGGGTTCTGGTCCGGGACGAAGGGCGGGTCGACCGGGAAGGGGTAGTTGACGTTGGTGTAGTGTGGGCGTCCGTAGCCCAGCATCTGCCAGTTGGAAGGCACGGGAATACGGTCCCAGGGCGTAGAGCCGGCGCAGTACTCGGGCTGTTCAAAACCAGCAGGGGCGGCCGCCGGCGAGGCAGCGTAACAGAACTCCCACTCGCCGTTGAGCAGGCGGAAGAAGGGGGAAGCACCTCGTTCACCCCATTGTGCGGAAACGGTGTCTGGATATGGAATGAGCAGCACGTGGGCGGGTTCACGATTTCGCTGTAGCACCTGCAGGTTCTCCCAGTCCCTGGGCAGCTCTGCTGGCTGCGGTCCGGCCTGCGTTTCGTGCTGCGGCCCGGTCTGCGTTTCGGCCTGCGCCGGGGCCTGCCTTCCGTTCTGTGGTCCAGCCTGCGTTTGGCCACTGCGTGGAGGTACACAGCCTGACTCGAACTCCTGGGCCTGGCCGGCAGCCTGAGCTCGGCGCTGGCCTTGGCCCTGGCCCTGCGCATGGCCAGAGGCCTGGCCTGCACCTTGACCTGGCTGCACCATTGGTTCCTCTGCTAGACCCTGCATCCGCCTCTGCCTCCTTACAACGCTCAACGCTCCAGACAGCACCCGAACACCAGCCAACGTTCCAAACAACATCCGAACACCAGCCAATGAACACCGATGACTCGCAGCCTGGAAACCATGTAAGTGTACTTCCCTTCGTTCGCTGAGGTGGCCTTTATCCCTGCCACCGTCGATCGAGGGCTATGTTGGGTGCTATGATGAACGGGGGACGTTGGGTTCTAGACGTGTAGCCCCGCTGGGTGCGATGCTGATACCTCGAGCCATAAGTCCCCGCAAAGTGGGCAGAGTGGATGGGAGGAACGCCAATGCCACGATCCGATCGTGATTCTGCGGAGTCTATCGAGTCCACCGCCTCAGTTGAATCCCGCCACGCGACGGATTCTGCCGCGGCCGGTCCCTGGTCAGCCCGGCGACGCTCCGTCGCCGTGGCGGTGGGTCGTCCCGAGGTGGGCCAGGTCTGGATCGGGGGCGGGCATCCTGTGGTGGTTCAGTCGATGACCAACACGTCCACGGCGGACGTGGCCGCCACCGTTGCCCAGGTAAAGGCGCTGGCCCACGCCGGCAGTGAGCTGGTGCGCATCACGGTGAACCACGAAGAGGCGGCACGGGCGGTGCCGGAGATCGTTCACCAGCTGCGGCAGGAAGGGGTGACCGTACCGATCGCCGGCGACTTCCACTACAATGGCCACCTTCTACTCACCCGCTACCCGCGCTGTGCGCAGGCGCTGGACAAATACCGCATCAACCCTGGGAACGTGGGCACGGGGGTTCACCGGGACGACAACTTTGCGGCCATCGTTCGCATCGCCATCGACCAGGGCAAACCGGTGCGCATCGGAGTAAACTGGGGGTCTCTCGACCAGGAGCTGCTCACCTCGTTGATGAACGAGAACGCCCGCCGTCCCCGTCCGCTTACGGCGCCGCAGGTGGTGCTGGAAGCGATGGTGGAGAGTGCGCTCCGCTCAGCGGAACGGGCGGAAAACCTGGGCCTGCCCCACGACCGGATCGTGTTGAGCGCCAAGGTTTCCGATGTCTCGGATCTCGTGACGGTCTATCGTAAGATAGCCGCCCGGTGCGACTACCCCCTCCATTTGGGGCTGACCGAAGCGGGAATGGGAACCAAGGGAATCGTAAACAGTACGGCCGGGCTCGCCATTCTGCTGGCGGAAGGCATTGGCGACACCATCCGTGTCTCTCTGACACCGGCGCCAGGCCGGTCCCGTACTGAAGAGGTGGAGGTGGCGCAGTCCATCTTGCAGGCTATGGGGCTGCGGGCCTTTTTGCCGCAGGTGACATCCTGCCCGGGGTGCGGGCGCACCACGAATACGTTCTTCCAGGAGTTGACGGCGCGGGTGCAGGAGCACATCCGCCAGCAGATGCCCCGCTGGCGCAGCCAGTATCCGGGCGTGGAGGAGTTGCAGGTGGCAGTGATGGGCTGCGTGGTGAACGGCCCGGGGGAGAGCCGCCACGCCAACATCGGCATCTCTCTCCCCGGCACGTTCGAAGAGCCGCGGGCGCCCGTGTACGTGGATGGCCAGCTCTACCGCACACTCCGGGGTGAACGAGTCGCCGACGAGTTCCTGGCCATACTGGACGAGTACGTGGAGAGACGTTACGGCCACGGTGCAAGCGTCACGTCCTCGCAAGGTGAAAGCTGAAACCCTACCAACGCACTATATCCCGGCCTCTACCCCGCAAGAGACTTGATCCATAGTTTACCATAACGTTCAGAAGCCCGATGGCGGCGGGGTTCAAAACCTGTCTGGCTCTCTCACCGGCCGCAGACGACCTTCACGCTGCTCACCTACCCGATACCTTACAAGGCAAATGAGCAGAGGTTAAAGCTCGCCTGT
This sequence comes from Limnochordaceae bacterium, assembly GCA_014896305.1. Taxonomy (GTDB): domain Bacteria; phylum Bacillota; class Limnochordia; order Limnochordales; family DUMU01; genus Bu26. The sequence goes on from JADBKQ010000029.1 coordinate 11,967, forward strand.
GCTGGCGTGTTTCGTGACTGAGCCAAGTAGGATAAGTACAAATGTATTGACAAAACAAGCATATTAGGGTATGGTCTGATTGAGGAGTGTTAATTATGGATGCCAAGGCTTTAATTGCCAGGATTACTACTGATTCCAGGCAAGGGTGGCAAGGAGTAATCGGTAGGTACCTTGTTCACTTGAGGTCAATACCGAGACAGGGACCCTGCGTCACTGTGGCACTGGTCATAGGGCTGGCAGTTCTAGCCACTGCTGCCGGGACGACAGCAACTGCAGCCAGTGCTCCCTCCTCTGCTCCCAGCCCGCCGGCAGGCGGCAGACCTAAGGTCGAGCTCAACTTCTGGAATTGGTGGGATACGTGGCGCACCGACATCATGAACGAAGTTATAACCAGCTTCGAGAAGGAGTACCCCTGGATAAAGATCAACAACCAGGTGCAGCCCTGGTCGGGGCGGGAGAGCAAGGTGGTGGCCGCCTTCGCAGCCGGAAGTCCTCCTGACATTCTGATGGCCACCCGGGCAGAAGTGATCAACCTGGCGGACCAGGGATTGATCATGCCTTTCACTCCGTTCATCAAGAAGTATGGGCTGGATCTGCGTATCTTCTTCCGTTCTGAAATCGACGCCTTTCGCTGGAAAGGTGAGATCTGGACACTTCCCTTCCCCACCGTCTCCGGCAATGACGATTTCTACGTATATAACCGCACTCTCTTCGAGGAAGCCGGGCTGCCGGCCAACAACCCACCCCGCACCTGGAGTGACTTGGCAGCGGTCGGACGCAAGCTAACCAGGAAGCGTCCTGACGGCCGCATCTCCCAGCTGGGGTTGCGCTGGACTGGACCGCAATTCTTCCCGCTTCTCTACAGCAACAGTGGCCAATTTCTCTCTGACAGCCTCACGTCGGTCACGTTCGACTCTCCCGCAGGCGAGGAAACGCTTCGCTATATGGTGCAGTACGTCAACGAGGTAAACGGTGGCGTAGCCAGCCAGGACCGATTCTCCCGAGATGTGGGGGGTGGCTGGGGAGATCCTTTCTACCGCGGCCTAGAGGCCATCTTCTTTGAGAACGTGAGTGTGTTCTCCGCCATCAAACAAAAGGCTTCCCCTGACTTCTCCTGGGGCGTGGGCACGATGCCTTACAATGACAAGAACCCCAAAGCCAAATCGACGGGGGTGGCCGGCATGCGCTTTGGCTGGGGGTATGTGATTCCGGCCTCCCTGCCGAAGGAGAAACAGGAGGCAGCTTATCTATTTGTGCAGTACCTAACCAGCCGGCCGGAAGGCTCAGGGTACTTTGCCCTGAAGATGGGTCGCCCGTCACCGGTGATCAATTTGAACCGGAATCCCGAGTTTCTTAAGATCAACCCGAATTGGCCGCAGGTGCTCCTCGCGCTCGATACCGACGTAGTTTTCCCGGCGGTACCCGGCTTCGACAAAATGTACAACGCTGCCCAGGCCGTCGTGGACCGGGCACTCGCTGGTGATCTCGCCCCCGAGGTAGCATTGAAGCAGGGCGCAGCAGAAGTGCAACAGCTTCTCAGTCACTACTGGTCGAGTCGGCAGAAGTAGACGAGCAGCAGGCAAGCGGTAGACCGGCGGCAGGCGAAAGGCGGAGAAAGCGCCCCGCCCCTTTCGTCACTCGCGTCAAAAAGCAGATCGGGGTTGACTACGCAGGAAGGGAACTTGAGGGGGCGAAGTATTTTGTTACCACTAATCAAACGTTAGATTCGAAAGGATGGTAGTGTAGTATGGCGAGAAGTGCAGAAGTGAGGAGAAGCCGCCGGACGCCGCTGGTGTCGGGGACGGGGGCGCTGGCCATATTGATGCTGGCCGGGCTTTCTGTGTTGCCAGCCGCCGCGACAGCCAAGACCACAATCACTGTCTATTTTGACGCGGGAAACGCTACCAAGCTTGACTGGCAGAAACGGACGATCGAGAAGTTCCAGCAACAAAACCCGGACATCAAAGTTGAATTGATTACCAACGCTGGAAGCACGTATTATGAAAAACTCCTGACCTTGTGGGCAACGAACAATCCGCCGGATGTATGGGATGAAGGTGGAGCGGTCCGGACTTATGTAAACAATGGCTGGCTTTTGGATCTCGCTCCCTTCGTGGTGCGGGACAAGGCAGAGCTCGATATCGAGGACTTCATGCCAGCTGCGTGGAGGGCATACCAGGACGGGAAGCATATCTGGGGTATTCCGTTCATGAGTACCGGCAGTTTCGTCTTCTACAACATGGTGCTGGTGGAAAAGGCCGGGCTGCCCACCCCCCCTATCAGCTGGGACGATAAGTCCTGGACGTGGGATCGAATGGTGGAGTATGCGAGGAAGATGACGATCCCGAACGCACAGGGGGGGCTGAAGCAGGCGGGGGTGAGTGCCGTTCACTGGAGCATCATGGACGTCGCCTACGCCTGGATGTTTGGCGGTGACTGGTTTGACGAGGAAGCGTATCGTACGGGGCGACCAACCCGTTCACTCATCAACACTCCGGAAAACGCACGTGCCTATCAGAGTGCGGTCGATCTCGTGTGGAAACTCAAGGTCGCCCCTAACCCCGAAGGAACGGTAAGCCCGTCGCAGTTTTTCTACAATGGCCAGGCGGGGCTGATGCTGGGAGCAGGACCGTGGGGCTTGCTCGGCCGAGAAGAAAAGCAGAAGTTCGACTGGGGAATGGCTCCCGTCCCGCGCGGGGGCGGGCCGCAGGTTGAGCCGGCTACTATCGTCTACACCGACCCCTGGATGATTTCAAGCCAGACCAAGAATCCCGAGGCAGCCTGGAAGTTCGTCAAGTTCATGACAAGCAAGGAGACGATGCAGAGCTTCACCAGCTTGATCTTTCTGCCTCCAGCCCGTAAGTCGGCGCTGGTCGGATACATCGTGAAGCTGGCGCAACTGTCGGGACAAATGACCGCGCAGCAGGTGCTGTTAGCTATGGAGGGAGCCCAGCGGTACGGTAAGGAGTCGGTGGACCACCTGATCGATGGCTGGCCCGATTTTGACAAGGCGATGATACCGCTCTTTGCCGAGATGTGGGGTAACCGCAAGAGCGTGCCGCAGACGCTGGCAGGTATCGAGGAAGCGTGGAACTTGATCATTCGCAAACAGAAAGGTAAGTGATTACAAAAGTACCGGGCCGGGAGCGTATCGAAACCGGGGACTTGGCAGACATAGCCGCCGGCGTTGAGGAACTTGCGGTAGACCTCGGGGCTCAGCGTAGAGGGGCGGCCCTTTTTCACCCCGTGCGCCACCACGAGGCCCGCTTCGTGCAGCCAAACGTCCTGAAGCCGGCCTATCAGCAGCCAGGAGTCCGCCCTTCCTCTTGGTTGCGATGATGGGCACTGCTGATCCCGGCTGGCCTACCGGTTGCTATCGGGGAGAACGCGCAAGGAGCGGCTGGTTCTCAACCGCTCCAGGAGAAACGTCCGGCAAGCTAGTGGGGTACTAACGCTGCCTGGTTTGTTCGCTCAATCGCCAAAACTGGCTCTAGAAGCTGGTGCCCGGGACGGGACTTGAACCCGTATGAGTTTCCTCACACGCCCCTCAAACGTGCGCGTCTGCCAATTCCGCCACCCGGGCACACAACAACTTGGACGGCCTGACCTGACTGGCGCTCCGGCTTCGGGGCTCGAGAAGTCATCCGTTCAGCCGGGGTCGACCGTCACTGGATAATAGTATACGTCCTGGAGAGAGCATCGTCAAGACGACGCGCTCACTCAGCTATTATCTTACCGAAGGGACTCCGGCTCACTCAGAACGAAA
>JADBKQ010000003.1 GCA_014896305.1 Limnochordaceae bacterium
GTAACGAGGAGAAACGAGGGGGATACAGGTGCCACGAGGTAAGACCACCAGCAAGGAAAGCCCGGAACTGGCCACCTTTCGCGAATTGGAGGGCGCTTTGGGTGAACTGGAGCGCGAGCGGGGGATCCCGCGGCAGCGCCTCCTGGACGTGCTCAAAGAGGCAGTTCTCAACGCCTACAAAAAGCAGTATGGCGATCAGGCCAAGGCGATCCGACTGACCTTCGGCCCAGACGGGATTCACGTCTTCCGGCAACGAGTGGTAGTGCCCGATCCCCCTGCTTCGCAGTGGAGTGATGTCGAACCCGGAACCCCTGCCGCCGAAGATGGCGAAGGAGAGATCACGGGAGAGACCACCAATGCTCCCGAGGAGACCGCCCAGGATGAAGGGGCGAATGCGGAAAGTACCAATGGAGCGGTTCCGGCCCGAGCCAAAGTCCCCTCGCTGAAGGGAGGAGAGATCCCACTGTCGGCCGCCCGGCAACTGAATCCCAACTACCAGGTGGGCGACATTGTCGAGGATGAGCTCTCCACACGGGAGTTCGGCCGGATTGCAGCGCAAAACGCCAAGCAAAAACTCCGGGATGAGCTGCGGAAGACGGAAGACACCCTGGTGTACGAGGAGTTCAAGAACCGGGTGGGGGACATCGTGACCGGCGTGGTGCAGCGGCGGGATCGGCGGGGTGTCGTGATTGACCTGGGCAGAGCCGAAGCGCTGTTGCGGCCCGGCGATCAGGTCCCGCACGAGAACTACCAGCCTGGCACGAGGTTGAAGGTGTATGTGACGGACGTGCAACGGACCGCCCGCACGCCCCAGATCCTGGTCTCTCGCTCCCATCCGGACCTGGTCAAGCGTCTGTTTGAGCTCGAGGTACCGGAGATTCACGATGGAATCGTCGAGATCAAAGGGGTGGCCCGAGAGGCAGGCCAACGCTCCAAGATGGCCGTCTACTCCCGCCAGCCGGGAGTCGATCCGATAGGCGCTTGCGTGGGTCCACGGGGACAGCGGGTCCAGAACGTCGTGCAGGAGTTGCACGGCGAAAAGATTGACATTATTCCGTGGGACCAATCGCCTGAGCGGTTTGTGGCTCGTGCTCTGGAACCGGCGGAAGTGGAGCGGGTCCTGTTGCGTCCCGCCGAGAAGCTGGCCAGAGTGGTCGTTCCCGATCAGAAACTATCACTAGCCATAGGGCGGGACGGTCAGAATGCCCGCCTGGCCGCGAAGCTGACCGGCTGGCGCATCGACATCAAGAGCACCAGCCAGATGGCGCAGATTGTCGCTGAAGAGTTGTTCACTCCGGCTAACACGACCGGGCCAGCAGCGACTGGTACGGTGGAACAGGCGCCGGTGACGCAGGAGGAGCCAGCAGTCCCACCGGCAGACGCACCGGCGGCAGCTCCAGTTGTACCCGACCTTCCGTTGCCGGGGGGGACTCCTGCTCCTGGGGGCGTAGCACGCTCGCAACCGGGACCGGTACCGCCTGTACCACCACCCGCAGTCTCTGTAGAGGAGGAAGAGAATCGCCGGCGGCGGTTGCGGGAAGAAGAGCGACTCAGCCGGCGGGCACGCCCTCGCAGGGAAAAAGAGGAGGAAGTGCCTCTGGCCAAGTTACTGGAGGAAGAGGTGGAACTGGAATCGCCGGCACCGCCTCCAGCTGCAGCCGAGCCGTCGCCTCGACGGGAGCGAGTGTCCTCTGTGCCACCGTCCCATACGGCTGAACAACGGCCTTTGGCCACCACGCTGGCTGCGCTGTTGCGGGAGAAAGGTGCCACCTTGCCTTTGTTGCGGCCTGAGGATGAGAAGCCCTCCACCTTGTCCGAATCCGAGCCAGGAAAGGGGACTTCCACCGGCGAGCCTGGACAGGACAAAGACAAGAAAAAGGAGGGGAAGGCTTGACCCAGGTAGCTGGGCCGGCCCGGCCGGCTCGACCGCAACCCCAAAGGACTTGCGTGGGTTGCCAGCAAGTGCGCTCCAAACGGGAGTTGATCCGTATCGTCCGGACGCCGGATGGGCAGATCCGGGTGGACCGGAGCGGTCGCCAGCCCGGACGAGGAGCCTATGTCTGTCCCCGGCTGGAGTGTTTGGAGAGCGCCATCCGTACCCACCGTCTGGAGCGAGCCTTAGGCCAGCCGATCTCCGGGGCTGTGGTGGAGGAACTCCGGGGAGGGTTGCAAAGTGTTTGACGGCTTGCTGGGCCTGGCCGTACGAGCGAGGGCCGTGGCGATTGGGGCCAGGGCGGTACAGCGCTCCCTGCGGCGTAAGCAAGCCTTCCTGGTGTTGCTGGCGGAAGATGCCGGAGCCGCCTTGACCCGCACGATTCTGGAGTTTTGCCGGCGCACCCATGTACCGGTAGTGCCTGCAGGAACAGCGGAAAGTTTGGGAAGGCAGGTGGGACGTGAGCGGGTGAGCGTCCTGGCCGTGGAAAACGAAGGTTTCGCCCGCAGTTGGCAAGAGCGTCACCCAGTCCCAATCGCATGGCCAGGGAGCTGGGGCAGCCAGCCATTGAGGACGACGGCCGATCCGGGGATTTCGGATAACCGGGGGGATGTAGATGACTGAAACGACCATCATGGAGTGGGCTCGCACGTTCGGCGTGCCAGCCAAACAGATTAATGACTTTTTGGCGGAGCAGGGCTTGTTGCCGCCTGCCGACGGCCAGCCTCTCTCGGCCGCGGCCATACAGGCTCTCCAACTTCGCTTCGCCCCCAATTCGGCTGCAAGAGCGGCTCGCTCCAGTACGGCCACGGCCGTGGGCAAACCGGTGGGACTGCATGGTGTTGGGAAGCGGGCGGTAGCAGCCCATCCTTCGCGTCCTGTCGCCCGGCGCTCGCCCCTCCAGGGGGTGACTGCTGCGCCCTCCGAGGCTGCGCCGCTGACCCCAAAGGATACGCCGGCGTCTGCCGCCTCGCCGACAAGCGCCCGCACTTCAGCCACAACTGCGGCCGCAGCAGGTCAAAGCAGGAAAACCCCCTCCCGGCGAAATACGAGCACCGCTGCCCCAGCGAGTGTTCAACCCAAGGCCGGCCAGCCCGCGGCTAACCCCTCGCGTGGCGACATCCCGGTCGCTCCTGTTTCCCCCGGTGAAACGGCCACGCCCACCCCGGTCACACCAGTCTCCGAGACTCCGGCTCAGGCTCAACTCGCAGGCGAGGCTGCCGCGGCTCCTGACGTTTCGAGCCCGGCCACCGTCACTGCCCCGGCTGCGCCAGCGCCCCTGGCTCCCTCCACGAGGGCTGTGCCCGGTCAGACACGGGCGGCCGTGAAAGCTCCGGCCAAAGTGGCAACCTCACCGGCCTCCAAACAGACCACGCGCCCCAAGACAGCGGCCCCCTCTGCCACGCCGGGTCGAGCTGCACGAACGGCACAGGTCCAGACGCGTGGCCAAACCCAGCGGCGTCCTCTGGCCCATCCCGGTCTGCATCCGCAAGGGGGACGGCACACCCCTGCCGCGACTCCGGCTGCTCCCCCCGTGACCGCTCGGGCCAAGACGGTGGAAATCGGTGAACAAATCACCGTCAAAGATCTGGCCCAACAGCTGGGCAAGCCAGTTTCCGATGTCATCAAAGAACTGATGAAGGCTGGGCTGATGGCCACCGTCAACCAGAGTATTGACCAGGAGACAGCCGCGCTGGTCGCACAGGAGTTCGGGGCTGAGGTCAAATTGAAAGAGACCGCCCATCTGGCGGAGATCGAGGACCAGCCTGATCCGGCCGAATCCTTGAAACCCCGTCCGCCTGTGGTCACGATCATGGGCCACGTGGATCATGGCAAGACGACCTTGCTCGATGCAATCCGAGAATCACACGTCGCCGCGTCGGAAGCGGGGGGCATCACCCAGCATATCGGCGCGTACCAGGCCGAGATCAATGGCAAGAAGATCACGTTTTTGGATACTCCTGGCCATGAGGCATTTACGGCCATGCGCGCTCGGGGAGCTCAAGTCACCGACATCGCCGTCCTCGTGGTCGCTGCGGATGATGGGGTAATGCCGCAGACGGTCGAAGCGATCCACCATGCCCAGGCGGCCGGAGTGCCGATTGTGGTCGCTATCAACAAAATCGATAAGCCCGGGGCTAACCCCGAACGAGTGAAGCAGCAGCTCACCGAGTACGGTCTCGTGGCCGAGGAGTGGGGGGGCGACACCGTCTTCGTACCCGTGTCCGCCTTGCGGAAAACCGGACTCGATGAACTCCTGGAGATGATCCTCTTAACCGCCGAACTCCGGGAATTGAAAGCCAATCCCGACCGGCCGGCCCGCGGTGTGGTCATCGAAGCCCAGCTGGATCGGGGACGTGGGCCAGTGGCCACGGTCCTGGTCCAAAAGGGCACGCTGCGGGTGGGCGACCTGGTGGTGGCTGGCGCCACGATGGGCAAGGTGAGGGCGCTTTTCAATGAGAAGGGCAAGAGGATGTCCCGTTGCGGTCCCTCGACCCCTGCCTTGCTGGTCGGCTTGAGCGAGGTGCCGACGGCCGGGGATGAGTTCGTGGTGGTAGAGGACGAGCGGTTAGCTCGCCAGGTCGTGGCGGCCCGAGTGGAAAAGCAGCGGCGAGAGGAACTGCAACCGCAGCATTCGGTAACGCTGGAGGGACTCTACGAAAAGATCCAGCAAGGTGAGACGAAGGAGCTCAACCTCATCATCAAAGCCGACGTGCAGGGCTCGGTCGAAGCTCTCCGCCAGGCCCTGGGAGGACTGCAGGTCGAAGGGGTGCGGGTCTCCATCATTCATGCCGCAGTGGGCGGGATTACGGAAAGCGATGTCCATCTGGCAGAGGCATCCAAGGCTATCATCATTGGCTTCAATGTCCGGCCGGATGCTACCGGAGCCAAGGCGGCCGAACAGGCGCAGGTGGACGTCCGGCTTTACCAGATTATCTATGACGTAATTGCCGACGTGGAGGCGGCCCTCAAGGGAATGCTGGCACCGAAGATGGAGGAGAACACGCTGGGACGGGCCGAAGTCCGGCAGACTTTCCACATTCCCAAAGTGGGTGAAATCGCCGGTTGCGTGGTCCTTTCGGGCCGGATCCCTCGCAGTGCCATGGTACGGATTTTGCGAGATTCCAAGGTGATCTACGAGGGCCGCATCGCTTCGCTGAAGCGGTTCAAAGACGACGTGCGCGAGGTTACCGAGGGCTACGAGTGCGGCGTCGGAGTGGAAAAGTTCAACGACATCAAAGAGGGGGATATCCTGGAAGCGTACCGCATCGAAGCAGTACCTGCTTCCACTTCATAGAGCTGGCCCGTGCCAGTCAGACAGGCTTACTACGGTACAGTCAAAAGCAGGGAGGCCGCTATGAACCTGCGAGTTGAGCGTCTTCGCGAAGAGATCAAGCGAGAGATCAGTGACATCCTCCGGCGGTTCAAAGACCCTCGGATCGGCTTCGTCACGGTAACCGACGTGGAGCTTTCGCGGGACCTGGAACACGCGAAAGTCTTCGTCAGTGTATTGGGAACGGAAGAGGAAAAAGAGGAAACCATGAAGACGCTGACGGCCGCCACTGGGTACGTCCGCTCCGAACTGGGACAGCGAATCCGGATACGCCGCCTGCCTGAGCTGGTCTTCGTTTATGACCATGCCGTGGAACGAGGGGTTCGCATTACGCAAATCCTGCACCAGCTACACGCGCAGGAGACGGCCGCCCCCGTCAGCAGGGTGGCCACAGTGGCGTTCTCCGGCGCAGGACCGGCGGAGGGCTCACCCCCCCTTTCTTCTTCTAGCGGTGCCGTCGTCGAACCAGACACGGTGCTCCCAACTGCCGACTGGTCGGGGGACTTCGCGCCTCCGGCCGTGGTGCTGGAAGCGCTTCGTCGTGCCCGCCGGCCGCTCATTGCTTGCCACGAGCAACCCGACCCGGACGCTGTAGGCTCCATGTTGGCGTTGGGCGGATTTCTGCGGGCCCTGGGAGCTCAGCCGACGATGGTCTGCCCCGACCCGCTCTCACGTTCCTTGTTCTTGCTGCCCGAAGCGGAGCAGATCGTACTGCCCGCCCAGCTGGACCCGCTCGGCCCGTGGGATGTGGGCATCGTGGTGGACTGCGATCCCATCCGTACGGCAGCCGCCCTCCCGTATCTGCAGCAGCGGACGCAGGAGCTGGTGAACATCGACCATCATGGCACCAATGACGCTGACCTGGTCGCCCGCTGGGTCCGGCCCGAAGCCGCGGCCTGCGGAGAGCTCATCTATGCGGTGGGACGCGCCCTGGGGGTGCCGCTCAACCCAACCCTGGCCACGCAGCTATTTGCTGCGTTGTCCGCCGATACCGGCTCTTTCCGGTTCAGCAACACCCGGCCGCGGACTTTGCGTCTGGCTGCGGCTCTGATTGAGGCGGGGGCGCCGGCGGCTTGGGTCTCTCACGTCCTCTTCGAAGAGAAAGATTGGAATTACGTGCGCCTGATCGGAGCGGTGGTGGATCGCCTCCAATTGAGCCCGGATGGGCGGGTGGCCTGGGCCAGCTTGCCCTATGACCTCATCCAGCAGTCGGGCGTACCGGAAAACGAACTCGATGGTTTCGTGAGCTACCCGCGCATGGTGGGTGGAGTGGAAGTGGCCATGCTGTTGCGGGAGATCCAGCCGGGCACGGTACGCATCTCGTTGCGTTCCCACGAACGAGTGGATGTGAGTCAGCTAGCGGTCCGCCTGGGCGGCGGTGGCCATCCCCGGGCCGCCGGTTGCACGGTGGCGGGCTCGTTGGAGGAAGTCGAGCGCCGGGCCGTGGAACTCGCACAAGCGGCTGTGAACCAGCGATGAACCCCGTCGGCCCCCATGGTACCTGGGGCCAGCCACTGCACGGGTTTCTCCTCGTCAACAAGCCCGTTGGGCCTACCTCCCACGATGTGGTCGCTTGCGTACGGCGCCGGTGTCCAGGAACCCGGGTTGGCCACCTGGGAACCCTCGATCCTGCCGCACACGGTCTACTCCCCCTGGCTTTGGGACTGGCAACCCGCCTGGCGGAGTACGCGCATTGGCATAGCAAGCAGTACAGGGCCGAGTGGTGGCTGGGCCGGGAGACTGACAGTGGCGACCTGCAGGGTCTGGTTGTCGCCCAGGCGGCTGCCGGCAGCTTTGTGACGGCCCAGGCAGTACGAGCAGCTCTAGTTGAGTTTCAGGGGGAAATCGAGCAAGTTCCACCAGCGGCCAGTGCCGTGCGGGTGGCGGGCCGCCACAGCTATGAGTGGGTACGGGCTGGCCTACCGCGGCCATTGCCACCCCGTTCTGTACGGATCTGGCGTCTGGAGTGGCTGGGGTGGCGTCCACAGCCCGGAGCTGCCTGGCAGCGCCCCCCCGACGCCCCGGCTGCGCCCATCCATGCCGGGGAACGCCTGCTGGTGGAGTTAGACTGCTCGGCCGGCACCTACGTCCGGGCATTGGCCAAGGACGTCGGTCGCCGCCTGGGCTTAGGGGCTACGGTGGCTGACCTGTGCCGCACGCGGGTAGGGCCGTTCGTGTTGGAGCAAGCCCATCCCCTGGAGGAGCTGATGTACGCGACTCCCCAGCAACTGGCTGCCTGGTTACAGCCGCTGGATGACATTCTGCCGCTCCATTGGCGCCGGGTGGTATTACACCCCGCCGCCCTGGCACGGGTCGTCCAGGGAGGAGTCTTTTCTTCTGATGAGATTGTCCGCGAGCCAGAGGGAGAACGAGTACAGCAAGGAGAAGGAAACGCTGGCGCCGGGCGAGGGGAGACTCCCAGCCTGCCCGCCGTTCAACTCGAGGCTGAGGATGGCTGGCTGGCCGTACTTGACCCAGAAGGACGGCTGCGGGCACTGGCTCGCCAGGTGAAGCCAGGGGTCTGGCACCCCGAAAAGGTATTAACGTGGGAAGATGAGGCAAGCCCGAATGGCTGTGGACATAGAGGTTCGTGAGATCGTTTGGAAATCGGCAGGGAAGCGTAACCTGCGACCGGGAGCTATCGTCGCCCTGGGGACATTCGACGGGGTTCACCGTGGGCATCAGGAGATTCTTCGTCACACCCGCCGGCTGGCGGCTGCGGCGGGACGTCCGGCGGTCGCTCTCACCTTTGACCGCCACCCCCGCTCCCTGCTGGGGGGAGCTCCTCCTCTGTTGACCACCACCGAGGAGAAGTTGGACCTATTGGAGCAAGAAGGCCTGGATGGCGTCTGGTTGATTCGTTTCGATCCGGCCTTCAGCCAGCTGAGTCCCGAACAGTTTGTGCACGAGGTGTTGGACACCCGCTTACAAGTGGCCGGGGCGGTGGCCGGTTTTGACTTCAGCTACGGGAGGGGCGGAGCGGGCAAGGCCGCCTCCCTGCAACGCAGCGGCCAAGAGCTGGGCTGGCAGGTGGAGATCCTGCCCCCGGTCGTCGTGGATGGGCAGGTGGTCTCTAGCACAGGCATTCGTCAGGCGTTGCAGGCCGGGCAAGTGGAACAGGCCGCCCGCTGGCTGGGACGCCCCTACCGCCTGCAAGGCCAGGTGGTGGCAGGCGACGGGCGGGGACGAAGCCTCGGATTTCCCACGGCCAATCTGGCTACGCCCGCCAACAAGGTTCTTCCCGCAGATGGAGTCTATGTAGCGGTGGTGACAGAGATTCCCGACCGCCCGGCGCTCGTCTCCATCAGCAGAAAGCCTACCTTCTGGACAGAGGGGATGGCTGCTCCGCTGGTGGTCGAAGTATATGTGGATCAGTACGAGGGCAACCTCTACGGCCAGTACCTGGCAGTCGACTTTCTGCAACGGCTGCGGCCCATCGCCCGCTTTGATACTGTCGAACAATTGGTCGAGCAGATGGAAGCAGATCGGGACCAGGCCCGCCATCTGTGGGGACGTTTACAGAGCTAGTACTGCATGCTAGAATGTCCTGGATCAGCTTGTGCACAGCTGGCCCCCGGGCGAAGCGGGGGGGCGGCGGCCAGCGGATCGAACCGGCGTCCGGCGTTGCTTCGGGGGGGCAGGCGCGGGACGGGCGGCGATTCTCAAATACGAGGAGGATTCTCCATGGCACTCGACCCCGAAGAAAAGGCCAAGATCATCAAGGAATATCAAACCCATGAGGGAGACACTGGCTCACCGGAAGTGCAGATCGCCTTACTTACCCAGCGCATCAACCAGTTGAGCGAGCATTTGCAGGTTCACCGCAAGGACCACCATTCCCGGCGAGGATTGTACCAAATGATCGGCCAGCGCCGTGGCCTGCTCAACTATTTGGAAAGCAAAGATGTGGATCGGTACCGGGCGTTGGTCGCTCGCCTAGGCCTGCGGCATTAGAAGGACCAGGGGGAGAGCGGGGCAGCCCGCTCTTCCCCTTTTTCGGACCTGTGACACGGCGGGACGGGCAAGATAGCAGGGGGCAACGGCTCACAACGGTTCGCGAGGAATAGGCTGCCCGCAGGTCGACAGATGGACAAGGCTGGTGGTCGGCAAGAGTGGAAGCAGGCGGGGGCGCAGGCCGGCTGTGAACCGTTTGCCGGGAAGATTGCACAAGGAGGAGAACGCATGGAGGTTTTCGAGACACAGCTGGGGGGCAGACCCCTCCGCTTTGAAACCGGCGAGTTGGCCAAACAGGCGAACGGCGCCGTGCTGGTTCGGTACGGGGACACGGTTGTGCTGGTCACGGCGACCATGTCGAAGGAACCCCGGGAAGGGATCGACTTCTTCCCCCTTGTGGTCGATTACGAGGAGCGCATGTACAGTATCGGCAAGATCCCTGGCGGTTGGGGGCGGCGAGAAGGTCGGCCTGGGGAAGCCGCCGTTTTGCACGCCCGTGAGATCGACCGGCCGATCCGCCCGCTCTTTCCGGAGGGCTTCCGGCACGATGTGCAGGTCGTGGCGACAGTATTGTCCGTCGACCAAAACAACGACCCCGACATTGCTGCCATGTTGGGCGCCTCCGTCGCGTTAACCATCTCGGACATCCCCTTCCAGGGCCCCATCGCCGGCGTGAGGGTGGGGAAAGTCGACGATCAATTCGTGATCATGCCCGACTCGGAGGCTCGGGCTCGCAGTGTCCTCAACCTCGTGGTTGCGGGCACTCGGGATGCGGTCATGATGGTCGAAGCTGGCGCCAACGAGGTATCGGAGGCGGATATGCTGGACGCCATCATGACCGGACATCAAGAAGTCAGGCGTCTGGTGGACCTGATCGATGAGATGCGCACCAAGGTGGGACGTCCCAAATTCGAACCCCAACTGGCCCAGCCCGACCCTGAACTCGTTGAACAGGTACGCCAGTTTGCCCGGGAACCGCTGTTGTCGGCGTTGACCAATGCCGACAAACAGAATCGTGATGCTGCCATCGACATGGTGGCTCAGCAGACTCTTGTCCATTTCCAGGAGACAATGGACGAGGAGACCTTCGCCCTACGCAGTAAAGACATCCAAACGGCCTTTGACAAGCTGTTGAAGGAAGAAGTACGCCGGCTCATCACCCAGGAGAAACGACGTCCGGATGGGCGGCAGCTGGACGAAATCCGCCCCATCACCTGCCAGGTGGGGATTCTACCGCGGGTTCATGGCTCGGGTCTTTTCACCCGCGGGCAGACGCAGGTACTGACGACCTGTACTCTGGGGGTCAAATCCGATGAACAGATGCTGGATGACCTGCGGGAAGAAGACCGTAAGCGGTACATCCATCATTACAATTTCCCGCCTTACAGCGTAGGGGAGGTTCGGCCGTTACGGGCTCCGGGACGCCGCGAAATCGGTCACGGGGCTCTCGCAGAACGTGCGCTCCTGCCCGTGATCCCCCCTGAAGAGGATTTCCCCTACACCATTCGCCTGGTGTCGGAAGTACTGGAATCCAACGGTTCCACGTCGCAGGCGAGCGTTTGCGGGAGTACGTTGGCTCTGATGGATGCGGGAGTGCCCATTCGTAAACCGGTGGCCGGTGTGGCCATGGGATTGGTCAAGTACGGAGATTCTTTCGCCATCCTGACGGATATCCAGGGAATCGAGGATGCGTTGGGAGACATGGATTTCAAGGTCGCCGGCACTCGCGATGGAATTACCGCCATTCAGATGGACATCAAGATTGCTGGAGTGACCCGGGATATCCTGGCCCAAGCTCTGGAGCAAGCAAGACGCGGGCGTCTCTTCATTCTCGACAAGATGCTGTCCGTGATTCCAGCCCCACGTGCTGAACTGTCTCCGTATGCGCCGCGCATCATCACGATGGAAATCCCGGTGGACAAAATCCGGGATGTCATCGGGCCAGGTGGCAAGATGATTCGTAGCATCATCGACCAAACCGGCGTGGAAATTGACGTTGAAGATGATGGCCACATCTTCATCGCCTCCGCCGACCAGGCTGCCGGGGCCAAGGCCAAGCAGATCATCGAAAACCTGGTTCGGGACGTGGAGGTCGGCGCCACTTACCTGGGCAAAGTTAAACGGACCACCAATTTCGGGGCGTTCGTTGAGATTCTGCCTGGTAAAGAGGGCCTCGTCCACATCTCCGAACTCTCCCGAGAGCGGGTTGGCCGGGTGGAAGACGTGGTCAACGTAGGCGACGAACTCCTGGTCAAAGTGACGGACATCGACCGTTTGGGCCGGATCAACCTCTCCCACAAGGAGTGCTTGCCCCCGGCCGAAGGGGAAGATGATCATCCGCGTCGTGCGGCTGCCTCCCGTCCGGAGCGAGGTGAGCGTCGTGAACGGTCGGAGCGAAGTGACCGTGGCGAGCATAATGAGTATGGCGAGCGCGGCGATCGCGAATACAGGGGGTTGCACCGCCGTTGATCCAGACACGTTGGGCCAAGGTTCAGGCTGTCCGCGAGTTCGGGCCCGGGCTGCAGGAGTTGGAGGTGCAGTTAGAGCGCCCCGTTGAGCCTGCCCGGCAGCCCCCCCTCCAGCAGAATGGCGCCCAGCCGGCGGCAGTCATGCCTACGGCCAAGGCGCTTCATTTTGTCGATTTCCTCGGTCCCGTTCATGCGGGTGAACAGGTGCTGCTCAACACGACGGCCGTCCAGCTCAACCTGGGAACTGGTGGCTATCACTTTGTGATTTGGCGCGCCGAAGCGGGGGAGCAGGAACGCGTCGACCCCGGGCACATCATGAAGTTGCGCTACACCCCCTGGCAATTTCCTGTTCTCGCGGTGGAAGAACCGGACAGCCCCTACCATCGAGAGATGGCCGCCGCTGACTCCCTGGCTGGCCGGCCGGTCGTAGCCCTCTCGTTGCACAGCCAATTGGCACCGGCGGTGTTGGCCTGCAGGCAAGCGGCAGGGGAACGTCCGATCCGACTCGCCTATGTGATGACCGACGGGGCAGCCTTACCCATGTCCTTCAGCCAGCAGGTGCAACAGCTACGCAAACTGGGGTTGCTCGACGTTACGGTGACCGTTGGCCACGCCTTTGGTGGGGACATAGAGGCGGTTGGTATTCACAGCGGACTGCTGGCCGCCGCCATCGTCGGCCGGGCGGACATCATCCTGGCTGGCATGGGCCCAGGCATCGTCGGCACGGATACCCGGTGGGGCACCACCGCCCTGGAGCAAGCGTTCCTGCTGGATGCCGCCGACGCCCTGGGAGGGCGACCGGTGGCCGTTGTGCGTCTGTCTGGGGCTGATCCCCGTCCTCGTCACCGGGGTGCCAGCCATCACACGCTGACGGTCCTGGGACGGGCCGTACATGCCCGCTGCGAAGTTGCTTTGCCCCAGCTGGATGATGCTCCGCTTCAGAGCCAGATCCTAGAGCAAGTCACTGAGGCGGGCATCCCTTCCCGGCATCACCTCGTCTGGCTGCCAGTCCTGTCTGCTATCCTGGATGAAGCCGAGCGGATAGGCCTCGGCCTGCAATCGATGGGCCGCACGGCTCGCACTGATCCCTTACCTTTCCTCGCTGCCGCCGCGGCTGGCCAATGGGCGGCCCAGCTTGGGACAGGGGAGCGTTGAACGCACATGCCGTCATCTTCACCCCCATTAGTGGCCGGCTGGTTTCTGTTCTCTGGCCGGCTCGTGCCTGGGGCGACCCGTCTGTTACTTATCCGGCACGCCCAAACCGACTGGAACCATCAGGGGTTGATTCAAGGACAGCTTGATCCTCCGTTGAACGAAACGGGCATGGCCGAAGCACGGGCCGTGGCCCGTGCGGTACGTTACTGGGCGGAAACGATGGGTCAGCCCATCCGGGTGATTTTCAGCAGCGACCTGCAGCGCGCATACCAGACTGCACAAATCGTTCAGGGGGAGGTGGGTGCCCCTCTTCATCTGCACCAAGGTTTGCGGGAGCACCGGTTGGGGGACTGGCAGGGGCACTCCGCCCAGGAACTGCAGACCACGGATGCAGAGGCCTGGCAGCGCTGGATTGATAGCGGCGGACAGAGTCGCCCTCCCGGAGGAGAGACGATCCTCGAAGTACAAAGCCGGATGGTGGCAACGGTCGAGGAGATCGCCCGCTCGTTCGTGGGCAGCAATGTACTGGTCGTTTCGCACGGAGCATCCCTGAAGGCGTTGCTATGCTGGGTTCTTGGCTTGAACCTGGCCTTGCGCACCCACTTTTTTCTCGCCAACGCCAGCCTCACTTCCGTCCTCTGGCACACCGAGAAAGCACCCGTATTGGAGTTTCTCAATGGGTTGGCGCGCGCGGAACGCTAGCCCCTCTAGCGCCAGGCTGAGCTGGCTCGTCGCCGCTACGAGTCTCATTGGTTATGCCGCTGCCGCTAGCCGCATAAGGTTGTACCACCTCGCGTGCGGCAGGGGGCAGACCGATGCGCACCATCCTGGCCATTTTCCTGGAACGGCGTCGAGCCACCCTCTTTTGGGTCTGCTTACTGTTCGTTGTGGGTGGAGGGATTGGGTGGCTGATGGCATGGACCCTGCCTCCTACCCAGATCCAGCTGCTCAAGAACGAGCTCACCCATTACTCCCTCTGGGCCGGACAGGCTCCCCCCACCAATAGCCTCGCCTTGCTGCGCCAGGCCCTCACCCAGGATCTGGTTTGTACTGCCGGCATCATCACACTAGCCGCTCTCTCCTTGCTGGGGGCGCCCGTGGTGCTACTGCTCGTGGGAGTCCGGGGTTTCGTCCTGGGTTTTACCAGTGGGTTGTTTACCCAGCCCCTGGGTTGGCACTCTCCCTTGGTCATAGCGGCTTTTCTGCTGCCTCACAATCTTCTGATCATCCCTGGGCTGATCCTGCTGGCCGTCGCAGCCCTGAGCCTAAGCAAAACGACGCTCCAAATCTTGCTGGGCCATCGCTCGGATACCTCTTACGGCCAGCAGTTGCTGGCTACATTGCTGATGACCTTGGTCACCTCGGGGATGATCGCCATGGGAGATCTGCTCCAGGCATTCGTCTCCCCCTACCTTCTGGCCGTCGTCAACCGGTTCTGGCCCTAGGAGCTGCCTGCGATCCTAGAAGGAATGCCCAATATCCTGGAGAACCCTCCCCTTGACCAAGCCCTGTTTGGAGCGAGCCTGGACCGATCCGAGAAGTTAGCTGTGCGCGACTCTTCCGGTCAGTATGGACTGACCCAGACCAGAGGGAAAGATCACGGGGGTGGGGAAGGCGAGCGATCGCAAGTGTCCGGCCCTGGGACGGGCCGATCGCCAAACAGAGTCCTCTTCCTTACATCAAGCGCGGATCCACTACGAAACCTACCTCTTGGCAGAGCGGCGGCTCAGTCCAGCAACCGTTCGTGCCTATCGGCAAGATCTCGATGCGCTGACCGCCTATTTGCAGCAACACCTGGCGCGGTCAGCCGAGCAAATCCGGTTGGCGGACTGTTCCGAAGAAAGGCTGGTTGCGTTCCTGGCCACCCGGCGGGCGGCAGGAGCCGCTGCCAGCAGCCTGGCCCGCCTCACCTCATGCTTGCGCGGCTTTTTCGCGTACTGGGCGGGTCAGGCAGGTGAACCCAGCCCGGCCGAACTCCTGGCCGCCACCCGCAAAGGCCGCCCGCTCCCGCGGGTGTTGGGCCAAAGACAGGTCAACCAACTGATCGAGCTCGCCCAGGGAGATCGCCCCCAGGACTTGAGGGACCGGGCGATGCTAGAGTTGCTGTACGGTGCCGGTTTGCGGATTTCCGAGTTACTTCGTCTCCGGCTGGAGGACGTCGACCTGGGTCAGCAGCTGGTCCGTCCGTGGGGCAAACGTCGCAAAGAGCGCATTGTTCCATTGGGAGAGCCGGCGGTACAGGCCCTTCGACGCTATCTGGAACATGGGCGACCCGCTCTCCTCAGGCGGGCTCACCGGACCGGTACAGTCCCGGCCAGAACTATCGACGTGCCCGAGTTGTTTGTGTCGGTGCGGGGTAGAGCCATCAGCCGCCAGCGGGGTTGGCAGCTCGTGCGGGAGTACGCCCGGCGGGCCGGCCTCACAGAACTTCCCAGCCCTCATGTACTCCGCCACTCTTTTGCTACCCACCTACTCGAAGGAGGAGCCGACCTGCGCTCCGTGCAAGAGCTGCTGGGGCATGCCGATATCCAAACCACCCAGATCTACACCCACCTGACCACCAGCCACCTTCAAGACGTATACCGGGCCGCCCACCCGCGGGCCACCGATCCGGGGAAAGCTGCTGACGAGGACGACCAGAGCAGACAAAGGAGTGCAGGGTATGACAGATCGTCGCAACAGTCCTCTCATGACCCCACCAGGCCGGACTAGCGCCACACCGAAGTCACACTCCCGTCGCCTCGAGCGGGTGGCCATTCTCGTCATGGACAGTGTCGGCATTGGAGCTCTACCCGACGCCGGCCAATACGGGGATGGTGGCAGCAATACGGTTGTTCACACGGCGATGGCCGTAGGAGGTTTGCCGCTTCCCCACTTGTCCGCGCTGGGGCTGGGTTGGGTCATCGAACCGGCTCCCGGAGTGGAAAAGGTGGAGAAACCCAGCGGTGCGTATGGCCGGGCGGCTGAACGTTCACCGGGCAAGGATACCACCACGGGGCACTGGGAAATGATGGGGCTCGTCCTGGACCGCCCATTTCCCACCTATCCACATGGGTTTCCTCCCGAGATCATTGACGAGTTCACGCGGCGGATCGGCCGGCCTATCTTGGGCAACAAGCCGGCGTCCGGGACGATCATCATTCAAGAACTGGGGGAGGAACACCTGCGAACCGGTGCCCCCATCGTGTACACGTCGGCAGACAGCGTGTTTCAAGTGGCGGCCCACGAAGAGGTGATCCCCGTAGAAGAGCTCTATCGCATGTGTCAGATCGCGCGGGAGATCCTCATCGGGCCGCATGCGGTAGACCGAGTCATTGCCCGCCCCTTTGTGGGCAAGCCGGGAGCATTCGTACGGACCGAGCGGCGCCGGGACTTCAGTCTACGCCCGTTCCGTCCGACAGTGCTGGATGCGCTCAAGAAGGCGGGTCTGGCCGTGCGGGCGGTGGGGAAGATCGCGGATATCTTTGCCGGGCAAGGGATCACCTGGGCGGCGCACACGGGGAATAACCGGGAGACGCTGGAGGTCACCTGGGATTTGCTACAACACAGCGCTGAACCCGGATTGATCTTCGCCAACTGCGTGGATTTCGACATGCTCTATGGCCACCGAAATGACGCTCCCGGCTATGCCCGGGCTCTCAGGGAGTTTGACGCCTGGATTCCCCGCTTGTTGGCCGCTCTGGGGCCGCGGGATGCGCTGGTCATCACGGCTGATCACGGGTGCGATCCCACCACTCCTTCGACCGATCATTCCCGGGAGTACGTTCCCCTCCTCGTGGCTGGACCCCCGATCCGGCCGGGCGTGGCGTTGGGCACCCGCTCCACCTTTGCCGACCTGGGGGCTACGTTGGCCGAGGCCATGGGGGTGGAGGCGCCAGAAGCCGGAACCAGTTTTGCCGATGCGGTGCTCGCCCAGATACAGTAGCCGCCCACTCGCCCAAGGAGGTATGGCTGTGACGGACTCGCTGAGTTCGCTGAGCATGTATGAACTCATCCGCAAAAAGCGCAACGGGGGGGAGCATACCGAAGCAGAACTGGCCTCGCTAGTGGCCGGAATCACCCATGGTATCATCCCCACAGAACAGGTCAGCGCCTGGCTCATGGCCGTCTATTTTCGTGGCATGACGGAGAAGGAGACGGCGCTGTTTACCCGGCTCATGGCGGCCAGCGGCCATACGCTCGACTTGACGGCGATACCCGGCATCAAGGTGGACAAACACTCTTCCGGCGGGGTGGGCGATAAGACCACCATCGCCTTGGCGCCGCTGGTAGCAGCCTGCGGCTTGCCCGTAGCCAAGCTCTCCGGGCGAGCGCTGGGCCATACTGGGGGGACTCTAGATAAGCTGGAGAGCATTCCAGGGTTGCGGGTAGAGCTGAGCCAGGCCGAATTCATCGCCCAGGTGCAGGGGATTGGGCTTGCCGTCGCCAGCGCCGGGGTGGACCTTGCCCCCGCCGACAAGATCCTTTACGCCCTGCGGGACCGGACTGCCACCGTCGACTCTCTGCCCCTCATTGCCGCCAGTATCATGAGCAAAAAGCTGGCGGCGGGAGCCGATGCTTTTGTCCTGGATGTAAAGGTAGGGCGGGGGGCGTTTCTCAAGCAAACGGAGCAGGCGCTGCAGTTAGCCCGGACGATGACCGCCATCGCCGCGCGTGCCGGGCATCCAGCCGTCGCTCTGGTCACCGACATGAACCAGCCGTTGGGGCGGGCTGTGGGCAACGCGGTAGAGATTGCCGAGGTGGTCGACTTCCTCCGGGGAGATGGCCCAGCCGACCTGCAAGAACTCGTCTTCGCTCTGGGCAGGGAAATGCTGAAACTGGGGAGAGCCGCCGCAGATGACCAGGCAGCTCAGGCTCAGTTGGAGCGAGCCTGGCGTTCGGGCGCCGCCCTGGAAAGGTTTCAAACATGGATTCAGGCCCAGGGGGGAGATCCACGGGTGGCCGATTCCCCCTGGCAAGTCTTATCCCGAGCCCAACACGAGGTGACGGTGCTCGCCCCGGCCAGCGGCTATCTGGCTGGGGTCGATGGCGAGCTCCTCGGCCTGGTTCTGGCTCACCTGGGCGCCGGCCGCATGGAACCGCACGCCCGTATCGACCCCGCTGTCGGGCTGTGGATGGAGGCCCGCATCGGCGACCCTGTTCAAGCCGGGCAGACCGTGCTGGCCAGGCTGTGGGGAAACGACCGCCAGCGACTGGAGGCCGCGGTGACTCGACTCCAACCTGCGTGGATCGTTGCAGACGTCCCCCCTGCCCACCCGCCTCTCGTGCTGGCACGGGTGCCGGCTCCCGCCAGCTAGCACCCGGTTGTCGTAGCCGGCTGTGCACCCCGCCCATGCCTTGCGTAGCGGCCCAATCCAGGGGAAAACTACGCTCAAGACTACGGTGCAAACGGAAGGATGGGGGATGGGGGCATGCATCTAAGGAGATGGGGTCGCACACATCCTGGGCATTGGATTATGGGGATCTTGGGATTTCTCCTACCTCTGGCCACGGCGGGCATGGGCATGGCCTCGACAGCAGGCGCTGAAGGTCCCCGGCCACCGACTGGTGGTGTAGCCTCTCTGCCACCCGCCGCCTTCCAGCTCCAACAAAACACCCGCTCTGCCGTGCTGATGGATGCTGCCAGTGGCCGGGTGCTGTGGGCCAAGAATCCGGACCAGCGGCAGCCCATCGCCAGTGTGACCAAGATCATGACCATGGTACTGGCTCTGGAGGCTCTTCGAGACGGGACGGTCTCCCCAAATGACCCGGTTGTTGCCAGCGAGTACGCCAAGAGTATGGGGGGCACCCAGATCTGGCTCGAAGTGGGGGAGAGCCGCCCCTTCCAGGAGCTGTTGACCGCCGTTGCGGTGGGATCTGCCAATGATGCCGCCGTCGCACTGGCAGAACACCTGGCGGGCTCGGAGGAAGCCTTCGTACAAAAGATGAACGAGCGAGCCAAACAACTGGGCCTGACCGACACCCTCTATGGCAACCCCACGGGGCTGCCCTCCGAGTCCGTCGGCAAACTGGGAGTGCCGCAGTACTCGTCCGCCTTGGACGTGGCCCGTCTCAGTCGTTACGCGCTGACGCTGCCTGGGTTTCGAGACCTCGTATCGACGTATGAGTACACGGTGCGTCCCGAAGGACTCCGCCAGCCGGTTCTGTATAATTTCAACACGCTTCTGCGCCGCTTGCCGGGTGTCGACGGCATCAAGACCGGGTTCACCAACGAGGCGGGCTACTGCATCAGTGTCAGCGCTCTTCGAGACGGGCTCCGGTTGATTGCGGTGGTATTGGGCGCTCCCACCCGCGCCGAACGGGACACCGCCGTGGCTGCCTTGCTGAACTGGGGGTACCGTACCTTCACGGCGCAACGGCTCGTGAGCAAAGACACTCCCTGGGGGGACCTTCCTGTCTGGCGGGGCAACCCCGAGAAGGTCGCCGTCGTGGTAGGCCAGGACCTATCAGTGACCGTGCCCAGAGGGACGAAAATTGAGTTCGAGACCGAGGCCACGGTGAACCAGCGCCTCACGGCGCCCGTCCAAGCGGGGCAGCAGGTGGGCAAGCTCACGGTCCACAGCGGCGGCGAGGTGGTCGGAGAGGTTCCGTTGGTGGCAAAGCAACCGGTGCGGTCCGCCTCTTTCTGGGAGATGGTAGGGCGCGGGATGAGGATCACCCTGCAAGGGCTGTACCCGCCCCGCACTCCGCGCAGCCGTACGACTATGGTGCGGTTTTGAACGCCTGGTCCCATCACCCGCTTCCCCCGGGCCGCTTATGATACTACGGCGAGCTGCCCACGGGGAAAGGAGGGAGCGCGGCGCCTGCCACACCATGCCGTACTCGACACAAGCTTACGAGAACCTCTTTCAGTCACTGAAACCGTTTCTGAGTGACTATGGTCAATTGGCCGCTGATGCGGTCATCCAGTTGGTGAGAGCGTACGCCGGCGTGATGGAACAAGTGGAGACCATCCGTCCTACGATGCAGGCCTTGCTTGCTGCTCGCCAGCGGAACGCTTCCCCTGAATCACCTACTGTGAACGGCGGGACGGCAGGCGAACAGAGCCGCTGACCGTCGCCGCCGTTCACACCGCAGAGGCGGGGAAGATCCCCGCCTCTCTCTTTGACTGTTCCCGTTGGCTGTCCGGCTTGCTACACCGGCTGCGAAGAAGAGGGCGGGCCGGCTGGCCCGGCCGGCTCTGGCGGAGGGGCCGCCGCCGGTGCGGCAGGTTCAACAGACTCAGAGGGTGGGGGCGTCGGGATCGGAGTGGGTTTGCCCCCTGTCGCTCCGCCGGCCAGGACCATCTGGAAACTGTGACCCAACTGGGCCAGCAGGGCTTGTTCAGCCGGACTCAGCTGTTGAAACATGTTGGCTGCTTTTCGCATCAGTTCCTCGTCCGAGTCTTCCCGCGTGGGCCGATCCGGTGTGGTCTTCAACCGCTGGGTCAACGCCTCGATGGCGGCCCGCTCCTGATCCGAAAGTCCAGCCAGGGCGTGCTTCAAAGTTTGATGATGTTGATCCAAGTTGCGCACCTCATTCCCTCCCGCTAGGCGGCTGCAGCTGGAAGTTTGCGAAACAGCCCCCGCTCCAGTCCTTGTGCCCAGAACGACAAGACCAGCAACAACAAGATGAGGAACAGCAAGAATGGCAGGGACCCCGATCCGCCCAGGCCATCCCCCGGCCCCGGAGGGCACGGTGCAGGCGGGGAGGGGCAGGGCGGCGGCAGTCCAGGCTCTGGCTTTGGTGGTGGAGGCGGGGGCTCTGGCCCACCCAATCCTTCCGGACCCCCGGCCCTCATCTCATCCGAAAGCACGCAAGCACCCCCCTTCGTTTTCCTGCCCGGCCTGGTGAACCATGCGGCCGCTGCAGCAAGCGACAACCTCCCCCAACCGACGATCCAGCCTATGCGGGATCTCGCCCCGATGTCCTGACCTGCGCGCCCCAAAGCACCAGGGTGCTGTCAAATCGCAGCGGGCGTTCTCTGACGGCGTTGCATATGCTGATGAGTAACAGGCGGGAGATTTGCCGGAATGGTGGTGACCAGCGTGGAGGGAGCTCCAGCATTCGCTCTCCCAGTGGCCGCGCCGCCGTCGTCGCCGCTGGCGCGCCTGAGCGACGAACTGCAAGCCATGGCCAGCCTGCTGCGGATGGCTGCCGACCCCCAGGATCCTGCGGCCCGCAGAAGGGTACGAGCCACGCTCGAGACGGCGTTGCTTCTTCGTCCCCTGCTGGCCCGCAAAGGGGACGACGTCATCCTGGAGCGTCTTCAACAACAGGTGAACACTGCGCAAGCTCTGATTGATTGGCGTGCTCGCAAGCCAGCGGGAGAGGAGCCCCCACTGAGCCTAACGCAAGTGCTGCCGCTCCTGCTCCCACTCCTGGAACGAAAACCGGCCGGGGGGACAGCGGGAGGGTCCGCCTCGACAGCCGGCGGCACTCCCGGTTCAGTGCCTGCTACAGTAGGGGCGACGACTCCGGCGAGCAGCGAGGGGGCCGGGGGGATTCTCTCCAGGCTGTTGCCCGCGGTCACAAACCCTACGACCCTGGCCAACCTGGCGGGGCTCGTCGCGTCGCTGAACGCCCTGCGGGCCCACTCCGCCCCCCCGCCGGCCGCTGGGGGGGAGGCAGGGACATCGCTTCTCCCCCCTACTTCCTCCTCGTCATTCTCCTCTTCCTCTGCATCTACACCTGGCAGCCAGCCGGACGGCGGACAACTCCCGGCCGCGCTCAACCAGCTGGTGCCGGCGGCTGCCGCCTTGCTCAATAACCCGGCTGGCTGGCAACAGATTCTGACCCAGGCAGAGCAGAGGCTGGGACGGGAGCGCTTGGAACACTTGTACCAGTTGGCGCAACGCCTGGCAGCCGGCGTCGACCCGGCCGCCCCTACCACCACCGCCACCGGCGCCGCGGCGAGCTAGAGGCGGACGACTCGTGACGGGGCGACCCTGAGGAGGTCGTCCCGCGGGGAAGGGAAGCGGGGGGAGACGATACGGTAGGGGACGAGGCGGCCGGACGAAGTGGCCGTACCTTGGGTTCAGGTGCAGGCCGTACGGAGGCGTCCGGCTGACCCGACAGCATGACGCCGGAGGGACGGCCTGACCAGCTCCCTCGCGCTAGAGGAGGGGCTACTCCGGCCCCGCCGCTACCTGTGCCAGCCAGACCCGGCACCCCTCTCCGCGGACGACCTGCTTCATCGGCTTCTGCCCGTTGGCACAGCCGTTCGATCCGGTCGACCAGAGCGGTTCCCCGGTTGAGCAGGTGTTGGGCCTGGCCCAGCCATTGCTGCCATTCCTCCCGCACAGCCGTAACGGCTGCGAGCAGGGCAGGAGAGGCCTGGTCGGGTGTCTCCCCTGCCTGGGACGCCGGCATGGCAGAGGGAGCTGTCCCCTCTGCGTGATCCTGGGCCTCGCCAGGCTGTGGCCCAGCGCTGGCCCGCACCGCCACCAGCATCAGCAAGGCCTCGTTCAGGTCGACCACATGCTCATCCACCTGCTGCAGCTGGGCTTGCAGGCGCTGCGCCCAGGTGGGCTCCATCGTCTGCTCCGGGTTTCCATGATTCTGAATGTCCCCCTCGGCCATGCTCGCGCCCCCTCATCCCGATGGTTCTGGCAGTCTACCTATGGGTATGCGTACGCCCGCAAGAAATAGGCAAAACCACGGGCGTTTTCGGCACACGATCCACTGCTATCGCCTGCCTCGCCTTCCCCTCTCCCGGGCAGGATTTCCCACCCCGGTCACGAATCCGGGTTATGAGTTGGCCTATCCTTGGCTCAGAAAGTAGGGGTGTCCAGCGTGGTCAACCTGGAATGGGTCTCGACCCCGGCAGGACCCTGTTTGGTCGCAGCCATCTCCGGTGAACTGGACCTGCAAACCGCCCCGCTTCTTCGGACACAAATCGAAGGGGCCTGGTCCCAGCACCCTGAGGCTCGTCAACTCATTCTGGACCTTAGCGGCGTCACATTTGTAGATAGCTCTGGGTTAGGAGCGGTACTGGGGCGCTACCGGCAGTGTGTGCTGCGTGGAGGAAGGATGGCTCTGGTCGGGCTACAACCCAACGTGCGCCGCCTTTTTGAGCTGTCGGGCGTCCTGCGAATCATGGAGGCGTATAACAGCCTGGACGAAGCGCTACCGCTACCCCGGGAAGGAGGGGGAAGAGCTTGAGCGGTGCGACAGACGGTACACACCCCCGCCTTCAGGAGAATCACTTCGTGCTGGAGTTTCCCAGCCTGCCCGCTAACGTGGCCTTTAGCCGCTATGCGGTGGCCGCCTTCGCCTCGCAACTCGACCAGTTTACCCTGGTGGATATCGAGGACATCCGCATCGCTGTCTCGGAGTTGGTCTCCAACGTAGTGATTCACGCCTACCCGGATGGTCCGGGACCGGTACGGGTAGAGGGACGGCTGCGCGAAGGCTGCTTGGAGATCACCGTTTCCGACCAGGGTCGCGGCATCGCCAATGTGGAGCAGGCCCTTGAGCCCACCTTTACGACACTCCCGGGTGAACGAATGGGGTTGGGGCTGACCTTCGCCCGCCAGCTGATGGATGAAATGACGGTGACCTCTGTGCCCGGGGAGGGAACCGTCGTTCACCTGGTCAAACGTCCTTCGGCTGCGCCGGTACAACCGCCGGCGGTCTCCTCATGAGCCGGCCGGCCGCACCCGCCGACGGACTGCCTTCAGGTTCCTCTCCATGGCCCGCGCCTTTACCGGAGGCCCAACTACATCAGCTTTTCCGGCAGTACCGGGCGGGTACGGAGCAGTCGGCCAGTGCGCGCCAGAGTATCATTCAGCACAATCTGCGCCTGGTCGCCACTCTGGTTCGCCGCTGGTGCACCGAGGCCGCCGTGGTGACCGGCGCTGCGGTCGAGGAGAGCGACCTCTTTCAAGCGGGTTGTGTGGGCCTGGTCGAGGCGGTAGACCGCTTTGACCCCGATCTCGGTTTCGCCTTTTCCACGTACGCCGTACCCCTCATTTTGGGAGAACTGCGGGCCGCGGTACGACAGCGGTCGTTCACTCACTGGACCCGGAGTCTGCGGGATCGCTCGCAACAGGTGCAGACCTGCCAGGCGCAGCTACGACAACATCTGCAACGAGAGCCCACCTTGCGGGAGCTGGCGGAGGCGTGCCGGCTTCCCACCGAACAAATTGTGGAGGTGCTCGAAGCCAGTCGTCCACCCCTTTCCTTGTCAGAGATAGGAGAATCCGAAGAGGACTCGCCGCCCTGGGCAGAGCGGGTGGGCCAGGAAGACCGGGAGTTGCACCGGCTGGAGGAGGGGTTGGACCTGCGGCAAGCCCTGCAGTCCTTACCCGACCGCGAGCGAGAGTTGATTGAACTGCGCTTCCTGCACGGCCACAGCCAAACGGAGGTAGGCGTCCGGCTGGGCTTGTCACAGAGTCAAGTCTCCCGGCTCGAGCGCCAGGCTCTGCGCCAGCTGCGCCGAGGTCTGGCGACCGAAACAGAAGACTGCAGGCGTGCCGGGAATTGCCGAAAGGGAGACAGGCCGGGCTGACGAAGTCCTTGGGTGCAATGGGATGAATGCCGGCCATAGTTGTACCCTTTGCAGCACTCATCGTTGCTTTCTACACCGACTTCATCGCCGCAACTACACCCGAGGGAGTGGCAGACATGATTTTAGCCGGCGCGATGGTTACCCTGCGACCGTTGCAGCGCGAAGATGTCCCGGCCCTGGTGCGCTGGGCCAACGATCCCCTGATTGTGGATCTCATGGATGGAGGCTACCCCGACACGGAAGCAGAGTGTCTTGCCTGGCTGGAGCAGCTGGAATCCTCACGTCAGGAGAAGCACTTCGCTATCCTATCCCCCGACCGGAAGTTGATCGGGGACATCGAGCTCGATCACATCTGCTGGCGGCGTTTCGAGGCGGAGCTGCGCATTTGTATCGGCGACCCGGCATACTGGGGTCACGGGTTTGGCACCGATGCGGTCACCACTTTGTCCTGGTACGCTTTCAAACATCTTCATCTCCACACCATCTTCTTGCGAGTATACAGGGATAACTCCAGAGCCATTCGTTGCTACCAGAAGGTTGGCTTCCGCTCCGTGGGACGGTTGGTCCGTAACGTCCGCGGGGTCGATCGGGAAGTGTATCTGATGTTGCTGACGCCCGCCGACCTGGCAGCCCGCCGTTCGATCAGCCTGGCACTGGCAGGTTGATCGTGAACGCGTCCCGGGTGCGGCGTAGCCGCCAGGGCAGCAGCAACTTCACGAAAGGTCGGGCAGCCGGCAGGGAGACGTGCAGCCATGCCGTATACCTAATCGACTTTTCACTCCGCCACGCGGAGCGTCGTTAGGTTGACGGAGGATGGAGGCAACCTGGTTGGAGCCGCTGATTCTCGCAGAGCATGTGCACAAGCGTTTTGGTCGCCTGCATGTCTTGCAGGACGTCAGCTTGTCCGTCTTTCCCGGTGAGGTCGTGGTGATCATCGGTCCCTCCGGATCGGGCAAGAGTACATTCCTGCGTTGCCTGAATGGACTGGAGCGGATCGATGGGGGACGAATCCGGATAGACGGTCAGGATCTCGACGACCCGCACGTGAACATCAACCAGATCCGAGCGGAGTTGGGGATGGTCTTTCAGCAGTTCAACCTCTATCCGCACTACACCGTGATGCAGAACATTACCCTTGCCCCTATCAAGGTGCGCCACCTTCCTCCAGACAAAGCCCAGGCTGTGGCGCTGGACTTGTTGCAGCGGGTTGGGATCCCCAATAAGGCGTCAGCTTACCCCTGGCAGTTATCCGGCGGCCAGCAGCAACGAGTGGCCATCGCTCGCGGACTGGCCATGCAGCCAAAGGCCATGCTCTTTGACGAGCCCACTTCCGCGCTGGATCCGGAGATGATCAAAGAGGTCCTCGACGTCATGAAGGGTCTGGCCCAGGACGGGATGACCATGGTCGTCGTCACTCACGAGATGGGCTTTGCCCGCGAGGTGGCAGACCGGATCGTCTTCATGGACGGCGGGCGGATTCTCGAGGAAGGCCGTCCGGACGAGTGGTTCACTCACCCGGCGACCGAGCGGGCACGCCAGTTTCTCGAGAAAATCCTCTGAACGTATCCCACGTCTCCTTCCTGTTCCTGGGTGGTGGTTTTTCCCTGCTATACCAACCAATCAAATCCTCCGAAAACGGGGGTAGTGAGGAGGAATGCCCCTTCCGCGCGTAGAACCTGGTGGCAACGTGTGGGATTTTGCAGGAACTCGTTCCCGTCCCCGACACCTTTAGCCGACGGAGGTCTGTTCGATGTTGGACGTCTTTGCCAAGGGCGGCCCCACCATGTACGCTCTTCTGTTGTGTTCGGTTGTTGCCTTAGCCATCACCATCGAGCGGCTCTGGTTTTTCTGGAAAGTGCACCAGCCTGCTGACGAGCTCATGGACGACGTGCGTCAGACGCTGGCGGAGGGCAAGATGGTGGAAGCCATGCAGCTGGCCCGGGATAGCGACTCACCGACAGGAGCGCTGCTGGCTGCCGCCATTGAGCGTTGCGACGAAGGCCGGCAAGCCATGGAGGATAGCCTGGAGCGAGAGGCCGGCGAGCAGCTGGCCCGGCTCGAGCGCGGGTTGCCGATCCTGGATGTCATCGTGACCATCGCCCCGTTCCTGGGCCTGCTTGGAACGGTGCTCGGGATCATCCGGGCATTCAACGTGATGGGTTCGTTGCAGGGGGTCGACAGTCCCACCCGTCTGAGCGTGGGGATTGCGGAAGCCCTGATCACCACCGCAGCAGGACTGATCGTGGCCATACCGACGTTGGTGGCCCACCGGTACCTCTCGAGCCGGGTCGATGAATTCGTCGCCGAAATGAACGTCCAGGCATATGAGATTCTGGATATGCTGCAGCAGTCGCTGCCAGCCCAGGCGCCGGCCAAGCCGCTGGCTGCCGCCGCGCGGGAGGTGGAGTAAGTGCTGATTACCCGCCGCCGGGCTTCTCGTTCCCCCGAAATCCAGTTGACCTCATTCATGGACATCGTTTCCTATCTTCTGTTTTTCTTTATGGTTGCCACGACGTTTCGGGCCAATGCCGCCCAGTTTCCCATCGACCTGCCCAAGGCGAGCCAGGCGGCCGCACAGATGCGGACACAGTTCATCGTGACCGTCGATCGGCAGGGTGAGATCTACCTGGACAACAGCCGGGTAGATCAAGCTCAACTCCAGCTGGCTACCATGGCTGCTCTGAAAACCGATCCTTCCCTGTTCGTGGTCATTCGGGCGGACCGGCAGGTCCAGTACGGGGCGGTGGTTCAGGTGATCGACGCACTGCGGGCGGCCGGAGTGAATAGTCTCGGTCTGGCCGTAGAACGTGTTCCGGCGCAAACCCCAGGGCAAGCCGCCTGATCGGTTGTACAACTGGAAGAAACCAAACTAAGGAGGGAACGGAGGTGTTTCGTCCGGCACAGCCGTCAGCACGACGCGCAGCCTCGTTCACTCTCTCCGTCCTCATTCACCTGCTATTCTTCTTGCTCTTTCCGCATTTGTCCTCCGTCTTTCAGGGTGAGGTCGCGGGGGAAGGTTCTCTGGGCGGAGGCGCTCCCCTCGATATAGTCACAGTGCAGCCCTGGGCTGTGGATGCTTCGGTCATCGTACCGTCGCCAGGGCTTGGCAAGACTCCCGGCAGCTCGCCCAACTCTCAGCGCCCCGCACCTGGCCCAGCACCGGCAAGGCCCGTTCGTCCACAAGAGGAGCTTACGCCCCCATCCGCCTCGTCCAGGACTCTTTTACCGGCAGCGGTGACATCGTCTGCAGAGCCGACGGCCGCCTTGACCCCCATGACGGCCAAGAACCCACCCCCTGCTGCCGATGAGTTGTTGACCAGCCCCACTGGGAAGGTGCTCGTACGTGCGGAGCCAACGCCGGCGGCTGCTGTTCAGCCCAGATCGGAGACTCCCCAGCCGGCCCAGCCAGGTTCCGACTCATCGGCAGGGCCGTCCGGCGCTACCCCTTCGTCCAGCCAAGCGGTTCAAGGGCAAAAAGAGCAGGGTGGAGAGGGGGAGGGGGGTACCTCGCCCGTACCGGCCCCGCCTCCCGCTCCTCCGGTAGGAAATGGGCCGTGGTTGGGAGGACCTGCTCCCCAATATCCCAAGAGTGCTCAAAACTCCGGGGTAGAAGGGGTTGTGTCCGGTCAGGTCCTCATCTATCCAGACGGGGCCACTACTGTCCGTCTGGTCTCCTCGTCTGGATCGGCGATCCTGGACCGCCAGGCCGTCGGCACCATTCAGGACCGCTGGCGGAGTACCTACCAGCCACCCGCCGGTTGGGTCACCGTGGTGGAGTGGCAGGTGCGCTTTGCCCGTGAGAACGAGTACCAGGTGCTCGTCACTCAGAGCGGTGCCTTCAACGTGCGGGAAGAGGCGGTGCCCGCACAAGGGCCCGTTCCCCGGCCTGCGCCTTCTTCTCCGACGCCGGCTGGGACCGGGCGTTGATGGTGCCCTGTAGGAGGGAGGATGGCATTGGCAATGGAAAACCGTCGCTTGGCTCGGGGAGCATCCTGGCGACTCCCGCTCGTGTGGGTCACCGCTCTGATAGCCTGGGGTGTGGTGGCTGCCGCAGCTGGAGCCGAAGACAAGCTTCCTGAGGTGGGCGGCTCTTCGTTAACCCTGCAAAACGAGTTCATCCGTATCGTGCAGAACGGGGGTCCGAAAGAGGCGGGGCGCTTTTCGGTGAGTACTACGGGGGGCGATCCCCAACGCGCGGATGACAACCAGCGCCCCCTGATCTACGGGATGGACCGGCCCTGGACAAGCTACACTACCGTTCGCATCGACAACGAAAGCTATCTGTTCGGTGGTCCCACGGACCGGCGGGCCGGGGCCAAAGTCCCGACGGGCCAGGTGATCACGGCGCCCCGCCGGGATGGCAACAGCTTGGTCACTGTCTGCCAGATCGGCCCGATTCGGGTGGAACAGCGCTTGAGCATCGTACAAAGTCTCGATACCGGGGTGGAAGATTCGGCCCGGGTCGAGTATGCTCTCACAAATACCGATACCCAACCTCACCAGGTAGGCCTGCGCATCATGGTCGATACCATGCTGGGTGACAACGATGGTGCTCCCTTCCGGGTGGGGGAGACCGCATATGAAAGTGATGCCTCTTTGTCCGGCAGCGCCGTACCTGACTTCTGGCAGGCCTTCGATTCGCTGAACAGTCCCCACGTGACCTCCCAGGGAACGCTCCGGGGGCCGCAGTTGACCGCTCCGGACCAGCTGGTGTTCACCAACTGGGGCAACCTGGCGGATCATCCTTGGGATGTCCCCCTCACTCCCGGCCGCGACTTCACCCGGTCCGGAGAGTATGAGCTGGACTCCGCCACTGCGTTGTTTTGGAACCCTGTCACCGTTGCGCCTGGCCAGACCCGGTTCATTGCCACCCAGTATGGGCTGGCCGGGATCAGCATCGCCCGGGGTGACCTGGCCGTGGGATTGTCGTCGCCGGCCCAGGTCGTGCAGGGAAGCGTCTTTCACGTCATCGCGTACGTGGAAAACAACGTGGGCGAAGCTCGGGACGTCCAGGTGACGCTCGACTTGCCGGCGGGTTGGCGGCTGGTGTCCGGTACGGCCCAACGGCAGTTGGGAATTCTCAAGCGAGGTGCTAGCGCCCAGGTGGCATGGGCGATTCAGGCGCAAGAGGAGGGAACGCGTCCCGTCACGGTGAGGGTCACCTCCAGTAACAGCCAGCCTTCCCAGCTGACACGTCAGGTCCAGGTTGTCCCCGGAGTCCAGCTCCAACTCGAGGTGAACCTGCCCTCATCCTTACAGGTCCAGGGGGAACGCCGCGTCCCCAATCCGGTACCGCTCGCGGTCACAGTTACCAACATCGGCTCGCAGACGGCCGACAATGTGACCTTGCGCCTGGAGAGAACCGGGGCGGCTCTACCCTTGGCCAGTGCGGACTCCCCGTGGCGTCGCTGGGGACCTCTGGAACCGGGTCAAGCCGCGGCGGCGACGGTGACCTGGTGGCTGACGCCGCAAGCGAGCGGGCCGGCTGAGGACGTGGTCGTGGGCGTCAGTGTTGCCTCCGACAACGGGCCTAGCGTTGCCGCCACTCGGGTCGTGCAGCTGCCGGCCGTTTCGCCGCGAGTGTTCCTGGCCTCACCCCGCTCGGTTCAGCAGCCGGGAGGGCCCACCCTGGTGGAAGTGGACGTGATGGCCACCAACATTCCCGGTTTCTACGGGGCGGTCGTCGGCCTCGCGTACGACCCGCAGCGGTTGACGCCGTTGACCCCCCTCGTACTCACTGCCCGTCCTGGCACCCTCGCGGTGGGGCCGGCGGGAGGTTCAGCAGGGCTGTTCCGGGTCCTGCCAGCGGCTCCAACCGGGGTGAAGGTGGGCGGCGTACCCGCCGGCTGGCAGCAAATCTGGATCGAGTTGGAGCGGCGAACGGCGGGTCCCCTGGCTTGCACGCAGCCCAGCGATACCCTGGCCACGGTTCGGTTTATCGTCCAGGGATCGCAGACGGATCAGCTGCAGCAATCCTGGCTTCTGTTGCCGGGGCAGGTCACGAACCAGGCGGGCGAGATCATCCGCGTCGAGGGAGCAAACCGGCCGTAACGGCCAAGGAAGTCGCTGTCCCTTCCGGACAGGGAGGGCCAGGACCGAGTCCCACAAATGGGGGCGAAGACAAGGAAAGGAGAGAGTCTACAATGCAGCGGTGGTGGCAGAGCAAGTGGACAGCGGCCGCACTGGTCGGACTGTGCTGGCTGGCAGCGGGCGGACGTGGACAAGCCGCAACCCTTAAGGATGTACCGAAGAATGACCCTTACTACGATGCCATTGAACGGCTCGTCAGCAAGGGGTACCTCTCTGTCTATTCGGACGGCTCGTTTGGCCCGAGCCGGGCGGTCGATCGCTACACTCTGGCTGTTGCCCTGGATCAGGTGGTTACCCAGCTAGAGAAACTGCAGGCGCCGCAAAGCCAGATCGATGTTTTGCGCTCGCTGGCCAACGACTTGCGGGCACAACTCGCCAAAGCCGTGGCTGACCAGGGAAAGCTGAGCGACCAAGTCACCGGGGTCAGCAACCAGCTGGGGGCGTTGCGCCTGGACCTGACCAACCTGGCGAATCTGGTCTCTCAACATGACCAGCAGTTGGGCGAGTTGAGCAAAGGGTTGGCCAGCCTGCGCACGGATTTCACAAAAAGCTCGCAGGACAACCAGGGGCAATGGCAGAAAGCACAAGCCGATCTGAAGCAGCTGCAGGCAGGCCAGCAGAGCTTGACCGACCAGCAAACCCAGCTGGCTGCCCGGGCCGATGGGTTACAGGGGCAGTTGAGCCAGGTCCAGGCCCAGCTAGACCAGGTCACCAAGGATCTTCGGGGCCGGCTGGATACCCTTTCGACTGCCCAGGACCAGCAGAGCCAGGGGCTGGCTCAATTGCAGCAGGCACTGGCAGAAGAGAAAAAGCAGCGGGATGAGGCCATTGCCCAGGCGGTGGCGAGCCTGCAAGCTGCTTTGCAGGCCACCGGCGACCAGCAGGGCAAACTGCAAAGTGCCCTGGACTCCAGCACGGCTCAGTTGGCCACGCGGGTGGACACATTGGAGAAAGGTCTGGCAGACGAAGCCCAGCAGCGTGAAAAGGCTGTGGCTGCTGCCGTTGCCGACCTGACCCAGCGCCTGCAGGGTCTGGACGCCCGCCAGAACGAGCTGGCCAACTCGCTGCAAGCCCTGGATCAACGGCTGCAAAACCTGGCCGGCCAGCTGGTGCAGACGTCCACACAAAGCAGCCAGAATACGGAGCGAGCCGACAAGCTCGCTCAAACCGTGGCCGACTTGAGCAACCAGCTGCAAGAGCTGCAAACCGGCCTGCAAACGACGAACAGCACTGTGGCAGACCAGGGTTCGGACGTGAATCGGTTGAAGACTCTCATTTCAGCCCAGGACGAAACGCTCAGTTCTCTCCGGAGCGACCTCACCGCCACGCGGAGTAGCCTGGATCAGGTGACGGGCAGCACGATCCCCTCCTTGCAGCAGGCCGATCAGGAATTGACGGCCCGGCTAGAAGGGCAGCAGGTTGCCTTCCAGCAACAACTGGATGCCATCAATGCCAAGCTAGATGCGCTGGCCCGGGATGTGGGGGATCTCAAGACCAACCGGGTCGATGTGGCAGCACAGCTGGCTGCTGCGTTCAACAACATGACGAAGCTACAGCGGGATCTGGACCAGTTGCGCAGTGATTTCGAGAGCTTCCGCACGGATACGAGCAAGAAACTCTCCACCGTGGATCGGAACCTCATGGTCGTAGGCGCAGTCGCCTCCATGCTCGGAATCGCGGTAAAGTAGAGTCTCACTGGAACCGCAGTTGCGGGTGATGGTGGCCGCTTACTCGAGAGATACGAGATCCAACCCAGGGGCGGCGGGGAAGTCCTCTCCGCCACCCTTTGGTTTGCTACATTCCCATGACCACGCAGCACCCTGCCTTCCACCGCCGGCGTCACAGCCCCGTCGGCGGCTCTCCACCGTTCTGTGCCGCTTCTGCTGAGTCGCTGGTTACAATAACGCCAACAGGCCAGGAAACGCCAGCGCCAGCGGCAGGGCAGGAAGAAGATTGGTCACTGGCACGACCTCCAGACCCAGTAGATTCAGGCCCAGGCCAACGATGATCAAGCCGCCTGTGCCGGTCAACAAACCCATGGAGGCAGACGTCAGCCCGGCGGCCACCAGATGGGCGGCAAGAGTAATGCCTCCCTGGTAGACCAGGACGGCCAGGGCCGAGGCCAGCACCCCAGGGCCAAGCGTCGAAGCGAAAGCGACCGCGGCAATCCCATCCATGAGCCCCTTGGTAAGCAGGAGACGGTAATCCCCGGTCGTGCCATCCTGGATGCTCCCCAGAATCGCCATGGGGCCGACTACGAACAGCAAGCTGGCTGCGACGAAGCCCTGACTCCAGTGCTGCGAGTGGGTACCACCCCAGCGCTGCTCCAGACGTTTAGCGAAGTGGCGCAGCCGATCCTCCAGCTGAAGGGCCTCCCCGACCAGCGCGCCGCCCGCCAGGCTGAGCAGAGCGAGAATGGGCCGCTGGCCAGGGCGGGAGAGCTGCGCGGCCATATCCGCCCCCACGTACAGCACGAACAACCCCACTCCCCGCATCATGGTCTGCGTCCACCGTTCCGGCAATACCCGCCGGGCCATCAGTCCGATGCTGGCTCCGCCCAGTACCAACGCCACATTGATCCACGTTCCCAGCACAAGGTCCACCCTTCCCCATTTTTTGCGTGAACCCCAGGCTTCGCCAGGTAGCGCCTTTCTCCTGCTCCTGCCCATACGCGGCAAACCTGACCAACACTGCTTCTTCCGAGCCGCATTCTATTCCATGCCGGGTTGCTGGGCGAAGGTGCCCGGCTTTGGCCTAGTCGGACGTGTGGCGACCTGTGGGATGTACGCGGGCGTACATCCGTGGGTCCGCCGCCGTCGTACGCTTGTAGCACGCCCTTCGCCCGGGTGGCCCGACTGTCCCCAGGTACATGGTATAATGAGAACGAGTGTACAGAAAGGGGGACGGTCGTGGAACAACTCTTGCCGCCGGCCCAGCTGGGGGCCGGTAAACGCGCGTTCATCCGCACCTTTGGTTGTCAGATGAACGAGCATGATTCTGAAATCATCCGGGGAGAGCTCTCCCTATTGGGATATGAGCTCATAGAAGACCCGCAGCAGGCCGACTTGATTTTGTTTAATACCTGCGCAGTGCGGGAGAATCCCACGCGTAAACTCCTGGGCCAGGTGGCTGACTTGAGCGCTCTCAAACGCTCCCGTCCCAACCTGGTCATTGGGATCTGCGGCTGCCTGGTCCAGCAGCAAACCGAGCTGGAGCGAATCCTGCACCAACTCCCGCATGTGGACCTCATCTTTGGCACCCACAACATCCACCGCCTGCCCGTATTACTGCAGACCGTCCTGGAAAGCGGGCGCCAAGTGGTGGAAGTCTGGGATGAGGACCAAGGGATCGTCGAGGGCCTGCCGGTACAGCGGGTCGACGATCTGAAGGCGTATGTTACGATCCAGCACGGCTGCGACAAATACTGCAGTTTCTGCATCGTGCCCTACACACGGGGGCGAGAGCGTAGCCGCCGGGCAGGGGACATCCTGGCCGAGATCGAGCAGTTGGGCCAGCAAGGCTTCAAGGAAGTCACCCTGCTGGGTCAAAACGTGAATTCATGGGGGAAAGACTTGACCCCCCCGCTAGACTTTGCTGATCTTCTCTGGAAGGTCAACGACATTCCTGGGATCGAGCGGATCCGGTTCACCTCACCCCACCCGCGAGATATCACGGATGCGCTCATCGCCTGCCTGCGGGATGCGCCCAAGGTGATGGAGAGCCTTCATCTGCCGCTCCAGTCCGGTTCCGATCGGATTCTCTACCGGATGAACCGCCGTTACACGCAGGCCCACTACTTGCGACTAGTGGACAAGGTGCGGGCCGCCATCCCCCAGATTGGCCTTACCACCGACATCATCGTGGGTTTCCCGGGTGAGACCGACGAGGACTTTGAACAGACGCTGGACGTGGTCCGAAAGGTGCAATATGACGGGGCGTTCACGTTTATCTACTCCCCCCGTCCCGGCACCCCAGCCGCCCGCCGGCAGGATCAGGTACCCGACAACGTGAAGAAAGAGCGTATCTACCGTCTCATCCAGTTGCAAAACGAGATCTCGCACCAGCGGATGCAGCAGATGGTGGGAAAGACGGTGGAGGTACTGGTAGAGGGACGCAGCGAAAAGGATCCCACCAAGCTAGCCGGGCGGACCCGGACCAACAAATGGGTGATCTTTGAGGGGCCATTGAGCTTACGGGGGCAACTGGTGCCGGTCAAGATTACCCGGGCTCAAACGTTCAACCTGTTTGGAACCCTGACCGGGCCAGAACCCTGCCGGCAGGCTCCGTCTGGCTCTACGACCAGCTCCTCCCGGTCGTCAGGGGGACGGGCTGCAGCCCCGGCCGCTTCAGCCATTGCCTGATACAAATGGCCGAACCGATCGCGACCGGAGGCACAGCGGGCGACAGGGGTAGCTTGCGAGGAGGGAATCCCATGGACGAGACGCCCATGTACGCCCAATATCTGGAGGAGAAGCAGAAGTACCCCCAGGCGCTGCTGCTTTTTCGCCTGGGGGACTTCTATGAACTCTTCGGCGAGGACGCCGAGACCGCCAGCCGCATCCTGGAGCTGACGTTGACCTCCCGTGAGATCGGCAAGGGACGTCGCCTGCCCATGTGCGGCGTACCCTATCATGCTGTAGACAGCTATGTCAGCCGCTTGGTGGATGCCGGCTGGCCGGTGGCCATCTGCGATCAGATGGAAGACCCCCGCTTTGCCAAAGGTCTGGTCAAGCGGGAGGTGACCCGCGTGGTCACTCCCGGGACGCGGCTTGACCCCGCCGGCCTGGACGAGCGCCGGGCCAACCGGCTGGTGGTGGTGGCAACGGCCGCCTCGGCTGCCCCTCAAGCTTTTGCCGGGCCTTTGGGGCTGGCCGCCCTGGACTTGTCCACCGGGGAGTTCACCGGCGTGGAACTGTCGACCTCGCCGGCGCAACCAGAGTTACGGGCCAGCCTGTGGGAGGAGTTGCTGCGCCTGGATCCTGCCGAACTGCTCTTTGACCCGCTTCTGGCCGGTGACCCCTTCTGGGAGAAACTGCGGGATCGGTTGCCTCATGCCCGGCTGGCCGCCGGCGAGAGCCGTTCCTTCATCGTGGAAAGCGCCCGTCAACGCCTGCTGGCGCAGTTTGGTACCCACTCTCTCGCCCCCTTTGGCCTCGAGGGCCGGCCGGCCCTCATCTCCGCGGCAGGAGCGGCCATTGCCTACGTGCAGGAGACGCAGAAGAGCTCGCTGCCCCATATTACCAGCCTGCGCACCTACAGCACCGCCGATCATCTGCTGATCGACCCCTCCAGCCAGAGAAACCTGGAGCTCACCCGGAATCTGGCCGACGGCAGCCGGGAGGGGACTTTGCTGGCCGTACTGGATCGCACGGTCACATCGATGGGCGCCCGGCTGCTGCGCCAGTGGGTCGAGGAGCCGCTCGTCGTCGTGGAAGCCATTCGCCGGCGGCTGGATGCCGTTTCCTACCTGGTTCAGGAGACGACGACCCGTCGCCGCCTGCGGCAGTTGCTGTCCAGCGTGCGGGACATCCAGCGGTTGACCGCGCGGGTCAGCTGCGGCAATGCCGGTGCCCGGGAGCTGGTCGCCCTGGCCAGTTCGCTGGAACCGTTGCCCGCCCTTCCGTCCCTATTCGATACAAAAGAGCTGCCCGCACTCTTACAGCAGACCCTCTCCCAGGTTGACCCGCTGGAGCCGCTCGCCCGCCGCCTGCGGGCTGCCTTCGTGGACGAGCCTCCCATCAACGTTCGTGAGGGTGGGCTCATCCGGGAGGGCTTCTCTCCTGAACTCGACGAAGTACGAGCCCTGGCCCGGGGAGGAGAGGAGTGGATTGCCCGCCTGGAGGCGGAAGAGCGGGAGCGGACGGGCATCAAGAGCCTCAAAGTGGGGTTCAACAAGGTGTTCGGCTACTACATCGAAGTGACCCGGGCCAATCTGGAGCAGGTCCCCGACGACTACATCCGCAAACAGACCCTGGCCGGAGCCGAGCGATACATCACCCCGGCTCTCAAAGAAAAAGAGGCCCAGGTGCTGGGGGCACAGGAGCGCCTGGCGAGCCTCGAATACGATCTGTTCGTACGCTTGAGGGAAGAGACGGCCAAAGAAGCGCCCCGTCTGCTGCAAACCGCCCGTGCCGTCGCCCAACTGGACGTGCTGGCGACGCTGGCCGAGGTGGCGGTGGAGCGGGGGTACTGCCAGCCGGAAGTTACCGAGGATGATATCATCGAAATCCATCAGGGCCGCCATCCAGTGGTGGAGGCCCGCCTGCCGGCTGGCCGCTTCGTTCCCAACGACGTGATGCTGGACAGCCACCGGCAGCAGATCATTGTGCTGACCGGGCCCAACATGGCGGGCAAGTCCACCTACCTGCGTCAGACTGCGTTGATCGTCCTCATGGCCCAGATGGGCAGCTTTGTACCGGCCACCGCCGCTCACATCGGGGTGGTGGACCGCATTTTTACCCGGGTGGGTGCCTCCGACAACCTGGTCACCGGAGAGAGTACCTTCATGGTGGAGATGAACGAGCTCAGCTACATCCTGCACCACGCCACGCCCAAGAGCCTGGTCATTCTGGACGAGGTAGGGCGGGGGACCAGTACATTCGATGGCCTCTCGCTGGCCTGGGCGGTCACGGAATACCTCCACAACGAACCGAGCGTGGCGGCCAAAACCCTCTTCGCCACCCACTACCATGAGCTCACCCAACTGGCTCACGACTTGCCGCGGGTAGTTAACTTTCACGTCGCCGTGGAGCGAGCCTCTGGCGGCATCATCTTCCTGCGCCGGGTCGAGCCGGGAGGCGCCGATGAGTCATACGGAATCGAAGTGGCCCGGCTGGCCGGACTCCCTGAACCGGTGCTCCGCCGCGCCCACGAGGTCCTGCAGCAGTTGGAACAGGAGTCGAACCAGGAGGGCAGGGAGGGGGAACTATTGCGCCCCGAGCGGACCCATCGACCGACTGCTGCGGGCGGCTCGACGAAAGGCCGTGCCCGCTGGGCGGCCCTCCCACTGGCGACGGACGGCGCCCCGCCAGCCCAGCAGCTGCTCCTGTTTGCGCCCGCCCCACCGACTCATCCGATCTTGCAAGCCCTGGCCGACCTGGACCTGAACCATCTGACTCCGCTGACCGCCCTCAACCTGCTGGCCCAATGGCAGGAGCAGATTCGAAAGGAGAAACACTCCTCATGAGCACGATCCAGGCCTTGCCGGCCGAGGTGGTGGAAAAGATCGCTGCGGGGGAGGTGATCGAAAACCCCGCCGCCGTCGTCAAGGAACTGGTGGAAAACAGCCTGGACGCCGGGGCACAGCGGATTACCGTGGAGATCCGGGGCGCGGGCAAGGAGCTGATCCAGGTTACCGACGACGGGGCCGGCATCCCCGCGGGCGAGCTGCCGTTGGCCGTCGCTTCCCATGCGACCAGTAAACTCCGCTCCCTGGCCGACCTCCAGCACATCACGACCCTGGGCTTCCGGGGCGAGGCGCTGGCCAGCATTGCGGCGGTCTCCCGCCTGCAGATCACCAGCCGTCCCCCAACCGCTTCCCAGGCGAGCACGCTCTCCGTACACGGCGGCCGGGTATCGCCAGCGGGAGTACAGCCTGCAGGCGCACCCACGGGCACAACAGTGAGAGTGGAGGAGCTTTTTTTCAATACCCCTGCCCGCTATCGGTTCTTACGCCAGGACCCTGCCGAACGCCGGGCCATCGTCCAAGTGGTCGCCCAGCTGGCTCTGGTTCACCCCCAGGTGCACTTTCGCCTGGTGGCCGAGGGGGAAGAGGTTTTGTCGACCCCCGGCGACGGTTCGCTGCTCAACGCTGCCCGGGCGGTCTGGGGCGATGCCGTTGCCGAGCAGCTGCTCCCGCTGCCAGCAGATGCCGGCGCCGGCTGGGCCCTGGATGGATTGATCGCTGCCCCCGGACTCGACCGGGCTCACCGCCAGGATGAGGTCCTCGCACTCAATGGCCGAGTAGTGGAGGTCCGCTCGCTGCGGGTCGCCATTGAAAAGGCCTACGAGTCCCAGCTGCCTCCTCGTCGCTTTCCCGTCGCCGTCGTTCGGATGCAGATCGATCCGGCGCTGGTCGACGTGAACGTTCATCCCACCAAGCGGGAGGTCCGCCTGCAGGAAGAGTCGGTGCTCTTTCGGGCTGTCCGCTACGCCTGTGTACGAACGCTGCAGGAGTGGGCCGGCGCCGGGCCACGCTTCCAGTTGAACGTCGGTGGGCCGCTCAGTGATACGCTATCGCCGGGAGTGCCTGGGCAGAGCCGGGCCGAGTCGGCGGAGACGCCGGGCGAGTACAACCCCGGCTCTCCCACAGGGCAGGGAGTCCCCATCCCAAGTACGCCGGCCCAACTACGCCCGGGCAGCGGTCCGCCGGAGGCCGGAATCACCTCCCCACAACTTTCAGAAACCGCTCCGGCGGAGGCCGCCTACGGCAAAGCCCTGCAGGAGCTGCGGGTCATCGGACAACTCCACCAGGCGTTCATCGTGGGCGAGACTCCGGCTGCCCTGTGGCTCATCGATCAGCACATCGCACATGAGCGGGTCCTTTTCGAAGCCTTGCAAGACGAGTACCAGAAGGCCCGGGTCAGCGGGAAGCCTGCTCCCAGCCAGGAGTTGTTGCTGCCGGCCCCGGTACGGTTGCCGGTGACCAGCCTGCCGGCGGACGATGCGGCCATCTGGGGTGAACTACGGGAACTGGGTTTCGTTTGCGAACCCTTCGGACCGGCGCGGGTGGTCGTACGCGCCGTGCCGCTGGCCTGGGGGCGGCTGGGCCGGGAGTTGGCCCAACCCGGGCAGGTGGAGGCGGCCATCAGCGAGATCCTGGCCGCCTGGATGCAGGAGGGCGCTACAGCCGGAGGGCATGCTGGGGTGAGCGATCGTCTATACCGTACCTGGGCTACACTATCCTGCAAGGCGGCGATCAAAGCCGGGGAGTATCTGACGCCGGCCCAGATGGAACAGGTGGTCCGGCAGCTCGCCCTGTGCCGGAACCCCTACACTTGCCCCCACGGCCGGCCCATCGTGTTGCGGATCGGTCGGGACGAACTCCTGCGGAGCTTTGGCCGCCCCGTTCGGCCGGCAATGTAGAGATGCAAGGAGCAGGCGGGGAGCAGGGCGTCATGAGACCAGGCGGACCCGGCGAAGGGGGACGGTGGGGAAGGATCGTCATGACGACGGCCCGCCAGCCAACGCCTGTGGACGAACAAGAAGTAGAACAGCTCGCAGCTGAACTGGGGATAGGCTTTTGCGCCCGCCGGGGCCGGGCGACGGCGGATCTCTTGGACGACCCAGGCGCTGTCCCACCCGGGTATGTGCTGGTGGTGGCCGGTCGCGACCGTCAAAGCAGGCAATGGACCTTCTCCGCCTACGAACCAGGATCCAAAGCCCCCTTCATGTTTCATCCTAATATGGCCAAAGTACGGGTGCAGACCCTGCGACTCGGGGGTCGTGACCCCATGGTCGAAGCCATGGGCCTGACAATCGGACAGACCGTGCTGGACTGTACGCTAGGACTGGCTGCTGACGCGATCGTAGCCAGTTTCGTCACCGGCCCGACGGGGCGAGTCGTGGGCTGGGAGAGTTCCGCTGCCATCGCCCTGGTCGTGCGCTGGGGACTGGCCCATTACACGCTGCCGCCCCGTTCCGAGCTCCCCCCGCTGGTTGACGCCATGCGACGGATCCGGGTGGAGTGGAGGGACCACCGGGAGGGCTTGCCCCTTCTTCCAGACAACT
This sequence comes from Limnochordaceae bacterium, assembly GCA_014896305.1. Lineage (GTDB taxonomy): Bacteria > Bacillota > Limnochordia > Limnochordales > DUMU01 > Bu26. The sequence continues at coordinate 40,155 of JADBKQ010000003.1, forward strand.
CCTTCGACGTGGTATACTTTGATCCCATGTTCCGGCAACCCATTCGGGCGGCCCAGCCCCTCGCGCCCCTGCGGTCACTGGCAGACCCTCGCCCGTTGACGCTGGAGAGCATCGATCAGGCCCGCCGAGTCGCCCGTCGCCGCGTGGTGGTGAAGGAAAGAGCGGATGGCACAGAGCTGACCCGACTGCAATTGCCGGAACGAGTGCAAGGGAAGGATAGCCTCGTCGCTTTCGGGGTCTGGCGCAAGCAGTAGGAAAGGAGGGGCCGCGTGGCAGGGAAAGCGATGGTGCTGGTCCTGGTCGGCCCGACCGCGGTGGGCAAGACGGAGGTGGCGTTACGTTTGGCTGAACGCTTGCAGGCTGAGATCGTCTCCGCCGACTCCATGCAAGTATACCGGGGGATGGATATCGGCACAGCCAAACCCACCCCGGCCGAGCGACAGCTCGTCCCTCACCACTTGATCGATCTGGTCGATCCTGGGGTTCCCTTCAGCGTCGCCCAATACGTGCAACTGGCTGACCAGGCTCTGGCCCAGATCCAAACTCGCGGGCGTCTGGCCATTCTGACCGGGGGCACAGCCTTTTACGTGCAAGCGGTGATCGACGGCCTGCCGGCCGGCGCCACCGCCCCACCCAACCCAGAGCTCCGTCGCCAGCTGCTGCTGGAGGCGGAATGCCTGGGTACGGAGGCGCTCCACCAGCGCCTGGCCCAGGTGGATCCGGAAAGTGCAGCCCGCCTCCATCCGCACGATCGACGCCGCATCATCCGCGCCCTGGAGATCTATCTCCAGACGGGACGTCCTCGTTCGTGCGAGGGGGCGGCGACGTGGGCACGTGACGTAGATGCCTCTGCACCGGCCTCCGATTCCGCACTCTCGCAGGGGCGGTCGACACGGCCAGCTACGCCTGCCACCAGCGGACGCTACAACGCCTGCTGGTTCGGGTTGACGCGGCCCCGCCGTTCACTATATGAACGGATCGCCCAGCGAGTCCACCTCCAGCTGGAAGCGGGGCTCGTGGATGAGGTCCGGCGACTCTTGCAGCAGGGATGGGATCCGGATGCCACGAGCCAGCAGGCTCTGGGCTACAAGGAAATGGTCGCCTATCTGCGAGGACGGCTGACCCTGGCAGAGGCGACGGAGCTTCTGATCCGCTCCACCCGCCACTATGCCAAACGACAGCTCAGCTGGTGGCGACGGGACAGTCGCATCCGCTGGCTGGACCTGGACCGCTGGTCGGTGGATCAGGCGGTTGCCTGGATCTCACGAGCGTTTTTGGCGGAGGCTGCCCCCGGCGTGGACCTGGCGTCGCTGATTTCCCCGGTTCCGACGAGCCCGGACACCCGTTCGCCGTTTCTAGCCACACCCGATGTCGATGAGCGGACCACCAGCCCCGAATGGTAGGCCGGCAAGCTGAGGCAGGGCTTGCCTGTCAAGCAGACAACCTGTACCAGCGTATATATTCTCTGCCTCCATCCGTAGGCCCGTGCCACGAGGCAGGAGTACAGGCGAGGTGCATGGGGTGGCGGAGAGATTCTCAGCGGCGGCTTCTTCAGCTCACCCGAGAGAAAGCAGTTTTCCTGAGCTCTCAGAAGCGCGGGCACAGGAGCTACGCCAGGTTCACCAGGAGCTGGATTCGCTGGTGGGGCTGCAGCGGGTGAAGCGCCTGGTATACGAGCTCGAGGCCTTGCTGCGGGTGCAACAGGAAAGAGCCCGTTTCCAACTGGCCAACGATCCGCTCGTACTGCACCAGATCTTCCGCGGCAACCCCGGAACCGGGAAGACAACGGTGGCCCGCCTGCTGGGCCGGCTTTTCCATGCTCTGGGAGCGCTGCCCAAAGGCCAGCTGGTGGAGTGCAGCCGCGCCGATCTGGTGGGAGAGTACATTGGTCATACCGCTGTCAAGACCCGCGAACAGGTGCGAAAAGCGGCAGGAGGGGTTCTCTTCATTGACGAGGCATATGCGTTAGGCCGCGGGGGAGAGAGGGATTTCGGGAAAGAGGCCATCGATACCCTGGTCAAAGAGATGGAGGACCGGCGCTACGAATTCGTGCTGATTTTGGCCGGCTATCGGGAAGAGATGGACCGGTTTCTTTGGCTGAATCCGGGGCTACGTTCCCGATTCCCGCTCCATCTGGACTTTCCAGACTATACTGTGCCTGAGTTGATGGAGATCGCCGAAACGATGCTGGCCCAGCGAGAGTATGTGCTGAGCGCCGCCGCCCGCCACAAGTTACGGTTACTGTTGGAGGAGTCGGCCCGGCAACAAGAGTTTGTCTTCGCCAATGCACGGCTGGTGCGCAACCTCGTGGAGAGGGCGATCCGCCGGCAAGCCGTTCGGCTGGCCGCCCCTGGAACATCGATCCATGTGGCCGGCCGGCTAGCCAGCGGGGGACGGCGGCGTCAGGAACTGATGACCATTTTCCCGCAGGACTTGACGCTGGAAGATGCATTCTAAGATGCTTGTCCGCAGACTCTGGCTGTGTTAGATTCCCAGTAACTCCTGATCTTCCGGGGAAAGGTGGCTCGGGCAGCAGGCATGGAGTTTACAAAGATGCATGGGTTAGGAAACGATTATGTGTACGTGTCCCTCTTGGAGCACCCGGAATGGGAAGAGAGGGTGGATTGGTCGGCGCTCTCCCGAGCGGCCAGCAATCGCCACACGGGCGTAGGCAGTGACGGGTTGATTCTGATCGCCCCCGCCCAGGCCGGCGGCGATTTCCGGATGCGAATCTTCAATGCTGACGGTAGCGAGGGGGAGATGTGCGGCAACGGCATCCGCTGCCTGGGGAAGTATGTGTACGATCACGGCTTTACCCAGGCCGAGTCGCTGCAGATCGAAACCAGGGCGGGGATGCGGCAACTCCGGTTGCAGGTGCAAGCCGAGCAGGTGGTGGCAGTCGATGTCGAGATGGGGGTGCCGGCCCCGGCCGCCGTCTGTGCCCAGGTCGATCCCACTCCAGCGCGGCCCTTGCGCCCGGCGGCTGGCGGGTTCAGCTGGTGGGAGGTGGCCGAGCCCAGACTGCCAGAAGCCGTGTTGCTGATCCCCGTCTCCATGGGCAACCCGCACGCGGTCTGGTTTGTGCCCGATGTAGGCCAGGCGCCGGTGAAGAGCGCTGGTCCTGTCCTGGAGCGCCATCCTGCTTTCCCGCAGCGGGCCAACATCGAGTTTGCTCACGTTCGCGCGGGCGACCCGCGGCAGTTGGACGTGCGGGTGTGGGAGCGAGGCAGCGGCGAAACCCAGGCGTGCGGCACAGGCGCTTGTGCCGCCGTCGTGGCGGCGCGCGTGGCCGGGTATACGCAAGAGAAAGTAGTGACCGTGCACCTGCCAGGGGGAGATTTGTCCATTCGCTGGCCAGGCCCCGGACAGGTTTTGTGGATGAGCGGCCCGGCGGTGGAGGTGTTCACCGGTCGCTGGCAGACGGGCTGGCTGGCGGCGGCGGGAGCGTTTTTACACGCGTAGGAGGCCGCTCCGCACGGATGCATGGGCGCTGAGCCCAGCTACTTTGTTCTCCAGGTAGATGCAGCCGCGTGACGAGCTGGCCGGACCGGCGCTGATCCAGCACGGAGGCGGGATTCCATCGGTTGAGGTCATCATTGGGGGAGAGAACAGGATGCAGACGGCACGAAGGATTCAAGCTATTCCACCGTACCTATTTGCCGAGATCGACCGGAAGATCGCTCAGGCAAGAGCGGCCGGGGTGGACGTCATCAGCTTTGGCATCGGCGACCCGGATCGGCCCACGCCAATCCCCGTCGTGGAGACCCTGCAGCAGGCAGCCGCCGATCCAGCCAATCACCGCTACCCTTCCTACGAGGGTCTGCCTGCCTTCCGGCAAGCGGTGGCCGACTGGTATGCACGCCGGTTTGGGGTACAGCTCGACCCCGACAAGGAGATCGTCTCCTTGATCGGCTCCAAGGAGGGGATCGCCCATATCGCTCTCTGTTACGTGAACCCGGGAGACGTCACCCTTGTTCCCGATCCCGGTTACCCTGTGTACGCTCTGGGTACGTTGTTCGCCGGCGGTTCTCCGTACTATCTCCCGCTCCTGCCGGCCCGGGGCTTCCTTCCCGACCTGAGCGCCATCCCCAGCGATGTGGCCCGGCGAGCGCGGATTCTATACCTCAACTATCCCAACAATCCCACCGGCGCCGTGGTCAGTCCGGATTTCTTCGCTGAGGTGGTGGAGTTCGCCCGCTCCTACGATCTGTTAGTCTGCCATGACGCCGCTTACACGGAGGTCTCTTTCGATGGGTACCGACCACCCAGCTTTTTACAGACTCCTGACGCGAAAGAGGTAGGAATCGAGTTTCACTCTCTGTCCAAGACATACAACATGACAGGGTGGCGGCTGGGTTGGGCTTGTGGCAACCCAGAGGCGATCGAGGCTTTGGGACGCCTCAAAACCAACATCGACTCCGGGGTGTTTCAGGCCATTCAGTACGCGGGGATCACGGCCCTGCGTCTGCCGGACCGCTTCATCGAAGAGATGCGGGCCGTCTATCAGCGGCGGCGCGACTTGCTGGTGGCGGGACTGCGGAGCCTAGGAGCGCCCATAGAGCCCCCCAAAGCGACGATCTACGTTTGGGTGCCTGTCCCGGAGGGCGAAAGCTCCACCTCATTCGCCACCAAGCTACTGGAACGGGCAGGCGTCGTCGTGACCCCCGGAGTGGGTTACGGAGCAGCTGGCGAGGGGTACATCCGTTTCTCGCTGTCGATTCCGGACGACCGCCTGCGAACCGGTCTGGCTCGCCTGCAACAGGCCGGTGTCCGTTGGAAGTAGGAGAAGGAGAACAGGGAAGGGCAGGGTGGGTTGAGCGGGACCCTGGGGTTCGCCGCCACAGGTCCAGGAACTGATGTTTTCAGGGGGTGGACCAAGGTCCACCCCCGCTGTTCCAAGGGACTTCCCGATGACTGGGCCAACTAGTTGCCCAGAACCAACAGGATCAGAATAAGGAAGAGCACGAAGGCCCAGTGAGGTCCAAACATCAATCCGTCCCCCATCGTCTACCCCCCTTTTGTGTTGAGCCCTCGCATTGGCTGGTCGATCTCGGTTAGGCCTAGTTCCAGAGGATGAGGAGGATCAACACGAGGAAAATAATGAACACCCAGTTGGTGCCCAACGGTCCTCCCAAAAAGCCGCCCATCGTATTCCCTCCCTCTGACTGGAGTCGGGTAATGGATCGGGCCGTTCCACCACCCGCTACACCATACGCGCTGCCGGCTGGGTGGACACGGGAGCGTAGGGGGAAATGCATGGGTCGGCAGGGGGGCAACGCGGCTGACGCTTGGATCTCGGCAGACCTGGGGTGAACCGGCGTCTCCCGGGCAATCCGGTGCGAATCCCCTTGACAACGCGATTCTGCTCGCAGTACAATGCGCCCAAGTTACCCGCTGACCGCGGGAGACGAGACGAGCCGAGTGGAGCAGAGAACCCTGTACACCCGTGTGTGTACGAGGAAAGAGCTAGAGAAGCAGATGAGGAAGGCATAGAGGCCGCGGTTTGGGCGGGCGTTTTCTTATCCGTTTCAGACAGCCTTCTTCGCTGTATTCGTCGATGACGGACGGGGTGAAACCCCCTCTGCTGCCGGCTCGATCAGATCCGTCGGGTTTGGTCAGGGCAGGACGCGGAGGTGGTTTTTTTGTACCCTGCTATCATCCCTTCGCGGGAGCAGTTTGTTTTCCAGGCTCAGGCTGGTTACCGAGTCCCCCTCGCGATCCGCCGGCTGGCGGATCTGGAAACCCCGATCTCTCTGTATCAAAAGTTGCGGGCCCGGCCGCTGCCTGCAGCCGGCCCGCATGTCAGGGTTTCCAGCTTCTTGCTGGAAAGCGCCGGTACAGGTGCAGAGGAAGGCGGTCGCTACTCCTTCCTCGGGGTGTCGACCCAGCGGCTGGTGCTGCGAGCGGGCCGGCTTACCGTCGAGGGAGAGGGAGCCGTCACGTCGGATCCGGGCTCGTCTGCCAGTCACGGCGAAGCGAGGGCGAAAAGCCCAAACGAGCCTCAGACCTGGCCAGCTGCTTCTTCACGCCCGTGGGAAGAGATTCGTCAACGCGTGATGAACCCCCGGGTCGAGCGGGCCGGTCTGCCGCCGCTCCCTCCTTTTCTGGGGGGCGTAGTCGGTTACATCGGCTACGACGCGGTGCGGACCATGGAAAAGGTACCCGATCTGGGCCGCCCAGGCTTGCCCCTGCCCGACGCCTGCCTGCTGGTCACCGATCTGGTGCTCGCCTTCGATCACGCCGAGCGAACCCTCTGGGTACTGGCGGCACCCACTGTCCCTCCCGGCACCGACCCAGGGCTTGTTTACGATCAAACAGTAGAACGGATGAACCAACTCCTGGCCGACCTGGATCGCCTGTCGTTACCCCCCCATCATCCTGACAGCAGTATCCCCGTGCCCGCCGCCCCCGGCACGGCCACGGGCACAGGAAACGAGACCATCGCCTCGCAGGAGGCTACGGCAACATCTCCGGGGTATCCCTGGCGCTCGACGTTCTCGGCAGAAGAGTATGCAGCCGCCGTGCGAGTGGCGCAGCAGCACATTCGAGCCGGGGACATCTTCCAGGTGGTACTCTCGCAGCGGCTCGATGGCCCAGCGCCGGACAGCCTGGATTTCTACCGGGCGTTACGCATGATCAATCCGTCTCCCTATCTGTTTCATCTCGACTTTGGGACGTTCCAGGTGGCCGGCTCGTCGCCGGAGGTGATGGTCCGCCTGCAGGGGCGGCGGGCCCAGGTACGCCCCATCGCCGGTACCCGTCCCCGGGGCCAGACGCCGCTCGAGCAAGAGCGGCTGGAGGCCGAATTGCGCAGCGATGGGAAGGAGCAGGCGGAACACGTGATGCTGGTCGATCTGGGACGCAATGACCTGGGGCGGGTTTGTGATTACGGAACGGTGCATGTCCCGGAGCAGATGGTCGTCGAGCGGTACTCCCACGTCTGCCATCTGGTCTCTCAAGTGGAAGGGGAGCTACGGCCCGGCAAGGACGCCATCGACTTGTTACAGGCCACCTTCCCGGCCGGCACCGTCAGCGGAGCACCCAAGGTCAGGGCCATGGAGATCATCGAGATGCTCGAACCCGTTCGTCGTGGCGTCTACGCCGGCGCCGTCGGATATATCGGTTGGGACGGCAACATGGATACCTGCATCGCCATTCGCACCGGTGTGATGGTGGGAGGACGTTTGTATGTGCAGGCGGGGGCCGGGATCGTGGCGGACTCGGTGCCGGAGCGGGAGTATCAGGAGACTTTGCAGAAGGCGGCCGCCCTCTTGCGTACGGCAGAACTGCTGACAGTGAGGAGCTGATGGGCATGCCGGGGAGAAACGACATCTTCGAGACAGTCGATGGGCTCGGTGCCAGGTCGAATGCGTTGCATGATACTGTCCGAATCCTCGTGATCGACAACTACGACTCGTTTACCTACAACCTCGTGCAATTGCTTGGATCCCTGGGCGCAAACATTTCGGTTTTTCGCAACGACGAGATCGACATTGCCGGAATCGCGGCCTTGCGGCCCGATGGGCTCGTGATCTCCCCGGGCCCGGGGCGGCCCGAGCAGTCCGGAGTCACCTTATCCGCTCTACAAGCATTTGCTCCCACACTACCGACTTTCGGCGTCTGCCTGGGCCTCCAAGCGCTGGCCGTCGCCTGCGGCGCCCGCCTGGGGGCGGCCCATTCTCTGATGCATGGCAAAACCTCTCAGATCTGGCACGATGGGCGCGGTGTTTTCGCCGGGCTGCCGCCGGAGTTTACAGCGACCCGCTACCACTCCCTGGCGGTGGTGCGCGACAGCCTGCCGGCAGAGCTGGAAGTAACGGCACAGACGGCAGACGGGGAAGTGATGGGCCTGCGTCACCGGGTCTGGCCGGCGGAGGCGGTGCAATTCCACCCGGAGTCGTTCTTAACGGAGTATGGCGATCGGTTACTTCTGAACTTCCTTCTGCAGGTGGAAAGGTTCGCTGGCCGCCGCCACCCCGACGCGCCGCAAGAGAGAGCCGCTTCCCAGTCGGCCAGGGTTCTCACGGCCGGCAAAACCTCGTAAGGGACACAACCACGCGAACAAGAGCTCAAGCGGGCAGCAAAGGAAGGATGAGGAGCATGATTCGTGAAGCGATCGCTCAGGTGACGAGTGGGCAAGCGTTGACCCAGGAAGAGGCAGCTGCCGCTATGACCGACATCATGGAAGGCCGAGCCACTCCCGCCCAGGTGGCAGCCTGGATCACCGCCTTGCGGCTGCGGGGCGAGACCGTCCCTGAGATCGCCGGTGCGGCGATCGCCATGCGGGCCGCTGCCCACCGGATTACTCCCCGGGTCGCCCGTCTGGTGGATACATGCGGGACCGGAGGAGACGGAGCCCATACATTCAATATCTCGACCGCCGCTGCCATCGTCGTGGCCGGGGCGGGTGTGCCGGTGGCCAAGCACGGCAACCGGGCAGTCTCCAGCCAGGCCGGAAGCGCCGACGTGCTGGAAGCCCTTGGAGTGGAAGTCCTGCTCAGCCCCGCCTCGGTGCAGCAGTGTATCGAGACCATCGGCATCGGCTTTCTGTTTGCCCAGGTATTCCATCCCGCCATGCGGTTCGCGGCCGGCCCCCGGCGGGAGATCGGCATTCGCACGATCTTTAACGTCCTGGGCCCCCTGACCAATCCGGCCGCCGCCCCCACCCAATTGGTGGGGGTTTACTCAGCCGAGCTGGTTCAACCGGTGGCGGAGGTGCTGGACCGGCTGGGGTGTGAGCGGGCCCTGGTTGTCCACGGTTTGGAGGATGGAGTCGACGAGATCTCTTTGAGCGGCCCCACCCTGGCCGCCTTCCTGGACCATCATCGGGTCACCATCCGGACGCTGACGCCACAGGATCTGGGGCTCACCGCGCAACCGCCCCAGGCTGTCCGGGGCGAGAGTGCGCAAGAGAACGCCCAGCGCATTCGCCGCCTGCTGGCAGGCGAGAAGGGGCCAGCCCGTGACGTGGTGCTGCTCAACGCGGCCGGTGCTCTGTGGGCGGCCGGGGTTGCCGGCGATTTGTCCCAGGGGGTTCGACTGGCTGCCGAGAGCATCGATTCCGGCGCTGCCGCTCGCCGCCTCGAGGAGTGGGTGATGTTTACGCGTGCGGCCAAACAAGCGGAGTTACGCCAGGCCGCCCAGGCCGGCGATAGCCCCGAAACCGTCGAGCAAGTCCGGGGGGTGGCCGGCTGATGACAGACGCATACATCGGGCCCCGGCACGACGCGGGGGCGCTCGCCCCGATTCTGGCTGCTCGCCGTCTCCAAACGGAGCAAGCGAAGGCGTTACGGCCGGAGGTGCAGTTGCGCCGGCAGCTGGAGATGCAGCCAGGCCCAACCAATGGACAACCGGGCGTTGCCCGGTTCACCCGGGCGTTACGGGAGAACGGGCCGCTGGCAGTGATCGCCGAGCTGAAGAGGCGTTCGCCCTCGGCCGGACCCATCCGTCCCGAATTGGATCTCGGGGCTCAGGCGCGAGCATACACCCAGGCCGGGGCTGCGGCTCTTTCCGTGCTGACGGAGTCGGCCTACTTCGGTGGCAGCGCAGAAGATCTCGAGCGGGTGGCCTTGGCCAGTCGCTTGCCACGCCTGCGCAAAGACTTTCTGACCGAGCCGTACCACCTGTACGAAGCGGCCGCCCTGGGCGCCGATGCGGTGCTCCTGATCGTCCGCATCCTCGGCGACGACCAGCTGCGGGAACTCCTGGCCTTGGCGGAGCAACTGGGCCTGGCCGCACTGGTCGAAGTCCACGACGAAGAGGAGCTGGGCCGGGCCATCGCCCTGGATGCTACGGTGATTGGGATCAACAACCGGAACCTGGATACGCTGGTGACCGACCTGCAGACGGTCCGGCGGCTCGCCCCGCTGGTGCCTCGCCGGCCTGGGCGCTGGGTGGTGGCGGAGAGCGGCTATCGCACGGCAGCAGACGTTGCCGACCTGCCGGGCCTGGGGATAGACGCCGTGCTGGTGGGCGAAGCGCTCTTGCGGGCCGCGGATCCGGCCAAGCGGCTGCAGGAGCTTCGTTCCGCTGGCAGCGCCGCCGGCGCACGCTCGGCGCCGGCCTTAGCAACGGCGACCCCACCCCAGCCTGAGGTACGAACGCAGGCGTCCGTGCGGGCTCAGGAGCTACCGCTGGCCAAGGCCGGGCCGGCACCGTCCGTCAAGGTGAAGATCTGCGGCCTGCAGGATCTGGCTGCGGCCCAGGCGGCCCGGGCTGCCGGCGCCGATGCCCTGGGCTTCGTCTTCTACCCCCATAGCCGCCGCTTTTTGGACCTGGAGGCGGCGCAAGCCCTCGTCAGTTCCTTACGCTCCCTGGCTCGGGATGAGGGTCTGCCCTGCCCGCAGCTGGTGGGAGTCTTCGTCCGTGCCCCGGAAGCCACCATCCTCCACCATGTGCGAGCCCTCCAGTTGAACGTCGTGCAGCTGCACGGGAACGAGTCTCCCGCCTTCGTGCAGTCTTTACGCCACCAGCTGGACCAGGCCGGGTTCACTGATACCCGCTTGTGGCTGGCCGTACCTTGCTCTCATCCGCAGGCGGCCCGCCAACGCCTGGCCGAGCTGGGGCTGGGTAGCAGGACGGCGCCACCCCCGGTATCCGCCGTCCTGATCGACAAGATGGGTCCAGCGCCCGGAGGCAACGGGCAGCCGTTCACCCCTGAGGAGTTTGCGACCGTGCGGTCGCTGCGGGAGCACGCTCCGCACCTGGGCTGGGGGCTGGCCGGCGGTTTGCGTCCCGGCAACGTGGCCGCCGCCATCGCCGCGGTTCGTCCCGACTTCGTCGATGTTTCATCCGGAGTGGAGATCGATGGACGCAAGGACCCTGTGCTGATTCGACAATTCGTTCAAAACGCTCAACAGGCCTTTGCCTGGCTAGAAACAAAAGCAACAGCCACCGAAACGACGGCTGAGGCCGAGGCGGGCACAGGCAGGGCAGGGCATTCACCGAAGGAGGTCTTCTCGTGATCCACCGTGCAGAACACGTTCCCCCTGCCGACACTTTTGCAGCGGCAGAATCGCCCTGTGCTGGCCAGGACCAACCGTACGGACAGCCGGACGCCCGCGGCCACTTTGGGGTATTTGGAGGTCGCTTCGTGCCCGAAACGCTGATGCCGGCTCTGATCGAGCTGGCTCAGGCCTACGACGAGGCCCGCCAGGATCCCGCCTTCGTCCGCACCTATGAGAAGCTGCTACACGAGTATGTGGGGCGCCCCACCCCCCTGACGCTGGCACAGCGCCTGAGCGATCGGTATGGCTTTCCGATCTACCTCAAACGGGAGGACCTCTGCCACACCGGTGCCCACAAGATCAACAACGCGCTGGGTCAGGTGTTGCTCGCCCGGCGTCTGGGCAAGCGGAAGGTGATCGCCGAAACCGGGGCGGGGCAGCACGGCGTGGCCACCGCCACCGCCGCCGCCCTTTTAGGCCTCGAGTGCGATGTCTATATGGGAGAAGAGGACATGGCCCGCCAGCGTCTGAACGTCTTCCGCATGCGCCTGCTGGGTGCCCGGGTCATCCCCGTCTCCTCCGGCACGCGTACGCTCAAGGATGCCACCAACGAGGCCATCCGCCAGTGGGTGAGCCATGTGCGGGAAACGCATTACGTTATCGGTTCGGTAGTGGGCCCGGAGCCGTATCCCCGCATGGTTCGGGACTTCCAGTCGGTGATCGGGCGGGAGGCCCGCCAGCAGATCCTGGCCGCGACCGGGCGACTACCCGCCGTCTGCCTCGCCTGTGTGGGCGGCGGATCCAACAGCATGGGGTTGTTTTACCCGTTCTTGAACGACCCGCAAGTGCAGCTGATCGGCGTCGAAGCCGCCGGACACGGACTGGAGAGTGGTCAACACGCTGCCTCCCTCAGTGGCGGCACCCCCGGCGTGCTCCACGGGGCGTACACGTTCTTACTGCAGACCCCGGAGGGACAGGTGCAGCCGGCTTACTCCATCTCTGCCGGCCTGGACTACCCGGGGGTGGGCCCTGAACACGCCTACTTGCGCGAGAGGGGGCGGGCCCGCTATGTGAGTGTGACCGACGAAGAGGCTCTCGCCGCGACCCAGGAGCTGTGCCGTCTGGAGGGCATCCTGCCCGCCCTGGAGAGCGCTCATGCTCTGGCCTACCTGCCGCAGTTGGCCCGGAGGGCACAACCTCCTACCGGGTCAGTGATCGTAAATCTATCTGGCCGTGGGGATAAGGATGTCGATACGCTGATGGCACGCCTGTCCAGCTAAGGCAGGGCGTCAGCTCCTGGTGGAGTGCTGCCGCCAGGTTGCTGGTGCGCCTGTCCCGCCAGGGCCAGATGACAGCTGGTGACGAGTTTTGTGGGTGAAGGACGGGCAAGTGCACGGGAGCAGCTGCTCCACAGAGTTGGGAAAGGGTAGGGAAGGGCAGGGAAGGAGAAGATCTTCGTGTCCACACGGGTTCAGCAGCTATTCGGGCGTCTTCGTGCCGAGCAAGAGAAAGCTCTGATCGGGTATCTTCCGGTTGGGGACCCGGATCTAGACGGGTCCTACCACCGCTGTCGTGCGGCCCTGGAGGCTGGGCTAGACGCTCTGGAGCTGGGGGTTCCATACTCGGACCCCCTGGCCGATGGCCCTGTCATTCAGGCAGCCGGCAGCCGCGCGCTGGCGGCCGGCTTTCGGCTCGACTGGCTCTGGTTGCAGGTCGAGCGTCTGCGCCGGGATTTTCCCGGACCCCCCCTGGCTGTGATGACCTACATCAACCCGGTTATCCAATATGGGCCGGAATCGTTCGTTCGCCACCTGGCGCAGGCCGGTGCGGACGCGCTGATCGTGCCCGATCTGCCAGGAGAGGAGTCTGCGGAGCTGGAGGCCATCTGCCGTCGATATGAGGTGGCACGCATTCCATTTGTCGCACCCACCACGCCGCCCGAACGCATGCGACAGATCCTGTCCCAGGCTGAGGGCTTCGTCTATTGCGTCTCCGTCACCGGGGTGACCGGCCAGCGACAGGCCGAAGAGTGGGCAGCGCAGGCTGCCTCTGTGCGCCACCTGGTTCACTCGGTCCGCCAGGCGGCCGCCGGGCTCCCCGTCTGTTTGGGCTTTGGTATCGCCTCGGGAGCCGATGTCCAGCGTCTCGCCGCCGAGGCAGATGGAGTGATCGTCGGCAGCGCCTTGATCATGGCTGCACAAGAGGGCCGCTTGCCCCCCCTGGTGGCCGAGCTCAAGCAGGCAACTCTTCCAGAAAGTCGCTGGAAAGGGTAGAATGAAATATCAAAGAAGGTTGGAAAGGACGACGTTGGGCTGCACGTCTTGAATTCCCCTCGTTTCACTTCGTCTGTGACGTCTTCCCCCTCTTCCGCCTCTCCCAGTCCATCGTCGGTCGCTTGGACGATCCCCGTCGCTTCGGCGGCCGCCTGGCAGGAGGTGGCGGTTGCTCGCCAACAGGTGGAACCGCTCTGGCGCGAGCTGGACGAGGTCGTGCGGTTCAACCAGGCACGGGTCCTGGAGGCCTTCTGGCGGGCGGGTGTCTCCCAGGATATGCTGGGCGGCAGCACTGGTTATGGCTACGACGATGCTGGCCGGGAGGCTCTGGAGGCAGTCTATGCCTCCTATTTCCAAGCAGAGGCAGCGCTGGTGCGACCCCAGCTCGTCTCCGGTACGCACGCCCTGGCCTGTGCCCTCTATGGATTGTTGCGACCTGGAGACGAGTTGGTCACCGTGGGACGCCCCTACGACACGCTGGCTACCTTGATCGGCCTTGGCCCCGGCGACCACGCCGGGACCCTCATCGACAGCGGCGTCCGTTACCGGGAGGTACCCTGGGATTCTCCACAACCCGTGGATGTAGACGCAGTGTTGCGACAACTGTCCAGCTCTACCCGCGTGCTCTTTCTCCAGCGCTCCCGGGGTTACAGCCGCCGCCCTTCTTTGAATATAGAAGCGATGGCCGAGCTGATTGCAGCAGCCCGTCAGCGGGCCCCTCAGGTAAAAGTGGTCGTTGATAACTGTTACGGCGAGTTCGTAGAGACTCGCGAGCCGAGCATGGTGGGAGCCGATCTGGTCGCTGGCTCGTTGATCAAGAACCCCGGTGGTGGCCTGGCCGTCACCGGCGGGTACATCGTCGGTCGCCAGGAGTGCGTGGAAGCGGCGGCCCGCCGGCTCTTCGCTCCGGGTCTGGGCCGGGAGGTCGGCCCTCTGCTCGACCTGGCCCGTTCTCTATTCCAAGGCTTTTTCCTCGCTCCCCACATCGTGGGTGAGGCTGTGCGTGGAGCGTTGCTGGCCGCCGCTTTCTTTGCGGCCCGGGGTTGGCCGGTGGCGCCGGGCCCCCAGGAACGTCGAACGGACTTGATCCAGACGATCGACTTTCCCGATGCCGCTTCGCTGTTGACCGCGGCGCGGGTGCTGCAGGCGGCCAGTCCCGTCGACAGCCAGGCGATTCCTGAACCCGCACCCCTGCCGGGTTACCCGGATCCGGTAGTCATGGCGGCCGGCACCTTTGTGCAGGGAGCTTCGCTGGAACTCAGTGCGGACGCGCCGTTGCGCCCGCCGTTCACCCTCTACTGGCAGGGAGGCCTTACTCGGGAGCATGTAGAAGTCGCCTTGGCGCGTATGGCTGCCAGCCTGCCGGGTCACAACCCGGGTCACAACAACGAAATGCCGGGCTAGCGGGCTTTTGCCACGCTCCACCAGGCTTGACAGAGGGGGGGGATCTGTTACAATGGCGCGGTGTCATTTGTAAACTGGGTGATGTCAGACCTGCCTGTGGACAAGGTAACCCGGTTCGACAAAGGACACACAAAATGGGTGGCGGGGGAGGCATTGTATGAATGAAAAAGGCTTTGGGACGTCATATCCTGTGCGAGGCGTACGGGTGTGACCCCGAGGTCCTCGATGATCGCCGGCAAGTGGAGTCCCTCATGGTGGAAGCCGCCTTGGAAGCCGGCGCCGAGGTGCGGGAAGTAGCGTTCCACCAGTTTGTGCCCTGGGGCGTCAGCGGCGTTGTGGTCATCTCTGAGTCGCATTTGGCCATCCACACGTGGCCAGAACACCGGTACGCGGCCATAGATGTGTTCACCTGTGGGGAAGAAGTGGATCCACAGGTGGCCTGCAACCTCATCCTGCAGCGCTTGGGCGCACAATCCCACCAGCAGATGGAAGTCGCCCGAGGCACTTTCCCGCCGCTCACGGAAGTGCTCGACGTCCCCAGTCAGAAAGGGGAGAAACAACTCTTGTATGAGTCATCCCGCTAATATCAGCGGTAGTGCCAAACTGTAGCGCCCGCCCTGGTCGGTAAGGCCGAGGCAGGGCGCTCACCTTTTCTCTGCCAGGCTTCACTTTTGTTCCGCATATGAGAGGATTCTGGACCGGCTTGTCGAATATTCCCATTTTAGCAGCACATTTGCCTCAGTCAGCGTCGTGTCTGGTGCACGCAACCGATTCGTAGCTCTTCTGGACCTGGACCGCGCGAGCCGCTGCGCAAACGGTTGGGGGAGGAGTGCGACGTGTTGGCGACCGGGGTGAAGCCTGTTCCGGCAGATGAGGAGCTGGTTTTTTCAGCCCAGGGAGGGGACGTTTCCGCACAGGAAGAGTTGGTTCAACGGTACTGGCAGCAGGTTCACCGGTGGAGTCGGCGCTACTTCCTGCCCGGCGCCGAGCCTGACGACTTGTGGCAAGAAGCATTGCTGGGGTTTCTGAAGGCGGTGCGAGATTATACTCCGGGCGCGAGCTCGTTCGGGGGGTTTGCTTATCTCTGTGTGCGACGTCACCTGATTAGCGTTGTCAAAGGGTGCAACCGATACAAGCACCAGCCGCTCAACCACTATGTTCCCTTGCATGTCCCCATTACGGACGTCGATGGGGAAAGACCGTTGATTGAGACTCTTCCACAATCTCTTTCCAGCGACCCTGAGTCGCTGGCCATCCTTCGCGACCAGCTGCATCGAGTACAAGACATCATTGCCCACTCCCTCAGCCCATTCGAGCTGGATGTGCTTTCTCTGTATATCAACGGCCTAAGCTACCATGAAATGGCAGAGAAGCTGAAGACGCATGCCAAGTCGATCGATAATGCTCTTTGCCGGATCAAGCAGAAGATGCATCAAGTAACTTGCTAAGTCGTGGCCTGTACCCAACGGTCACCAGTTTGCTCCTTCCGTCGTACGCTGCAGGTACCCCGGCTCTTCGTATGGGCGGGGACCCACCACCTTCCGCGCCGGTGTGGCCCTGAGTCAGAGCCGGGCTACCTGCAGCGAAGGGGGAAGGGCAATGGTAGTGTTACTCCTGGTGGCCGTCGTCGCCGGGCTTTTAGCCAGCCTCTGTATGGCCGCCACCGTCGAGGCCGGCTGGGGGGTCCCAGCAGTATCCACCGCTGCCGAACCGCCGCCCGGGACGCTGGCGGATCCACCTTGGGGATGGTTCACCCGGTTCGTGGGCTGGGTAAGCTTGATAGTGTACGTGCTGGCCGCCACGGCCGCCCTGACGGGGGAGGTCGTGTGGCGGGTTCTGGTTCACATTCTCTAGCAGTTTTCCCCTCGCCCCTTCTTTCGTCTCGGTGAACCGCCTGCCTACCTTCGATTCCTGTCCGGCACGGGTCCGGAAAACGGGAGCGATCTCGCCAGGAGTCTGGCTTTTGATGGCGAACCGTTCTACCTAGCGGGGCGTGCGAGTGCCATAGCCAGTTGCGCACTCCTCGTATCATGGCTGGTTCGTGATCGCGCTTGGGCCTCTGCGGAAGGAGTCAGTCGTATGATGCAAGGATGCCTGAAGCGCAAGGAGGACGCCCGGCGAGGCGCTCTCTGCACCCTGTTCCTGGGAGGATGGGCAGGCGGGTTTATACTAGTAGTGCTGATGGTTTTCGTCGGGGCAGCCGTGGCGGCTGCCAGGGAAGGCGCTATGTTGCGCTGGGGAGACGGGAAAACCGGCAATTGGTATGACTTGATTGCGGACTACCAGGGGCAAGCGGTGAGCAGCAGTGGGTCGGTAGAGCAACGCTTGATCCTGGCGACGGCGTATGCCAACACTGGCCAGCTGACGCGTGCGTTCGAGATCTTTCAGCAACTGGGTCAGCAGACTGATCGCGCCTTTGCCCAGTCGGTGATCAACAAGTACGCCGATCGAACCCGGCAAGATCCCAATGATTTATTGGGCTGGAATCTGCAGGCGTTCGCCTGGTACTCATTGACCGGGTACGACCAGGCCGTTCGCTGCTTCAACCAGGTTCTTCGCCTGGATCCAAATAACGTCTGGCCCAGAGAGTTTCTTGCCCTCTCGCTGGCATCGCAAGACCGGCTCGACGACGCCATCGATGTGCTGGAAAATGCTCTCAAGCTGGATGAGGGGAACCAATACACCCATTTGCTCCTGGCCATGGGATACTATCGAAAGAGGAACTACAGCCTGGCCTTGTGGCATCTGGCGCATGCTCCCAAAGCGGCGGCGGAATTGGCACGGTACGGCGTGAAAGTAGGGTCATAACTCACGCCGGCTGCAGTGACTCGAATGACGCACAGCACACTTGCGCATTGCGTAGGAGGGGGCCTGGTTCACTTGCCTTCCCCCGTTGAACCCAACTATGATCCGGCTCGTCCATTCTCTGAAGAAGCTTCACAGTCCCGGCCATGTGCAGAGGGGTCAGCTGCCCATCAAGATGGGGGAGAGCGGACGCCGGCAGTGGAGAAAAGCAGGCCAGGCAGCACAGCAGATAGTGCGGTGCAGCTCCTGGGGAGCCAGACTCTGGCGGTGACGGGTCAAGTCTATCAACTCGTTACTTTCCTCAATCGCTGCCTGCGCGACCGCCACCTGGAGTTTGGGCTGCGTCGTCAAAGCGATGGCCAGTACTTGTTGTCCGTGTACCAGGTACAGGATCCGATCGGCCTGCCGTCCCAGGTGCTCTCTGCGGCAGCGCGTTCGCCAGCTCAAGTGGGGCAGGGAAAGGGCCGAAACCTGGAGTAGAAAGGGCTTGAGTCCAAAGACCGTGCAGAGGGGGAGGCCAATCCCGTCCTTGCATATGTTGGCAAGGGGGAGGGCATGCTCCTGGCGGCGACAGTTGATCCGTTGACGGAGATCAAGGGGAGGTTGCAGGAAAAGGCCGGGGCCACCGAATATGGCCGTCGTCCATCACAATAGAGATGAGAAAGGCAAAAACAATGAAGGAGGTGGTTCCCCCCTGGCGAATGAGGTGTTGTGAGACCGGAGGCTGCAGCGTGATGGCGTGGCGATGCAGAAGGGGGAATGCGCCGTGAATCAGATTGCGCAAGAGGACGTGCTGCGGGCTCTCAAGAAGTTCAAGCGTCTCGCCAAACAGGACTTTCTTGCCAGCTCGCTGATGTCCAATCCACAGTTTTGGAGTGAACAGGCCGAAGCCCGGCGAGCGGTGTACGATGAGTTGATGAAGTGGGTCGAGAATGATGGGGTAGAGTCGGCGTACCAAAAGGCACAAGAATGGTACGTGACTCTACCCCAAATTCGTATGGACGAACCGAATGCGCCCCTGCACGGGCAAGAGCAGGCCCTGGAGATGTTCTTCATGGTGCTGGGCATCGGTGCGCCGCAGATAGAGCAGTGGAAGGCCCAGCGACCGGCGTCCCATGGTAGCACTCCCTCGACCAGCGACGATTCCCGCCTTTCAATGGGAGTCTATGGTGCGTAAAAGGGCGTGACCAGGCGGCGTCTGCCGGGCGTTTCCGGCAGACGTGGCGCGCCTTGCCCAGGGCATTGAGGTATTGATATTGATATTGAGAAGGTACTGATACTGATTATGAACTGGTCATGGTTGCCCTGGTTACGGGGAAAGAGCAAGCCGCCGCTGCCCAGCGGCGCCACTGCCGAACTGATCCCACCGGTCGAGTCCGACGGTGCACAAGCCCTGCGCGCGTATGTCCGCTGCCAAGCCTGCGGCGAACCTATCAGCGTGCGGATCCGGCTCACCGACGAGGTGGGGCGAGCCGATGAGGGCACTCCCTATACCTTCTTTGTGCAGAAAACCGTCATCGGTAGCGGTCGCCGGCCAGCCCGCGGTCACCGTCCACCTTGCTTCCGTCCCATCGAACTCCGGCTGGAGCTGGATGCGCACTATCGCGTCATGGGTGGACAGCTGCAGGGCGGGACGTGGATGACGGCCGATGAGTATGACGTGGCACGCCGCGAATATGAAGCAGGCCTGCAAGCCCCGCCCTCCACTGAGGCTGCCGGAAACGGGGTCAACGACCCCAGGGCTTCTCAGTGATACAACCGGCGGAAAATGCCAACCGCCTTTCCCAGGACCTTGACTTCGTGTGGTTGAGCATAGATCGGCTGGTAACGGCTGTTTTCCGGCTGCAGCCGGATCCGGTCCCCCTCGTTGTAGAACCGCTTGACGGTAGCCTCGTCTTCTAGCAAGGCGACGACAATATCGCCATTCGTCGCCGTGGCCTGGCGCTCGACCACGAGCCAGTCACCATCGATAATCCCGGCGCCCACCATGCTGTCTCCCTGAACCCGCAAGATGAACAGCCCATCCCCGGCCTCACCGCTGAACAAGCCGGCAGGCAAGGGAAGGTACTCCTCGATATTCTGGACCGCCAGGATGGGCAGTCCAGCTGTTATCCGGCCAATCACAGGAACTGCGATGGCAGACCGTCGTTGCGTATCCCCGGGTGTACGTAATTCGAGCGCCCTTGGCTTGGTAGGATCACGATGCAGGTACCCTTTCTGCTCCAATTGGCGTAGGTGTCCATGTACCGTAGAACTGGAACGCAAGCCTACCGCTTCGCCAATCTCGCGCACAGAAGGTGGGTACCCCTTCCGAGCCACCTCTTGGCGCACAAACTCCAGAATCTGGCGCTGACGAGCGGACAACGCCCTATCCTTATG
The DNA here is from genome assembly GCA_014896305.1 of Limnochordaceae bacterium. Lineage (GTDB taxonomy): Bacteria > Bacillota > Limnochordia > Limnochordales > DUMU01 > Bu26. Next base: position 59,962 of record JADBKQ010000003.1, read on the forward strand.
ATGACGCTGCATGCGCTCCACCAGCGGCGCACCCCCTCCGGTCGCGGATCAAAGACGGTCCGCGCGTGTAGTCTGAACCCGACAGTCAGCCAATCCTTGCACTCAGTGGGCGTCCCATGGTGGTTCTAGTATAACAGCTCCAACCGACAGGTGCAAACAGCCGTTCTGCCACACTTCGGTGCAGGCGTGGCGGCCAGCCCACCAGCCGGGCTTCGCAGGCGGAACAGCCCCATCAGTATGCTTCTACGCCCTCAGTGTTATTTCGCAAAATGTAGATTATGTAAAATCAAACACAATCGTGAACTAAGCTGGAACTACCACGAAACCGAAGACCAACGCACTGACCTGACGAGAAAACCGGCTCTCGGCCAGGCTCGGCGCGACGCAGCCCCACAGGTCCGTAAGACTCGACACATCCAGGCCGCCATCCCATTCACACGCCGCCCCCGCCGACGAGCCGGTCCTTGCCACCCCAGCTGCTGGCCACCCACGCCCGGACCTACACGCCGGTGCCGCTTCCGCTGTTACTGGCGCTGCCAGGCTGAGCCCGCTCGGCTTGCACCGTGATCTTGTATTGCACGCCGCTCAGTTCACCCGTCTGTAGCTGTATTTGCCAGTTGCCGGGGACACTTTGAAGCATACTGCTGCGATCAAACGTCCACGTTTGATGGATACTGACGGGCGCTCCGCTGGCAGCCGTTCCGAGTGGCACAGCCATCTCGTTGTACTCTGGGTTCGTGAGTGAAACCAGGACCGCGCCGCTATTCGCGTACGGCTTGACCACTTTGTCGGCAGTCAGGTCGAGGGTAATCTGTACCCGCGCCAAATCTTCCGGCGGCCGGTTGGCTAACGCTGCCAACTGCTGCAGTATCTGCTCGGTCAGCTTCTGTCCCGGTTTCACCTTGGGACGAGAATCTGGCCAGCCGATCCAGATCGTTTCCGTCCGTTCGCCCGTCAACGTATCCAGCTTCGGAGAATTGACCACCGTCTCTTTCAGGGACCCCGGAGTCAGGTTGATTGAGGTGGTGGCCACTTCGCTGGCACAGCCTGCCGCCGCCAGTGCTACAGCAGCTCCCAGCACCAGCGCTCCCAGCCAGCGATTGCCTTGGGAACCCAGCCCTTTCACTACGAACCCCTCCTCGTCACACCCATCTGCGACCAGTCGCCTCTGTCGCCACGTCCGCCGTCATTTCGGTCTCGCGACAGAGCCTTGCCGCTACCGTTTACGCATTACACCGGAGCAGCACAGATACCCAGCTAGGAGACCCTAATCCCTAATGATGTATCGTATGAGTTATTCCGCATCCGACGGCGGATTCCTTCCGGCTGTACGCTGGGGCGAGGTCTCTCCCTGGCTTCTCACTCCCCCCTGATCTGTCCCCGGGGCACGAGACCAAAGGCTGCCTGCACCGCCTGGAGCGTGGCCGCTGCCACTGGTTGGGCCTTGCTGTATCCGGCCTCCAGGATGGCTTCAATGGCGCCCGGCTCAGACAGTTCCTGAAAACGCCGCTGAATCGGCGTTACCAGTTCGACTACCCGTTCTGCCAGGTCGTTCTTGAACTTGCCGTACCCGCTGCCGCCGTATCGCTCGGCAATCGTATCCAGCGACTCGCCACTGACCAGGGAGTAGATGACCATCAGATTGGAGATGGCCGGCTTCTCCTCCGGGTCATAGCGAACCTCTCGCCCCGAATCGGTCACGGCGGACCGGATTTTCTTGCGGATCACGTCCGGGGGATCCAATAGCGCTACATAGCTGCGGGAATCCTGGGACGATTTGGACATTTTCTCCGTTGGATCCTGCAGGCTCATGATTCGCCCACCTGCCGTCCGGGGCGGGATATATGCCTCCGGCACCTTCACCAGAGGGCCAAACCGGCTGTTGAGACGGGTGGCCAGGTCCCGTGTCAGCTCCAAATGCTGCCGCTGATCCTCCCCCACGGGCACTTCGTCAGTCTGGTATAGCAGGATGTCCGCGGCCATAAGGGCAGGGTAGGTAAACAATCCTGCCGTCACCACTTCTTGCTTGGCCGCCTTATCCTTGAACTGCGTCATTCGTCGAAGCTCGCCGTAGTAGGCCGTACACTCCAGAAGCCAGCTGAAAGTGGTATGTTCAGGCACGTGCGACTGAACGAAGATCGTGGCAACCGTGGGGTCGACCCCGCAGGCCACAAAGAGGCGAGCAGTGTTTAGCGTGTTCCGCCGCAACTCTTCCGGATCTTGAGGTACGGTCAACGCATGCAGATCAACCACACAAAAGTAGCACTCTGCCTCATGCTGCAAGGTGGTGAAATTGCGAATCGCCCCCAGATAGTTGCCGATCGTCAACAAACCGCTCGGCTGTACGCCAGAAAACACCCTTTTCATCCGCGATCCCCCCATCTACCTACTCTCTCCCCCGGCTTACACGTTGCACGCCAGAGTGGCCCGCACGATAGCTCGCTCCAGTCCCTGGGTAGAAGGCCAGCCTCCCCGTCTCGCCGCACCCCTCTAAACACTGTCGCCGAAGCCATCACCGCCGCAGGAAAAGAAAAACCCCGTCCCATTGGGACGAGGTTCCCCGCGGTACCACCCAACTTGCCCGGGCCAGGATCGGCTCGGACCCACTCTACCCGTGTAACGGCCGGCAGCCGGATCCTGCTCCCGGGCCCATTCCGTCCAGTCAACCCGCCAGGCTCTCACCTTTCCTGACTCGCTGCGGGGCGACACTGAGCGTACTTTTCCCGTTCATCGCAGTTCGCAAAGCTTATGATGAATCCAGATTTCCGTTGCCAAAAGGCTCTAGCCTCTTGGCTTCCTCGCAAGGTACAGGAATGGCAGGGGAGAAGGGACTCGAACCCCCAACACCCGGTTTTGGAGACCGGTGCTCTACCAGTTGAGCTACTCCCCTGCGTAACAACTGTACTTTACCATCCTCTCGCAGCGGTGTCAATTCCCCGTCCCGGCACAAGTGACTATGCTGGCCGGCCTGGCGACGACGCTCGGCCCAAACCAACCCCCCGCGTTGAAGCGTGGACAGCACCACCGGCGGGCCAGATTCGCTTACCGCCTGCGTCACCGCCAGCGGCCACCGCCTGGCTGACTGGCTTGCGTGGCGGACCCCACCATGCCGCCCAGCGCTCCCACCAGAAACGCCAGGACAAGCCAGGTAACCAGCGGTGGAGAGAAGATGTGAATCCCGTAGCCTACCCACCAGGCAACCAGGATTGCATAAAGGACGCCCACAGCCAGGCCGTGGAGCCAGCCCAACCGCCGGGTGCGGCGTCCGGTCACCACTGCCCCCACGCCAATGGCCGAGAGGTTGAGTACCCGCAGCCAGCGATCGGACAAGGCGGGCCAGTTGGTGAAAGCCAGCGCCAATCCTTGCAGAAGCGCCAACACTAGGATGACCAAGCCGGCAGCGATCACCCCTCTCAAGAAGGCTCCCAGGTAAAAGGGAGAATGGCCATCCACCAGCTCATCGCCATCGAGCGGAGTGCGTACGGTCGGCATAGCTGCCCAACCTCCTTTTCTGGACACTGCGCCCGGACCCCCCGCCAAGGATTTCGCGAACAGCCCGCTCGCCGTCGAGTCCCCGCCTCATACTACGAAAGAAGCGGCCCGCCTAGACCTGACTTGTCCGGCTGAGCCGCTCCTCGTTGGGGCCGACCTGTTTATTGAACTGAACGCCGTCTTCCACCGCGTTCGCCCGCGGCGATAGCGATCAGGATGCTTTCTCCTTGTGCGCCTGCTCAATGATCTGCTGCGCGATCGGCCCCGGAACCTCTTCATAGTGATCGACGTTGACCCGGAACGAGCCGCGCCCTTGCGTGATGGAGCGAAGATCCGTGGCGTAACGGAACATCTCCGCCTGCGGTACCAGCGCCTTGACGATCTGTTGCCCCGCCGGACCCGGCTCCATCCCTAGGATCCGCCCCCGTTTCTTGTTGAGATCGCCGATCACGTCGCCCATCACCGACTCCGGCACGTGCACCTCAACCATCAGAATCGGTTCCATCAGGATTGGCGTCGCTTCCATAAACGCTTTCTTCATCGCCATGCTGGCCGCAATCTTGAACGCCATTTCCGATGAATCCACCGGGTGGAACGATCCATCATACAGATTGACCTTCACGTCCACCACCGGGTAGCCGGCTAGAATCCCCTCGCTGGCAGTCTCCCGCACGCCCTTTTCCACCGCCGGAATGTACTGTTTGGGTACAGCCCCACCGAAGATGGTATCGGTGAACTGCAACCCCGACCCCAGTGGCAGCGGCGAAATCTCCAGAAAGACGTGGCCATACTGGCCCCGGCCGCCCGTCTGTTTCTTATGCTTGTACTCGGCCTTGGCCGTACCTTTGACCGTCTCCCGGTATGGAATCTTCGGCGTCTGCAGCTCGGCCTCGACCCCGAACTTCTTGTGCAGGCGGCTGACGATGACGTCCAGATGCAACTCTCCCTGGCCCGACACCAGCGTCTGAGCCGTCTCTGCTTGCCGGCTGACCCGGAAGGTCGGGTCTTCCTCTTCTAGGCGGCTCAATCCGGCCCCAATCTTCTCTTCATCTCCCCGAGCTTTCGGCTCCACCGCCATGCTGATCACGGGCTCGGGGAACACGATGGGCGGCAGCTTCACCGGATGCTCCCGGCAGGTTAATGTGTCATTGGTATTGGTTCCGGCCAGCTTGGCCACGCCGCCGATGTCTCCCGCGGGCAGATGATCCACGGGCACCTGCTCCTTTCCCTTCATCAGGAAGAGCTGGGCCAGACGCTCATCGTGATCCTGAGAGACATTGTACACGGTAGTGTTGGTCCGCAGCACGCCCCGGAATACCCGCATCAACGTGATCTTGCCCACGTACGGGTCTGAAATGGTCTTGAACACCAGGGCAGCCACCGGCCCGTTCTCCTCGCAAGCCACCTGTTCCTCCTGGCCCTGCGGAGTCTGGGCCCGGACGGTCCGATCAGCAGGGCTGGGCAGCCAGTGCACCAACGCATCCAGCAAGGGAGCAATACCGGCCACTTTCAGCGCCGAGCCACACAAGACTGGCACCAGCTGGCGGCTCTTGACCCCGGTGGCGACCCCCTGCCGGATTTCTTCCTCCGTCAGTTCTTGCCCCTCCAGATATTTCTCGGTCAGCTGGTCATCGACCGCGGCCACCGCCTCTACCAGCGCGTCCCTGGCCGCCTGCACCTTGTCGTGCAGTTCAGCAGGGATCGGCCCTGCGCTGGGTTTGCCGGCCGCATCGAACGTCAGCATCTGCTGGCGAACGAGATCCACGATACCCCGAAAGTCATTGGCCTGGCCCACGGGAATCTGCACGGGAGCTACCGCCTTCCCAAAGGTGTCCCGCAGCTCCTGCAGGCACTTATCGAAGTTGGCGTTCTCCCGGTCCATTTTGTTGACGAAGACCAGCCGCGGAAGGTGCTCATCATCCGCAAAAGACCAGGTTTTCTCCGTCCCGACGGCAACGCCGGCGGAGGCATCGAGGACCACCAGTGCGCCTTCCACTACTCGTAGAGCGCTCTTGACCTCCCCGAGAAAGTCGAAATACCCGGGCGTGTCCAGGAGGTTGATCCGGTGGTCTGCCCACTCGGCCGGCGCCAGGGCGGTGCTGACACTGATCTTGCGACGGACCTCTTCTGGGTCGTAATCCCCTACGCTGGTTCCTTCGTCCACCCGTCCCAGGCGGCTGATGGAGCCGGAGCAGAACAGCATGGCTTCCAGCAGCGACGTCTTGCCCGCACCTCCGTGGGAGACCAAAGCTACGTTGCGCAGTTGCTCGGTGCTGTACTTCCTCAACCGGATCTCCTCCTTACGCTCGCAATCTTCCCGCTCTTACGCCATCGGGACGGGTTGCGGCCGCTTCCCCCTGCAAAACGACCGCACCCGGCTGCGACGGTGCTCGCCCGCCCAGCTCCATGTAGCGACGGAACATCGTCTGCAGATCCTGCCAGGCCAAAGGCTTCTTGTGCGGGTCTCGTAACAGGGCAGCCGGGTGGAAGGTAGCGATGACGGGGATCGATCGGTACGTCAACCACCGTCCACGGTCGCGGGTGATCCTGGCCGTCGGACCGATCAACGCCTGCAAAGCGGTACTGCCCAAACAAAGGATCACTTTGGGAGCGATCAGATCGATCTGGCGGTTCAGATAGGGGAGACACGCGGCAATCTCATCGGGCAAGGGCACCCGGTTATTGGGAGGCCGGCACTTGACTACGTTTGCAATGTAGACTTCCTCACGGGTGAATCCCAGAGCGGCCAGCATGCGATCGAGTAACTGACCCGCTGCCCCCACGAACGGTCGTCCCAGCTCATCTTCTGTTGCCCCCGGCCCTTCGCCCACGACGAGCAGATCAGCCTGGGAATCTCCTTCGCCAAAGACCACCTGACGACACCCCGCCCGCAGGCGGCACTGGCGACAGCTTCGCACATGGACAGAGAGCTGCGATAGGCTGGCGAAAGCCGCCAGACCTGACTCTGGCGCAGCGGCAACCGGCCGCCGCTCCGCCTGCGGGCGCAGTTCCTGATCTGGTTCACCTGGAAACAAGTGTAGTTGTTGGCCGGCGCTTCTGTCCGCCACGCCCCTTTGCCTCCTACTCCCGAATATGAAAGGACGAATAGCGGCCGGTGGGCGCCCCCCATTCCACCTGGTAGTCCCTCACAGCGGCACCGATCGGCCCTATGAGCAGCTGGTTCAGGAAGGCCGTCAACGGTTCCATCGCCCCCTCCGCCCACACCTCTACCGCCCCATCCTCCCGGTTGCGGACCCAACCCTGAACGGCATGCCGAGCCGCCTCTCGCTGGGCAAACAAGCGAAACCCGACTCCCTGAACCTGGCCAAAGAGCAACAGATGAAAGCGTTGCTCGCCGTCGTTGGGATTGGCTTTGGCCTGCGACGGGGAACGAATAGCGCCAGCCCCGCCTCCTGCCGACTCCTGCATCCGCACCCTCCCTATTGCGAAAGCACAGCGATGACGGCACTGTGACGTCCTCGCTGTGCTAGTATTCCGCGTAAAGGCTAGAAACTCCTCCCGCCGGTACCGCTCGCGATCCTCACCCGCCGACCGGTTTGGTACAGTCAGTCGTAGAGGTGGCAAGCAACCTGATGGCCCGGCCGGGCTTCCCGCAAGGGCGGAGACACCTCCGCACAGATGGGCTTCGCCAACGGGCAGCGGGCCCGGAAACGGCAGCCTGGGCCGGGGTTGATGGGGCTGGGCACCTCTCCCTGCAGGATCTGCCGCTGGCGACTCTTCTCGGCCCGTGGATCGGGGATCGGCACCGCGGAGAGCAGCCCTTGCGTGTACGGATGCAGCGGTTCACGGTAGAGTTCGTCCGTATCCGCCAGTTCTACCAACTGGCCCAGGTACATGACCCCGACCCGGTCACTCAGGTGACGAACCATCGCCAGATCGTGGGCAATGAAGATGTAGGTCAGGTTCTTCTGCTCCTTCAGCTCGGCCAGCAAGTTGACCACCTGCGCCTGGATCGACACATCCAGGGCGGAGATGGGTTCATCGGCCACCAGGAACTCCGGGTTGACGGCCAGAGCCCGTGCAATGCCGATCCGCTGGCGCTGGCCGCCACTGAACTCGTGGGGGAAGCGGGAGGCGTGCTCCTTGGACAGGCCTACCAACTCCAACAGTTCCTGAATCCGCTGCTGGCGGGCGGCTCCCCGGGCCAGGTGGTGAATGTCCAGAGCCTCCCCGACGATATCGGCTACCGTCATGCGAGGATCCAGGGAGGCGTATGGGTCCTGGAAGATCATCTGCGCCCGGCGCTGAAATTCCCGGCGCAACTGCCCCCGGGCATGGGTCACGTCCTGGCCATCGTAGATGATGCGCCCCGCCGTGGGCGTATAAAGGCCTAGCAGCGTCCGGCCCACCGTCGTCTTCCCGCATCCGCTCTCACCGACCAGGCCGAACACTTCACCCCGACAAACCGAAAACGTCACGTCGTCCACGGCGTGCAAGATCCGTCGACGTCCCAGGGTGAAGTACTTGCGCAGCCCCTCTACCTGCAGCAGAGGCTGCTGGCCAGTGCGGGCCGGTAAACCTTTGCTGGCAGAGTGGGGCTGTGGCTTCCCTGCTGTCATTACCGTGCTCACCCTACTTCCCCTCCCCTGCCGCCACCATAGCCCGCCCCTGCCGCTCGACACCATCAGCTGCTGGTGAACCCAGCGCCCCGGGGCGCATTCCTCCGCTCCCCCCGCCCTGAGCGATCTGCTGGCGAACGACCGCCGCACGTTCGTCCAGCAGCCAGCAGGCCGACCAGTGGTCGGTCGTCACCGGCACAGTCCCGCGGTCGCCCAGCTTCTCTCCGGGCTGCCATGGGACCTCCGCACCGCCGGCACTCTTTGCCCGCCGCACGGCCACTTGCAGGCCAGAGCTCCGCTCCGTGCCGCTTTCTGTCTCGTCGGGCGTTTCCGGTACTCGGTAAATGGGCGGTGTCTGACGTTCACACACCTGTAGCGCGACCGGGCATCGCGGGGCGAACGGGCAGCCTGTCGGAACGCGGAACAAGTCCGGCGGCGCGCCGGGAATGGAGAGCAAGCGCGCCTGGCGGTTCACCGTGAGGTTCGGTACGGAACGCAGCAACCCCCGCGTATAGGGGTGTTGCGGGTTATAGAAGAGGGCGTCCGCCGATCCCGATTCCACGATCTCACCGGCATACATCACCACCACTCGATCCGCCAGACGGGCGACCACGCCCAGGTCGTGGGTGATCAGGATGATGGCCATACCGAAGCGCTCTTGTAATTGCTTCATCAAGTCCAGGATCTGCGCCTGGATGGTCACGTCGAGGGCGGTGGTCGGTTCATCCGCGATCAGGAGAGCAGGGCGGCAGGCCAGCGCCAGCGCGATCATCACCCGTTGCCGCTGGCCACCGCTGAACTGATACGGATACTGGCGGGCCCGTGCCGCTGCTTGCGGGATCCCCACGAGCTCCAGCATCTCCACTGCCTGGTCGAACGCTTTCTTGGCGCCGACCCCCTGGTGCTGTTGAATTCCCTCTGCAATTTGCCGGCCCACCGTCATGGTGGGGTTGAGCGATGTCATCGGGTCTTGAAAGATCATGCCAACCCGGGCGCCCCGAATATGCTGCATCTGGTGCTCGCTGAACGTAGTGATATCCTGCCCATCCAGATAGATGTGGCCACCCGTCAGTCGGCCCGGCTCGGGGATCAAACCCATGATGGCCAAGGCGGTAATGCTCTTGCCCGAGCCGGACTCCCCTACCACCGCCAGCGTCTCGCCGGCGTTCACATCGAACGAGATGCCGCGCACTGCATGCACCTGACCAGCGTAGGTGAAAAACGATACCGATACATCACGAACTTCCAGTAGTTTGCTCATCTCTTCCCCTCTTCCCCTTGCCTGCCGTCTCTACTGCATACCGCCGCTATTTGCGCAGTCGGGGGTCGAGAGCATCCCGCAGGCCGTCACCGACGAAGTTGAAACCGAGCATGATTAAACTCAAGGCGATGGCGGGCACAATCAGTTGCAGCGGGAACGCTTGCATGACTTGATACCCGGAGTTGACCATTGTGCCCAGGCTGGCCATGGGATCCGGAATCCCCAACCCGATGAAGGAAAGGAAGGCCTCGCCGAAGATGGCGCCAGGAATCGTCAACGTGACGTTGACCAGGATGACGCCCAAGCTGTTGGGCAAGAGGTGGCGGAAGAGGATACGCCAATGGCTGGCGCCGAGAGCCCGGGCAGCGAGGGCGTACTCATACTCGCGCAACTGCAGCACCTGTCCTCGGACCAACCGGGCCATTCCTACCCAGCCGGTGAGCCCCATGGCCAGGATGATCGTCCAAAAGCCCGGGCCCATGACTACCATGAGGAGAATGACGATCAACAAGTATGGGATACCGTAGAGAATGTCCACGATCCGCATCATCACATCATCCACGGTACCGCCGAAATACCCTGAGATCCCGCCATACACCGCCCCGATGAGCAGGTCGAGAGCGGCTGAGAAAATACCGATGAGCAACGAGATGCGGGCGCCATACCACAGACGGGTGAAGACATCGCGGCCCAACACATCCGTACCCAACCAGTGTTCGGCCGAGGGCGGAGCATACATGTTGTACAGGTCCTGGGTGCGGTAATCGAAGCCGTTCAGATGTGGACCAATGATAGCCATGATCCCCATGAGGACAAGTACAATCAAACCAGCCAGGGCCATACGGTTCCGGCGGAATTGACGCCAGGCCTCGCGCCAATAGCCCACCACGGGGCGGTCGATCTCGTCCGCCTTTGCCCGATCAAACGACGCCGGAACGAACAATTCCGCTGAAGGGGATGGGTTCTGCCCCTCCATCACAATGGACATACTCCTACCCCCTCTCGGCCAACCGGATTCTCGGATCAATGACTCCGTAGAGCAGATCCACGATAAAGTTGGCGGCAATCAGCAACCCGGCGTAGAACACGGTTGTGCCCATAATCAGAGTGTAGTCCCGATTGTAGATGCTTTCAACGTAGTATTTTCCCAGGCCGGGAACACCAAAGATCGTCTCGATGATCAGAGTCCCTGTAATGATGCCAGCCGTCAAAGGCCCCAGCACCGTCACCAGAGGCAGAATGGCGTTGCGCCACATGTGCCGGCCTACGACGCTCCACGAAGACAGCCCCTTGGCCCGGGCGGTGCGGATGTAATCCTGACCCACGACCTCCAGCATACTGGTCCTCATCAAGCGGGTCAGCGACCCCAGCATGCCGATGCCCAGGGAGAATGCGGGCAAGATGGTGTAAGAAAAGCCCTCCCAGCGAGCAACGGGTAGCCAACCAAGCCGGACTCCAACCACATACTGGAGCACAGTGGCAAAAACGAAGCTCGGCACCGAGACGAAAAGGAGGGAAAGAAGGACAGCCGTATAGTCCAGCACGCCATTGCGGTGCAAAGAAGCGACGGTACCCAATGTCACTCCCACGATCACTGCGAACAGGAGGGCCTCCAGCCCCAGCTGGGCCGAGACCGGAAAACCATCACGAATCATGTCGTTCACAGACCGATTCGTCTGCCGCATGGATATTCCCAGGTCACCATGGAGCAGATTGAGAAGATAATCTCCGTATTGTACCAGTAGCGGTTTGTCCAGCCCGTATTTTTCCAGCATAAGTTGATGAATGGAGGGAGTAACCTTCTCCGAGGAGAACGGGTCCCCAGGAATTGCATGCATCAAAAAGAATGTGACTGTCGTCACCAACCAGAGGGCGATCACCGAATAGACCAACCGCCGGGCAAGATACCTTGCCACCCTTCATCCCCCGCTTCACCCTGCCGGCTTCACCGCCGGTTCACAGGGGAGCAGCGGGGCGTAGCCCCGCTGCTCGCTTCCCTGCCACAGGGTCGTAATCAACCGGCCAATCCAGTTCGACTCTGGAGATAGGCCCGACTTCTAATTATACTTGGGCGGTGCAAAGCCTTCCTCGGCCAGCCCCTCGGCGAAGAGCTGGCGGGCAGCGGCCACATCCGCCGTCTCTGGCCACAGCTTTCCGATCTTTTCCACGAAGGGCCGGCCGGTCTCACCGTCCGTAATCACTGGGGCCGTAAACGACGTAGCCGGGATCGATCCATCCTTGAGAACGGCATCGCAGAAGAGCTGGCGGTCGATGGCCAGCCCGATCGCCCGCCGCACTTTCGCATTGCGGAAGATGGGCGACTGAGTATTCATTTCCAGGTAGAAGACGGAGCCATCCGCCCAGGGTGCAGTCGTGTCCTTGTTTCGTCCGTAGAGCGGTATGAACTGCGACGACAGACCCGTCACGTCCAGCTGGCCCTTGTTGTACAGGTTATGAGCCGTGCCTTGGTCGGCGATCATGTCGAAGTGGATCTTCTGCAACCGCACGCTCTTGGCATCCCAGTACGTGGGGTTCTTCTCCAGGATCAACTGGTAGCCGTGGTCCCACTTGGTCACGATGAACGGACCGTTGGCCACCATCTTGTTGGCATCGGCAGCATAGGAGTCACCAAACTTCTCTACGACCGTCTGCGGCAGCGGCATGTAGGTAATGAAACTGGTCAGGCTCAGGAAGTAGGGGGCTGGCTTCTCCAGGGTTACCTTCAGAGTGTGAGCGTCCAGCGCTTCGACTCCCAGCGTCTTGAGGGCATCGTCGATGGCCTTGTCGCCATCCTTCTTCGGATCCATCGCATTGATCTTCTCGGCATTCTTGAGCACGTACATGATATAGGCATACTGCGAGGCCGTGCGCGGATCGACCGCCCGCCGCCACGAGTAAACGAAATCGTTGGCGGTCACCGGCTGCCCATTCGACCATTTGGCATCCCGCAGCTTGAAGACATACTCCTTGCCGTCCGGGGAGATCTGCCAATCCACCGCCAACGCCGAGCCCTTCACGATCTTGCCCTCGGGGTTGACTCGAACCAATCCTTCGTACGTGGCATTGATGATGTCGAAAGAGACCGTGTCGGTAGAGGTGCTGGGATCGAGGTCAGGTGGTTCTTCCAACAGGTTAAGGTTCAGGTACTGGAATCCATCCCCACCCGGCCGGCCCTGGGTGTACGCCCACTTCCGTTCCACCGGCGCACCCACGGCACGACGAATGTAATTCTTGATGAATGGTTGCTGGCGGTAGCGGTTGGCTCGCCAGTAGATCGGCACGATCGGTGCCTCGTGGGCAAGGAGGATTTCCGCCTGGCGCATGGCCTCCATGCGCTGGCCCTGGTCCATGTTGTTTTGGGCGGTCTCGATCAGCTTATCGTAAACGGCGTTGCTCCACTGCGGATCGTTTTGCGCTCCGCCCGTGATGAACAAATCCATGAACGTGAGCGGGTCGTCGTAGTCCGGCCCCCAACCCGCATAGACCATGTCGAAGTTATGGTTTCTCATCAACTCGAGCCGTGTCTTGAAGTCTACATAGCGAGGTTCGATATCCAACCCCAGGTTCTTGCGCAGCATCTCCTGCAGTGCCTGCACGCGCACCCTGACAATATCCCCCTGGTCCGCGATCAAGGTAAGCTTAGGCAGCGGCTTCAAATCGGCCGCTTGGGCGCTCGCGGCGCCGATGAGGGCAACTGCAGCCAGCGTCGCTGCCCACCCGAATCTGGCCCTTCTAAGTGCCTTCACTTATATTTTTACCTCCCGCCTCCGGCATGGTAGCGATCAGACCACGAAGGAAGACTGCAGCCCAGCCTCGCCCGGCTGATCCTTCCAGTCCGTCCTGAACGCTCCTCTGCCGTCCCTGTACTGGGTCATATGGTACACCTGCACTTCTCGACAGACAAGGTTTTTCCGTATGGGAATTAACGCAAGATTAGTGTCTATATTGCTCTCTAAGATCATCAACGAGCTGTTTGCGTTTGCAATTGAGAAACTAATAAACCAGATTGCCAAACGCGCCAGATTGCGGCATCATCTTCCGTCACAGCGAAGAACTGGGAACTGTTGCGGATTCCATGCTGAAACTCAGCGCTCGAAACACAATAAGTACAATAAACGAACCCGCCAGGAACCGCTCCTGGCGGGCTTTTCAAACTGGTCGGGGCGACTGGATTTGAACCAGCGACCTCTACCACCCCAAGGTAGCGCGCTAGCCAAGCTGCGCCACGCCCCGCATCAGCCGCAGTGTAACATAAACCCGCACGGCTGTCAATTCATGCTGCCCGGCAGTACACCGCCGGGCCCGTTCGCGGACGCGCCCCCCGCCTCAAGAGAAGCAGACTCCAGACTTCGGCTCAGGTCCCCTGCGTGGCGACGGTCACCGACCCTCCCGTTCTCGCCGGCGATTCGCCCGCCTCCTCGAGGAACCGGCGGTGCAGGCTACGCACGGCCTGAGCCACCTGCGACGCCTCCACCAGGCAGGAAACCTTGATCTCCGAGGTGCTGATCACCTGGATGTTGATCCCCTGCTCCGCCAGGGTCTCGAACATCATGGCGGCCACGCCCGGGTTCATCATCATACCGGCGCCGACGATGGAGACCTTCGCCACCGACTCATCTTCCAAAACTTCCCGCGCGCCCAACTCGTGGGCCACCTGCCGTACCACCTCACCCGCCCGGGCCAGGTCATCGCGGCAAACGGTAAACAGCAAATCGGTCTCCTGCTTCTCTTTGGTGGTCTGCACGATCATATCGACGTTGATGCGTTGCTTGGCCAGGGCTCCGAAAATGCGCGCGGCCACCCCGGGCCGGTCAGGTACGTCCACCACCACGACCTTGGCCACATTGGCGTCGTGCGTCACCCCGGTCACCACCATCTCCCGCTCCGCCCCTGCAGACAGGACTCCTTCCGGTGAACCGACGACGCCAGCACACCCTGTCGTTACCGGTTGATTCCCCATGGCATTCAACTCCCTCACCATCGTCCCCGGCTCATCGCTAAAGCTGGACCGCACATGAATGGGAACACTCCAGACCGCCGCCAGCTCCACCGCTCGGGGTTGCAGAACCACCGCCCCCAGGCTGGCCATCTCCAGCATCTCCCCGTACGAGATGACGGGAATCTTGCGAGCCGCCGGGACAAGCCGCGGATCGGCGGTGAAGACGCCGGTCACATCGGTGTAGATCTCGCACGTCTGCGCCTGCAAGGCAGCGGCCAGCGCCACCGCGGTAGTATCTGAGCCTCCCCGTCCCAGCGTCGTAATGTCATAATCCGATGAACCTTGCTCCACGGTAATGCCTTGGAAGCCGGCCACGATGACGATCTTGCCGGCCGCCAGCTCCCGCCGGATCCGGTCGCAAGACACCCGTGTAATTTTGGCTTTCGAGTAGAGATTGTCGGTGTAGATGCCGCCCTGTGCCCCCGTCAGGCTCACCACCGGCTCTCCCAGCGCGTCGATGGCGATGGCGAGCAAGGCGATGGAGGCCTGCTCGCCCGTGGCCAACAGCATGTCCATCTCCCGCCGGGGTGGATTCGGCGCGAGCTCCCTCGCTTTCTGGATCAAGTCGTCGGTCGTATCCCCCTGGGCAGAGACCACCACCACCACGTCAAACCCCTCGCGGCGAGCGGCTACGACGCGGGCTGCCACTCGTCGCAGCCGCTCTGTGTTCGCCACCGACGAGCCGCCATACTTTTGAACTAAGACCGGCACCCCTGCTGCCTCCCTCGTCCCACTTCCGCATGCTTCACCAATACCACTGCAACCCCATCGTTCCCACCTTGACCACTCGCACCTGCGCCTCCACCTGGTGGTCGGAAAAGGCTCGTTGCATCGCCTGGCCAGCTGCCTCTGCCCGGCCATGATCCGGAGCCAGAGCAAAGGCCGAGGGACCGGCTCCGCTCAGGGTCGCCCCCAGCGCCCCCGCTTGCCGCCCGGCAGCGAGGACATCGGCTAGTCCGGGTACGAGCCGGACGCGGTAGGGTTGATGCAATCGATCCACCAGGCCCTCCCCGACGCGTGCCCAATCCTGTTTGGCCATCGCCGCCACCAGCCAGGCCAGCCTCGCCAGATTGAACACCGCGTCCTGCCGCGCCACCGTCTCCGGCAGCACTTGCCGGGATCGGCCGGTCGACAACGGAAACGAGGGCGTCACCACCGCCCCCCACAAGCTAGACGATACGTCCAGGCGTTCGACCCAGACGCGGGGCAATCGTTCTTCCGACAACTTGCCTGGGCCATCCAGGGCCAAAGCCACCGTGAATCCCCCGTACAACGCCGCCGCCACATTGTCGGGATGACCTTCCAGCTGGTAGGCGAGGCTCAGGAGCTCGTCCTGCTCAGCCGCGGGCAGATCGGCGATGGTCCAGATCGTCCCTGCACCAGCGGTTGAACATCGATCCTCCCCCTGTTGGGTCGCAGCTGCTGCCAACCGCGGTTGGCAGCCCGCTACCCACCAGGCCAGGGCCCAGGCCGTGGCCAGGCCCATGACGATCGCGGCTGCACTGCTGCCCAGACCCGACCCCAGCGGAATCTCGTTCCGGCAGATCAAACGCAACGGCGGCAGCCCTCGCCCCCTGCCCCAGCGCTGCCAGCCCCGCTGCAACGCCTTCACCAGCAAGTTATCGTGCGAAGCACCCAGCTGGTCGGCTCCTTCACCATAAACCTCCAGGATGAACGGCGCGTTACTCTGCCCTTCCGGCGACCCTGCTGGTTGCTGGGCAACGTCTGTGCCACCGCCCGGCTCTACGTTACCGTGGTCGGCAAGGATCTCGACTTCCAACTCATTGCCCAGGTCCAGCGCCAGCCCCAGGGTATCGAAGCCCGGGCCCAGGTTGGCCGTGGTGGCCGGGACGAACACCCGAAATCGCGCCGGGCTTGGCCGCCTTGTGGTCACCGGTACAAACTCCGACACAGCTACCGCCCGGCCACGGCCGTTCACGATTCACCATCCTCCCCGGCGTCTTCCACCCGGATCAGGCTGGCAACTTCAAACACCACGTCCAGCCGGCGGATCTCTTCGAGAGCTGCCCGCACATTGGCTTCCCGGGCTAGATGGGTAACAAAGACGAGATCGACCGGGGAGCGTCCCCGCCCCTTTTGAATCACCGACTCGATGCTAACCTTCTGGCGGCCGAATGCGGCCGAGATGGCGGCCAGCACGCCCGGCTGGTCTGCCACCAGAAAGCGCAGATAAAAGCGGGTGAGGGTCTCCTCGATGGGCTGCACAGCCCGGCTAGTCCAGCCGGCGCGGGCCGCTCGCAAGAACAGGGGCACATCCTGCCGCGCCAGGTCGTCCGCCGCCTGAATCAGGTCGGCCGCCACCGCTGAAGCGGTCGGCGCCGCGCCCGCCCCCCGCCCGTAGAGCATCAGTTCACCGGCGGCATCGCCGCCCACGTAGATCGCGTTGAACACATCGCGGACTGCCGCCAGCGGGTGGCTGAGCGGTACCATCGCCGGGTGCACGCGGGCCTCAATCGACCCGTTCACCTGTTTGGCGATGGCCAGCAGCTTGATGGCGAAACCCAATTGCTGCGCGTACTGGAGATCCAAAGGAGTGATCCGCCGGATGCCCTCCACGAAGATGCTGTCGACGGGGACGTAGGTCTCGAAGGCGAGAGAGCTGAGGATGGCCAGCTTATAGGCGGCGTCCCAACCATCCACGTCAGAGCGCGGATCTGCCTCGGCGTAACCGGCTCGTTGAGCTTCGGCCAGAGCGAGGCTGAACTCCGCCCCCTGTTCACTCATCTTCGTCAGGATGTAGTTGGTCGTACCGTTGATGATTCCGATCACCGACCGAACGTGGTTGGCAGCCAACCCCTCCACAAGGCTGCGCAAGATGGGAATGCCCGCCGCCACGCTCGCCTCGAAGTACAGACCCCGGCCGGCCCGAGCCGCGGCCGCAAACAGTTGTGGCGCCCGGCGGGCCAGCACCTCTTTGTTGGCCGTAACCACCGGCTTGCCCCGTTGGAGAGCCTCCAGGATGTAGCGGTCGGCTGGCTCCAGGCCCCCCATCACTTCCACTACGATGTCGACATCGTCCGCCGCCAGCACGGCCTGCGGATCGGTGGTCAGAAAATCAGCTGGTACAGGATAGGCCCGAGGCTTGTCCAAAGAGCGGACCAAGGCGCGCCTCAACTGGAGCGGGCGGCCCAGCCGTGCCGCTACCACATCACCGTTTTCCACCAGCAAGCGGACCAAGCCCGTCCCCACCGTTCCCATCCCCAGCAGACCAACCCGAACCGGGTCTGCCATCCTGCCACCCCCTGCAATCTTCCCCGTCTCGTAGATCACCAGGCGGACACCTTTTCGCATGATTATACCAGGGGCTGGCCTTCTGCGACAGAGGAAAGAAGGCGCGGGCCAACCTCCTTACCCCCGCCCATAAACCCTGCGTGAAGGATGCAGGTCTCCCCCCAGCCATTGAAAGATCAAACCGCCGTGCTGGTCGCCGGGACGAACCAGACGGCGGTCTTGTAGAGTGGACTTGTCAGGATCTGTTCGCTCGCGACATCCCGCGCATGGCAGTCAAGGCAGCCAGATTCATTCTTCCTCAAAGCAGGATGCAGATCAGACCGCCGCTGCCTTCGTTGACGATCTTGGTCAATGTCTCCTGCAATTTCACCCGGGCGTTCTCCGGCAGCTGGTTGAGCTTGCTGTCGATTCCCTCCCGGACCAGCTCCGGCAGCGACTTGCCCAAGAAGTCAGCCTGCCAGATCTTCTCCGGCTCCTTTTCAAACTGCTGGAGCAGGTAGCGGGCAAACTCCTCGCCCTGGCGCTCCGCCCCAACGAACGGTGTCACTTCCGTTAGAATCTCCGCCTTCACCATGTGGATCGATGTTGCGCTCGCCCGCAGCCGTACTCCGAACCGATTCCCGCGGCGGATCAACTCTGGCTGCTCGTAGACGATGTCATCCTCGCTGGGCTGCACGATGCCATACCCGGTCGATCGCACCTGTTCCAGGGCGGCCGCCACCTTGTCGTACTCCCGCTTGGCCACCGCTAGCTCCCGGATGGAACGCATCAGAGCCCGATCACTATCGACTGGCATGCCGGTGAGCTCGGCCAGAACCTGGTAGAAGAGGGTTTGCTCCGTCTGCATGGCGATATCAGCCAGTCCCTGGCCCAGGTCCAGCTTCTGGAGCTGGCTGCTGGCCACCAGCTCGTACCCGGCCAGGGTGGAGACCGCCTCTTCCACATCCCGGAGCTTCACCACCCGCTCGGCCACCTCGGTGGCGGCGCCATCCAGCTTCTGCCGCAGCCAGTGGTTCTCTTCCAACTCCTGCATCCAGCCGGGCAGGCGAAATGCCAGTTCCCGAATGGGGAATTCATACAGAACCTGGTTGAGAACCCGGAGCAGCTCCTCCTCCGTCGCGTGCAGGCAGTCCAGGGGGATAACCGCCACATGGTAGGCTTGGGCCAGCTCCTCGGCGAGCCGCTGCGTTTCGGGAGCTCCCGGGTGAACGGAGTTGAGCACGACCACGAAAGGCTTCTCCAACTCCTGCAGCTCAGCTATTACTCGCTGCTCGGGGGTCTCATACGCGGCTCGCGGGATATCGGTGATCGACCCATCGGTGGTGACCACCAGGCCCATCGTAGAATGCTCCGCGATCACCTTCCGCGTGCCGATCTCCGCCGCCTGCTGAAAGGTGATCTCCTCTGCGAACCAGGGGGTGCGCACGCGGCGCGGCCCTTTTTCATCGGCGTAACCGGCCGCTCCTTCCACGGTGTAACCGACGCAGTCCACCAGGCGAACCTTGACGCGCAGGTGCTCACCGAGAGGAATCTCCACCGGGCTATCGGGGACGAACTTCGGCTCGGTGGTCATGATGTTCTTCCCGGCGCCGCTTTGCGGCAACTCGTCGGCTGTCCGCTGCCGGACGTACGTGTCTGTCAATTCGGGTAGAACCAGGAGATCCATGAACCGTCGGATCAGCGTGGACTTACCGGTTCGCACCGGTCCAACAACGCCGATGTAAACGCTGCCCCCGGTGCGCTCGGCGATGTCCGTGAAAATGTCAAACTTCTGCATGCGCCGCTCCCTCCCCAGGGTCAGTGCCGTCGCCGGCTGGTATGGACCGGATCCGGCTGCTGTGCCCTGACTGCCTGTGTCCTGGAACCGGACAAGTCCCGGCTGGAACGGTACATCTCTATGAGAAGGAGACGGCTATTAGTACAAGGATACCGGCCGCAAAGGGACGGGCTGAAAACTCACCAGTGACTTACAGATGAAAGGAGTGTTCCGTTCCCTCCCACAGCCTCCGCAGGTTCGGCCAGTGCCGGTAAAAGGCGAGGATAGCCAGGATCCCCGCGCCGATCACCTGCACCCCGGGGCTGGGCCAGCCCACCAGGACAAATGGCCAAGCCAGAGCCGAGGTGAGAGAACCTACGGATACATACCGTGTGCACCAGACCACCGCGAGCCAGAGCAGAAAGATCAAGATCGTCGGCCACGGGTTCAGGACCAGCCACGCCCCGAACGTACTGGCCACCCCCTTGCCACCTCGAAACCGCAAGAAGACCGACCAATTGTGCCCCAGCACGGCGGCGATGGCGCTCAACATCGGCAGCCAACTGCCTGCCCAGGAGGGCAGGTCGCCTGTTCCCCCCCACGCTCTCATCAGGACTGTTCCTCCGCCTGCCGCCCAACGAGCCAGGGCGACGGCCAGAGCCGCCTTGCCGACGTCTCCAATCAGGACCGGCAGGGCCCCCCAAGGTCCCAGCACCCGCAGCGCGTTCGTGGTCCCGGTGTTGCCGCTGCCATAGGACCGAATATCCGTCTTTTTCCACCAACGGCCGATCCAGACTCCAAATGGCAATGAACCCAACAGGTAACTCAGTACCAAAACGATTGCAGCCAAGATCAAGCCGTGTTCCTCTTTTCCATTATGGCTCGGTCTGCCGTCGCAACTGCCAGCGTAAGGGCGAACCCGTAAAGGGTACCTCGCGCCGCAATGTATTCTCCAAATAGCGTAAGTACGAGAAATGAATCGCCTGCGGGTCGTTCACCTGCAGTACGATGGTGGGCGGTCGCACCTGTACCTGCTGGACGCCGTAAATTCGAGTCGGTCGGCCCTGCCGGGTGGGCGGTGCATGGACGGAGAGCGCTTCTTGGATCACCGCCCCCAGGCGTCCCGGAGACAAACGCAGCGAGAAATTCTCGAAAGCTGCGACCGTCGCGCTCAGGAGTTGCGGGATCCCCTGGCCAGTTTTCGCGGACACTGGCACGACCTCGGCGTAATGAAAAAAGTCCAGTTCCTGACGGACCCGGGCCAGCAGGGATGGCCAGCCGCCGACGCCCTGCCACCGGTCCATCTTGTTGACTGCCACCACCACGGCCCGCGCCGCCTTTTGAATCAGTCCGGCCACGTACTGGTCCTGGTGTAAGATGCCCTCGGTCGCGTCCAGGACCAGAATGGCCACTTCGGACCGTTCCAGGACCTCAGCCGCCCGCCCGAAGGCGAGCTGCTCCAGACTCTCCTCGACCCGGCCGGGACGACGCAGCCCCGCCGTATCCACGAGCACAAAGGAGTTCCCTTTCCAGTTGAACGGAGTGTCGACAGGGTCCCGGGTGGTGCCAGGGATCTCGCTCACCACGACCCGCTCGCTACCCAGGATTCTGTTGACCAGCGAGGACTTGCCCACGTTGGGCCGGCCCACGACGGCCACACGGATCTGGTCCGCTGGTTCTTCCTGTCCTGCCTCTCCTTCCTGCTGCGAGGCGGTAACCATCCCCGCGCCCGCCCTATGCAGCAACGACCTCTCAACGACCGCTTCTTTCGTTCCGCCGTCGCCATCCGGCCACAGCCGGTCCGCAATGGCGTCCAGCAAGTCGCCCGCCCCCTGACCGTGCTCTGCGGAAACAGGCACTGGATCGCCTAGGCCCAGGGCGTAAAAGTCTACCCAGTCGGCGGACGACGGGGCACCTTCCACTTTGTTGACCACCAGGAGCGTGGGTACTCTCGCCCGCCGGATCCACTCGGCTACCTCCTGGTCGGCCGCCAGGCAACCCGACCGCCCGTCGACCACGAAGAGCAGCAGATCGGCCTCCTGTAAAGCCTGCTCCACCTGCCGGCGTACCTGTTCCCAGAGGGGGTCCACACTACCGATCTGCACTCCCCCGGTATCCACCAGACGGAAACGACGCCCCCTCCAGGAGACCTCTCCATATAGCCGATCCCGGGTGACCCCCGGCTCCGCCTGAACCAGCGCCGTCCTGCGGCCGGTCAGCCGGTTGAATAGCGTGGACTTGCCCACGTTGGGGCGACCGACCAATGCTACCACGGGAAGTGGCAAACGGTTACCTCCTCTTCTCCCAGCGGGGAGTCCACCAGCTCGCCCCCGCCCGGTCCTGCCAGATGACCTTCAGCCCTCCGGCAGCCCCGGCCAGCGATGGGGGTATCAACAGCCTCTCCTGGCTTTGCACCAGCGTAACAAAGCCAGCATACGCCACCTGGGGGGACCAAAGCAAGAGCGGCCGTCCCACCGCTACCCCGTGCCAGCAGCCCTAGTGAACCACCAGAATCGATATCCCGTTTTGCAGGTCGTGGGGCGTCGCGAGCAAGACTTTCTCCAGGAGGAGGCAGAGTCTTTGGCGTTCCGCCTGGTCCCGCACGTAGAAGATGGGTGCACCGCCAGATACTCTTCCCCGCTGGCTGGCGTCCCCGCCATCTTCTACGACGACGGCGGCGATGAATTGACTGAGCGTTACCTGCACGCTGGATGACTCCTTCAGAGACTCTCGCTCCTATTCCCGCTCCCGCTGGGCCATGCGCCCAGCGGTTGCCTCGGTGGGTTTGCGGATGGCCGCCTCCAACAAGGGGACGTGGCGAATGGCGGTAAGCAACGCTTCCGGCTCTTTTTTGTCAGGTACGATGACGACTACCACCTCGCCCGTATCCGAGTTGCGGCGGACCAGGGGGGTAAACTCCGGTTCATCCACGTCTTTATGGATTCCCAGCAAGACCGCGCAATCATGGGCGATCGCCTGCCGTTGGCCCAGATTGGCCAGCGTGGCGCGGGCGTCAGCGTCATGGGGTCGGATGACCGCTCCCAGGCCCTTCTCCTGTAAGGTGCGGCGAGCCGAGTCGAGCCCCACGTTCATGACGATTACACCGGCCACTTTGAGCAGCGGCCCCTCGAACTCGAGCGGGGCAACTTCCACCAGGGCAACATCTCCTACCCGGCGGCCACGGCCCCCGTGAGCCATGAGGAATCCACCCCCCATTCCAATACCCAGTCCAGCGCCAAAACTGACGAAAGGAGAGGGCCACCATGCCCTGGCAAGAACGGCGGCCAGGCTCGAAAGGAGGCTGGCCAGCATGGCCAGATAGTTGCGAGCCTCGAACGTACGGGCAATCCCTTCGATATACGCACTGCCCCGGTGGACCAGCTCCGTCTCCTCCATGGCCGCCAGACTATCCCGTTCCAGACTGCGGACCTCGCGAAATTGCGTGGCAGCCAGCGCCAGAAAGGTGGCCGCTTCATAGTGGTGGCTGAGAATGGCGGGGAGAGCCATCGCTCCCAGGAATGCGGCGATGAACCCCATCGCCAGGTGAATGGTGTAGCCCTCCGGGTAACTGGGGTACTGTCGATAGTCCACGCGCAGCATGAACCAGCGGGTCCACGTTCCGGACAGGACCGCAGCCACGATCGCGGGTACGTACTCCACCCCACCTCGTCTCCATCTAGTCCATCTAATTCCTAATTCGGGCGAGGCAGCCGCCGGTTCAGGTCAAGGAAGAAGACGATCCCGAGGGCGACGACCACCAGGATCGCCAGGGTCCAACCGATCCCCTGCCAACCGCCATAGGTGGCTGGGGCAGCAATACCGGGAGTGAGCCCGGCGGCCACTGGTATGACCCGGCTGAACAGGTCTGCCGCTGTCGCCGCCTGGTCCAGAGGCAAGGAGTAGGTCCCAAACTCCAGCAGGGTCGCGCGTGGGGAGACATCCTGATTATAGTTACCGTGTCCAGCGAAGATTCCCAGGACCAACCCAGGGTATAGACGGTCAGCCACCGCCTTCATCCGCTTGGCAAAATCGAAGTTGGCGGCGAATTGGGGATTTTGCCGGCCTACCACGATTCTGACCTTGCTGGCCGGACGGCCCTGAATCGTCGTTCGGTACTCGTCGGCCGGTACGGCATCCCGATGCACATCGACAAGGACCGCCGGCATCTCCGGCAATAGCCGGCGAATGGTCGAACGAGAACGCAAATACGCCAATCCGTCGTGGGGAGCGTGGATATCTTCTCGAACATCGACCCGCAGTCCCTGCCGGCGTAGCCCTTCCGCCAGGACTTCGCCTACCTTGAAGATATCCCCGCGGGGCAACTTGCTGGCAGTACCGCTGGTCGGTTCATAGGACTCATCGCTGTGGGTGAAGTAGATGCCAACCAGCGGCGCTCGTCCGCGCCACCGAAAGGGCACCCGATTGACGGGCGCCGGAATGGTTCTCCCCTGCGGGCCGATCGACCCGGCTGCAGCTGCCAAGGAAGCTTCATCGATCTTCGGCAGGATCTCCCGGCCCTCCAGGCGGACCCATACGACAAAGGCTGCTGGATCCACCCGGGTAACCTGATAGCGGTTGTTCTCTGCGTCGATGTATATGTCTCCCGGGCCCAGCTCCAACGAGGTATGCGTCACTACCTCACCGCCGGGGCTGCGCCGCACCGTGTAGTACCCCCCTTGCCGGCGTTCCCAACCGTCTTGAGCGGGCGCCGGGGTACGCCTGGACGCTGCCGCGGCGGTAGCAGCCACAAGCACCTTCGGCGCAGGATGCGAGAGGGATGACAGGGTGCTGGCCAAGGTTGGCCGGGTTGCGCAAAGCAGGCCAATCCAGCAGAGGATGAGTGCTACAGAGCCACGGTTGTGCTGCATGCTTCCCCTTCTCCTCACCGGCTGGTTTCCGCCAGAGCTTCCCTGGTTTCCCCGATCCATTCGGCCAAACCCACGGCCACGATGGCACTGATGAGGGTGGCGTCTAGTAACCCTCCACCCCCGAAATTCACCGGTACCGGGTGCCCCATCGCCCACTCCCGCGCGGCGGCTATCAGAGTCACCAAGAACACGCTGGTGCTGGCGGCAATAAACGAGGCGCGTCGGGAGCGGCCAGATAGGTAAGCGACCAACCCGGCCACCAGGCCAAACAGCCAGAGCGGGTCGAGCCAGCCGCCCCGTCCGGGGTCGAACGGCACGAACAACGCGAAATCCGTCAGAATCAGCGTGGTAAGCAAGGTCGCAAAGAACGCCCGGCTTCGCTCTGCCGCCTCATCGGCCCGCAGCCACACGTAGAGACTGAGGAACACTGGTAGGATGCCCCCCAGGTTGACCTGGACCGATACTCCCGCCGGCCGTCCCCCCAGGTCAACGAAGCTGCCCGCGGCCATGGCTGCGAGTACGGCCAGCGCTTGCCGGTCGGTCAGGTAGAGGCGATCCAGCGTTCTATGTCCCAGTCCCACCAAGAGCAAGAGCACGACGACTCCCAGCAGTATCAGGCCAAAGGGCATCCTTTCACTCCTCCTGAGTAGGCCCGAACGTCTGGCGCGCCTGGAATTCTTCCGCCCGACTGCCCTGGCTGGGCGGGGAGCGCCTTTGAGTATCCTTCCTCTGGTGAAAGCAGATTATCCTTGTGGGGCGCTGAGCTCGACAAAGGTTATCGCCCCCTTCTTGTCCATGGGGATTGACCGTGCTAGACTTCAGAAGGCGAACATTTTCGTTCTTTGGTTCAACAATGTTCGTAATTTGTGGGGAGGGGTTATGGTGGAGGATGTGTCCAAGCGGGCCGTACTGGCAGGCGCCAGTACCGGCGCGGGCGAAACGTGGGTGGAACGGTTCTTTCACGTCCGGGAGCGGGGCAGCACGGTCAGCCGGGAGATTCTCGCAGGTCTGACCACGTTCATGACCATGGCATACATTCTGTTCGTCAACCCCAACATTCTTTCAGCGGCCGGAGCGCCGGCAGAGGGAGTCGCCGTAGCCACCGCCCTGGCAGCCGCCGTGGCCACCCTGGCCATGGGCTTGTATGCCAACTATCCTTTCGCTCTCGCCTCCGGGATGGGGCTCAACGCCGCCCTCGCCTTTGGCCTGGTCATGGGTGAAAAGGTGAGCTGGCAGGTGGGAATGGGTGTGGTCGCCATCGAGGGTGCGATCGTGACGTTGTTCGTCCTGACCAACGTGCGAGAGGCTATCATGGATGCCATCCCCATGAACCTGAAGCGAGCCATCGGGGCGGGCATCGGTCTGTTCATCGCTTTCATCGGCCTCAAGAGTGCAGGGTTGGTCGTGGCGAGTGAGGCTACCCTGGTCAGTTTCGGTTCCGTCACCAGTCCCGGTGTCATCGTGGCAGTCATCGGACTGCTGCTGACGGCGGCCCTGATGAGCCATCGTGTCCCGGGTGCGATCCTGTTGGGAATCGTGGGCACGACGATCGTGGGCATTCCGTTTGGCGTGACTAAGCTTCCCACTGTCTGGTGGCACTGGCCCAACTCCCAGTCGTTCTCCACTCTGTTTCAGCTGGACCTGGCAGGAGCGCTGAAACTGGGACTTCTCGGTTCCATCTTCGGTTTCCTGATGACGGACTTTTTTGACACCATGGGCACCGTGGTCGGTGTGAGCGAGGAGGGGAACTTACTGAAAAACGGTAAGTTGCCGGGACTCAAGAATGTGCTTCTCGTTGACTCCCTGGCTGCTGTCATCGGCGGTTTGTTTGGAGCAAGCTCTGTGACGACCTACGTAGAGAGCGCGGCCGGCGTCGCCCAGGGCGGTCGTACGGGCCTGACCTCGGTAGTAACCGGCTTGCTCTTCCTTGTGGCGATCTTGTTCGCACCCCTATTCACGCTGGTTCCAGCAGAGGCCACCGCGCCGGCTCTGGTGATCGTGGGCTTTCTGATGCTGTCGGGATTGAAAGAGATCGACTTCAATAAGTTCGAGGATGCTTTCCCCGCCTTCATCACATTGCTGACCATTCCCCTCACCTACAGCATTTCCCGGGGAATTGGTTACGGATTTATCACCTATGTGGTCGTCAAGTTGTTGAAGGGGCAGGCCAAGGAAATCCATCCGCTGCTCTGGGTGGTATCTGTCCTGTTCCTGCTCAGCTTCATCTTCGCTTAGCGCTTCATCGCCAGCGGCAAGCGGGTGGTCGTTGGTGTCGTCCCTGCTCATGTCCCTAGAGGGCGGCGGCCCCCAGTGGCGAGCGAAGGGCAAACCTTCGCGCTGAGGGGCCGCTACCATCAATGTCAACTCCCCGCTCTTTCCCATCCTAGCCTCGCAGTGGGGGTCAGGGGCAACCCCCCGGCGTTCGAAGGTACGTGCAGACGAAGAAGGCCCTGCCGGTCAATCCCGCCGGCATGGCCTTCTGAGCTTCCTTTGCGAACTGCCCGGCTTTAATTCTCCTCCTCGTCCCCACTCGTGTGCACTGGCGTCTTCTCGTCCTTTTCGTCGCCATGCTCCAGCCTATCTTCGAGCAGGGAGCCCAGATCCCCGAGGCGTTCTCCGATGGTGGTGCCGCCCATTTCTCCGGCCGAATATTCATGGAGTTCTCCGCCGTTATGGGAGCGACGCTCACCCCGCCCCTCCCGGTCGCGGGTCTCCCGCTCGCGCTCCCGCCCATTGCGGCCGGCACCTGCCCGCCGGGCCCGCGGAGACTCATCCTCCGACTTCGGGACGCCATGGGGCTCCGGCTCCTGGGATGCCGGGTCAGCCTCGGCTTGAGGTGCTGGCGGTTCCATGGCCTGCCGGATCGACAATGAGATTCTCCGGGCCTCCGGATCCATCTTGAGAATCTTCACATCCACTCTCTGACCGGGGGAGACGACATCGCTGGCCTTGGCCACCCGTTCCGGTGCCAATTGCGAAATGTGAACCAGGCCCTCCAGGCCGTCCTCCAGCTTGACAAAGGCGCCGAAATCGACGACGCGGGTCACCTCGCCCGTGACGATGTCACCTTCATGGTACTTCTCGGGCGCCTTCTTCCACGGGTCACCCTGTACCTGTTTGAGGCCGAGGGAGATCCGCCCCCGCTCTTTGTCGACCTTGAGAACCATCACCTGAATGTGATCGCCCTCGTGCAAGATGTCAGAGGGATGACGGACCCGGCTCCAGGCCATCTCCGAGACATGGAGCAGTCCTTCCACTCCTTGCCCAATGTCCACGAAGGCGCCGAAATCGGTGATCCTCTTGACGACGCCTGGCACGATGCTGCCTTCCTGCAGCGTATTGAACGCCGTTTCGCGGGCCTTCTCGTACTCTTCTTCCAAAACCTTACGGTGAGACAGCACCACGTTGTGACGGTCCGGCTCAAGCTCCACGACCTTGAACCGCAATGTCTGGCCCACATACTGGGAAAGATCCTCAACGTACGTCATGGCTACCTGCGAGGCCGGGATGAACCCCCGGACGCCGACATCGGCCAGCAGTCCACCTTTGACTCGCTCGGTCACTTTGGCCTCGATGATCTCGCCAGTCTGGTAGGCTTTTTCCAGACGCCGCCAAGCGGTGTGAGCCAGCGCCCGCCGGCGGGAAAGGACCACGTTGCCCTCTCCCTCTTCCACCCGCAGGACGTACACATCTACCGTGTCGCCAGGGTGCAACACCGAAGCCGGATCCGTATCCGCCGGAATACCCAACTCCTGCCGGGGAATGACGCCTTCAGACTTGTATCCGATATCGACCAGCACCTCGTCGGGTCGAACCTCCACCACCCGTCCCTGGATGGTCTGCCCGGGATTGAACGAGCGGAAGGTCTGATCGTAGGCGGCCATCTTCTCGTTGCTACCGTTGTCCGCAGACGGAGCGTTCTGTGCGGCAGCCGTCGCGGCCACTTCGGAGTGGAGAGGTGCATTCCCTGCTCCGGCGCCCGCCTGGGTGTCCTCCGCCTGCGGGCCAGCTGCCTCCTCCGCAACCGCAAGCTGGCCTTCGGTAGTGGCAGACACCTGCGCCTGCGCCTCGTCCGGCTCTACCTTCTGCTGGTCTTTCGCCTTCACCTGTTGCTCCGGTGAAGTGACCTCCCCATTCTGATCCAATCTCTCCTTCTCCTCCGCAGCCATCCACAATAACCCCCTCAAATCAGCTCACCAGTCTTGGGGCGGTGAGCAATCTTCCCCATCGGCTCCGCTGAATCGTCTGCTCCATCCTTCCGAACCCGTCCAATGACTAAGGGTAGTATGGCGACGTGCAGCGGAATCATGAGGCAGACTCCGACCCGCTATGTTAGACACTCATTAGGGAATTCCTTCCCCTGAGCCCGCGTTTTCTACGGAAAGTGTATGCGTTGCCCCACCCGGGCGGAATAGCGAACCAATTGCCTGGGCCAGGCCGCCCGACAATTCCTGCACCTGCTGGCGCGTGGTATGGCCGGCCGTGGTCGTGGGTGTCAGCGGATGACCAATGATCACCATCACGCGGCCTCGGGACGGAAACTTCTTCCCCCGTGGCCACAGCTTCCAGCTTCCCAACACAGCCGCAGGAACGATAGAGATCTGAGCCTGGCAAGCCAGCCAGGCGGTACCCCCGTGCAGTGCCTGCAGATGGCCATCGTCCGATCGCGTACCTTCGGGAAAGATGCCGATCACCTCGCCCTTTTCCAGCAGATCGAGGGCTCGCGTCAGCGCCCCCCGGTCGGCATGTCCCCGGTTAACAGGAATCATCCCAAGATGACGCAGCAGCCAGCCCACACCCGGAATGCGAAACAGTTCCGCTTTGGCCAAGAAATGCACCGGTCGGGGCAGAACCACTGCCAATAAAAACGGGTCTAACGCGGAAGCATGATTGGCCGCCAGGATGTACCCGCCTGTCTTGGGTAAACGCTCCAGCCCCTCCACCTCAACGGTAAAATACCGTCTCAGCACGAACCCGACGACCCAGTGCAGGAATCGGTACAAGAGGAGATTCCCCTCCTTTCACATTCCCGGAGGACTTCCGCCACTACCTCGTTCACCGATCGGCCCGTGCTATCCACCACAACGGCGTCCTCTGCCGGCCGCAGGGGAGCGACCGCCCGGCCCGAGTCGAGATGATCCCGTTCCTCCACCTGCCGCTCCAGCTCCCCCAGTTCCACCTGGTATCCTTGCTGAACCAGCTCCCGCCAGCGGCGACGGGCCCGTTCTGCTGGAGAGGCCGTCAAAAAGAGTTTCAATTCCGCTCCAGGGAAGACGACCGTGCCGATGTCCCGCCCATCGACGACCACGTTCCCACCAGCCGCCCACTCCCGTTGTTGGCGCACCAGTTGTTCACGCACCCCTGGCACCCGCGCCACCCAGGAAACCGCCTGGTTGACCCGAGGCTCTCGGATGAAGCCAGTCACCTCCGTGTCGTCGACCCATACGTGCCGGCTGTCCGGGCTCACCCGCACGACGATGGACTGTGCCACCTGTCGCAGCGCATCGGGCGTCGCCTGTTGGGGAAGAATCCCTTTTGCCAGTGCGGCCCAGGTAACGGCACGATACATCGCTCCCGTATCCAGATACCGAAACCCTAATGCCTGAGCGACGCGCCGAGCCAGCGTGCTCTTGCCGGCGCCGGCCGGCCCGTCCACAGCGATAATCGGGCCTGGCTGCTTTCCCTGCTGGCCCCCGGCAGCCGCCGGATCCGACGGTACGTCTGACGCTGGTACTTCTGACACCTTGCCGCCCCCCGCTTGTCCGCACGCGCAAACGGGTCTCCGGAGAAATCCCGGTGACCCGCCGCTACCCAACCCCTGCCATAATATCATTTTTCCATTGAACTGTCCCCTGAACCGTCCCCGACCTCCACGTGGGTAAATTGACACAGGCGCTCAAAAAAGCCGGGAAACGATGTGTCCACCCACTGGATTCCCGATATAGTCACAGGTTGGCGGGCCTGGACCGCAGCGATCGCCAGCGACATGGCCACCCGGTGGTCGCCCAGACTCTCCACCTGCCCACCCTGCAGGGTCTGAGGACCGTCGATCACCCAGCCGTCCTCTTTCTCCTCGACCTCCACCCCTAAGTGGCCAAGCTGCTCGGCCATACCGTGAATCCGGTCCGACTCCTTCACCCGTAACTCTGCCGCGTCCTGTACTTGCGTGCGCCCCTGGGCCTGGCTCGCGAGGACGGCCAGCAGCGGCAGTTCATCAATTACGGCAGGGATCGTGGCGCCGCCCACGGTTAACCCGCGCAGCTCCCTTCCTTCCACGCTCACATCGGCCACTGGCTCCCCACCTTCCATCCGTTCCGATTGGATGGATACACCAGCGCCCATCTTCTCCAGAAGATGGAGAAAAGCAATTCGAGTCGGGTTGATCCCCACTCCCGGGACCGTCACCCGAGATCCTGGACGTAGAGCCGCCAGCGCCCAGAAGAAAGCAGCCGACGAAGGGTCCGCCGGGATCGTCAAATGAAAGGGGGAAAGTTTGACTTTACGGGCTGCCCAAACACCTTCCACCCTCACCCGCCGGCCTTTGCTGGGTTCGACCGGCAGACCCAGCCAGGTCAACAGACGCTCCGTATGATCCCGGGAAGGTGCAGGCTCTTCGATCTGAGTCTGCCCTCGGGCAAAGAGTCCGGCCAGGAGTAACGCAGACTTGACCTGCGCACTGGCCACCGGCAGCAGATGCCCTTGCCCGACGAGGTAGGTTCCTTGCACTGCCAGGGGGGCGAAACGTCCGTCGCTCCTGCCCCAAATTCGAGCCCCCATCCGGCGCAAGGGGTCCACGACTCGACCCATGGGACGTCGCCGCAAAGAGGCATCCCCCGTCAATACAGAAAAGGCGGGAAAGGCCGCCAGAATTCCGGTCAACAGGCGGAAGCCCGTGCCGGAGTTCCCCAGGTCCAGCACATCTTCGGATTCCCGCCAGCCCTCCCAGCCCGGGCTATGTACATGCACTACTGGCGTACCAGCCTCCCATTGGCTCTCCACCCCCAGTTGTCCCAGAGCCCGTAGGGTGGCTCGGCAATCCTCGCTGGGAAGGTAGCCCGTCAGCACCGACTCTCCTGCCGCCACAGCCGCCAGAATGGCCGCTCGCTGCGAAATCGACTTGTCCCCGGGGACGGGCACCGTCCCCTGGAACGGGCCGGCAGGTGCCGGGAATACTGTAGCGCAGGTAGGGCTGGCAGCTGCCTGCGTCGTCCTGGTTGCCAATTGACTTCCCTCCTAAACCTGCTGAACCTGCCAGGCGCCACCCCCCTCAGCCGGGCAGCACCCGCTTTCCTCACATAGCCCGGCAACGAAAGCCGGCTGCAGCCAACTGCAATAGCGCCTCGTCTCGTTCCTGCATGCGTTCAAACGCCAGCCGCAAGGTACCGCCGACCCCCTCACGAGCCCGCAGGATCTCGATATCGGTCAGGTTCAACCGGTGATGCGCCACGATGCGGGTCACTTCGGCGATCGCCCCCGGCCGGTCCTGCACCTCGACAACCAGCTCCGCCCACGGCTGAACATACCCTTTACGCCTGGCCGGCAGCCCCGCTCGGGTCTGCCGGGCCGACTCCAGTAGATGAACCAGCCCTTCTTTGTCTTGTTGCGCCAGGAGCTCCCGGAGACTAGCCCACACCTGTTGAAAGGTGTCACCCGCCCAGAGCACGGCCCCGGCGTTGGCTAGCAGGATCTCCGCCCACAGATGCGCATCGGCCGCCGCCACCCTCGTGGTATCGCGAAAACCCCCGGCAGCCAGGGCCAAAAGCAGCGGCAGGGCCTGGCTCTCTTGCCTGGCCGTCTCTACCAGGCAAACCGCGGCCAGGTGAGGTAAATGGCTCACCACCGCCACCATCCGATCATGGGTAGCCGGGTCGACAACCAGTGGCACAGCCCCCACCGCCCGCACCAGCTGCTCCGCCCGGCGCAGGCAGGGCGCGTCTTCCCCCTTCTGCGCCGGTGGGTCCGGGGTGAGAAGGTAAATGGCGTTTTCAAACAGGTACGGATCGGCCGCCTCCACCCCGCTGCGCTCAGCGCCGGCCATAGGATGCCCCCCGATGAACCGGGTCGCCTGCCCGCTCTGGCGCACCGCCTCCACCACTGGCCGCTTCACACTGGCTACATCCGTCACCCAGGCTCCTGCCGGAGCAGCAGCCAGAGCCGCCAGCGTAATCGGCACGGTCGCGTCCACCGGGGTGGCCACCACCACCACGTCCGCCTCTGCCACCGCCTCTGGCACGGACGCGGCCGGCTCGGTGATCGCCCCTAGCTCAAGAGCCTGGGACAAGACCGCCTCCACCCGGTCGTAGCCCACCACTGCCCGGGCCGCCCCCCGCCGGAGTAAGGCCATTCCCAGCGAACCCCCGATGAGGCCGACTCCCAAAATGGCGACCCGCCCCAGGCTGCCACGGGGCAATTCAGAGCTCTCGTGAGCCAGAGGCGCCTTCCCGTCATGTTCTTGACTCCCAGAGGGTGTCACGCCTCGGCCTCCCTCACCTTTCGTGCACCGGAGCAGGACAGGTGTACGTCCGCCCGACCGCCTGCGCCAGAGCTGGAAGGGAAGCCATCAACTCTGAGAACTGCTCTGGCGTGAGAGACTGGGGCCCGTCCGACAACGCCTGTTCCGGATGCGGATGAACCTCGATGATGACACCGTCCGCACCGGCCGCCACCGCCGCCCGGGTCATAGCCGGCACGTACTGCCGCTTGCCTGTGCCGTGGCTGGGATCCACGATCAGCGGCAGGTGGGATAGATCCCGGACCACCGGTACCGAACTGAGGTCCAGCGTGTTCCGGGTGGCCGTTTCAAAAGTGCGGATTCCCCGTTCACATAGAATCACCTGGCTATTCCCGCTGCTCAGGATGTACTCGGCCGCCATCAGCCACTCCTCGATGGTGTTGGCCATACCTCTCTTCAGCAAGACGGGCTTGCGGACGATGCCAACCTCCCGCAGCAAACTGAAGTTTTGCATGTTCCTGGCCCCGATCTGGAGGATGTCTGCGTACTGGGCTACCAGCTCGACATCTCGTGGGCTAAGAACCTCGGTGACGACGGGCATGCCCAGCTGCTCCCGGGCCAGGGCCAGAATCTTCAATCCCTCTTCGGCCAGCCCCTGGAAACTGTACGGGGAGGTACGGGGCTTGTACGCGCCCCCACGCAGGATTGTCGCCCCAGCTGCCCGCACCAGGCGGGCCGTCGCCAGCAGCTGAGCCTCTGACTCCACTGCACACGGGCCGGCCATCACGACGATCTCCGGCCCACCGATCTCCACGGAGCCCACCCGGACCACCGTCTTGTCCGGGTGGATCTCGCGGCTGGCGAGTTTGAACGGGTGCAAGATGGGAACGATCTTTTCGACTCCGTCCATGGCCTCGATGGTCTCGATCACGGCGGGAGTCTTGTCCCCGATCGCCCCCACGATCGTTCGCTCGACCCCGGCGGACAGGTGAATATCAAAGCCAAACTGTCGCAGGCGACGGACGACCTCCTCAATCTGCGCCGGCGTCGCATCATGTTGCATGACGACAATCACTGCTCTTCACTCCTTTGCGGCCAGAATCCGATCCAGGGCGGACAAAAACCGGTCGTTTTGCTCCGGCAAACCGATACTGACCCGCAAGAACGTCTCGTTGCCGAAGATGTCGCCGGTACGAACAATCACGCCCTCTCGCAACAAAGCCTCGAAAACGGGCCGGCACGGGCGTCCGATATCGACGTACACGAAGTTCGCCTGGCTTGGCACGACCATCAACCCCCGGCGGGAGAGCTCTTGTGCCAAACGACGTCGCTCCGTCAAAACCAGTTCCCGGCTGACACGCACATGCTCCTGATCTTTCAAGGCTGCTAGCCCGGCAACCTGCGCCAGGCTGTTGACATTGAACGGCTCCCGGACGCGCATCACCCAGCGCACCAGATCCGCCGGCCCTACCGCATACCCCAGCCGGATACCAGCCAGCCCATA
This sequence comes from Limnochordaceae bacterium, assembly GCA_014896305.1. GTDB lineage: Bacteria > Bacillota > Limnochordia > Limnochordales > DUMU01 > Bu26. The sequence continues at coordinate 94,126 of JADBKQ010000003.1, forward strand.
GATCTTGGAGAACGTTCGCAACACGAAGACCGGCCGGCCCTCCACCGCCCACATCAGACCGGGAGAGTACTGGGGATCGTCGACGAACTCATGGTACGCTTCGTCCAGAATCAGGATGGTCTCGGGCCGCAGACGGGCCAAGAGGCGTTCCAGCTCGGCCCGGGGCGTCAGGGTGCCGGTCGGATTGTTGGGGTTGCAGATGTAGACCAGGCGGGTGCGCGGCTGGGCAGCCGCCTGCGCCACGGCCTCCAGATCGAAGTGGAAGTCCCGCAGGGGCACGGCCACCGGTTCACCCGCCGCCACCCGGCAGGCGAACTCGTACTCACTAAAGCTGGGGGTACCGTATACCACTCGGTCGCCGGGGTTCACAAAGGTCTCCGCCAGCATCTTGATCATTTCATCGGAGCCATTGCTCACCATGATCTGTGCGGGCACGACCGGTGCCGAGGAGCTGCTCTTCCCGTCTGACCCATCTACCGCATCTGAAGCAGGCGACGAACGTTGCGCCTCCAGCTCCCGCTGCAGGTGGTCCGCCAGCGCCTGGCGCAAGCGATAGGCATTGCCGTCCGGGTAAAGGTGAACCTGGTCAGCCGCCTGGCGGATGGCTGCCTGGGCCAGGGGGGAGGGGCCGAACGGGTTTTCGTTGCTGGCTAACTTGATGACATCGGTCAACCCGAGCTCTCGCTGAACCTCCTCGATGGGCTTGCCCGGCACGTAGGGTGCAATCCGGGTCACCCCCGGCCGTGGCTTCGGCCCCTCTGGCGACGCGGTCGCCCGGGAGTCGGGCATCGTCCAATCGGGTCGCAAACACTGGGCCTCGCCCAGGTACACTGGCTGGATCCCCCGAGCCGGGGGATCTCCCTCTACCAGGAGCAGCACCCGCAAACAGCGGGGCAACCCGCCGGGCACGGCCACCTCTTGCGCGGACAGGAGGGCACTCTGGGTCAGGCCGGCCCGCCGGCCTCCTTCAGCCGGATAGGCTGCGTTGAGGTCGCTCGTCGCCGTGTAAAACCCCGCCACCACCCGCTCTGTTGTGAGGTCATTCTCTCGCAGTAAGGCGCGGGTCAGCTCTTCAGCCCGGGCGAGAATTGTCTCCCGCTCGTTGGCCTGCACCGTTACTGCTCCCCTTACCGCCCACATGCACAGTCCTCCCACGGTAGGCTGGTCCTTCGGTTCACCCGTAGAACTGAAATGGAACAAAACACCAGGTTCGCTGCTTGTACCCATTCAGAAAGATTTGCACCATCGTAGCACAGCCAACCCGCCACGACTAGACCCCTTAGACCCCTGTCTCCTCCCGCAAACGGCGTACCTCATCGGGACGCAGAGGCCGCCACTGCCCGGGCGGCAGACCTGCCAATTGCAGCGGCCCTTCCGCTACCCGTACCAACCGGCGCACCTCATACCCCAGAGCAGCACACATCCGGCGGATCTGGCGATTTCGACCCTCGTGCAGGCGGATGCGAAAGCGCCGTTCCCCTAATCGTTCGACCTGCACCGGCTGGGTGGGGCCATCTTCCAGCAAGATTCCCTGCCGCCAGGAGTCCAGAGCTCTAGCCGTGAGGGGGCGATCGACCTCGACATCGTAGACCTTTTCGGTCTCGTGAGAAGGGTGCATCAGTGCCTGCGCCAGACGACCATCGTTCGTAAGCAGTAGCAGCCCTTCGGAGTCCCAATCGAGCCTTCCCACCGGGTAGAGTCGGGGTAGACCGGTCGGGAGAAGGTCGAGAACGGTCGGCCGGCCCCGTTCATCCTTCACAGTGGAGAGAACGAAGCGTGGCTTGTTCAGCAGGATATAGACCTGGGGAGGTCGAGCCGGCAGCGGCCGCCCGTCGATTTCGATCCGATCGACACCGGGATCGACCGGTTCGGCCAGACTGGTGTGCACCTTCCCGTTGACGCGCACGCGACCGGCTACGATCCACTGCTCGGCCTGGCGGCGGGAGCACAATCCTCGTTGTGCCAGGAGTTTGGCCAGTCGTACAGCCCCCCGCGGCGGGGCCACCGCTGCATACGCCTGGCCAGCATGGCGCATGCTGATGGGGTCACCCGGATCCTGCCATGGATCGCCGTTGCGCCCGGGCGGAAGGGAGGATAGTTGTATGGTCCCTTTCCTGGCAGCACTGGGGCGCGTGGTTATGGCCTTCCTCGTATTGTTATTGGCTCTTTGCTTCATCGATTTGATTCTACCCATTCGTGTTGCCTTCCGGATTTCCTGGCAAGAAGGTGTGACCTGGCACTGGCAGTTGCGACTCTTTTCCGTGCTGGTGGCTCGCCAGTGGCGGGGCCCGCTCCCGCTGCCAGCCCGTCGCTGGCGCTGGGTAGAGCCAGTGGAGCGGCGAGCCGTGGAGACCGGTCGTCACTTATTCTACATTCTCGTCCACCAAGCCCTGACCCACCCCCAGACGACGGCCCGCTGGCTTGGGCGACTCGGCTCCAGGCTTTCCTTGACGGTCAGGCGCTTCTCCTTCCACATCGAAGGAAGTACTGGTGATCCTGCCAGTACCGCGCTGTTGTATGGCCTCGGCTGCAGTATCATCTCCGCTCTATGGTCGGGCCCCCCAGGGCCGCAGCCCCCCGCAGGCAGAAAGCGACCTGGATCCTTGCCCCCCCGTCTCCCCCGGCCTCACCAGCGGGTGGAACTGAGCGCCCGGCTGCAAAGCGGCCAGGCCGGTCTGCGGTTTTCTTGCATACTGGTGACGCGCCCGGGCCAGATTATCCTTGCACTGATACACAGCGCCTGGCCGGGCTGGCGGCCCCGGCTGAGCCAACGGGCATCGCTGCGTCGGCAGTCTTCGCTACCCTCCTAGACACCGCCCCTGAGCGGAAAGGGTGAATCGGATGCCAACTCCACATCCCATCGAGAGCTTGTTGGCCACCGCCATGGAAAGCATCAAAAGCATGGTGGATGTCAACACCATCCTGGGCGATCCCGTGGAAACCGCGGATGGTACGGTCATTCTCCCGGTCTCTCGCGTCTCGTTTGGCTTTGCGGCCGGTGGCAAAGAGTTTGGCCGGCCGAACGAGGTGCAGGTGGACGAAATGATGCCATCCCCACGCACTGGACAGGGGCAGGCTAATCCGCCCTTGCCAGATCAAGCACAAGCCAATGCCGACCCCTACGCCGCCAACCCGGTGCAGGCACCGAATGCGGCCGTCCAAGGACAGGGGCAGGTGCAAGGCCAGGGTGCGAATCAAGGGCAAGGCCAGGCTCGGGGACGCCTGCGCGGGCAAGGTGGAACACAGGGGCAAACGGCAGCCGGCCCTGCCCTGGCCTACTCCGGAAACCGGGTAACCAGCTACCCCTTCGGCGGCGGCAGTGGGGCGGGCGTCAGCCTCTTTCCCGTCGCTTTCCTCGTCGTCAAAAAGGACGAAGTCCGTCTGATGACCGTCGACCAGCGCCAGGCCTTCTACGATCGGCTCATCGACCTCGTACCGAAGCTACTGGATTGGATTCGCCCAGCCACGGTGGCTTCGCCGGCCAGTGAGAACCTGAGGGCCGAGGCGGTGACCCCGACTCCACTCAACCACTCGACGTACTGACGTTCGGGTGAACGGTAAACCGCCTGGCGGTCACCGAGCCGCTCGCTCGCCCCGCCGTCCGGGCCTGCTCGCAGCCATCATGTCCGCAAGCCGGCCAGCGGTTGTCTGCGCCTGCGCAGTCGCCGTCGCCGCTGCCTCCTGCTGCTCGGGTTGGGGCAATTGCGACAGGCTGTCCAGTCCCAGCTCTACGAGGAAACGCTGCGTCGTCCCATACAGAACCGGGCGGCCGATGGCATTGGACCGCCCCTTTTCCTCGATCAGGCCTCGCTCCAGTAACGAATGCAAGGCACTGTCAGAATGGACGCCCCGTAACTGATCAATCTCAGCTCGAGTGATCGGCTGGCGGTAGGCAATGATGGCCAGCACTTCCAGAGCTGCTGCACTCAGACCACTCCGGTCAGGCAAGGTCTTGATTTGGCGAACTAGCGGTGCGTACTGGGGCCGGGTCACCAATCGGTACCCTTCGGCTACGCGCTGTAGCTCCACCCCACAGGGGCCTTTCTGACGTTCCTGCCACCATTGGGAAAGGGCCTCTTCCGCGGCTGCCGGTGGTACCTGCAGAATCCGGCCCAGTGTCTCAGCCGAGAGTGGCTCCGCCGTCGCGAACAGGAGCGCCTCCAGCGCCCCCCAGTCGACCGGAAACTCCGGTAAGACCGGCTGCTTCACCCTTTCATGCTCCCCCCCTGGGTTCAGACGGTGAATCCTCCGGCACCGGCGGACGCGAGGTCGCTGCGGCGCTCTCCCCCAACCAGCGGACCCGAATGGGTTCGGTGGGCGACGGTTGAACTCCTTCCGCGCGGCCCCGCCGCACCAGTTCCAGAAAGGCCAGAAAGGCAGCAACCCGTTCGGGCTTTGCCAATGCGGAAGTCCAAGTTTGGAACAGAAGCTCTCCCTGCCGACGCAGGGTCTGGATCAACCGCGGCACGAGATATCGCCAGCTCGACTCCGCCCGGAAAATGGGCGGGTCGGCAGGAGGATGCCAGCGGGCCCGTAACCTGGCCCAGGCTCGGGCCAGGTCGGTGGGGCGCAGCCGGCCCACCGGCTGCAGGTACAGCCGCTGTTCCGGAGGGGTTTCTGGCTGACCCCGGGGCAGCCGCAAGCTCTCTTCGGCGTACCGTTCTGCCAGGGCCGCCGCCAGCCGTTGCAGCTGTTCTGCCTGGTGCAGGCGGGCGCTCCAGCCGGCCGGATCAAAACCAGCGGCTTCTTCCTCAGCTTCTGCGGGCAGCTCCGCCTGCCAGTCCCCAGCCAACTCGACTTCCTGCCGGTCTGCGTCATCCTGTGCAGCCGCGGCGGTCGCCGGTGGTTTGGCCAAGGGAAGGAGGCTAAGCACCTTCAGGCGCAGTAAGACAGCGGCGGTCACCAGCTCCTCACCCGCATCCGGCGACGAGGTGAACGTCGCCAGGGAGGGTGTGGCGGTGGTCGAGGACGTATCCGTACCGGCCGTTTCAGCCCGGTCGGCTGCTGCAGCCGACGCCGCGGTCTCACGCACCTGTCGAATTAGGGGAGCCAAGGCCAGACCGGCCAGGCGGACCCGCCCCTCGCGCACCCAGGCGGCGAAGCGGTGAACGGGGGTTTCTGCCGCCAGTCCCAGCGCCTGGCTGGCCAGTTGCCACAGGGAACTAGCCATGAGCCCAGCCCCCTAACCACCAGCATCGGACATGGGGTTAGCGGCCCGCCGCCGACGCTTCGGCCTGTCCGTGGGCCGACACAGCCACGGGTTCAGCAGAACCTGCAACATCGGCTGGCCGCCGCCAGGCCGAAGGAATTCGGTCCAGGCGCACCAGGTCGGCATAGGTCTCCCGCTCCACCAGGACTTCCGCCTGGCCGGCCCGCACCGTTACCACGGCCGGCCGCGGCACCCGGTTGTAATTGCTGGCCATAGAGTAGTGGTAGGCGCCGGTCGTGAAGACGGCCAGTAGATCGCCGGAATGGACCGGCGGCAAGAGGGCGTCCCGTACCAGCACATCGCCGGATTCGCAAAACCGTCCAGCTACCGTAACCGTCTCCGTGGCCGGTTCCTGCAAACGATCGGGGAGGCAGGCGCGGTATGTCGCCTGATACAGGGCCACGCGGGGGTTGTCGGCCATGCCGCCGTCCACCGATACGTAGGTGCGGACGCCCGGAATCGTCTTACAAGTGCCGACACGGTATAAGGTAATGCCCGCCTCGGCCACCAACGCTCGCCCAGGTTCAAGAAAAAGCTTGGGCGCGGGCACTTGCTGCTGGTCGCAAGCGGTCGCCAGCGCCGACGCCAGTGCGCCCACGACCTGCGCCACGGGGGGAATGACCTCCTTCGTGTAGCGGGCTGCAAAACCACCGCCCAGATCCAGCTCCCGCAGGGTGACACCCGCCTGCTCGCGCAATTGGGCAAGAAGCTGTACCAAAAGCGGAGCTACCAGCTGAAAGGGGGTCGGGTCCAAGATCTGCGAGCCAATGTGGGCGTGAACCCCCATCAACCGCACGTTGGGAAGCTGGAGCGCCTCCTGGAGTACCGCCAGAGCTTGTCCCCCCGCCAGGGGTACACCAAACTTGGAATCCAACTGGCCCGTCTGGATGTAGTGATGTGTGTGGGCCTCAATCCCTGGGGTTACCCGCAGCCAGATAGGCGTCACCTGCCCGCGGGCAGCCGCTACCTGCTGCAGTCGGTGGAGCTCGTCTGCACTATCCACTACCACTCGTCCCACGCCCACGCGCAGAGCGAAGTCCAGTTCCTCCACGGTTTTGTTGTTGCCGTGAAACACCATTCGCGCTGGGGGGAACCCCCCCTGCAGAGCGGTATAGATCTCGCCACCGGATACCACGTCCAACCCCAAGCCATACTGGGCCACCAGGGCGGCAAAACCGGTGGTCAGGAAAGCCTTGCCCGCGTACAGGAGTTGATAGTCCCGCCAGCTTCGCGCCAGGGCGGCTTGAAACTCGCGTACCCGCTGGTCGAAGGCCTCCTCGTCGAACACGTAAAGAGGGGTACCGAAACGGCGAGCCAGCTCACCCGCCTCCACCCCTCCGATTTCCAGTCGTCCCTTCTCATTGACCCGGCACGTACCGGGCAAATCCCATCTGTCCTCCACCCCAAAGCCCCTTTTGCGGATCGTAACTTTGATCTGTTTGATCCTACTATAAGCCTGGCAAGAGCGTCAACGAGAACCGCCGTCGGAGTCAGGGGAACCGCGGAGTCCGAAAGAGGGTGACCTGAAGAAGAGTGGCGGGTGGATGCGGTCATGAGGCCGCTACCATGCTTTCGGCTGCGGAGACACCTGCCATGATATTACTGGGGAGGCTTGTTGTGGGTGTCCTGTACACCCGGAAGCAGCCTGGTTCCGACCATGGGCACAGGGGCGCGAAAGATGATCCGCAGGAGCGCGGGCCCATTGAAGGGGATCAAGGGCCACAGATAGGGCAGACCAAACGAACGAGTGAAGGCAAAAAAGAGAAAGATGACGGTGAGGCCGCCGATCGTCCCCCATATTCCCCACAACCCTGCCGGAATAATGGCCAGATACCGTAGCATACGGACAGCGATACCAAATTCCATATTGGGAATGGCAAAAAATCCGATGAAGGCTACGGACGAATAAAGCAGCACCTCTTTTACGAGAAGGCCGGTTTGCACGGCGAACTGTCCCAACAATACGGCAGCCACAATGCCCAAAGAAGAGGCCAGGGGTGTAGGTGTGTGAATGAACGCCTGCCTGGTCAGGTCAAGTCCCAGTTCGATGATGAGGAATTGCCCGAGCAGGGGGACCACGCCCACCGGCCCCTTAGGACCAATCCAGTGCCAACTCTGGGGAAACAGGTCGACAGACCGCACAATGCCTAACCAGAGAGGTACCAGCAAGAAACTGATGAAAAAGCCAAAGAACCGGATCCACCGCAGGTACGTACCCACCGACGGCGCTTGAAAATACTCTTCCGCATGCTGCGTGAAGTGCCAGGCGGTCACCGGAAGGATCATCACTTGGGGCGTGTTGTCCACCAACACTACGAGGTGACCCTCCAACAGGTGGGCAGCCGTGACGTCCGGGCGCTCGGTGTAACGGACGATGGGCAGGGGGTTGAGCCGAATCCCGGTCACATATTCCTCCAGGCTCTTGACTCCCATGGGCAGGCCGTCCGTATCCACCGCTTCGATGCGGCGGCGCATTTTCTCCACCAACCCCGGACGGACGATATCCTCCAGGTAAGCCAATACCACCTGGGTCTTCCCTCTGCGCCCCGCCGTCAGGGCTTCGAACCGCAGGCGCGGGTCATGCAAACGTCGACGAAGCAGGGCGGTATTGGTCAACATCACCTCGGTAAAGCCGTCACGGGCCCCGCGTGTAACCCGCTCGAGGTCCGGTTCCTCCACGCTGCGCGCCGGGTAGCGGCGCATGTCCAGAATCAAGGCGTGGGCGTCGCCGTCGAGCAGCAAGGCCCACGGTCCTACCAGTACCTTATCGATCACCTCATCAATGGTCTCAACCACGGATACTTGATAGTACCCTAGCAAGCGGCGCTGGAGCTGAGTGACGATGAAGTTGCCCGCCTCCCCGGAGCCACTACCCTTTGCGTCTCTGCCGTTTCCTGCGTTTCCCTCCGACTGAGGCCACTGCTCGGCCCTGAGCTTGATGAGGTGAAGCACCTCCCGCTGGACCAAAACATCATCGATCAGCCCGTTGATGCAGAGTATGGCTGCTGCGTGACCGGCAATGTCAAACTGCTGCAGAATGATATCAAAGGACTTGCCGTAGCCCAGTTGTTGCTTCAGTATGGCCAGGTTCTTGTCGAGGCTTGGAGAAAGCGGATGTTTCACATTCTCTGCGGCCGACTTGGGAACCTTCTTTTCTTGTTGACTTCCCTGTTGATCCATATTCCCATCAGCTTGTTGTTGATGTTGACTCGGTTGTGGCTGACCGGACTGCTTTTGTGGTTCTTGTCGTTTGGGTGCTGTGCACTGGCCACCTGGACCACCGAATGACGAAGGCGGTTGCGGATCGTGCAAATCATTCTGCTCCACGCTCGGCTGAACCTCCCTATTCGCGTGGCCCACGTGGCCGCCTCAACGCCTGCAAGTTCATCGCCTGTCAGACAATCACAGAACCGGTCACCGGACGCTGCCGGTGACCGGTCGGGTTCTTCCGGTCACCCGTTGCCCGCGTTTCGTTCGTCAGCGAATGGCAGTAGGGACAAACAGATCGATCACCCCAATGATGAACGCGGCCAACAACGCGCCCAGAACCGTGACGTGAAGAGCCGGAACGACAAACTGAGCCGCCCAAATCACTACGGCCGACACCAGGAAGCCCACGATGCCTCGCCCGTAGGGTGAGACCCGGCGCCCCATCACTGCCTCGATGATCCAGCCGATGGCAGCGATCACTACAGCCGCAACCAGGGCTTGTACAAACGTGAGCTGGCTAAAACCTGGCACGATGGCCCCGACGAGCATCAACGCCAGAGCAGCCACCACAAACCGAACGATTGCTCCTAACCACTCCATCCAGGACACCCCCACATCAAGGGTTAACTCGCCGCTAGTCTCTCTCAGTACCCCGGCTTCCTATTCGCCTTTCGTACACCCGCAGCCCCCCATATGGACACCTGGGGACTCATGCCGTGGTTGCCTCCCAGACCTCGCCTCTGCCGGCGTTACTGCCCCGGCCGTTCCGTATGAGTGTCTAGGAACGGGGACGGAACACCAGAGCCGCCGCAAACCCAAACAACACGGCGGCGGCCAGAACCGTACCGGACAGTTCCAGTATGCCCGAGAGCATGCCCACCCAACCGCCCTTGGCAAGTCCGGACAATGCGCCTTTGGTCAACACGAAGCCAAAATTGGTCAGAGGCACGGACGCTCCCGCACCGGCAAACCGGAGCAGCGGTTCGTACAGCCCCAGGCCCGTCAACACGGCCCCGGCGCACACCATGACCACCATGGTGTGCGCCGGCGGAATGTGAGCCACATCGATGAGCAGCTGTCCCGCTGCGCAGATAAGCCCACCCACCAGAAAGGCCCATAGATATGTCATTGTTCTGGAAGGAGGCCCCGACCGATCCCCCTTCCCCCTTCCCCCCTCTGCGAAACTCAAGCTTCCATAGCCACCGCGTGGGCAATGGTGGGGATGTTCTGTCCCTGCTGAAGAGCGATAGGGTTGTGCAACGACCCGGTTCCGATGAAGAGCATCCGGCGGAACCGTCCGGCTCGCATCTCCTTCAGCAGATACCCTGCCAGCACAGAGGCAGCACAGCCTGCCCCGCTTCCCCCTGCGTGAACATCCTGCTCAGCCCGGTACAGCAGAACGCCACAGTCCACATGCCGGCTAGAAACATCCAAACCCCGCCGCCGCATCCCCTCCCGAAAGATCTCGCTGCCGATCCGGGCTAGGTCGCCGGTGACGATCAGGTCGTAGTAGGCGGGGTCGCGACCCGTCTCTTGAAAGTGAACGGTCGCCGTATCCCAGGCTGCCGGCACTTCCGCTGTCCCCATGTCGTACGGGTCTTTGATGCCCATGTCCACGACCTTGCCGATGGTGGCATAGGTCAAGCGGGGCAGGCGCGGGACTCCCGTCGCTGCCCCGGAAGTTTGACTCGCCGCTGTGGCGGCTGGGTCCGGCACCCCCAAAGCGATCGCGCCGGCCGCCGTAGCCGTCCACTGGGCCGTCGCCGGCCTTTGGGCACCGAATTCCACTGGGTAGCGATATTGCCGTTCAGCCGCTTCATGATGACTGCTGGCGGCAGCTACCACCCGGGCCGCCACTCCTGCCTCCAGCAAAGACGAGCCTACGATCAGGCCTTCGGCGATCGTGGCACAAGCGCTGAACAACCCCAGCAAAGGCAAGGGAGTGTTGGCCACCGCGTAGTTGCTGGAGACGATCTGATTGAGCAAATCCCCAGCCAGCAGGGCGTCGATTTCCGCCAGTTGCCAACCTGCCTGACCTGCCGCCGAACGGACGGCGTCCCGCAGGATCTTGCTTTCGGCTTGCTCGAAACAGCGTTCACCGTATCGGTTGTCTTCTAAGATTGTGTCAAAATAGGCTCCCAGTGGTCCTGCCCCTTCCATCGGCCCGCCGATGCTGGCGCTGGCGATGACCGCCGGGGCACAGTCCCAATGGACTGTCTGATGGCCCAGGCGTCGAGGCGCCGCCACCACCGGCGGCGCCTGCACCGTTGCCGTGCTCATGATTGAACCTCACCTTTCGTTGGGATTAGGGGCCGACGATAGCCCACCGCAAGGCGGCCGCCACCACCGCGCCCAGGATGCCGAAGGTGATGACCGGCCCAGCAATCGAAAATAGCCTGGCCGACAGTCCGAAGACCAGGCCTTCGGTGCGATACTCCATCGCTGGCGCCACGATGGAGTTGGCAAAACCGGTAATCGGGATGGCGGCCCCCGCGCCACCGAAACGCCCTACTTCGTCGTACACTCCCAGCCCGGTGAGTAACGCCCCCACGGCCAGCAGGGCCAGCGAGGTTCGCGTCATGGCGCCGGTGATATCCAGGCCCAGGGCCTGAAACAAGGTAATCAGCCCTTGTCCGAGCAGACTGATCCCCCCCCCTACAAGAAAGGCCCGGCAAACGTTGGGCCAGATGGGTGGACGCGGGTGAAACTGGGCGGCAAGCGCCGCATACTCCTTTTGCGCCCACCGCTGCTGTTGCTGCGCATCGGCCACGGTAAGCTCCACCCCTATTCACCGATTTTCATCAACCAGGAAAGCCACATTCACGTCCGCACGATAGGCTGTCAGATTGCCTTGACCGTCCACCTCTCCGGTCCAGTTGAGCACCTCGACTCCCTGAATATTGCGAATGGTTCGCGCAGCCTCCGCCACCGCCTGGCGAACGGCATCTTCCCAGCTCTGCTTCGACTGGCCCACAAGCTCGATGACTTTCACGACAGGCACTCATACCACTCCCCTGATCTTTTCACGAGTTGGTTCAAGATCAAGGTTAGTATTTGGCCGCCCGTCCCCCCTCATGCGCCTGGGTGGGGGTGGGAGGTGGGCGAGCAGTGCGGTGAGTGGGGTGACGGGCTATCCCGCTGTCTCTGCCGGGGACGTCGCAGGCGCGGTCCAGATCTCCCGCAGCCGGGAGATGGCGCGGGCGCGGCCCGATGCTTCGTCAATATCTAGCCAAACCCCATTCACTTCCACGGGCCCCCGGCGCTCCACCTCGTGGCGAACCGGCAACTGACGCAGGAAACCTGCCAAGATGATCTCCGTCTTCACCCCCAGCACAGAGTGGATGGGCCCGACCATCCCAGCGTCCGTGAGGTAGGCAGTGCCTTGCGGGAGAATACGCTCGTCCGCCGTGGGAACGTGGGTATGAGTCCCAATGCAGGCGCTCACCCGCCCATCTGCGTACCAGCCGAGAGCAACCTTTTCTGACGTAGCTTCTGCATGAAAGTCCACCAGGATCACCCGGACCTGGCCCGCCAATTGTAGCAAGGCCTGGTCCAGGGCGCGGAAGGGCGAGTCCAAGGGTTGCATGAAGGTACGCCCCAGCAAGTTGATCACAGCGACGTTCTCGCCGGCCGGCGTGGCGAAAACTCCCACGCCGCTGCCGGGAGTGCCCGGCGGGTAGTTGAGCGGCCGGAGCACCCTTGGGGGATTAGAGGTTAAGAGAACATCTACTTCTTTCTTGGACCAGGTGTGATTGCCTCCCGTCAAGACGTCGACCCCGGCCGCGAAGAGCTCCTCGGCTACGGGAGGGGTCAGCCCCGTTCCCCCGGCCGCATTCTCGCCGTTGGCCACCACCAGATCGACAGCCTGCTCAGCCCGCCAGCGAGGCAGCAGAGCGCGTACCGCCTGCCGGCCCGGATGCCCGACGATGTCTCCCAGAAACAAGACTTTCACCGCTTCGCCTCCTTGGTTGGTGTAGAAAGCGGGGCAGCGGCACCCGCCGCTACCCCGCCGCCCGCAGGTACTGCCGGCACGACGCTGGCTCACTTGGCGTACTCGACGGCCCGCGTCTCCCGGATTACTGTCACCTTGATCTGGCCGGGATACTCCAGTTCCTTCTCGATCCGCTTGGAGATGTCGCGGGCAATCTGCGCTGCTTGCGCATCGTCCACCCGGTCTGGCTTGACCATGATTCGCACCTCGCGACCCGCCTGGATCGCAAAGGCTTTTTCGACCCCGGCAAACGAGTCCGCGATCGCCTCCAGCTTCTCTAGCCGTTTCACGTACAGTTCCAGTGTCTCCCGCCGGGCTCCGGGCCGTGCCGCCGATAGAGCGTCCGCCGCGGTTACCAAGACAGCCTCCACAGAATGGGGTTCGAACTCGCCATGGTGACAGCTCATGGCATGGATCACGCTCTCGGATTCATGGTAACGCCGCAGCAACTCCATGCCGATTTGTACGTGCGTGCCCTCGACATCGTGGTCCACAGCTTTGCCAATGTCGTGAAGCAGTCCGGCCCGCCGGGCCACTTTCTCGTCGACTCCCAACTCCGCCGCCATCATACCGGCCAGGTGGCAGACCTCCAGTGAATGGCTGAGCACATTCTGACCGTAGGAAGTCCGGAAACGGAGTTTACCCAGGATCTTGATGAGTTCGGGATGCAGGCCGTGAACTCCCGCCTCCAGGGCAGCGTTCTCGCCCTCCTCGCGGATCCGCTGCTCCACGTCGCGGCGGGCTTTGGCTACCATCTCCTCGATCCGGGCCGGGTGAATCCGCCCGTCGGCCACCAGTCGCTCCAAGGCCATGCGAGCCACTTCACGGCGGATCGGGTCGAAGGCGGAAACGATGACCGCTTCGGGGGTGTCGTCGATGATCAGGTCCACGCCCGTGAGCTGCTCGAAAGTGCGGATATTCCGGCCTTCCCGACCGATGATCCGGCCTTTCATCTCATCACTGGGAAGATTCACCACTGAGACGGTGCTCTCCGCCACGTGCTCGGCCGCATACCGTTGAATCGCTGTGGCGATAATCTCCCGGGCCCGGCGTTCTCCTTCCGCGCGAGCCTCATTCTCCAGATCCCGGACCAACACGGCCGCATCGTGGCGAGCCTCTTCCTCTGCTTGCTTCAGGATGATCTCACGAGCTTGTTCCGGCGTAAGGGCGGCCACCTTGGCCAGCTCCTCCCTGGCCTTCTCCTGCAGCGCCTGCAACTCGCGCCGAGCCTCTTCCAGTTCGCTGTCTTTCTTCTGAAGCGATTCCTCTTTCCGCTCCAACTGTTCCAAGCGCCGGTCCAGCCCGTCTTCCCGTTGATCGAGACGGCGCTCCAACTGTTGCAACTCGGCCCGGCGCTGCCGGGTCTCCTGTTCCAAGCGTTCGCGCAGGCGCTGCTCCTGTTCTTTGACCTGGAGAGCCGCCTCCCGGCGCCGGGCCTCCGCCTCTTCTTCGGCCAGACGCCGGATTTGGGCCGCCTGCTCTTCCGCTGTCCCGATTTTCGCTTCATAGACCCTGGCCCGCAGCCAAAAACCGGCCACTCCGGAAACTGCGGCGATCACCAGGGTCAGCAGGATGATTCCCAGAACTTGGATGTACTCCACCTCCCTCCAAACCACAACACAAAAAAGCCGAGTGCAACACTCGGCTGTGGGGAATCCGGTCACGACCATTGGGTATAGTCTACCAGTTGATTCGTCCGAGCGGATCTCGCTACCGAGGTCCCAGACCGATTCTAGCTTTCACCATCAGGGGTGTCAAGCAACTCCTCCTGATCCTCTGCTGCCGGGCGTTGGTCCAGAGGCAGAAGCCGGAAAACCACCTCGCGCACCACATTATGGGAGAAGCCTTTTCGGCTGAGATACTGCCACAGACGCTGCGAGCGGCTGGAAGCCCGCCGCGCCCGATTACTTTCGGAAACGATCCGCTCATCTTGTCGTACCCAGCGGTGTGCCGCTTGGAGAGCCGACTCCAGCTCCCCTTCTGCCGAGACGTCTGCTAGCGCCTGATCGACCAGGTCGCGGGGCAGACCACGAGCAACTAATTCGAGACGGAGCCGCTCCTTTCCTGCCCGTCCTTGCGACAAACTCTCAGCGACCCACTGCCGGGCGTAGCGGGCGTCATCCACGTATCCCCACCGCTCAAGCGTAGACAACGCCTCCTGGCAAACCGGAGGAGCAACCCCCCGCTCTCTCAGCCGACGCTCGATCTCTGCCCGTGGGCGATCATGAGCCTGCAGCCATCGCAGAGCCTGGCGGATCGCCGACCGCACGTCTTCTGCCTTAGCCGCTTCCCCTTCCTCGGGCTGGTCGACCTTGCTCATGACCTTACGTCATCCTCGCCCACGGTCTCATGATTCCCCGCCCCGTACCGGCCCCTGCGACCCCGCTCATTCCTGGCAGCAGGTTCGCCCTCGGCCGGCTCCGGCTGCGCCAACGGTTCACCGCTGGCCGCTACCTCCCCCGGCGCCGCTTCCACCCCTTTAGGAGCGCCCTCGGATGGCGTACTCGTGGACAGTGACGCGGTCTCGCCCTGATTTGAGGCCAGATCCGCCGCGGGCGGAGGGGTGGGACGGACCGGTTTCAAGCGGAGAGGCACCCCCAGCTCTTGCCGGCAACGGTTCTCGATCTCCAGGCAAAGCTGAGGGTCACGAATCAAAGTCTCCCGTACATTCTCACGGCCCTGGCCCAACCTCGTATCGCCATAGCTGAACCACGCCCCGCTGCGCTGAACGACCCCCAGATCCAGCGCCACGTCTATAACGCCACCCTCGTACGAGATTCCCGTCCCATACAAGATGTCGCATTCGGCTTCCCGGAAAGGCGGGGCCAGTTTGTTCTTCACGACTTTGATCCGGGTGCGGGCACCGATCGTGTCGTTGCCTTGCTTGATCGCCTCCACCCGGCGGATCTCCAGACGAATGGAAGCATAGAACTTCAGCGCTCGACCTCCCGGCGTCACCTCGGGGTTACCGAACATGACCCCCACTTTCTCTCGAATCTGGTTGGTGAAGATGACCGTCGTCCGGGACCTGGAAATGGCCCCCGTGAGCTTGCGCAACGCCTGAGACATCAACCGGGCCTGCAATCCCACGTGTGAATCCCCCATCTCACCTTCCAGCTCGGCTCGGGGCACCAGGGCTGCCACCGAGTCGATCACGATCACGTCCACTGCCCCGCTACGGACCAGCGCTTCCGCGATCTCCAGCGCCTGCTCGGCGCTATCCGGCTGGGAGATCAGCAAGTTGTCAATGTCCACCCCCACGTTGCGAGCGTATGCCGGATCCTGGGCGTGCTCCGCGTCGATGAACGCCGCCACGCCCCCTAGCCGCTGCGCTTCTGCCATCACGTGCAAACAAAGAGTGGTCTTTCCGGAGGATTCGGGGCCATACACCTCGATCACTCGCCCCCGTGGTACACCCCCGATTCCTAGCGCCAAGTCGAGCGTCAAGGACCCGGTGGGGATCACCTCCACGTTCTGGTGAGCACTGGCCTCACCCAAGCGCATGATCGAACCTCTACCAAACTGCTTTTCGATCTGCAGCATGGCCAATTCCAGAGCTTTTGCCTTCTCTGCTGAGACCACACCATCGCCTCCCTACCGGTTGTACCCGAGCGGTCCAACTCCTTCACCCTCTGAACCGGCTACCTGCCCAGCGGGTACCGTGCCTGCGGCAGGTAGAGCGGGCCGCCCGGCCGCAGGCGGCTCTCCATGACCACCAGCTCCGCACAGGGGCTCACCGCCTCAAAGCCCGGCAACTGGAAACCGTCTTGCTCCGCCAGTGTCCCACTGGAACTCCCCAACCATGGCCCAACGAAGGTGGTGGGAACGAACTGCCCGGGTCGGGCCCTCGCCACCGTCAGATGGGCTCGGAATGGCTCCTGCCGGGGCAACCAGCCCGCCTGAGCCAGCTGTTCGTCGACTTCCTCGGCCAATTGCAGCAGGGCTGTCCGAGGCTCTACTGCAAACCAAAACACTCGCGGATGCCGAGGATCAGGAAAGACTCCCCTCCCCGCCACCTGGAGGGGAAATGGCCGGGTGTGGCTCGCCGCCTTTCTCACGGCCTCTTTCACCTTCGCCACCTGGCTGGCATCCAACTCTCCCAGAAAGCGAATCGTCACATGGAGTAAAGCCGGTTCTACCCACTTGAGCTGCGAGGCCTGCGACCGGCATTGCTCTAGCCAGCGGCCATAGGCTGTCACCACTTCAGGATGCAGAGGGACCGCGACGAATGTCCGCATTCTTGTTCGGGTAGCCTCCGTCCTTTGGTAACATTCTCCACCGGATCACCAATTCCTTCCTAATTGCTGTGCGCTACTCGCGTTCTTCCCTCGCCCGGCTGAGGCTCTCTGCTGTCTTCTCCTGCCCATGCCCGGCCACCACCTGTTCCATCTCCTCCATCTGCCGTTCCAGGCGGGCCACCTGGTGGGACAATCGCGCCAGGTAAGCGGTGAACGCGATCCCCAGCAGGCAGTAAGCCGACCAAAGCCAGATTATCCTCGCCACCCCCAGTGGTCCCGAACCCGCCCCCGCCGTACCTCCAACCGGTACAGCCGCAGGCGGAGTCCCCCAAGCTCTACGGCCAGCCACAGCCAGGCCAGGAACTGCAGTCCCAGAGCCCACCTCATCCTGCCACTGAGTGCGCCCGTCTCCGCGAACAGCAGGGGAGGATGAAGCGACCGCCACCAGTACACCGAGAAGACGACCAGCGGCAAAAACGCTGCTCCCAACAGACCGAAACCCGCTCGGGCTCGGGCCTGTTCCCGGGGCTCAGGAATCGCCGTTCCCAGCACCGCCATCGTCCCGTATAGCGCAAACAATACCAGAGTACTCGTCAGCCGCGGTTCCCACGTCCACCAGACCCCCCAGACCGCCCGTGCCCAGACGACGCCAGTGACAACAGTAAGGGTTATGTATCCTGTGCCAATCTCGGTGGCGGCTACCGCCCAGTCCGGCCACTCCTCCCAGCGTCGCAGCCACACCCCAGCTGCAGCTACGGCAATAACCAGCCAGCCCAACAGGGCGACCCAGGCGACCGCCACATGCCAGTACAACAGCCGCTGCACCGGCCCCATCGCCTCGTCCGCCGGCGCCCAAACCAGGGCTGCCCAACCGGCAACGACCCACAAGATGAGCCCTGCCAGCCGTCCTCGCCCTTCCCACGCCCCCCACCCTCGCCTAGCTGCTGCCATGAAGTCCCCTCCGCCGCCTGCTCCTAACCCTGGTCCAGCCATTCCCGCAAGAGCCACGCCATCCCGGCGGCCACCCCATCATAGACTACCAAAAATCGCCATCCGATACCAGTGGCCTCGCCCGCCGATCCCAGCGCTCCCACCGTCAACGGCACCGCAGTCAGAACCAAAGGCAGGCTAAGCGGCACGATTACCAGCGGCAAAAGGGCGAACCGAAACTCCGCCGCCCGCAACAGGTCGGCCGCCAGCCCCCCTACTAGCGCCAACCCGAGACTTCCCAACGCCAGCACGGCGGTGAACGCCCCCCAGCTTACGGTCCCCCCGCCGGCCCGCATCCCTGCCCAGAGGAGGACGAACGTGACCAAGACCACCGCCAGCTGCTCCACCGCCAGCACCAGAGTTCTGCCCACCAGCAGCGGCAACGGATCAGCAGCAGCCAACCAGAGCGCCTCCCCCGCCCGCTCTTCCTCCTCTTGAACCACCTCGACCTCCAGCTGCCAGATCAACACCAGGACCGCCGTCACCCAGAGGCCGGCTGGCACCAGTGACTCCGTTCCCGCGCGCCCCGGACCGACCGCAAACATCATCAATAGGGCCAGCACCAGGACCAGAAGTCCCAGTGTCCCCCAGACCCCGCCACCCCATTGCAGCCGTATCTCTTTTTGGATCGTCCAGGCCAGAAGCCGGCCGAAAGGGATATCCTCCGGCAGATGACCAGACCGGCGTTGATCCACCGTCTGCTCCTCCCTTGGCTTTCCCGGCAGCCGCTCAGGCCAGTGCATCTCGTAAGCGCCCGGCCTCCAGCCACAGGCAACGGTCCGCCACGCTGGCCAACCTCTCCCAGCTCATCCCCGGATACGGCGTGGTCATGACCACACTCTGTCCCTCTGGTCGCTGTCGCAACCGGCGCAGGAACCAGTCGACCCCCTGGGAGTCGAGTGCGGTCAGCGGCTCATCTAGCAGCAACAACGAAAACGGAATCATCCAGATCCGGGCCAGGGTGAGTCGCTGCTGCATGCCACGGGACAGGTTCTGCACCGGCTCATCCGCCCACAACAGCAAGCCGGCCCCCCGCAACGCCTCGTTCACCCGGGAACCGATTACGCCCGGCGACCGGTAGTACAGTTGAGCCATGAGAGAGAGGTTCTGCCGGGCTGTCAAATGTTGGTACAGCAAGGTCTCATGGGTGGTATAACCAATCTGCCGCCGCCAGCGGGGACGGCTCAGCCGGCCCTGCTCTCCTTGCATCCAGATCTCTCCACCACTGGCTGGTGTCAACCCGGCCATCAATCGCAGTAAACTGGTCTTGCCTGCACCGTTGCTCCCCCCGATGAGGACCGCCTCACCAGGCTGCAACCATAAGTTGATCCCGGTCAAAATGGTACGCCCCTGCCGCTGCAGTTGCACCCCTCGCAGAATCAGTAAAGGGGTCGCCTGGGCTGGCGCGGGCGTGGTCGCCACCATGGTCACGATCCCCCTTCTGGGGTGTAGCGGGAAGGACATTGCACCAGCAACCGGTCGGCAGCTAACCAGCCCTCACCGCCCACTTGGCCCTGCCAGCGTCCCTCTACCACCACGGGCCAACCCTTCCTCCAGTTGGCCGGCGGCTTCCCCCGGTAGACAACCGGTAACCGCAAGGCATTTTCAGTCAGGTCGAACCGCCAGCCAGCCGGCGTCTCGGCCACGCTCTGCAAATCCACCCGGCCACGCACCCGCAGCCGTTGGCCCGCCCATTGCGTTGGCTGCCGGAATACTTCGCGCACGGTGAGATAATACGGAGTCCGGAGCTGCCAGGCCAGGACCCCAAGGTAGGCCAGACTGATCAACACGACCAGTCCGGCCACCACCTTCCGCCGCTGTCCACCCGCCCATCCGGTCACGGCTGAACCCCCCGCCGCAACGCTTCCCGTACCAGTTCCGCCGTATGGTGAACCCCGAGCTTGTTCATGATGTTGGCCCGATGCGTTTGCACTGTCTTTTCACTGATCCCCAGAATCTGGGCCGTCTCCCGGTTGGTGTGGCCGGCTACAATGAGCCGCAAGACCTCTTCCTCCCGCTGGCTGAGGGCCGGACCCTCCGCTCCGGCTGCCGGTTTCGCGGGCTGTGCGGATGGCGTCGCCGCCGTCGTTGAGACAGGCGTCAAGGAGCGCCGCAGCACGTAGTTGGTGGCTACCGCCGGGTCGAGCGCCACTTCGCCCTGGAGGATGCGGTGCAACGCCGCGATCAACTCATGGGCAGCCGCCCGTTTGAGGACGTAGCCCGAGACTCCTGCTCGCAGCATCTCTTCCAGGTATTCGTCGGTCTCATAAACGGTGAGAGCCAGCACCTTCGTGTGGGGCAGACGTTGGCGAATGCGCCGGGTCGCTTCGATCCCGTTGAGGCCGGGAAGGCCGATGTCCATGACGACCACGTCCGGACGCAACCGTTCCGCCAGCTCCACGGCCTGCTGGCCGTCGGCCGCCTCCCCCACAATCTGCAGGTCGGGTTCCTCCGACAGCAGAGCCACAATTCCCTCCCGCACGATGGTGTGATCCTCCGCAATCAGGACGCGGCACGGGGCCGAGGCGCTGACATCCGCCTGGGTTCGATAGGAATCTGGTTCACTCATCACCATCATCCTCTCCTGGGAGGTCGCGTGGCGCCGGGAAGGTGACAGTGATCCGGCATCCATTCCCCGGCGAAGAGGCAACCTGGAGCCCACCCCCGAGCAAGCGGGCCCGCTCTTCCATCCCCAACAATCCCAGCGCGGCTGTGCCCGCGCGGCGGGCCGGCCAGACCCGGGAGAGGTCAAAGCCGCACCCGTTGTCAATCACCTCAACCCGTAACGCGGCCGGATCGTCTCGCGCACGCGCCAAGTCTACCCACAGGCGGCTAGCCTGGGCATGACGGATGACATTGAGCACGGCTTCCTGGACGATTCGGTATATGGCTGTCTCCGTCTCGGTCGGCAGTCGAGGCCAATCCGGAGATTGGGTGACCGACGACTGCACGCCCACCGGCGCCGCACTCGCTTCACAGAACGCCCGGATGGCGGCAGCCAATCCCAGGTCGTCCAGCAGCGACGGCCGCAGGTCGAAACCGATCTGGTGGATGCCGTCCAGCGTCTGTTCCGCCAGCTGGCGCAGGAGGGTCACTTGCTCCTGTTCGCGGCTGGCACTACCTGCCTCGCCCTGACTACCAGCCACTTTGTTCAGCCGCTTTTCCCACATTTCCAGGCGCATGATCAGAACGCTGAGCAACTGGCCGGTCTGATCGTGGAGCTGCCGGGCGATCCGGGATCTTTCCTCCTCTTGCGCCCGCACCACCTTCTGGGCAAAGTCCCGATGCAGCCTCTCGCGATCCTGTTCCACCTGGAGGAGCCGGCGTTGCCGTTCATCGAAAGCCCCCACCAGGTAGGCCGAGAGCCCGGCAAAACCACCGACCAGGAACAGGTTGAGCAACGCTCCTGCCACTAGCTGGCCGACAGCCCGCCGGTTGGGCCCAAAGTGACGAAACAGGTCGGCGCTATGAATGGAAGGGATCACGCCGGCGCCCTCCAGGACCAACGGCACCAAAAATGCCCCGAAACTGAATAGAGCCGCCACGTAGCTTTGCCGCCGTCCTAACAGGATGCCGGCGCTCAGAATGATCATGCCGTAGCCGAACGTAAGCGGACTTTCGATACCGCCCGTGAGATAGACCAGCCACGTGAGCGCCGCCGCATCCAACAGCAACTGTACCACGGCCAGTTCCCGCAACCGCGACCGTCGCCGCTGCCAGGCGGTGTAGGCGGCATTGGCCACCAGCCCTGCGGTCACCAGCCCTGCCAGATCAGCGGCGGGGAAAAACGAAAGAACCCAGGGATAGGTAGAGACAATAGCCACCAGAAACAGAGCGAGGCCGGCCAGAACCAACCAGCGCAAGTTGATATAAACGGCCAACCCGGCCCAGAGCCGTTCCTGGTCTTGCCCCCACGCCAGCGGGTCATCTGCTTGCCTGGCTGCTGCCGTACACCCTCACGCTCCTCCCTGGCCAGCCCCCTCTGCTGCCGTCAGCTCCCGCCAGAGCATCCCCAGCGCGGTGGTGGCTGCCCGCTGCTGCACCTGCCCCCGGTCTCCCAGGAACTGGTGTCGCTCTACCCACTCCCCCGCCGGGCCCGCCAGGGCGATGTAGACCAGCCCCACCGGCTTTTCAGCTGAACCGCCGCCGGGCCCCGCGATTCCGGTGGTGGCCAGCGCCCAATCGACGCCGGCTCGCAGCCGTGCCCCCCGGGCCATCTGGCCAGCCACCTGCTGGCTGACCGCCCCGAAACGGGCCAGAGCCTCTTCTTCCACCCCCAGGCACTCGTGTTTGGCCTGGTTGCTGTAGGTGACCCAACCCCGTTCAAAATACGCGGAACTGCCTGGCACGCTGGTCACGCGCCGGGCCAGCAAGCCGCCCGTACAACTCTCGGCCGTGGCCAAACGCTCGCCGCGGGCTGCCAGCAAGCGCCCGACCACCTCTTCCAGGGTCTGCCCGTCGACGCCGTACAACCAGCGACCCAAACGCCGCCGCACCTCGGCTTCTACGGGTTGCAGGCGTGCCTTGGCCTCCCCTTCGTCGGAGGCCTGTACCGTCAGCCGTAACCGGCACTCCCCTTCCCCCGCATACGGAGCCAGGGTCGGATTCGTGCTCGCGGCCTCCAGGTCTTTTACCCTGTCTTCCATATCAGCTTCCCGAATGCCCACGAAGTGAAACACCCGGGAGTAGATCACCTGGCCGCCGCCGTGACGCCGCCGGGCCAGCCAGGCTGTCAGCCGGGGAACGACCTCCTCGGACCAGATCACTTCCATCTCCCGCGGTACGCCGGGCAGGCAGATGTACAGTGCCTCCCCCGTCTCCAGCCAGAGGCCGGGAGCCGTGCCTACCCGGTTGGTGAGCGCCTGGGCGCCAGCTGGCACTTGCGCCTGCCGACGCAGGCTGGCCGGCCCGTGAACCCCCGCGAACAGATGGCCCTGGATTTTCTCCCACACCTGCGGATCAAACTCCAGAGTGCGACCGGTCGCAGCCGCCAGCCCTTCCCGGGTCAAGTCATCCTGGGTTGGCCCCAGTCCCCCGGTCAACACTACCACCTGACTGCGTTCGACTGCCCACCGTATGGCTGCAACAATACGATCGATGTTGTCCCCGACCGTCTGGCGGTGCCGGTGAACCAGGCCCAATTGCGCCAGGGAGCGAGCCAGGTAGGCAGCGTTGGTGTCGACGATCTCCCCCAGCAATAGCTCGGTACCGACCGAAATGATCTCGGCTTCCACCTCCGTCGCCGCCGCTCGCCTGGACTCCCGCTGGTACAGCAGATGCTCGGTCTCTTGCGGTTCTTCGCCCATAGCCCCACCCCCGTGTGGGATGCTGCTGCTCTCATGGTAGCACAACTGTTCGTCCTCAACCTGCTCGAGTCAGAGTATGACCGCCCCCTAGGAGGCCGCTTCCCACTCCGGCCCGGACCAGTCTAAGCCGACAACGCCGCGGAACTGCGGTCTATCGAGCCCGGGGACTCCCCCTCCCCCGAGGTGCCGTGCTCCCGCTGCCAGCGATGCAGTCGGTCCCGGAACACCTCGCCGCTGATGCGTTCCTCCTCCAGCAACACCCCGGTCTGCTGCTGCAGGAAGGGAAGATATCCAGCGATCGTCTTGCGAACCTGCTCCTCCACCTGCTCCAGCACCTGGCTAATGGCGGCACTCAGGCGCTCCGCCGGAAGCAGCTCCTTGCTGACCAGTCCGAGCGGCGACATGCCGCCCCAGACGAGCTTCTTCGCGTATTCGCTGGCCTGGTCGAAATCGCCAGCCGCCCCCGTGCTCCGTTCCCCGAGAAGAGCCTGTTCGGCGCAGCTTCCCCCCAGGCAGACTGCGATCTGGCCCTCCAGCTCCCGTCGAGTCCACAGATACTGGTCGTCTTGCGGGGCCTGCCGAGTGTACCCCAACGCCTGCCCCCGCGAGGTGATGGTGACGGCCGCCACGGAATCCGGGCGCACTAGCTCGCTGATCAGGGCATGTCCCAGCTCATGCACGGCGATGCGCCGCTTCTCCTGAGCACTCGGGCAACGGTCCAGCTTCTCGCCCATCATCACCTTCTCCATGGCTTCGAAGAAATCGGCCCGGCCAATCGAGGTCCGGCCTGCCCGCAAGGCGAAGATCGCCGCCTCGTTGACCACGCTCTCCAGGTGGGCGCCGGAGAACCCGAACGTCTCCCGGGCGATCTCCTCCAGATCGACATCCTGGTCCAGGGGTTTGCCCGCCGTGTGAATCTCCAAAATACGCAACCGGCCGGCCCGATCCGGCAAGTCCACCCGCACGACCCGGTCGAAACGGCCTGGGCGGAGCAAGGCCTGGTCCAACAGGTCCGGCCGGTTCGTGGCTCCGATCACGAGCAGTCGCACGGAATCGTCCGTGCGAATGCCGTCCATCTCCACCAGCAGCTGGTTGAGCGTCTGATCATACTCCAAATGGCTGGTATGCCGGCCTCGCTGACCTCCCAGTACTTCCAACTCATCCAGGAAAATGATGGCGCTGGGCCGCTGGGCCTGGCGGGCCGCCTGCCGAGCCTCGGCAAAGATCTGCCGTACCCGCTGTGCACCCACCCCGGCATACATTTCCACGAATTCTGAACCGCTAGCTGCCAGGAAGACCGAGCGCGTATACGTAGCTGCCGCCTTGGCCAGCATGGTCTTGCCCGTGCCCGGCGGTCCCACCAAAAGAATGCCCTTGAGAGGACGAATGCCCAGATGGCGAGCGCGCTCGGACTCCTTGATAAACTCCAGGGCCTCTCTCAACTCTCGCTTGGCCGTCTCCTGGCCACCAATGCTCTCAAAGCGGACCAGGTTGGCCCCGCCTTCCACACCGGCAACCACTGAGAGCTGGAATCGCCGCCGGCTTCCCAGGCCGGGCAAGAGGCCGGGGTTCATGGAGGCGAGCACGAATATCGCTCCGGCCAGCATCAGCCAGGGAAACAGGTTGACCCCCTGGAGAAAGGCAAAAGTCAGTAATGCCAGAGCCGCCCCCCACAGCAGTTCCGGAAGCGAGATGAACCACCTGGCCGGGCGCTTTTCCTTTTGTCGCTGCTCTTTCTCAGATACCTGTTGCATCAGGCTCCCCCCTCTGCCCGGGCGTCTCCCCCGGGTTCGGTCTGGTTCGTGGTGGCATCCAGCGAGCCGGTCACAGGGCTGGCCGCTGTCACCCGCCGTGACTCCACGGCGTAGAACCAGTGCTTGTCCTGCTGAAAGCGGACATAGACCGCCTGGCCGTCCACCCACACCCCCAGATCCTGTGCTCCCTTCTGTTGGGCCACCCGGGCCAGCGCCTGGGGCAACTGGGAGAATCGCCCGGTCGCCAGGGCTTCCTGAATCCACAGTTGCATCTGCTGGTACGTCACGAGTAACGTAGAGTCGGCTGCCGGCTGAAGATGGATTTGAAAAACCCGCCCCCCCAGATATGAACCCACCACGTGTTGTATCTTTGCGTATGTGAGAGGCAAGTTGAGCCCCGGCCCCAGCTGTATGTCCACGGACCAAGGGGAGCCCGGTACCACCTGGACCTGTTCTACCCCAGCTACCCGCTCTAATTGGCGTTCCAAGGGACGAACCAAATTCTGTTGCATGTAGACGCGACTTCCCACCAGCGCCACGGCCAGCACCACCAGGAAGACGCCCGCCACTACCGGCAAGCGTACCCCTTTCCAAGACACCGGATCTCACCTCATCCCGCCATCGCCGCACACAAAGTCAAATAAGTCGATAAAATTATAACACAATTGACGGCAAGGCTTCCTCCCCGCTCGCCCCCGCGTCTGGTAACAAGCTCCATTCCGAACGCCTCCGGCCAGTGCAGCGCAAGCCTTACACCGCCGGCTGGTTCGCCGGGGACGGAAGCACGACCGCCTCCCAATCGTAAGGGCGGGCGGCTGTCAGGTGCGCCCGGACGAATTCCCCCGCTTTCAGTCCTTCTGCCTGCAACCAGACGTTACCGTCGATCCCCGGGGCCTGTCCCTCCGTCCTTCCTGCAAAGAGGCGGCCGGACGCCGACCGCCGCCGGTGGGCCCGTTCCACCAAAACCAGGGTGTCTTGCCCTACGCGTTCCTGGTGACGGCGCAGACTGATCGCCTGCTGCACGCTCATGGCCTCCACCCGGCGGCGGCGTCTCTCGGCGGCGGGAATGGCGTCGGGGTACCGCGCCGCCGCCGTCCCTTCCTCCGGGGAGTATTCGAAGATCCCCACGTTGTCGAAGGCGTTCGCCCGGAGAAAACCGAGCAAACCCTGGAACTCCGCCTCCGTTTCGCCGGGGAAGCCGACGATGAACGAGCTGCGCAAGGTCACATCGGGGATCCGCCGCCGGATCCGCTCGATCAACGCTTCAATCTGAGCCCGGCTTCCTTGTCGATGCATCCGCGCCAGTACGCGATCTTCAGAATGCTGGAGGGGCAGGTCGATATAGTGGCAAAGGTGGGGAGAGTCTGCGATGACATCCAGCACCTCATCGGTCAGATGCGTCGGGTACGTGTAAAAGAGTCGAATCCAGACCAGCCCGTCGATCTGCGAGAGCTGGCGGAGCAGTTCGGCCAGACGGGGTTCGCCATAGAGATCCTGGCCGTAGGCGGTCGTGTCCTGGGCCACTACCAGCAACTCCTTCACGCCGCTGGCGGCCAGCTGCCGGGCCTCTCGCACCACCGATTCCAGTGGGCGGCTCCGCAGCCGCCCGCGCAGCCGCAGAATGATACAAAAGCTGCAGCCGTGGTCACAGCCCTCTGCAATCTTGATATAGGCAGAAGGACC
Source organism: Limnochordaceae bacterium (assembly GCA_014896305.1). Classification (GTDB taxonomy): domain Bacteria; phylum Bacillota; class Limnochordia; order Limnochordales; family DUMU01; genus Bu26. Next base: position 120,507 of record JADBKQ010000003.1, read on the forward strand.
CGTAGTGGCCAGAATGCGTGGAAGCTCCTCCGTATACAGAAACGTGGGCCGGCGGGTGACCGACAGCGGTCGATCACCGGCCAGAGCGGCCTGCACCAATTCGGTGACCCGAGGCACTTCGTTGACGCCGAAGATCCCGTCCACCTCGGGCAATTCCTGGCGCAACTCTTCGGCATACCGCTGAGCCAGGCAGCCTCCGATGAGGAGAGCCCGCAAGCGGCCCCTCTTCTTATACTGGGCCATCTCCAAAATCGTCCGGATCGACTCCTCCTTGGCCGGCCCAATGAACCCGCAGGTGTTCACAATGAGCACGTCCGCCTGCTGGGGCTGGTTGGTCAGGGTATAGCCCGCCCGGGCCAACAGGCCCAGCATGACCTCACTGTCCACGAGGTTTTTGGCGCAGCCCAGGGAGACGACGCCCACCCGCGGCGAGCCGGCGGCTGGCGTCAGAGTTGCAGGCTGGCAGGGAGCGGAATCAGGGGTGCGCTTTCCAGGCATGACAACTTGGGTCCTTTCGCGTATAATGGCCTCGCCCGATCTACTTAGGGATTTCCAAGTAGAAGGTGTGGCCGTTTAGGATGATACCGCGCCCGCGCGTTCCAGGCAAGCAGCCCCACGAGGGGTGGGGCTCTCTGGAAGCGGTGGTCAGGGGGGACCGTTGACACTGTTCCTAAATAGCATTTATAATGATTCTTGATTGGCACTGGAGCAGGTTGCCAATCGGGGTTCCCTGAAATCGCGGTGCCATCCTTTCGATCCTGTTGCCCTGGTCGTCCTCGCGGGCCACGGAGGGCTGTCGCTGAACAGAGGGGGAAGGAGTGAAGCTGGTGCTCGCTGCGTATACCGACGTGGTCACTTTCCTGCTGGTGGCGGTCCTTTTCATCGCCGCTTCTCTGTTTTTGGGCGGGCTTCTCCGACCCCATCATCCGTATCCGGAAAAGCTCTCCCCTTATGAATGTGGGAAGGCCCCCATCGGGAGCGGACAAGTCCGGTTCAAGGTCCGGTACTACATCTTTGCTCTCGTGTTTCTGGTATTTGACGTGGAGGCGCTCTTCCTTTACGCCTGGGCTGTGATCCTGCGACAGGCAGGCTGGCCAGCGCTGTGGGAGGGCATCGCCTTCGTGGCGCTCCTGTTCGTCGGCTTGATCTATGCTTGGCGGAAGAAGGTGCTCAAGTGGGTGTAAGCCTGCAGCGTACGATGGCTCTCGACGAGACGCCACACATCCCGGGGTTGGTCACCACCAGCTTGCGCAAAGTCATCAATTGGAGTCGAAAGTCTTCCCTGTGGTATATGCTCTTCGGCATCGCTTGCTGCGCCATTGAAATGATGGCGACGGGAGCCTCCCGCTACGATTTCGATCGTTTCGGCATGATCTTTCGGGCCTCTCCCCGCCAGTCGGATCTCATGATCGTGGCCGGCACGGTCAACGAAAAGATGGCCGACGTGATTCAAACGTTGTACGCCCAAATGGCAGAGCCCCGCTATGTGCTGGCCATGGGAGCGTGCGCCGTCAACGGCGGACCCTATCATGACTCCTACAATGTGGTGAATGGCGTCGACCGCGTCGTGCCCACCGACATCTACGTGCCTGGTTGCCCACCGCGGCCTGAAGCTTTGCTCCACGCGGTCCTTCGTTTGCAAGAGCGCATCGCCCAGGAGGGGATCCGCCGCCCGGCGTGAGGTCGCGCCAGGGTGGGGAGTGACCCGATCGAGTTGGATAAGGTCAAGGGGGAGATTCAAGTGCTGGTAGCCAGGCGCGCCGACGGCCCGGCGCTCACCTCCGGAGCACAAGCGATACGGGAGCAGTTCCCCGACCTCGAGGTCAGCATCCGGCCGGACCAATGGTTGGAGATGGCAGTAACCCCGGACCGCCTCCTGCCGGTGGCCCAGGTCTTGCGGGACCAGCTGGGATACACGTATTTGCTCTCTTTGACCGGAGTCGACTGGCAAGAAAAAGGCTTGCAGGTGGTTTATCATCTGCAAAACCTGGATAAGGGCCTCTTTTTGGTTCTTACTGTGGCGCTGCCGGCACAAGATCCCCACATTCCGTCAGTGACCCATTTGTGGCCCACCGCCAACTGGCAAGAACGGGAAGCATGGGATTTGGTCGGCATCTATTTTGACGGTCACCCCGATTTGCGCCGGATTTTGATGAAAGAAGGTTGGCCCGGTCATCCTCTGCGTAAGGATTACAGGGATACCCGGCCACTCCGAGAGCGCTTGCCCAAAACAGAGCGAAGGTAAGGTAGTAAGCTACATCGAGGACATCGATGCATGCCTATGGACGTGTATCGCGAGAAACGAGGTGCAGGTAATGGCGTTGGATACCCATTCGGAGCGGCGAACCGAGACCCTGGAGATTCCAGGATCCGATCTTCCCCGCACCGAAGAGATGATGGTGAACATGGGGCCGCAACACCCCAGTACCCATGGGGTTTTGCGCGCCGTGCTCACGTTGGATGGTGAACGCATTGTCGATGTCGACAGCGACGTAGGCTATCTGCACCGCTGCTTCGAGAAGATCTGCGAACAGCAGAATTACCCGCAGATCATCCCCTATACTGACCGGACCGATTATCTGGCTGGAATGACCAACGAGCTGGCGTTAGTACTTACCGTGGAAAAGGCGATCGGCCTGGAGGTTCCCCGGCGAGCCCAGTATATCCGTACTATCATGGCGGAACTGCAACGGATCCATAGTCACCTTATCTGGTTTGGCACATTTGCCCTAGACATGGGGGCTACGACGCCCTTCCTTTATTCGTTTCGGGAACGGGAGACGATCTCCGACTTTTTCGAAGAGATCACCGGCGCCCGCATGATGTACAATTACATGCGCTATGGCGGGGTGCGCAATGATATCACAAGCGAGTGGGTGAAGAAAGTCCAGGCGTTTCTGAAGAGATTCCCGGAAAATCTCCAGGAGTATGATGACCTCTTTACCGGGAATCCCATCGTACACGCTCGCACCCAAGGAATCGGAAAGATCTCGGCGGAGCAAGCGATCGCCTATGGCGCCAGCGGGCCGGTGCTACGGGCGACTGGTGTCCCGTACGACATTCGCCGGGCCGACCCCTACCTGGTCTACGATGAACTCCAGTTTGACATAGCCACCGCCTCGGAGGGCGATGTTTGGGCCCGCTATCAGGTGCGCATGCAGGAAATGCGCCAGAGCGTGCGCATGCTCGAGCAGCTGCTGGCGGGCGTTCCGGAAGGGGAAATCATGGGGAAAGCCCCCCGGATCATCAAGGTGCCGGCGGGTCATTATTACGGCCACGTTGATTCTCCCCGGGGCGAGGTGGGTTGCTACCTGGTGAGTACCGGCGAGCGGACGCCGTACCGTTTGCACTGGCGCTCTCCCTGCTTTGTTCACCTGCAGTTGTTACCTCTCATGGCCAAAGGCCACCTGATGGCGGACATGGTCGCGATTATCGGAAGTATTGACATCGTCATGGGAGAGGTGGACCGCTGATGCTGGTCGACTGGGTAGCTTCGCTATATCAGAGCGTGCAGGCGACCTTCGTAGCTCACGGGTGGCCTCTATGGGTCCTGGCCGTGCTGACCGCCGTCTTGAAAGTGGCGGGCGTTCTCGTCTGGATTTTGCTCAACGTCCTTTTCTTGATTTGGCTGGAGCGCAAGATCAGCGGTCACGTCCAAAACCGTCCAGGGCCTGTCTATACCGGACGCTTCGGCCTCCTGCAAACGCTGGCCGACGCTCTGAAAGTGCTCCTCAAAGAGGACGTCATCCCGGCCGGAGCGGATCGCTGGGTTTTCGTCCTCGCCCCGCTGGTCGCTTTCGTTCCCTCGGTCATGATCTGGGTCGTCATTCCGTTCAGCCGGGGTGTGCAGGCGCAGGATCTCAACATTGGGATTCTGTACGTGGCTGCCCTGGCCAGTTTCACCGTCCCCTCGTTGCTCATGGCCGGCTGGTCATCCGACAACAAATGGTCGTTGATGGGCGCCTTGCGTTCGGCCGCCCAATTGATCAGTTATGAGGTTCCCCTTATCCTGGCCGAGCTGGGCGTGGTGGTGCTCGCCGGCTCGTTGCGCCTGAGCGATATCATTGCGGCCCAGCAGCGTTCCGTCTGGTTCCTTTTTCTGCAGCCGGTCGGTTTCGTCGTGTACTTCATCGCGGCGCTGGCCGAGAGCAATCGGACGCCTTTCGATCTGCCCGAAGCAGAATCGGAGCTGGTCGCCGGGTTCAATACGGAGTACTCTGGCTTCCGCTGGTCGATCTTCTTCCTGACGGAGTATGCGAACCTGCTGGGGATGGCTTCCCTGGCGGCCACCCTCTTTCTGGGCGGCTGGAGCGGCCCGTTCCTGCCTCCCTTCGTTTGGTTCGTCATCAAGACGTATTTCTTCGTCTTCCTGGCCATGTGGATTCGCTGGACATTGCCTAGGATCCGGGTAGACCAGTTGATGGACCTGGGTTGGAAGTTTCTGTTGCCTGTCGCTTTGGTCAACCTGGTCGTGACAGGTGTATTCGTGGTCCTGTAGTTCGTTGCCCTGCGCGGGTAGCGATGGGGGTGAGCCCATGGGCGTGCTAAAGAATGTGGTTAACAGTGTGGTCGGGATTGCCAAGGGTCACAAGGTGACGTTGAAAGAGATGTTACGGCCCACAGTCACGGTGATGTACCCGCAAGAACGGCTGGACCTGCCGGTAGGCAGCCGGGGCATCCCGGTACTTCTCAGCGATGAGCAGGGGAATCTCCTGTGCACCTCCTGCGGCGTCTGCGAGCGGGAGTGCCCGGTGCAGGTCATCCATATCGTTTCGCACCGGGGCGAGGATAAGCGGAAGGTCCTGGACGAATTCGATATCGATATGAGTCGTTGCATGTTCTGCGGCATCTGTGCCGAGGTTTGCGCTTTCGGCGCGATCGCCATGTCCGACCAGTATGAGCTGGATGACTTCGAACAGGGGGATTTGATCTATCACAAGGATCAACTGGCCGCCATCGGTCGCACCCAGCGCACCCCTATTACGAATTACGGCATCAAGACCGAAGTAGGGGTGCTCGACCAGGTGCGAGCCGGGAGAGCCTCAGCCGCCCAGACGGCGGCCGCTCCGGCCACGAGCACCCCCTCCTCGGAAGGGAGTCGTTCCGAGTGAACACTACCTTGCTCGCCTTCTTCATCGTGGCTTTCATCAGTCTGGTGGCTGCCTGGCGCGTGATCACCGATCCGTCGATCCTGCACGCCGGCTTATGGATGGGTCTTTCCTTCGTAGGGGTAGCCGGCATCTTCCTTTTGCTGGAAGCCGAGTTCCTGGCTGGCGTGCAGGTCCTCGTTTATGTGGGGGCAATCACCACCATTATCCTGTTTGGAATCATGCTGTCGGATGTGGGCGAGGTCCGCGTCGGCCCGGAGCCGCCAGGGTGGGTTCAGGCTGGCGCCGCCTGGCACCGGGGACTGCGTCACGCATTCCCCCTCCTAGTGGCTGCCGGCTTCGCCGGAACGATGCTGGGCTTGTACACTCAGTCCGGCTGGGGACAGCTGCGGGAGCGCCCGCTGGAGCTGGCCGGCCTGAGCGTAGGGGGGATTGGGCGCGAGCTTTTCTCCACCTTTGCACTCCCCTTTGAGATCGCCTCCCTGGTCTTGCTGGCCGCTTTGCTGGGCGCCATCGTGTTGGCCATGAGGGAGGAGGAGCGCTAGCATGATCCCACTCGGGTATATACTGGGATTCTCCGCACTGTTGTTCGGACTGGGACTGTACGGAGCGCTGACCCGTCGCAACGCTATCCGTATGGTGATGAGCATCGAACTGATGTTGAACGCGGTCAATGTCAACTTTCTGGCCTTTAGCCGCTACCTCAACCCTGGCGATCCGCGCGGATCGATCTGGGCGATTTTCGTGATGACGGTGGCCGCGGCCGAGGTGGCGCTGGGGTTGGCCATCATTCTGATGCTCTCCCGGCGACAGGACGATATCGATGTGGACAAGGTCCACTCTCTACAGGGGTAGGTGAACGACGTTGGCACAGTGGGCTTGGCTGGTGGCGCTCTTTCCGCTCCTTGCGTTCGCCCTCATGGAAGTGGCTCCGGGCCGTCTTCGGCTTCGTCGCGACACGCTGGGAACGGTAGCCGTGGCCGCTAGCTTTGTGGTCAGCCTGGCCGTGCTGGTGGACGTCTGGGCGGGTGCGAGAGCCGCCGCCAGCTGGCAGTGGGCACAAGTGGGACCGGTACAAATCCCCATGGGATGGCAGGTAGATCCGCTGAGCGCAGTCATGCTGGTGGTGGTTAACCTCGTCAGCCTCATGGTACATGTCTTCTCCCTCAGCTATATGGAAGGAGATGTGCGCTACGGGCGGTACTACGCGATTTTGTCGCTATTTACCTTCTCCATGCTCGGATTGTTGCTGGTCGACAACTTCCTCGGGCTATTCATCTTCTGGGAACTGGTGGGCTTGTGTTCGTTTGTGCTGATCGGCCACTGGTACGAGGAGAAGGCCAATAGTAATGCCGCCATGAAGGCGTTCCTCACCACCCGGGTGGGCGATGTTGCCATGTTGATCGGGATCCTGGTCCTCTTTGCCCATCTGGGGACCCTGAAATACGGAGACATCTGGTCTGCTGCGCAAAGCGGCCAGTTGTCGTTGGATGTGATTACCACCGCCAGCCTTCTGCTGTTCGGTGGCGCGATCGGCAAGTCGGCTCAGTTTCCCCTCCATGTGTGGCTGCCCGACGCCATGGCCGGCCCCACTCCAGTGAGCGCCCTGATTCATGCCGCCACCATGGTCGCCGCCGGTGTCTATCTGGTGGCGCGAGCCTTCCCCCTCTTCTCCCTCTCGCCCACCGCCCTTTACTGGGTGGCTGTGACGGGAGGGTTCACGGCGATCTTCGCCGCCACCATTGCGGTCGTCCAGGACGATATCAAGAAAGTCCTGGCCTACTCCACCATTAGCCAGCTCGGATACATGTTCCTCGGCTTGGGGGCAGGATCGCTGGTCGCAGGCTCGTTTCACCTGGTGACCCAGGCTTTCTTCAAGTCCTTGCTGTTCTTGGCTGCCGGTAGCGTCATCCATGCCGTGCACACGCAGAATCTGCACGAGATGGGTGGGCTTTATCCCCGGATGAAATGGACCGCCTGGACCTGGATGATCGGTGCGCTCTCGATGGCAGGGATCCCGCCGCTAGCCGGTTTCTGGAGCAAAGACGAGGTGTTATTGGCCGCCTATCGCAGTCCCTACCCCATCCTGTTCTGGCTGGCCCTGGTCGCCGCCTTTTTGACGGCGTTCTACATCACCCGGGCCACCTGGCTCGCGTTTTTTGGTACGGCAAGGGACGAGCAGAGAGCTCGTCACGCCCACGAGAGTGGCTGGCGGATGCAGCTGCCCCTGGGTGTACTGGCCCTCCTGGCAGCTGGAGCAGGCCTGCTCGGGGCGAGCTGGTTTGGCCACCCGTTCACGCATTTCATCGCTGGCAGCGTACCGGCCGGCACCCACCTGGCTGAACCGGAGCCGGCCGGCCTGGTGCAGGGGCTCGCCTTGCTGGCGGCCGTAGCCGGAATTGCAGTGGCCGGGGGCATCTACGGCGGCGGTTGGGTTTCCCGGGCCAGTTTGATTCGAGCCGGCCGGCCGCTCTACGTGCTGCTCAAGCGGAAGTACTTCGTGGATGAACTGTATGGCTGGGTCTTTGTGAAGGGTACCGTCGCTCTCTCCTGGCTCACCGGAGCGTTCGATCGCTACATCGTGGACGGAATCGTCAACGCCGTGGGCTGGCTGGGCGTCCAGCTCGCCTATGCCACTGGCGATTTCGACCAGGCCGTGATCGACGGAGCGGTCAACGGAGTCGGGCAAGCCGTCGAAGGAGGGGGCCGGCTCCTGCGCCGGGCCCAGACCGGCTATGTCAGCACGTATCTGGTCACTTTGGCCACTGCCGTCGTCGCCGTCCTGATCCTTCTGGTGCTGCGGCGATAAGCTGTCCGGCGGCATGAAGACAGCTGCCAGTTCGTGAGGAGGAGGCCGTTTCATGTTAACTACGTTGGTCTTCTTACCCCTGGTGGGTAGCCTCATTTTGTTGCTGCTGCCCAAAGACCGGCACGTCTGGCTGCGGGGGATAGCCACCGCGGTCAGCGCGGTCGAGGTGCTGATCAGCTTGCTGCTCCTGGCCCGCTTTGTGCCAGGACAGGCAGGAATGCAGTTCGTAGAACGAGCGAGCTGGATTCCGTCCATTGGGGTTCAGTATTACCTGGGAGTAGACGGAGTCTCGCTGGCCTTGGTGCTGGTGACGAGCCTGGTTACCCTGCTGGCCACCATCACCTCCTACTCCATCCAGCAGCAGGTGAAAGAGTTCTATGCCCTGCTGTTGTTGCTCGAGACCGGCATGCTGGGGGTCTTCGTGGCCCTTGACTACGTCCTGTTCTATGTTTTCTGGGAGCTCGTCCTGGTGCCCATGTACTTCATCATCGGGATTTGGGGCGGACCCCGCCGGCAGTACGCCGCCTTGAAGTTTTTCCTGTACACTCTGGCCGGCTCCGTCATCATGCTGGTGGGGATTCTCGCCCTCTACTTCGGCACCGGTCTGGGCACTTTCGACATGCTCGCCCTGCAGCAGGCGGGGCCGCGGTTGGCCGGCTCCCTGCAGTGGTGGATTTTCCTCGCCTTCTTTTTGGGGTTTGCGGTGAAGGTTCCGATTTTCCCCTTCCACACCTGGCTACCTGATGCTCACGTCGAGGCGCCGACAGGTGGCTCGATGATCCTGGCCGGGGTCTTGTTGAAGATGGGAGCGTACGGGTTTTACCGGATCGCCCTGCCCACGCTGCCCCAGGCTGCTCATCAGTGGATGCTCCCCCTGGCCACGCTGGGGGTCATCAGCATCCTGTACGGTGCGCTGGCCGCGATGGCCCAGAAAGATCTGAAAAAGATGGTGGCCTACTCGTCCATCAGCCACATGGGTTTCGTCACCCTGGGGCTGGCAGCGCTCACCCCCGCCAGCATCAGCGGCGCCGTCTTCGTCATGATCTCACACGGGCTCATCTCGCCGCTCATGTTCTTCCTTGTAGGCACGGTCTTCTACGAGCGGCTGCATACCCGTATGCTCGATGAGCTGGGGGGCCTGTTTGACCTGATGCCATTGGCAGGCGTTATCTTCGCCTTTGGGATCTTTGCCAACCTGGGGCTGCCTGGCTTATCCGGATTCATTGGTGAGTTTTTCACCTTGCTCGGCTCCTTCTCTACTTTCCAAACCCTGGTGATCGTGAGCTCTCTTGGTTTGGTTCTTACCGCCGCTTACCACCTGTGGATGATGCAGCGAGTATTGATGGGACGAGCAGAGGACCTGGGGGGAGGTCATGGACCGCTGGCGGACATCTCCCGCCGGGAGCTGGTCGTAGCTGTGCCCCTTATGATCCTGGTGCTGGTGTTGGGGGTCTACCCCGGGCCGCTGCTCCACCTCATGAATCCCGCCGTGCTCCACTTGCAGAATGTGGTGCAGGTAGCCAGCCGATGGGGAGGGATGTAAGAGATGGCCACAAGCCTCTTGCCTCTCCTTCCCCAGCTGCTGCTCGTCCTCTTTGCCCTGGCAGTCCTCCTATATGACCTGGGCAACGAAGATCGTCCGGGGCTTGGGTCTCTGGCTATGCTGGGACCGCTGGCTGCCCTCCTCGGCCTGGGGATCGTCGCCGGCCATCCCGGAGAGTATTGGGGTCGGATGCTGAAGGTGGACTCCTTCAGCCTGTTCTTCCAGCTCCTGACGTACGCCGGCACGTTCCTGGTCATCCTTTTGTCCAGGGACTACGTCGAACGGCAACCGATTCACCGGGGCGAATTTTACACGCTCATCCTGCTGGCCGGCGTCGGCATGAGCGTGATGGCAAGCTCGGCGGAACTCCTGATGATCTATGTGGGGCTGGAACTCATGTCACTGTCCAGTTATGCGCTGGTCGGCATGATCAAGCGTCAGGACCAGTCCATCGAGGCCGCTCTCAAGTACTACCTCATGGGAGCGGTCACCTCGGCCATCCTGTTGTTCGGTATATCGCTGCTCTTCGGCATCACCGGTACCACCTACTTGCCCGACATCGCCAGTGCGCTCGCCCTCACCAAAGACATCCAGGGCAATCTCCTACTCATCGCGGCGGTTGTCTTTGTCCTGGCCGGCTTTGGGTTTAAAGTCTCGCTCGTTCCCCTGCACATGTGGACCCCCGACGTCTATCAGGGCGCTCCCACCCCCATCACCGCCTTCCTGGCGGTGGGGTCCAAAGCGGCAGCCTTCGCCGGGTTCATTCGTCTGCTGGCGACAGGCCTGCCGGCCGCCGTCTCGCTGTGGCAGCCCCTGCTGGCCCTGGTGGCCGTGGTCACCATGACGTATGGGAACATGACGGCGCTGGCTCAGACGAACATGAAGCGAATGATGGGGTACTCCTCGATCGCGCAGGCGGGGTACATTCTGACAGGGCTCGTCGTCTTCACGCCGGACAGCCTCGCCGCCACACTCTACTATCTGCTGGCCTATCTTTTCATGAACATCGGGGTCTTCGCCTGCCTCATCTGGGTCGCCAACCAGCAGGAGAGCGAGGAGATCGCCGCCTTTCGCGGATTGGGACAGCGAGCGCCATTCTACGCAGTCTCCCTGGCCATCTTCTTCCTGTCCCTGGTAGGTATTCCGCCGACCGGGGGCTTCATGGGGAAGTTCTACCTGTTCTTCGCAGCGGTACAGTCCCACTACGTCTGGCTGGCTGTGGTGATGGTGATCAACTCCGTCATCTCTCTGGCCTACTACTACGGCGTTGTTCGCCAGATGTGGCTGGAGCCTTGCTTGCCGGCGGCTCCCGGGGCCGCAGCAGGCGGCACGTCCCGCTGGAGCATGCCAGCGGCCCGTGCTAGCACCAGCACCCCTCCGGCTGCCGCTTCTTCCACCCCGGAAAAGGCACAGTCTTGGCCTGAGCCAACGAAGCCGGCCTCGCTGGCCCTGGGGGTCGCGGTGGTCATCTCCCTCCTTCTGGTGCTTCTCCTGGGCCTTTACCCGCAACCCTTCTTCGAATGGGTAGGAAAGGCCGCCTTGTTGGGGTAGCCGGCAACGGCCCGGACTACCGGATCACGCGTAACACCCGCCGGAAGGTGACTCCCGGCGGGTGAATCGTCTCTCTGCTTCGACTCTTCCTGCTGCGAGGGCTGGCGCGCCTGTTCAAGCGGCAAAGACAAGAAAATGGTGGACCTGAAGGGATTCGAACCCTCGACCTCTGCGATGCGAACGCAGCGCTCTCCCAACTGAGCTACAGGCCCACAAGCGTGGCAACGGTCGTATTATAGCGGATACCCGTCTGTTTGGCAAGCGTTACAAGAGGGTGAAGCGCCGGGTGCCAGAGATCGCGAGGCTGACCGAGTCATACCGGCGGGCCGAGGGTTCAAACATCGGGATGGTCCGCACAGCCAAGACCCGCCATTCATACGTCATGCCGCGCTGCCAGCCACCGGCTGCGGGAGTTACCTGGGCCAGGTCAAGTGATGCGCCGGTGGTGAACCATGTACCCACCCGTACGCCCGTTCCTGCTTCGACGACGTCTACCTGGTAGCCGATGGCCCGGCTGTCCCCTTGCCAGCTGAGGACAGGTAGCTGCGCGGCAGCCAAGCTCGCCTGGTCGTCCGGGACGAGCAACGTCGGATCGGCCAGAGTGGGCAGCAGTTTGCCGCTGACGCCCGCCGCCGGCCCTACCAGATTCCCCTGATGGGCAAAGACCTCATAGGAAACAGGAGTCCCTTCGTCACCCGGGACGAGGTCCAGTGCCTGGTCTGTCGCAACAAACAAAAGAGCGCCAGTTCCCGGCTCGCTCGTTCCCTCGCCGAATGGTACCTGCTGGCTCACGCCCCCGGCCCGTCGCCAGAGAAACCGATCCACCGGCGTCGCCGCGGGATTCGGCCAGCGCCATTGCAAGACGACGTATCGCTCCGACGGCACGGCGGGCCCGGCCAGCAGCGGCCGGATGACCACCCCCAGAGGGGTCAGGGCGGCGGCTGGCGTCGCCTGGTTCACCCATGACTGTCCGCTCGGGCTGGCCAGCCAGCGGTAAGCGTTGGGAGACAGGGTGACAGCCGTCATTTGCAGCCGTTCGGGAGCGGGCAGGAGAGCGGTGGGTGGCCCGGGCGGAGCACCTCCTCCCCCGGTACAGCCGGCTACCAGCGTAGCCAGCACCAAGGTCATACTGAACGCCCAGAGACGACTCGCCCCTCGCCCCGTCAAAGTCCGGGCACAACGCAATCCTTGAGACCTCGGCGTGTTCATCCTCGCTATGACTTCCCTTCTCTGTGCTTTCGGTCTCCTCTATTTCCTGAGCCATTCGCGCGCAGGAGAGAATCTGGCAGCTACTTCCCGTTACTCCGCCCCCCCATCGGTACGACGCAGGAGACCACCCGCCGGTTCTACGGGGTGAACCCCGGCCGGCATCTGAGCGTCAGTACGCAGGGTTTCAGGCCCTGGTCACGAACGAATGTTATAGATCGCCCCTCTACGACAGACCACCCATCTCCATGAGGAGGTCGTCATGAATCGCTATTTTCGTTCTCGCCGGCCCCCCTCCCTGCTTGCCGGGATTTTGCTTCTGGCTCTGGCCAGCGGTGGGCCATTCGTAGGATCGGCCCTCGCTCAACCGGCGGTCTCTCCTGCTCTAGACATCCATGGCCTCTTTACGCTGCGGGCCGACCAGTACCACGGGGCCGTCCCCCTCAGCCCTCCCGGGAGCTTGCCACCGGGACTGGCGGACAGCCAGAGGCGAGAAGCAGCCTCGGGGCAGTTCGGCTGGGGAGTGCAACAGGTGACTCGGCTACAACTCCGCCTCGAACCGATGCCCCAGCACGAGCTGGTCCTCACCCTCTGCCATCTGGGCTGGTGGGGCGTGGATCAATACACTTCCGGCACCTACGGAGCCCCGGCATTTCTCAGCGACCCCTTCCGGGTAGAGGAATTGTACGCCTCCCTGCCCGTGCGCCAGGGAAGGATTTTCATCGGGCGGCAGTACTTCCAGCTCGGCCCCATGGGCCTGCTGGCCGCGACCCCCCTGGGGGACGAGCAACTCCCCAGCGCGGTGACCGGGCTGCTGTGGGAAGGTCCGCTCCTCTCCGCTTGGAGCGGAGCGGCCGTGGTCGCCCGCCTCGCGGTCGAGCCGCCGGACGAAGCTCACCCGCAAGCACGCCCTCACGACCTGTTGGGGGTCCGCTTGACTCCTCCTCGACGCAATGTGGGGATCAATTTGTTGCTCGCTGGGCCCCAGGGTGAACAGGGACTAAGCCTGGACTGGGACCAGCGCGAGGGTCTGCGTTCCCACTCCGCCGAAATCGCGGTGGCTCGCCTGCCCGACTCCAACCGCTGGGTCTGGGCGGCGGCCGGGCGTAGCCAGCCAGCCCTCGCCTCGGATCCAGCTCCCTCGTCTCCTTCCTCTGGCTGGTCCTGGCAGTGGGCCGCCCTCGACCCCGCCTACCCGGTGACCCTCACCCAACTGCGCGACCAGGGTGGCGATCTTCCCTTTGCCCCGGGAGAAGCCGGCTGGGAACTGCGCTGGGACCAGCCGGTGCGGCCCGGGATCGCGGCCATGGTCAGTTGGCGACTGCGGCTGCAACTCACCGGCAAACCTCCCATCAATCAGCTGGAGGCAGGCTGGACCTGGGCTGCCGGGGCGGGGCTCACCCTGGCCGGCAGCTACCAGCATACCTGGACATCCCCTCTCGGTTACGGACGGGCTCGAGTGGAGGTACGCTATGGGTTCTAACGCCAGAGTGGGCCGAAGGAGTTCACAAGCGGTCATCGTTCCGGTCGGTTGCCAGCTTTTCCGAGCTCTTTTTGCCGGGATTCTGATGTTGGGGGGCTGTGTGGCCGGAGTCAAGGCCGAGTCCGTCTCTTCGCCGCTCGCCTGGAACGGAGAGTGGATTCTGACGTTGGCGGCTCCGCCGACGTCCGCCAGTGTCACCTTGAACCTTTCTGCGGATTGGGTGCGGGCGCTGGCCGTCACCGACCAGCCCAGCACTGGCAGCAAGGCTCGCTGGGTCGGGCAGCTGCACGTGCAGGCCCGCTACCAGCAAGAGGCGGGAGTAGACGAGAGCACAGGGGGCAACGGCCCGCTCCTCCGGACGGATGAACTGTGGCTGCAACTATCGCGCCAGGGGGACTCCTCCTCCGCCTGGTTGCGGCTAGGGCGGCAACGCTTTCAGGCCGGCCCCGTCGGTCTGCTGGTGGCCAACCCGTTCGACGCCATTGCCGCCGCCCAGGCCGGCCTCTCCTTCCCCCGTCGGCATCTGATGCTGACGGGAGTGGATGGCCGCCTCGACACGAGCTACGTTACGTACCTGCCCTATGTGTGGGATCAGGATAGCTATCGCTGGCTGCGCGTCCAGGGCCCACGGGCCGGCTTCACTTGGCTCGTCGATGGGTTGGGCAGCGAACAGGGGCTGTCTTGGGACATGCGCTCCACTGGGCCAGAACGCAGTTGGGTGGCGGAAGTCGCACTCTTTCGGGCCAGCCGCGGGGCGGACAACTATCAAGGCTGGGTAGGGGCGGCTGTGGCCAGCCTGGATCTCGCAGGCAGCGAAAGGTACAAGGTCAACCTGAACGTCGGCAGTGTCCACCCAGGATTTACCCCTATGGCGTCGAATCTGGCCTCGGCAGGGGGAAATCTCAACTTCAAGAACGGCAGTACAGGGCTGGAGCTCAACACGAGCTGGCTGGCACGCCCCCAGTGGCTGCTGGAGAACGAAAGCTCCCTGTTGTGGCGGTTTGGCTGGCTGGACGCCCAAACGCTTTTCCGGTTCACCCAGGCGTGGCGGCCAGGTCTCCAGACGGTCTGGGAGTTGTCCTGGCGGCCTTCCTCCCCCATTGTCACCCCCCGGTCGCCCCCCGACGGGCGAGCGCAGCTGGCAGGGCAGTGGCAGCTGCGCTGGCAGTTCTGAGGATCGAGCAGCAGCCACAAGGGAGGCCAAAGAAGAGATGATGGAGCATCAGACCTTCAGACCGGGGCGAGTCATAGCAGCGCTGGTCGTCTTGTTCACCTGGGCGGGGTGGACCTGGCCAGGTACTCCTGAGGTATCGGCGAGCGGAGCGCTGACCGGGCATCGGTTAATGATCGATCCCGGCCACGGCGGTAGCGACCCGGGCGCGGTAGGCCCGACCGGGCTGCGAGAAGCGGATGTCAATTTGCGGGTGGGTCTCAGCCTGCGGAGCCTTTTGGTCCAGTACTCTGGGGCCACCGTCTACATGACCCGGGACAAGGACATGGACGTGACTCTTGAACAACGTACTACGCAGGCTAACCAGCTGGGCGTGGAGCGGTTCATCTCCATTCACCACAACGCCTCCTCCAACCAGCAGGTCAATGGCGTGGAGACCTACGCGTACACGTACGCCAGCGCGGACAGCTTGGACCTACGGGACAAGGTCTACGGCGAGCTACTCAACTGGAGCAGGTTGCCCGGCCGTGGGCCCAATACGGCGAACTTCTGGGTCCTGAAGTATACACAGATGCCTGCCATTTTGACCGAAGCGTCCTTCATCAGCAACCCTTACCAGGAGTCCCGGCTACGGGATCCCGACTACAATTTCCGAGAAGCCCTCGCCATTTACAAAGGAATTCTGGCCCACTTCGACACGCGGGACGCGGTGCCTACCCAGGATCCGGCATCTACCTGGGAGTTTCTGCGTCACTTGCCGTAGCCTCAGGCGGGCTGTCGCCTAAAGTTGACCGGAAGGGGAACCGGCGGAGCTGAACCGACCGAGGTCTGCTCCGTCCTTTTTATTGCCTGGCTGGGCAGTGCAACCCGCTTTGATCGCCTGGATGGGCGGTATTACCCGGCGGGCAAACACCATACAGTTAGGTAAAAGGAGGGGATGAAGATGTTGTCATACCGTCGGAACATCAGCATGCTCGTGGCAGTGATGGCTGTGGTGGTGGCCAGTGTGGGGTGGTTGGGCTGGCCGGCAGCTGCCGGCGGCGGGCTGACCGGCAAGCTGTTCGTGGTTGACCCTGGCCACGGAGGCTCCGATCCAGGCGCGGTCGGACCCACCGGGTTGCAG
Organism: Limnochordaceae bacterium; assembly: GCA_014896305.1. Lineage (GTDB taxonomy): Bacteria > Bacillota > Limnochordia > Limnochordales > DUMU01 > Bu26. The sequence continues at coordinate 136,501 of JADBKQ010000003.1, forward strand.
GAAAAGGAGGTCAACCTGAGAGTCGGCACCGTGTTACGCAACTGTCTGGTGGAGTATGGAGGGGCGCAGGTGGTGATGACCCGCACCTCGGATGTGGATGTCAGCCTGGATGGGCGAGTAGCCATTGCCAATAACTGGGGGGCGGACCGCTTTATCTCCGTTCACCACAATGCGGCCAGTGATCCGTCTGTCAATGGCACCGAAACGTACGCGTACACCTACGGAAGCTCCGCCAGCTTCGATCTGCGTGATAAGGTCCATCGCCAGCTGCTGGCCTGGGGTGGGCTGCCGGATCGGGGCGCACGTACTGCCAACTTCTACGTCCTGAAATATACCACCATGCCGGCCATCCTGACAGAGGCTTCGTTCATCTCCAACCCCTATGAAGAAGCCCGTTTGCGGGATGCCAGTTACACGTGGAGGGAAGGGTATTACATCTATAAAGGCATCGCTGACCATTATGGCGTCGCCTACTAGCGACGTGGATGGAGGAAAGTGGCCAGCCCTCAGTGCCTGCGCCCTTAAACGTAGTTGAGAGTATTTCCCCACATCCATGGGAGGGGCAACGGCGAGGCCAACGTTTCGACCCGCCCTCGCTCCTCCTCTCGCATTCCCAGGAGCTCTCGCAGCTGGGCAAGCCAGGCGGCGCGGGACCCGGTCCACCAGCCCGCCTCTTGCCCGAACAGAATGGCCAGCAGTACAGGGGGCGTGATCCGCCCGGCCGTGACGGCCGTGAGCAAGTGTCCCGCCAGTTCCTCCCCCAGCAGCGGCTGCAGGTCGCCGAGGAGGCCTTGCGGGTTCAGCCCCACAAACGTCCCGCCCCAACTGGCCCAGGCCGTAGAGTCGGTCGCAGCCACGGTGAAGCCATGACGCCGAGCCTGGTTGAGAAGGTCGCGGTCGATGCTGGACACCGGAAAGCGGATGCCGTTCACCCCGTGCCCACCAGCCAGCTCTGCAGCCAGCCGCCAGACCGCTGCCCGGTCGCCGCCCCACTCGCGAGCCTGCCAATAGATCGGCTCATCCACTGCGGGCGACGCAGCGGGCCAGCTGGGACCGTCGGTCGTCAGGTACGCCCTGGCCGGCCCCGAGCGACCCTGCCGGGCGAGCCAGAGCCGGCGGTAGCGGGTGCCATCGAATCCATGCGGTAATGCCCCCACGAATCCGCGCAGGTCTTCCAGGCTTCGTTCGAATCGCACCGGCTCCTGTTCGTAGAGGCGCAACACCTCCGCCAACCGTTCGGTCTGCTCTGGCCGGACCTCTTCCACCCACCACCGGTCCTCTGCAGCCGCCAGCGTGGGTGTGGGCGACGCCGGTACCGTTACCCAGTGCACCAGGCCGCTGCGAACGCCCCCCATCCTCCGATAAAGTGGGCGGTCGCCTGAAATAATGAGAACCCGGACTCCCTGCTGGGTAAGGTGTAGTGCGAGGCTGCGTAAAATCAGACCAGCCAACCCTTGACTCCGGTAGGCCGGATCGGTACAGACCGCCCCCAGGGCAGCGGTGGAAGTCTTGCACCCCTGCAGGTACAGGTCACGGCGAAACGCCCCCACCAGGGAGACCACCCTCTCCCCCTCGCGTACGATCCACAACTGCTCCGGATGCTCTTTGCAGAAAAGCCGGGGAAACTCCAGATGCATGGTTGGACCTAAGTGAGCAGCCAGGCGAAATACCCGGTTGGCCAAATCGGCTGCCTCCATTACCTCCGACGCCCGAGCCGAACGCGGGCCATCCATCAGCGTATCGCTCCCTCCTGCCCCGGGCCTCGTCCCGGGCCCGGGGGTGCAGTAGCTGGCTGCCAACCCTCTCATCGATTCACGGGCCGGCCTGCCAACCGCATTCACCAGGCATTATGGCACACCACTCTCTCCCCGTCATCCCACCCTCACGTTTCCCCGGTGCGGCGGCGCTGTCCCCGGGCACAATAGCTGTCAGGAGGGTTTCGGTTGGAACAACCTGCTGCTGCCGTCACCGCCACTCCCACACCGCCGGCGGTCTCCCTCTCTCCGTCGTTTCCCCAGTGGGCCATCACCGTCCCCATCATGACCTTTTCCCTGGAAGGATGGTCACCATTTCGGCCTCCGCGCCCTGTGACCTGGACACCAGCCGTCCCGATCTCCCCTGACTTGCCCGAATCGCTGCAGTTGCGGGTGAGCCGCAGCCAGCTGGCCAGCATTCTTGGCCCATTTCGCCATGGACACTACGAACCTTTCGCCCGCTGGCAGCTGGCCTGGACGGCGCCCCCTGCCCCCTGGCACTCCCCTGCACCCTCGCTACGCGTGAAACCGGGGGGGCGGCCGGCGCCGCACGCCACCGCCGCCCCGACGTGGCCCCTTCACTGCCTTACCTACCTCTCCGATCGCTTCCAGCAGGCGGGGGTCATCCTCTATCCCCACCAGCTCGAGACCGCCTACCGGGTGGTCTACGAACTGGGCGGGCGGGCGATCCTGGCCGACGAGGTGGGGCTGGGCAAAACCGTCGAGGCCGGGCTGATCCTGCAAGAGTACCTGCTCTTGCAGCGCCTGCGCCGGGTCTTGGTCCTCGTACCCCCTACCCTGTTATGGCAGTGGTTTCGCGAACTGCGGGACAAATTCGCTCTGGAGCCGTACTTCCAGCGTTCGCTCTACGACTGGCAACGAGAAGGAATCCTGCTGGCCTCCCTGGATACCGCCCGGCGTGAACCGCACCGCAGCGCCGCCACAGCCCAACCTTGGGACCTGGTGGTGGTTGACGAAGCGCACCGTCTGAAGAACGAACGAACCCTCAGCTGGCAACTGGTGGACCGCCTTTCCAAACGGTATCTGTTGCTGCTCACGGCCACCCCAGTTCATAACCGCCTGCGAGAGTTGCACAGCCTCGTCTCTCTTTTGTACCCCGGCCGCTGGCAGACCTGGGCCAGCTTCCGCCGCCACCATCTAACCGATGAACGGACCCCGCGACAGCCGCAGGCCCTGCAACGGTTGGTCGCCGAGGTGATGATCCGGCACCGGCACGGTCCGCAGACCGTCACCTTACCGCCCCGCCGCGTCCACCAGATCGAGGTCCACCTGACCCCGGGTGAACGCCAGCTCTACCTGGCGGTGGCCGACTGGGTGCAGCGGGCCTACCGCCAGCGCGGGCGTCTTGACCCGGCGGTACTCTCCCTCATCACCCTGCAGCGGGAAGTATGCAGCAGCCTGCCGGCGGCCGCTTTGACGCTGGCCCGGATCGCCCGCACCGACCCAGGCGATCCACAGGTCATCGAAACGCTCCGGCTCTTGCTGCAGCAGGGGATCAGCAGCAAAGCCCAGGCATTGCTCCACCTGGTTCGCACCCTCGGGCAGCAGGCGATCGTCTTCACGGAGTACCTGGCCACCCAGGCGCAGCTGATCGGCATGCTCCGCCAGGCCGGCATCGTAGCCTTGCCTTTTGATGGCCACATGTCGGCTAGCCGGAAAGAGTGGGTCCGCAACCTGTTCCAGCAAAAGGGGCAAGTGCTGGTCAGCACAGAGTCCGGAGGGGAAGGGATCAACTTTCAGTTCTGCCATGTCCTCGTCAACTACGACTTGCCCTGGAACCCCATGCAGCTGGAGCAGCGAATCGGCCGTCTCCAGCGGCTGGGTCAGACACAAACCGTGGATATCTACAACCTGGTCACCCGGGACACCATCGAAGAACACATCGTCTACCTGCTGGGCGAGAAGATCCGCCTCTTCGAGCGGGTGGTCGGAGAACTGGATGCGATCCTGGGCGACTCCCGGCAAGTGAAGAGCTTCCAATCCCAGTTGCTGCAGATTCTGGCCGACTGGCCGGGCGCGGCCGAGGGACGCCGGCGGCTGGATGAGTTAGCCCAAGCGCTGCTCGCAGGGGCCACCTCCCGCCGGCAGGAGGTGCTCGAGGAGGTGCTGTCATGAGCGTATCATCGAGCCGCTGGGACGACGGCGGGAGCGTTACGGCGGGAACGGGGAACGAGGTAGAACCGGCCAGTGGGAAACTGGACCACGCTCAATGGGTCCGGCAGCTCCTGGCCACACTGGGGGTACATGTCCAGGAGGACGAACCGGGGCTGTTGCGACTGTTGGCCACTCCCGAGCAAGCCCGCCTTCTGGGCCATCCTCGCCAGGCGACCGGAGTCTGGGCGCTCGATCCAGCCTGGCTCCTGCGCGTTCCCCAAGCCCAACTCCTCGTTCCCGGCAGCGAACGCTTCGAAACGTTGCGGCGCATCGCCCGCGAGCGAGCCCGGGTCAGCCGGCTCTTTCTGGCTGCCGATCCTCCCACCCGCCCCAGCCCGTCCTTCACCCTCTGCCTTGCTCCCATCGGCGTGCTCTTTTTCGACGTATACACCACAGGCCGGGTCCCCTGGCAGCTACGGGCCAACGTGGCAGTGGATCTCTTGACAGGTGTGGCCAGGTCTGACGCCTGGTCCCGCTGGCAAGGCCTGCACTGGCGGGAAGAGCCGGCCGCAGTCGCCTCCCTGCCCCGCCAACGACGGCGGCTGAGCTACCGTCAGATGCTGGATCAGGCGGCCGGGGCGCTGCGCCAATGGCTGGCCCAGGCGGTCGACTGGAGTTGGACCTGGGCAGAACAACGGGCCCAGCAGGAGGAAGAGGACCAGGTCCATGCGTACTATGACGCCCTGGCCCGTCAGGAACGCGGGCTTCATCGTGAGGACGAGCGCGCTCACCATCTCGAGGAAATCCGCCGCCGCTACAGCCTGCTGCTGGAGGCTGAACCCGTCTCCCTACTGATCCTGTTCCGCCCCGTAGGACTGGTCGCCACGCCCTCTCCTGGTCAGAGTCCGGCTACCCCCTGGAGTCGGAGCCGGCCTCCTCTCCCAGGCGGGGCGATCCTGTGGGATCCCCTCCCGTAGCCGAGCCAATTTCTGTCGCAGGCGCTGCTCCAGCGCGGGTGTCAACGGCACCTCGACCGCTGGCCAGCGGGCAGCGGCAGCAGGGGCGGGCCCAGAAGCAACCATCACGTCCGTCTGGCCTCTATCCACGTCTGTAGCTGCCCCGCCGGTGGCTGCCGCCGACGACGAGCCTGACGCCAGCACGTTCTCTGGGGAGGTTGCCATTGCTGATGTAGCCGCTGTCTCGACGGCGGCCAACGCGGCCGCAGGCGAACCCATATTTTGAACTGGGGCCGGTGCGGACTCTTGCGCCAGACGGGCCTTCGCCTCGTCCAGCCGGGCGGCCAACGGCCCTGCCAGCGGCTGTTGCAGCATGGCCGCCAAAAGCAGCAAGGCGGCCTGTTTGTTCGGGACCAATCCCGCGGTACCGTTGCCCCCTCCACCACCGGGGAAGGCGATGGGCGCGCCTACGCAGGAAGGGCAACCGTCGGCACAAGGACAGCCCTGGATCAGGTCGAGGCAGCTGGCCAGGACTTGATCGAGGAGCCGGTAAACCCGCTCGCTGAACCCCAACCCGCCCGGATACCGGTCATACACATAAACCGCCGGTAGCCCCGCCGCACCCGTATCGACCGTCGTGCCCACGTCGGCTGGATCGCACATGGCATACAGGGGGACCACTTCGGCCAGCGTGTTGGCCAGTCCAAGCAACCCTTCCGCGGCACTCAGCCCGGCTGCCTCCACCAGCCGGCGGGCTTGCTGGCCGGGGGCCAGCCAGACGCCGAGCGTGTGCAATGTCCGAGTGGGTAACCCTTGAATCAAGCCGTAACCGACATTCTCCCGGGTGGAGAAGCGGATCTTCTTGAACATATACGGAGCAAAGAAGATGTCGACCGCCCCAAAGCCTGCAGTCGCCTCGCTCTTCTCCTGGCTCGCCTCCACCCGCTCTACCCGCACCCGGCGTTCCGCCACAGCCTGGGTGTAATACTCCAGCTCTTCCTTGTGCACGTGAGCCACGTGCTGCTCGGTGTCTAGCCGGTCCACCAGGTAGCTTTCGCCGTTGTGCAGGTAGACCGCTTGCGGGTGAAGCTCGAGGAAGGCACTCACCTCATCGGTCGTCCCCAGTACCTGGGGTGGAGCCCCCGGTTCTTTGTCGAGGACCGTATAGGTGACATCATCCAGGGTACGCAGGCCAAACTGGCTGGCCGGATGGGGATGCCCCTGCCAGCGAGCCTGCCCGCCTACTCGTATGACCTCCCCCTGCTCCTCCAGCAGCTGCAGCAACGACGGGGCATACCGGCCAAACAGCGTCAACTCCTCCGGAACGAGCACGGTCTCGGCCAGAGCCGCGCGCAGATGGTTCAGACAAACGTATGGGTTGCCCGGGTCGATCACAGCGTGCTCGGGCGAGCGGCCGAAAAAGTAGTCGGGGTGGCGACAAAGGTACTGATCGATAGGACCGGGTCCGGCAATCAGCACGGATAGCGATGGCTCTTGCCCGCGCCCCGCTCGTCCTGCCTGCTGCCAGGTGCTAGCGATGGAGCCGGGATACCCCACCAGCACGCTGGCGTCGAGCCCCCCGACGTCGATTCCGAGTTCGAGAGCGTTAGTAGAGGAGACCGCCAGCAGTTCACCGGAGAAGAGCTGTTGCTCCACCTGGCGACGTTCTTGCGGCAAGTAGCCGCCGCGGTAGGCACGAATCCGGTTGGCCAGGCGGGGGGCTTGCCGCAGCAATTCTTCCTGCACGTAGCGGTAGAGTAACTCCGCCCCACCCCGCGTGCGGCTGAACACAATGCTGGTCACCTGCTGCTCCATGAGCCGGACCACCAGGTCCCGCGCCTCCAGGACGCTGCTGCGCCGGATCTCTCCCTGGCTCACCACGGGCGGATTCCACAGGACGAAGGTGCGCGGACCCCTGGGCGAGCCGTCCTCATCTACCACCGTGAACGGGGAACCAACCAGGGCAGACGCCAGTTCACCCGCATTGGCCACCGTCGCTGAAGCTGCCAGGAATTGGAGTTTCGCTTGCGGGTTGTGTATCCGCACCAGACGGGCCAACCGTCGCAAAACCAGGGCGACGTTGGAGCCGAAGACGCCGCGGTATGTGTGAATCTCGTCGATGACCACCCAGCGCAGTTGACCCAGGAAATGGGACCAAACGCCATGATTGGGCAGAATGCCGGCATGAAGCATGTCGGGGTTGGTCAGGATGATCTGACCTTCCGCCCGCAAGCGACGCCGGGCTGCCACCGGCGTATCCCCGTCGTAGGTACCGGCCCGCAGGCGAATCCCAGCTAGCTTCTGCGCAAGTTGCTCGAGGGAGCGCAGTTGATCTTGAGCCAGCGCCTTGGTGGGAAAGAGGTACAGCGCCCGGTGATTGGGATGAGAGAGCAGATCTTCCAGCACGGGCAGGTTGTAACACAGGCTCTTGCCACTGGCCGTACCCGTGACCACCACCACGTTGTGGCCGGCCCGGGCCAGATCCAGGCTGCGCGCCTGGTGGACGTAGAGCTGAGAGACCCCCTGTTGGGCCAGCGCCTGCGCCAGGGAAGGCGGCAACGGCTGGGCAGGCTGGGCGTAGCGGGCCGGACGCGCCGGCAGTTCACGCAATGTCAAGAGGCGGGGGGAGCGTGGCGTACCGCGGCCCGGGCGGGCGGGTTCTTCGGGTTGCGTGGCCCATTCCGCCCGCAGGGCGTCGAGAAACTGGCGAACGTTCATGGGCGACCGCTCTCCTGCGAAGAGGCGAGCGATGAGCCTGGGGTCACCGTCGATCCTTCAATGCGCCGGCCTATCTGGCGGGCAGCTACCGTGATGTCGCCCGCCCCCATGCAAAGGATGAGATCCCCGGAACGGGCATGGGAGCAGACGTACTCCACCACCTCGTCCAGGGTTGGCAGGTAATGGACCGGTCGCTGCAGTTCCTGCTCCACCTTCCGGGCAAGAACAGCACCATCGACATCGGGCCATGGTTCTTCGGGCGGGGGAGAATAGACCTGGGTCATCACGATCTCATCGGCCTGTCGAAACGCCGCCGGGAACTGGTCGAGCAAGTAGTGGGTGCGAGCATAGCGGTGGGGCTGGAAGACCGCCCAGAGACGGCCCGGATGGCCAGTACGCGCCGCGGCGATCGTCGCGGCGATCTCTGAGGGGTGGTGGGCGTAATCATCGATCACCCGAATCCCACCGGTCTCGCCCACCGTCTCAAAGCGGCGGCGAGCGCCCCGAAACATGGCCAGGGCCGCACAGGCCGGTTCCAGGTCCAGGCCGAGCCAGTGAACCACCGCCAGTGCCGCCAGAGCGTTGGAAACGTTGTGGCGCCCAGGAATACGCAGCTGTAACTCCCCCACCGGCTTGCCCTGGTGCAAGAGCTGGGCGCGAGCCCTGCCACCCTCTAGCTGGATCCGATCCGCACTCCATTCCGCCGGCACATCCAGCCCGTAGGTCACCAGAGGTCGCGGCCAATCGGCCGTCAGTTGCCGAAGCGTGGGCGAGTCCACCCCAACCACGCCTACCCCCTCGGGCTTCACCTGGCCAAGGAACTGGCGGTAGGCCGCTACCAGGCGGGTAAAGTCGCCGCCGTAATGCTCGAGGTGGTCGGGCTCGATGTTGGTGATGACCGTCACCGTAGGATAATAACGTAGAAACGAGCTGTCACTTTCGTCCGCTTCGGCGACCACCCAATGCTCGTCGGGCAGGCTTACCCACCGCCGGGCGGTGGCAGACCCGGTTGCTGCCAGCTCGGGCTCGGCCGGGGGGCGAACGCTCTCCCCAGAACGCGCCCTCCCGTCCCTCCCGGGCGTGCATATGGGCCACCGTTCCCCTTGAATCTGCCCACCGATCACCCCTTCCACCCGTAGTCCAGCCTGCCGCAGCGCCACCGTGATCATGGAGGTGGTGGTCGTCTTGCCGTGCGCCCCCGTCACCGCCACAGAATGTCCCTGGTTGACCAGACGGGCGAGCAGATCGGACCGGTGAACGACGCGTAACCCCAGACGACGGGCCTCCAGCAACTCGGGATTATCTGCGGGAATGGCCGTGGAGATGACCACCTCATCCGCTCCGTGTACCTGTTCAGCCCGGTGGCCTACGTAAATGATCGCTCCCGCCTCCCTGAGATGCTGGAGGACCTCGCTGTCGTACAAGTCAGACCCGGACACGGGCTCCCCCCGGTCCAGTAGAACCCGGGCCAAGGAGCTCATGCCCGCTCCCCCGATTCCGATAAAGTGGTGATGGCCCATCTGCCGGCCCCCCCTGCGTTGACTGCCTGCCCGCCTCAAGGTAGGGAAGGCGCTCAGGCTCCATGCGGCAGGTAGCCGCCGCGTGTGCCAGCATTCCCCAAGAGCGGCGGTTTATCCTGCCTGGACTGCACCGACTCCTCCGGATACAGCCCCGTCAGCGGGGTTCGAGCCGGGTAGGACCTCACGTCTGGCCAGCCGCCGGGGTGTGGGTCGACGGGAGTGACGGCGGCGTCGGAACAGGCGCCGGGGCAGGTGCAGGCGAAGGTGAGGGCACAGGTCCTGCGGCGCCCCGCACTACCTGAGCCAGTACTTCGGCCAGCGCGGCCGCGCTGCGTCGAGCCTCCTCCAGAGTGTTGTCGGTATAGTCGCCTATATACACCGTCAGACTGTTCGGATGCAGCTTTCCATTATAGTCCTGATGCTGCGTTTTGAGCCCGCGCGAAAGATCTGGATAGAGGTGGTTGAGGCCTGTTCGAACCTGTTCGGCAAAGGCGAAATTCCGTTCTAGTTCCGGATTGTCTAGATCCCCCACGACGAGCAGGATTTTGGCCGCCGGCTGCCCATTGGCCATCCCGGTGGTGTACCCCTTGGGCTTGCCGGGCAGACCGTCCCGGTGGATATCCACCACGGCGGCGACGTTCGGATGAGCCTGCAAGGTCCGCTTGACCACCTCGGCAGCGCTCTTGTAGGCTTCATCATACCGCGGCCAGTCGTTGAGTTGCTGCAGATGGATAGCCTCGATCCCCCGGGCCTCCAACTGCCGGGCGAGCTCCGCCCCGACCTCCACGATATCCCCGGCGCGACCCCGGGCATGGCTCTCCGCTGGCTGGTAGTTTTCGGTGGCGTGCGTATGGTAGATCACCACCACCGGCCGGCTGTCCGCTCCTCCTGCGCTCCCTCCGCTGCTGCCCTGACCTCCGGGCAAGTTTACCTGGGGCAACGAGGAGAGGTTCTGACCCTGTTGCCGGGCGGACGGCGGCCAGACCCCGGTCACCCGCAGGACGACAACGCCCACCACCACCAAGACAACCAAAACGAACAGAAGTCCCGGTCCTCGTGCTTCTCTTCCGGCTGCTTTGGCCAACGTGGACCGCCTCCCTTCGGCATCAACCGTATGCCGAAGGGGACCGGCTTAGACCGGACAGGCTCACCCTGCACCATCAATCTATCCAGCGTCTCCGAGCTTCGCCAAGAGTTGGCGCAGCTCCCCTTCGCTGAACTCATAGGTCCGGCCGCAGAAACGGCAGACCAGCTGAGCGCCATGATCTTTGGCGATCATCTCCCGGATGGCCTCTTCGCCCAGGCTCAACAAACCTGCCCCCAACCGCTGGCGGGAGCAAGAGCAAGTAAAAGCGGCTGGCTGGGAGGACAGAATCTGCAGGTTCATATCGGCAAACAGGCTCTGCAACAGCTCCTCGGGTTTCTTGCCCTCCTCGAGCTGGTGAGTGATCGTCGGCATCGCCTGGAGACGTGCCTCCATCGCACGAATGCTTGCGTCCGTCGCCCCCGGTAAGGCCTCGACCAGCAGTCCCCCTGCCCGCAAAACGTTCCCTTCTTCGTCCAGGCTCACGCCTAGCGCTACGGCGGCCCGGCGCTGTTCCGAACTGGCCAGGTAATGGGCTAGGTCCTGCGCAATCTCGCCCGAAACCAGAGGTACGGCGCCCCGGTACGGCTCTCGCAAACCCAGCTCCTTGATCACCCAGAGCGTTCCCTTGCCTACGGCCGCCCCCACGTCGATCTTGCCGTCCGGCCGGCGAGGCAGCTCCACATGTGGTTGTTGAACATAACCCCGAACCGCCCCTGTCCCGGTCGCCTCCGCCACCACCATGCCCAGGGGCCCGTTGCCCATCAACTCTAGCAAGACACGCTCCTGGCCCTTTTGTAGTCCAGCGAGCAACAGGGCACCGGTCAGCGCCCGGCCCAAGGCGCAGGTGGCGGTGGGCCACGTGTCATGCCGGCGCCGGGCCTCAGCCACCAGTTTGTCGGTACGGGCCGCCAAAGCTAGCCAGTCGCCAGCCGGCGTCATGGCATGCACCAGGCGATCCCGGCTCAGAGGGTCATCCAATGAACGGACGGCTTCTACCATACCCACCTCACCACTACCCACCCCACCAGCAGGACGAGTAACAACAACAGCAGCAACAGCAGCGAAGGGCGGATGACGCCACGGCGTTGACGCCGCTGCCGGCGGCGTCGTTCTCGGGAGACTCGCTGCTCCCGGGCCTGGCCCAGCTCCGTGGCGGCCGCCTCCTGCTTGCCCGCCCATCGCCCTTCGTCCCGGGTACCGCTACCGCCGGCAAGCTCGTCCGGGCCAGCCAGCAACGTGTCGGGCACCAGGCCCAGGAACCGGGCATAGGAACGAAAGAAAGCCCGCGCATAGAACGTCCCCGGACAGGCAGCCCAGTCATCCCGTTCCAGCGCCAGCAGGTAGCGCTGGCGTATGTGGGTAGCCTGCTCCACCTCGGCCAGCGACAGGCCCTGGGCCAGGCGAGCCTGCCGCAACCGTTCCCCCATCCCGGCCGTCGCCGGATTGAAGTCCGCGGGATTCATCTAACTGTCCAGACTCCTCTCTCCCCGCCCCAGGCGTTGCCCGATCAAGATCTCCCTGGGCTTGGCGCCCTGAGCCGGGCCCACAATCCCTTTCTGCTCCATTTGATCGATCAACCGGGCCGCCCGGCTATAGCCGATGCGAAACCGGCGCTGCAACAGCGAGATGGAGGCTTGCCCCATTTCTGTCACCAGGTTCACAGCGTCCTCAAAGAGCGAATCCTCCGGGGTATCTTCGTTCGGCCCGTTTTCGCCGTCTGCCACCGGCTCCCATACCGACGCTTCATACTCCGGCGTTCCCTGCCGTTTCCAGAAATCAACCAGGCGCTCCACATCGGGATCCAAAATCAGCGCTCCCTGCGCCCGCACCGGTTTGGCCGCGCCAATGGGGAAAAAGAGCATATCTCCCCGACCCAGTAGTCTTTCTGCTCCCAGCATATCCAGGATGACCCGGGAGTCGGTCTGGGAGGAAACGGCAAACGCGATGCGAGAAGGGATATTGGCTTTGATCACGCCGGTGATCACGTCTACTGAAGGCCTCTGGGTGGCGATCACCAGGTGGATTCCGGCAGCCCGGGCCATCTGGGCCAACCGCCAGATGGCATCTTCCACCTCCGCTGCGGCCACCAGCATCAAGTCCGCCAACTCATCGATGATCACTACCACGTAGGGGAGGGGTGCGGCTGGCGTCGCCGCCTTGCTGCTTTGCGCCTCCGGGTTCGGAGCCCCCCCGGCCCGCGCAGCCGCCCCGGCGGCGGCTGCACTCTCAATTACCGGCCGAGGCATGGGCAGACGGTCAATCGCCGCATTGTACCCTTCGATATTCCTGGCCCCGATCTGTGCGAATAGCTGGTAGCGCTCTTCCATCTCCCGCACCGCCCAGCGCAACGCGCCGGCGGCCTCCTTCGGATCGGTGATCACCGGGCAGATCAGGTGAGGTACACCGTCGAACGTGGTCAGCTCCACCCGTTTGGGGTCGATCATCAACAACCGAACTTGTTGCGGGGTGGATTTGTACAACAAGCTGGCAATCAAGGCATTGAGGCAAACGCTCTTGCCGGACCCGGTCGCTCCCGCAATCAACAGGTGAATCATCTTGCGCAAATCGGCCACGACCGGTTCCCCCGCAATATCCTTTCCCAGTGCCAGCGCCAGCGGCGACGGGTGCAGCCGAAACAGGTCGCTCTCGATCACATCCCGGAAAAAGACCGTCTCCGGCTCCGGATTGGGCACCTCGATACCGATCGCCCGCTTGCCTGGAATCGGGGCTTCGATGCGCACGCCGGTCGCTGCCAACGCCAAGGCGATGTCGTCGGCCAGGTGCGTGATACGGCTCACTTTTACCCCCGGCGCCGGCTGCAGTTCGTATCGGGTAACCGTCGGCCCCCGGTGGACTTCCAGAACCGACGCTTGAATTCCGAAGGTCCGGAAAGTCTCCTCGAGCAACGCCGACTGGTCCGGAACTTGCCCTGCCCGGCGACGCCGGGCGGGACGAGACAGAAGAACGGCGTCGGGCAAGACAAAATGCCCGGCCGTCGGGATTCCATGCTGCCCGCGCACCTGCCGCCCGGCCGGCACCGGCTGCGGATGGGAAGAACTGCGCTCACCAGCAGCAGTCTCCCGCCGCGTCTCCGATCCCTTGGAAGTCAAGCTCCTACCAGGCTCGCTGGTATCAGCGGGCCAGGGGGAAACGTCTTGTCCCTCTCTCTCCTGCCCGCCGACGCCCCCCACCGTCCCGCCTCGAGCCATCCCACTGCCCACTTCATCACCAGAAATCGTTACCCTGTCCCGGTGCCATCCCGCCAGCCCTGCCTGGGTTTGACCGGCCGCGTCCCTGGTCCCACCGGCAACGCCCCGCGCCACGCCGCGCTGCCAGGCCTGCCGGCGACGACCCTCCCGCCACCCCACCAGCCAGTCTTGAAACTGCCTGGCCTTTTCCCCGCCCCAGCGGCCCAGCTGCTGGGCCAACCTGAGGAAGCGGGCCAACGCCCCTGGCAGCCAAGACTGCTCGACGACCAGAATGATTCCTACCAACCCCGACGCCGGCAACAAGGTCCACGCCCCCGGCCAGCCAAACAAAGACAGCAGGCCGAAGGCCATCATAACCCCCAAAATGCCGCTACCATCTGCGATTGCGGCGGGAAGGAGCGCAGGGTTACTGCGCCACGACAAGTCTGGCCAGGCTAACGCCGCTCCCGCCGGCCAGACCCGCAGTTCCCAAGAGATGGCCCAGGTCAGGACCAGCAAAATGAACCCCAGCTGGTGCGCCCGCCCCGGGTGTGCCAGCTTTGGCACCCAGGCGCTGATCCCCCACAGGACCATCAACACCGCCGGCACGAACGCCAGCTGGCCGCAGAGCCAGGTCAGAGCTGCGACGACCCAGTGGCCCACGGTGCCGCCCGCCCCGGTGAGCAGGGCCGCCAGTGCAAACAGGCCTACGGCTAGCCGGAGAATGCTGTGGATCGCACGGCGGCCCTTGCTGACGGTCACTGGCGGGGTCGCTCGACGAGTAAACAAAACACGCAAGAGACTGCGGTGCGGGCGATGATTTTCCACAACGTTCACCCCTGCGGGGGGTTCGGCAACCCCAAGGGCGAACCCTGCCTGCCCTCCGAGCTTTGCATCACCAGGGCCGCCATCCTTCCGGTGGGGTAGCCTTCCCGCCGGTGAGAGAAGTATCGCTCTGCCTGGCAGGCGGTGCAGTCCGGACAGACCTCGATCTGGGCCGGCGGCACCCCCATCTCCAGGCAAAGCTCACGGTTGGCCGCCCGCAAGTCCAGTACGGTAGGGCGAGGGGTGGCCACCCGACCAAACCGGCGGCGAAAGGCGTTCCAAAGTGCACCATCCACAGTGTAACAACACGGACCGATCGCGGGACCGAGCGCAACCCACAGGTCTTCCACGGGAATCCCGAGACCTTCCGTCAATAGCTGGATCATCTGCCGGGCGATGCCTTGCCACGTACCCCGCCAGCCGGCGTGGGCAACCCCGACCACCCCCCGTGCGGCGAAAAACAGCGGGACACAGTCGGCAAAAAAGAGGGCGAGCGGTTGGTCCGCCAGCGTTGTAATCAAGCCGTCCACGCCGCGCACTACCGCATACTCCCCCGTGACGGTGCGCACCGGGGCTTGCCGGATGAGGGCAACTCTTGGCCCGTGCACCTGCTCGGCGGTGATCCAGGGAACTACCGGGAGCGACAGCGCGGCTTGCACCCGCGCCCGGTTCAAGCGAACCGCCTCGGGAGCATCTTGCACATGGTAGGCGAGATTGAGCGAACACCAGGCCGCCCCACTCACGCCGCCAGTCCGACCGGTGAACCACCCGTACGCCGGAGGGGGCAGCTTCGGTCGCCAGGCGACCACGCCTGCATCCGGATTCCCCGCTTTGGACTGGGGCTCAAGGGTGAGGTGTGGAGAAGGAGGGTGTACCGCTGATGGTCCCAGGTCCATTCGCACGCCCCCGTCGATAGGCGACCGCATATGGGTTCTCCGCTAGCTGCGGAGCTTCCACCAACAAGCAGTCTACACCGACCAGGACCACCTGGGACCAAGGGATTTCGATCTCTTCATCGTTGTGGCGGAAGAGGTGGCGACCCGCCTCGCCAAAGATCAATGCTTGGATCTGACCGGTTTCGGGGTCGAACTCCACGTCACTGAGCACGCCTAACCGGCGGCCGTCGACGACGTTGATCACCTCACGTGCTCGCAGATCCGAACTGGTGACCAACATGGTCTCGCCCCCCCAAACGTTGCGCACTGCCATCCCATCGTATGGGAGGGACAAACTTTCCTAGACCGGTTAAAACCAACTCCGGAGGGACTGCCACCAACTGGATGGAATCCACTTCCACGCGAGGCGGACCCGTCTGGGGGCCGGCGACGTCACTTGGACCCCGACAGGTGAACCCACGGGCGTTTTGCCGGCCGCCCGCACCACGTCCATCCGTTGGCTGACCTCAGCCGGGCGCAACGGTTCATCCAGACAGAGGGGTGGAAAGAGCACACACCACCAGTTATTCCCCTGGCCTCGGCCCAGGATCACCCTGACCGCCTGGTAACGACCGGCGGGTAAAACCCGATCGCCGTAGGTTCGTTCAGGGAAATCCGCCACCCCCACCTCCACCTGCACGGGGTAGCGCAAACCGGCCTGCCAGATCACCTCCTGAGCCCAACGGGCGATCTCCTCGCGGTGCACCAGCGCCAGCCATTGCGCCTCGGCCGCTGTCCGCGCCTGGGTGAACCAGGTCTGGCTGTGACGCAGGATCGCCTCCCTTACCTGCATTTTCACCGCCTGATCCAGGGCACTGTTGCTGTTGGCCAGAATGTGTAAACGGAGAAGGTTATGGGGAGTGTAGGCCAAAACGGCTTCACCCGGACTGGACACAGCACTGTGGGTGGAAGTCTGGGCATACGCCACCAGTGACGGCGACCCCCACAACCCTCTAGCGAGCGCCAGGATGAGCGTGATCTGAACCAGTGACCAGCCCCGCCCAGACAACCTGGTCGCCCCCCACCTGCTGGACGGACTTTGCGCAGTCAAAATGGATGAGCACCTCCCTTTCCCGGCCCTTTGATCGCCACCAGAGCGGACCGAGAACGGACCCGCCGGCCGGCAGTCAACTGGCCATGAAGCGGCGCAAGCTCTTCAAGGCAGCCTTTTCCAGACGGGAGACCTGAGCCTGTGAAATGCCGATCTCCTGCGCTACCTCCATCTGCGTGCGCCCGTCGAAGAATCGCTTGCGCAGAATCAGTCGCTCCCTCTCGCTGAGCCGCTGCATTGCCTCCTTGATGGTCAGTTCATCCAGCCAGTTACTGTCCTGGTTTTTCTCGTCGCCGATCTGGTCACCGACATAGATGGGATCCCCCCCGTCGTGGAAGATCGGTTCGAAGAGAGAAATGGGCTCCTGAATGGCGTCGAGTGCGAAGACAACCTCCTCCCGAGGCATCTTCAGCTCCTGTGCGATTTGCGCGACGGTTGGCTCTTTGGCATATTTGTTGGTGAGCTGGTCCCGTACTTGCAGCGCCTTGTAGGCGGTATCTCGGAGCGAGCGGGAGACGCGGATCGGGTTGTTGTCCCGCAGGTACCGGCGGATCTCGCCGACGATCATGGGCACGGCGTAGGTGGAAAATTTTACGTTTTGGCGCAAATCAAAGTTGTCGATGGCTTTCATGAGGCCAATGCAGCCCACTTGAAACAGGTCGTCGACGTGCTCACCCCGGTTGTTGAAGCGCTGAATGACACTGAGGACCAACCGCAGGTTGCCTTGCACCAGCTGGTTGCGAGCCTCCCGGTCCCCTTGCTTCATCTTTTGTAGCAACTCACGCATGCGAGCATTGGAGAGGACCGGCAGTTTGGCCGTATTCACGCCGCATATCTCTACCTTGTTGGTCATCCGGCTTCCCCCCGGCGAAACCTTTCAGGGAGAGTATGGGCCGCTTTGCCCCGGGTTATGCTCCGCTGACCAACCGCTGCCAGGCAAGAAGCTCCATACATAGTGGTGGATCGCGGCGAATAGGGTGAAGGAAAAGGTTGCGGGGAGGGGCGAGCCCGTGACGGAGACCGTGCTGTACGTGGACGAATTGACCGTACACGCCCTCATGAACGGGTGGGTCGACTACCTGCTGCTTGGCGCCACCGCCCAGCTGGCGGATGAGCCACTGCCCCGTCGCCGCCGCTTGGCTGGAGCGGCCGTGGGGACTGCCTATTATGTCCTCTACCGCCTGGCCAACGTAGGCCTGCTGCCAGGGGGAAGCCTATGGTCGTCGCTGGCTGTACTCCTTTTGTTCGGCGGCCTGATGCTGACCGTCGCCTTCGGGTGGGGCGGGCGACAGCCTTCGCGCTGGGTCGGTTTGCTGGGGCCGTTTGGCCTCTTTGCCTGCCTGGCCGCCGGTAGCGCCTTCGCCATCGCGTACCGGGTAGGGACGCCCGCCGCTCCGCAATGGCCCGCCGGTTTCCTGACCGCCGCCTTCACTTTGCTGGTCTCCGCCCGCCTCGCCTGGGGCCTCACTCACCGGGCTGCGCTCCCCCGTTCCTGGCAGGGACGCTTGCGCATTGACTGGCGAGGACGCAGCCTCGAATTGCCGGCCTGGCTGGACAGCGGAAACCAGGCGGAGGATCCGCTCACCCACGACCCCGTCATCGTCGCCGAAGTGGACGCCGTGGTACCCCTGCTGCCGGTCACCGTCGTCCCTGCCGTGCGCCAATTGGCAGCCGGGCGCTGGCCCGCCGATTCCAATTGGATGCAGCATCCAGATTCCTGCTTTTTGCGCCCCCTGCCCTACGCCGCCGTCGGCCAACCCCGTGGCTTGCTCTGGTGCTTTCGCCCGGACAAAGTCCACTGGCACGACGGCTACCAGGAGGTGGAGACCCGTCGCTGCTTGTTGGGTCTGACCAGCTCGCCGCTGGATCGTCACCGACGCTATCGCGCCCTGGTTCCGGCCGCCCTGGCCGCCGCTGCCGTTCCGACCACCGGACCCCAGACTGTCTCTTCGCCACGATCCTGGCCGGCCGGCTCGCCCCCCGCAAACCAGAGCAGTAGAGGAGGGTCTCTCGTCCATGGCAGTGCAATTCCTTCGTAGGTTACGGCTGCGCTGGTCCGTCGCCCTGGCCACCGCACTGGGGCGCTGGAACTGGTTGCCTGGTCGCATTCACCACGTGGCGAGCCAGGTCTTGCTGCCACCGCCCCTCAGCCCCGACCAGGAAGATCGCCTGCTGCACAACCTCTCCTGTGGCGATGAGAGCGTCCGTACCCCGCTGATCGAGCACAACCTGCGGCTCGTGGTCTACATCGCCCGTAAGTTCGAGAACACAGGGATCGCCATGGAGGACCTGGTCTCCATCGGCACCATCGGACTGATTAAGGCGGTTCAAACGTTCGACCCGCGTAAGAAGATCAAATTGGCTACCTACGCGTCGAAGTGCATCGAGAATGAAATCCTCATGTACCTGCGGCGGGTAAGCAAGATGCGGGCAGAGATCTCCATGGACGAACCGCTCACCACCGATTTCGAAGGCAACGAGCTGCGGCTGTCGGACGTGTTGTGGGCCGAAAGCAACGTCAACAAACACCTCGACGAGGAAGAAGAACGCAACATCCTATCGCACGCTCTGGGACGCCTGCTGCCCCGGGAGAAGGTCATCATGGAGCTGCGGTTTGGGTTACGGGATGGACAAGAGCACACCCAAAAAGAGGTCGCCGACCTCCTGGGCATCTCACAAAGCTATATCTCCCGCCTGGAAAAGCGAATCCTGCGCAAACTCCGCTGGGAGATCAGCCAGGCTGAGGGGTAGCGCCGCCCCCGCCTGGCTACCCAGGAGCGTGCCAAGACGCAACAGACGCAGCACGCCATGGTCGTCGCACAGATGATGGCTCAGCCACTCCTCGATCCCCGGCGCTACCGCCGGCGCAGGAAGGCAGGAATATCCAGCTCGTTCTTGCCAAACGGCGTCAGGATATCCGTAGCCGCCGCGGCCTGATCTCCCGCCGATGCCTCCTCAGCCTGGCGGGACTCGAATCCGGTGGCAATCACGGTCACCCGAATCTCATCTTCCAGTGTTTCGTCGATGACCGCTCCAAAGATGATGTTGGCCTCCGGGTCAGCGGCCTCGGCCACGATCTCCGCTGCCTCGTTCACTTCAAACAATCCCAGATTCGAGCTGCCGGTAATATTGAGCAGGATGCCCTTCGCTCCTTCGATGGACGCCTCCAGCAGCGGGCTGGAAACCGCAAGCCTGGCTGCCTTGACGGCCCGGTCGTCCCCCGCTGCCCGGCCAATCCCCATCAGGGCCGAGCCGGCGTTGGTCATGATCGTTCGGACATCGGCGAAGTCCAGATTGATGAGGCCCGGCACCGTAATCAGGTCCGAGATTCCCTGAACCCCTTGGCGCAACACATCGTCCGCCACCCGGAAGGCATCCAGGATGGAAGTTTTCTTATCTACGACCTGGAGCAACCGGTCATTGGGGATAATGATCAACGTATCGACGTTCTTTTTCAGATTCTCGATGCCGCGCTCGGCCTGCTGGGCCCGGCGTCGCCCCTCGAACGAGAAAGGTTTGGTCACCACACCCACCGTCAGCGCATTCAGTTCCTTGGCCACCTCGGCCACCACCGGTGAACCACCCGTACCCGTACCCCCACCCATTCCCGCCGTGATGAAGACCATATCGGCTCCGGTGAGAGCCTGGCGGACCGCCTCGCGGCTTTCCTCGGCTGCCTTCTGGCCGATCTCCGGGTTCGACCCCGCCCCCAACCCCTTGGTCAGCTTTTCGCCCAAGCGCAGTTTTACCGGCGCGTTGCAATAGCGCAGAGCCTGCGCATCCGTATTCATCGCCAGGAACTCGACCCCCGTCAGGCCGGCATCGATCATCCGATTGACGGCGTTGCTGCCGCCGCCGCCTACGCCCGCCACCTTCAGCTGCGCAAATCGAGTCCCTTCATTTTCTAGTTCCAGCTCTGACATACTTGTCCCCCCAGCCTCCGGTGACCGCTCTCCCTGGGTACGGAAAGCAGGGTCGGAGGTCTTCCCATCCGCGTCACGTCAGCATTCCACATAGCGATGCAATTTCCTTCAGATTACGGCCAGACCGTGGGCACATCCGCACCCGTTGGTTTCTGCCCTTGCTTCACCAGCCCTCCATCCACCGGAGCATTCCCATGGCCTGCCTGCTCCCGTCGAACCGTCGCCCCACCCGGAGCTCCCACATCGACGATCCAACCGGCTCCGTACCCCGCCAGGTGCGGAAGAATGGCCGCCAACAATTGCAGGGCGGACGCGTACCGGCCCTGCTCCAACGGGAGATCGACGGCCAACAGATTGTTGAGGTACAGGCGGACCGGACGCTCCGGTTCGTCCCCCATATGAACCTCGGAAACCTGCCGGGCCACGCTGGGTGGCAAGGCTGCCAGTACGGCCAAGGCTTGCGACAACCAGGGGGCCGTCAGCCGATGGCCGATCAGGACTTCCGTGTAACCCTCGTAGGTAAGGATGGGAAGGTCAGCAGCCTCCTGGCTGCCCGCCAAAGCAAAGGGGACCCCCTTTTGGTCGAGCACCAGCCAATCACTGCCGGCCTGGATCAAAGCGACCGCCCGCCGCTCCTCGACGTGAATGACCACCCGGCCATCCCAGTAGCGGTCGATACGAGCTGCCGCCAGGCGGGGATGACGCAATAACCGCTCCCGGGCCGCCCCTGGGTTCACCCAAAGCAAAGGAGTGCCCAGGCGGATTCCGGCAAGGGCGCGGATTTGTTGGGCCGGGACCGCCTTCGCCCCGACGACGTCGATGCGCCGGACAGCGAAGACCGTGGAGCTCAACACCACCGCCAGTGCTGCCAAGAGGAGGACGGCGGCCCAGATTCCGCGCCAGGGTCGTGGCCAGGGCATGGACGCGGGCAGCTCCATCTGCCGGCGGATCTCCTGCACCCCTACTCCTCCTTATCCTCCGTGATGCGGCTGACCGCCGCTCCGATCTCTGTCAACCGTCCCTCCAGGGCGGCGTAGCCCCGGTCCAGATGCTCGACGCCCTCCAACCAACTGTTACCTTCCGCTGCGAGCGCGGCCGTGAGCAGGGCCGCACCAGCCCGTAGATCAGGGATCTCCGCCCGTGCCCCGGTCAGACGCACCGGGCCACGTATGACCGCCGTTCGCCCCTCCGTCCAGATCCAGGCTCCCATACGGCGCAACTCTCCCACCTGCCGGAAGCGAGAAGCATGGACCTCCTCCGAGATCACACTCGTTCCGTGCGCCATCGTCAGCACCGCCATGATCTGCGGCTGCACATCCGTGGGGAAACCAGGATATGGCAGCGCGCGCACGTGCACAGCCTGGTAATGCTCCGCCACCGCCCCTTTCCCCCGGACCCGCAGCCCGTCCCCTGCGGGCGCCCAGTCTACCCCCATCTCCGTCATCTTCCCCAGGACGGCCCCCAGGTGTTCGGTGCGGACCGGCCGGATCAGCAGGTCTCCTCCAGCCGCCGCGACCATGAGGGCGTATGTCGCCGCCTCGATCCGGTCCGGCATCACCTGGTACGTCGTCCCGTGCAGTTCGGCCACACCCTCGACCTCGATGACATCCGTTCCGACCCCACGCGCCCGGGCGCCGCACTGGTTAAGGAAAGCCACGGAATCGGCGATCTCCGGTTCACGGGCAGCGTTGGCAATCACCGTTCTGCCACGAGCCAGGGCTGCCGCCATCATCAGGTTTTCCGTCGCTCCCACGCTTGGAAAGTCCAGGTGAATCTCAGCACCGTGCAACCCCTTGGGGGCCGTTACCGTCAGCACGCCGTGCTCCTCTTCCACCTGTGCGCCCATGGCGATCAGCCCCTGCAAGTGCAAGTCAATGGGTCGTGGCCCCAGTGAACACCCGCCTGGCTGTGCGATCCGCAGCCGCCCGGTGCGAGCCACCATGGGCCCCAGCACCTGAATGCTGGCCCGCATCTCCCGCACCGGTTCCTCGGGTGCCTCCGAACGCAAGGTTTCGGCCCGGATGGTCAACCGATCTCCCAACCGCTCCACCGTCGCTCCCAAACCCGCGAGCAGCCGTTCCATTGTTCGCACGTCCCGGATGTCGGGGACGTTCTGCAGAATACAGGGTTCAGGCGTGAGCAGGCTGGCGGCCATCAGCTTCAAAGCTGCGTTCTTGGCTCCACCCACCTGGATGGTCCCGCGCAAGGGGTGGCCGCCTTCCACTCGCAAAACCTCCACCGGTCATCACCCCCGGCACAGCATGGTGACCGGCCCATACTATGCAGGGACGAAAACGGTGGCCACACCCCTTCTCCGCTACCCTCGGGACGGCGCCTTAGACCACTGATCGCGCGACGGCAATGATCTCCTGGGTGGCACGGGGCCGCGCCAGGCGCAGGGCGGCCTGGTGCATTTGCTCCCGCAGTCGCTCGCTGTCCAAGAGCGCCTGGACTTCCTGGAGCAGCCGGTCGCCATCGCACTCCGCGTCCGGTACCAGCCGGGCTGCCCCGGCGGTTACCAGCACTTCCGCGTTTTTATACTGGTGGTCATCGGCGGCAAAGGGGTAGGGCACAAGAATGGACGGAATGCCGCGGACCAGAATCTCCGCCAGCGAGAGCGCTCCCGCCCGGCTGACCACGAGGTCGGCCGCGGCCAGAGCGGCCGGCATATCGTACAGATACGAAACCAGTGTGCAGTTCCCCTGCCGAATGGCTTGTGCTCCTCCCGGCATGGTCAGGGCCTGCCAGCGCTCCCCCGCCAGAGCCTGCCGCACCGCCGCGTAGGGTCTGTCCCCCGTATGCCAGAGAATCTGCAGATCGCGGCGTTGAGCCAGACGGGGATAGGCGGTCAATAGCGCCTGGTTGAGGGTGGCTGCCCCCTGGCTGCCTCCGGTCACCAACAACGTCCGCCGGGCAGGGTTCAGCCCCAGCTTAGCCTGGCTGGCCTGGCGATCTGCCGCCAATACCTCCGGGCGCACCGGATTGCCGGTCACAACGATCCGGTCCTGAAGCCGGGCCGGAAAGTGACGACGCGCTTGCTCGAAGCCCAGAGCGATCTTTCGCGCGTAGCGGGCCAAGTAACGGCTGGTGCGTCCGGGCACCGAGTTTTGCTCTTGGAGCACCAGGGGAATCCGGTGGCGGGCGGCAGCCAGCGCCAAGGGGCCGCAGACATATCCCCCCGTGGCCAACACCAGGTCGGGGCGGAGCTGGTGCAGCAGACGGAGCGCCTCCACGACTCCCCAGCCCGCACTGAGGGCAGCCTCCACCGCGGTCCAGGGGCGGGTGCGCAGGAAAGGACGCGAGGAGAGCGTATAAAACGGAATTCCTGTGGGCGGAACCAGCCGGCTTTCCAATCCGCGGCGGGTACCTACGTAGAACAGTTCGACGCCCGGGTCCTGGGCACGCCACGCCTCCGCCACCCCCAGAGCCGGGTAGATGTGCCCGCCTGTGCCGCCCCCGGTCAGCACAACCCGCATCAGCCTATCCTCCCCTGTCCGGCAATGTTGAGCAGAATGCCCACGCTGGCCAGACTGACCACCAGCGATGAGCTCCCATAGCTAATGAACGGCAGGGTGACACCTGTCACGGGCAAGACGCCGGTCACCACACCAATGTTCAAGAAAGCCTGTATCACGATGAGCCCGGCCAGGCCTGTCGCGAGCAGCGTACCGTACAGGTCCGGAGCACGCAAGGCGGCCCGCAAGCCCCGCCACCCCAGCACCAGGAAGAGGAGAACGACGAACACCGCCCCCAGGAAGCCCAACTCCTCACCGATGATGCCAAAGATGAAATCGGTATGTTGTTCGGGAAGATAATAGAACTTCTGGCGACTCGCTCCCAAACCAACCCCAAACAGGCCGCCC
Source organism: Limnochordaceae bacterium (assembly GCA_014896305.1). Classification (GTDB taxonomy): domain Bacteria; phylum Bacillota; class Limnochordia; order Limnochordales; family DUMU01; genus Bu26. The sequence continues at coordinate 160,436 of JADBKQ010000003.1, forward strand.
GAACCCACCGCCAACAACGACTGGATCGTCTGGTACCCAGCCCCCGCCGGGTCGGCCCAGGGGTTGAGGAACCCCACGATTCGCCGCCACCGGTACGGCTCGCTCCAGATCAGATAGGCCACCGCCGGCAGCCCCGCCAGGGCCGTCCCCAGCAACTGCCAACCGGAGACGCCGGCGACGAAAAGGACCAGGACCGTCGTACCCACTATGGTCAAGCCGGTGCCAAGATCAGGCTCGAGCATGATCAAGCCAAAGAAGACAACCCCCAAAAGCAAGGGGGGAAGGTACCCCTTCCAGAACGAGCGCAGCCAGAATCGTCGGCGCACCCCCCAATCGGCCAGGGCCAGGACCAGCGCGATCTTGGCTACCTCTGACGACTGCAAGTTGATGGGCCCCAGGGGAATCCAGCGTTTGGCCCCGGCGATCTCCCGCCCTACAAAAAGCACGGTCACCAGCAAGACCGTGGCCAGTCCTACCAGCGGCCAGGTGAACCGGCGCCAATAGTGATAGTCCACCCGGGCAAACAGGATCAAAGCGAGACTTCCCAGGACAGCCCCCTGCAATTGGCGTTTCACGTAAAACAAAGGATCTCCACTTTCCGCCAACGCCTGCACATAGCTGGCTGAAAAGACCATCACCAGGCCCAGGCCAAGCAACAAAACGCTGGCTGCCAGCAGGGGAATATCCGTCCTTAGACCTGGTGAACGTTGGGCCCGCCATCCGCCCGGCGCCACTCCGTAGGGTGGGGGCGTCCGCCTGGCCGCACCGGCGGGGACAGCGGCCGGGGGGTGGACCATCGCCCATGGGAGTACCTCGCTCGCCACCACGGCCGTGCCGGCCGCGCGCCGGCCCACCCGTTGCCGCGCTCGCCTCATAGCGGCCTCCTCCTCATCCAGACTCACTCATCCAGACTCACTCATTCAGACTCATACGGCATGGGTGGCCACCGCATTCTCACCACAGCACCCCCGGCAATGCCAGCAACCCCAGACAGGCGAAGAGCAGCCCCATCACCCAAAACCGGGCGACGACCCTGGTCTCCGGCCAACCGGACAGTTCGAAATGGTGGTGTACCGGCGTCATGCGAAAGATCCGCCGGTGAAACCGCTGGAAAGAAAAGACTTGAAGCATGACGGAGAGCGTTTCCAAGACAAAGACCCCCCCTACGATGGCCAGGTAGAGCTCCGTCCCCGTCACCACCGCCATGCTCCCTAGCGCTCCGCCCAACGCCAGCGAACCGGCATCTCCCATAAAAACCTGGGCCGGGTAGCCATTGAACCACAAGAACGCCAGGCAGGCCCCGGCCAGCGCTGTCGCCAACACGGCCACGTCGGCTCGACCCAGCCAGACGAGTATGAAGGCCAAGGCTAAGGCGGCAACGGCCGTAGTTCCTGCCGCCAACCCATCCAGCCCATCGGTCAGGTTGACGGCGTTGGAACTGCCAACTATGACGAAAACCGCCAGCGGGACAAACCCCCAGACCGGCAGGGTGATGGTGGCGTTACTGAACGGCACCAGCAGTTGGAAGGCCTCGCCGGGGCGGTTGAGCAGCCAGACCGCCAACGCCAGCGCCAGCACCACCTGCCAAAAGAACTTGACGCGGGCGCGCAAGCCAAGCGACCGGTGGTAGGCGACGATCAGAAAGTCGTCGACGAGCCCCACCAGGCCAAACCCTACGACCACCACCAGCAAAGCGGCCGTCACCGCCACGTTGGGGGTAAAAAGTAGAGCGGCCACCGAAGTGCCCAGCAACATCAGCACGCCTCCCATGGTGGGCGTGCCGGTCTTCTTCAGATGCGAGGCCGGCCCTTCCGTCCGGATCGTTTGTCCCGCCTTGAGCCGGCGCAGCCAAGCGATGACCGCCGGCCCCAGCAGCAGCACGATCAAGGCCGCCAGTCCAAAGGCCATGGCCAACGAGAAAATGATGTGGTGAGCCACCATAACCTAGCCTCCCGCCCGCACCTCGTCCACCTTGGGGAAACAGTGCCAAGCCCCCGGACATCACCAGGGACGACCTCTCAGTGGCTGTGTAGTACCTCTGCCACCCGTTCCAGCTCTAACGCGCGGGACCCTTTGATCAAAACGATATCGCCTGCCCGCAACAGGGGGGCGACCACACTGGCTGCCTGCGTGCTGTCCGCAGTCGCGTGCCATTCCAGCGGCTGTCCTTTCTGGCCCGCACTCGCCTGAGCGCTCTCCCCAGCCATCTGGGCCCATGGGCCCACGGTGACCAACAGCTCGACCCCGGCGTGAACCAGTTCCTCGCCCAGCTGGCGGTGGGCCTGGGGTGCGTACTCGCCCAGCTCCCGCATATCGCCCACTACCGCCACGCGGCGGCTGCCCGCACGCCGCTCCCCCAGCCGCGAGAGCACGTCCAGAGCGACGGCAAAAGAGGCCGGGCTGGCGTTATACATGTCTTCGATCAGGGTGACTTCCCCGGGAAGGTTCACGACCTGGAGACGGCGAGCCGTCGGTTCGACGTGCGCCAGGCCTGCCTGGATCTTCCCTGGGTCCACCCCCCAGGCCAGGGCCAGACAAGCAGCGGCCAGAGAGTTCCACACCGCCGCACGCCCCGGTACCGGCACCTCGATCGGGATACGCACTCGCTCCTGCCACACCAGCGTATAACGGCAACGAGTCACATCGTTTAGGTCCACATCCACGGCCCGTGCCTCTGCCCCGCTGCTAAACCCATAAAATACCACCCGTGCCCCGGAGGCAGCCGGAGCCATGCTGCTTACCCGCGGGTCGTCGGCATTCAGGACGGCCACCCCTCCGGGTAGCAGCGACTCCACCAGCTCTTGTTTGGCCCGCCGGATCGCCTCCAGACTGCCAAGCAGTTCCAGATGAACGGGCCCTACATTCGTCACTACGCCAGCCTGCGGCTTGGCCAAGCCGGCCAGTCGCCGGATTTGGCCCGGCCCTCGCATGCCCATTTCCACCACGAGATAGCGGTGCTCCCGGGAGAGCTGAAACAAGGTCAGAGGCAGGCCGATCTCTGTGTTGAAGTTGCCCGCCGATCGCAGGGTCGGAGCAACCTGCCGCAAGATGGCGGCGATCATCTCTTTCGTCGTGGTCTTCCCATTGCTGCCCGTTACGGCCACGGTCTGAACGGGAAATCGCTCCCGGTACCAACGACCCAATCGGAGCAGGGCCGCCAGCGGGTCATCGACCCAGACGACGCCGGAGCGAACGGAGGCTGGAATTTCCGCCTCCTTCGCCTGGCTGACCAGCAGGGCAGCCGCCCCCGCCTGCCAGGCCGGCAGGACAAAGCGATGTCCGTCCGTTCGTTCTCCGGGTAGAGCCACAAACAGGTCGCCCGGCGCTACGGCTCGACTGTCGACCGCCACCCCCTGCACCTGTCGATCGGGGGTACAAGCCGGATCCAACCGTCCCCCTACTGCCGCCGCAATTTCATCTACGCGCAGACTCTCCACGATATCCAAGCTCCCCCAACAGCTGGCGGGCCACTTCCCGGTCATCAAAATGAATGCGTCCACCAGCTACCTCTTGATAGTCCTCGTGACCCTTACCGGCGATCAACACCAGATCGCCCGGCCCGGCCCGCGCCAGCGCGTACCGGATCGCCTGCCGCCGGTCCACGATCACCTGGTACGAGCGGGCACGAGGCTGGGGCACCTGCAAGAAGCCTTCTTCGATCGCCCGGCAGATGCTCTCCGGCTCCTCACTGCGGGGGTTGTCGGAGGTGATGATCACGTCATCCGCCTGCCGGGCGGCAATCGCTCCCATCAACGGCCGCTTGCCACGATCCCGGTCTCCCCCACAGCCAAACACGACCCGGAGCGCCCGCGGCTTTAGATCCGATGCCGCCTGCAGCACCCGTTCCAGGCTGTCGGGCGAATGGGCGTAGTCGACCACCACGAGAAACGGCTGTCCCTGCTCGATCCGTTCAAAGCGGCCGGGGACTCCCAGCACCCCTGCCAGCGCCTGACCGGCTGTGCGGAGATCCAACCCTAACGCTTGCGCTACCCCCAGGGCCGCCAGCCCATTGTAAACATTGAACACTCCTACTAGGTGAAGACGCAGCGGGAACTGCTCTGTGCGGGTATGAACGGTGAACGTCGTTCCTGCCAGGGAAGTATGGACATCCGTCGCCCGAATGTCGGCTTCCTCGCTTTCCACCCCGAAGGTGATGAGACGGCTGCCCTCCCCAGCCCGGGCGATGGTTGTCCAATGGGCATCATCCCGGTTGACCACCATGGCCGGCGGCTCACCGGGCCGCGGCCCTTTACCCTCCTGGGCCAGGAGCCGGAACAACCCGGCCTTGGCGTCCAGGTACTCTTCAAAGGTTCGGTGGAAGTCCAGGTGGTCGCGAGAGATATTGGTAAAGACGGCCACGCTGAAACGGCAGCCTCGCACTCGCTGCAACACCAGCGCGTGTGAGGATACCTCCATGACCACCGACTGAACCGCCGCCTGGCGCATCTGGGCGAAGAGCTCCTGCAGGTCCAGCGACTCGGGCGTCGTGCGGTGGGTGGGTAACGGCTCAGAGCCGATGAGATTCTGAATGGTGCCGATCAGACCCACCTTCTGCCCAACCGCCTCCAGGATCGCTTTGACCAGGTAGGTCGTACTGGTCTTGCCTTTTGTCCCTGTCACTCCGATCAGACGCAGCTTGGCCGCGGGGTTGCCGTAAAACCGGACGGACAGATCCGCCAGCGCGGCTCGCGTGTCCTGCACCACCGCTTGTGGAACCGTTACTTCCAATCCCGGTAGGGGCCTTTCAACCACCAGCGCTACAGCCCCTTTGGCCACCGCTTCCTCGGCGTACGCGTGTCCATCGACGTTGAACCCTCGAATCGCCACGAAAACGCTACCTGGCCTCGCCATGCGCGAATCATAGGTCAATTCCTGAACCTCAGGATCGCCCCCCGCCCCTACCAGCCGGGTGGCGGGCAACACCGCCAGCAACTCGTGCCAGCGCACGCTCTCACCTGCTTCCCGCCTCTGTGATCGGAGTTGTACTCTCCAATTGTAATAGGACCGTCTCTCCGCGCCGCAAGGCCGTACCGGGGACTGGACTCTGCGCAGCCACTGCGCCGCTCCCTTCCGCCTGGGCGCGCAGCCCCACCGCCTCCAGACTCAGGATCGCCTGGCGCAGACCCTGGCCGCGTACATCCGGCACCGAGACAGTCGTCAGCGTCTCCGGATCACTACTGAGCCCACTCAGATACAACGTCACCGTAGTCCCGGGCGGCACTTTCGCCCCTGGCGGTGGAACCTGGTCCATCACCGCCTCTCCCTCGCCCACAAAGCGAACTCCCAGGCCCGCCTGCAGGAGCCGGTCATTGGCCTCTCCAGCCAGGGAGTCCCGCACGTTGGGGACGGCTACACCGGCCAGCGTCTCCGAGCCGCCTTGACCCCCCGCTTTCGGTACGGAGCTCCCCTCGGGAACAGGTGCGCCCTCCGGCCCAGACGTGGTCGGCGGCGGCTCTGCCTGGGGCCGCACTCCCAGGTAGGGCAGCACCTCGCGAAAGATCGCCCCCACGATGGGTGCAGCCCACGTGCCTCCATATGCTGGCTGAGCGCCTACATTGTAAAGTACCGCGATGGCCGCAATCCGCGGATGATCGACGGGAGCAAAGCCGACGAACGAGGCGATACGTTTGTCGGTATAGCGCCCTCCCTCCGCCACCTGGGCCGTTCCGGTTTTCCCTGCCACCCTCATACCGGGCACATCCGCCCGTTCCCCGGACCCGTTGACCACCACCGACCGCAAAATCCGAGCATACTCCGCTGCCACCGATTCCGGCAAGACCCGCCGGACCACTTCCGGGTGAACCTCCTCCAGCGCCCGCCCGTCCGGCCCCCGCACCTCTTTCACCAGGTGGGGGCGGAGCAACTGCCCTCCGTTGGCGATGGCGGAGGCGGCCATCACCATCTGCAGCGGAGTAACCGTCACTCCCTGGCCAAATCCCGCCGTGGCCCAGGCCACGTTCGCTCCCCACTTGATCTGGTCGGGGCTGTGGATAATCCCTCCAGCCTCCCCCGGAAAATCAATCCCCGTCGGCTGTCCAAAGCCGAAAGCCTTTATATACTGATAGAACCGCTGCGGCCCCAGCCGGTTGAGGGCGAGCTGGGCGTAGACCACATTGCACGAAACCTCCGTCGCTTGAACGAAGTTGAGTGTGCCATGCCCGCCCGGCTTCACACAATGCAGCGTATCCCCGTCCACCACGATATAACCAGGGTCGAAAAACTCTTCGTCCGGCCGCACCACTCCTTCGGCCAGGGCAGAAGCCCCCGTGACGATCTTGAAAGTCGACCCCGGTTCATACTGATCCGTCACAGCCCGGTTGCGCCGGCTATCCGCAGGGAAGTCGCGGTAGTGGTTGGGGTCGAAGCTCGGGTAATTGGCCATCGCCAGGATCTCGCCGGTTTGGGGGTCCACCGCCACCACCACCCCCCGTTCCGCCGAGGCGGCCAATACCCCCTTGGCCAACTCCCGTTCCGCCACATATTGAATCACCCGGTCCAGGGTAAGCACCACCGTGTCCCCGTCCTGGGGTGGCACATATCGTCGCTCGCCGCCCGGAATGTTCTGGCGGTTCGTGGCGTCCCGCTCTTCCAGGACGCGTCCTGGCTTACCCCGCAAGATGCGATCGTAGTATACCTCGAGTCCTTCCAGCCCCTGGTTGTCCACCCCCACAATCCCCAGCACGGGCCCGGCGAGTGAACCGTTCGGGTAAAACCTCTGCGGCCGGTCGATCAGCGCTACTCCGGGCAGATCCAGCTGCCGAATCTGGCGGGCAACCTCCAGGGGCAGCTGCCGGGCGAGCCAGACCGAGCCTACCTGCCGGTTGCTCAGCTTCTCCAAAAGTTGTTCTTCGGGCTGGCCCAGAAGCGGGGCCAGAACCACCGCCGTATGGGCCGGATCTTTCACCTGGGCGGGTATGGCGTACAGAGCATCGGCACTGACGCTGGTGGCCAACACTTCCCCGCGGCGGTCGAGGATGTCCCCCCGTCGCGGGACGACCGGGACATACCGCAGCCGCTGGACGACGGCTCGCTCCTGGTAGTATGCACCCTGGACGAGCTGTACCTGAACCAGGCGTAGGGTCAACCCCAACGCCACCAACCCCAGCGTGAGAAAAAGGCCCGCCAGCCGTTGGCGGACCGTTACCAGGGAGTGTCGCCGCGCGTTCACCCCTCGTCCTCCTCCCGTTATCCCTATACGGACCATTCTATGGCAGCAAGTTTGTCCGGGGGGGCGACGTCGGTTCCGCGTCAGGAAGAACGAGTTGCAGCTGTGGCTCATCGACCATCCCCAGCTGGCCCCGGGCGACGGCCTCCACCCGGGCAGGCGAGCCCAGCTCCAACTGCTGCCGGCGCAACTGGTCCACCGCCGCCTGTTCCTGGGCGAGCCGTTGCTGCCAGACCACCAGTTGATACCCGGCCTCCACCTGACTGGCCTGCAGCCACAGATACCCGTAGGCCAGGCCCACCCCACCGGCGGCCAAACCCGCCACCAGCCAGGCCAGGGCCCGCGCCGCCGGCCGCCGGCGAACTCTCCGTACCGGTTGCCGTGCCGGCGTCCCCCTTTGTGGATGCCGACCTGGAGAAGGCTGGGTCACCACGGATGCCGTCCAGGCCACGGCTGCACTTCCGTCTTCTTGTAGCAAGGTTTATTCCGCCCCTTTCGTCCCCATAACCAATTTGGCCGCTGCCCGCAGGTGGGCTGAACGGGCCCGCCGGTTTTGTTCCTGCTCCGCTGCGCTGGGTACTACCGCGCGGCGAGTGATGATCTCCATCTCCGGCTGCTGGCCACAGACGCAGACCGGCAACCCCGGCGGACAAACACAGCCGCGCGCCTTCTCCTGGAAGAACTGCTTGACCAAGCGGTCTTCCAATGAATGGAAGGTAATGACGACCAGCCTCCCGCCAGGCCGCAGCAACTGCGCTGCTGCGTTGAGCCCCTGCCGCAGCGCTCCCAACTCGTCATTCACGGCAATACGCAACGCTTGAAAAGTACGGCGAGCCGGATGACCCCCTTCCCGGCGAGCAGAAGCTGGCACGGCCTCTTCAATGATCTCCACGAGCTGCTGTGTGGTGACGATGCGCTCCCGCCGGCGGGCATTCACGATGAACCGGCTGATCCGGCTGGCCCATCTCTCCTCGCCATACTCCTTCAGAATCCTCGTCAACTCATCGGCGCTACATTGATTCACCAGGTCGGCGGCCGTGGTCGTCAAACCAGGGTTCATCCGCATATCGAGCGGTGCTTCGTGCTGGTAACTGAACCCCCGGCCCGGAGTATCCAACTGGTAGGAAGAGACTCCCAGATCCAACAAGATGCCGTCCACCTGCGCCCAGCCCTGTTGGGCGGCGATGGTGGTCAGATTCCGGAAGTTGTCCTGGACCAGCGTGACCCGGGATCCGAACGAAGCCAGGCGTTCGGCCGCCGCCGCCAGCGCCTGCCGGTCCTGGTCGATCCCGAGTAGTTGTCCATCGGGCGCCGATGCCTCGAGGATGGCCCGAGCATGCCCTCCCGCTCCCACTGTGCCGTCGATGTACCAGCCCCCGGGCCGGCACTGGAGGTACTGAAGTGCCTCTTTCAGCAGCACCGGGGTATGCTCAAAGGTTGTCAGGAGCATCGCCTCGCCTCCACCCGGTCAGCTTTCGCCAGAGGGGTTACCCCAGATTGAAATCCACCATTTCCTCCGCCAGCTGGGCGAAGCTTGACCCAGCCGTCTTCGTATACTCATCCCAGCGCTGGGCATCCCAGATCTCCAACCGCTGCGACACCCCCAGCACCACGGTCTCCCGCGTCAAGCCAGCAAACTGCCGCAGCACGGTAGGGATCAGAATGCGTCCCTGCCGATCAGGCGTGCACTCGCTGGCTCCTGAGAAGAGCAAGCGGGTAAACGCCCGGCTGGCGGCTTTGTTCACAGGAAGCTGATCCAGCCGTTTTTGCAGTTCGTTCCAGGTGGGGATGGAGAAGCCGAACAAGCAATTGTCCAGGCCACGGGTGAGAATGAACGTCTCCCCCAGCTCCTCCCGCAGACGGGCCGGCACGAACAGCCGGCCTTTCTCGTCCAGGTTGTGACGGTACTCTCCCGTCAGCACCCCCACGTTCCCCCATTCGCCACCACTATTCCCCACCAACCGCCTATTTCTCGCCCCCACCGCCCACTCCTGCCACCCAGGCTCATTTTGTGTAAAAAATCTAGTGAACAAAAAAGGCGACACGTTGCCGTGCCGCCCACGCCCCCGCTGAGCGCTTTACGGGTCGGTAGCTTGACCGAGCGATCGCCTGCCTCCCACGCCCCGGGGTCAAACCGAAAACAGTAAAAAACAGGAGGAGGCAACAGCCTCCTCCCATCCACTCACACTACCTTCCCCGGCAGACCTTGGAACTACTGATCCCGCCCCGCCGGTCCAAACCCCGTGCTGTACACCTCCGGCTCCCACTCATCCCATTCGACCTGCGGATCCCCCGGCTCAGCTGCCGCCCGCCCTGGAGGCGAGGAACGGATCGAGGGGACCGGAGTCCGTGCCCACGAAATCAGCCCAGACTGTGGTACTTTCCCATGCTTGCGGTTGCTAGCTGAAGCCTGCCTTGACTTCGCCTGCATGGCAGCACCCCCTTCCTTCCGATCCCGCCGTACTCCCCTGCCGGCCACTGCCACGGTCGTTCCGCTTGCGACGCCGGAGTACAAAAAACCGCCGCAGGAGACCAGGGTCACCCACCGCGGTTTATATGTCAAGAAGAAAACCAGGCCTGTAAGCGGGATTCCGTTTTAGTGGCCATCCATCTAGGATGCCAGTTACCTGGCATCTCCAGCGACCAACCCGAGGGACGAGCGGGCCACTCGATCTCCCTCCTATTTGGTCTTGCTCCGGGTGGGGTTTGCCAAGCCGACCGGTCACCCGATCGCTGGTGCGCTCTTGCCGCACCGTTTCACCATTACCCGCCGCTAGGCGGGCTGTCTTCTTTTCTGTGGCACTTTCCTTGGGGTCGCCCCCACTGGGGATTACCCAGCACCCTGCCCTGTGGAGTCCCGACTTTCCTCGCGAAAACCTTCGCGCGGCCACTCAGCCTCGTTTTCTCTTTACGGTGCCATTGTACGACCCAAGACGAACCTCGTCAACCGGAACCTGTGGCTCCAGTTGGTAGGAATAACCAGTGGGCCCTGCAGGGTTCGAACCTGCGACCCATGGATTATGAGTCCACTGCTCTAACCACTGAGCTAAGGGCCCACGGACCCGATGGTCGACCAGACTCTTTCATTATACATGCCAGAGCGCCCAACGCGAAAGATCTCCGTCCCCCCGTGAGGCGCCCACCCGCAGATCCATCCGTTCCGATGGAAACTACCCGGCTTCGCCTAATCCTCCTGAAAGTCGCGCAGCTTCTTGCTCCGGCTCGGATGCCGCAACTTCCGTAACGCCTTGGCCTCGATCTGGCGAATCCGCTCCCGGGTAACGCCAAAGATCTGGCCAACCTCTTCTAAGGTACGCTGGCGCCCGTCGTCCAGGCCGTAGCGCAACCGGAGTACCCGTTGCTCGCGGGGGGTGAGGCTTTGCAGCACTTCGTCCAGTTGCTCCCGCAGTAGTGTAAATGCAGCCGCTTCCGCCGGAGCCGGCGCATCCTCATCTTCCACGAAATCCCCCAGGTGCGAATCCTCTTCCTCGCCGATGGGCGTTTCGAGAGAAACCGGCTCCTGAGCAATCTTCTCGATCTCCCGGACTCGCTCGGCCGGGATTTGCATCTGCGCGGCCACTTCCTCCGGCGTTGGGTCTCGTCCCAAGGTCTGCAAGAGTTGACGCCGTACCCGAATCATCTTGTTGATGGTCTCCACCATGTGCACCGGAATCCGGATCGTACGAGCCTGGTCAGCAATGGCCCGAGTAATCGCCTGGCGAATCCACCAGGTGGCGTAGGTGCTAAACTTGTAGCCCTTGCGGTAGTCGAACTTTTCCACCGCCTTGAGCAACCCCAGGTTGCCTTCCTGGATCAAGTCAAGGAAAAGCATGCCTCGGCCCACATACCGCTTGGCGATGCTGACAACCAGCCGCAGGTTTGCCTCTGCTAACCGCCGGCGAGCCTCTTCATCTCCCTTTTCGATCCTTTTGGCCAATTCGACCTCTTCATCGGCCGTTAACAGCGGGATCCGACCGATCTCTTTGAGATACATCCGGACCGGATCGTCCAAACTGATCCCTTCGGGTACAGACAGGTCCAGGTTAATGTCGTCCGTCTCGGGGTGTTCTCCGTCCGGTGACGGTTCGTCATGTCCACCCACAATCTCGATCCCAAGATTCGCAAAAGCCTCGTACACTTCGTCGATCCGCTCGGGAGACAACTCCACGTCTTGCAGAGCATCCATGATCTCCTTGTACGTGAGCGATCCCTGCTGCTTGCCCTTCTGGATCAGCTCGCGAACCCCCTCGATCTGGGCCAACTCCGGCTTTTGCATCCCCTTTCCCCCCTTTCCGTCCATTGTTATTGTGCCCCCCTCCCAAACGCGCCGGGCTGAACCAACGACGCCGATATTTGTTTATGCCGCAAAAGCAGTTGATTTAAACCTCCAAGTTGAAGCGGCAGGCTCTGCTCCCAATGGCTCATCTCCTTCTCGGCTTGACGGATCACCTGCACCTGAACCGCCACTCGCAGACGCCAAAACAACTCCTGGCCATACAATTCGTCAACATCCGAGGAAGCCCTGCCTCGATCTGCCCCCAGCTTTTCTCCAACTCCTCGCTCCCGTAACAACTGCAGTAAACCCGCCAACTCCGGCCCCTCTTGCCCAGACTGCACCGCGGCAGGGCTGACCCCCTTCATAAGTACCTCCCACAGACGGCGGTACAGAACCGTCTGAAACCAATCTGGCCGAGCTTGCCACACCCAGGCGGGCCAAGGAGGGGGCCGGTGAATGAGCCAGCCCAAAAAGGCCGTTTCAATCGCTGTTTGATGCGAATCCGACCAGTAGTCCTGCCCGTCTGCTCCGCCGGCCCGACCCGGCTGTGTCTCCCTGCTAGTATGGTTCACCTGCTCACCTTGCCGCGGCCAACCCCGTCCCAGTCGGGGCACACCCTGGCGTTGCCGGAACGTGCGAACCTCGTCCTCCAGAGCTAGCGGGGTCACCCCCAGCCTAGCGGCGGCCTCCTGGATCAAGACTTCTAGCTCGGCTTGTTCCTCTACTCCCGCCAACAGACGGGCCACTCTGCCTACCGCCTCCAGACGCTCATCAAAGCCCTTGATATCCTGATCTCCCAACGCCAGTTCCAGGCGGTAATTCCAGGCCGATATGGCGTGGTTTATGCACTCTACCGCCGCTTGCGGATCCCGTCGTGCCAGAGAGTCAGGATCGTCTCCGTCGGGCCAGCGCGCCACCACCACCGAGACACCCGCCTGCTGCCAGAGCTGAATGGCCCGCACCGTGGCCAGGCGGCCAGCGATATCCGCATCATATGCCACGACCACCTGCCGGGCATCCCGGGCCAGCCGTGCCACCTGCAGCCGGGTCAAGGACGTCCCCAGGGAAGCAGCCACCTCTGCAACCCCTGCCTGATATAACGCGATGCAGTCCATGTACCCTTCCACCACCACCGCCTTTTGCCGCTGGCGGATGGCAGCCCGAGTCACATGCAGCCCGTACCATTCCCGCCCCTTATGGTAAATGGGGCTTTCGGGCGAATTCAGATACTTGGGCTCATTCTCTTCTGTGCCCAGGCGCCGTCCTCCCACAGCCAGCGGCCGACCGTTAGCGTCCAGGATCGGGAAGATCAGGCGGTGACGAAAGCGGTCCCACCATCGCCCGTCCCTTCCCTGCGCCACCAGCCCCAGCTTGCCAAGAAGCGGCAAGGGCACGCCGTCGCGGCGGGCCTGCGTCACCAGGGCATCCCATTGGGCCGGAGCATAACCGAGGCGAAATGCCGCCGCCACCTGGGGCTTTACCCCCCGGCGCTGAAGATAAGCACGCCCCTCAGCCCCAGCTGCGCCGGAAAGCATTCGTTCGAACCACCGGACCGCCCACTCCTGTGCCTGAAATAGCGACTGTAGCCAGCGATCTTCCTCCGCCCCCCGACCAGCAACAACCCTGACCGGCTCAGGAATCCCAGCTCTGCGGGCCAACCAGAGTACGGCCTCGGGAAAGGAGAGCCCCTCGCTTTTCATGACGAAAGCGAAGACATCGCCCCCCGCCCCGCATCCAAAACAATGGAAAAACTGACGCTGCGGGTGTACGTGAAACGAAGGCGTCCGCTCCCGGTGGAATGGGCACAGGCCGACAAAGCCCTGGCCACTCCGCTTCAGACGCACCCTCTCTCCAACCACCGTCACGATGTCGCTCGCCTGGCGGACCTGCTCGATCCACTCGGGGGTGAGCCGATTCCCTGTGGTCGGCACTCCTGCCACGCGGTCCACCTCCCCTGGCGACCTGCTCGAGTCCAACACAACAGAGCGAACAACATTCGTTGCCTTCGTCACTTCTCCTGCACGTGCTGACGCATTCTTTGCCGGCCCGTTCACCTGTCTCCAAGGATGCGGAAGCCCCGGCAGAGCCGGGGCTTCCGCTACCGGATCTGCACGTCTTTAAGCTCTTGGATACTTGATCTGCGCGTGTGCTGCCGCCAGACGAGCAATGGGCACACGGTACGGCGAGCAACTCACATAGTCAAGGCCCACCCGATGGCAGAACTCGACGGAGGCCGGGTCTCCACCATGCTCCCCGCAGATTCCTGTCTTCAGGTGCGGGTTGGTGCTGCGTCCCTTTTCTACACCCATTCGAATCAGCTGCCCGACCCCCTCCTGGTCCAGCGTTTGGAAAGGATCGGCCGGCAGGATCTCCTTCTGCAAGTAAACCCCAAGGAACTTACCCACGTCGTCCCGGCTGAACCCGAAGGTGGTCTGCGTCAGGTCGTTCGTTCCGAACGAGAAGAAGTCGGCCTGACGGGCAATCTGATCGGCCAACACCGCTGCCCGCGGCAACTCGATCATCGTACCGATCCGATACTCCAGCTTCACCCCGGCCTCCGCCATCACCCGCTCAGCCACCTCGATGGCATTCTTGCGCAACAGCTCGAGCTCTTTCTCGATGCCCACCACCGGGATCATCACTTCCGGCACGATGATGAATCCCTCTTTGGCCAGTTCGGTAGCGGCTTCGAAGATCGCCCGAACCTGCATGTTGTAGATTTCCGGATATGTGACCCCCAACCGGCAGCCACGGTGCCCCAGCATCGGATTGAACTCTTTGAGGCTTTCCACTCGCTCCCGCAGCTTCTGCACGCTTACGCCCATCTCGGCCGCCAGCTCTTTCAGCTGGGCTTCCTCATGCGGCAGGAACTCGTGTAGCGGTGGATCGAGCAACCGGATGGTCACAGGCTTGCCCTTCATTTCCCGGAAAAGCCCGATGAAGTCGCTCTTCTGATAGGGCAGCAGCTTCGCCAGAGCCTGCTCCCGCCCGGCCGTATCGTCCGCCAGGATCATCTCGCGCATGGCCTTTATCCGATCGGGTGCAAAGAACATGTGCTCGGTGCGGCACAGGCCAATCCCTTCCGCCCCGTACTGGGCCGCGGCCCGGGCATCGCGTGGAATATCCGCATTGGCTCGCACGCCCAGCTTGCGGATCTCGTCCGCCCACTGCATCAGCTCACCAAATTCACCGGCTAGCGACGGCTCGACCAGCGGCGCCTGTCCCAGGATGACTTCGCCCGTCGAACCATTCAGCGTAATCCAATCGCCCTCGTGCAGGACGTGCTCCCCGATCTTCAGGGTCTTCGTCTCTTCATCCACCAACGCTGCACCCACACCGGCCACGCAGCACTTGCCCATACCGCGGGCGACCACGGCCGCATGCGACGTCATGCCACCCCGGGAGGTCATGATCCCTTGGGCCACATTCATGCCACCGATGTCCTCTGGGGAGGTCTCCGCCCGAACCAGGACCACCTTTTCGCCCCGCTTGGCCCAGGCCTCGGCGTCGTCAGCACGGAAGACGATGCGTCCCACCGCTGCTCCCGGGGAAGCTGGCAAGCCCTTCGCAATGACCTGAACTTTCGCCTTGGGATCCACCATCCTGTGGAGCAACTGGTCGAGTTGCTTGGGCTCTACCCGCAACAGCGCGGTCTTCTTGTCGATCAGGCCCTCGTGCACCATGTCCACAGCAATCTTCACTGCGGCCTGAGCTGTCCGCTTGCCGTTACGGGTCTGCAGCATGTACAGCTTGCCTTCCTGGACGGTGAACTCGATATCCTGCATATCCTTGTAATGGTGCTCAAGCTTCTGGTAGATCTCTACCAGCTGCCGGTACACCTCGGGCATCTCCTGCTCCAGTCGGGAGACCGGTTCGGGCGTCCGGATTCCAGCTACAACGTCCTCGCCCTGAGCGTTCACCAGGTACTCACCGAAGAACCGCTTCTCGCCGGTGGCCGGGTCGCGGGTGAAGGCAACCCCTGTGCCCGAATTGGGGCCCATGTTGCCAAATACCATCGCCATCACGTTGACCGCCGTGCCCCAGTCATGCGGGATGCCGTTGATCTCGCGGTACTTGATCGCCCGTGGGTTATTCCAGGAGTTGAAGACGGCGTCAATCGCGCCCCGCAGCTGCTCCCAGGCATCCTGGGGGAACGGCCGGCCCAGTCTCTTCTGGACGAGCTCTTTGTACTCATCGACCAGAGATTTCCAATCATCGGCATCCAGTTCGATGTCGAGCTTGACACCCTTTTGGGCCTTGCGGGCGTCGATCAGTTTCTCGAATTCCTCGTGCTCGATGCCCAGCACGACGTCGCTGTACATCTGGATGAACCGCCGATATGAATCCCAGGCAAATCGGGGGTTATTCGTCCGCTGGATGAGCCCCTGGACCGTTTGGTCGTTGAGGCCCAGATTGAGGATGGTGTCCATCATCCCCGGCATGGAAACCCGTGCCCCGGACCTTACGGAGAGAAGCAAGGGATTATTGGGGTCCCCCAGCCGGGCGCCACCCATGGCAACGGACAACCGCTCAAGACCTTCTTTAACCTGAGCTTCCAGCCCTTCCGGCCACTTCTCGCCGCTTCGATAAAAATCGATGCAGACCTCGGTCGTGATGGTGAATCCGGGCGGCACCGGGATGCCAAGGTTGGTCATCTCTGCCAAACCGGCGCCCTTTCCGCCCAACAGGACCTTCATGTCGCCTTCTCCTTCGGCGTGACCGTTGCCGAAGAAGTAGACCATCTTTTTGGTCGCTACCGCCATCCCGAACATACCTCCTTGGAAACAGTCGGACAGGATTCTCACAACGCCCGGCCCATGCTTGGGATCAAACTCGTCCCGCACCCGCTGAATTCTGTCCAGCCAGATATTCGGCTTTCCTCGAGTAATTCCTCCTTTTCCCCGGATCGAATTTGGTCCGCCATTGCTTCCCCTCTCCCATTTAGGCTTGACCAGCCGGCACCACTTTCTCCCAGGCGGCCACCCGCCCTGCCACCCGGACAAAGAAGTCCAGCAGTTGCAGGCGGTAGCGACGGACCTGAGGGTCGGGGTCCATCACGAGCACTTCCGTAAAAAAGCGATCGATCGCCTGGCGCAGGCCGGACAACTCCACGATCGCCTCCTGCCAGCGCTCCTGTCGAGCGTAAGCTTCCACACGCCCCGCCACCCGCAGTGTCGCTTCCAGCAGTTCGGCCTCCGCACCGGGATGATCTGCGGCCCGCTCAGCAGCCAGCGCATCCCACCGGGCCCGCAACTCCTGCTCCGTTCGATCTGAAGCGGTAAACTGTGCCTGGCGCAGGATGTGGAAGGCCCGCCCATAGGCTACGGCCAGATCATCGAACTCGCCATGGGCCGCGGTGGCATGCAAAGCGTGCGCCCGGGCTGCTGCCCCCACCGGGTCAGCCCCAGCAGCCAGTAGCGCCGCATCGACCAAATCGTAACGGAGTCCCTGTTCGATGAGGAGGGCTCGCTCCCGATCCGCTACGAAACGCCAGATCTCCTCTGCCACCTGCGACACCGCCGGGGCTCCCTGGCGGGGTGGATACTGTTCCAACGCCCTCTCCAGGGTCTGGCGCAGGTCCAAGTGCCAGCCTCGCTCCAGGAGAATACGGAGCAACCCCAGTGCCTGGCGCCGCAAAGCGTAGGGGTCTTGCGATCCGGATGGCACCATACCGATGGAGAAGTAGCCGGCCAGGGTGTCGATACGGTCGCTGACGGAGAGCAACGCCCCGGCAGGGGTGGCCGGCAGTGCGTCCGCCGCTCCCCGCGGCAGATACTGCTCACCAATGGCGACCGCCACCGCCTCGGGCTCACCAGCACGGCGGGCATACTCCCGGCCGATGACCCCCTGCAGTTCGTCAAACTCGCTGACGACGCGGGTCGCCAGATCGTTCTTACAAAGTTGTGCCGCCCGCCTGCCTGTAGCTAACACATCGTCGGGCAGCAGGAGCTGACGGCCAACCCACTCGGTCAACGCCACGATTCGGCGGACTTTGGCCGCCATCGTTCCCAGCTGCTCCTGGAAGACGATACCTTCTAGCGCCTCGCTATAGGCGCCTAAAGGCTTGTCTAGGTCCTGGGTAAAGTAGAAGCGGGCATCTTCCAGCCTGGCTTGCAACACCCGTTCGTTGCCCGCCGCCACCCCAGCCAGGCCTTCCGTGCCGCCGTTGCGCACCCCGACGAACAACGGCAAAAGACGCCCGTTGGCATCGCGGACGGGGAAGTAGCGCTGATGATGCTGCATGGGCGTGATCAGGACGGGCTCCGGCAATTCCAGGAAGGCCGGGTCAAAATGCCCAACGAACGCGGTGGGCCATTCCACGAGGTTGGTGACTTCTGCCACCAGCCCCGGAGCGAGTACCGCCTGCCCCCCCGCGGCAGCGGCCGCCTGGTTCACCTGGGACAACAGTTGCTGGCGGCGGCGCTCTGGGTCAGCCACCACGCCCACCTGGTAGAGGACATTTTCGTAATCCGCCGGCTGGGACAGTGCCCACGGGCCGGGGCCCAACTGGCGATGACCGTAGGTGGCCCGCCCGGACGAAACCCCTTTGCTGGTGACCGGGATGACGTCGCTCCCGAACAGCACAACCAGCCAGCGAACCGGCCGGGCGAAGCGTTCGGTCAGATCCCCCCAACGCATGGTCCGGGGAAAGGCGATGGCCGCGATGGCGGTCTTCACGATCTCAGGCAAGACCTCGGCCGTGGGACGCCCCGGTTGCCGCCGGACGGCAAAAAGATACTCTCCCTGGGGGGTTGATCGTACCTCCAGGGACTCGACGGGCACGCCGTTGGCCTTGGCAAAGCCGATGGCCGCTTGGGTTGGCGTCCCCTCGGCGGTCAAGCCGGCCTGCCGCGACGGACCACGCTTTTCGATCACCTGCTCTTTTTGCAGGGTGGCCACTTCGCGAACCAGGACTGCCAGCCGGCGCGGCGTAGCCAAACGCCTCAAATCGCCGTGGGAGACTCCCTGCTGGTCCAGGCCGGCAGCCAGCTGTTGGGCCAGCTGCTCACTGCCGGAGTCCACAAAGCGAGCCGGCAACTCTTCCGTGCCGATCTCGACAAGAAGATCCCGGACTTGCCCTTCTCCCTCGGAGACGTTTAGCTGGGCGTTCATGCGCGGCCGACCCCCTCTCCGAAAGCGGCAGCCCGCGGCCCTGCCGTCTTCCCTGCCGGTTCAGGCTGAACGGAAGCCTCCGGGGAGCTAGACCGCAGGAGCGGAAAGCCCCGCTCCTCACGGGACTTCACGTAAAGGGAGGCCGCCAGACGCGCCAGCGCCCGCACCCTCCCGATGTAACTGGCCCGCTCCGTGACACTCAGCGCCCGCCGAGCGTCTAATAGGTTGAACGTATGACTGCACTTGAGCACGTAATCGTAACCGGGCAAAGCCAGGTGCTCCTGGCTGAGCAGCCGTTGGGCTTCCGCCTCATACTCCTCGAAGAGCCGAAAGAGCCTGGCTACGTCCGCCTTTTCGAAGTTATACCGGCTTTGCTCCACCTCATTTTGGTGGAAGACGTCACCGTAGCGAATCCCGTCCACCCAGGTCAGCTCGTACACGTTGTTCACTTGCTGCAGGTACATGGCAATGCGCTCGACCCCGTACGTGATCTCCGCCGTCACCGGGTGGCAATCTTCGCCCCCTACCTGCTGGAAATAGGTGAACTGGGTGATCTCCATCCCATCCAGCCACACCTCCCAGCCCAGTCCCCAGGCTCCGAGCGTGGGTGACTCCCAGTCGTCCTCGACGAAGCGGATGTCGTGAAGCTTGGGGTCAATACCGAGCCGGCCCAGGCTTTCGAGATAAAGCTCTTGCACATTAATAGGAGATGGCTTGAGAATGACCTGAAACTGAAAATAGCGTTGCAGGCGATTGGGGTTCTCGCCGTAACGGCCGTCGGTGGGCCGCCGGGAAGGCTGCACGTACGCCACCCGCCAGGGTTCCGGACCCAGTGCTCGCAAGAACGTGTCCGGATGCATCGTCCCCGCTCCTACCTCCATGTCGTACGGCTGCGAGATGATGCATCCCTGGCTGCCCCAGTACTCTTGTAGTGTAAAGATGAGCTCCTGGAGATTCAAACTCTCCCTCCTCAGTCCTCAGGGTGACCGTAGGGGCCGGTTGAACGCGCGAAAGCCCCACCCCCTGGCCCACCTGGTCTGCCAGGGATGGAAGGCATTCGCTCTTTGACCACGCCTGGCCCGGATGCCCAGCCGAGCCACCTAATACCGAGACGTACTGTATCAGACTCTGCTCGGCGTCGTCAACCCGTCTCACCAGAGGCCCGACCGTCACACCCGAGCCAGCTGGGCCATCTGGCGAGCAGCGGTAGGCCGAGAAGACCCCTTCCCTACCGTCAGGCGGCAGTCTGCCGCCAGTGCAGACAACCCAGCCAGCAGCGTCAACGTGGGAGCAAAGACCCCCATGGCGAGCCCGACCACGAGCGGGATGTCCAGCAGCTGATGATCCTTCCGGTCCACTCGAATGCGAGTCGTGGTGCTGTCCTGCCACAGCTGCTGCAGGCCACGCATCACCCGCTGGCCGCTGCCTCTTGGGGACGCCGGAGTCGGTCCTCGCCCGGACCGGCTCAGGCTGCCCGGTTCCTCCCCGGGTTCCTCTTCGTCCTCGAGAAGAGCGAGCGCTTCCACCAGGTCACCGCCGGCCTGTTCAAGGAGAGCGCGGGCTTGCCTGTACCCGACCGGGAATCGCTGCCGGATGAACTCGATTTTCTCCAACCAACTCTGCGCGTGGCCGGTTTCCGAGTTAGCAAGCTGTTCGGTCGTCTCCATCGCCATCCGCCCCTTTGTACTATCTACCCTTCCAGGGGATGTCCACAGCTGAGCCGCCCCGTTCGGGCGGGCCCCAGTCAAGCCCGAGAAGCCCTGGGCCCACCCCCGTCTCCAGCAGCGGCTGTCGTCCCCATCAACTCTGCCAGGAAGGGAAGGGATCGGATTGTATGGTTTACGTAGTAGTCGACGTACATGCGCAAGGCCGCGGCCAACTGTCGCCCTGCAGGCTGGGAAGGGTCTGCGACCGCGCCAGGGTCTGGCTCCGCCTCCTGCTGCCACCGCCGCAAACAGAGAATGACTTCGTCTCCCAGCAACACCCCGGGTTCGGCCGATGGAGACTGACTGCGACAAGAGGAACAGACGAGGCCTCCTTGCGCCGGCTGGAGCCACCACCCGGAGTTGTCCGTCGACCGCCCCGCACTGGGGAGGAGGGGACGGTGGCACAAGACGCATCCATCCAGCTGGGGCCGGTAGCCCAGCTCGCCCAGATGGTGAAGTTCGAACCAGCTTTCCAATGCCAGCGCCCGTCCGGGTGAGCGGGGCGGATGCTCGTCCAATTCGGCCAAAAGAGTTAGAAGAAGGCGGAACACCCCTGGTACCGGCTGTCGCTCCATCGTCGTCCAGTCCACGACCTCTGCGACGTAACTGGCCAGCGCAAAGCTGAGGAGCTGGTCCCGAACGGCCAGATGCGACCGCACCAGCTGAACCTGCGTAATGCTATCCAGTTCGCGCCCCCGGAACAACTGATACCGGGCATATACGAAAGGCTGCGTCCCGGCCACCAGGGAGGAGCGGCCACGACGAGCTCCCCGGGCCGTGGCACGAATCTTCCCCTCCGAATCGGACAGGAGCGAGACCAAGCGGTCCGCCTCTCCCAGCGGACGGCTGCGCAAGACCACCGCGTCGGTCCAGTAACTCTTCACGAGCCTTCGCTTCCTGCTGCTGGCCGCTCTGTGAGCGAAAGCTGTTCAGCGGTGGAAAGCTGGGCGGCTTGCTGACGCCAGGGCCTGAGGAAGGGCAGCTCGTTGTAGGCACGGGCGGTCAGCTGACGCCCCCGGGGGGTTCGTTGCAGAAACCCCTGCTGCATCAAGTATGGTTCGTAGACATCCTCCACGGTCTCCGGGCTTTCCGACGTCACGGCAGCCAGCGTCTCGAGCCCGACCGGACGTCCTCCGAACGTCTCCGCCATCGCCTGCAACAGTTTGCGGTCGACAGCGTCCAAACCAAACGAGTCGACCTCGAGACGGGCCAGCGCGGCCACGGCTACGTCGTGGTCGATGCGGCCTACGCCCAGCACTTCGGCGTAGTCTCGGACCCGCTTGAGAAGGCGGTTTGCGATCCGCGGAGTCCCTCTGGAACGGCGAGCAATCTCCGCCAGGGCTTCCGGTGTCGCCCCGATGTGAAGCAGGGCGGCAGAGCGCTGGAGGATAGAGGCCAGTTCAGCCGCGGTGTAGTATTCCAGGCGGCAAATGACCCCGAAGCGGTCACGCAGCGGGGAGGTCAGCATGCCAGCCCGGGTGGTCGCCCCGATCAACGTGAAATGAGGCAGTTCCAGGCGGAGGGAGCGAGCTCCTGGACCTTTTCCCAACACAATGTCGACCGCGAAGTCCTCCATTCCGGGGTAGAGCACTTCTTCGATCACGGGTCGCAGGCGGTGAATCTCATCAATGAAGAGCACATCCCGGGGTTCCAGATTGGTCAGCAGTGCGACCAGGTCCCCCGGACGCTCGATGGCCGGACCGGATGTCACCCGCAGGGAAACCCCCAGTTCAGCGGCGACGATGTGGGCCAGAGTGGTCTTCCCCAATCCAGGGGGTCCATAGAGCAACACATGGTCGAGCGCCTCAGATCGGCGCACCGCCGCTTGAATGAAGACCGACAGGTTCTGCTTCACCTTTTCCTGGCCGACGTACTCAGCCAGGCGTCGAGGGCGCAGAACGCCGTCGCTCTCGGTCTCTCCTAAAAGCGCCATGGACTCCGGCACTGGTCTGGGTGAAGGCACCAACCCGGGCCCGAGCGCAGGTGAGTTCTCCTGTCCGTCCTGTTCGGGCACGTGCGCCGGGTTGAGCAGCCGTGGGTCTTGGGCGCGAGTTTTGCTCTTGCTGGTGCGGCTCATTGCGCGCCGGGGTCGACGGGCTGGCGCTGTGGGTTCATTCCAATTCTCCATCACCCGCACGGCCTCCTCTTGGGAATCCATTGCCGACTATCTTAGCGAGGTGGACTCAAGCGTCTCAGAGCAGCCCGCAACCACTCCTGAACGAACTGGCCCTCCGATACCTCTCCGTTTCGGGTTAGCGCATCCAGGGCCGCCGTCGCCTCCCTGTCCGAGTAGCCCAAGGAGGTCAGGGCAGCCAAGGTCTCACCCCATAGAGAACTCAGCCGGGCGGCGGCGGTTGGGGGCACCTCAGCCCGCGCCTCGGATACCGCCGGCTGGGCGTGCGGGGGCTGCTGACGCTGCTGGTGCGGCTGATGTTGCTGATCCTCCGAATCAGGTTCGCCATCGACAGCGACATACCCTGTTTCCGTGACATCTTCTCCGGTTGCGACCTGACCGTCCCCTTTTCCTGAGTTGTGGAATGCTGCTAGCGACTGTAACCGCGGCAAGGGCGATGCCGACGGTCCCTCCGTTTGCGGCTGAGATAACGGGGATGGCGACTGCGAGGGGGAAGCTCTCGTCGACCCGATGATGTCGATCCGGTCCGCCGTCCAGTGGAAGCGATTACGAAACTCCACAATCCACCGCTCGGCACTGCGCCGTCCCACTCCTGGAATCTGAACCAGGAGTGCGGCCTCCCCCAGGGCGATGGCGCGTCGAAACCGTTCCGGGCTGAATGTGGACAAGACGGATAGGGCCACCCGAGGGCCGATACCCGAGACTGTGAGCAGCTGATCAAATAACTCCCGTTCCGCCAGGGATGCAAAGCCGTATAGGCGGATATCGTCTTCCCGCACCACCTGGCGACACCACAGTATTGTCGGCTGCCCTGGGCGGGGTAGTTGCCGCCGGGTCGACTCCGGCACGTATACCTCGTAGCCCACACCGCCCACGTCTACTAGACAACGCTCCTCGTCTGCAAGAACCAGCTCTCCACGAAGGCGTCCGATCATTTGGCCTTCACCGCCCGTCCCTCTCTGCGTTACTGGTCGCCAGACAACGCCTGCTCCCAGCGCCGCCGGGTGGTGGCCGTCTGGCAGTGGCAGATGGCGATTGCCAGGGCATCGGCCACATCATCAGGAGTTGGTATGTCCCGCAACCGCAGGATTCGCTGCACCATGAGCCCGACCTGGTCTTTATCTGCGGCGCCGTTGCCTGTCACCGCCAGCTTGACGGCGGGCGGAGTATACTCAGCCACTGGCAACCCAAAGCGGGCTGCGGTTAACAGCACCACACCCCGAGCTTCTCCCACCCGCATCGCCGTCCGTACGTTGCGGTTGAAGTAGAGCTTCTCGACGGCCATCTCCTCGGGGTGGTGGGTACGGATCAAATCAGAGAGAGCTCGTTCAATGGACAAAAGGCGCATCGGTGCCGCCTCTGCGGCAGGAGTACGGATGGCTCCGGCCACTACCACTTCCCACTGCTGCCCATCGTAACGTACGACTCCGAAACCGCAGAGGGCGTTTCCTGGATCTACCCCGATCACCACCAACCCCGTCGCCTCCTGCGTCACAAGGCACGTCTCAGCCTCCGCACCACTACAACCTGGAAAACTCAGCTGGCTTGGATTCGGTCCCGTCACGCCTGCACGGTTTCCAATGTAGACTCGTCGATATCTGCGTTGCTGTACACGTTTTGAACGTCATCCATGTCTTCCAGCGCTTCGATGAGCTGTAACACTCTTTCGGCATCTTTGCCTTCTACGGTGACGCGGTTCTTAGGTACCAAGGCGATCTCCGCCTCTTCCACAGGAATCCCTCTCTTGTCCACCGCCTCTCGCACCGCTTGAAAGTCCGCCGGTTGGGTAATCAGTGTATAAGCGTCTTCTTCGTTTTGGACGTCGGAGGCGCCCGCATCCAGAGCCTCCATGAGGAATTCGTCCTCCGACATTTGTACTTTCTGTTTGGGAACCCGAATCAGCCCCTGCTGGTCGAACATCCAGGCGACACAGCCAGCTTCGCCGAGGTTACCCCCGTGGCGTGAAAACACGTAACGAATGTCGCTCGCGGTCCGGTTCCGATTGCTCGTCATCGCCTGAACCAAAAGCGCTACGCCTCCCGGACCGTATCCCTCGTAGGTGACTTCCTCCCAGTTCTCCCCTTCGGATAACTCACCCGTCCCGCGCCGGATGGCCCGCTCGATGTTTTCCGCCGGCATGTTGACGCTGCGTGCATGCTCGATGGCCAACCGCAGCCGGAAATTGCCGTCCGGATCCCCCCCACCTTCCCTGGCAGCTACAATGATCTCCCGCGCAATCTTGGTGAACATCTTCCCCCGCCCTGCGTCCACCTTTTCCTTCTTGCGCTTAATGTTGGCCCACTTGGAATGTCCCGACATCGGCCACCCTCCCCTTCATACCCGAAGCCCACGCATGACTTCCGGCGGTGCTTGCGTTGGCGTAATGCGAACACGCCGAGCCCAGTTTGGCTTGTACGACACAAAAACAGCCCGCGGTCGCGGGCTCGCCACCATGAGATTTTACCACGATGCGCCTTATCGGGGTAGGTGGGGACATTCTCGCGGCCAGGCGTCGGTATTTGCCCAGAGGCCGGGGACAGCCGGGCACGTGCGGGTATTCGGGTATTCACTGGGTAGGCGTGCGTATTCGAGCAGGCGGCCGACTCTGCGCCAATTGCCGCAAAGATCTGCCTAAGTAAAGGGCAGCCACCACCAACAGTCCAATCGCTGCCAAGGCTTGCATGCCCCCAGCAAACAGAAGACCATCATACGTGCCGTGCAGCAGTACAGCTATGGCCTCGCCGAGCAACAGGGACGGCGCCAACGCCCGCCCGCCGAACAGTCCCTTCCCCACTTGTACTCCCAGTACCCCGGAAAAGGTCGCGTGAGCCAGGGCGGAAAACAGACCCCGCCACGGTGTGATCGCCAGGCCAAACGCTCGAGCGTAGAGCAGGTTTTCTGCAGCCGCAAATCCCAGGGCAGCAGCAACAAGGTATATCACCGCATCGACCGGTTCATCCAGCTCCGGCCGACGCCAGGTAGTGGCAGCAGCCGCCACCAGTTTCAGGTTTTCTTCCAGCGGAGCAACGACGAACAGAACGCCCCCCCAGCGCTGCCACGCCGAGCCATCGGTCGCCCAGGAACGCCAGGGGCTCTCCAGCCAGACAGCCGGCCAGACAAGAATCGCTCCCGCAGCGAAGGTCAGGAGCAGCCGGCCCACCGGCTCACCATGGCGATCCTGTCGGGTGAAATACCAGAGCCAGGCCAAAGCGGGCAAGAGAGACAGAATAGCAGCAGCCATCGACTCGCCAACGCTCCCTCTCGACTTACCGGGTGAACCGGGCCGGCTCTCCCTCGCACCTTGTCCCTGCTAGTCTGCCCTTCCCGTCATCCCCTGCAAAAGAGATGTTGTTCGCCGGGAGCAGCCCGTCGGGGTCCCCTCCCGCATCGCGAGCAGCCCGGGGCAGAACGCCCCCCAGTCCTTCCCCAAAGCCCCCGCCAGGCTCCTGGCCGCACGCCGCCGGCGCCCCCTCTCTCCCCGGCCGGACGCGCTCGGGGGGCCAGCCGGCGCGAAAAAAGGGGGGTGCTACCGCACCCCCCGTGAGAAACTCCCGGCAGT
>JADBKQ010000030.1 GCA_014896305.1 Limnochordaceae bacterium
TACAGCATCCAGCGAATACCACTCGGCCGAATGGGCCGGTTTTTAAGCGCTCTCCGAAGGGGTTTGTCCCAGGTAGAGTTGTGTGACACCATTGGCGCGGCTGATTGGCCAACCGAACCACATGTTCACCGCCTGAGCCATACCCGAATTCCCATGGGCAGCGCGCGACGCAAGGCTCGCAAATGGTTAACGGGGAGGTTGGAAGTGTTGAACGTTAGGCCTACGGATATTGGGCCTTTGCCCAAGCAGACGGA
Source organism: Limnochordaceae bacterium (assembly GCA_014896305.1). Lineage (GTDB taxonomy): Bacteria > Bacillota > Limnochordia > Limnochordales > DUMU01 > Bu26. The sequence goes on from JADBKQ010000030.1 coordinate 255, forward strand.
TCTGTTTATAACGGATGACGACGTCAAGGTGCAGTCGCTGGGCGCAGCGTCCAGTGCTGAGACCGAGACCGGTGCAGTGTGCAGTGCCAGGTCTGGTGTAGTGCCCAGCGCCGAGGCCGAGGTAGTGTCGCCACCGCTCCTGTCCCCGCCTCCGCCCCTGGGATCGCATGCCAGCGCCGAGTCTGACCCGATCGCAGTCTTGGACGGTCCCTACCAAGAAGCAACGGCTGCGCTGGATAAGGCCCACAAGAAGCAGCAGGCGCTGGTGCGCCGGCTGGCCCGGGCCGTGCGCCTCGGCGAGACCCATACTTTGGCCCAGCTGGAGGCCGACCTCGGCCGCCAATTGTCGGAATGTAATGACCGTTTGGTGGAGCTATGCAAAGCAGGGGAAGCCCTCCGCGCTCAGCCATGGTCGCTCGAAGCCTATGCTCGCGCCTTCGAGGCAGCTTGCCGGGCAGAATCCCTGGCCGTTGACGGGCGCTTCCCCGAGTACGTGGCCTTTCCCTTCTCGGTCCAGTTCCACCTGGAGGATGGCTACGTCCTGGTCAACCGGCACAAAGTCAACATATTGCGGCCCGTTGCCCTGGCCAAGTTCATCCGCGACGAGCTCGACCGGCGGGAACGCTCTTCGTTCAACGCGGCCCGTTTCCGGCAGGCTCTCATCCGCGCCCACGAGCTTCTTTCTGGCAAAGATCCGAACCGGCCGGTCTCCTTGCGTGAGATCCATCATCTTCTGTCCCTACGTGAAGGCAGCGGCGCCGCTGGTTACTCGATCTACCAGTTTGCTTTCGACATCTACCGGGTCCGCAAGGACGGCCTGACCGAGGGCCGGTGCCACCTGGCCTTCATTCAGGGCCGGCGTTCGACCGTCACGGTTCCCACGAGCAACGGTGGCAAGGAGAACCTGACAGCCTTGCAGCTTCGGTGGGAACCGGAAGAGAGCAGAGTCAGCGAGCAGTGAGGTGAAGGCCCATGTTCATCGACCCGGTAGGACAGATGCAGTTTCTCGAAGACCGGTATCTAGGTCCGAACGGTTTCCTGCCTGCGGGCGGGTCAAAGGTCAAGTTTGTCACCGGTCGCCCGGGCTCAGGGAAGTCGGCGTTCCTCGCTGAGCTGGGGCGGCGAGCGCGGACTCTAGGCTACCAGGTTTCGTACGTTGATGCCCGCACCGCCGAACTTGGGGCCGTCGACGACCTGTACCGGGCCATTGTTCAGCCAGTGGACCTTCACCCGGTCCTGGACCGCCTTTGCCGCAGAGTAATCGTTGAACAGGGGGCTGACCCCGCAGCGCTTTCCAGCGGGGCAAATTCGCCCGGCAGAACCACCTTTGTGGAGTGGTCGGTGCAGCAGGGGCGTCCCGTCGAGATTGTCCGGCGGGAAGTGAAGATGCAGCTCGAAAGACTCATTTTCAAGGATCCGCATCTCGACCGCGTGTTTTCGCTGGCCGTCCTGCAGCTGGCTGCGGCACAAATGGGCGCGCTCGAGCTTTCACCTGAGGACCGGGTCACCCTGGACCGATGGTTTCGCGGCGTCAAGCTGGATGCCCGCGAACGGCGCACCGTTCACCTGCGGCTGAACGTGGACCGCTCCAATGCGCGCCTCATCTTACGCAGCTGGCTTCATCTCCTGCGGCTGGTGGGAATCCCGGGGCATGTGGTCACGGTGGACAACTTTGATGTGGTGCTCAACGCCGACCCAGCAGCAGCGGGCAGCAGACGGCGATTTACGCGGGCTCGCCGTGAAGACATTTACGAAGTGTTGCGCCAGTTTATCGACGAGATCGACCAGGTGGAAGGCTTACTGCTCGTTCTTAGTGGCCGTGACGATCTGTTCAACGACTCGGTGGCCGGTCTGCGTTCCTATCCGGCGCTGTGGATGCGCGTTCAAAACGAGGTGCTCGCTGACCCTACTTCCGGACAGGTCAACCGGTTCTTGGATATCATCGATCTGGACCACTTGTGGCAGCTTGCTGGAGCACAGGCCCTGGAGCAGGTAGCTGCAGCCCAATTCAGTGACATGGTGGAATCGTTACCGCAGGCAGTGCGGGAGCAGTTGCAGGAGAATGTCCGGGCCGAAGTGGTGCGGGCATTGCAGAAGCGGGATCTGAGTGTTTCGCCAGTACAGCGAGTCGTTCAGGCGGTAAAAGAACTGGCAAGGAGGCAGGCAGAATGACCGGCAGCACGGCCGCCAGTGTGGGTATGGGCTTGGGGGCGGATGTAACCGGAGCCTTGCACGCACCAAGTTCAAGGCAGCACCAGCAGCAGCGTATCATCGAGAACCTGCGCTCAGGCGTGCCCTCGCCAAGTGTAGCCCTGAGTTTCCCCATGGGGCGCGAGGACATTCTGAACCGGATTCAGGCCAAGCTGAACGGCCTGGGCAAGGAGGAGGGGGAGCCGGAGAGGGAGAGCTCTGCCACTGCCTCTGGCGGTCAGCTCTTTCAGGCCAACTACGGGGACGGAAAAACCCATCTTCTGCACGCCATCTGGAACCTTGCACGCACGCAGAACTGTGTGGTCAGCCTCGTCTCACTGAGCAAAGAGGCTCAACTGGACAAGCCGGACCGCCTCTATGCCCGGATTGCAGCCAACACCTTTCTGCCGGATGGCAGCCAGCCCGGTCTGGAGCGGTTGCTAGAGTGGTTTCGGCCCGGCCGACCGCAGACCGAGGATCTGTTGGCTTGGGCGGAACGGTATCTTCACCCGAAGGTTGCGGCTGTGGTACGGAATCGCATCGAAGGGCCCAATACGGGGGAGCAAGAGGTCTACAAGCTGGATCAGGATCTGCACGGAATCCTTCTCACGATGCAGGACCTGAAAGCCATTCACCGCCTGAACTTCGGCAGTGCCCTGCGTGTTTCGCCGAGCTTCAAGGTGAAGAGGGACATGCCAGACTATTTCCGTCTGGTGAGCCGCATGATCCGCTCGGCGGGCTATCAGGGGTGGGTCATCCTGCTGGATGAGGTAGAGCTCATCGGACGCTTGGGCCGCGGCAGCCGTGCCGCCTCCTATGCCATGCTGGCCTGGCTGTTGGGAGAGGCCGCTTCAGCGCCGGGGGCTGGGCCGGGGGCAGGCGCCCTTACCGCCACCTACACCGTGGGTGTTGTCGCCTCCAACTTCTTCTCGGAGGTCTTGGATGGCCGCGGGGATGCAGAGCAGGCGTCCGCCTGGCTTCAGGACCGGCAACGCCCTGTGGAGGCGGAGTTGGCAGAAAAGGCGATTGCGCGCCTGCTTGCCGCCGAGGCGTTGCCCAGCCTCACCCGCTCCCAGCTGCTCAAGGTGATGGACCAGATCCTAGCCGCGCATGAGGGCGCTTACAACTGGCAGGCGGGAGTGACTCCCGAGGAACTCTTGCAAAGGGTTCTCGAAACCGCACCGGAAGAGGACGTCAAGCTTCGCACCCGTATTCGCACGGCCATCCAGTGGCTGGATCTCAAGATGCAGTATGGCGCTGCACCGCGCCTGGCCGTGCACGACCTGACCGAAGAGCCGTATGACGAGGAGCCGCACGACGAGCCGGATTCCGATCCGGATGAGAAGAGGCCGCCCCATGCCGGCGCAGACTGGTAGCATGCCGAAAGAAGCCTGTCCCTGGATTGTCAAGGGCCGGCTAGTTTCGACGTTCCGCCGTGTGGGCGCTCACGCTGACTACATACCCGACGAACTCATTGCGTCGCCGCATGCACTCCACTCGCTGCTTCCCGGTCGGCCGAATGGTATGCAGGCTCACGTACCACTGCCACAGTTCCGTCGCGGTTGCGTCCGCTTCCACGAAGATTTCGGTGCTAGGCGGGTCATCAATCCATCGGAAGGTGCGTAGTGCGCCCCGCAGACCGGCCAGATTCAGTTGTCGAATTGCCTCAACCGCCTGTTTGCCTTCTCCCTGTGAACTGCGTTCCTGCAGCACCCGAAAGTAGGCGGCAACCATCTCCGTAAAATCTGGTCGTCTAGCTCGCGGAAGCGTTGCATTATGCTGCGGGAGATTTTTGTCCGGTTTGGCATCGGTGCGCAACTGCCGCCGGTTCAGGGAGCGAAGGCGGCCGATCACCTCACCCGAGTCTCCGGCGAGCTCGGTGACGCCCTGTCGCCATGCTTCCTGATACATTGGCGGGATTCCTGAAGTAGGCAAGATCCTGAGGAGCGAAATTATCTGGTTGGGGCGATCAAGCATGGCATTTGGAGGTCTTTGTCTTCTAACTGCGGGTTCACAGAGATTACCAGTGCTCCGCGTGTAGCGGATGAAATGATTGGGACGATTCTGTAACCGCCAATACGCCTCCAGATCGGTTTTCACGCACTTATTTCCCGCCGGTTTTCACTTTGCACATTACATTTGGTTCTTATGACCGCCCCGTCGTCCGGGAAACGGCTAAGCCTCTGCACGCCAGTGCCCACCAAGTCGATGTCGTCCATAGAATCTCGAAGCTTGGGCGGAACAACTAGTTCCGAATAGGGGCTAGTCCTGCCGGACGTCGGTAGGAGCAGCACCTCAACGACGGGGAACACACGCACAAGACCTTACCCGGAGACAAGCCTGTCGGTTACTGGAGGTCGGCGTCCCATGGAAGCATCAACCATAGGCAAAAGGGGGTGAAGCCATGAACGACAAGAAAATACTACCAGTCGGGGCCGCTCTCGCAGGTTTGTATGTTGCTGCGAGGGCTCGCCAGGCTGGGTACGCAAACTGGTTGATCCTTGCACTGGAGGCGGCCAGTTCGGCCTTGTTGGTCGAGAGCGTCAAGAGCCTGCTGGCGTAGTGATGTCTCGACGTTATCCACTTTATCACGTCCGGGCAGCTGTCTCTGCTGCCCGGACCTCCTGCCGGTATGGACTACGGATTCGTCCGGATTAGTACGGTAACCGTCGGCTTCCGGGAAGCTGGGTCTACCCCAGCCAAGCCAGCTTCTGACGCTCAACGGCTTTGATTGGGGTTTGAACCTGACGTCTGGTTAGCCTACGTTACCCTCCGACTTTGACTCATCGGCCGCCTGGGGGCCGATGCTTCCATCTCACTCGCTCGCCCGGGTTTCGGCGTCTGTTTCAGAGATGGCGTCCACCATGATGACGACTGAGCCTGGATGTGTGTGCACCGCCTGGTCCATGACTCGGAACTCCTCGTCGACTGGTTGTTCCAAAACTACTGAAGCTCTCAAACGTGACCTCAAAACGAGGCATGGCTCTCCCGCCTGTCATTGCCAGATCGGCCGGTGGAGTTCAACGGTTTCGACGAAGTGGCCTGGCTGTGCCGGCTTGAACGGACCCTGCCCCATACTCAAGGGGATTTCGTGGACGGGTCAACCACTTTGCGACCGTGTTGAACCCCTTACCGAAGTAGCGCCTGCTGGCTCTGCCTTGATCGGCCACTACTGGTCACGACGTCGTCAGCCCCCGGGGGCTCATGGCGCTGGTCCCAGCCATTGCCTTAGGCGGACTTTTTCGGCCGCTGGCTAGACCCCCGGGCTCGTTCGCAGGCGTCCGTGTACCCGGGCCGACCCGACAGTGACGTTAACAAAAAAGTACGCAGGGACCCCTCAACTCTGGGCGAAGGGGTGTCGATGAGGGGGGTGAAGGGTTGGCCACCACGGATGGATGGGCAGGGCCAAAGCCTACATTACAAGGAGGAAAACAGGCATGGTTATCAACACCAACATCTCGGCCTTGCAGGCGTGGAGAAACCTGCAGAACACCGACACCGCTTTGAACAAGTCGTTGGAACGCCTCTCTACCGGTCTCCGCATCAACCGGGCCGCGGACGACGCTGCTGGTCTGACGGTGTCGGAGAAGATGAAAGCACAGATCAACGGTCTAAACCAGGCAGTACGAAACGCGCAGGATGGTATTTCCCTGCTGCAGACGGCTGAAGGTGGTCTCAGCGAGATTCAGTCCCTGCTTCAGAGGCAACGTGAGCTCGCAGTCCAGGCAGCCAGCGATACGCTAAGCACAGACGATAGATCCAACCTGGACTTGGAGTTCAAGCAGCTCTCGGCTCAAATCGATGAGATCGCCAAGGACACGCAGTTCAATACCAAAGCTGTTCTTTTCTCGGATGCAACGTACACGCTCCAAGTCGGTGCAAATACTGGCCAAATCTTGGAAGTCAGCCTGAAAAAGTCGGATACGACGAGCCTGTCGATTGATACAGCATCCATTGGCGATATTACGGCGGCGAGTGCGGCAATAGCCAGCCTGGACGATGCGATAAAGGAAGTGTCGAAAAGAAGGGCAGACATCGGGGCGAAGCAGAACCGCTTGGAGCATATCATCACCAACTTGCAGGTGCAGTCGGAGAACATGGCGGCTGCGAACAGCCGAATTCGGGATGTGGACATGGCGGCAGAGATGATGAACTTCACCAAGCAGCAGATCTTGATGCAGGCGGGCACTGCAATGCTGCAGCAGGCGAATGCGAACCCTCAGATGGTCCTGAAGTTGCTCCAGGGCTAAGGACATAAGCACCACGGAGTCCTGAGGCTAAGAGCCAACATTAAAGCTGGACCTTCCGGGGGGAGCAGGGGGGGGCACGGGCAGGCTCCGGTTGGGAGGGGCGGGTGAGCCGCCCCTCCCAACGCGTCCGAGCTCAGGAGGGAAGATAGGTCGCGACCACACGCCCCTTCCGTCGGGTGCTTGGTGGCGGTGACCCGACCTCAAAGAAGCGAGTCCTCCGGCCGATAAACGATTTGGAAGCCGGAATGTCGGATGCGACTCGGGCCAACGGAACCCCACCTGGGTTGGCGACCGCACCCGGGCCCACAGTTCACGGAAGGAAGGAGAACCCCCGATGCTTGAGGTTGCACAAGGGCGGAAGGAGGCCACTTGGCCATCGGGACTGGGGCTGGGGCTGAGCGCCTGCCTGATCGTAAAGAACGAGGAGCAGTTTCTCCCCGAGTGTTTGGCCAGCCTGCGGGGGATCGCCGATGAAGTAGTGCTGGTCGATACCGGTTCAACCGACCATACGGTAGAGATCGCGCAGGCGGCGGGGGCGAGGGTGGTTCACGAGGAATGGCGAAACGACTTCTCGGCCGCCCGCAACCGCTCTCTGCAGGAAGCCACGGGCGAGTGGATCTTGGTCATCGATGCGGACGAGAGGCTCCAGCCCGGACAGGCAGAGCGGCTGCGGCAGTTGCTGACCGAGGGCCAGGCGGATGCCTATCAGCTGCTGATCGTCAACTTCCCGGACGACGAAGACGCCCGGGCGACCTCGCATCGGATCGGGCTATTCCGGAACCGGCGTGAATACCGGTACGAAGGGCTGGTGCACGAACAGATCGGGCCGTCAATTCTGAAGGGAGGCGGCAAGATTGTCACCTGCAGCTTGAAGTTGGACCATTTGGGCTACGACGTTAAGGTCCGAATTGCCAAGGGCAAGGAGAGCCGCAACGTCGGCCTTATTCAGCGCGCGTTGAAACAGGACCCAGGCAATCCGTTCATGCGGTACAACCTAGCGCAGGAGCACTATACTGCAGGCCGGTTCGAGGAAGCGGTAGTGCAGTTTCGGCGGTGTTTGTGGCTCGCACCGGCGGACAAGGTGTCATATGGGTCTATTGCCGTCTACCGAATGGTTGACTCGTTGGCACGGTTGAAGCGGTGGGAGGAGGCCCTGCGGCTCTGCGATCAGTACGAAGGGCTGATGCCGGACTACACCGACCTGAAGTTCCTCGACGGGGTGGTTGCGCTAAACGCTGGAGACATGCAGAGAGCCCTGCTCTCGTTGCTTAAGGCGGTGGGGCAGGGGGAGTCGCCGGCGGAGAAGTATGAACTGGTTCATGCTGGGTCTGGCAGCTACAAGGCTTGGTGGTATCTGGGGCAGGTGTATGAGCGGGGAGGGCAGGACGCCAAGGCCCTGGCGGCGTACACTGGGGCGTTGGCGGCGGATGTGAAGTATGTGCCGGCGCTCCGTTCATGGATGGAGACGGCGCTGCGGCTGGCTTCGGACGCCCTGTCTCGGAAGTCGGCTACCGGTGAGGACGGGGCGGGGGCGGAGGCAGGGGCGAAAGCGAAGGCGGGGAGTTCAATCGTCGCGGGGGCGGCTACGGTAGCGTATGCCCAGCTGCAAAGTGTTCTTGGTGAGAAGAAGGACGAAGTGGGTCTGAAGGGGGCAGACGCGGTTTACACGGCCCTGCTCAACGCTAGAGGATACGACGAGGCGCTGCAGGTGCTGGGGTGGAAAGCGTGGGAGGGTCACGAGGCGGAACGGCTGCACCGGGAGGGGCTGGTGCTGCTGGCGGCAGGGAGAGTGGAGGACGCCCTGGCGGTGCTGGAGCAGGCTTTGGCGGCGGCCAGTGCTGGTGCAAAGGCCAGTCTCGGGGAAGGCGACACTGTTAGGGCTGCAGTGGTGGCGGGGGCAGAGGCAGGGACGATTGCTGAGGGCGGGAAAGCGGAGGTTCACGCACCTGGGCCTGAGGAGCAGGCCAATGCGGAGACTCCAGGCATTCTGCGGGATGCGGCGTTGGCGGCGTGGACGTTGGGGCGTCGGGGCGCGGCAGTTCAGTATGCGAGTCAGTTGGCAGGGTGGGCTGCCTGGGCTGACGAGGCGGCGGCGTTGCGGGCGGTGCTGGTTCGTGGGCAGGGTGAGAAGGCGGCGCAAGGGCTCGTCGGCGACAGCGAAGGCCAAGGTGATGGTGATGGCGATGGAAATGCCGACGGCATGGGTGTCGACGTCGTCCTGAGCAATGTGACGGGGTTGGCGAGGGCGTCGGCGGCGGGGCTGGGCGACGCGGGCGACCCTGGTGCGGCGACGGGGCAGGAGGCGGTATGGAATCTGATTGCCCGGTGTGCTTTCCTGGGTCTAGGGGATCTGGTAGATGGGCTGGTTGCATACCTGCAGGAGCGAGGTGTGCAGGAGTCGCTCATTCGGCGACGGCTGGGGGAGGTTTTCTGGGCGCTGCACCTGGAAGAGCTGGCTGTCGAGCTGTTCATTCAGGCGGCGCTGCAGGGTGAACACACAGACACATCGCTTCAGATCATTGCCATGTACGCCAGGCGCAAGGGATTCTTAAGAGAGGCCGAAGCGGTGCTGCGGCACGTGATGGAGTCGAACCCGGAGGATGCGGTGGTTGTGTTGCGGCTGGCCGGGGTGTTGGAGGAACAGGGGAAGGGCGACGAGGCGCTGGCCGTGGTGCGGGAGGCGCAGGGGCGGATGCCAAATTCGGCGATTTTGAGGTCGTGGATGAGGAGCCATGGGGTAGCCTCCGACGACAGGGATGCTACAGCAGCCACTTGAGCATGCAGCCTGAGACTGTCGGGAGCCTTTCGCAGACTGAGTGGGTGAGGCAAGTGATGACCCATCGCTTGGCTTGCCAGAGCGTATTGCTCCGGCAAGTGTCAGAGTGGGGCATGGTCTTGGTCGTGCAGGGTGAGCTCAAAGCCGAGCCACTGCCGAGAAGTGCGCTGCCACCTTGCCCAATAGTTGCTCAGCCACAGCGGCCACTTTGGGCCACGCAAACTCTTCGCTGGTCTTCCTAGCATTTTGCCCAAGGTACTTGCGTAGGCTCTTGCTTTTGAACAAAGTGATGATGTGAGCGGCGAGACCATCTGCATCGCCTGGTTCGGCGAGGAGGACGTTCTTTCCGTGCACCGCATAGTAGCTGATGCCGCCGCTGTTGGTAGCCACAACAGGCAGCCCAGATGCCATTGCTTCCAAGGGGGGCATTGCGAACCCCTCGTACCACGAGGTTGAGAGCAGCAGGGTTGCTTCGCGGTACCATTCGGGCAGCTCATGTTGGGGGGGATTGACCACACAGAAGACATCAAATGGCACTGTCACGCGTGGTTGTTGCTGAGCGATCCAGATGACCTTGAACTTCCACCCCAGTTGCCATACCTTGGTAAGGGCTCTCATGGCAACGTCGAATCCCTTAAATCGCAGAGCAGGATTACCAACCAGGAGGACTACGGGAGCATGATCATTATTCTCGGCGGGTACGAACCTGTCGATGTCGATACCGTTCGGCAGGACAGGAGCGATCCGCCCGTAGCGACTCCTAAGCATCTCACTTACGATTGGCGAAACAGCAGCCAGCGCTGCTGGGCGAGAGTAACACTCCCGCAGATGATTCCGCACGGCCCAGGGGGCCTGCCCTACCGAGTCCCCGAAGAACCATTCGCTTCCTTGCTCCCAGTACAGGATGGGCAAGGTTGCACTGTCTATCTCGAGCAGTTGGTCGATCCAGCCGGCCACGATCACGTCGCTGTCAGCAAGACTTGACGAAAGGCTGCGCCCAGGAGGTACCACGACTGAGTCCGGGAAACTGTCCTCTGCCCACTGTGGAGTGGCACTGGTTGCTGTCCCTTTGTAGATCATTCGGATTGAGTGGCCTCGCTTCTGCAACTCGGCGGCCTGGCGCAATAGCATCTTCAGACCACCCGTCAGGTTCTGGTGCGGCAGAATGTAGGATACCCTAAGAGGTCCCGGTCTAGAAGCCTCGGTGTCCCAGAAACTGTCATCATAACTCGTGATTGGCTGCGTGGCTTCTGAAGTGTGTAATGCGATTAGCTGAGCTCCTCCATCTCCTACTGGTACAAGCTGGTACGTGGCATCGAAGCTATGGAAATCCAAGGGATGCCAACGACTCTTGTGCATTTCATACGAGTTCCCATTGTAGTCGGTTTGGGTGTCAGGATACAGGGGCGTAGAGATCAGAAGCATCTTATTTGTGTGGTTGAGTAACTTCCTGATAATCGAATAGCCGTCTGACTTGGTGAAATGCTCCAGCACATCGATCATAAGAACAACGTCATAGAGGTCCAGCTGGTCAACAATCTGTGTTACGTCGCCCCAAAAGACATGGTCGTACGCGTAATCGTAAACTGGGTTGTGGTACTCGTGACACGCCTCCACACCGTCAATCCGCGTGACCCAGTCTTCTTTCTTGTAGCGCCGGAAAGGTATCTCCAAGATATCCCGGCACAGGTACCCGTATTTGCCGAAACCCATCCCAACGTCCAGGATAGAGCGGGGACGCTCGGCGAGGATACTGTCGAGTATTGCTGGTATCGCCTGGTAGTAGCTGGTGGGCATTCGGTGCTGTGTCCTCCTTCGGAAGGCTAGGACTTTCCGCCTACAAAGGTGATCGGCACGTGGCTCGATGTCGATGAGTCGTTTCACTTGATGCCGGGAGAGGAGCGTGGTGATGCGGCGGATAGGAAAGGTTGGGCATCCGAGAGAGGGTATGGCCTGATGTCATCTGGGGCCGGTCCTCTCGTTACGGTTTGGGTGGGTCCAGGAAGCATGCCGGTTCCCTCCATCCAGCGCAAGAAGGAAGCTGTTGCTAAAAGTCGAATTGCCCTCGGGTTGGCCATTTCGTTCAGCCCATCCGGTCCCCCGTCTGGTCGCAAGCTCGGGCAGCCGACTGGCGAAGGCACCTGGAAACGCAAGACGTGAGAATAAGATCTGTGAGTGGGAGATTGGGAAGGGGGCTGTGATGCGAGGTGCACGAAGGGAAAAAGAAAGGCCAGCAGGGGTTGGGTTCCCTGGGTGTCTCCGGACAGACTGGCCGGGACGGAGAAGGAGTGGTTGTGGACGTGGCCGCTGCTGATGCCGCTCCATCGCCGGAGGGCCACCGCCTCGCGGTGGGACGTGAACGGCTGGAACGGCTGTTCAAGTTTCTGCGAGAGTTTCACCAGGTTCGCCACCCGATCAAGGGGCAGATCGCCGAACAGCCCTGGTTTTTCTGGCTGCGGGACTTGCCAGATCACTCCGTCATCCGGTTGAGCGCAGCCTTGCCCGGTCGAGGTTCAAATGGCCGGGATGTCGACAGTGCAACTGCACATCGGCAGGAGTCCGGTAGTCAAGGTGGTCAGTGGCCCGACAGCTCAGACAACAGTCAATCCGACACCGACCGTGCCGACACCGACACCCTGGGAGCGCATGCCGCGGGCGGTGAGAATGGGGAAAACGGTGCGGGTGAAAACGATGAGCAGGACGAGGAGGAGGCCGGCAGTTCCGGCGACGAACAAGAGGCCGAAGAGGCCTACATCCTACGAGTTCGACGTCCGGAGTTGACATCTGCACCTCGTCCACCAGAAGTGCTGCGGGAATGGCTGCAGCAGGGATGGGACGACCCGGAGCGAGAGGTGCAGGTTTGGGACAGCGTCAACCGACGGAGCGCTGATCGGCAGGGCCCCTTGCAGGGCCTTTTCTCGTTTGCAAGTCCGAACGGGGCGGGGGTGGGTACCGGTGGGCTCAAACCCGACAACCCCACCAGGGTTGATGGCAATGCCACGGTGGAGCGCTTTGCCGATGCACCGGAGCGGGTGCAGCTCTTCGAAAGCTGGAAACGTGACCGTGATGCCTGGGCCGTGCGGGAACGGCCTGCCCGTGCGGCCATGCGGGTTTTCGAGCAATTGTATGAACTGTACGGCCGCCTGCAACGGGAAGGCGGACGCCTCGAGTTCATGCTGGGTGACGGGGTGCTGAGCTGGCGGTTGCCGTCGGGCGGCGTCTACCATCCCGTCCTGTTGCAGCGAGTTCAGCTGGAGTTTGATCCTTCAGTACCGGAGTTTGTGATCCGGGAGACAGATGACGAGCCGGAACTGTACACGGCGGTCCTCCGCCAGGCTCCAGACCTTCGGCCCGAGGTGCTGACCCAGATCCGAGACGAACTGAGACAAGGGAGATACTCGCCGCTGGGCGGGGGCGATACGGCAGGGTTTCTGCGTCGCCTGGTGCAGGCGCTATCGCCACGCGGAAGGTTCACCGGTGATCAACTACCACGCCGGGAGGAAGACCACCCGGTGCTGGGCCGCAGCCCGGTGCTTTTCTTGCGGGAGCGAATGCTGGGGTTTGTTACGTATGTGGACGAGATCCTCGAGGATATCAAGCAGAGCCGCCAGTTGCCAGGGTTTTTGCTGAACATCGTGGGTGCCCCAGCCGAGGACGTAGAAGACTCGGACTCCTACCGCCGCTGCCAGCCAGGCGGCTTGCGGGACATCTTGTTCAGCAAGCCCTGGAACCAGGAACAGCTCCAGATCGCCGGGCGGCTGGCCGCTTCTGGCGCGGTGGTGGTGCAGGGCCCGCCAGGCACCGGCATGCGGGGAGCTGGCAGCAGGCAGTGTATTGGGCGGGTCTTGAAGGTGGGGGGTATCGCGAGGTCTGGGAACACTTGTTGGAGGCAGCCCAAGCGGCCGAGGTTCAGGGGCGCAAGGCCCAGGAGTCGCTGATCCGGTACAGCCCGGAGCCTGCGCCGGGCGTGCCTTTGCAGCAACAGGCCCGGCTCGTGCAGGAGATTCTCCAATCCATATCCACATGTGAGGGCGGGCGGATCAGCCGGTTGACGCTCCTCCTGCACCCGGCCTGGCGCCGGTTCGTTCAGGCGGTGCGCGTGGCAGGTCATTCTCCTGAGACCGCGCCCGAGTTCCAGGCCCTGCAAGAGGCGCTGGCATTGGCTCTGGAGCGCGAGAATCTGCAAGTGCAGTGGGACCGCCTCGTCGCAGCGGAGGGTGGCCCGGGGACAGAACAGCTGGGACCTGAACCGGAGCGGGCGGCTGCTCAGTTTGGGCCAGCGATCCGGGAGTGCCTGGACTGGGCCGACGTGCAGCTGCGGCCGGCATTGCAGAAGTTGCAGGCGTCGTGTGGCTTTCGGTGGGAGGCCTTTCTGGCGGTTCAACCGCCCGAGCTGGAGCGTTACGGTGAACTGACGCGCCTGGTCAAGGCCGTCACGGAGACTTTTCGCCCTATTCTGGCGGCGAGGATCGCTGCTTTGCAATGGCGAGAGCTCCAGGCCAGGCTCACCGCGTGGCAGCGGACGGTGGCGGAGGCAGCGGCCGCGGCGGCGGAGAGCACCGTAGTTCAGCAGCTGAACCGGAGTGTTGCAGACGCCGCCGCCGGCAACCCTGGCGAGTACCGCCAGGCTTATCAACGGCTGGTGAGGCTGCGCCATCTGAAACAAGCCCTGCAACGCAGGCGTGAACTCCTGGATAAGCTGGGTGAGAAAGCTCCCAGCTGGGCGCAGGCGGTTCGGCAACGGCAGGGGGTTCACGGGTTGACGGATTTACCCGGTGACCCGGAGGCCGCGTGGATCTGGCGTCAGCTCGAGCAGGAACTGAACCGCAGGTCGTCGGTGTCTGTGGAGCAACTGCAAGCGGACATCGCCCGGCAGACGGACCGACTCCGCGAAGTAACGGCGCAGCTGGTGGAAGCCACGGCATGGTCCAGCCAGATTCGGAGGACTACCACTGAGCAGAAACAGGCTCTATTCGGTTGGCTTCACACGGTCAGACGCATAGGGAAGGGGTTTGGCAAGCGCACGCCCGAGCTACGGGAGGAGGCGACCCGGAATATGGTCCGGGCGCGCAAAGCAGTGCCCGTGTGGATTATGCCACTGGCAAGGGTTTTCGAGCAATTTGACCCGCGCGAGGCTCGTTTTGATGTGGTTATTGTAGACGAGGCTAGCCAGAGCGATATCACGGCTCTGGCCGCCCTTTATCTTGGCAAGCAGGTTATTGTTGTCGGGGATAACGAGCAAGTGAGCCCGGATGCCGTGGGCGAGCAGGTGGAGCGGGTCGAGCCA
>JADBKQ010000031.1 GCA_014896305.1 Limnochordaceae bacterium
CATGAATTACCTGCTAAAGAAGGGTGGATTAAGGGAGATTGTTCACGGAATCAAGATACAGTTGATCGCGGTTCGTGGGTTTGAAGTCATATTTCATCGGTCCAAGTACCTCGTTTCGGTCGTGGGTTTGTTATCTTTGTATTTCTCTATCGCGTCCGGATAATCCTTCTAGGGGTTTCCTGAAACAGGCTCAATGGCTCCAGGGATTTTCCTGGAGCCATTGTTGAAAGGTATACCCGCTGAAATGGATCGTAGAGGTCTCCCAGTGACACAAACCCCGCCACTCCCGTGAAGGAGCGGCGGGGTGTCGACATCCAGGATTTCCGAGACCCGTCAACTGCACTCCACGAATCCTCTGGAGAGTCTGATCCGGGAGATTGGCCAACGAACCGCTGACGTCTCGTTAATACTGGCTTCCCATCCCCGCCACTGCCGTGGACTAACCTGGCCGGACGGTCCGTACCAGTTCAGCCGCCCGGCGGGTGATCTCATCAAGTCGGTCGGCGGCCAGCAACTGCCGGTCTACCAGTTTTCCTCCGACGCCGATCAGGTCCGCTCCGGCCTGGAGGAACTCCCGGGCGTTCTCAGCCGAAATGCCTCCGGTCGCCATCAAGACGACGTGATCCAGAGGGTTCTTCACTTCTTTAAAGTAACGTGGGCCGAGCGTGGCCGCTGGGAAGACCTTGACGATGTCCGCCCCTGCCTCTACTGCCACTGCGATCTCCGTTGGCGTCATCGCCCCGGGAAGCACTGGCTTTCCATAGCGGTGCGCCGTACGGATGACGCCCTCGTTTACATTGGGTGCCAGCAGGAATTCAGCCCCTGCCATGATCGCTGCTGCTGCGGCAGATTCATCAAGAACGGTACCTGCGCCTACCAACGCCCGGCCGCCGGCCACTCTGACCACCGTCCGGATCTGTTCCAGGGGGCTTGTCGAGTTGAGCGTGACCTCCACGGCCCTAATCCCTCCGGCCAGCAGCGCCTCCACCAAATCGGGCAACTTCTCGGGTTCCACCCCACGCAGGATGGCAATCACTTTGGCCTCCATCAGTTCTGCCAGCCGTGCAAACTTGGTGCGAGTCAATGCGCTCCCTCCCCCGTTTGTGCCGGTATATCGCCACCGCTCCCATTACTGTTGCCAGCTCTACCATCTCCGCTGACACCACGGTCACCCGATCGCCCTGGCCTCGCTCCTCCAGGTGTTGCCGGAGGATGAGGGGGAAGTGGCCATTGCCGTAGAGAACAAGGTGATCCCCTTCCGCCAAGGCGCGCTCTACCATGGGCAGGTCCAGGGAGGTGAGGGCGCCGAGCAAGAAGTTGCTCGCCTCCTGCCTTGAATATCCCATCATCTGTTCGGCGACCCGGACGAGGAAGACCGCCCGTCCGAACCCCTCCTCCTGTGCGATGGCGAGCCCCTGACGCCAGGCCTCCCGGTCGAGCTGGATTTCCTCCAACGGCAGAACGGTAGCGGAGAGCACCGTTCCGTTCGTGATCGCCTGCAATAGTTCGCCGGTCATCGTCGTCTCCGAGCAAAGGATCGATCCACGTGCGTCGGTTCGGATGCCCTTGTGATGGGATCCATAGTGTAGAAATGTAACAGGGATGTTCAAATTGAGGAGCTGCCGGAGACCGGTGACCTCAGCCTCCTCGCCACGCAGGATATCCATCTTGGGCAAATTGTCCGGTCCCGTGCCTATCGTCTTCACGCCAGGGATGAAGTGAATCGGTTGTGGAGATATATCTGGAAAGACGGCGGTGACGATATACCGTGCTAGGTCGGCTGGGCCGGCCGGGGCTGGTACGTGGGGAACTTCCAGGAGACCGGCGTTCGATGTAATCATGCCGGAGGCGACGATCGCTTCGACGTTCCCGAGTGCCACGCCAGCCTCGGCAACGGCCGCTTGCAATAGCCGTCGCAGCGCAGCGCGGAGCCTGCGGTTGTTACCCTCTCGGGCGGTGTCTCGGGCGCCGATCCGCTCACTGGCTGCCGCCAGGACATGCTGGCCGTCCGTGACCCGCACTCTCGTAGTTGTAGTGCCTGAGTCGATCAGGATGTACATCGCCGACTGTTCACCCCCGCCACGTAGAGTTTGACCCATGCTTGTGCACTAAGTCATTCCTCTACTTCCACCACCATCTCTACTTCGACCGGGGTGTCAAAGGGCAGTTCATGAGCGGTGACGGCCGAGCGGGCGTGGCGGCCGCGCTCGCCAAACACCTTTTCCATCAGTTCGGAGAACCCGTTGATGACATAGGGCTGTTTGTTAAAACCGGGGGCGCTGTTCACCCACCCTAACACCTTCACAATGCGCTTCACCTTATCAAGGTCGCCAATCTCCTGCTTCAGTACGGCCAGGGCGTTCAGTGCACAGATCTGGGCTGCCTTGTAACCCTCCTCTAGGGTCAGCTCCTGGCCGACGTGGCCGACCATCACAGGCTTGCCATCGTATGTGACGCCCTGGCCAGAGATGAACACGAGATTGCCGGTGCGCACGGCCGGAACGTAAACGGCTGCAGGCTTAGGGGCCGGGGGAAGTTCGAAACCCAATTCCTTCAGTCTCTCTTCAACCTTGCTCATGAACGATTCCCTCCTGCATATAAGTCAATCGATCAGACCAAACGTTCGCCGCTCTTCCAAACGGCAACCACCTGCTTCAAATGCTCAAGATTCTCTGCCGGATTGCCCTGCACGGCGAGGATGTCCGCACGCTTCCCGGCCTCCAGGGTACCGGTCAGATGCTCAATCCCAAGAGCTCGGGCCGAAATGCGGGTCCCGGCTTCGATGGCTCCCATGGTACCAAGACCATGCTCGGCGAGCATAATCAATTGCTCCGCCAGGTCGCCGTGAGGATTGAAGGGCGTGCCCGCATCGGTCCCGCCTGCGGCAGGCACGCCTGCCGCGATGAGTCGGCGGACGCTGTGGCTCTCGATGTCGATGTGCCGGCTGATCTTGTAGGCCACGTAATCCGGAACTTCGTGGAGATGCTCCACCTGCCGCCGTGAGGCCAGGAGAGTGGAGACGAAAATCGCCCCGGTTTCCAGGAACAGCTGAATGCCCTCGTCGTCGACGTACGAGGCGTGCTCCACGGTGGTAACGCCAGCTCGGAGCGCATTCTTTATCCCCTCTGCGCCATGAGCGTGGGCTGCAACGGTCAGACCGGCTTTGCGGGCCTCCTCCACGGCAACCCGGAGCTCCTCGAGGCTGAACTGCGGTGCGCCTGCGGTTACGCCAGGGGTGATGACGCCGCCTGTGGCGATCAGCTTGATCACATCGGCGCCCGCCTTAATCACCTTGCGCACCGCCTTCCGCACCTCGTCCGGTCCGTCAACTTCCCAGCCTATAAAGTGCCCATGGCCGCCGGTCATGCAGATGGCAGGGCCGGCCGCAAGAATGTGCGGCGCCATGCGAATAATGCCTTGGCTCACCATCCTGGCCAGATCGATGTTGATGTTGCCCTGACATCCGCAGTCCCGTACGGTGGTGATGCCAGCCCGGATCAACCGCTCGGCGTTCACCACCGCCCGCACGGTCGCCATAGGCAGCGTGTCGGTGGTCACCCTCTGGACAATGTCGGCAGATCCGTCCATGGTCAGGTGCACGTGGGCGTCGATCAGACCTGGCAGCAGCGTCGTCCCCGGCAGTTCTACCACCTCTCCCGCCACATCCGGCATGCTCCCGGCGGGGCCGGCATAAAGGATTTGCCCGTTGTGTACCACCACAGCGCCGTCGGCAACCGGTTCACGCCGGGTGCCGTCGAGCAGACAGGAGGCCTTTAGGATCTTTGTAGTCATGGGCTTCACCTCCTCACATGTTGGGCCACCACATCCACCAGGCGGTCCAGTTCGGCAGTCGTGGTATAGAAATGGGGGGAGATGCGGATACCGTGGCACCGCAGCGCGACCACGATGCTCTCTGCTTTCAGTCGCAGGGCTAGACCCTGTCGGTCAGGCACGTCGAAGGTGAGCAACCCGCCCCGATGTTCCAACGGGAAGAGGCTACGGATGATCACCCCAGGCACTTCAGCCAACCGCCGATGCAGGTAGGCTATCAACTCTCCCAGCCGGGCAGCGATTGCCGGAATGCCGATGCTCTCAATGAAATCCAGAGCAGCTGCCAGACCGTAGATGGCTGAGAAATTTAGGTTGCCCAGTTCAAACCGCCTGGCCGCTTCCGGCAGATCAACCCGATACACGTCAAAGTTATTTCGGTCCCGCATCCCTGCCCAACCAAGGTAGGCAGGCTGAAGCTGAGCCAGTCTGTCGCGACGGCAATAGAGGAAGCCGAGACCGTCCGGAGCCAGGAGCCATTTGAAGGTCGCACCAAAAAGAAAGTCGATGCCACAGGCACGTACGTCCACCGGAAAGGCGCCCAAGGACTGGGTCGCGTCCACAGCAAAAAGCACGCCCCGCTGGCGGCAGAGTTCGCCCACTTCCGCCAGGTTGCAGCGGAATCCGTTGGACGCCTGCACGTGACTGATGGCCAGAAGGCGCGTCCGGTGGTCGATGGCGGCTTCGATATCCTCCACCGTCACCATTCCGTCCACACTTTTCAAGATCCGCACCTCTACTCCCCGCCGCTCCAGGTTGAGCCACGGATAGATATTGGCGGGAAACTCCAGGTCGTTCAGAATGACGTTATCGCCCGGGCGCCAGTCCAACCCTTGTGCCACGATGTTGATTCCTTGGGAGGTGGAACCCGTAAAGGCGATCTCATCAGCGTGGGCTCCAACTAGCCTTCCAATGTGTGCGCGTACCGCCTCGGCCTTCTCCCACCACGCGGCAAAGTCCCTTCCGTACAGGTGGCGGCGCCGTTGAAACTCCGTCACGGCGTGCAAGACCGGCGTGGGAAGCGGGCTCATCGATCCGTGATCGAGGTAGATGCAGTTGGTGGTAACCGGAAAGTACTGCCGTAGCCGGTCCCACTGCTCTTTCACGGCGCCCCCGCCTCCAGTCGCACCTCGCGCCTCTCCCGAGCCGCCGTCACCAGCGCTTCGGCAATCCGCAGCCCCGTCACGGCGTCCTGCAGGGTGACCACCGAGGGTTCCTCACGCCTCTCGACGCAACGGATGAAGTAGGAAATCTCATCCCGCAGGGCACCGAAAATCTCCCCATTGACCGTGTCGAAAATGGCAGGGTCAGGGAAGGCATGGCCCTGCGGCAGATCGAGCCACAGTGCGTCGCTGGGATATCGAACATGCACCACCCCGCCTGGTGTGGCTATCTCCATGGCTGCATCCACGTAGCAGGCGCTGTTGGGCAACACCCAGAGGGTCTCCAAGGCCGCGATACAGCCATTTTCGAATTCCACCAGCCCCCAAAAGATATCCGGGTTCTGCAAGGCTGGATCGGTCTTGCGCTCCATAGCGACGACCCGCCTGGGCTCAGACTTCACATAAGAGAGCACCAGGTCGATGTCATGGCTTAGGGCCATGAAGACCGGGTGTATTCGGTTGTGCAGGGCCAGCCGCTCCCTGGGAACGTTGCGCCTGGCGTGTATCGACACCGGGTTTCCGAGCCCCTGTGGCCCGAGATACTCCCGGGCCTTGGCATAGCTAGGAATAAACCGGGAGATGTGGGCAGGCATCACGATGCGACCCGTCTCCCTCACCTTCAACTGGAGCGCCGCCGCCTCCTGTGCCGATGTGGTGACGGGCTTCTCCACCAAGACATCCTTGCCTGCCGCCAGTGCGGCCAGTACCTGTTCGCAGTGGACATGCTCCGGGGTGAGCACGCTCACAGCCTGAACAGCCGGGTCCTGTAACACCTCCGCCAGATCCGTGGTGGGCCTACCGCCGTAGCGTTCAGCCATCTGCTGAGCCCGGCCAGCGTCACGGTCGCAGACCCAGGCAATCTCTGCGCTGGGGTGCGCGGCTAGGACTTGCAGATGCCGTTCTCCGAAGTCCCCGGCACCGATGACGCCGAACGTCAGAGTCATAATTTCGACCTCCTAGCAGTAGAACTCTGGTGCATGACGCCAACGGTCCCATACCTCCTGTTCGTGCGAGACAAACAGGTGGGCGTTCAGCTCCCGTTGCATACGAAGCAGCATCTCCGCACTTTGCTTGTACATGACCGGGTCCCAGGCGGTAACCGGAGCATCCGGCCTGACCGTTTCGTACAGCGTGATCGCGTCGGCAGTCAAGATGACCGGGCCGGTCTGAGGCAGATGCACCAGGACCGACTGGTGTCCCGGCACGTGACCGGGAGTGGGAATGAGTTCCACCCCTGGCACCACCGTAGTTCTTCCTCGGACTAGGCGCCAGCGCGTGCCCGGCAGATCAAAATCCCGCTTGTGGCACTGGTCCGACTGCATGGCCCATTCAAAGTGCTCCGCTTGCACGATGAACTCCGCCTGTGGAAAAAAACGATTACCGCCGCAGTGGTCAAAATGCAGGTGCGTATTGATCACGTACCGGATGTGTTCCGGCTCCACCCCGCAGCTGCGCACTCGGGCCGAAGCCAGGTCCTTCGGTTCCATTATCGGTTGGATCTTGCCCTCCAGGGGTGTCCCCCGAAAAGTAGCATTTGGGTCAGTCAGATGGTCTGGGTGCATGCCGGTGTCAACCAAAATCCAGCCTTCAGGGGTTTCCAACAAGGTTCCCCAGATAGGGGTGGGGATAATCTTTCCCACATCCCTGCCGTCAGTCAGCACCAGCCCCTTGTCCACGTTGGTGACGCCATAGTACAGCAGATACATCCGCATTCGGCCCACCTCCCGGTGTTTCGGGGAAGTTATTGCGTGAAGCCCATGGTCAGCCCACGCGCCAGATATTTACGGACGGCCATGCCGAAGATCAAGGGGATCAGGATCCCCAGCCAGGATGCGGCAAACATGCCACCCCAGTCCACTGCGAAGGCGCCGAAAAACGATGGCACCTGAGCAGGGAAGGTCTTGGCGACATCTCGAGTCATGATCAGGGCGTAGAAGAATTCGTTCCAGGTCATGATGAACACCAGCGTCGCTGTAGCCACCAGACCCGATGTCACCATCGGCAGCGATATCCGAGTGAAGACACCGAACTCGCCAAGGCCATCCAGCATGGCCGCCTCTTCCACTTCGGGCGGTGTGTCCTTGAAGAACCCATACATGAGCCAAATCGCAAAGGCTAGGTTGGCAAAGGTGTTCAGGAGAATCAGTCCAAGCCTCGAATCGATCATATTCATGTTGATCATCATCACATACATGGGAACCGCGAAGACGACCGGCGGTCCCATGCGGGTGGAGAGGACGAAAAACAGTAGACCGTCTTTGTTCTTCGCCCGGTGCCTGGCCAGCGCAAAAGCGGCCAACGTGCCAGCAAACATCACAATGGCAGTGGTAGCAAGGGAAACGATCAGGCTATTCGCCAGGTACTTGGGGAACGGGCTGTCGATCAGCACATGCCGGTAATGATCCACGGTCACGGGAGCAAACCAAGAGACGGGTACGTCGAAAAAGTGTTTCGGTTCGATGAGCGAGATTCGGAACATCAGTGCCAGTGGAAAGAGTACCACCACGGCCATAAGTACGAGGGCAAGGTAGACGAGGTACCGTTCAAGGCGCTTGCCCGCCACGGACAACCCTCCTTATTGCAATGTTTTGCTCAGCTTTACGTAGAAAGTGCTGAGAATGTTAATCACAAACAGCATCACCACGCCCATGGCTGCTCCGTAGCCGGTATTGAAGTACTGGAACGCCTGACGCCAGACGTAGATGCTAAGCGTTTCCGAGGAAGTGCCGGGTCCGCCTGCGGTTAGGATGTAGAGTTTGTCGAATTCCCGGAACGCATCCATAAACCGCAGCAGGACGGTGACCCCGATCACCGGGCGCAACAGCGGCATTTTTATGCTCCATAGCGTTTGCCAGAAGCCGGCACCGTCGAGTGCGGCAGCCTCCAGCGGCTCCCTCGGCATCGCCTCCAGACCGGCCAGGAGCACGATGGCTGCAAACGGCGTCCACTGCCAGACGTCGGCAAGAACCGCAGCGTGGAGTGCCCAGAACGGGTCGCCCAGGAACGGGATCTTTTGGAGTCCGATTCGTCGGATGATATCGTTCACGACACCATAATCGTAATCGTACATGTATCGGAAGACCGCACCGACAACTAGGGGAGTGATCAGCATCGGAACCAGAATGACTGACCGGAAGAAGCACATGCCCTTGAGATCGTCGCGCCTGAGCAGTTCCGCGATCGCGTATCCGATCACCAAAGTGAGCAAGACGCTCAGAAGTGCAAAGTAGAGCGAACGTCCCAACGCCCACCGGAAACGTTCGTCGGCGAACGCCTCGGCATACTGGTGAAACCAGACGAAGGAGGAGGCATTAGGCTTGGTAAGCTTATACTCCATGAGGCTGTACGTGAGCACCTTATAGGTGGGGTAGATGACCAGAGCCAGTAGGATCAGGAATGCCGGCGCAATTGCGCTGTAGAAAAAAGTACGGCTCAACCGGACCAAGCGGTTCACCCCTTCCAGAAGCAGTGTGGCCCAGAGGAGTAGATGGCGGGCGATTTATACTGCCCGCCGCCAGCGCTCTATTTGTAGCCGGCCTTCTTCAGGATATCCTCGATCTTCGCCTGCGCCTTGTTCAGGGCAGTGGGCACATCCTGCTTGCCGGCGATGGCCGCCGAGACCTCGGCCATGAAGGCGTCGCCGATTTCTGCGAACTCCGGCACGAAGGGCCAGTACTTGATATCCGCCATCTTCCAGGCTTCAGGCAGGAGCTGGGTATAGGCGGTGATCTTCTTCTCCTCCGCAAACTTCTTGTACTCGGGGGAGTTGAGAACAAACAGGTTTGGCACGTCAGTGCGACCGAGCTGGGTTAGTTCCTTCATGGTGGTCTCACGGCTCATACGCCACTGAAGGAAGAGCCAAGCAGCATCCTTGTTCTTGGAGGCGCTGTTAATGGCCAACCCTTCCATGTAGATCCACTGCAGCGGACGGCCAGCGGGTCCCTTGACGATCGTGTAGCCGATCTTGCCATTGACCTTGGACTGGGTGGGATCTTCCAGGATTGTGCCCCAACCGGTGGTATCGAACATCATAACCGCCTGGCCGCTCTGCATTTTCTCGCCTGCGGCAACGAAGTTCAGGGACGGCGCATCAGCGGGACCGTAGTTCTTCAATAGGTTGACATAGTCGGTGATGGCCTTAACCATCTCAGGCGAGTTGGCATGGGGCTCGATCTTGTCGTCAAGGAGCTGAGCGCCGTAGCCCCAGGCCCAACCCAGGTAGGTACCCATCGAGGCGAAATTGGGTGCGCCACGACCGGTGATGGGGATCATGTTCGGCTCAAGCTGCTTCAGCTTGGGCGCAAGGGCAATGATGTCGTCGGTGGTCTGCGGAGGATTCAGGTGGTGCTTCTCAAAAATATCCTTCCGGTAAGTGGTCATGCCGCTGATGATGGTGTGAGGCATCGCGTAATGCTTGCCTTCCGCCGCGAAAACGTCCAGAGCGGACTGGGGGATGTCTTCCTTGTGGAACCAATCCTTGTCCGCTTTATTGGCCATGTAGTCATCCAGCGGCTCCACCCAACCATTCCGCTGGTACTCGGGGAAGTACCAGAAGGAGACAGCGGTCACGTCATAAGCGCCAGTCTTGGACGTGGCGTCTAGGATATACTTCTGCCTGGTAGTTGGCTCATCGTAGACTTCCAGCTGGACCTTAATGCCGGTGGCCTTCTCGAATTCCTGAACGTACTTCTGGATGACGTTGATCTCGTACCCTTCCTTGAGCAGGACATGCAGCGTGGTGCCTTCGTAGGCCCGGCGAGGATCCTTCGTCGTTTGCTTACCCTCGTTGGACTTGCTGCCATCTCCGCAGCCGGCCAGTAACACGGCTGATAGCAGGATAGCCAGAACCCACAACATTCCCCTGTGACCCATGGACGATTCTCCTCCTCTGTATTTCCTCTTGATTTGTTTGCCATGAATGTTGATGGTTCCTGTTCCTACTGACATGAACCCCCTCGCCCCGGCATTGACCCAGTACGACAACCTTGGCGCCTTGGGGAGCAGTGGTGGCACCAGCTCTAGCTTAGCCCCGGTAACCCAGTTGCCGGGAGATGCCGTCGGCTGCTGAACGGACGAGCTTGCCCAACTCTGGTAGCCGCTCCGGCAGCATCCGGGTGACGGGACCGGCAATGCTCACAGCCCCTATCGGATGACCTAAATGGTCAAATACCGGTGCTCCGACGCACCTGACCTCCGGCTCGTTCTCCACGTTGTCGATTGAGTAACCCCGCTCCCGTGTTACCCGCATCTCTGCCTGCAGCTGCACCACATCAGTGATGGTGTTGGGCGTACGAGGTGTTAACCCAGCCGCCACCACCTGATCAAACACCTCGGGCTCCTCATAGGCTAGAATTGCCTTACCGACACCCGTGCAATACAGCGGGTTTCGCCCGCCGATGCTGGAGGCAAGCCGTACGGATTTGTTGCTGTCGATGCGGTCGATGTATACGACCTCGATCCCTTTACGCTGTACGAGAAATACGGTCTCCTCCGTGGCATCAGCTAAAGCCTGTAGGTGCGGCCGGGCCAAGCGGCGCAAGTCCAGGTTTTCCAGCAGATGACTTGCCAGGTACAGAAGTTTGAATCCAAGGCGGTACCCTCCGGTCGTCGGATCGATGGTCACGTAGTCGAGGAGCCGGAGAGCTCCTATGTGACGATGGGTGGTGCTACGATCAAAACCCGTTGCAGCTGCCAGTTCTGACAGCGATACGGGACGCCTGCCGCCGCCCAGGTCGGCCAGGGCCTCCAAGACGCGTAGCCCGTTGACCAGCGTTTGAGAAATAGCTTTGATTTCACCTTCTCCCACGCGCTCCCTCCTCAGTTGTCTCAAATAATGATATACTATTTTGTTTTGTGGGATAGTTAATTCGACGGTGGCAACCCGAATTCCTTCTCACACTCCAGAAGTTGTAATAGAAATATCTTTCTCAATATTGTATCATATCTCTCCCGCCTCACCCGGGCAATGAGCCTTTCAGAGCAGTCAATGGAAAACGACACTCGGTTTCTATAAATTGGATAATGGGCGGCGATTTATGTAAGGTTGATGGAGAAGTGGTTCATGAGCTCTCCTTATTCAAATAATCACATGAAAGCACGGGTATATCTGGTGGTGAGCGGGTATCCTGTAGTGGTTCTTCACACCTCTGTATCGCCTAGAGCACGTCAAGGCTTTCGGTCACCTCCAGCTAGAGAAGTGAGGTCACCATATTTTTTCATATATGTCTGCCGAGCGGTTCCTTCCCTCATGACAGGGGCACCCAGGACTGCCCGTCGTCGGAAGTGCAGAGCAAAACGTTGTCTTCGTCACCACCGATGAGCGCCCAACCATCTTGCGGACTAACAAACTAGAGTTGATGTTGAGTCCGTTGAGATCTGTGGCAATGGCCCAGCCATGCTGCGAATCGGAGAACGACATGGTAGCTCTAGTTCCAAGTGGGATCTCTGAGGCCTGTTCCCACGTATCTACGCCGTCATGGGTGGTAAAAGCGATGACGGGCCGCGGCGACTCGCCGCCAAACAGGCTAGCATGTCAACGCCACCTTGGAAGTGACCCACTTGGCGCCAGTTGGGAACTGACCCACCCATCTCTGGTACTTACTCTCGCGAACCGTCCTGTGGCATCACCTCCTTCCGTGCTGGTGCCCCGCCAAACAAGCCGGCTCGCTTCTTCTCCCGCAGGCGGTAGCTCTCACCCCGGATGTTGATGACGTGGCTGTGGTGGAGCAGCCGGTCGAGAATCTCCGTGGCGATCACCGCGTCGCCCAACACGTCACCCCACTCCGCAAAGCCACTGCTCTGGTCAGGATGATGCTGCCCCGTTCATAACGGGCCGAGATGAGGGCAAACAACGCCGTCGCGGCCGCCCGGTCATAGGGCAGACCCCGAATTCGTCGATGATTCAGACCTTGGGGGCGAGGTAGACCCGCATCCGCCGGTCGAGCCGGTGCTCGGCCTGGACGCGGCGTAGATCTTCAAGGAGTTCATGGGCCCGCACGAAGTACACGCCGTAGCCGGCCTCAATTGCCTTGATGCCGAGGGCCACACTGAGGTGGGTCTTCCCGACCCCCGGGGGCCCCAGGAAGATCACGTTGGCGGCGTCGGCGACGAAGGCCAGAGTCGCCAGTTCACGGACGTGTCGCTCGTCAATGGACGGCTGGAAGCTGAAGTCGAACTGCTCGAGGGTCCGGTGAAAGGGCAAGTGGGCCAGCCGCGTCCGCGTTCCCAAGTAGCGCTCCCGCCGGGCGGCGGCTTCAAGACCCAGGAGGTCCGCCAGGAAGTCCGGATAGGGAAGCTGCTTCTGGGCGGCGACTTCGAGGCGGCTTTCCAGGACCGACGCCGCATGGTGCAGCCCCAATTGCTCGAGGTACTGCCGGGCCTTCTCGAGAGCGATCATCACCGGCTCACCGCCTCCGCCACCGCGGCGTACTCCTCAAGCGACCGTTCTTCGACCTTCACCGCCGGCCATTGCATGGCCCGGGGTTCCCGTCGCGGCCGGCCCTCCTTCGTCGACAGCCCCTCCCACTGTCGCGGATGGGGGAAACGCTGCCCCGGCCGCTGGGCCCGGGGATGCACGGTCACCCGCTCAGCCCCCACCCAAAGCTCCACCACGTCTTCGCTGGCCTCCACCTGAACCCGCTGGCCCGGCCGCCAGGGCCACGGCAGGCCGTACCACGCCCGTTCCCACTGCACGAACCCGTCCGCCCGACCTGCCGTTCCTCCCGGAGCCAGAGCCGCAGCCGTTCTTGCGGGGGAAGCGGCCGGAGCACTCCCCGTTCCACCGCCAGCCGGTCTTAAGGCCGCTCGTGAGTGGTGCCGTGGATGCGAACGTTGGCCACGGTATCGCACCACGCCAGCGCCTGCCGGTTCAGATCCTCGAGATCCGTGAACCGAACCACCGGCCAGAAGTTCCCCTTGATGTACTTGATCGCGCTCTCCACGCGCCCCTTGGTCTGGGGGCGATAGCCCTGACACAGCCGGATGGCAAACCCCACGCGCAGGGCAAAGTCGAGGAAGCGTTCATTCCACTGCGGCTCGCCGTGCTCGTCCAGGCCCAACACCACCAGCCTGGTCCGGTCGTACAGGCACGTCTCCGGAACCCCGCCAAAGTACCGGAAGGCATTCAAGTGGCACCGGATGAAGGTCGCGGTGTCCGCCCGATCCGTGAACTCGACGTACACGGCCCGGGACCAGCTGAGGACCATGGCGAAGACCCACTTGCGCCGGACGGACCCGTCCGGCAGGGTGTAGGCACAACTGTCCCAGTCCACTTGCGCCTTCTGGCCCGGCGACGTTTCGAACCGGACCGTCACAGGCGCGGACCGGCCGCGACGGAGGGGGCGGACGAACTCCTTGAGGAGGGTGTAGCTTCCCGTGTACCCCTGCGCCTTCAACTCCCGCAGGAGGACGACGCAGTTTTCCACTCCTTCGGCGACCCGTTGCCGGATAAACTCCTTGTAGGGGTCGAGTTTGGACCCGCGGGGCGCCCGCGGCGCCGGCCGGAGAACCTCGGGCGAGCGAAGGTAACGCCGCACGGTGTTCCGGGAAACCCCGAGGGTTCGGGCAATCTCCCGGATGGACCGTCCCTCGCCGTGAAGCTCGTACAGGCGTTTCACTTTCCCACCTCCCAGCATGTTCCCAACGACACCTCCCGCTCCGTGGCTGGATTCGGAAGGTGTCTTTGCTGGGGGGTGGGT
>JADBKQ010000032.1 GCA_014896305.1 Limnochordaceae bacterium
CTGCCACCTGCTCTGCAGTTAACAGGACAGTGTTCATCCAGGACCACCTCTACCCAATTATACCCCACTCACTTCTTGACAAGGCTGGTTCTGTGGGGTAGGTTGGGGGCGCTGGATAAATTCTCGAGAGAATTTATAAAGGGAGTGGGTAGGATGGTCGCCAGCCGCCGGGTCGCCCGCTTGCAGCAGCTTCGCTGGGTCCATCAGCAGGAGCAACAGGCCGTCGCCAGTAAAGCCGTCGGGTATGTGCGGGTCAGCACCGAGGAGCAGGCCTCGGCGGGGTATGGCCTTGAGGCTCAGGAGCGGGCCATCCGGGCCTTTGCCGAATCGCAGGGCTATGAACTTCTCGAGGTCGTACAGGATGCCGGGGTGTCGGGCGCTACTCGCCCTCAGGACCGGCCGGGGTTCGCCCGTGTCCTCGAGCTTGCGGAGCAGAAGGCCTTCTCCATCCTGCTGGTCTGGAAGTTCGACCGCCTGGCGCGTAACCTCGCCTACGCCGTCACCACCGTCAACCTGCTCCAAGATGCCGGGGTCGCGCTCCGCTCCGTCACCGAACCCATCGACACTGCCAGCCCCATGGGACAGACGATCTTCGCCGTCCTGGCCGGTATGGCCGCTCAGGAACGGGTCACCATTACCCAACGCACCTTGGCCGGCAAGCGGGAGAAGGCGCAAGCCGGAGGGTTCGCTGGCGGTCCTGCTCCGCTCAGGTATCGGCGCGACAAGGAAGGCGGGCTCGCTCTCGTCCCTGAAGAAGCAGAGACGGTCCGACGCATTTACTCGTTGCGCCAGCAGGGGCACACGCTTCCGCAGATAGCCGACATCCTCAACACTGAGGGCGTACCCACGAAACGGGGTGGCCGCTGGTACCCGGGCACGATCCGCTACATCCTCGACAACCCCAAGTATCAGGGTTACGTGGAGTACTACTTCCGCTGGGATGGGGAAAACTACGTCCTGCGCCCGGGCCAGCAGGAAGCCATCCTCCCAAAAGCGATGTAGGCCACTCCCATCGTGGAGCGGCCCTCAGAGCCTCTAGGAAGCCCAGGACGAACGACAGGAGGAGGGCATGACCAAAACCCGGCCGCCGCCAGCCTCAGGAAGACCGTCTCCCCACCTTGATAAACTAGACAAACTGGATTCGGCCAGGGAGGGAGCGGCAAGCCATTTGCCCCTTGCCCCTTCGCTTTCGCCCGTCCTAGGGCCTCTAAAGGGCTCGCTTTCGGGCGGGGTGTTCGCCTGTTAGGGGTTTGGCCGGTTTGTTCGTCTTGTTCGCCTCGGCCAGGGAAGGGGTGGGGCTCCGAACGCGGGAAGCGGTCGCGGGCGGGTATTACCCAGTCGAGAAAATGACCAAGGTGGGCAAGCTAAAGGACCTTCCTTCAACCGGCGGGAGCGGGGTCACGGCCGCCGACCCTGGTAATCCAGAAGGGGGATCCCCCCCTTACGAGTTTCGCGGTCGCGTTTTCGCAACCCGGCGCCCGACCCAAGGGCTCCCGGCTCTAGAGATTGAAGGGGCATACCCTACTTCCACTCCGCCTGAGCCAGGGCGCGCCAGACCAGCAAGGCCGCACTGTTCTGCCGCTCGGCAGGGTGGTGCACAATTCCCTCCTCGACCGCCGGCACGGGACAACCAGATTTGCTAATCATGATTAGCAACTTTTTGGAGGCGACATTGCAGAATTAGACAAGATGGTTACTAATGATTATTACAACTCATTAAGGGCAGCATTGCAGCATTGAACGTCTCAATCAGGCAAACAAGGACCCACTTGCGTTTAGAGGTCTCAGAAAGGCCAGAAGGCGGGCCCCAGGACTCATTCTACGTCCGCCGCCGGGAGTGACGGTGGCCCTGTGGGGCGCCCGGCGGCCGGGGCAGATAAAGGAAGCTCTGGGCGCAATGGACTGGAGCTTGACGGAGGAGGAGAAGGCCGAGATCGAGGCGGCGTTTGTGCACGGTTAGGGGGGATCGCCGAGGTAGGTTCGGGCGGATTCCACCGAACTGTTTATGTGCCGGACTCGAGACACCTAATGGATGATGACGAGGGGGTGAAACCAGTCCACCCCCTTTTAACCAGCCACGTATCGAAATGACGAACGTTTTGGCGGCAAACTGTCGCCCAAGCTCGAATCAGTCTTTATGACTCCAATGAACCTTAACGCGTTCGATCGAGTCGCCGTCAAGGATGTACTCGGCGTCGGCGGCCCGGAAGGAGATCAGGCGCTTTTCCGTGTCTATGGTGGTGTCACCCAGGTGAAGCTCAAACTCTTCCGCCGAGGCCGTCCTGATCATAACCTCTCCCCACCGCTTCAACTGCTCCTGCACGACCTCAAGTTTCATCCTTCTGCACTCCTTTCTGATGTAACCAGGGCAGGCCAGGCCGCCGTGCCACCCGGCCGGCGCCGTTGGGTCGCACCATCTGCCGGCTGTCCAGGTGCTGGATGGCTGCCGCTCCTCCGATGGGATCAGCGGTGACCTGTACGTTACGAGTCTATACTAAACAGCACTGATTATCAACACAAGGTACTTCTGTACAGGTAACGACCACGAACTTCTGGGTTGCCGTCGTCATGCTCATCGGATCGCCCCCCAGCTAGAACGGGCTCTCGTCGTTGGCTTCGTCCCCCGCTGCTACCTCTGCCACCTCCTTTAATGGACCATGTGGACCATTTTCTCGGTTAAACACGACGGATTTTTTCGACTATATGGGAACCCGTAGTATGGTCCAGGTCTAACAGTCCGCCATGACTGCACAACCTCCGCGCGGATCGTTTGGGCGGGCTCAGACGCCAGGGATTAGACTCCCAGGAAAGCTCTCTGCCAGCTGATAAGAGGCGCAGCTTTACCGAAAGTTTCGGTAAAGCTGACCGCCATGAACGCACAACCTCGGCGCGGATCACTCGGTATGCAGGGGTCTCGGACCGCACCCTTACAGGTGAGCGCCTTAGCGAAACGTTCGCTAAAGCGGATCCCCAGGCCCAGACGTTCGCCTTATGGAAACTTTCCACAAGGCGGTCTGCTTTACCCAAACTTTGGGTAAAGCTATGCCCCCGTAGGCAGCAATCCGGTCGCGGGCCTGCCCCTTCTCCCTGAGTTCGGGAAACTTTCCCGAACTCAGAGCTGGACGCTGCCTTCAGCTTGCCGGTGGTCCCAGCTGTCCCGAATGCCGCCTCCAAGTTTCCCACAAATTTGTGGGAAACTCTGGCCGCCCCTGCAGAAGGGGGCCGGTATTCGTGGACGCCCCTGCGCCTTTTTTACTGCGTTGAAAAACTCACCGGCAGGCTGCCTCCACCGCAGCTAAGTCCAAGGGTTCTGGTAGCCGCATGCGTAGAGAAGCCGGTTCGCTGCTGCGGCCGTATACTCACCCAACACGTTTAGAAGCCATAGGAAGGACCGAAGGTGGGGATCAGGTAATATGAGACGTTCACGAGTCCAGCACCCTTTGTAGGGCTTCCTAGTGGCCTATGGCGTAAGCTGGGCTTACCCCATGAGATGACCGTCAGTTCGGATTAGAGTCATGCTGGGCAGGTACTGGCCTCTGCCCGTTACCCCACCCCTGGCGGGCAGCCATCTTCCCCTTTTTCTACTAGTAGGGAAAACTCAGGGTCCCACGGGCCGGTTCAGTGCGGCGAATGCCGCCTCTAAGTTAGACATAAATTTATGTCTACTCTGGCCGTCCCGTGCTTGTAGTCGCTATCGCGGAAACTCCTTGACCCCAGCAGGCAAACTGCTTCTCCAAGTTGCGAACAAATTTGTTCGCAACTCTGGCTGTCCCGTGCCGCCGTTCGGGGGGGATCCCCCCTTGTCAGTTTCGCGGGTGGGTGCACGCGCCCCGGCGCCCGACCCAGGGGCTCCCGGCTCTAGAGATTGAAGGGGCATACCCTACTTCCACTCCGCCTGAGCCGGGGCACGCCAGACCAGCAAGGCCGCACTGTTCTGACGCTCGGCAGGGTGGTTCCTTAGGTAGGCACAATTCCCTCCCCGACCGCCGGCACGGGACAACCAGAGTTGCTAATCATTATTAGCAACTTATTGGAGGCGACATTGCAGAATTGGACAGCATGGTTACTAATGATGATTAGCAACTCATTGGAGGCGGCATTGCAGCATTGAACGTCTCAATCAGGCAAATAAGGACCCAATTTCCTGCGAAGCTCCTGGGGCCTCCTAAGCCCCATCTGTCACGGTGTCAGGGTTCGGACGCCCTGTGTCAGGGTTGACATGCCCGGGCGCCCGCAGGAGGGGGTCAGGATCGGCCGAGGGGTGTTCGCCTGTCAGATTTTTGGCCGGTTTGTTCGTCTTGTTCGCCTCAGTCAGGGGAGAGGTAGGCTCGGAACGCGGGAAGCGGCACCTGCGGGCCGGTATTGCCCAGTTGAGAAATTGACCTCTGCGCCACTCCCCGTTTCACGTTCCTGCCAGCTTCAGGAAGACCGTCTTTCCACCTGGAAAAACTCAAAAAACTTGCCCTTCTTGGCCTTCTCGCCTTTCTGCATCCATTTCCGAAACGTGAAGTAGCTGATCCCAGCCTAGGCGCAGACAGGCCAGCTTCATGCCCGGGACCTGGTCCGGAATCCGGTCCGCAATCCGCGGCGGGGTTCAACTATACCTTGCGGCTGCCCGCCTATCCGGGTCTGGGGAAGTGGCCGCTTTAGAGGCGCTAGGAGACGTTGAAAACGGCCGGACGACTCTATCACGTCCAGCCGTTCTTGCCGCTTCCTGGGCTGCCCTAGGCCACCACAAAACTGGCCGGGAACAGGCTGACTCTGGCTTACGGCGGCAACAGCCTGCCTACCACAGCCCCACCTGCTCCGCCGGGAAGCTCACCGCTTGGCCTTCGATGCCGACCAGGGCTTGCCCTTTGTTGCCATCCACGTCCAGGAACATTCCCGCACCTTGCGGGGTCGCCACCCGATGCAGCCCAGCGCCTTTTTTACTGCGTCGGAAAACTCACCAGCAGGCTGCCTCCACCGCAGCTAGGCCCGAGGGTTCTGGTGGTCACACGCGTCAGGTGCGCGACTCTTCATGCATCGTCAATGACGTGTCAATGACAGTACACCGACGTGCCAACGGCACGTCGGTGGAATCCAGTTCTATTTCTAATTCTGGTTCCAGTTCTTCCCCTGAGGGAGAAGAGTGCAGGGAAGAGGGGGGCATTGCCACGTGCGATGCCCAGGCTGGACAGACCAGGGTGACCAAGCTGGAGTACCCGTCCGAATTTGAGGCATTGAGTCCAGCACCCTTTGTAGGGCTTCCTAGTGGCCTATGGCGTAAGCTGGGCTTACCCCATGAGATGACCGCTCCGCTTCCGCCCGTCGAACCAGCTCCTGAACCCAGTCAGGCAGATCCTCAAATGTTTTGGCTCGCTCAACAGCACGCAGTAGTCGCTTGTGTTGGTCGAAGGAAAGAGAACGAATCGTGTCGCTCGAAAACGCCCGCCCTAACCGTCGGCTCAGTTCAGGATCTAGCACGTGGCATCAGATCCTCTCTTTGCACTCTCACAGCCGTTCTGTTCAGGATCACCATGTACTCCTCTGTTCTGACATCGATAGCATCGTAGCCTGCAGCAGCGTACACTCCCTTGTCCCCAAGAGCTTTGATGAGTCGCTTCAATCTGGCAATCTTCTCTTCCAGGTCGGCGCGGTTCTTCCCCTGCTGCAACTGGTCTAGCAGCTTGTGTAAGCGTTGTTCGACCTCGGTGTGTAGCGCGCCCAACTTCCGCTCTAGTTCCTCATAAGTCAATAACCCGAGCTTCCGGGCGAGGCGACGACCTCCTCGGCGATCCGGCTGGCATCCCTGCCTACCCGGGTGGGATCCAGAACCACACTCCCATAAAAGCGGCGAGGCTTGGGCGAGACAGCAGGGGGCGCCGACCCACCATCCGAATCCGTCACCGGCGCTCCGCCCGCAGGGCGGGCCGCTTCGGCTTTCCGGACCTGATCAGGCGACGGCCCCTCGGCGTTGAGCTGCCGGCGGGCTACCTCAGGTTTCACGAGTAAGCCGGGCGGGTCGGTCTCCGGAACGGACACGAGCTGGCTGACACGCAATCCCCGGTAGCGGCTCGAGGCTTCGTCGAATCTGTCAGCATAAGCAAACGCGTCCTGCTCCCACGTAAGCCCATCCCGAACGGCCGCCACAAGCACAGACGGGTTCTTGAGACGCGGAAGATAGAGGTAGCGCGAAGTCGTCCACGAGTTGCTCGATGGCCACATGGTCACCGCGCCAAAGGGGCACCCGATCCAACTCCATCCGAAGGCGGCTTCCGGCAAAGGATGTTACCAGCAGTTCCTCATTGCGAAGCTTCTTGCTGGCCCGAACCGCCAGCGCATCGTTGCCCTGCAGGCGTATGGCCTGCCACTCCACCGACGCCTGAGGTGTACTTTGCGTCGGCACGAGCAGCCACTGGTAGGTTTCGGGAAGCTGCGTTGCGACGGCCGTGTCCGCCGAACGTTTCTGCTTTTCGGCCTGGCGCACCTGATGGGGGAGAGGTCGAGCCTCTCCTGATCTTGCCGCCCAATGACGTTGCGCAAGTGGTCAAGCCCATTCCGGCAGAAGCCGACCGGGAGTTCCGATGGGGAACCGACCACTTTTGCGTGTTGGACGGAATCACTGGTCGATTTCACCGGAATCTACACTGTTGTTGTCTGCCGCTTTTTCGCGCCATCCTATCCCTTTTCCTCCTCACTTAAACAGCCTCCCCAGCACCCTGCCGGCGGCCTTTCCTGCGGCCCTGCGTCCTATCCTTCTGGCCGTGGCCTTCGGCCCCTTGCTGACGGCCTGGATGTCACCCAGAAGCCGGGCCAGGCTGTAGAGAAACCCCCTCGTCTGGCTAATACCGCTTCTCCTTCTTGCCATTAACACTCCCCCCACTGGCTTATTGCTCGCTACCGGTAAGCCTCCCGTCTGTGCCTTATCCGCAGGACGTAGAGAACCCCTTGCTCCCCGTCCAGCCGCAAGATGACCCTCCAGTCCCCCACCCTGAGCCGCCACATGTCCCGGCTGCCTTGGAGTTTCTTTAAGTCTGCCGCCTGAGGGTAGCTCAAAAGCCTGTCCAAGGCGGCTTTGATGCGCCTCTGGGCCTTTTTCTCCAGCTCGGCCAGATCTTTTTGGGCCGGCTCGGTCACCTCAACCCTCATAGCCTCATTTCCCTTTTGACCTCTTCCCAGGGCCTGGTCTTGCCCTGGACTATCGCCTTCTCCGCTTCGGCGACGGCTTTCCTGTCCTCTTCGGTCAGCGGCTCATCGTCTTCCGGTGCTGTCTCCAGGGCCTGAAGCACAGGGTCTAGAAAGGCCTCCAGATCCCCCTCCCTTATCCGCCAGAGCCTTCCCGCCCTGAGCCCCTTGAGCTTTCCCTTCCGCAGCCATTCCCGGATGCTCTTGGGGCTAACGGCGAGAATTTCCGCCGCCTCTTCCGGGGTCAAAAGTCTGTCCATCTTGTGCCACCTCCCGGTACAGGCTGTTTTGCAAAAGATTCCTCACCGTGGAAACGTGCCACTGGCTGCCCTGCTGGGTGGGCACCCCGCGCCGGTTCAGCTCCTCCGCGATCTTTTTAAGCTCCAGCCGGCCCACCTCCAGAGAATATCTGGGCGATTGTTTCCTGGTCTCCTGCTCCCGGCGGTTTTGGGCAAACCGTCCTTCCAGCTGCTCAAAGCCGTAAGAGGCGGGGGCATAGGCCTCCCAGTGGGCTTTCTTGTGAGCCAGGGCCGCGGCCCTCCTTTCAGCGAGGCAGCAAGCCAAAAAACGCTCTTTTTAGGCTGCCAGGCATGCCCCTCACCGGGCCTGCTCCTCAGTGAAACCTTCACGGAGCAAATGGCTTTTCCATGCCACTAGCTCTCTTCTCTGTCCCTTTCTAACCATGTTGTAACTTTTGTTTCCTTCTTCGTCAACACTGGTTGGCTGGCTAAGGGGTCTGGCTTCTGCCAGCGGAAGTGGGGTCATGGGCGCCACCCGCGTGCGCCGCCGGGCTCAGCTGCTCCCCCGCTTGATTGCAGTCCGACGTATGCCGGCGACCAGAGAGTAGGGGACACCGGCGGGTATAACTACGGCCCCCGTTCTTGAAGAGGGGCTCCCCCGTTTTTGAGCGGGGTTCAGGTTCTTGTCACCCCTCCCGCCATCTTTCGCGCAGCCCTGGCGCGGGACCGGGTCTATGGGCGGGGGCAGATCCCAAAAAGCGGAGCACGGGTCGCCCCGAGGGCTGCCCCCCGTTCCCCTGTTCGTGTTCTGTTTCGCCCTGTTACGCTGGTTACGCTTGCTCGGGCTACGCGCACCCGGGCGCCACAGGGGGAGGGGTCAATCCATAAGGCTTGCTGGCAAGGTTGGGAGCGTCACCTTCTGCACAGAAGGAGAAACCCAGGAAAAGCATAACCTCCTCCCCCCTGCTGGACCGGAGGGAGTGCGAAGAAGGGGCCCGGGAGTCCTTAGGCCGAAGGCCAGGGGGTAGATGCCGCCTTCTGTCACAGTGTCAGGGCTCACAACTGCTGGCGAGTTTATTGCGAAATGACCTCGCGGCCCTTGCGGCCGCCGTCGCCGGGAGTGGACCGGAGACGGAAAACGCCCGTGGACGGGATGTAAGACCTGCCGCAAGGCGGACGGTCCCGGAGGAAGCGGGAAGCCGCCAGCGCGAACGCGTGTAAGATCGGCGCCTTCGCCCGGCAACGGGCGGATGTCGGGAACAGATTTCTACGTTCTCGGCAACGGGTTGTCACCCCCCATCGGAAAATGGGAGGCCCCCTCGAGTGCCAAGCCCCCCTTCTCGGGGATGTCAAAAGCGCGACAACCGTGAGCGCAGGGGTGGCCACAGGCCGCGAGACGGATTTGCCCCCACTCGCTGGGCGACGTGCCCAGCGGTGACCCCCTATACCCCCACACGTTCTTGTTCTGGCTGGAGTCATAGACCCAGCTACTGCCTTCCATTTTGACCCCGCTCTTCTCGATAGCGGGATCATCGATGACCCACGCGACCGGTGCGGACGGAGGCAGTCGGAGAGCCTTCCACGCGGCGTAGGCCAGACGGCGAAACAGCTTCTCCTTGCAGCCATGCTTGAAGCACCAGGTTGAAAACGACCTTGGCAGGAGCCCAACCTTGACGGACCATGCCCACGTCAGCCAGAATCTGTTCCAAACCGAGGCGCTCAAGCGCTTTCTGGATGACAACTCCTCCACCCGAAGAACTCAGGGGGACTCTGCCGGCTCCTCGGCTCTGGATCTTGGCTTTACGCGTAAAACGCGCCATACTGGAACGGGCAATAAACGATTGCCTCCTTATGTCAAGGGAACGGTTCCTGGCCTCTTCTTAAATTCCTTTTAGTCCAATGGCATCAGCAGGTTTCTGGTAAATAATGGTTCGAGACTCTTGTCGGTGAGTGCCAGACTGAGCTACTGCGCCCGTACGCTTGGCGGTCCGTGGGCCTGCCGGTCATGTCTGCTGGGGAGGTTGAACATGGCTTCTTACCTCAGAGGGGTGCGCAGTTCTCAAACGGTGAGACTGGTCTTGCAATCGCTGACGACGCTGGTTCTTCCCCTGAGCGGCGTGCTGGTCTAGCATTGCTGCACACTGGTGTGTCCCTGGTGTCCCCTTTGTTGTTCAAGACCGCCCTGGACGTGGCGATTCCTTCTGGTAACACGGCCATGCTAGTCTGGCTCCTGGTCGGGATGGTGGTCACGCCCGTCGTTCAGGCTGGGTTGAATTCCCTGCAAGAATACGGCCGGGCCAGCATCGGTGAGGCAGTCGCCAATGAACTGCGCCGGAAGCTTTTCATTCGTGTGATCCAAGCGCCTTTGCCAGACCTTGAACGGGTAACGTCCGGCCAAATCATCCACAGAATCACCCGGGAGTGCGGGCGCGTCGGGGAGGTTTTCGTGGGCCAGGAGGTAGTGCCACTTTTCTCCAATATGGCCCTGGTGCTAGGTACATTTGTGGTGATGGTTTTGCTCAATTGGCAACTCGGTTTCATTGCGATGGTGGTGTTTCCTCCATCGTTTTTGCTCAGCGGTTACGTTGGACGCATCGCGCGTGACCTCGACAGCTCATTAATCGCTCATCTGGAAAAAGGCCAGGAGTATCTCCAAGAACTCTTTGCAAACATCAAGACAGTACGAGCCTTCAACGCCGTCGAAGTCGAGTTGTCGCGGTGGGACGACTGGCTCGAGAAGCATCGGAGACACAAGGCACACGACATCGTATACCACAATCTATCCCGCGTGCTCTTTTCAGATGTGATCAACAACCTTGTCCTTGGAATGGTATTCGGATATGGTGCACTGCAGGTGATGAATGGAGACATGACCACCGGTGATCTCATTGCGTTTATCTCCTACCTCCCGCGAGCGTACGCCGCACTACGCCTTGTTCTCAACACGCATGTGGAGTCTGAGAAAATAAAAGCCGCTGTGCAGGCTATAGACCAACTGATTTCCTTACCGCAGGAAACGCAATGGTTCGGTGCTCTCCCAGCACGGTCCGATAAGTCGCCGGCCATTGAATTCCGCAATGTCTCCTTCCGCTACAGGAAGGATGGCTTTCATATCGACGGCGTCTCGTTCACCGTTGAATGGGGGGAATTTCTCGGCATTGTTGGACCGAGTGGTGCCGGGAAGAGTACGATCTTCGATCTTCTCCTTGGCTTTTACGTTCCTGCTTCCGGCAGCATCATGGTAGGCGGGGTGGACATCCGATTACTATCCCTGGTGGAGTTGCGGAAACAGTTTGCGTTCATACCGCAAGACCATCACATCTGGCGGAACTCGCTGGCTTTCAACCTGGCTTACCCGCACGGGGACGTCGACCCGCAGCTTTTACGGCGAGCTGTCAGGGACGCACAACTCGAGGATCTGGTCGCAGCACTTCCGCATGACTTGGCGACCGAACTGGGGGAGCGTGGCGCGAACCTGTCAGGCGGTGAGTGCCAGCGGATTGCCATCGCCCGGGCGCTGGTACGGCAAGCCCCGATACTGCTTATGGACGAAGCCACGGCCTCCCTTGACGCTCTCACCGAGCTCCGGTTACGGAAGGCTCTGCAGGCCGCGGCCGAAGGTCGAACCTTGCTTGTCATAGCCCATCGCCTGGCAACCGTCATGGATGCCGATAAGATTCTGGTTCTACAGGCAGGGCGTGTCGTGGAATACGGTTCACCGGCTGAACTGCTGCGCCGGCAAGGCCTCTTCTACGAGATGTATCAGGCCCAGAAGCTGAAGGAAGCAAAAGCGTGAACAGTGCAGACTTGTCGAGAGGAAAAGCAAGGGATTGGGCCCAAAAGCACGAAGAGTAATGCCATGGACCTTCAAACCTCAACTCTTCACTGTGCGAATGGGAGTAGAGGCCCGTGCAACCTAATCGCCCAGATTGGCAGCGGTTCGCCGACCTCATATGGTTTGTTGGTACAGCCGTTCGAACGACGCCACTTCCCTGCTTGCTATGGGCCATTGCCGCACTGACCCTGGGGGTTCTTGTCCCCCCACCCAGTTGTTTGTTGTGAAAGGGCTGGTGGATGCCCTGGCAGCCACAGCAGCAGGCAAGGCTGACACCAATCCCTGGTTGTGGCTCCCCCTCCTTGTGGACGTTCTGATCAAATGTCAGGCGGGTTCAATTTCCACGGATTACGTCACAACCTCGCCAGGCCCCCGCGGGGTTCTTCTCGGGCCGAATCGACTGGAGCGAGCAGGAGTACCGCTACGGCTAGCCGTATTTCATCGAAGTGGCCTCAAGTAGGTTCTGGCCACGGAAATGGGGGGCTCATGGTGCAGAGGAGAGCGGTTGCGGATCGACGGCAACGCTGGGGAGCAGGCCTCGTGGCCCTTGCCATATGGATCGAGGCCATGGCGGTAGGCGCAGGAATAGGGGGTCCAGCGGCTCAGGCTGCGGTTGCGCCCGTGCTCAACATTCCGGTCATTCCATGGTGCGAGATGGATGCCCGGTCGTTCGCCATGGGAGGGGCGTATGTAGCGGTAGCCCAAGGGGTGACTGCGACCTACTGGAACCCGGCGGGCCTGGCATCGTCGCCGTGGTTGCAGGTAGAGGCGGGAGTGCAACCGCAGCTCACGGGGACGAATTGGCAGACTCTGAAAGGGATTTTGGATGAACTGCGTCGCGACCAGCCCGACCCCAGCCAGTTGCCGGAACAGCTGGACGTCCAGGCGGCAGCGGCTGGTGGCGGCGGTGTAGCCTTGCGGACCGCTGGTGCTGCTGTGTGGGGATGGGGAAATGGCGCGATCAAGGCGGATAAGCAGGCTCAGACCTTGAGTGCAGATAGCCAATACTGGTTGGACGCGGTGGCGGGTGCCGGCATGACGGTGCCACTGGTCTTGCCAGGGCTGGGACGGGTGAGTGCAGGAGCGGTGGTCAAGCACGTGACGGCTGGGACGGGATGGATGCGCCAGGATCCGCCCCATCCCGGACCAGGGCCGGGCACTGTGGTAGTAAGCCGGACAACGGTGCAGGCGCAGGGTTCAGGGAATGCGCTGGACCTGGGGGCACGGATTGCCCTGTCGCCCCGCTGGGTCATCGGTGGGGCGGTCAAGAATGTAGGCCTGACGCTGGAAGGCACGAGCACGACTCGACTGGACACCGTGACGAGCGTGGGCGGCCAACCCCAGACACCTGGGGTGAACGAGCAGCTGCAGCCGTTTGCACAGGTGGTGACGCCCAGCTGGCGGGTGGGACTGGCGACCGAGCCAGGGCTGCCTGGGCTGCTGCTGGCGGCGGATGTAGACTCACAGCGTAGGGTTCATCTGGGTGGAGAGTGGGCCCTGCCCGGGCGGCTCGTGAGCCTGCGAGCGGGCACGGTCCTGAGCGACCAGACGAGGCCGGAATATCGGGTAGGCGCTGGAGCGAAGCTGGGCATTTTGGCCGCTGATGTTGCCGCCAGCTGGCAACAGGGTGAACTGGGTCAAGTGTTCGTCCAGACGCGGCTGGAGTTCTAGACTTTCCGGCGTTGGTCTGTGGCCAACCAGCTGTTGACAGCGGTCGTCCAGGTCAGAGTCGAGATCTGGGGCAGAGTCGGAGGCGGAATCGAGAAATGGAAGGGGAGGACGCCGGCCCTCCCCTTCATCAATAATTACTATATTACGTATATTACGAGCTCACGTATATCATGGGCTCACAGGAACGGCTCGGATCATGTTGCGGAGGTCGCTTGACCCTGGTCTCCATGCTGAGCTTGACCTTGGTTTGATCCTGAGCTTGCGTTGGCGATGGCCTCGATCCCGAGCACGACCTAGGCAATGAGC
The DNA here is from genome assembly GCA_014896305.1 of Limnochordaceae bacterium. Classification (GTDB taxonomy): domain Bacteria; phylum Bacillota; class Limnochordia; order Limnochordales; family DUMU01; genus Bu26. The sequence goes on from JADBKQ010000032.1 coordinate 13,219, forward strand.
TTCACGTTAGACTTCGCGTTGGCCCTGAGCCTGGGCTTGGCCGGGGGGCAA
>JADBKQ010000033.1 GCA_014896305.1 Limnochordaceae bacterium
CCTGGCGCACTTCTGTACCACCTGGCGCCTGCATCCTGGCGCACCGGCGCCCCACCTGCGCTTCGAAGCCTTCGTCGGGGAAGGATGTCAATCATCCGTCCGGGAAGGATGTCGATCATCCAAAGCAGCGACAACGGCATTGGCTACCAATGGCCGTAGGCGGATGTGACTGTCGTTGTTACGGCTGGGATGCACCCGGTTGGTTAACAAGACCACATACAGATCCCGGGCCGGGTCGACCCACAACGAAGTCCCGGTAAAGCCGGTATGCCCGTAGGCAGAGGGGGACATGAGGTCGCCGGCCGGCGAACCGTGCCCATGCCCCCGCAACAGCCAGCCCAGCCCTCGTTCCTCTTCCAATCCGGCCGTATATGAACGAGTAGCCGCCTCGATGACCGCCGGGCTTAAAATACGCGCGCCTTCCAGAGTGCCGCCTTGCAGGTACATACGACAAAAGCGCCCCACGTCGCGAGCCGTCGAGAAAAGCCCTGCATTGCCGCTCACCCCCTGCATGGCCCGGGCATTCTCGTCATGAACCACCCCTACCCACGCTCCAGAATGGTCGGGCTTCATCTCGGTGGCGGCAATTCGGGGCCGCAGGCGCACCGGCGGGCAGTACATGGTATCCGCCATGTTCAGCGGTTTGAAGACTTGTTGGGCCAGAAATACATCCAGCCGCTGACCACTCACCCGTTGAATGATTTCACCAAGTAGGATAAACCCATAACAGGTGTAAACCACGTGTTCCCCAGGGGCGTATCCCAGAGGCAAGCTACAAATGCCAGCAATCATCTGGGTCGGCCCCCCACCCGTGTAGTGGATGTCTCCCGCTACTGGAATCCCGGAAGTGTGGGTAAGAAGGTGCCACAGGCGAACGTTCTCTTTGCCTTCACCCTTCCACTCGGGTAGGAACAGCGAAATCGGGTCGTCCAGGCTGATCTCCCCGCGGTCGATCAGCATCAGGGCAGCCGTGGTCGTGCCGATCACCTTGCTGCAAGAGGCCAGATCAAAGAGGGTGTCCTCTCGCATGGGTCGCTTTTCAGACTCCGGCTCAAGTTGAGCCCACCCGTAGGCAACTGGCCCGTACTCCTCTCCACGATAGCCGACCAATAAGACTCCCCCCGGGAGTCTCCCCTCGTCGACGAATCTTTTTAACACCGCCGCCGCCCGCCCAAAGCGAGCGCCAATACTGTTACCCATCCGCCACTACGCCTCCGCAGATGCCTGAATGATCCGGTACTCTCCCGATGAGTGGTCCCAGCAGTGCCCAGTTAGCGCGGCCAGGAGAACTTGCTTTCCCTTTCACCCGATGAGTAGTCCCAACAATGCCCCTCCCAGCAACACCAGTAGCGGATCGACTTTCGTGAAGGCAAGCACTGCCAGAGCGGCAACCGCGATGAGACCGGAGGTCAGGTCCACCACCGACGAGGCCCAAACCGAGATGGCGGCCATGATGATCAACACCACGACCACGGGGCGGATACCCGACAGCAGGTCCTTTACTATCAGAAGCTCCCGGTAACGGTAAAAGAGCCAGGCCAGCAACAAGACAATCACGGCCGACGGCACCACAACCCCGGCTGTGGCGACGATGCTCCCCAGAAGCCCGGCTACCCTATAACCCACGAATGTAGCCGAATTGATCGCCACCGGCCCGGGAGTCGCCTGCGAGATGGCTACCACATCAATGAACTGCTCCATCGTCAGCCAGTGATGGGCGTCGATGATCTCCCGTTCAATTAGGGGAATCATGGCATACCCCCCGCCAAAGCTGAACGCGCCAATGCGGAAGAACGTTACGAACAAGTCGAGCAGGACCAATCTACTCCCCCCGCCCCTCAGACCTACTAGGGTGCTCTGGTCGCGCGCGGAGTTCTCCGACTACCCTACGCTGGAGAAATCCCCGCAGCACCCCAACCGTCCCCGCCAACACGATCAGAAGGATTGGGTGGGGATGGAAAATCAACATGGCCAAGAGACCAGCTGTCGCAACAGCTATGGAGAAAACCTGGTTGTTCGCAGGCTCGGTGTGAACATTCGAGCTGCCCGTTGGGTCATTCGCAGTACCGGCTTGACCGCCTGCAGCCGTACCTTGTCTACCCCGCAGGTGGAAAATGTCCCGGCCGACCTGCCACGCCGCGATGGCAATCAGCGAAAAGACCGTCGGCCGCAAGCCGTAGAATATGCGGATGACATAGCGGTTGTTTTGCACGCCCAGGAAGAAGATAGCGACCAAAACGATGACAATCAGCGACGGCAGCGTCGCTCCCAGGATTGCCGCTGCCGCTCCCCCAAACCCAGCAATACGGTAGCCGGTGAAGGTGGCGGCATTGATGGCCAGCACTCCGGGGGCGCTCTGGGCAATTGCCAGCATATCCGTCAATTCCTCAGGTTCGAGCCACGAACGCCTTTCGCCAAGTTCCCTATGGATGAGCGGCAGCATGGCGTAACCGCCGCCAAATGTAAAAGCGCCGATTTTGAAGAAAACCCAGAACAGCTGAAGAATGACCCTCAATCTGCTTCCGTCTCGGTGCAGCCGGTGCTCCTGCTGCTCCATCCAAGCTCAACCTTCTCCACGTATTCCATTGCCAATTGCGACCAACGGTCCTGGTCAAAGCTGGCTCGACGGTCAGGAGATCTGTGGTAGACCACGTTACAGACCCGGCCCTTTCTGCCCCCTTCTACCTCCCACAAGCAGCCACGGCTGCATTGTGGAAGAGCGGCCGCAGTCGGATGTGGTGGTCATTCTCACGGCTGGGGTGCACCCGGTTGGTCAGCAGCACACAGTACAGATCTCGGGTCGGATCAATCCAAATCGACGTGCCGGTGAACCCCGTATGTCCATAGGCCCTGGGCGACATCAAATCCCCGGCGGACGAGTAGACGCCGTCGCCCCGGATGAGCCAGCCCAGCCCCCGGTCCTCTTCCTTACCGTCCGTATAGGAACGCGTCGCCGCCTCGATCACCGCTGGGCTCAGAAGCTGCACGCCATCCAGTCGACCGCCTTGCAGGTACAGGCGACAGAAGCGGCCGATGTCCCGGGCTGTCGAGAACAAGCCAGCATTCCCGCTCACTCCCTGCATCGCCCGGGCGTTCTCATCGTGCACTACGCCCACCAGTACGTCCTCGTCGGTGGGTCCCTTGCGTTCCGTCGCCGCAATCCGCCCTCTCAAGTCTTCGGGTGGGCAGTACATGGTATCCCGCATCTGCAGCGGGCCAAAGGCGTGCTTCACCAGAAACTGGTCGAGCCGCTGCCCTGTGATCCGCTCGATGATGTTGCCCAGCAGAATGAACCCCAGGCAGCTGTAGACCACATGTTCACCCGTGGCGTACTCCAGCGGTGTCGTGCAGATCTGCTGCACGACCTCGGCCGGCCCTTGGCCTTTCGAGAAGCAGTCCACCCAGGCGGGCAAGCCCGAGGAGTGGGTCAGAAGGTGCCGGATACGGACTTTTTCACGCCCCTCGCCCTGCCACTCCGGCACAAAGTGCTGGACGGGGTCGTCCAACCGCATCCGCCCCTGGTCGAGCAGCATCAGCACAGCCGTCGTCGTTCCCATCACCTTGCTGCAGGAAGCCATGTCAAAGATGGTGTCAGGCTGCATCAGACGCTTTTGCGCCTCGGGTACGAGCTGCGCCCACCCGTACGCCACCGGCCCATATTCCTGCCCATTATAGCCGATCAGAGCAACAGCCCCAGGGATCTTCCCTTCGTCCACATACTCCTTGACTACCTCAAACGCCCGGCGAAAATCGGCAATGTTTGCCACAGCCACTCCTCCCACTCTGCGTGCGTGCCAAATTCGAGCCGCTCTTCTGGCTCACATGCGGAATCGGCGGTCGCTCTTCCTACCCCACTCCGGAATCCGCAGTCGCTCTCCCGGGTCGCTTTTTCTCAGCTCCCGTGCGAAGCCCGACTTTCGACTGGTCAGGCCTCCGGTGTTGAAACCTGTTGCCGCTAGGAAACATGTTCCCGGTAGCTGCCATACAACCGGGCCAACACCCGCTCCCCGTTGGCCCCTTCCAACGCTCCCAACCGTTCCAGTGCGAGGAGCACAGCTCCCACCGCCGGTTCCACTGGCAGTGGGTGCAGCTCTACTCTGGGAGCAGCCGTCTCCGCCGAACTCGACCGCCCCTGCGCTTGCTCCGCTTCCGCCTGGCGCAACCATTTCCACATGGGTGAACCGCTCGCTAACAACCCGCCAGCGGCCACCGCGCGAACAACCGTCGCCGTCGAGGAAGCCTGTGCGTGCGGACCGGCCGGGGCATGCGGGACATCCCGGGCATGTGGGGATACCGGTACGATACGGCGAGCCACCGCCTGCACCAATTCGATCAGCTCTCGGGCCGCCTGCCGCACGATCTCCTGGGCCACGGCGTCGCCACGGTCAGCCTCCGCCAAGACCGTATGGCTGAGAGCTGCAATGTGCGGGCGATCCCATGCACCGCGGTAGACCAGCGGAATCAGTCCGGGCGGCTCAACCCCTTCTCCTGCCTGGGCCAGTATGGCTTGGGTCAAGGAAGTCGCTGGCCCGCGGCCATCCCACGCCTTCAACACGGCAACCAGCGCACGACGTCCCAGGTCGTACCCGCTGCCTTCATCGCCCAGCAAATAACCCCAGCCGCCCGCCCGCACAGGTGAACCGTCTGCCGCCGCCCGCCCGTACGCGATCGAACCTGTCCCTGCGATCAGAACGGCCTGGGCCCCGACGCTCCGGCCTGCAGCCAGTGCGATGCTGGCGTCGTTTTCCCACACGATGGGCGCATCCCACCCCAGTTGGGCTACTCCCCGCGCCAACAGCCGCCGGTCTTCCGGGCGATCCGCCCCTGCCAATCCCAAGCAGACCCAACGGGGATCGGCGGCCAACTTCTCCGCGTTCGCTCCCGCCGCTCTCTCTCGTGCCCGCTGCAACGCCTGCCGTAATGCCTCGTCGAAGGCACGGGTCGCCGCCTCCAACCCCACCACCTGAAAGTTGCCCGGACCGGCCTCACCCCGTCCCAACAGCCGACCGTCCACGCTGGCCACCCAGCACTTGGTGCTGGTGCCGCCGGCGTCCAGGCCAGCCACCCAGTCGACCCCCTGTACCCTTTCTCTCCACGAGCGAGCCCGACCTGCTTCGTCGGGAAGCCCCTGCACACTCACAGGCAGCTCGCCACGGGCTTGTGCCCTCCCCAGGAGTACCTGAGCTGCCGCCGCCAACGTTACTTCGGTAGGCCCGTAAAGGCACAGGTACGGCCAGGCCTCCGGCAATACAGCCACCTCATAGGGGGTGCGCATCCCCACGACCACCGCTGGCACGGGCGGGACGGCCTGCCGGCAGGCGATGTACAACTGGTTGACCATCTCCATCTGTCCCGCCAGCCGGTGGGCCTCGTGCGTCGCCACGCAGAGCGCCCCGTAGCGCCCATGTCGCAAGGCGTCGAGCAACGTCGCCAGGGTTGCTTGTGTCATCGCATCGCCGGCTCCGCCGCCCAGCAGCAGCGTCAGCCCATGAACTGCTCGAGTATCAACAGGCAGTTCCGCCCGCAGGGCGCGGGCCAAAGGACCTTCGCCTTCCATCGGGTCTTCGGCAAACGACGTCGCCCGCACCCCGAATTCTACTACCAACCAGGGGCGATCGGGAGAAGGCAAGGGCAAGACCATACGATCAGAAGAAACCTGCTGCAAGCCGGTGGAAAACGGCCGCACCCAGGTGATCGCCGCCGCAGCCATCGTCAGAGCCTTCTGGCGATCTTGCGCGCGACCGACCCCCACCGCCTCCCAGCCCTGCTGTTCAGCCTGGCTTAGTACAGCGGTCAGACGACTCGCCTCCTGGCTGGCGGAAGTCAGCCCGTACCTCAGCCGTGCCGCCACGCTCCGGGCAGCCGCCGCTACCAGCCGTTCCCGGGGCAGATCCCCCCGTTGAACAGCCTCGATGATGCCCTGGTAAACGTTGCACTGATCTTCGACCCGGTGGCTGACCATGGCCACGTCGGCGCCCGCGGCAATCGCCCGCCAGCCGGCCTGGTTCAAGCCGAAGTTGTCCGCGATCGCCTTCATCTCCATGGAGTCGGGCACGATCAACCCAGGGAAACCCATCGTTTGGCGGAGCAAGCCGGTAAGGACCCGGGCCGACAAAGTGGCGGGCAGGCCGGCTTCTGGTTCGACCGCAGGAAAATGGACATGAGCCGTCATAATGCAATCCAGGCCGGCTTGGATCGCTCGCCGGAACGGCACCAGCTCCACCGCTTGCAACCGTTCCCAGGAGTGCGGTACACTGGCCAGGCCCAGATGGGAGTCGACCGCCGTGTCCCCATGCCCGGGGAAGTGCTTGCCGGTGGCCATCACACCCATCATCTGGTACCCGCGGATCGCAGCGATCCCCAGCGCAGCCACCAGCTCAGGATCTTCGCCGTAGGAACGAACACCGATGACCGGATTGGCCGGGTTATTGTTGACGTCCAGGACGGGGGCATAGTTCCAGGTAATCCCTACCGTACGCAACTGCTGGGCCGTGATCACTGCCGCCTGCCGCACCGCCCGGACGTCCCCCAGCGCACCCAGGGCCATATTCCCGGGGAAGACCGTGGCTGGTGGCCCGAGCCGGGCGACCGTCCCCCCCTCCTGATCGGTGCCGATCAGGAACGGCAGCCTGTGCGGGCTGATCTCGTCCGCCAGCTGCTGTAGATCTCGATCGAGGGCAGTAACAGCGGCCGGGCTCGGAATGTTGCGGGAAAACAGAATGATGGCCCCTGGCCGGATCTGCCGCAGCGTCGCCTCCACCTCCGGCGTCACCTGAGCCGGGACAAACCCGATTGCCAGTACTTGTCCCGCTAACTCCGCCGCAGACAATCCCTCGACCATTGCCCACGCCTGCTCCACCGCCTGGGGCCAGGAAAGGCGAGGGTATGGCTCTCCCAACTCCCGAAGGCCGTAATGGACTCCCTTCTGGACGCCTTTCCCAGCCCCCTTCAGATCATCCGTCAGGGGCCCTTTTTGAGCCCCCTTCTGAACCCCGGCCATCCGCTCTGCCACCTGCCCTTCCCCCTTCTCACGCCTGTTGCTTTCGACACCCATCGCTCCTGACGAGTGTGGCTTGGGATCTCCACGCCCATGCCCAGAGCTGCCGTGCCTCTGCCGCGTGTTGCCCACCGTAGCTACCGGCATCCTCTGACATCCGCATGGCCCTCATCCTCGTCAGCCGCCACCCTGCCCCATCGTTGCCAGCTACTCCTGATACAGCCGTACCACCGCTGCTTGCTCCTGGGCAAACCGCTCGCTCTCCTCGTGCCACTGGCAAAGAAGTTCCTGAACTGCTCCCAGGTCCCCGCCACTCTCCTCCAGGCGATCCCGGAGCTGCCGCCCACCGGCCAGCAGGTCGATGAACCATTTGCCCGTCTCGTTGGCCGGTCGCCGCCACGCAAACTGCTCGGGGAAGAGCCGGCGAGCGCTGGCCAACAGATGTACACCAACGTCCACTGCCCGCACCTGATCCCGTTCCACCAGGTGAACCTGCACACCCCCGCACAGCGTCCCCTGATGCTTCGAAAACGTAGGAGTGAACCAGAGGGGGCGGAAGGCCACGCCGGGCAGCCGCAAGCGTTGCAGCTCCTCTGCCCAGCGGTACGGGTCAATGCCAGGCCCGCCGATGATCTCAAACGGCCGCGTCGTCCCTCGACCCTCTGAGAAAACAGTCCCTTCGAACAGGCATGTGCCCGGGTACAGCGTCAAACTGTCGACGGTCGGGCAGTTGGGCGAAGGCGGCACGAACGGAAGGCCCGTCTGGTCATACCACAGTGACCGGCGCCAACCTTCCATCCGCACGACCATGAGATCCGCCGCTTGCGGCTGCTGGCGGTTGAATAGAAGCGCCAGCTCGCCAATGGTGAGGCCCGTGCGCATGGGAATGGGCCGGCCTCCGACGAACGAGGCGTACGCCATATCCAGGATGTTCCCTTCGGTTACCCGCCCTGTAATAGGATTCGGGCGGTCCAGAACCACCAGGGGGATTCCCAGCTCCGCCGCGGCCTCCAGGGCATATGAAAGAGTATAAAGATAGGTATAATAGCGGCAGCCTGCATCCTGGATATCGAAAATGAGCACGTCAAGATCGCGCACCATTTCCGCTGTGGGTTTGCGCATCGGGCCGTACAAGCTGTAAGCAGGCACGCCAGTGCGCGGGTCGATCTCTGTTCCCACCTCTTCTCCAGCCTGTGCCGCCCCCCGTACACCGTGTTCAGGTCCAAACAGCGCTCGCAGCTGGTAATCACGGCTGGCCGCCAGCCGGTCGATCCCACTGCGCAACTGGGCATCCACACCGGTAGGATTGGTAATCAGCCCCACCCTTGCCCCCCGAAAACGCCGGGCGGCATCGTCCTCGCCGTCGAGAAACCGTTCCAGCCCCACACGCACTCGCTGGTCCGCCGCGCCCCTACGATCCATCGGCATTTCTCCGCCTCCCTGTCCTCCCCTGCCTGCCCTCCGCCGCACCGCCGATAGCGCCTGCCTCGGCCACCCTCAGCGGCCGGTCAGGCTGCTTCACCTGACAGGCCCAAGCGTCACCACCGCCTGAGCGGCCATCCCCTCCCCCTGGCCGACCCAGCCCAACCCTTCGCCAGTTTTCGCTTTCACGCTCACCTGTGCCGGGGTGATGCCCAAACCACGGGCTAGTTCCTGCTGAATCATCTCACGATAAGGTGCGAGCTTGGGCCGCTCCGCCCAGACCACCGCGTCGACGTACTCCACCTGCCAACCAGCCTGTTCCAACCAGGTGCGCACCTGGGGCAACCAATCAACGCTCCGGGCCTTGGCCCAGCGTGAATCCGTATCCGCGAAATGCTGCCCGATATCCCCCAGTCCCGCCGCTCCCAGACACCCATCGATGATCGCGTGCGTCAACACGTCCGCATCTGAATGCCCAGCCAGCCCCTTATCGAACGGGATGGCGCAGCCCCCCAGTATGAGAGGGCGTCCCTCCACCAACCGGTGAACATCTGCTCCCATGCCCACCCGCATCCGCCTTGCCGCCACCTTTGCTCCTGCCACTCGTACCGCCGGCACCCCTCCTGCCGCCACCGCGCTTCTCAGCTCCGTCCGGCCGGGCAGCACTCCTTCTGCCGCGATCTCAGCACGCAACAATGCTTCTGCCACAGACAGGTCCTGACGATACGTGATCTTGATGTTGGCAGCCTCTCCCTCGACCAATTGGACCGGGAAACCCGCCCGTTCCAACAGCCCAGCCTCATCGCTGGCCTGCCATCCCTCAGCCTGTGCCCGCCGGAAAGCCTCTTCCAACCATGGACGGAACACCACCTGGGGCGTCTGGGCCGCCCACAACATGCTCCGATCCACTGTCTCCTGAACTCTCCAAGCACTCCCCCCGCCCTGGGGAGAAGTCGCCGTCGCCCGCTTCAGTGTTTCGCGCACCGGGATGGCTGCAATCGCAGCGCCGCCACCCGGCCCCATCTGCTGGGCCGCCCGCAACACCCGGTCATACAGCGCTGGGGAGGCCAAAGGCCGCACTCCATCCTGAACCACCACCCAGCGACACCTGGCTGGGAGCGTCTGCAATCCTCTCCATACCGACTCCTGGCGATTAGCACCGCCCCGAACAATACCCCACAGCTTCTCCCTCCAGGCGGTCCCCTCCTGCCACAACCACGCCAGATCGCCTCCACTTTGACCTGCCCTGGAGTCGCAGTATTCTGGCGGCACAACCACAACCAACCCCTCGATGGCTTCCGTACGAGCCACCTGAGTCAAGGTCCAGGCCAGCACCGGTTGCCCTGCTAGTGGCCAAAACTGTTTCGGACGCTTCCCGGACGCCTCGCCGCCCGGGCGGAAGCGTTCCCCCCGTCCAGCTGCGACCACTATGGCCCCTACGGCGCCCGCCGCAGCCCCCACCACCGCTTGCACCTCGCCGGCTCGCTGCATCTGTCCGCACACCTGGGTCGCTGCGCCAACCGGTTCCATTGCACCCGTTCCTCCCACCCTTCGTTGACTTCCACCTCGGTGAACTCCCGCTCTTTACGCTTAACCTGCCAACAACCGGCAAACTCCGGCCACCCTACGCCTAGAGCTCCCCACCCAAACAGATGTGTGTCTGGGTCAGCACGGATTTTGCTTCCCCGCACACACGTTCGCCACTGCAACCATTCTACCTCTGGCAGCAAGCCCCAGTCAAGGGCTCCCGGCGCGCCCTTCCTCAAAAAACGCCATGGCCATCACGGCCATCATGGCTGAAGTAGACCCGGAAAACTGGCCCGATCCAAGGGGAATGAGCTCGTGCTGTACAGGCTGCTTCCAGGAAACCTTACAAGTACTGGAGTACCAGCTGCCGCCACGGTATGACCAAAACATCCCTCCACAAAACATGTCCCTCACATGTCCCTCTGACGACCAGCTGACCAGCTACTCTGCCACGCCGCCCCAAATGTCAGTACCCCGTTGACAGTCGACCTTGGATAATGTAACGTGATTTTGTAATAATGTAATTTTGGAGATGGCCGACAATGGATGTTGCCGAACTTGCCCAAGCCGTCGAGCGGCTATCGCGACAGGTCGAACAGATACGCGTCCATCTAGGGCTTGAGCCACCAAGGCTCGTTCCCGCGAATCATGGCACTCCAGGTAAACCCAATGCCATCCCGCTCCATAAGGTTCCCGATATCGTAAATAGCAGAGCTTCCTTTACGCTAGAGGGGCCAGACATCGATGTGGTTGGGCAGCTGGACAAAGAGCTGGTCTCAGGCAGGGATGCCGTCATACTCGTTGGTTTAGTTTACCATGACCAGTCGATGGGTCGCCAGCACACCTTGCAGGCCGCAACCCATCTGCCGTATATGCTCAAGACCAGCGATGAGACGCTGGCGCAGTTCACTACACCACTGTCCAGCCCGGAACGCTGGAAGCTTCTACGTGCACTCCTGGAATCGGACAAGACGGCTATGGAGCTTGGACAGGCCACCGGGATGCAGACAGGTCAGCTTTACCATCACCTAAGGGAACTTATCACCCAACACTACGTGAAGCAGGTGGACAAGAAATACACGTTGACGGAGATAGGACTCACTATGTTCCTAACCACGGCGTTCCTCGTTGGACTGCTAACTGAAGCTACAAAGAGAACTCCAACCGACGGATCGACCGTCTAGCGGTAGCTGCGTATCTGCCGTAATGGTGTTGCCGCTCACGCTCTTTGGCCAGGGGTTGCTCAAATTGCATGGGCTCATAGACGCGGGGTGGCGGAGGCTGCCGCCACCCCGCGGGACGGAAGTCAAGCTGCGAATATACGGCTGTCGAACCACCTCACATCGCAGTCCGAACCAAGCTGCCGGGTGGCTGCTTACGCGCACGATACCACCTGAGCCGTGCCTGCCGCGGGCTGAGGCCGCCTGGTCGGCGGCAGACCCAACAGCAGCGTGCGGGTGAACGTCACCCGTTCTAGCGCCCAGATCAGGGCGAGGGGTACGAACAGCCCCACCACGATAAAGGGTAAGGGACCGTAGTAGAACGTGCGGGCGCGGAGGACGGAATTCACCGGGAAGTGCAGGTACATGAGGGGCATCGACAGCCGCCCCAGGTAGGTGAGAGGGCGGATGACGAACCGGGAGAGATACCGACGGAAAGCTCGGGTCAACGCCCCGGCCACATCCCCCTGGTGGTTGGCGGTGGAGTGAGCCTCACTGGTCGCTCTCTCCGCCAGGCTGGCCAGGACATAGCAAGTCGTTCCGACGGCAACCATCCAGGTCAGGGGGATGAACAGGTCAAGCAGGGTGTGGGTGTAGAGCAGGTATTTCATGTCCAACGCGTAGTGCAACAACCCCGCCCGTTCGGCCAGGACCCAGACGACGGCGATCACCCAGGCGACCGCGCCTAGACGGTAGACGGTTGGACTTGGCCAAGGCTTGGCTGACGACGAAGCTGGCGCGGAGGCCGCCTGGTCGGCTAGCATGAGGCCAGCCGCTGACGCTGGGCGCAGAGCCTTCCGGATCTGGCGGGCGTAAAAGCCCACAGCATAGTAGGTGAGAGCGAGCAAGGCCACGTCGGCGTTCCAGGGAATGCGCGGGCCGTGCCAGAACAGGGCTTCGGCGTGGGCCAGCAGATAGGCGACGCCAATGAATGTAAGCTGCTGCCAACGCCGCGGGCAAAAGCGCAGGAGGAGGCCGAACAACACCTGCGTGACGAAGAGTGTGGTCACGAACCAGACTGCCCCGTACATCCCGGTGAGGAACCGGCCGCCGGCAAGCAGGTAGGGGAGTTCAGCAGGAAGCGACGACCAGTGCATGCCGGGCAGCAAGGCGTACCGCATCAAGGTTAGCAAGGCCATGAAGCCGGCGTAGGGGATGAGTAAGCGCTGCGCCCGGTGGCGAAGCCAGCCCCAGATGGTGGGAGTGTGGGGGAAGGAGGAGGGCACAGCCAAGGGGGAAGTCGGGGTTGTGGTTGAGGCGGTGGACCAGCCATTGAAAAGGTACCCACTTATTGCGAAGAAGAGCGGCATGTGAAACCAGTACAGATAGTGTGAGATCGCGTCGACACCCGAATGGCCAACGATGACGGCGAGAATGCCGACCCCTTTGGCGATGTCGATCCAGAGCTCACGAGTGGGACCGGAGCTGGCGGTGGTCCCGTACTGACGAGGCGTTCCGTTCACTGAACGCGCGGCCCTCCTTCCTCGCCCCTGTTCTTCGGTGGACGGGCGAAACTATTATCGGAATTATCGCTACATTAGCCTCTATTAGAGTAAACCTTCAGACGAGCTACGTCCAGTCCTCGAATCCAGGCGGGGGTCACCCACATTCTTTTGAGTCACTCGAATCCACGTTTGCCTGGTTCTGTGGCAGCATCCAGGCACCGATTGCCTGCTTCCATCGCCACCCCCAGCCACCGTTTGACTGGTTCGGACGACGCAACCAGGCACCGTTTGTCTGGTTCGGACGACGCAACCAGGCACCGTTTGTCTGGTTCTGTGGCAGCATCCAG
>JADBKQ010000034.1 GCA_014896305.1 Limnochordaceae bacterium
CTACAGCATCCAGCGAATACCACTCGGCCGAATGGGCCGGTTTTTAAGCGCTCTCTTAGGAAAAGCACAACTCCGCATAAGCACATTTCCGGCACCAGTGCGTCCGCTCCAGGGGCGGCGGAACCGGTTGCTGAATGATCGCCAGAATCCTCTGTTTGGCGGTCTCCAGCTCCTGGACCAGCTCGGGGGTGAGCTCGACGGCGACACGCTTCTTTTCCTTCGGGAATCGCAGTTCGCCCCTCGCCTCTAGTCCCGCTTCGCGAGCAGTTTGAAGATAGAGGGCGAGCTGCATTTGGGCACTTTTTACGCTGCGAGAGCTTTTCTTGACCTCGGTGATCACCACGGCAGACCCGTCCATCTGCACGACGTCCAAGCGCATCCACCCAAGACTCAGGTTGCGCTTGGCACGAGCATACGCTTCCCTATGGATCTCTCGGCCAATGGCGACGTTCGGGTCGTCATGGTCAGGTTCGATCTGCCGCCCCATAAACCAGACTTGTCGTGGGCAAATGTAGTAGTACCACATGAGAGTGCCTGTCACGTGGAGGTCTTCAGGCGAAACAGTCGGTGACATCGTCGGGGTCCTCCCCTCGTTGAGTGGCAACACGTGAGAGTCCCGAATGGTCGTCGTATGCATCAGGAGACTGGAGGCGACCGATCTCCGCGTCGGAGAAATCGCCGACCTGGGTAGCGCGGTCGGCCGGAAGTTGTACAGTGAATTGGTGCAGGAGGCCATAGAAAGCCCGACGCTGGGCGAAGTCGAGCTGTCTGATCCACTCACGATCCAGGTAGCGCTGATACAGCTGTTTGACGCCTTTAGGGGCAAACGAACGAAGTAGAGCGCGCAGGCCATCCCCCAGGTAACGCTCGCCCCAGGGAACAAACACCTCCGCTGTGCTGTATGTTTCCTGAAACGGCTCGGTGCCACTTACCGACAACCATCTTCCCTGGGCTGCCTCCAGGAGGGCTGAAAGATTGGCCGTTTGAGGATCTTGGGTAATCAGGGTCTGGTAATACCGGGCCAAAAGTGGGGAGGAGTCGGTCTCAGTCCAGCTATCCCCCATCGTGGCCAACGTCTCATCCGTGGCTTGCCGGGCTGCCCGAGACCGGTAGACCGCGGCGCGACTATCCTTCTCTCCCTCCCGCAGAAATCGCGCAACGATCATTTTGCCCGGTTGGGCCTGTTCACCGTGGCGATTGACGCGCCCGGCCGCCTGCACCACCGAGGAGAGAATCGGCAGAGCTCGGATCAGGGTAGCGAAACTGAGGTTCACTCCGGCCTCCAGGACCTGTGTGCTGATCACGACTGCGGGACGGTGTTCCTTTACTAGGGTGCCGACCTTGTCGATGATCCGGGCCTTATGAACCGGGGTCATGTATCCGGTCAGAAGCAGAACGGGAAGGTCGGTACTTTCCTCTGTGTCACCCTCACCAGCTGCCGGTTCATGGACCCCGTCGACACCCGCGTGTCGACTCCCGGCTGGAACCCGGACTTTCTGGCTTTTCAGGAGTTGCCACACTCGGTAGGCGTCGCCGATGGTGTTGAGAATGACAGCCACTGGCGCTTCCGATGACTCGACTGCCTGCACGGCCAACTCAGCCATACGTTGTTCGTTGGCGTCGCCGGCCATCTCTACACAATACCGGGGGGTGGGCAGAGGGATGTTCCTGCCAGCCAGCGGCCACGGGTCTTGGGATAGCCCATACTCCGTGGGGGGCAGGGTGGCGGTGGTGAGGAGTGCTTGAGCATGGAGCGTATGTACTGCAGCCTCCAACTGTTTCAAGAAGAGGTTCCACACATTGCCGTCCATAATCTGGGGTTCATCGATGATGATGAACGACCGCTCCAGTGAGGATAGGCAGAGCGACTGCTGGGCTGATTGCGGAAACAGCGCCCGGAAGAGCTGGTTGAATGTGGTTGTGATGACCGGTGCCGCCCAGGAGTCTGTGGCGAACAATCGTACGGGATCGATGTCCCACTCGACGGAGTCGCGGGTTGCCTTGGTCACTGACAGGTCGCTCTGCTCCGAATACAGTTGATGCAGTACGGAGAGGTGGTGATGTTCAAGGACTTCCAGACCGGTCGCATCCCGAATGTCTCTGGTCGCCTGCGATAGGATGGCAATGTAAGGGGCGACGTAAACGATGCGGGAACACTCCCCGGTGGCGACAGCTTCCAGGGCGACCTGGAGGCTGGTAAACGTCTTTCCCAGCCCCGTAGGCAGCACGAGGGACATCAACCGTGTGTCTGGCGGACGGCGGCGGTAGGCGTCGATGGCCTGCAGCCGCGCGGATTCGCGCCGGGCCTGCACCGTATCGGCCAGAGAGCTGGTGCCTGTGGGGTGGGTAACTGCCGCTGCCATCGGGCCCCGCAGGTGCTGGGCCAGGGCGTCCATGGCGGTCCGAGCGGTGCTGGGGTTGAGACGGTACCTGTCGGTCGTGGCTGTGCTGGCGTGGGGGCAGGACCCATTGGGTGGGCTGGGCCGGTTACTGGCAGGTCGTCCTGCAGGTCGCTCTGCATACGGTTCAACGGAAGGGGCAGCGATCCCAGGGCTGCCGTCGACACAGCCAGTGATCACCTCAGGCGAATCGGCCATAGCCGCGTCCCAACGGTCGGCCCAGATGAGATGGGCTGTATTGAGCCGCTGCACCAACAGGCGGTGGGCCGCCTCTGTGACCGGGGTGCGACTCAAGCTCAACTCGCGTTGAACGCGGCCGGAGACCTTGGGCCACGCCTGCGTCCACTCTCGCCCCAGCCCCTCGACTTGCACTTTGAGATCGGTGGGCGAGGGTGGCGTCTCAGCCAACCAGGGCAGGAACGTGCTCAGCCAGGCCCATAGGCCGGGCAGATCGATCTCCTGCCATAGCGTCGGGTTCAAGGTGTTGCGCCAAGGCGGCTGCTCGTTAAGGTCATCGAGCCGGCCATGGTGATCCGCAATGTCCCGCACCCACTGCATCCTGAGCCATTCCAGAGCCTTTCGTTGCGCCACGGGCAGCAGGCCTGCGCTTCTGTCACATGGTTGAGCATTCCAGGCATGATCCAGAAGCTTTCGGCTGAGCAGCGCAAAGAAGGCGGCACCGGCGGGGGAGTGAGGGACGCTTCGTTCACGAAGCAGCTGACCGTGGGTTTGTGCTCGGTGAACTCGGTGAATCCACTGTTGCCAGAGCTGCCGGCCTTTGCCGACGTCGTGACAAAGGCCGGCCAAGAATGCGAGCTGCTGCTCGAGGGAGCCGTCCGGACGGCCGCAGGCGAAGGCGACGGCTTCCAGGTGGTGAACGAGCAGATGACTGCCTTCCGGCGAACCCCCGAAGTTAGCATGGGGGCACGCAGGGGGCCGAGCCCAGCACTCAGACCACGGGACTACGGACAAACCCGATCCTCGACCTGCTAACCCTGCTGCATCTGCGGCCCGGGCCACGGATGCTGGGCCTGCTCCACCAGTTACCACAGGCTTATCACCTCATCTTTGGTTTCGCCGTGCGCCTGGAGACGGCACAGCAGGTATGGGGGGTCATCGGCCCCAGCAGCCTTTGCATCGGTCTGGGATGAGGTGGCCACAGGGGCAAACTCCAGTGCACCGCCATTTGTCTCATAGATCAGAGTCAACGTACCGGCGAAGTGTCGTTCACCCAGGTGACGATAGGGGATACCGCCAGCCCTGGCGTAGGAAGCGCCCGGGCGGGGCCGGAGCTGAGCGATTGCTGGCGCTGGCACGACGGTGTACGTGGAGATGCTGGTTGGCAGGGGTGAAGCCGGAAGCGGTTCAGCCTGCAGCGTTGCGACATACGTTGGAACCGTGAGGCAGTAGGCGACCCCCAGATAGGTCGGGTAGACGCTCTGGCCACGCCGCAGGTTCTGCTGCAACGCTTCCAAGTAAGGCCCGGCGTAGTACACGCGGTAGTGAGGGTTGACTAGGAACTCCACCGCGGTTGGCCGATGGAACGACTTGTCGGTGCCGATCCATCCCTTGCCAAGTAGGGAAAGCTCCTGGGTCACGGTGCGGATCGGCGACAGCAGTCGCAATCCCAACCATTCCGTCCCCTGCTGGCTTTCAGGTAGCTCGTCCAAACCCAGGACGGCAGCCAGCATTCCGCGCAACGTTGTGCGGGGGATGAACGGGTACGTAGCCTGGGTGACCAGGGTGTCTGGGCGTCGGAAATGCGCCAAGGCTCCCCGCACGTCGAAGGCCAGCAGGGGGAAGGGTGACGACGGGGGGCCCGGGTGAAGCGGGAGCGAAGGGCGCTGCTCCGGTGCACTCACCGGCCTCACCTCCACAACGGCTGAGCTTCACCCGGCACGGTCCCCTTCACTTTCAGGTCGGGGTAGGCCCAATAGCGAATACGGGCGATCAAACCTTGCCGTTGGGCAGCTTGCAACTCATCGCTGAGTCGGGTAAGGTCTAGGTCAACCTCGCCGACGGTGGTCGGTGGCTTCGGGCCCAGCCACACCTCCCGCCCGGGGTTGAGGTGAATCTTCTCGTCCAAGTACCCGAGCCGGTAGAACGGATCGGTATATTCAACGTGAATGAGCAGCAGAGGCTGTTGGATGCCGCGCCCCCGGGCCTGGCGATGAAGGGTGCCGCGCCACAGGCCTTCCAGGAGTAAGTCGATGTCAGCAGCAGAAGCGCCGGTCTTGGCGGCAAGCGGGGCGTTGATGATGGCTGGCATAGCGAATACGGCGAACGGGAGGGTGTATGTCGTCCAGACCGTGCCCTGAGCCTTTCCTTCGTCACTGGGCATAGCGACAGTGCCCTGCACGTACTTGGTTTCAACCGGATGGAGTGAGTGTGCCCATCCGAATTGGACCGGGCCGGTCTCATGGAAGCTCTTCTGCGACACGCTGAATACAGCTCCAAAGACCCTCATGTCGAAGCAAGCACGAAACAAGGCTTCCGCTTGAGTTTTGTTGGCGTCCTTTTCGCCCACCCGCTTGAGGATGGACTGTGCCAGCTTGTCCCGGTTGAGAAGCTTTCCGTTCTCGTCGTACTCAGGGCGCACAAAAACGAAGTTGTTCTTAGCCTCTCCACCGTCAGGATAGCGGTCCAAAACATAATCACGAACGTCTCGCTTGATGGAAACGTCCGACAGGGAGATACGACCATCATCCTCGCCGAAAAGCCGGCGAGCATTGCTATCATTGAGCGGGTCCCGGTTGGGAATTCCATCTTTAACGCTCTTGACGAAGAGAATCTCGCCGCTGTGGATGGGGTAGTGCGTTGACCCGAATTTGAGTCCAGACGTAGTTGATGTGGTCTCTTGGAAGCTCATTGTCCTACCTCCTTGTGATGTTCTTCCTGCCCGCTATGAATGTGCCTGTTTATGTCGGGGAAGCGAAGCCTTGCGAGCGCCGTTCAACAGATCTTTCATCGTGCAGATGTGCGCGTTGATGTTGATCCTGAAAACGTCACAAACCTCGGCGTTGGACGGCGGGCACGGAGGGCAGTGGCCATCATCCTGCAGCTGTGTCCGCCTGGGCTGCCGATTCTTCTCCTGCCACCAACTCGCCAGCCTGGCGGAGCACCACATTGGCGAGCTCATGGCCGGACCAGAACGAGGCGATAAACAGATCCCGGTGCCGCCGCACCTCATCGGCGAGGCGTTGGTACTCGGCGGTCAGGATAGCGATGCGTTGACGCAGCGCTTCGGGCAGATGAATGTCGAGACGGCGGGAATATTCCGGGATCCGGGCCAGCCCCTTACCCCAAATGGCGTCAGGGGTGAGGTCGCTGCCGAAGGTCATCACTCGGTGAACCAGGAAATCCTTGCCGTTACCGCTCCCCCCCTCCTTTTTGGCAGTGGCTGCGTAGTAATGGGCGCCGAAACGGGCGATGGCGATCCCGATCAAGAACCCTAGCTCATCCGCTCCTTTCAGCTGCCACTGCTCCGGCGGTTCAGGCCAGAGGCGGGCCATCTCTTGCCAGCTGGTACTCACAGAGATCACTCCTTTTCCAGAGTCATCGGGCGACGTGGTCCAGGTCTCACTGCAGCGGCGCAGGAATTCGCCAAACGTTAGGTAGAAGAGCACCTCCCCTCGGATGCCGAACCGAGTGTCGGAATCGCTGAGGCCGTGGGCCAGCTGGTCCAGACGTAGCGCCGTGTAGTGAACGAACGGTTCGACCGGGACAGGCAGACCGCGCAGGAGGCGCTGCAGGTTGTCCCAAATTGTTGCTGAACCATAAGCTGTGCTTAGCAGGTACAGGAGTGATCCGTAGCGCCAACGTAAGGCAGCCTGCACGGTTTCCGGAACTGCCGCGCGGGTCGAGTCGGTGTCCTCCGCTGCTGGCTGTTGCGGGGTGGACAATGGAAGCGACAGCATCCGGTTCACCGAAACGGCGTACTCGGCGATATCGTTTAAGATCTCGGTCAGTCGGCTTGCCATCGACGGTAGTACGTCTTCGATCAGAGCCCGCAGATGCACGTCGGCACGCGTCTTGTTGCCCGAGTAGTAGAGGAGCGTCAAGCGATAGCGGTCTGAGGCGTGTTGCTCAGGAAGGATGGATTCGAAGCCGGTGATGGCGTCCAGATGAAGATCCTTTTGGGATGGGCTGGACGAAGGAGAGATGAGCCTGTTGAGCCCATCGACGAACTCCTCTTCCCACTCTGCTTCCTCCAGCTGGCTTTCGCTGTTCGGAAGAGCTGCCGAGGGGCTGCTCAGAATGGGTAGAGCGAACGCTACCCCGGTGATGGAGGTCGAGACTCGTTGTTCCTGGGCTTTCTTTCTTCCCAGCGCTGAGTTGACCGGGCTGAAAAGATCACGGACCAGGTCCTTTCTCACTTGTCGTTCTAGGCGATCCACGAGCCGGGCGCCGAGCACCAGAGCGTCGTGACAATCAGGGCAAACGGCAGCCATGGTGTCGACGAGCTGGTCATCCTTGAACCCTGCGGGAAGAGGGCAACTCCAGGTGGACGCCATCAGCGGCCAGGAGCGGGTGACCGCCGAAATGGTGGGCCCGGAGTGGTGACAGATAGCGCAGGTGCCCTGGACACGACTACCGCCGTTCTTGCTGCCTTCGAGTCGCAAGGCTTGCCAGAAGCGGGCCAAAACCTGGTCGAGGCGGGCGACGATCTGGTAGCCTGGATGGAGCTGGCTCAGCCCAACCTCGGCTTCGTAGTTGTTGGACTCTCGTATGTGACCAATGCCATAGGGGCCGGTGTCAGTCAGTTCAGCCAACAGGATGAGAGCGTTGCCGCTGTCTGGATCTAGCTGCCGAAAGCCTGGCTGAAGCAGCTGAGCAACTTGTCCGAGCAGTTGGCCATCCATCCACTCCAAACCGATGGTCTGGGTGGTCCGGGCTTTCAGAAACGACTTGAGAGCGTCTAACCCACCTTCGGGATCACCAAAGGTCCGGATTTGGTCAGCGTTTCCCGAGTAGACCGGATAGGAGGGCACGGCGTACGGTCCACTGGCTGCCGCTCGGTTCCCGCCGAACGGGAGTTGGAACGCAGCGCCTACCAATTTGGCGACGTCCGGGACAAATATTGGTCCCTGCCTGCGGGTTTTTGCTGTGGACTTAACTGTGCCCCGTCTGGAGTCCCGGCGTGGGCGGCGTCCAACGGCCGAATGCCTTCCATTTTGGGACGCCGAGCCATCGGCCGCAGCTTCGTCCTCTTCCTCGTCTATGTCCTGCGCTTCATTGTCGCCTTCGTCCTCTCTTACGTCCCCATCACTGCTATCGCCGTCCGCCGCAGCCTGGTTCTCGGCTGGTGTGTTGTCTCCTGAGGTGCTACCACGGACAGCTTCTGTGCTTTGCCCCTTCCAGATTTGAGGCGGAAGCGCGGCCATGGTAGCATGGCCTTCTGTATCCCGTTCGATTTCGACCACGAGCACATTTGAGGCCATGTTGGCGGCATTTCGGTCCAATACCGATGAAAGGATCTTGAGCAGCTCACCTGGGGGAAGACCAGCTCTAAGTACAGGGCGTCCCAGGCGAACAAGCGATTCGATCAGCATGGCGTACCTCCTGCCCATGTTCGCTGTTGATAACAGCGGTGCTCAGTGCCAGTTTGGCGCCGCCGGCCGCCGGGGCCTGGTCCTAGCTGTCAGCAGCCTGGGGCTTGCCGCCGGGAGCGGAGTCGTTACTGCCGACATCCGGGCTCTGACCGCTGACGCGGGTCTGCTGCACGGTTGACCCTGCTAACAGTTGACGGTGGGCGTCGGCTGTCGGCCTGCGGTTCACTACCGGTTCAACCGGGCCGAGCAGCTGCAGGCAGCCGAAGCCCTGGCTGTTTTTGCTGCCCAGACCAGCGTCCAGGGCCAGCCGGATGAGGGCGAGCGGTCCAGTCAGGCGCAGGCGGGCGGTATAGCCTTTGATGACGGTACTTTTGTAGCGCATGACACTGAGCCGAGGCTGGCCGAAGACTTGCACGGTGATGGGGGGCAGCTGATCGACAGCAACAGGCTGTTCACTCTGGCCGTAAAGCGCCTGGTACTTCTTGCGGAGGTTGCCGTCAACCAGCGGCGTCCAGTCAGGGTCGCCTGGTTGGTAGTAAACGGTATACGGGCGGCCGTCGGGGCGCAGCAGCGTGCTGTAGACGACGATGGGGGACATCGTCTGAACCCTGGCCGTCACGAGGTCGGCCTCGCCCAGCGGCGGGCGGGCGGCGGAGAGGGCGGGTGACCTTGATCGGTCGCCTGCCCGCGTATTGACTGAGCCGTCGACTGGTTCGTCGGCAGGAGTGCTAGCCACGGATTGAGGTGACCCCTGGCCTTGGGGTTGAGCCTGGGCCGGGGGCGTGCCGAAGCCGGGCTGCGGTGCAAGAACTGCGCCTGTGCCGGCGCTGGTGCTGTTGCTGGTGGCGGCGCTGTTGCGGTGGCTGGTGTCCGCGCTGGTGCTGGTGCTCGGCTGTGGTGCACTCGAGCCTACGAAAGACCCTGCTGGCCAAAGGAGCGGATCGCCCTGTTCGGGGGCGACGCTTTCAACTGCAAACCGGACTGAGCCAATCCGGACGTGCCCTTTCTGCAATAAGCCGGTGACAAGGGACATGACAAACTTGATCGCCGGAGAGGCGATCACCAAATGAACTGGTCCGGTGAACCGTAAGGCCCGCGTGGGCGTGGGCCCTGGTTCGGCAGCGGAGTTGGAAGCCTGTACAGTTGCAGGCTGCTCCGTGCCCACTGCACCTTCAAGCTGCCCGATAGCCAGAGCAGCGGTTGCTGCCCCTTCGCGTGGCCCGCCGACCGCTGCCGCCTGGGGTTGAGCGGGCAGTGTAGGGGCATCATCCTGGCCGTGGTTGCAGCTATGGTTCGGTTCCGCGGGGGGGATCGTCGTCTGTTCGTAGCGGCCGAGTAGCCTGGAGAACGTGAAGAGCTTGAACTGCCGGCCACCCCCTACGAATCCCTGATCATGAAAGAACGCCTGGTCATCCGGGGGTAAGGCCTGGTAGATGGCCCCCTGGACTAGGTGGTTGTACTGGATGGGAACGAGTGCACCCTGCTCGGGCGGTTGGAGCGTAACGACAATGCGCATGTGCGTGCCTCCACCAGATCAGTCGTCCATGTCGACATGAATGAGCTGGGCTATTACAACGCCGGCGTCGATGATGATGAGGCACTGGTCGTCCATGTCGACATGAATGAGCTAGGCCGTCGACCCGAAACGAGTCAGGTGGTCGAGCCGATACGACTGGATTCGAGCTCCTCTGATATTTTCCTGCAACGGATGATCCTGGACACCACGGAAAAAACTCGAAAGGCGCCCAGCTGGACTAGGCGGCATCCATAGGGTCATCGTACCTCGTGCTTGCCGCGGCCGGCCAGACTCACGACGAGGGTGGTACGTCGTCCCGGCGATATGACGAGTTACTAACTGATCGGGTAGAATCGCTACCCGGGTTTCACGCGTCCCCGGGTTGAAATATTACCTGCTGAACCTTGCCAGCCAGTCAGATCCCCGCGTGGCGGTCGGCCAGCTGCAAGCCTGAAGCAGCGTAGCTGGCGTTTTGCTGGGCCGGTCTCACTGCTCACCCTGCTGTCCCCCCGCCCGTACGCCCGCTTTGGACGCATCAGGTGAATTTTCTACCCGAAGGAGCTTTGACGTGAGGAGGAAAAACCTCCCGCTGTCCCGATGGCGGCTGTTTGCCCAGGAGCTGAAACCGACCGTACGTCGTCGCGGGCGTGACCTTGCCAGATGGCTCTCCATGCTCAGCCCTTGAACTGAAACTGCCTGTACGTCGTCGCGGGTGGGTGATGGCTGGTTCACAAGGAGGTAGCGCCGCGTAGGTAGGCTGACACGTAGTTCTTGAATCGCTCCATGTCAGCCGGCCCCCGTTTGAGGGTACCGTAGACAATGGCTGGCTCCACTTTCGCGTATTCATGAACCAGGATGTTCCGGAAGCCAGCCATCTTCTCGTAAGATGGAAGGGCCTGCGCAGGGATGACGCCCTGCTCCGCCAACACATGGAAAACGGCGCGGTTGCTTTCGGGAGCACGCCATCTATGATCGGCGATCAGGAGGTTGCCAATGTCTAACATACACTCGATCGCCATCTGGAGAGTCCGTTCGATTCCACGCCGCAGCATGATGTTTTCCTGGAATTCCGGCCACCCCAATGTCTGTTGAGCCTCGAGGTCGGCAAGGTAGCCGGTCAGTTCCACCAGCTTCTCACGGATCCGTTCCCGGACTGTCAAGGCCCAGCACCTCCTTCCGGTAGTACCGCAGATACGGATAGAAGTCCAGGTACTCGGCCTGGCGCGCGGCTTCCACCAAGACGCGCCGGTCCCGGTCGTGCTCACACAGCAGCACGGAAGAGTGTATGATCTCATGGGCAAACAAAGGTGGAACCCGCTCCAGGTCTACTACGTCCACTGGAAGGGGATGCAGTGCGTCCTCCAGCCGGCCCATCAGGCGAACCCGTTCCCAAAAAGCCGCCTCAGCCTCCAAGCCCGCGGGTAGAATCACCGCGATATCCACATCGCTGTGGGGGCGGGGGCAGCCGGCTGCCCGCGAGCCAAAGACGTAAGCGGCGGCCACTGTACGTTCCTGGGCGAAAAAGGCTTGCAAGCGCTCTCGAATGCCATCGATGCCTTCAGCGGCAGCGGGCTGCCCAGCGCTAAGCTTCTCCGCAGGTGTCACGCGATCGTCGCCCCCCATTGCCGCCCCTCCTCTGCGACCCATGTTTTCCTTGTGCAACCTATGTCCATTATATCCTGCTGGATTAGCTCTCCGTTACCGGGTCGCAACTGTCGACGGGGATGACAGCGATTTCCAACTCTCTTCTTTAGCTTGGCCCAGCCAGCTCGCACCGCCCCGACTTCCGCGACGCACCGGATGTCCAACTCCCTTCTTTGGCTTGGCCCCGTACTGGTCGGGGCTGTTCTGAACGTTCTTCACAATCGTGTTACCGGCATCCATCGGAGAGCGAGCGGCGGTTCGTGGTTCTGAAGGCCCGTCCTTCACAATCGTGTTACCGGCATCCATCGGCGAGGCCGTTCCTTACATGGAAAGCGGTCCCTCGGATCCCAGACCTTGATCATATCCGTACCGTTGAACAGCGGCTTGCCCTGCGCCAGGGCCTGCCGCTTGTCCGGCCCAAGCGCCGACAAGGCGACGCGCTCCCGCGGGTGGATGACGGTCCCAGTTCTCGCCCATGACGAGCGGCGTCACGCCCTGCTGCTGCAAGTTGGGGGCGATGCGCAAGCACTCGACCCAGTTCTGCGAGACGCTGTCACAAGTAACCAGTTATCTCGAGCCAGGCGATTTGTCCGACTCTCCCCAGTTCTGCGGCGGCGCTGTCCCCCCTAGCAGGGAAAGGGGGAGTGACGGCGAATCTGTACGCGGTCGGGCCGAGCCATGAGGATCTGGCAGCGAGGCGATGAGCAGGGGCGTAGTGCATGGGGCGGTGTCGGGTTCAGCAGGGGGGGCAGGTGACGGCGTTGGTCGAGCGTGCGTCGCGGTTCGATTCGACCTGAAAAGCATCTATAGATACCGACAGATACCGACAACGAACAACGACGCCAAGGGTCGACCGTGCGTGGCGGTTCGATTCGACGAAGCGAGATGCGATTCGATAGGGATCGATAAGGACAGAACTAGCTTACCGTCGACGTAGTAGCGGACAGCGCCGGCAGATACCACGCGCGTGGCATCTGCCGGCGCTGTCCGCTACTACGTCGACGGCAAGCTAGTTCTGTCCTATGAACATCTGCCGGCACCGAACAGCGGCCGGCTCGGCTTTAGCCTGGCTGGCGGGAAGGTGATCTTCGACAACCTGAAGGTGACCCGGGTCGACCCGGCCGCCCCGCCTGTGCTGTGAACCGGTGGTGGCTCACGAGTCGCCCCTGATTCTGGGAATCAACACGATGGGAGGTATGGTTCATGAGCCAACCCAAGCAGGTTCCGTCGGTCGCAACGCGTCAGGGTCGGAAGATCGGACACCTGGTCACGGTGGCACTCGCCGTGACTCTGGCCGGAGCGGCGGTATCGGCGTCGACGGTTGCTGTGGCCGCTCCGGTTCGCATTACGCACATGACCTTCTACTGGCACGGGCAGCCTTACATAGACTGGCTCAACTGGGCAGCGCAGGAGTTTCACAAGCAGAACCCGGGTATCGAAGTAAACATTCAAATGGCTGGAGGACCTAGCCAGGGCGACTACTTTACCAAGCTGACCGCTTTGCTGGCTGCCGGCGTACCGCCCAACGTCATCGACTTTATGGATCTTGGACTGGATCCATCGCTATTTGCAGACCTGCGGCCCTACCTGGCCAATACGCCGTACGCAAGTGCCGATCGCATTCCGCCAGGGCTTCGTCCCTGGCTTGCCACGTCCAACGGTGCGATCGTCGCTCTCCCGTGGGACATCTACCCGACGGTAACCTATTACAACCAGGACCTTCTCGACGAGCTGGGCTTGCTCGATCCGTATCAGCTGGGAGCAAAATGGAACTGGGACAGCTTGATCGAGAACTCGATCAAGGTCACGACCGATCGGAATGGCGACGGCAAGCCCGATGCTTATGGCCTCGATCGGATGTGGGCCTATATCGACGTGGCCATCTGGAATGCCGGCGGTCAGCCATATGATCGTTACATGAATCCGACGCGAGCACAGTACAGCACCCCTGAGGCGATTCGCGGCCTGCAGTGGATTCAAGACGTTCACAATCGGTGGAAGGTCACCACACCAACGTTGGGTGCCGTAGACGCCCGGTTTGCCTTCTGGCGCGGTAACGTCGCTTACGCTCTGGTAGATGGGCCCGGGGCTATGCAGAACCTCTTCAATGTCCAGTTCCATTGGGATGTTGCTCCCCAACCGGCGGGGCCGGCGCGGGATGGTGGGGGACTCTACGTCGACCAGGTCCGTGTCCTGAAGTCGGCTGGACATGTGGCTGAAGCGGCTGAGTGGGTTCGTTTCCTGACCACCAACCGCGAGGTCGTAGAACGGCTGGTATCCATGACTGGGCGAGTGCCGGCGCTGCCCGGGGTGGACTACATGAAGTTCAATCCGAAAGCTCCGCCGCACGCCGCGGCCTTTGCTGTGCAAGCGTCGCGGGAGAATATCCCGCCCCTCTTTTCGCCGAAGATGAGCCTGATCACCAAGAAGATCCAGCCCATTCTGGACAACGTTCTGTACGGCACAGTAGAGCCCAAGGCCGCTGCTCAGATGATCGACGAGGCGGCCAACGCGATCCTGCAGGCGAAGTAGGGCCCGTGAGTTGACCGAGGCGTCGAATGCGGACCCGCATGTCCGGTGGTGTAAGTGGCGTAAGAGGAGGGGGAGCGTCTCACCGCTCTCCCTTCTTCCCTTGTCAAGTGTCAACGGTCAAGTGTCCACGTGCACTGTGCCATTGACTTTTCATAGCCCGTCTACTCGATTGCTCTCTCCCTGCAGCCCGCCTGCTGCCTGCCGACCGTCCACCGGCCGGCAGGTAGCGCATTGCTTTACACAGGTGAAACTGTGCGCATGTGGCGACGGCCAGGCGGCTGAAGGCCCTCGGAAGCATTGCTTTACACAGGTGAAACTGCGGGGTCAGGCAACCAGGGCTCCCGCCCCGATCATCTCGTTTATGGCCTTCGCCCCGTCGCCTTCGTTCACATCCACTGAACGCACGGCGTCTTTTATCAGGACCACCTCAAAGCCTGCTTTGAGCCCGTCGAGAACAGTTGCCTTTACGCAGTAGTCCGTCGCCAGCCCACCTACGTAGATCCGCTTCACACCTTGCTGCCGGAGCCACTCCCCCAGGAGTGGGCCGCCGGTTTCCTGATCGCCGCGGATACCGGCCGGTTCGTTGTCACCCAGCTGCAGCCGGGAGTCAAAGCCGGAATAGGCTTCCCGGCCCTGCATAAACCCCTTCACGAATACGGGGCCCTCGACCAGAAGATCTGGGTGAAAGTCGGATCCCGTTGTGTGCTGCACGCAGTGAGGCGGCCATATGCCACCGTTTGACTTGAAGGAACAGTGGTCCGCCGGATGCCAGTCCTTCGTATATACGACTATACGACGGGCAACCCCTGCTCACGGAACTTCTTGATCCAGTGATTCAGGACGGGCACAACCTGGTCACCCTCGGGTACTCCGAGAGCTCCTCCCGGGCAGAAGTCGTTCTGGACGTCAACCACGACCAGACAGGCATTCTGAGGAACACCCTCTGGCAACGCACCGGCGGCTTCTAACTCACGTGCCATGGCCCGACAGGAATTCTGAGGAACACCAGGTGGGTTAGGAGCAGTAGGAACGTGAAGAGTCATCGACATCGAAACACCTCCTGGAGGCAGACGGAGTGCGCATCCAACACTGACCCCCCAGCCGGATAGAGAGTGCCGTTTTGCCCTGGAGGCAGACGGAGTGCGCATCCGACTGGCAACCCAAATGGTCGTTTACTGATGATCCGGCCAGCCTCCCGTGCCCAGGTAGTAAGACGGACGCCGAGGTCATGCATCATCCGGTAGGTTTCGGGGTCGGCTTGC
>JADBKQ010000035.1 GCA_014896305.1 Limnochordaceae bacterium
GGATTTTGCGGCTAAAGGCGCAGATCCAGGCGAGGATGGGGGCCGCTACGGCAGCTGCTGGTAGAGACCATGCGGGGCAGGCTGATGGCGACCCTCTACCGCTACAGATCGCTCGGCGGGCGATCACTCTTCTATGGAAGAGGGCGCGATCACCGTGGCCCGTGGCTCAGGAGCCGATACTCTTGCTTTATTCCACGAACATGCCAGAAGCCGGGACATTCGCCCGGGAGTTCACCGGGGTTCAGGGTGCAGTCGAGCTACGGTGGGACGAGTATGTAAGCCAGTGTGAAGGGGTACTCGCCCTGGCAGAAGGAGCGGGAGCGGTTGCCATCGTCTCCGGCGACCCGGAGGTTGACGTAGAGGCACAGGTCGTGGACCGGCAGAACGGCGACAACGGGGATGGCGGCAACAGGGACAACAGGGGCGGAGGCGACGGCGTGCTGGCGACACTGCTTGAGGATCTCACGAAGGTCGGCAAACCAACCGTACTACTTTTCACAGGAAATCCTTTCGTTGTGAACCGCCTTCGGGGACGTGCTTCTGCCTGCCTGGCAAGCTACGATAGTACGCCGGCTTCGCTGTGCGCACTCCTCGAAGTACTGCTGGGACAGCGGCCGACCCTGGGCTGTCTGCCGGTGAAACTGCCGGCGGTGGAGGTCGATTAGGCTGACCAGGGTGATCAGTGAAGTCGGCTTCGGTCGCCCCGAATGAGCCCCCCATAAACTGGGAAGATGGCCGTGGGAGGAAGAGGAAAGCGATTGGCGTCGCAGTGCAATACCTAGTGTGCGTTTGCAAACAGGCCCTGGTCGCGCAGGTAACGGGTGAGCTGCTGGACGTAGGTGCGAACATCATCCAAAGAACGCAGGCTGGCCAGGACTTTCTCCGGTATGAGATCTGCATACTCATGAGCGAGCAGGTTGCGAAAGCCGGCCATACGGGCCAGCCGCTCTCCCAGGCCACGGTCGATGATTCCCTGCGCGGCCAAAGTCGTGAAAACAGCTCGGTTGCTCTCTGGCATCGGCAGCGGGAGATCAGCCAGGACGTGAGCCCCCAGATCTGTGCACGCCTGAATGAGGACTTCCAGGTTACGTTCAACCTTGTCCTGGAGATCCTGATCCTTCACATAGGAATCTATAGACACGCCAACCAGCGGTTGCAGGCGGGCCAGACGGTGTTCAATGACGTGCAGGAGTCGTCGTATGGTGCTTTCCTCCACCACCAAGGCGTCCCTCCTCCGTGCGGCGCAACAGATACCGATCGAATATGGTGCGAAGCTGGGCGAGGTCGTAGTACTGGCGTGCGTGTTCAACATAAAACTGGTGGCGAATATCCTCATTTCGGCAATAGACAAGCAAGCCGTGGCGAAGCACATTGTGAACCAGGTCGAGCGGGGCGGTGTTGAGCAGGACCACATCCACCGGGCAGCCCAACGTTGTCTCCAGCTGACCGCCGAGGTCCAGCTGCCGGTCAACGGTGGCAACAGCGTCGATCGGGCCCAAAGGAGTGGTCAGCCAGATGGCGATATCCAGGTCGCTGTTGGGCCGTGCCGTGCCCTTTATGCGAGACCCAAAAAGGTAAGCGAACGCTACATCTGGCGTGTTGGCCAACTCTTGCCGGACCGCCGTAACCAGGCGCCTGATCGATTCCGGAACTCGGCTTGACTCCGATTCCATCGCATGGAAGTCCCCCCGCGGATTGACTCCAGTCTAGCGGACGCCGCCTGCGCGGTCAATTCGTCACTACTGCCTCCTTAGAGTCTAACCAAAGGGAGAATGAACTCCCTGAGGTCCGCTGCCAGCCGGCCTCGCCACGGCCCATCACCAGCCACCTGAAAGCGCACCTCGGGGTGGGAGCGCAGGTGGACACGGTGGGGAAGGTGGGGAAACCGGGCTGTTTAACCCAGAGTACGTCAACGTCTTCGGCGTGCCCTTTACTTTCTTGCCGCACGAAGGCGGACAGGACGGCCCCCCTCCGGAACCCGCTTCCAAGATTGCTGTGGAACCGGATCCGGCCAAAGCCCAGTATGAAATCTGCTGGCACAACGTCGTGCGGATCGAGCACGTTCTCCACCCCATGCTATCGGTGGATTGGGACAGATTGAGACCGCTGGAGCTGGATGCGGCGAGTCGGTGACCACGAGGCGTGGGTCGCTGCGGAGGTCGAGCGGGCTGTCTTGAAGCAGAAGGCCCACGGGATGACCGTCGTCCCAAGATCACTGGTCTCCGGGTCGGTGACGTTACGGTAGGGGTCGCGTCCGGAGGCGGGGTGGGTATTCGCTGGCAGTCGGGTCCCTGGACCGCTGGGGTGGCGGTCGGAGGTCCGGACAACGTGCGGGCAGGAATACAGGCAACCTGGCGGTTCTAGGGTTCACCCCGGGTCGGGTGATCAGTGACGGTCACCCGATTCGGGGTGCTTTTTTGTCGTCTCGAGTCCCAGTTCGCGTCGCA
Source organism: Limnochordaceae bacterium (assembly GCA_014896305.1). Classification (GTDB taxonomy): domain Bacteria; phylum Bacillota; class Limnochordia; order Limnochordales; family DUMU01; genus Bu26. The sequence goes on from JADBKQ010000035.1 coordinate 2,448, forward strand.
AAGCCCGCTCCACCAACTCGCTCATCGTTATGCCCTCCTCCGCAGCCCGGACCCGGAGGGCCCGGGCGAGGGCCTCGGGGAGATACAGCTTGACTTGCGACTTGCCCGGGACGTAGCCAGGGCGGTACTCGGTCACGCCACGCCCCTCACATAGGGTACACCAGCCAGCTTTGCCCAGTTGGGCGTCCAGGGGGTGCACCAGAGACCGCGCTTGGAATCCCACCTGCACCCAGCAGCCTTGAGAGTACAGCGGTGCGGGTAGGTGGCTCCGAAAGCCCTGTACTCGGTCGATCCATCCATCATCTTGACCGCAAGCACCAGGATTTGGGACTTGGGGTCGATGCCATAATCCTCCTTGAGCTGGCGATTCAGTTCTTCCCGAACCTCCTGATTAACCTTGGCGATGAGCTACTTCGGAACAGGCCTGGCTGGTGGGTTATACATCGGTATCGCCTCCTGCAAGATGATAGTACCATAGGGCCATAGTACCCATCAATGGGTGCTTGGAGTTCTGACTGGAATTGAGAGAGCTCTCCTGACCGGAGTATGACCGTCGGTAGCAGGAGAACCGCAGCTAGAGACAGATTTACCGAATTGGGTATAGGGGCGGGATCCCACTCGTTTACGTTTGAGGGGCGTGTGGAGCAATCCATATGGGTTCAAGTCCCATCCCGGGCACCAAGGTTTTTCATCCGGGGTCCTGGTCTGGCAGGGCCCCGGTTTTCTTATTTGCGCGGCTGGGCCTGGCGTGGACTAAATCGCTGTGTCTCGCGTTGATATCCTGAGCATCCCAGGTAACATCGACAAACGAAGGAATATCTAGGGAGGAGGGCGCAAGGGTTCGTCGAAATGCCAGGTGCCAAACCACACACACCGGGAGGCGATTTGAAATGTCGGCGTCAAGTCGAGCCCCGCGGCTATGCAGCTGAGACACATGATCGCTATAAGGTCGAAACATAACTATCAGACTCAAACCGTAGCCACTTACGGTCCCACCCAAATCGGGACTGACGATGTTCTAGGCAGTTTCTGGAACACGACTGGCTCCCCGGTGACTTGGTCTTTCACGTACGAAGCGACGATGGGTCAAGGAATCACGATAGGGTTCAGTTCTGAGTGGCTGAACGCAGGTTTTAACACATACTCAGAAACGACCACACAACAGACGGCTACAGTGAGTGTTCCAGCATACAAAACAGCCCAAGCAGTACGGGGGTTGTACCAAAAACTGTCGCATATAAGGCTCACGAGAGTGGATGTTTATTGGTGCCGAACACATAACACCTACGAAGAGATACGGACCTCCGCAGGCGAGGAAGACTATAAGGATCTTTGGATCAGTATTGTCATCAACACGTACAGTTTCTCTCCGTCGTCAGTTCAGCCAGCTGCAACCAATGAAACGTCCGGCTGAAAGCCATCATAAGTGGGAGGGAATAGACAATCATGGCAAGAAGAGTAGTAACGGCCGTGCTTGTGTTAGTCATTATTGTTATTGCTGCTAGTTTCTTGTATCTTCATGTCCCATCCTCCAAAGCAGCGGATCAACAGGTGAGGGTATGGGTTACTACCGGCGACGCGTCGACTATGCGGTCTACCCTCCTTTACGTGGATCCTGAGGAGCTGGACTACTTTGTAAACTCCTCGTTTAACACGGGGAAGCCATTCTTGCAAGCTTTCATTGGTGACCCAGGACGGCCCCAGGTGAAGGTTTTCCTCAATCGAGACAACATCTTGGAAATACGGATGGCTCCCCAGGAAGTGGTCCCTTAGAGGAAGACTCCCAGCTGACAAGGCACGCAGTTTATGGGTGAAGTACGGGAGTTTCCTGTCTGCCCCCTTGAGGGGTGGTCGGCGGCCGGTCGAAGGCCGCCGACCACCCCACCGCCCGTCTGATCTCCAGCACGTCCCGAAACCACAGCCTTAAGCCCGGGCCCCTTACCCGGGCCTTCTTTGTCCCGTACCCCGCAGGCTGTTTTCTGAAAGCTAAGGCCTTTGAGCGTGGCCACAGTTTTACCCCCGTGCCTGCGTGGCCGCTGCTGAGCTGGAAGACGCCCGTCGGGATTGGCGCCTTCCCGGCGGCAGTGCGGGCGGGGAAGAGCGGGCTTCGGGCGCCGAGGGAGCATTTCTCCGATGCCGGCGGTTGGGCCGGTGAAAGGCACGGCTTCGTGCCAAAGCCAGTGCCAGGGACGGAGACCAGAGCCTGGGTCCAAGTTTCGAGTTGGAGCTTTGGTGCACCAGGTTCGGGCGGGCAATTGGAGCATACCTGCGTCAGATCGGACCAAAGAGCGGGGGTCTGAATGGCTAGAATGAGGCGGTGCCGCGGGCAGCTGAATTCCCCTTTGCAAAAGCCCTGCTTGAGGACACGGGCCCCCAATAGGTGAGTGGTTAGAGCGAAGATTGAAGGTCATGGGATAGGCGGGAGTAGTTGAGGTGGCGCATGCATGCACCATCATTGGCGACCCGGCTGGCACATAAGCGCTCCATCTATACCCGGACCGGGAGGCCGCGGGTGTGATGGCAAACCCGACGAGTACGGCGGTTTCGGTCGCTAAAGTCGGCCTCAGGTATTGACCCTGACGTTACGTTACAGCTTAGGATGGGGCTGTGGAGGTGGTCCTGTGGCGTACACGGTCAGGTCCGTGTCGGAGCTGGCGAGCGCCAGCGTCCGCACCCTGCACTACTACGACGCCATCGGCCTGCTGCAGCCGGCGCAGAAGACCAAGGCCGGCTACCGGCTCTACACGCAGAGAGGCCTTGAGCGGCTGCAGCAGATCCTGTTCTTCCGCGAATTGGGGTTTGGCCTGCGCCGCATCAATGTCATTGTCGACAACCCGGGCTTTGACCGTTGACAAGTGCTGTTTGATCACATGCAGGCCGCGATCCATGCCTACTGCGATAGGCTCGCCGATAGACAGTGTGCAGAGAAGGGCTGACAAGGCGAAGGCAGTAAAGCGAACAGTGCAGCGTAATGGCAGTGGGGCGGGCTGTTGACATGGTCTGCCATGCTGGGTAAAATCATCTCGTCATATAACGAGATATCTAGACGCCGCGACCAGAGGGAGGGGTAGGGGTGCTGGCCGACTACGAGGCGGTCATGAAGGCGGCGGGCGATCGGACCAGGGCCCGCATCTTGAAGATGCTGCAGGGCAGGGAACTCTGCGTCTGTCAGCTCATGGCCGTGCTAAGGATGAGTTCATCCACCGTCTCCAAGCACCTCTCGATTCTGAAGATGACCGGCCTGGTACAGGATCGCCGCGACGGGCGCTGGGTCTACTACTCCCTGGTGTCACAGACTGTGGACTCGACGACTCCGAGCGGTCGTAACCCCTACGTGGGGACGATCTTGCGCTGCTTACAGGACTGGTTGAACGACGATCCTGCGATCCGTGCAGACCAGCAGAAGCTGGAGAAGCTTTTGGCGACGCCGGTTGAACAGGCTTGTGGCCCTGTGTAGACCCGAAGGGGCAGTGTCATCGCCAGGGCTAGCACCAACGGCAGCAGGTCTGTTCCTTTCTCAGGAGGCGTAGATTGAACATGACTGAATCGGTCGAAGGGCTGGGGGAAGGGGTAAAGGAAGAGGTAGGGATCGCACGGCGCTTGTCGCTGTTGGACCGCTACCTTACCCTGTGGATTCTCCTGGCCATGCTGCTCGGGGTGGGCCTGGGCTATCAGTTTCCAGCCGTGGTCGGCTTCGCCACCCGCTTCCAGGTAGGAACGACGTCCATCCCCATCGCCATCGGCCTGATCCTCATGATGTACCCGCCCCTCGCCAAGGTCCGCTACGAGGAACTGGGCCAAATCTTCCGCAACACCGAACTGCTGGCCCTCTCCCTAGTGCAAAACTGGCTCGTTGGGCCGCTTCTCATGTGGGCGCTGGCGGTCCTCTTCCTGCGCGGCTACCCCGAGTACATGGCTGGCCTGATCATCATTGGCCTGGCCCGTTGCATCGCCATGGTCATCGTCTGGAACGACCTGGCCAATGGCGACCGGGAGTTTGCCGCCGGCCTGGTGGCGCTCAATTCCATCTTCCAGGTGCTCTTCTACTCCGTCTATTCCTACATCTTTCTTACCGTCTTGCCTCGCTGGGTTGGGCTCGAAAGCGTGTCCGTCCACGTGTCCATGCGGCAGATCGCTGAAAGCGTCCTGATTTACCTCGGCATCCCATTCTTTGGCGGTATGTTAACCCGTTTTTCTCTCATCCGAGCGAAAGGCCGTGCCTGGTACGAAAAGACGTTCATCCCGAAGATCAGCCCGCTCACGTTGGTGGCATTGCTGTTCACGATCATCGTTATGTTCTCGCTCAAGGGGGAGGTGATCGTCGATTTGCCCGTGGACGTGCTGCGGATCGCCATCCCCTTGCTCATCTACTTCGTTACCATGTTCGTGATCTCGTTCTTCATGGCCAAGCGCGCCGGTGCGGCTTACCCGCAGACCGCTACCCTCTCATTCACCGCTGCCAGCAACAACTTTGAACTGGCCATTGCGGTCGCCGTCGCTATCTTCGGCATCCAGTCCGGCGCCGCTTTTGCTGCCGTCGTCGGCCCGCTCGTCGAAGTCCCGGTCATGATCTCCCTGGTGAACCTGGCGCTCTACCTCCAGCGCCGCTACTTTCCAGGTCACTTGGGTCGGGGCTCACCCCCATCGTCTTGACCCAGTCCCAGCGACCGGAAAGTATTGCTGAAACTGCACAAATAGGATATAAGACAGTCAGGACGGTATCGAGGCACAGGGCCCGATCCTGACAGCCACCAGATGGATTTGGCGGGCAGGGACAAGCATTGGGGGAGGGAGGACGCAGATGCCGGACGAAAAGAACTTTCCTGAACTGGAGAAGCAGGTCTTGTCTGGGATCAGTGTTTTGGGACGGAACCTGCCACGGACAATGAAGGGATTCATGGAGCTACATGAGGCGGCCATTCAGCCTGGGGCACTCTCGACGGCAGTCAAGGAGCTGATCGCTCTTGGCATTGCCATCGCTGTCCATTGCGAAGGGTGCATCGCTTGCCATGTGCATGATGCCCTCAAGGCTGGCGCCACACCGGAACAGATCGAGGAGACCATTGGGGTGGCTGTCTTGATGGCGGGCGGCCCTGGGGTGGTGTACGGTTCCCTGGCTCACACCGCCCTGCAACAGTTCCTAGCAGAGAATAAGTAACAAACAAGTGTAACAAACAACTGCATCGCAGGACGCCTGCCGGTCGCCGACCATTGCTGAACGTCGGCGGCGGCAGGCGTCAATGTCAACCCCTATGCCACCTACTTCCTCTTGGCGGCGGCCTGGGCGAGCTCAGCGTTGATCTGCGGCACGACCTGGCCCATGGCTTGTTCTGGCGACATCTTGTTCTGCCAGAAAACAGCACTCAGGGCCGGGTACAGCAGCTTGCTGACGACGTTGTTGTCCACGAAGAAGGGCTCGGGCTCAGCATAGGCCATGGCGTCCACGAAGACCTTCACGTACAGGGAGCGGGTATTGGGGTAGGCCTTGGCCATCAGGTCAGCCCATTCCGGACCGACCGACCGGCGTGCCGGCTGCAGCCCCTGGAAAAGCGCGCGTACCTGCATGGCATACGGGCTTACCAGGAAGCGGATGAGGGCAAACGCTTCATCCTTGTGCTTGCTGCCGGTGTACATGCCGTAACCGTCCATCGTGGCCAGCGTCGAACGACCACCTGGCCCTTGCGCCAGGGGGGCGAGCCCCACTTGGAACTTGACCTTCGGCATGATGAAACTGAAGAGGTAAGACCCATCTTCCCCCATCGCTGTCATTTCGGCCGTAAACGCATCGCCCACGGTCTTGTACTGGATGTCGGCCGGGGTGGGCGACACCTTGTACTTCCAAACCAGGTCCTGCAGGAAGTGCATCGCCTTGAGCGCCGCCGGCTGATCCAAAGTGAGCTTGGTCTCGTCGCCCGGGGGCTGCATCTCGCCGCCGGCCTGCCGCACCCAGTAGGCTAGACGGTCGTTCAACGTCATGGGGATGTGCCAGCCCCAGCGGCTCACTTTTGTGCCGTCACTCACCGTCAACTTGCGGGCGATCGTCAACATGCTCTCCCAGGTCTCGTCGTTGCCCGGGTACTTCAGGCCGCCAGCGTCGAACATGTCGCGGTTGTACCAGACGGCGACTGTGCCCAGATACTGTGGCAGGCCGATCAGCTTGCCCTGATAGCGGAAACCCCGTATTTGGCCGGGGGCAAAGTCGGGAAGGTCATCTTTCATCTGTGCTTGTACGTAAGGATCGAGATCAGCGAGAAAGCCCTGTTCCGCCCAGGCGCGAAAGTCAGCTCCCCACCAGCAGACGACGTCCGGCGCCGTGCCCGCCACCATTTCCGTGGTCATCTTGGTGTAGTCCGTCACCGGTTCATACTTGACCTGAATTCCCGTCTGTTCGGTGAACTTTGCCAGCAGCCCCTTCAGCATCTCGTCCTCATGTGGACGCGGGTACTCCGAGAAGCGAATCGTCACCGGGGGGTTCGCCCCGGCAGCGTAAACCCCAGGTACCAGCAGCTCTGCCGTAGAAACAACTGTTGCAAGGGTGAGTGTGACTCCAACAGCGAGTACAACCACCTGGCTCGTCCGACTTATCCTCCATCCCACGTGGGCCATCGATCTGCACCTCCTGATCCGGCTGATGAAATTGTGGACTGTGGACAGGCGTTCTCCCCACACCCCTTGTCCACCGTTGTGAGATTATGCGCCATATTCCGCCAAGAGCCCAGGATTCCTTCTGCTACGGAACTAAGCAGAACTCAAAGTCTTGGCCCAGCTCAGCGGGGGGGGGGGACGAGGGCAGCCAGCCCAATGGGTCGCAACTCCCCACCTTGCGACTCTTCGGTCCCCGCTTTCACCGGTACGAAGAGAAGGTCGCCAGACCGACGGCCTGCAACACGAGAAAGCCGGCGATCGCCAGGGCGAAGCTGAGGAGCGTACCGACCAGGTAGTACTCGGCAAACTCACGGTCTTCGAGTTCCTTGTAACGGGCGATGGACTTGGCGGCTACCAGGAAGCCGACAGCAGCCACCTGGCCCATCACGAAGAAGACCAGGGTGAGCAGGCGCTCGAGTAGACCCACATAAACGCCGATCTGCTCTGTCTCCCCGGGGTCGCTGGTTCGAGGCGGTGTAGCAGGAGCAGGTGAGGAGGATGACACGGGGGACTCGCCTGCGCGCTCGGGCTGCGGCAGACCCTGGTCAGCGCCTAGGCGCAGGCGTGGCGTAGCCAGGGCCAGGCGGATAAAGATGGCTCCACCGAATAGAATCCACCCGCCGACGCCCGCGGCCGCCCAGCGGAAGTACGTTGAACTCATCAAGAGCCAGGCAAAATACGCGTTCCCTTGCTGCATGGACGGGATCGGGCCGGCGACCCCAGTATCCGTGAGGCCGAATTGGAAAGGAACAGGAAGTGTGGCGGTCTGAGCAATCCACCAGATTGCCAGCAGGTGGAGGGTTTGGCTTGCGACAAACCCCCAGGCGATCGCGGCCCGATTGCCAGAGTGGCGACGGGAAGACCATGAGACGGCTGCTCGCCCCCCCAGGTCGATAACGGCGTGAACGGCCAGGACGAGCCCGGCTACCGCCACTGCTGGCCAGCGCAGCGGACTGAAGCCCAAGCTTTGCCACCCAGTTGGAGACCAGGCGACTCCTACCCAGCCTAGTGTGAAGAGGGCCAGAACCAGCCAGTGTTTGAGCCAGTGGTAGCCCTGGCGCTCGGCGAGATCAAAGTGGCCGGGGCGCAGAGGAGAAAACTCGGCCAGACTGTGCACCAGCGCAAGGAGCCAGAAGAACGCCGGGACTGCGTCCAGGCTTAAGGGCACTCCACCGCTGAACGAGGCAACTCCCATGGCGGTCACCTCTTGCCCACTACTTTGAGTCACCCTTTGAGAGGTGATTTCAACATATCACCCCTTTTAGGGTCAAGACCGTCCTCCCAGCGAGACTGGGGGCTGGCCAGGCTCGACGCTTCTGCTTCGCCCGGCCCGTTCGCTCCGTCCGCCCCGATCGCCCAGAAACTGCTGGATCTCCCGGTTGGCGAGTTCTTCCGCCTGAGCGACCGCCGGCCAACCGGCCGCCCGCACTCGCTTATGCACGTTTTGTGAGGTGATGCCCAGAACCTGGGCTGCTGCTCGGTATGTCGGGTTTCGTTCGAGAGTGTCGATCGCTTCCCACTGGGCAGCTGTCCAGCGCCGCATCAATTCGTCAGTTAGGGCCAACAGAACGTTGACCCGGTCTTGAAGGCGACTCGCCTGGGACGAGATTGCCTGGCGGCCGGGCCTGGTTTCGGTAGCACCTTCCACCATCATGAACGTCTGGGGCAGTGTCGTGTGCCCTAGTCGTTCCAGAGCCTGGCGGGACTGGCGGAAGGCGGGCCCGTCCATCTGCCAGGAATCCTCGGGGTCGACAGGAGTGACGATGGTCCCAAGTCCCACGCCGATGCGGATCTGGATGGGCTGCAACAGCCCGCGCAGGTGCCGCAAAACGGCCAGGAGGGGAGCATCAGCCACCAGTACTCCTTGCAGCTCATCCCCCCGTCCTAAGGTGAACGAGCTGGCCAAACACCCGGCGAGGCTGGGAACTGCCCCCATGGCAACCTTGCTGGCTGGTTTCAGCAATGCGTTGAAGCGTTCCAAAGCGGTTTGTATGTGCTGTTGAGCTTGGGCACGGGGCGTGAGCCGGCGCGAGCGGATCACATCTGCGGTGACGGCGAACCAGAAGCGGCCAGCCGGATCAGCCGGATCAGTTAGGCCAACTGGATCAGCCGGATTAGTTAGGTCAGCCGGATCAGCTAGATCAGTTGGATCACCTGGACAAGCCGGGTTGGCCCGATGCTGGTCCAAGCTTTCGCTGCCGGTGTCAGAAGGATGTGGGCGATCCGGATCGGCTGTATGGGTCATGTCCCTGCCCATGTTGCTGCACCTCGCCGCCTGCGACCGGCCTCTTCCTTACCCTCTACCCTCTGGTGTACCAGCGCCTGGTGGGCTGGCGCACTGGGGACGTTAAGGTTACCTAACGTTTTCCAGTACCCTTAGCATATCATGGGCCTTTGGGTCGGGCAAGCTCCGTCGCCTGTTGAACCTCTTTGCGGTGTTCAGTTTCAAGATCAGCCATCAAATCCTGCCCTTTAAGGCAACGATATAAGAGCGCTGAATTAATCGGCGCTCAGCCGTCGGAACATCCCAAGAAGTCCATGGCTACAGCATGCAGCGAATACCGCTCGGCCTAATGGGCCGTTTTTTAAGCGTTCTCATAGGGTGTCGACCGATGCCGAAGGCAGGGGGCACGGCAAGGTCTCGGCCTCACAGATCAGGAGGCGGATATTGTTGG
>JADBKQ010000036.1 GCA_014896305.1 Limnochordaceae bacterium
GCTAGCGGATAAAGGCCGGGGGTACCCTGACGTTCCCCCGGCCTTCCCTTGCCCTAGACGTATGTATATGCCCACAAGGAAGCATACGCTACCCGCTGGTTCTACTCCAACCCGATCTTCAAGGACTGCAGGCCTGGTCGACGCCGGGTTTAGGAGGCATATTCATGGGAGTCAGCCGTACCCTTCCCGGCCTGGCTGACTTCTATATGGCAGGCCAGTGGGCCGAAGGGATGATCGGGGCAATGCTCCCTCCGGGCCCGAGCAAGCTGCCAGCAACGGCAGAATTCGAGAACGCGATTCTCAGCTTTGGTTAAATAGCTGATGTTCCTATCTGTAATCACTTGTTAACATAAAAGTATCGATTTCATAACAGGTTGGTATGCTCATGTAGAGAATAAAAGATCAGCTTGTCCTTTGTTGGATATATTGCTTTAGCCGTACTATGTTGGACAAATGTGGCGACAAGCTTTATGGACAAGCATGTTTTGACAATAGTGCACGTTTTTCTGTTTCCAAAGCGATTGAGCAGCAGCAGAAAGGAGAAAGAGGCCATGATGCGACCAGGTGTACGGCATGGAACCAGGGGACATTCAACGAATGGTCACTCGCTCATCCTTTCGCTATTACTCCTGCCTCTTGTTTTGTTCGTTTTTATCATCGGTACGGTCTTTGAGCCTCGACAGCCAATTAGCACTCTGGTGGTGCATGCCAGTGATGATAGTAACAAGCCTGAGCTTTCCTCCAGTCCGTCTATTACATCGTCCGGCGAGCCCATCCCTCGCGCCGTCGTCGTTCGTAACGGTCGTCTCTATGCGGGCGAAGGGTGGCTTGAAGAACGAGACGGGATAACGGTGGTCCACTTCAAGGGCACTCCCCGCCAGATGGGCGCACAGCATGCTTTGCTTTTGGGTCAGAAGGCCCAGGCTCTGGGAAAAGCGATGATCCCGACTGGGCAGCCGCAAGGTCCGGCCGACCAGAACCAACCCCCGTCTTCGCAGCCGACGAATGACCAGGCCTCAACTTACATGCAAAACTACATCATCCCCACCCTCCTGCGTCAAACTCCCGCCCGGTACATCGATGAGATGAAGGGCTTCATGGCTGCCGTTGGCGGGGGCGAGACGGACGAAGCCATCATTCCGCTCTTACTCGGCAATGCCTCGCAAGATCTCGGCCTCGTCTTCGGCGTGGGGGGCGGTGCCTGCACGGCGTTCGCAGCCTGGGGATCTGCCACCTCCGACGGTGGCCTGATCCACGCCCGAAACCTCGACTACCTGGGTCTACGAGAGCTTGGCCGGATGGCCGTCGTTGCGATATATGAACCGGCCGGCTACTACCCCTTCATGGCTATCACCTATCCAGGACTTTTTGGCGTCATGCAGGGTATGAACATTAAGGGTATCAGCATCAGCATGACGTATTCATTGGCCCAGCCCTCGCATGTCTCCATCGACGGCGTTCCCTTCATGCTCTTGTTGCGCCGCGTTTTGGAAGAGGCTTCCACCTTGGACGACGCCATTTCTATCATTAAGAACGCCCCCCGTACCGTCGGCCTCACCATCCTCGTCTCGGACGGCAAGATCCCGGCGGCGCGGGTGGTGGAAGTGGCCGCCGATCGCTACGTGATTCGTGAGCCGGCCGCGAACGTTATCTGGGCAACCAACCGGTATGAAACCCCCGCCATGAAGGATGTCCAGATGCCAGGATGGCTGGCTTCTGACAGACGCGACCGCCGCCTGCGCATGGCTCTAAGTGTGGAGAGTGAAGGGACGCTTCTGCCCCTGGACGTGCAGAAGGCTGTCGGACTCCTGCGGGATCGGCTCACGGACGGTTCACTGGTCGGCCGGATCAACAATCCCGGCACGATCGTGAGTGCGATATTTACCCCCGGCACGCTTCGCATGTGGGCAGCAGTAGTATCTGAAGGGGGAACCGCGGCGGATAGCCGCTTCCACGCCTTCGACCTTGCCGCTGAACTGGGACTACCCTCCCGAACGCCAGCACCGCCCAGCGATGTGCCGGCACGAGACGCGACCAAGAGTACGGAAGAAACGGCCTGGCAGGCGGTGGTAGAGGCAGCCTATCGTGACGAGATCGGCGATCTTCCCCATGCAGAAGCGTTCGCCCGGCAGGCGCTCGCCCTCTTCCCCCAAAGTGAGGCGGCGCTTCTTATCCTCGGCCGGGTTTTGTACAAGCAAGGAAAGGACGGGGAGGCAGCAGCTTGTCTGGAACAACTGGTGAACCTACCCACGATCTACGAGCCTCACAATCTTCTTGAGGCCTGGTACACGCTGGGGGTGATCGCCGCGCGGCGCGGCCAACCCGGGCAGGCCGCCGCGGCTTTCCAGGCTGCGTTGGCAGTTCATCTGCCTGAAGAGGATGTCGCCCAGGGCGATCTCCTCCAGCAGAAAGCTGCCGAAGCGCTGGCCAACTTGGCCAACCATAGTAAGTAAGATGAGCACAGACTGAGTGCAGATACGGCTTTGCAGCTGAGGTTCTCTCAATAGGTTGGAAATCTTCCGGAGGCGGTGGGCTCTCCTCTTGAGACTGCCAGTCGGGGTGACTGGCCCAGCCAAGGAGGAGAGCCACTGCCGTGGACACGTGCACCACCACGAACGCCCCGTCGCCAAGCCCCACATGGGTAGGATTACAGGAATGAGCGCTTGCCAGAGCTGAATCTGCATGGGGTCGCCAAGGGGGACGTCGCCCTAGCTAAGCCGCCAAAGTGCCCCGGGGCTCTGGATGCCAGGAGAGACGGCGGCTGCCATGGGCGCGATTTCTCCGACTTCTTCTAGAGTGCAGCAGGTATGCCCTGAGTGCTTACCGGCAGCGCCTGCACCCAACCATCCAGTCCTGCCGTAAACAGCAGCCCCTCCCATAGGGCGGGCGTGGCGAACACATAGGCCCCTGTGCTCACTCGCCACGAGGCCACGCTGGCAGCACGACGCCAGTCTATTGCGAAGATCGATCCCAATACTCCCTGGACGTAGATACGCTCCGGCTGCTCGGGCCCACCCCATACGGGAGTAGCATTGAGCACAGCCTCCCCCAGTTCCACCCGTTGCAGGACACGGCCGCTGGCTGGTTCCACCGTGACCAGGCTCCCTTTTTCGTCCACCAGAACCACCTGCGTGGCTGTCCCGTTCTCCGGCCCGGGGCTTCCGTCTTCGCCCGACGCCCCCTCCCGGGAAAAGTCGCTGGGCTTCGGCTCTGCTTTCGGCTCTGGTACGGCCGGTGGGGCAGCGGGCCCGGCCGGCTGCCCGAACACGTCCCGGACCAAGCGCTCCAGGAAGTCCTGGAAGTGGGCGCTGTCGCTCTCCGTCGCTTGGCCCTGTTCCTTGGGATTAGCTCCCGGTCGGGCGCCGCCTCCGGTGGGTACGAGCACCGGTGCGGAATACAGGAAACCCCCGCCCAGAGTCCAGATCTTCTGCCCCGTAACGGAGTCCAGCGCCTCCATATCGTCCACCGTGCCGACCAGCACCAACGAACGAGAGCCGGACTCCCGGGCCGGCACGATGGCCAACTGGCTGGCCCACGGCCCATGCAGCAGCCCATACCCCACCGGCGTGCGCCAGCGGGGCTGTCCGGTGGCCAGGTCGAAGGCGTAGGCTGCGCCATCCCCCGCCCCCACAAACAGCCCTCCTGTTTGAACGTCCACTGCGGGACGCCCGCCAACCCAGCCGGTCAAGGTGCGCTGCCACAGCGATTCACCGGTAGCAGCCACCAGAGCGACCAGGGTCTTGCCGGACGGTATGATCACCAGCTCGGGCCAACTGGGCTTCCCAGCAACGGTGGACGTCCTGGCTGCGACCCACAACGGGCTTCCCAGCGCTGGCTCGGGTGCGCGATAAGCCCATTGGGGCTGCCCATTCTCGCTGGATAGAGCGTAAACCCAACCGCCGCCAGAACTGACGTACAAACGTGTGCCATCGCTGTTGACGGCAGGTGTGCCTGTCACCGGGCCGTTGATGGTCGATTCCCAGAGTCGTTCACCGGTGCGGGCGGATAGGGCCAGCACCTGCCCCCGTGTGGTGGCCACGATCACCCGCGCGGGTTGCTGGGGACGGTCGGGAATGACCAGCAGACCGGCTTGTACCGGAGCGCCCAGCGGTTGACGCCAACGCCAAAGCGGCTGCATCGAACTATTCGACGCCGCGGGCGGCGCCTGGGCTGGCACCGCCGCAGCCGTCCCGTCTGAACTCGGCAAGGACGTGCTCACCCCTGGGGTCGTCGCTAGCACCGTAATCACGTCTTGGGCCGCTGCTACAGCAACAGCGGGCTGTACTTGGAGTGGGATGAACGAATCCCACAGCTCTCCTGTGCGAAGCTTGACACGCACCTGCACGTGGTGCAGTCCGGGAGTCACAGTCTGTGGGTCAATCAAAACCTGCCAGAGTGCTCTTCCCTGTTGGGCCTGGTCTGCCTCGTCGCGGGCCGCTACTGGTTGCAATTGTAACGCCTGCCAGCGCCCGGCATGGGAGACGCCATACGCCGGCCAATCCACCTGGTACTGAACCTCCGCCACCGGCGCCCTCGCCGGCAACCAGACCTGCAACGCGCTGGCTGCCGGCGGCTGAACGGCAGCCGTCGTGGCCACAGCAGCTGTTCCAGCCCCTGACGGCATCCCTGCCGCACGAATGGCGACAGCCAGAGGACGGGCGGCGCGGCCCGGGCGTTCACCGGCCAAAGGCAGAGTGGCGACCACCGAGGTCCCTCCCCACAGTGTCCGCCCGGTGCTGACCCGTTCCACTCGCAGCTGCACCGGAACCACGGCGGGCGCCTGTGGCGTCGGCGGCCTGGGCGAGGTTTCCAGCTGAACCTGAATACGATAGTACGCGGCCTGGTCTCGGGCCGAAGGTAGACTAATGAACGGAATTCCGTTTTGTACCCATACGGACTCCCGGTGGATATGCCCTACGAAGGCCGCCCTTATGTTGTACGGTTCCAACAGCCGTAGTAGCGCGTCTTGATTGCCCACATAATAGTTGTTCGCTCCGATCGGATGGTGGAAGAACAAGATGATGGGAGTCTCCTGACCGACCCGGTCCAGGTCCGCCTGCAGCCAGGCCAGCTCCTGATCGTCGAAATAACCCGCTTCCTGCAGCACCTGCGTACTGTCCAGCCCAACAAAGTGAACTCCCCCGTAATCAAACGAAAAGGGAACGCTACCCAGTCGCTGCTCAAACAGCTGCTTGCCCCAACGGGACCAGCGAACCTCATGGTTGCCCGGCACCGCCCGGAAGCGGCTGCTCAAGACCGGTGGCAGCATCGCTTGCAGCTGATCGAACTCTGTTTCGTCCCCCGTATTGGTTACATCTCCCAGGTCCAGCAAAAAGGCGGGGGCTTTGTCCGGCGGGTCCACCTTTACCCGCTCCGCCACCGCCTGCAAAATCGCGTGAACAGTCCGGTTCGAATCCTCTCCGGCCTGGATATGCGTGTCCGAAATCAGGGCAAAAACGAACTCTTGGGGCTGTGCCCCTGGAGCTACCGCGCCGGGAGTGGATGCAGCCGGTGCGCCCGTCCTCTCGCCATTGGCCAGCCAGAACCGGCCTGCTGCCACCACCAGAATGATGGCCACGAAGCACGCCCCCCACCAGCCTACCTTCTTCCGCTGCACCTGCATTCACCCTCCTCCCCGGATGACAGGTATTCTCAAGGGCACATAAGGCACGAATTAACGGTGGCCGCTCAAAATCCTGCCATGGTCCGTTGACCTCTTTGGCAGGACTGAGACGCTACCGAGCGAATGTCTCTTGCCTATAAGGGTCTGGAGGCAGTAGGGAGGACCTGGTGGGTTGGGGGTTGATGCAAATGGGTGGATCTGGCCCGCGCGTCCTGTTTGGCATCGATCAGTGGCAGAAGATCCAGCCGGCTCTGTCCGGTTTGCGGATCGGCTTGCTTACCCATGAACAGGCGGTCGACAGCCATCTCGTGCCATCGTTTCGCCGGCTGGCTGCCGAAGCAGGTGCCGCCCGGCTTCGGCTGGTCGCCCTGTTCGGCCCAGAGCATGGCTTCTACGGGGCAGTGCAGGACACGCTCAGTGTGGGCAATGACCGCGACCGCCACACCGGCCTGCCTCTGTACAGCCTGTTCGGCCCCCAGGATGCCCCCACTGACGACATGCTGGCCGACGTGGACGTGCTCGTCTGTGACCTGGTGGACGTAGGGGTCCGCTTCTACACGTATGCCGCCACGATGGCTCGCTGCCTGGAGGTCTGCGCCCGGCAGAGGAAACGTATGATCGTGCTGGACCGTCCCAACCCGCTGGGGGGCAATGTGTGCGAAGGCCCACAACTTGATCCGAACTTTCGTTCTTTTCTCGGCTACCTCCCAACCCCCCTGCGCCATGGCCTAACCCTTGGTGAGTTGGCCCGCTTCTATAACGAATTCGCCGGACTCCATGCGGCCCTGGACATTGTCCCTGTGCAAGGGTGGCAAGGCCGGCTGTCGTGGCCTGCTGTCGGCCATCCATGGGTACCTCCCTCGCCCAACCTTCCTACCTACACCAGCGCCATGCTCTACCCGGGAATGTGCCTGCTCGAGGGAACGAACCTGTCGGAGGGCCGGGGCACTACCCTGCCATTCGAAATGTTCGGGGCGCCCTGGATCGACGAGTATGAGTTGGCGGACGCCTTGAACGAGGCCGGCATTCCCGGTGTCTACTTCCGGCCCGCCCACTTCATCCCGACCTTTTGGAAGTATGAGAACGAACCCTGCGGCGGCGTTCAGATTCATGTTCTCGCCCCCGGCTGCAAGGACAGCGCTGCCCCAGCGGCAGCGGTTGCAGCCGGTCACCCAACGACCTCCGCCTCCCAGGGTCGCCTCTCTCCACCCCACGACCTCCCCATCGACCCGCTCCTGATTGGCCTGACCGTGTTGACAACCACCCGCCGGCTCTACCCGGATCGGTTCCATTGGCGAATGGACGCGAGCAGTGGCCGGTTTTCGCTAGACCTGCTTCTGGGCAACTCTCATACCCGGCAGGACCTGGAGGCCGGCCGGTCTCCCCGCGACATCGCGGAGGAATGGCGACAGACCGGTCTACGCTTCCGCCAGGAGATCGGTTCATTCCTCCTGTACGGCCCAGCCGCCCCTCCCCCTCTGTCACCGCCGGCTGATGTCGAGCTGCCGTCCTCGCTGCCTGAGCAATCATCGCCGGACAACCGGGTGCTCCCACAGACCACGGGGGAGTGCGACTCGCGATGAGTCCCGAAAGTGCTGCACTACCGTCGTCCGCCCCGGGAAGCCTTCGCTGGCGTGCCGTTGGCCCAGCCCGAGACGTTGGCCTGACCCTTGTGCTACTCCATGGATTCGGCAGCAACCGGGAGGACATGCTGCAGCTCGCCCCTTTTCTGCCCTTTGCCCGCTTGCTGGCTCCCCATGGGCCGTTGAATTTAGGAGTCCCTCCTGGCACCTCCGGGCTATCCTCCGACGACGCCCGCGACCCGGCCAAGCCCCACGCCTCTATTACCTCGAAAGCTTTCGCCTGGTATCGCTTCCCCAACCTGCCCGCTGGGGGCTGGGACTGGGACCGGTTGGCCACGCTCAGCGAGGAGCAGAAAGAGGAACTCCTGCGCCCAGACCCCGGCACTTTTGAACAAAGCGTCGCCCTCGTCTGCCAGTTGCTGGAGCAACTGCGGCAAACGACGCCCGCCGCCGGACAGCGGTGGGTGATCGGCGGGTTCAGCCAAGGGGCGGTCCTCTCCGCTGCCGTCGGACTGCGTCGCCCCGACCTGGTGAACGGTGTGATCCTCATGAGCGGCCAGCTGCCGCCTGCTTCGCCTACCTCGCCCGCCCCGTCGGTTTCCTCACTGGCCGGCAGGGTAGAGCCGGGCAGCTGTTCAGCCACCCTTTCGGAGACCGCTTCGCACCCTATCCGTGCTCCCAGGCCTCCGGTTTGGATTCACCATGGCCTCTACGACCCGCTCGTGCCATTTACCCAGGCCCGGCGTATGGCCTCCCATTTTGAGCGCCTCGGGTATCCCGTCGCTTTCTGCGCCGCCGCCTGCGGCCATGAGATTCCCCCGCCCAGCCTGGTTCAGCTGGAGCGCTGGCTCACCGACTGTTTCGTCGCGGGGTGAAGGAAGCAGGGATTCGGGGTGACACCTCGAAGGAACTCTCTCGCCAACTGGCCCTCGAGGCACTAAGGAGGCTGGGAAGATGCTGCGGGTCGCTATGTTAAGTTACTGGCATGTACACGCACCCGACTACACTCGTCAGATCCAGCAGATTCCTGATACGCAAATCACCGTAGTTTGGGATGAGATTCCGGGTCGGGGCCAGGAGTGGGCCGAGAAATTGGGGGCTACCTTCGTCCCGGATCTGGTCGCGGCGGTGAACCGTCCGGACGTGGACGCGGTGATCGTCTGTGCTCCCACTTCCCGCCATGCCGACGTCATGGTAGCTGCCGCCCAGGCTCACAAGCACATTTTCACCGAGAAGGTCCTGGCTGCCACCGTGGCAGAGGCCGATCGAATCATTCACGCAGTTCAAGACGCGGGTGTCCAGTTTTGCATCTCCCTGCCGCACCGGTCTCGCGCCGATATCCTTTTTGCCCGCAAGGCCATCCAGGAAGGCTGGCTGGGTCAGGTGACACTGCTGCGGGCGCGGATCGCCCACACCGGTGTGATCGACCATTGGCTACCACCGCACTTCCTGAACCCGGAAGAGACCGGCGGCGGAGCTTTGATCGACTTGGGGGCCCACCCGATGTATATCAGCGACTTCCTGCTAGGCCTGCCCCAGAGGGTCAGCGCCCGGTACACGCATGTGGACCCGGCAGTCGCCGTGGAGGATAATGCGGTCGCCGTACTCGAGTATGCCAACGGGAGTATGGCGGTGGTGGAATCTTCGTTCACATCCCGCTTCAGTCCGTTCACCATCGAAGCTCATGGCACAGAAGGGACTCTTTTCATCAGTTTCCCGGGCGCTCCCATCCAGATGCAAAGTCGTCAGATCGGCACAGAGGTGGGAGGTTGGCTGCAGCCGGAGCGGCTGCCTGAGCCACTGCCCACGCCCCTGCAGCAGTGGGTGAACGCGATTCGTACCGGCCAGCCGGCGGAGCCGAACCTGCAGGCGGCTCGTAATCTGACCGAGTTGATGGAGGCGGCCAACCGTTCCGCCCGGGAGGGACGCCCAGTAGAGCTGCCGTTGTAGCAAGTAGGAGGAAGGAATCACCCGGAATGCGGATCACTCAGGCCGAGGTCATTCCCATCCGGATTCCCAAGAAAAACCCCTTCCGGGTCGCCTATGCCACCCGCACCGCCTGCCTGGGAATGTTGTTGCAGGTGAAGACGGACGATGGGTATAGCGGCTGGGGAGAGGCTGTGCCGGTGCGGGAGGTGACCGGGGAAGATCGGGCCATCGTGTTCGGACGCCTACGCACCTGGGCGGCGCAGCACCTGGTCGGCCGAGATCCCTTCGCCGTGGAGGAACTGCGACGGGCCATTGCCGGCAATCTCGCCGGCATGCCCTCCGCCCAATGTGCAGTAGATACGGCGCTTTGGGATGTGCGGGGGCAAGCGCTAGGGCTATCCATGTGGGAACTCCTCGGCCGGGAACGTACCTGGCATTGGGCCAGCGCCAGTATCGGCATCAAAAGTGTGGATGAGACTGTGGCGGAGGCCCAGGCATTGTTGCGTAAAGGCTTCCATGATCTCAAGGTAAAGATCGGCCTGGACCCGGACCAGGACGTGGCCCGGGTCCTCGCCCTCCGTCAACGGCTAGGTCTGGATTGGCGTCTTTACCTGGATGCCAACCAAGGATACACCGTAGACCAGGCGATCCAGGTGACGCACCGGCTGGCGGAGGGCGGCGCCCAGGTCGAGTTGATCGAGCAGCCGGTGCCAGCCGGCGACCTGGAGGGGCTGGCCCGGGTGACGTGCGAAAGCCCCATCCCCATCTGTGCCGATGAGGCAGTGAAAGATCCGGCAAGTCTGATCTCGCTCATCCGTCTGCGAGCCGCTCATATGATCAACGTCAAACTCATGAAGTGCGGAGGTCCGACAGTCGCCGCCTTGATGGTGCATATGGCAGAGGCTGCAGGGATGCGAGCCATGATCGGCTGCATGATTGAAAGTCGAGTGGGGATTACGGCCGGCTTGCACGTTGCCCTGGCGCTGGACAACGTGAAGTACATCGATCTGGACGGCGCCTTCGACCTGGCGGATGATATTGTGAGCCCAGACAGCGGTGCGCAGTATCGGGACGGGAAGCAATTCCTCGCCCTCGGCCAGGGAACATCGCAGGGGAGAATGAATGCATCGATTTCGAGTAGTGTGCCACCTGCCGGTGCCCCAGCGCCCGGTCTCGGGGTACGAATGGACCTGGCCGCCGTTCGCCGCAACACGGATCATGAGTTGCAACTGTAGCGGCAGATGCTTCACCCAGAGGAGGCCGTACCCGTCGAAATACGCTTCAGCCGCAGATCGGTAGCGTAGCAGATGCTTCACCAAGAGGAGGCCGTACCCGTCGAAATATGCTACAGCCGCAGATCGGTAGCGTAGCAGATGCTTCACCAAGAGGAGGCCGTACGCCGG
>JADBKQ010000037.1 GCA_014896305.1 Limnochordaceae bacterium
GCAAACCGAAGGGGCTCAGGCAAGGCGACGTGGAGCAGGCGGCTGGCCCTATCTCAAAGAAGGACACCCTGCTCCACGTTCCTTATTGCTTGCTGAATTACTTGCTGAACCAAGACCCCTGGCAAACCGAAGGGGCTCAGGCAAGGCGACGTGGAGCAGGCGGCTGGCCCTATCTCGACGAAGGACGACCTGCTCAACCTTCCTTACTGCACTGCCTGCTGAATTGCTCGCTGAACTGGGTTAGCGGAGGGCCACCTGACACCTAACACCGCAAGAGTGTGGCCCTAGCGGATAGCCGAGCCGGCCTCGGGAGAAGTGGCAAAATAATTGCCCACCCCAAAAGGCAGAAGCGGGAAATTTAATTGCCAGCTCGGCCCTGGAGGCGTCCAGCTGGACCAAATGGCCTTGCCTGTCCTGGGTTTGGCCGGCTGTGCGCTGGGTGGGAGAATGTCTGAGAAGGCAGGAGGGGGAGACGGCTGGGTTCACCCGGAAGAAAAGGAGGGGCTCTAGCAGGGCATAAGGTTTAGCCAGCTAGAGTGCGCTCGCGTGTGAGCTGGCCTTTTGAGGTGGGGGAGGGCGGGTTCGGGCGAGGTTGGCAATATAATTGCCCGCTAGTTCCACGAGAGGCTGGCAATTTTGTTGCCAGCTTGGTTTTGGCGGGGCGACCACCCCGGCGGTCGGCTCCCCCTGGCATTCCAGCTGGCGGCAGGTGCGGGCGGTCCAAGTGGGGGGCAAGTGCAACCAGTCCAGGCGAGGGCAAGTGCAGCCAGTCCAGGCGGGGGCAAGTGCAGCCGGTGCAGGCGTGGGGCAAGTGCGAGCGATCCAGTCAGGGGGGGCTGGCATTCCAGCTGAAGGGACAGGGCCGGCGGTTCAGTCGAGGGGAGGGGTGTGGGAGGTCCAGTCGCAGCAGCAGGTCCTGGCGGTCCGGGTGTATGCCTGGGTGAAGGGGGTCGTCGTGGTGGGTCGGTCCAGTCGAAAGGGCAGATCCTGGCGGCCCTGCCGGGGGAACCAGGTCCTGGCGCTCCATGCGGGGGTCCAGCCTGTGGTTGATTCGCCACGTTGACAGGGCGGCGCAAGGCCACACGGAGGGCGGTTACAGGAGCGGTGGACTCGCAGCTGATTCGGCCACGTTGACAGGGGCGGCGCAAGACGGTAGATTGGACGCATGAAAAAGAATCGATTCGGCAGCGATGCGCCAGGGGATGAGGCGGTCGGCCCGACGCTGGGAAATGTGGTGGGCAACTCCATACCGGAGGAGGCAGCGGACAACTCCATGCCGGGGGATGTGGCGGGCAACTCTGTGTCAGGGGACGCAGCCAACAGTCATACCCACGTGCCAGGGGGTTCGGGAGGGCGAGCGGGCGGCGTGAGCAGGGCAGTCGACGACGATGGTGGGCCGAAGTTGGGGGCGACGCGCCCTATTCGCTCCGTGCGCCCTGTGCGCCCTCCACACACGATCCCGACGATCCGGGACATTGCCCGGGCCGCCGGCGTCTCACCCACCACCGTGTCGGTGGTGATCAACGGCCGTCAGCGTGAGACCCGCATTTCGGACGAGACGGTGAAGCGGGTGTGGCAGGCGGTTCAGCAGTACGGGTATCGACCGGATCATTCGGCTCGCAGCTTGCGGCGACGGGCGACGCAGCTGATCGGGGTGGCCGTGTCATGGTTACAGGACCCGTTCTATCCGGAGTTGAGCGCCTGCATCGGGCGGGTGTGCCGGGAGCATGGCTACGGCATGTTCCTGACCGATCTGCCGGACTGGGTGGAGTCCACGGCCGACCACGAGCTGGGTAACAGCAGCGTGGACGGCGTCATCCTGGCCGACACAAGGCGTTCGCCGTGGCATCCGGGCGGGAAAGTGGTGGACCCGGCGCAGAGCACGGTGCCGACCGTGATGGTCATGGGGCAGGAGTGGTTGGCCGAGTGGCATTTACCGGTGAACGGCGCTCATGACCCGCATGTGGTGCTGCTCCAGACCGAGCAGGCGGGGCGGTTGGCCGCCCGCCATCTGTGGGAACGTGGCTACCGGCGCTTTGTCTATGTGCCGGCAGGCTTTGCGCCGCAGCTCAGTCCAGGACACCGCGAGTTCGGCTTCTACGATGAACTGCACCGGCTGGGCGTGAGCGACCCCGATGCGATCTACATGGCGCCGCTTGTGCAGGGGCAGCTGCAGCCGCAGCCCCTGCCTGGGTACTGGTCGGCCCGGGCCGTGGTTCAGTCGAACTGGTGGCAGTCCAACGCAGGTGAACGCGTCGGCTTCTACGCGGCCAACGACACAGCGGGGGTAGAGGTGTTACGCACCTTGCACGAGGCGGGAGTGAGCGTGCCGGAGCAGGCCGGGGTGGTCGGCACCAACGGCACACAGTTGGGGCTCATGGCGTTCCCGCCGCTCACATCCATTTCGCTGAACGTCGAGGCTATCGCTGAGGAGGCAGTGGACCGCCTGTTGCGGCTGATCCATGGCGTGGCAACTGCTGGCGTCGGCGCGAGGGCGGGGGATGCAGCAGGGGACGAATCAGACGAATCAAGCGTGGACGATACGGCCGTGGACGGCTCGGTAGGGGTGGGTTCAGGCACGGCCGGCGCAGCGGGGGTCGGTGCGAGCGCGGGTGAGACGGCTGGACTCGACGCTGGCCTGGGCCAGGGCGCAGCTGACGCCCAGGCCAGGCCCAGGGCCGAGGTCTGGCTCAAACCTTCGCTCTTGATCCGTGGCTCGACGTAGCTCTCAGATCTTATCTCAGTGTGGTTTGACCTTGGCGGGGGGCAGTCCTTGTGCCCCCCGCCCCTTGCTACCTTTGACTGTTGCCGTCTGTTGGTTGTACTCTACTACCTTAGTTGCCCGGCCGCCCTGTTCAATATTCCAGCGGAAGCGGAGCGATCAATACGGGAACGATGGCGCATGACCCGGCGGGCGGGAAGGTCTCCAACACGAGCTCCTGCGGCGTGAGCGGTTTCCCCGCTTGCACCGTGGGCGGAATGACGGCCACCAGCACGCCATCTTCCGGCGACTCCACCCGGGTCCCTTTCTGGCGCGGCAGCCGTTCCAGCGACTGATACGGAGACACGACCTGCACCGCCGTCGCCAGGCCGCTGGTGGGCACCGGGGAGAAGTAGATGCCGAGCGGTCGTTCGGTCGCAACGTTGATCGTGAACCGCAAGCGGTACAGCAGTCCGTAGTTGCCGTCGTCGATCGTCCGCCGCCCAGTCATCTCGTCTGTTCCGATCAGGGACGGATCATGCCACTGTTGGGCTGGGTGGAACTGATCAGCGGCGATCAGTACACGGGCTGGCAGCTGGTTGACAACAAAGTGCATCTCCCGTTCCGACGCAGGAAACGTTCCGCGGATATTCAGGAGGTCCGACCCCTCGGTCTCCTCTGGCTGCAGCCGCTGCAGTGCCGCCACATCCGTCGTTGGCTTGTGAACCGCCTCCACGTAGAACGTCACCGGCTGGTCAGTCTCCACCTCCAGGTACAGGACGGAGACCCAGCCTTTGAAGAGCCGCTGGCGGTTGAGCTCGGGTAGTACGAACTCCCGGCCGCCGGGCGGGATAAGCACTGGTGGCCGGCGAGCCGAGGCAGCCGGCTGCGTTGACGCCTCTGCGGTAGTTGCGGTTGTGGCCGGGCTCGCTGCCGTGGCCGGAGTTGTGGTTGCGGCGGTGGCAATGCTCGAAGTCGTGGTCGCAATGGTCGATGTCCGGGCCGCGGCCGACTCGGACGGCGGCAGGTCGGCGAGGTACTGGTAGAGCGCCTCTTGGCCGGCCAGCTCGGAGTCGGCGCTGACCTTGTACCCCACTCGGTTCACCTGCACCTGCGCCGGCTGTGTCCCTCGATTCTCGCCCACTAGCGTCACGTACAGCGGACCGTCGCTGGGCGGCGTGTGGTTCACGATGAACCAGAAGAAACGGGCCTTACCGCTGAACGTAGCCAGCGAATGCAGGCCGGGCGTTTTGATCCACTCGGGGTTGTCGGACATCAGAAACGGCGGGCCACCAGTCGTTACCTCGACCGGGGTGTCGATCGGGATCTGTCCGGGGTTAAGCGGCCGAAGATCCCGGATTGATCCGATCGCGCTGAACGCCTCTGCCATGACCGCACTGGCCGAGGACGATGCTGCCGGGGCTGATGCTGGAGCTGCTGGCGAGGGCGCTGAGGCCGACGTTGAGGCTGGACCTGGTGCTGAAATGGGGGCTGAGGCCTGACCTGACGTCGCCGTTGGGCCTGACGCCGAGGACGAGGCTGGGGCGGCGGCGGCTTCGGCTATGGCGCACCGTCCCCCTAGGTTACTCAACGCGACGAGTCCCAGGAAGACACTGGCTATGGCCACCATGTTGATGGGCAATGTTCACACCCTCTTAGTATGTAAGAGTTGGTCTCAAACCCTGGCAAGGGAAGAAGGATCCGGGAAGGGCGTAGCCAACAGATCAGAGAGCGGGGAGGGCGGAAGGGGTTCCTTGTACCACCTTTCCCCTCCCCGCGGGCAACTAGCTTGGTGACCCGCTGGGGATCAGCGCTTCTGGGTGGGCGACACCATGCCTTTATGACTGGCCCGGAGCAGATTTTCGACCTGCGTCGCAATGCTGTCCATGGCCTGCTTGGCCGTGCGCCGGCCCGTGAACACCGGCTCGAGTGCTGACCAGATTGCCCCCGATACCTTGGCATCGTCGTCGGCATACGGCACAGGCTGCGCATATGCTACCCCCTGGGCGAAGACACCGTAGTGACCGCGTGGGGCAGCGTTCTGGAAGATTGGCATTTCGCCGAGCTGCGACAACACAGACAGCGCCTCGCCCCGGGCCGTGTTCATTGCCTGCACTTCGGGGGTAATCAAAAACTTGAGGTACTCCCAGGCCTCGTCCTTGTGACGGGAATTGGCTGCAATGCCGAAAGCGAGCCAAACCAACATGGTGGCGGCACGACGCTGTTTAGGGAGTGGCACCGCGTTCCACTGGAACTTTACTCCTCCAAACTGTTTGAGCCAGCGCCCAAACGGCAACATGGCGATCTTCTCTTGGGCGAAGTAGGCGTCACCACCCCAGATCGGACCGAGCGCGATCTTTTCCTTATTGATAAGGTCTGCGAGCCACTGCAGCGCCTGGACGCTCGGTTCAGAATTGAGAAGAAAACGATCGGTCCGGTCGTCGAAGATCTGCCCGCCGTTTTGAAACACGAATGGGTAGGTGATCTGATCAATCGCACCCAGTACCAGGCCGACGCCCCATTGGTCGGTCTTTCCGTCGCCGTTGCTATCGCGCGTTAGACGCCGGCCATACTGCACGAAGGTATCCCACGTCCAGCTGTCGTCATTCCACTGCGTAGGTGGGGACGGCAAACCGGCCTGTTCAAACTGGGTCTGGTTGTACAGGGTCGCGATCGAGGTCAACTCGAACGGTATGGCGTAGAGCTTGCCGTTGGACTGCAGTTGTTGGATCAATGTTGGAAAGATGTCGCCCAAAGGCACGTTATCCTTACGGACATACGGTGCTAGGTCGAGAAGAATCCCTTGGTGCATAAACGAACCGAAATACGAGGGATTAAGGTAGATCACGTCTGGTGGATCGCCGGCGGCCACGCGCACCAGCTGTTCTGTTACTCGGTTCGAGATCAGGAGAGGTTGAACCTTGATGTTTGGATGCGTGCGCTCGAATGCCCGAGCAATCTCCTCGTGTATCTCCCTTTCGCCCGGGTTGGAAGCCATCGCTACACGAATGGTCACCGGTTCGATGGATTGGGAGGACTGGGCAGCCTGTGCGGTCGGTATGCCGGTAAGCCCGACACTCAGCAGCCAGCCCCCAGTCACGAGAGACATTGCCACCGCCAACGTAAACGTCAGCGTAAGTCTACGTATATGCTTGACCACATTCGGCCAAGCCTCCGCCACCTGTTGTACCGGAGCTTGTTGCCCGAGACGTATCGCCCTGCTGTTCAAGCCCCTTGCCATCCTCTACACCTCCCTGCCATGATCATCTCAACCAGACTGAGCCACTCCTCGATCGCTCCATATTGTGAGAACGCTTACCACACCCGACGTCTTCACCTCACTCATCTCACCTGACCTCACCTCGCTCCATGCCCGGTAGACCGTTACTGCCTCAAGATCTTGGCCAACCGGGAATCCAACTCTGCCATGGCCGAAGCTGCGCCCAGTCCGTGCAACACCATGTCGTCGCTGGCCCGGTTAATCTCTCGGACAATGTCGTCATATTTGGGATGAGCTAGCTCCATTGTAGCGTGGCTAAGACCGGCCATTAAGGTGCGAAGTTGGGAATCTGTGCGCGGCATATCGCTGACCCATTCTTGACCTCTCGGTACAAACAAACTGCCTGTCTTGAACCAATATGGAGCATTCTCCGGTGAAGTGAACTCATTGGCTACCTTCCAGGCTTCCTCCTGGTGTTTGCTGCTAGCTAACACGAAATAGCCCCACGCATAGGCTATATTGGCTGGACGGCCTGTAGCAAGGTGGGGGTACTCAGACACGCCGAGTTCAAAGGGAAGTTTTCCTCGTTTGCGAAAATCGACTAAGGCAACCGACAGCCCGGGCATGAAGGCGATCTTACTCGCCTCGAAGTTCTCCTGACCATCGAAAGACGCCACAGCTGCGCGGTAGCGGTTATAGAGATCAGCATATACCTGCAGGGCAGCAACGCATTGCGGATTGGAGAAGTTCGGCTGTCCGTCTTTGATCCAGTCTTGTCCAGCGGAGCGAATGAAGCTGAGAAACCAGAACGCCGTAAACGGCCCCCACCGCCCAATGGTCAAACCAGCTTGCTCTACGCCTTTCGGTCCAATGCGGGTGAACTTGCTGCCAATCTGCCCTACTTCCTCCCAGGTATCGGGGATGTTCCCGATGCCCGCGGCATCGAGCATGTCTTTGTTGTAATACATGCCCAGCCAGGTCAGCTCAGTAGGCAGGAAGTAAAACTTGCTGCCGAAGTCGAGAGCACTAGCTACCCCAGGGAGGAATAGCTTTGGGATGTCCGCATCGGAAGCCAGGGATAGCGCCTTATGATCGACGGGGACAACCAGATGCTGTTCGATGAAGGCGGGCGCGTATCGGGTGGGTAGCAAGACCATATCTGGGGCACTGCCCCCCGCTACGCCAACCAGGAGTTTGGCCTGGATCTGCGTCCAGTCCACATAGTCCAGTTTGACGGTGATCTCCGGATACTTGGCGGCAAGATCTCGGGCTAGCTTTGCCTGGATCTGCGGGTAAGGGCCGGATGCCGACGTCCAGACAGTGACCGTTACTTTGCCGCCTTGGGCCGCGGCCGCTGCTACGCGGCTGGTTAGCCCGGGATAGCTGCTGCAGGCGGCCAAGACAGCCAGGGCGGCGCTCAGAATCGACGCTTTTGCCACGCATCCCCATCGTGGAGTGATAACAACCGATTTCATTACCCGAGCACCTCCTATGGACTTAGGGACGGACCGTTTCCCTGGCGAGGAGGCGGCTGCCCCTTGCTGCTAAATCGATTCTTCATTCGGCTTCACTTTACCTTTTGGCCCATCTCCTGTCAAGGCCAATTCGGTACGATTCAGCCTGCAAAACCACCGTGCAGAAACCCATGGCGACCGCCTGTCAGGGCCAATTCAGTCGCGATTCAGCCAAGAGAAGGCGAGCGACGGTTGAAGAGGGCGTACCCCAGGAATCCTGGGCTTGCCCCTGTTAACTGGCGGCCGACACCACTATGCCGATTAGCTGCCACCGCCACCCCCGATCGGCTCAAGCTGGTGGCTCCCCAGCTCGCGTAGGCAGCAGCATTCGGGCGACAGCAGGATGTACTGCGCAGGTCATATGCGAGGGGCTGGGCCACGGCGCGCCAGCCGCGACCCAGCCCCCATCTCACCCTGTGGCCCGCCGGGCCACTTTCGGCTCCCGGCGCACCCCATTTGCGCTCCACTTTCTCCGCCTAACCTGGAACCCCCGTGATCCCATTCGGCCCGCGCCACTGCAGCATCTTCTCTGCTTCCGAACCTTGGCCAGTAGTTGTACTACTTTCGGGCTTTGGCCCAGTAGCTGTCAAGGATGTTTTGAACCTTCTGGGCAATCTTGGTGCCAGCGTCTACTGGCGAGCCCGTGCCCGCGGCGACACCCCACAGGTTGTTCACGATCGTGTCCGTGATGTCGCCGATCACTGGGATGGCTGGCAACGCCCGGTCCGTCTGCATGGCCGCCAGGATGCGGTCGGAGTTCGGGTTGACCTTCCGATAATCGGGATTCTCGTTCCAGTACCTGACAGGAGACGGTCGTCCCATCATGAACGAGAAATACCCCGTCCCGTATTTGGACGTGGTGAGGTACTTGACCCAAAGCCAGGCCGCCTCTTCTTTCTCAGACGACAGGCCGGCAGGGATGACGTAGCCCCAGCCAAATCCCCGGGCGGCCACACCTGTGGAACGAGCGGCCGGATTTCGGTCGTTATATGGGATCAGCCCGACTCCCCAATTGACCGGCTGGCTCTTGATCGCTTGATCAATCAGGATCCGCACAAAGCTGACGTTTTCGAAGAGCACGGCCAGCTTTCCCTTGATCAGTGAGCTCTCCGCACCGCCATTGGAGATCAGGAAGTTGTCGCACTCAGGTTGGGTAGCGATCTTCGCACCCAGTTCATACAGGAAGTTGAGGGCCTCTTTCGACGCGTTGCTGCTGATGGCCTCGTGGCGGATATCCGGCGTCACAATGTAGCCCCCATTGCTGAACAGAAAATCGAGGTACATGTGCGGGCCCGGGCTAACGAAAAGCTGCGTGTACTTGCCCGTTCCGTCCTTACGAGTGATCTTCAATCCAGTCTCGAGAAAGGAGCTCCAGGTTTGAGGCGGTCGGTTCGGATCCAGGCCAGCCTGTTCAAAGGTGTCTTTGTTGTAGTAATAAAAGTCATCGTTTGCCGTGACAGTCGGCAGGGGCAGCGTCCATTGCTGGCCCCGGTACCGGAAGGCGTCCACTTCCGCTGGATAGAACATCGAAAGGTCGACCTTGTCTCGCTGGATGTATTTCGTGAGCGGAACGATCGCGCCCATGTCGGCCAGCGCGAGTATCTGCGCCCGCGGGGCCATCATGACTTCCGGCGCGATGCCTGCGGCGAAGGCCGACATGATCTTCGCCTGCATGCCGGTCCAGCCTTGCACCTTGCTGTCGATCTTGATCCAAGGGTATTCCTCGTTGAAATGCTGGATGACCGTCTGCATCCACTGCTCCCGTTCACCATCCCACCAGTTCCAGAACGTGATAGTTACCGGCCGATGGTCGGTAGCGGCCAGTGCCGGTTGCCCGGGATAGCTGCTGCAGGCGGCCAAGGCAGCCAGGGCGGCGCTCAGCATCGACGCTTTTGCCACGCATACCCATCGTGGGGTGATAACAACCGATTTCATTACCCGAGCACCTCCTATGGACTTAGGGACGGACCGTTTCCCTGGCGAGGAGGCGGCTGCCCCTTGCTGCTAAATCGATTCTTCATTCGGCTTCACTTTACCTTTTGGCCCATCTCCTGTCAAGGCCAATTCGGTACGATTCAGCCTGCAAAACCACCGTGCAGAAACCCATGGCGACCGCCTGTCAAGGCCAATTCAGTCGCGATTCAGCCAAGAGAAGGCGAACCGCTCTCTCGTCCCACCGTCATGGGCTTTCTCGTGGTGGTCGAGGCGGCGGTGGATGGGGTCAATCAAGAGACTTTCGCCATCATCACCGGTCTTGTGAGAGCGCTGAATTAACCGGCGCTCAGCCGTTGGAACATCCCAAGAAGCCCATGACTCCAGCATCCAGCGAATACCACTCGGCCGAATGGGCCGGTTTTTAAGCGCTCTCCTTGTGCCGACGTGGGTCAAGCAGGTAGACCAAACGAAGTTCCGGTGGGACATAGTGCCGCCCTTCGCGGTCGGCAAGCGCCGGGCAGCTAGAGTCAATAGCATCCTCAACCCTTCGGTGTTAGTCGGGCGAGAGGATGATCGGCAGAGTCGACCAACGCCGTAGGACGCCGCCGAGCCCAGCGCAAGCTTGACGGCATCGCGGCCCCGATGAGGTCGACCAACGCCGCAGGATGCCGCCAGGCGCCGTAGCTCAGGGGGAAGGATGCTGCCGGGGGGCAGGCCTGGCTGCCGGAGGGCCATGCAAGAGGCGGGGGAGCGGGGGAGGTAAAAAAACTACCTCCCGCCGGCGGAAGGGTGGGTGAAAAAAGTACCTGCTCACCCAGAACTGCGGCCGACTTGTTGCCTCCCGGGGTGTCACTCCAACCGGTGGAAGCTTTCTAGCTGGGTGTTTGTCGGACGGGGTAACCTTGGCCCGAAGACGTGGTTCACGCAGACCCCGGCTTTGGCGACGTGGGAACGCTACCACCCGGGGAGCGGGTAACTTTTTTACCTGCCGAACGTCGGAGGGCAGGTGAAAAATGTACCTACCCGCCTCGGACTCGTCTTGACGGATCCCGAGGCGGGCTCCTCATGGCCTGGACAGCTGCAGCGTCTAAACGATCACGGGCGGACGGTTGGGCTGAGCGTCCAGA
>JADBKQ010000038.1 GCA_014896305.1 Limnochordaceae bacterium
AACATAAGATCGAGTTCATTCAGGGCGATATTCGAGACCTGGGCCTCCTTAGGAGGGCGTTCGCTGGGGCGGAGGTGATCTTTCATGAGGCGGCTCTGCCGTCTGTGCCGCGTTCGATTGCCGACCCCTTGGCTACCAACGAGAACAATATCGATGGTACGCTGAACGTTCTGGTGGCGGCCAAGGAAATGGGCGTAAAAAGGGTGGTCATTGCTGCCTCTTCGTCGGCGTATGGCGACACCGAGCGGCTGCCCAAGGTAGAGAATATGCCGGCCAATCCTTTGTCGCCATATGCGGTTACCAAATACGTGGGGGAGCTATACGGCAGAGTCTTTAGCCGGGTTTTCGGACTGGAAACGGTTTCCCTCCGGTACTTCAATGTGTTCGGACCCCGGCAGGACCCGGCTTCCCAATACGCCGCGGTGATCCCCAAGTTCATCCTGGCTATGTTGCGGGGTGAACAGCCTCTGATCCACGGGGACGGCAATCAGTCCCGGGATTTCACTTACGTGGACAACGTGGTCGAGGCCAATTTGTTGGCTGCCAAGGTGCCGGGTATTGGGGGTGAGGTGTTTAACATCGGTTGTGGAGCCCGCTTTACTCTTAACGAACTGGTGGCTGCCTTGAACCGGATTTTGGGCACCCGCATTACGCCCCGATACGGGCCACCGCGGCCTGGCGATGTGAGGCATTCGTTAGCTTCTATCGAGAAAGCCGGCAAGCTCCTGGGGTACCGGCCTACGGTAGGTTTTGAGGCCGGGTTGAAGCGGACCGTGGACTGGTTTGTCGCCCTGGACGGCGAAGGTGGGAGGGAGCGACACTAGGCCTCCGAAGCCCGTAAAAGCGGGGGTCCAGACCTGTAAAAGAGGATTGGGATCTGCACAAGCAGGTACGGGGGCCTGCAAGACTGGGGAAAGGTGACTTGCGCAAAGTCAAGGTCATTCACGTCTCCACCATCGGCAGCACGGCTGCTGTTCTCTTGCGCCCGCAGTGCGAGTATTTGCGAGCGCTCGGGTACGACGTGGAGTTCGTGTTCAGCCCTGACCAGGGGCACTCAACTGGGGGCGGAGGAGCAAAACATACGCTGGAAGCCGCTGGGTTCCAGGTCACAGAGATTCCTATTAGCCGGGACATTTCAGCGGCGGATGCCGTTTCCGTGGCAAGGTTGGCAGCGTATTTTCGACAGGCCAAGCCGGACGTCGTCCATACCCACACTTCCAAGGCGGGTGTCGTGGGCCGGCTGGCCGCGCGGCTGGCAGGGGTACCGCACGTCATACACACCGTGCATGGATTTCCGTTTGCCGAGGGCCAAAACAAAGCAAAGTACGCTGCGTACGTAGCCATTGAACGTTGGGCCGCACGGCTAGCTGACATACTGTTGTCCCAAAGTAAGGAGGACGTTGAAACCGCGCGGGCGCTGGGTATTCGCAGCCGGAAAGGGTATCCCCTTTACATTGGGAACGGGATTGATCTGAGACGTTTCGATCCAGAACGCTTCAAAGACCAAAGGGAAGAGCTGCGGCGCGGCTTGGTCTTAAGCAGTAGCCCTGTCATCAGCATCGTTGCCCGTCTGACCTTTGAGAAAGGGTATGGAGAACTGGTTAAGGCTCTGGCGCAGCTGGCGGATCTTGAGTGGAACGCATTATTCATCGGTGCAGATGAGGGAGCAGGGCCGTGGATCCGCAACGCCTTGGCGGAATCTGGGCTGGAAGGACGGGTTCGCTTGCTCGGTGAGCGGAGCGACGTGGAGCAGCTTCTTTCCATTAGCGACGTTTATGTGCTCCCCTCTTATCGGGAAGGAGTCCCCAGGTCCGTAATCGAAGCGCAGGCGATGAGGGTACCTGCTGTGGTTACCGATGTCCGGGGATGCAGAGAGGTGGTATCTGACGGGGTGACCGGCCTGCTGGTACCACCTAAGGATCCCAACGCACTGGCTTTGGCATTGCGGCGCTTGCTGCTTGAGCCTGCCCTGCGCCGGCAGCTGGGGGAACAGGCGCGGCGGCGAATGGAGCTTGAGTTCGATGAAGAGCGGGTCTTCGAACGGATTGCCGCAGCCTATGAGTCGGTTTTGAATGCCGGTTAGCGGATCATGGCCGGCTGGCGGGCACACAGCGAAACGCGCCGCAGGGCCGCTCTGGTAGCGGTGCAGCCCTTCACTGGATTCATGTGGGAGGTAAGTGCATGCAGGTTCATCTTTCCCGTCCGGACATTACCGACGCGGAGATTGCGCTGGTCAACGAGGTGATCCAGTCGCCGATCCTGGCCCTTGGCCCTAAAATGGCCCAATTCGAACAGGCTGTTGCCGGTTATGTTGGGCGCAAGTATGCGATCGCTGTCAACAGCGGGACCAGTGGGCTGCACTTGTTGGTGCGGGCGTACGGTATCGGTGAGGGGGACGAGGTGATCACCACCCCGTTCAGCTTCATCGCCTCCAGCAACTGCATCCTCTATGAGCGGGCGAAGCCGGTGTTCGTGGACATCGAGCCGGACACCGGAAACATCGACCCCAGGCTGATCGAGGCGGCCATTACACCGCGGACCAAAGCCATCTTGCCGGTGGATGCGTTTGGGCAGCCGGCCCGGCTGGATGTGATCCGGGAGATCGCCCGGCATCATGGTTTGGTGGTGATCGAAGACGCCTGTGAGGCCATCGGGTCCGAGTACAAAGGGAAGAAGGCCGGCAGCGGGGCCTTTTCGGATGGGGCGGTGTTTGCCTTCTATCCTAATAAGCAGATCACCACCGGCGAAGGCGGGATGGTCGTCACCGATGACGAAGAGGTGGCCCGCCTGTGCCGCAGCATGCGCAACCAGGGGCGGGGCGAAGCAGGCGTCTGGCTTTCCCACGAACGCCTGGGTTACAATTACCGGATGGACGAGCTTTCTGCTGCCCTGGGTGTGGCACAGATGAGCCGGATCGAGGAACTGATCGCCAAGCGGCAGAAGGTGGCGCAGATGTACGGGGCGCGGTTGGGGGGGGCAGGTGGGGTGGCGAGCCGTTACCCTGGTCTTCGGCTGCCGAGTATCGCACCGGAAGTCACCCGCATGAGCT
This sequence comes from Limnochordaceae bacterium, assembly GCA_014896305.1. Lineage (GTDB taxonomy): Bacteria > Bacillota > Limnochordia > Limnochordales > DUMU01 > Bu26. The sequence continues at coordinate 3,050 of JADBKQ010000038.1, forward strand.
GGTTCGTGTATGTGATCCGCGTTGGGGTGGACGAGCCCACACCCGAACGCCAGGAAGCGGTGCGCGACCACGTGATGCAGCGCTTCCAGGAGGCGGGGATTGGTTGCCGTCCCTATTTCACCCCCATCCACCTGCAGCCGTTTTACCGTCAGCTGTTCGGCTACAAGGAAGGGGATTTCCCCGTGACCGAGGCTGCCGGCCGCACCAGCATTGCCATCCCGTTCCACAATCATCTCACGGAAGACGAAGTGGACTATGTGGCTACGGTTCTCGAGCAGGCGCTGGCGGAGGTTTGAAGACAGTGCCGCTGTGGCTTCGGGGAGGGGCTCGGGTGAAGCTTGGCCATTACGCCTGTGCGGTTCCAGCCGGTATGGGGCGGCACGAGATCAGTGGATGATCCGGACTTGCAGGCGCACGCGGAGGATAGGCGATTGAGCGCACGTGAAGGTCTCTTCAAGGCAGCGGGCATCGTGGCTGCCGTCTCGATTCTTAGCAAGATCCTGGGATTTGCTCGCGAAGCGTCCATGGCTGCCGTGTTTGGTGCCACGCATGCCACCGATGCCTATCTCATGGGGCAGACCATCCCCACGCTCATTTTCGCGTCTATGGGCGCAGCGCTGGGAACTACGTTCATCCCTGTGTTCTCGCAGGTGCAGCAAGAGCGAGGACGCGAGGCTGCCTTTCGCATGGCCAATTCCGTTGTGAACGCTGCGGTGCTGCTGGCGGTCATCTTCATCGCTGTGGGAGAGCTTTTGGCGGGTCCCCTGGCCCGCATCGTGGCTCCAGGATTCCATGGCCCAGTGTATGAACTGACCGTCGAGATGAGCCGCATCATGTTTCCCATGGTGCTGTTTCAGGTGCTCTCGGGGCTGATGGCCGGTATGCTGCAGACCCATGGCAACTTCACTGTGCCAGCTGTGGTGGGCCTGGCGTACAACGTGATCATCATCTCCGCCATTCTGGGCCTGGGGCCGGTGTTCGGGGTTAAGGCCGTCGGCATGGCCACGGTGCTGTCCATAGCGGTGCAGGTGGTGCTACAGGTGCCAGCGCTGTGGCGGCTCGGCTATCGTTGGCGGCCGGTGCTGGACCTGCGCGACCCTGGGCTGCGCCGTATCGGCACACTGGTAGGCCCAGTCCTGGTGGCCACTGCGGTGGGACAGGCGGGAACCCTAGTGGATCGCATGTTGGCGTCAGGGCTGGAGGCGGGGAGCGTGGCGGCCCTGAACTACGCCAACCGCCTCATGGGCCTGGTGCCAGGGATCATTGGCACGGCCGTCGTCACAGTGATGTATCCCACGCTGGCAAAGCTGGCGGCGGAGAAGGATTGGGCGCGCTTCGGCAGGGCCTTCGCAGAGTCCGTAAAGATGATCAACTTCATCTTGATCCCAGTGGCAGTGGGCCTTGCGGTCCTGAGTGTGCCGCTGGTGCGGCTGGTGTTCGAACGTGGCGCGTTTGATGCCCGGGCCACTCAAGCCACGGCCTGGGCACTGCTGTTTTTCTGCCTCGGCGTCGCCACCTTTACATTGCGGGACATGATCAGCCGGGCGTTCTTCGCCTTCCAGGACACCAAGGCGCCCATGATCATCGGCATGGCCGGCGTGGGTATCAACATTGTGCTCAATCTGCTGCTGGTGGGGCCGCTGCAACAAGGCGGCCTGGCCCTGGCCACGTCCCTGGCCGGTCTTTTCGGAGTGGTCGCCCTATTGTGGATACTGAAGGTGCGGATGAGAGCGGTGAGCTCGAACCCAGGCTGTACGCGTAGCGCAAGCGCAGAGGGCCCGGTGGGCAGTGCTGACGGTGTCAGCCCGGTCGGCATCGGAGGCAAGGCCATCCTGAGCTCCCTGTGGCGCGTGATGGTGGCGTCTGGCCTCATGGGCGTCGTTGTCTGGCTGGCTTATGGTTGGCTGCAGGGGCGTGTGCCGGGGGACGGTGTGGTAGCCCAGGCGATGCGCCTGTTCGGCGCCGTAGGTGCAGGGATCGTTTCGTATGCGGGGCTGGTGTGGGTGCTCGGCGTGCCGGAGGCTCGCACAGCGCTAGAGGTCATCGTCAAGGGTTGGCACAAGGGTTGGGCCAGGGCCCGTGGTCTCGCCCGTGCCTGGGGCCGGGTGTAGGGAGTCCGCGCAGAGGTCCGTTGCATGGTGCGACGAGAAGCCGTGGCCATGACTCATCTTGTTCAGAACAACCACTGTATCCTCGGCCTACGTTGTGTCGCCACTGGCGGCGTAGGCTGCCTGTCTGGCATCGACGAGTGAGGCGCTGGTCTCAGATGAACCGGTTAGCAAAGCGAGGGCTGGACATCATCGGAGCGGTGATTGGCCTCGCACTCCTCTCGCCGCTCCTGCTGGTCATTGCGGCAGTCGTGCGGGTCGCCCTGGGCCGGCCTGTGCTGTTTCGCCAGATACGCCCTGGTCTGCAAGGAAAACCGTTCACCTTATACAAGTTCCGCACGATGCGGGACGTCTGCGATGCAGCAGGCCGCCTTCTTCCTGATGAGGAGCGGTTGACGCGGTTTGGCCGCTTCCTGCGCAGCACGAGCCTGGACGAGCTCCCTGAACTGTTCAATGTCCTGAGGGGAAACATGAGCCTGGTCGGCCCGCGACCCCTTCTCATGGAATACCTGAACCGCTACACGCCCGAGCAGGCCCGCCGCCACGAGGTCAAGCCCGGGATCACCGGCTGGGCGCAGGTGAACGGCCGCAACAGTCTCAGCTGGGAGGATAAGTTCCGCCTCGACGTCTGGTACGTGGACCACTGGAATCTCTGGTTGGACCTCAAAATCCTCTGCATCACGGTACTCAAGGTATTCCGCCGCGAAGGGATCAGTGCTCCTGGCAGCGCGACGATGCCGGAGTACCGTCCGGATCTCGACCATCCTGGCCTAGGCTGCGGGCCACGATCCGGCGGTAGTGCACAGCAGCGTGACCTCCACGTGCAAGAGAGCAAGGGTGGAGTTCCGGTATGAACATCTTGTTTACCTCAGCCGGACGCAGGGTGTCCCTGATTCGTGGTTTCCGGCGGGCCTTAGCAAGCCGCAATGAGGCTGGGCGTATCCTTGCCACAGACATGGAAGCTACAGCCCCGACCCTGTACGAGGTGGATCGGGCGTTTATTGTGCCACGCGTAGCCGACCCCGCCTATGTCCCACGACTGCTCGAGATTTGTCAGCGAGAATCGGTAGACGTGCTGATTCCGCTCATCGACCCTGAGTTACCGGTGCTGGCCCGTGCCCGCGACCAATTCGCTAGTGGGGGCACCACCGTCGTCATTTCATCTCCGGATTCCGTGGCTATCGGCGATGACAAACTGGCTACGGTGCGCTTTTTTGAGGCCCGAGGAATTCCTACCGCACGCACCTTCGTGCCGAACGAGGCGCTGCGGGATATTCACTTTCCTGTTATTGTCAAGCCCCGCCGCGGCTCAAGTGGGCAGGGCGTGATAAAATGCTCGGATCAAAGCGAGCTTTACTTTTACCTGGAACGACAGAAGGATGTCATCATTCAGGAATTCCTGAGCGGATACGAGGTAACCATTGACATTTTTGGCGATGGGACGGGCCGGGTGATTTCCTTCGTTCCCCGCAAGCGGTTGAAGGTTCGGGGGGGCGAAGTGGAGCGGGCCATAACGATTGATGATACCACTTTTGCGGATTTTGTTCTCAAGATTGCGAACGGGTTCAAACCCTATGGTCCCATCAACGTTCAGTGCTTTGTTGGGGATAGCGGGCCTGTGTTCTCTGAGATCAACCCTCGCTTTGGAGGCGGCTACCCGTTAGCCGATGCCGCCGGAGCCCAGTTTCCCGAGCTGATCCTCGATCTGGTCGCAGGCAAGACTCTGGAGTGCCGACTGGGGAAGTACCAGCGTGGTTTGGTCATGGCCCGTTACGACGATGCGGTTTTCATGCCAGAGGACAAGCTGATCCGTTGAGGTAGGAGGACCCTGGGTTAAGCCAAGAGGGGGTGGTCAAACGCGAGTCGCTCGCCGGTCGATAAGAGTTGTCCTTTTCGACCTGGACGATACCTTATACCCGGAGCTTGAGTACGTCCGTAGTGGGTTTCGGGCTGTCAGCGAGGCCTTCGCTTTTCGTGGGGCTGCCGCGTCATCCCCCCAGTGCGAGACGACCACGGATGCCAGGGCTGTCGCTCAGTCAACGTCAGGAGCTCTGCCTGGGAAGTCGACCAATTCTGGACCTCCCACAGCAGCCCGCACAGTCTCCTCCGATCAGTTGCTGGCATGGATGGAGGAGTTCTTCCAAGCCAACCGTGCTCACGTGTTTGACATGCTGGCGGAGCGCATGGCCCACCTCGTGGGGAGTGACGCCCCTGAGCGAGACGAGGACCGGTCCGCACGCGTCCATCAGCTGGCGCTACAGATGATCAACTGCTACCGTGGGCACACTCCGAGGATCCATCTATACCCCGACGCGGCGGCCTGTCTCGAAGTGTTGCGGGCTCGGCACATTCCTCTTGGCCTGATCACGGATGGCCTCGCGGAGGTTCAGGAGAAGAAAGTGCAAGCCCTGGGCCTTGCCGACCTGTTCGATCTGATAATATACACCGACCGACTCGCTCCAGAGCGGCGGTATTGGAAGCCGTCGCCCCGCGCTTTTAAACTGGCTGCCTCCTACTTCGGTGTTTCACCCCAGGAATGCTGCTATGTGGCCGACAACCCCGCCAAGGACTTCGCTGGCCCCGCTAGCCTCGGGATGACCACCATCTGGGTTCGCCGCCCCGGGGGCATCTATTCCGGGTTTGTGCCGTGCGGCGATACCAACCTTTTTGACTGGGTTGACTGCCAGCTCACGACGCTCGACCACCTGCCCTCGGTACTCGGGGTATGAGCCTGGAGTCCCGCTGTGTGGTTTGCGGTAACCCTCATCCCGCTGTTACCCGGTCCTAACCTATTCGGTGGCTGGCGTACTTCCGTCTATGGTGGGAATGTTTGACGCGTACGAGGATTCAGCTCAGGCATTCAAGAATTCGGCCCGAGAGGCAATGGCTGCGAAAGCAGGCTTGGTCTCAAGCACACTTGGGGAGAATATCCAGCAGGCGACAGTGCGCAGGTCTCGAAACTGCCGGGCGATATCATAGGGCTGCGGAAAGCATCGCTACGGTTGGTTAAGCTTGCAACGGGGCTTGCAGTGGCCGGCTGGAGCTCTCGGGGTTGCATTTACGGACGAGGAACACCTGAGTGGAACCGGGCGGTTCAACGGAGTAGTGTGGTGCAACGGGCTAGGCTCAAGGGGAGGCACTGGATAACGTGAAAGTGAACGGGAGTACGAAGCGGTGCCTGCTGGCGACCGCCGATGTGATCGTGATTGCGGTGGCAGCAGTCGGGGCGTACCTGCTCCGCTTTGACCAGCCAATCCCTCATGCCTATTTGCCGTTCTTGCCCTGGACGATTCTTCTTGCTGAACTTGCCTTCTTACCGCCGTTTCTGTTCTTCGGGCTATACTCGCGCGCTTGGCGCTACGCCAGCGTCGATGACATGCTGGCCCTGGGCGGGGCGGTATTGGCGGGGACACTCCTGTTCCTTGGGATGCGTGTGGGCCTGCGGGCAGTGGCGGAGCTTGTGCCGGGCGATGCTCCGTGGATCCTTCGCGCGGTCAGTTTCCCGCGGAGCATTCCGGTCATCACCGGGTTCATCGTCGGACTGCTGGTGGGTGTGACACGGTTTGGAATCCGGGTGAGGGAAAGCGCCAGACACCGGCAGCGGATGGTGGGGCGGATGGCCGAGGCCAATGCCCGTGCCCAGGCCACGGCCCACAGGTATGGCCATAGCCTTGGGCGGGGCGAAGGTGTTGCCAAGGTGCGTCCGGACGATGACGATAGCAAGGCCGAGGCGGGGGCCAATATCGATACTCATGCTGATGCCGATGACAATGACGACGCCGAGGCCGATGGCCATATCGCTAGCGGTTCAGACGACCAGGCCTATGCCGTACGTCCGACGCCTGGCCCCAAGCCTGCCGGCCATAACCACGTCCTCATTGTGGGGGCAGGCGAGGCGGGCGTCGCCAGTCTGAGGGAGATTCGCAACGCCACGCCCTGGCGGGTGGTGGGGTTCATCGATGACGATCCAGCCAAGCAGGGGCTGCGGTTGCAAGGGGTGCCGGTTCTCGGCGACCGTAACGACATCGGCCGGGTGGCCAGGGCGTATCACGTTGAGACCATCCTGATCGCGATGCCGACGGCGCCGCGTGCGGCCATTCGGGAGATCCACGAGCTGGCCCGGAAGACCGGTTGCCGCGTGCAGATCGTGCCCGGCCTCTACGAGCTGATGAACGGCCGGGTGACGGTCAACCGCATCCGTGAGGTCCGGATCGAGGACCTGCTCGGGCGTGAACCGGTCAAGACGGATCTGCATGGGATTCAGGCGTGCGTGGGCGGCCGGACGGTGCTGGTGACGGGAGCGGGCGGTTCAATCGGGTCGGAGTTGTGCCGGCAAGTGGCCCGCTTTGGCGTGGCCCGGCTGGTGTTGCTGGGCCACGGCGAAAACAGCATCTTTGCGATCCAAAATGAGCTGCGAGAGACCTACCCCGACTTGAAGCTGGTCTCCTGCATCGCCGACATGCGGGATGTGCGCAAGGTGAACGCGATCTTCGGGCAGTACCGGCCGCAGGTGGTGTTCCATGCGGCGGCGCACAAACACGTCCCACTAATGGAAGCCAACCCGGATGAAGCCGTGACCAACAACGTGTTTGGCACGCTCAACCTGGCCCGGGCGGCGGACAGGGTGGGGGCGGAACGGTTCGTCATGATCAGCACGGACAAGGCGGTCAACCCGACTAACGCCATGGGGGCGAGCAAGCGGGTGGCCGAGATGATCGTTCAGACGCTCAACCGCTATAGCCGCACGCGCTTTGTCGCGGTGCGTTTTGGCAACGTGCTGGGCAGCCGGGGGAGCGTCGTGCCTACGTTCAAACGGCAGATTGCGGCGGGCGGGCCGGTGACGGTGACGCATCCGGATATGCGTCGATATTTTATGACAATTCCGGAAGCGGTGCAGCTGGTGCTGCAGGCGGCGGCGCTGGCCGAGGGCGGCGAGATCTATCTGCTCAACATGGGTGAACCGGTGCGCATCGTGGACCTGGCCCGGGAAATGATCCGGCTCAGTGGGTTTGAACCGGATGTGGACATCAAGATCAAGTTCACCGGGATACGGCCCGGCGAGAAGTTGTTCGAGGAGCTACGGACGGACGACGAGAGCGTGGAGCGGACGGCCCACGGCTCGATCCTGAAGCTGCGCGGCCAGGAGGTGGACGAGCACTGGCTGGAGCACGGGCTGCAGCTGCTGTGGACGGTCGTGACGGGCGACCGGGTTGGGGCGCTGCTGGTGGACACGGACGAGGCGGGGA
>JADBKQ010000039.1 GCA_014896305.1 Limnochordaceae bacterium
TAACGAGCAAGTGAGCCCGGATGCCGTGGGCGAGCAGGTGGAGCGGGTCGAGCCACTGATCCGCGAGTATCTGACGGGAATACCGAATGCCACCCTGTATGATGGACGCCGTTCCTTATACGATGTTGCCCTGGAATCTTTCGGCGGGAACGTCATGCTGTTAGAGCACTTCCGTTGCGTTCCAGACATCATTCGGTTTAGCAACGAGCTGTCTTACGAGGGCAAGATCAAGCCGCTGCGGGAAGCGGCCAGTTCGGTTCTGCAGCCGGCTGTGGTCCCATATCCGGTGCAAGGAAGTTCGTCGGGTAAGGTGAACAAAGAGGAAGCCTGGACGATCGCTTCGCTGATTGCCGCTCTCGATCAAGAGGCCGAATACGCCAAGAAGACTGTGGGTGTGATTTCGCTGGTGGGTGAGGAGCAAGCCCTCGAGGTTGACCGGCTGCTCCGTCGTTACTTGCCGGCGGATCGGTACGATCAGCGCCAGATCCTGTGCGGGACGCCGGCACAGTTCCAGGGCGATGAACGAGATGTCGTGTTTTTGACTATGGTGGACAGCCCCAACCCTGACGGTCTGCCTTTGGCATTGCGGCAAGATGACCGCTTTAAGCAGCGGTTCAACGTAGCGGTCAGCCGGGCTCGGGATCAGATCTGGGTGGTCTACTCGCTAGACCCCGCGGTTGACCTGAAGGTTGAGGACCTGCGCCGCAAGCTCATCGAGTACGCCCGCGATCCACAAGCAAAGGCCCAGGCCTCGGAGCGTGAGGAGCAGCGCACGGAGTCTCCGTTCGAACGGGAAGTGCTGCGCCGGCTGGTTGGCAGAGGTTACCGGGTGCGGGCGCAGTGGCCGGTCGGTTATTACCGCATCGACCTGGTTGTGGAAGGCGGCGGAGGGGGCGGTGGCAGGGGTGCTGGCGGTGGTGATGCCGGCGGCGGTGGGGGCGGGGCGGTTGGCAACGTTGGTGGCTCCGGCCTTGTGCAGACAGCCAGCAGCGCCGTGAGACGGCTTGCCATCGAGTGCGACGGCGACCGGTACCACCATACCTTGGAAAAACTCGAACAAGATCTGGAACGGCAAGCCGTGTTGGAGCGATTGGGCTGGCAATTTGTGCGGCTGCGCGGCAGCGAGTTCTTCCGTAACCCTGACGCCGTCATGCAGCGGGTATATGCTCGGCTGAACGAGATGGGGATTGCTCCTTCGGCCACTCTTGATGCTCCGCTCAGTGCTGAAGATTCGACTGCTAGAACCATCCTACCGGAGCGCGGCGGTTCGCATGCAGCCGCAGCCCCGCTCATCAATCGGATCCGTCAGCGGGCTGCGGCCATCCGGAGTGACTGGGAGGCTCAGTCCCTGGCTGACAGCGCCGTTGTCGTCGGTGTCACGCCTCTTCCAACAGCGTGATACCTAGGCCTTGCGCAGATGCCGGACAGCATGAGCAGGCGCGAGCGCCTCCCGCCGCTGGGGCAGCCAGAGTAGGAAAAGCAAGACTCACACGCGGTCGTGCCAATAGCCTGGTCGTCTTTTGTGATGGGCGATGGCAAGCACTCTTATCTTGTCAGGTTCAATTGCGTACAGAACGCTGAATGGGAAACGACGAAGAAGCTTGCGGCGGATCGTAGCCCCGACCGGTGGGTAGGCTTCAGGGTTTGCCGCAATCCGGTCGATCGCCTCTGCCAACTCGGCCAGAAACGTCAGACCGAGTCCTTCCGCTCTATCCTCGTAGTATCGAACAGCATCCTCCGCTTCGTCGCGGGCCAGCGCAGGGAAGACGACCGGCCTCATCGGATTGCTTCTCTCAGGTGTCGAAAGACCTCTTCAGCGGGTAGCTCTGAGTCCTTGCCCTCTTTCATTCTGTGTAGTCTCCGTTCGGCTTCGGCGACCCAAAGACGCAGGTTCTCGGCTTCCGAAGGCGTCTCCAGACTCAGGAGAAGCTTTTCCGCCAAGCGGGCTCGTGCCTCCAAATCAAGCTTCATGACCTGGGCTTCCAGGTCCTCTGGGATTGTCCCCATCCTGCCTACACCACCCTCTTGGACATAGCTGTGCCGCTCAGCAGCACGAGCTGATCACCTGCTGGTGCTGTTGCTCGCTAGCCTCAGCAACACTATAGCATCTTCTCGACGCCGTTGGCCCATGCGGCAGGCACTCGAGAGGCCCTCCCATGTACGCTCCCGCTGCGGGCTAGCGGGGCGACACCCTTGGCGGTGCTGCCGGCAGCCGGATGCGAAGCTGGTGCTCACCACAAGTGCCAGGCGCTGGTATTGGGCAAACAGCCGGCGCCGGCGTTGGGCGGGGCGCAGGGCGGCGGGCCTGCGCGCAGGCTGGTACAGCGAGTGCTGATTGCCGGCGGATAGCCTGCCGCCCGATCCTTGTTACTCTGCGCGCCTCACACGCACTACAAGCTACTCCTGCCCTACAAACTCATGCTGGACGTTGACGCCATCCTGATCCTGGTGACCACCGGGAGTGTCCTTCTCGGTATTGGATTCGGAGCTGGACTCGGACTTGGACTCAGCCAGTTCGGCGGCCTCAGATTCTTTCGCTTCCTGTTCGTCGTCGACTGTGGACTTTGGCGAGGCCTGTTGGGCGGCCGAACCAGGGGCAGCCTGCGCGGACGAGGTTGCGTTGCTTGCGGCGGCGTTCACGGGGGTACGTGATAGTGAACCGGCAGCTGCCGCCACCCCCAGCACGAGCACCCCGGCCAGACCCCACAACACAAGCTCTTTCCTCATGCTATCTACCTCCCTGAGAGATGATGGGGTTTCTGGAACACCCATACCGTAACTGGCGCACATGAAATGGGGCTAAGGCCAGACTGAAGTTTTCTTCATACTGCCTGCCTTTCGCATGTCCGGTGTCGTCAGACAGAATGACGCTAAGGCCAGGCTGAAGTTTCTCTCCATACGGCTACGGCCCAGGCTCGGGGGGCACTGCCACATGCCTCGCCGCGCTCGGAAGCACGCCATACAAACTCGAAACGGCTCAGGCTCGGGAGTCTGCCACACGCTAGGCTGGCAGTTTGCTCCATATCCAGCCCCCGATGTGCCTTGCATTGACTAATCCCCCAGGGAGGGGTAGACATAGCGGACAGCGAAGCATAGTATGAACATGGGGTTACAATCACATACAATCGACACCCCGGGGGGGGGTGGGGTATCTGGCCGGGCAGGACAAGCGGCAAGTGACCGCGCAAAAGGTCGTCCGTCGTCTGAAGGTGGCCGATGGTCATTTGCAGGGGATCATTCGCATGGTGGAGAGCGGGGTCGAGTGCCACGCAGTGTTCAACCAACTCATAGCGGTGAAGAGCGGTCTCGAGAAGGCGGCCCTGTACCTGCTGGCGTGCTACGGGGAGGAAGCGATCACAGAGGGTAGCAGCGCCAGTACTCAGACTCATGGACTCGACACCGGCGAGGGCGAAGACGGCCGGGGCAACGATCGCAGTATCAACGGCAACCACAGCACCGGCGGCGATGGGGGCGGTGTGCGGCAGGTGGTGGACGAGATTCTGGCCATGGCGGCCCAGCTCCTCGGCTAGTGTCGGCCCTTGTTTCTGGAACCCAAAGATGTTCCTTGATCCCCGTTCTGGTAGTCGGTGCGACCAGCTTTAGGGTAGACCTTGAACCCAAACATGTTCCTAGAACCCCAAGACCGGCAGCCAACTTTACCGGACCGCTGGCTGACCGGAAGCAAACCAAGAAACCAAGAACCAACCTGGGTAGAGGAGGGCACGGGAGCCATGCGGGCAGAAAGAGCAGGATCCGGGAGTCGGGCAGGGGTACAGGCGGAGCAGGCGCAGGCACAGTTGCAGGCCCAGGCACAGACACCGTCGCAGGCGCAGATGCAGGCCCAGTTGCAGGCGCAGGCCCAGACGGCGGCGCAGAGGCAAATGCAAACGCAGATGCAGACGGAGGCGCAAACGCAGAAACGGGCACAGGGGGTTCGACAGGCGAACGACTGGCGGGTCATCCTGCGGAACGAGTTTGGGGAGCGGGTAAGCTTCGATCGCATCGAGACAGCCCTCTACGCGCACGATCAGGCGTCGATGCCCACCCCGGTGCAGCGACTTTTCCATGCGATGCCCGCGGCCGTGGTGCAGCCGCGGACGGCACAGGAGGTTCAACGGTTGGTGGACCTCGCGTACGAGTATGGCCTGCCGCTCGTGCCGCGGGGGGCGGGAACGAGCGGGTACGGAGGTGCGATCCCGGTCCGGGGCGGCATCGTGGTGGATTTCTCCCACATGAACCGCGTGCTTAGCGTGGACGTGGAGCGCCTTCAGGCCACAGTCGAGCCGGGTATGATCTGGTTGAACCTCGAGCAGGAGCTGCGCCGTCGACACGGCCTGGCTTTGCGGCTGTACCCGACGAGTGCGCCCGGTTCAACCGTGGGCGGGTGGGTGGCCGAGGATGGCGCTGGCATCGGCAGTCTCGCCTACGGGCGCATGGGCGAGAACGTGGTCTCGGTGAAGCTGGTCACCCCCACGGGGACCCAGGTGATGAGCGGCGCCGAGTTGCGGCGGTATGTAGCCGGGGCGGAAGGGATCACGGGCCTGATCGTCGAGGTCACCCTGATGCTGCGGCCGGCCGAGGAGGACGTGGTTCGGGGCGTGCGGCTGGCCGACCGGCGGGTTTTGGTCCGCTTTTTGCAGGGGCTGAGTGCGGCGGTCAGGGATGGGGCGAAAGCAGCCGCCGCGGCAGACTTGGCCGGCGCGCAGCCAGGCGGCGGGCTGCCGTTCTGGCATGTCAGCTTTTCCACGCCGAGGTTCACCCGGGCGAACTGGCGGGCGGCCGGGCGGGCAGCCAACGCCGACGTCGTGCCGCCTGGCTATACGGTGCTGCTGGTGTCGCCGGCGAGCCAGGCTACAGAGGCCGACCGTATTCTGAGTGAGCTGAGTGAAGTAAGTGAAGCAGCGGAATTGCTATGCCCCGAAGAGGCGGAGCGGGAGTGGAGCGAGAGATTTTACCCCATGCGACTGAAGCGGTTCGGGCCGTCGTTGATCCCGGCCGAGGCGGTCGTGCCGGTGGCCAGCCTGGACAAGGTCCTGGACGACATCGGGCGGTTGGTGGCGCAGGCGCAGGGCGGGGACGTGGGCGAGGTCGCGATCGAGGGTTCGTTCGTGTCGCCCCACGAGGTCTCGCTGCTGGCCTTCCTGCTCGGCGATGAACGTCGGCTTTCCTATACCCTTGGCTACCGCAAGTCACTGGCGGTGGCGGACGCTGCCCGCCGCCACGGGGGGCGGGTGTACGGAGTGGGGTTGTATTTCACGGCCGAGGCCGAGGCCGTGCTGGGGCGGGAGCGGGTCGAGGGGCTGCGGAGGTTCAAGGCTGAGGTTGACCCCCGTGACCTGCTGAACCCGGGCAAGGTCATCGCCCCGCCGCATCCGGCCTTGCGTGGGCTGATGGCCGCGGCCAGGCTGGGCGGGCCGGTGGCCGGGCTCATCGAGCCGTTGCTGCCGGTGGGCGGCGTCCGGCACCCCTGGCCCGCGCCCCAGACCACGGGCGGGGAGCACTCGGCCGGCGGCAACTTGGCCGGCGGCATGGCCCTGGAGCGCGCGGCCGGCGGCATGGCCAGCGAGCATGCGGGCGAGGGCCGGGAGCATATGGCCGCCCTTCACGACGGCCAGGGCCATGGCCGCCGGGGCATCCCCGATCACCTCCTTGACCGGGCCTACGCTTGCGCCCAGTGCGGCTACTGCCGCGACGTCTGCACCCTTTACAGCGGCCGTGGCTGGGAAAGCGCCTCGCCTCGGGGTAAATGGTATTTCCTTCGTGAGTACGCCGAGGGCAAGCTGCCGCTCACGCAAGAGATGGTCGACACGTTCCTGCTTTGCACCACCTGCAAGCGCTGCGATGCCGCCTGCCAGCTCGGATTGCCGATTCAATCTTCCTGGGATGAACTGCGAGGCATCCTGGTTCAGGACAAGAAGATGGCCACGTTCCCTGCCTTTGAGATGATGGGCGGATCGTTTCTGCGGGATCACAACATCTGGACTGGGCCGAAGTCGGAACGAGACGCCTGGTTGCCGCCCGACGTTCAGCCGCTGGCCGAAGGGGAGATCGGCTACTGGGCCGGCTGCACCGCCTCGTATCTCGAAAGGGATATCGCCAAGAATGCAGTTCACATACTGAAGGAAGCCGGGATTCCCTTCGCTTATCTCGGTAAGGATGAAGCCTGCTGCGGCGTGCCGTTTCTTGTGTCGGGGAAGTGGGATGTGTGGCAGGGGGCGGTGCGCCACAACATCGAAGAAGTGCGGCGGCGCGGCATCAAGAAGCTGGTCGTCTCCTGCCCTGGCTGCTGGGTAGCGCTCAACCACTACTACCGCCAGTGGGCGCCCAAACTGGGGCTAACGTGGGACGTCGAGATCGAGCACATCTCGGAGACGGCCAGCCGGGCGATCCGAGAAGGTAAACTGGTGTTTCGCCGACCGGTGACGGTGAACGGAGCGGCGACCACGCCAGCGACTACCAGGTCAGTAGGCGAAGTGCCGACGACCCCGCCGACTGCCAAGTCGGTGGGCGAAGCGCCGACGATGCCACCAGCTGCCAGGTCGTTGGGCAAAGCGGAGACGTTATCGGCTACTGAACCTTCGGCTGAGACGTCGACGACGCCAGCGGCTACCCGGCCTGTGGCCGAAGAGCAGACGCTATCGGCTGCCGAACCTTTGGCCGAAGCGGCGGCCCAACCTGAGGGTGAGGCCAACGCCCAAGTCGAGACCAGGTCGCCGGCGATCAGGCCCCGGATTCTGACCTGGCATGACCCCTGTCACATCGGGCGGCACGGCGGAATCTACGAGCCGCCCCGTGAGGTACTGCGGGCCATCCCCGGCGTTGAACTGCGGGAGATGGAGCACAACCGGGAGAACGGCCTGTGCTGCGGCAGTGTGCTGACCCGGGTGGGCGAAGTGCCGGTGTCGGACCGGCTGGGCGGGTTGCGGGTGCGTGAGGCTGAGGCGACGGGGGCGGACGCACTGGTCACCACCTGCCCCTGCTGCGAGTTCCAGCTGCGGGTGGCGGCGAAGAGCAATGGCAGCCAGATGCCGGTCGTTGATTTCACCAGCGTGGTGGCGGAAGCGCTGGGGTACGAGACGGACGACCCGACGGCAGAAGTTCACTACATGTGGAGCGTTTTTGAACGGGCCATCTACCAGATGAGCCTGCCTGGCATGGTCGAGATGATGCGTGAACTGCTGCCGGCGATGATGGACGCCATGCCGGACGTGATGAACAGCGTGATGGAGGCGCTCAAGAAGACGCCGGCCGGCGCACGGGAGGCGGCGGTGGCGGCGATGCGGCCACTCTTGCCCAGGATGATGCCGAGGATGATGCCGGCGATGATGCCCAGGATGCTGCCGATGGTTCAGAAGTATATGGAAGAGCAGTTGCCGACGATGCCGGCGTCGATGCGGGCGGCGTTGCCCGACATTCTGCCATATGTCATGGATCGGCTGATGCCGAAGGCTATGCCCAAGCTTTTGCCCATAATCGCCCCGGACATGGTCGAGGCTATGCGGCAGCACCTGGGGTTGAGCTCGACCTTGGCTTCGGGCTCGAGCATGAGCGCGAGCTCTGGCTCGAGCTCGGGTTCGACTCGGCGTCGGGCTTGAGCTCTGGCTCGAGCTCAGGCCCGTCACGGCGTCGCGCTGGGGCTCAGGCTAGAGGTGTACTACCGGTCGCATTGATGGCAGTAGTTGCCAAGGTAAATGCTTAAACTTGTGAGATGGCACGTTTTTGTGCCAGCAGAAGCACCTGCAAGCATACCTGGATGAATTCTGCTACCGGGCAAACCGCCGCCATCGCCCCAAGCAACTCTTCTTCCGACTATTGGAAGCCTGCGTGCGGGCACAGACGATCACCAGGAAGGCGCTAGTCGCAGCTGAGCAAACCGGTTAGGCATAAATCCTCATAGGTAGACTAACGACATCGCGGCGAGAGCGGCCCGCCGCGAGGAGAAAGTGGTTTCAAACCCTCATAGGTAGACTAACGACTTTACAAACTCTTCTGGACTCACTTTCTTCACCTCAGTTTCAAACCTTCATAGGTAGACTAACGACTCCGTGACGTACTCCAGCTCATTGGGTCTTGCTTCCTGTTTCAAACCCTCATAGGTAGACTAACGACGATCCCCAGAACCGCCACGATCCACCCTCCCCATCGGTTTCAAACCCTCATAGGTAGACTAACGACCGGAGGAACTCTGGACACTAGCGGCCATGGAAGACCTGGTTTCAAACCCTCATAGGTAGACTAACGACCCAGGTGGCCCTGGAGACGGGGTGGCTGGAGCATGTGTTTCAAACCCTCATAGGTAGACTAACGACCCGCACTTCGGACACAGCAGCTCACGTTGTTCCTCGGTTTCAAACCCTCATAGGTAGACTAACGACTAGGTCTGGTCTGTCTGATCCGGCT
>JADBKQ010000004.1 GCA_014896305.1 Limnochordaceae bacterium
TCGCATCACTCGGGTCCGCTTGCGCTCTGCGCTGTTCCGTTTTCAAGGATCGAGTAAGACCAACGTTGTCTCCGCCGGTCCATCGTGTCGCCCACCCGGCTCTGGCTGGTTCCGCCCCAGCCACCGGGCTCATCACCAGGCGACTCGCTCATTATAGCAGCTGCTCAAGCCGGATGCAAGGGGTGGTTTGAACCATCTCGCCCTTCCCTCCCCCTCTCCTCCCGAGCCCTCCTTTTCTTTACTCTTTCGCGTCAGACTCTTCTTTCTCCTCTTTGGGTCGCATGTGCGGAAAGAGGAGAACATCGCGAATGGACGACGAATCCGTCAGGAGCATCACCAGGCGATCGATGCCGATCCCCAACCCTCCGGCCGGCGGCATCCCATACTCCAGCGCTCTCAGGAAATCTTCGTCCATCATGTGGGCCTCTTCGTCCCCTTCCACCCGGGCCGCCAACTGCTGCTCAAAACGGCGGCGTTGCTCCAGCGGGTCGTTCAACTCCGAAAAGCCGTTGCCGATCTCCCAGCCGTTGACGTATGGTTCGAAGCGATCCGTAAACCGAGGATCCCCCTCACTTCGCTTGGCGAGCGGAGAAATCTCCACGGGATACTCAGTGACAAAGGTCGGCTGAACGAGATTCGGCTCCACCAGCTCTTCGAAGAGCTCCGCCAGCAGGTGGCCATAGTCATTCACGCGAGGCTTGATCCCTTTCGCCGCAGCCACCGCCCGCAGGGCCTCCGGCTGCTCCACCTGCTCCGCGGTGAGCCCCGCATACTCACATAGGGCCTCGCGCATGGTTATCCGCTTCCAGGGTGGAGTGAGCCGGATCTCTTGCCCTTGATAGACAATCTCCTCCCGCCCCACCACCTGGCGAGCCACATAGGCGACCATCTCTTCGGTTAGTTCCATCATCGTACGAGCATCCCCGTATGCTTCGTACGCCTCGAGAGCAGTAAACTCCGGATTGTGCCGGGTGTCGATGCCTTCGTTACGAAAATCCTTGCCAATCTCAAAGACCTTCTCCATTCCCCCCACGAGAAGGCGCTTCAGGTAGAGCTCGGGAGCAACCCGCAGGTACAGGCGCATGTCCAGCGCGTTGTGATACGTGACAAACGGTCTGGCGTTCGCCCCTCCAGCCACTGGGTGCAGAATGGGAGTCTCCACCTCCAGGTAGCCCCGCCCGGAGAGAAATTGCCGAATCGCATCCAGAATCCGGCTGCGTAAGACGAAGAGATGATGAACCTCGGGGTTGGTCAACAGGTCCAAATAGCGATACCGGTAGCGGGACTCCACGTCGCGCAGGCCTGCCCACTTATCCGGCAGAGGTCGTACTGCCTTGCTCAACAAGCGGAACGACTGTACCTCAACGCTGATCTCACCCCGGCGAGTTTTCACCAGAACGCCTTCCGCTCCAACGATATCCCCCAGGTCCACCATCTGCCAAAGAGCGTAAGCCGCTTCGCCGACACGATCGGCGCCAATGAGTAGCTGAATCTTGCCGCTTTCGTCGTACAGATCGGCAAAACTCAGCTGGCCGTGCCCGCGCAAGGCCCGGACTCGGCCGGCCACCCGCACAGTCTGGCCCTGCCGTTGCTCAAACCCTTCCACTAGCCGGGCCACCGGGTCGCGCCCCGCATACGCTCCGTCGTACGCCGGAATGCCCAGCTCTTGATACCGCTGGAGCTTGGTGATACGAGCTTGAACTTGATCATTGTCGTCCGGCAGACTCAGCCCGGCAGGTTGCGTGGAAAGGGACAGCTCCTGAGCCCGTGCGGACACTCGGCCACCTGGCGTCCCCGTTTCTCCGGCTGCTGAAGACGGTCCCCCCGCTCGCGACCCTGTTTTCCCTGGCTCACTCCTGCGCGTACCCGGAGTCTGTCTACCCTGGCTATCCTGTTGCACAACGTTTCTACCTTTCCTCGCCCACTGCTCTGCTCCGTCGCCTCTCCCACATCTGGCCTGCCTCAACGTACGGCTACTCGATGGCTAGAATTCGGAAACGCAACAACCCGGCCGGAGCTTGCACCTGCACCTCGTCTTGCACCCGGTGTCCCATGAGAGCCCGGCCGACCGGGGACTCATTCGAAATCTTGGCTTCAGCCGGATTCGCCTCCGCCGAACCCACGATCCGGTACTCCACCTCTTCCTTGCTGTCCAGATCTACCAAGCGGACCCGGCTGCCAATGGTCACTTCATCTTTCTTGCCATCCGCCGATACCAGCCGCGCGTTGGAGAGCATCTTCTCCAGTTGCAGAATGCGCCCCTCCACAAAGGCCTGCTCGTTTTTGGCGTCGTCGTACTCGGAGTTTTCCGAGATATCGCCAAACTCCAACGCCTGTTTGATTCGAGCCGCCACCTCCCGCCGTTTGACCCGCTTGAGATAGTCAAGCTCTTCTTCGAGTTTTTGCAAACCCTCGCTGGTAAGGAGCACTTCCTTTTCTGCCATACGCCCTCTCCTCGTTGGACGAAATGGGTGCCGGCACAAGCATCGCCCTCCAGGCGTTACCCCCATACCACAGCGAGCACCCCCCTCCGGCACCCCCTCGGTTCTTCGACAGGGTTCTCCGGACGGTTGGTGCTCACACCTGGTATTCGTTGGATCGACAAGCGTAGCGACCGAACGGTGAACGGTCGCTCGGCCGCGGAATGAGTCACCGACTATTGTAGGGAGGGTTCGCCAATGGTGTCAAGGGTTCGCGCAGCCACGCCAACCCCCGGTGCTACGTGTGAACTCCTGCCGTAGCGGTTCGCCAGGCAACCCTGCGCTTGTGGGCCCGCTCTCGAATGCGCTCCAGTTGCTCTTCGCTGACAGCCCGTTCGAAGCTACGCAAACCGGCCAGGCGGAAGCCGTGTTTGGCCGCGAGTTGCCGGATTTCGTTCACCTTCTCCACGTCCAGGTCGCGGCCCAGACTGAACGGCTCAAACCGTCCTTCCAGCGTAAGAATCATCGTCTCCGCCATACATGCGTAGGACAGGCCGGGGGGAAAGCCGAAGTCCAGGTGAAACTGAACATCGCCGGGTACCGCTACTGCACCCCCTTCAAAGACCAGCACATCGTCGCGCACGGCTGCCACCTCGCGCGAAACATTGCGCGGGCGCGCCACATCGCATACGATCGCTCCGGGGCGGAGATCTTCCGGGTGAACGATGGCGTCCAGCGCAGAGGTAACCGCCACTACGGCGTCGGCCTGAGCCAGCGCTTCACGAATCGAAGTGGTGACGGCCGGTCGCCGCCCGCTCTCCGCCTCGATCTGCTCCTGCAAGGCGTGCAGTCTCTCTTCGTGCCGGGCCGCCAGGACCAGATCAAAGCCCTGCCGGGCCAGTATCCGGGCGCAAGCCGCTCCAATCGCTCCTGTCCCCCCCAGGATCGCAATGGGCGCAGCATGCAGGTCTACGTCCATACGGTGGGCCGCCCATTCGAGCCCTTCTAGGGCAGTGGCCACGGTGTAGGTGTTGCCGGTCGTCACCGCCAAGTTCACTTGCTTTTGAACGGTAATTCCAGCGTCACCCACCACGGATGTCATTGCTCCCAGCCCCACGATGCGGGCGCCCAAACGCTCCGCCAGCTGGGCACTGCGAACGATCTTCTCCAGCACCACCGGCTCTGGCAATGCAAAAAAGAGCCGGCTGCTCAAGGGCAATCCGATGAACCACCCTTCAATCTCTTTGCCCGTAATCGATCGAACCCCCGTGATGTGGGAAGCCGTCAAGGGCGGCAGGTACGAGGCGAGCCGTTCCACCCACGTAACGGGCAGGCGGCGGGCGAAGGGGAACTTGCGAGCAACGTCGGCCGGTTCAATGGGATGGATAATGAACCCAAAGCGGTCCATGCCAGTTAACCCTCCTGCGCAGCCAGTAACAGATTGGATGTTGAATGTACGGAAACTTGCCCCGTTTGTAGAGCCTGCACCCGCGGTTGAAAACCGATCTGGTCGAGCAAACGCAGGTAGTCGTCGCCTGTGAGCTCCCCCGGATGCCGCCCGCTAATGGCGATCAACAGAGCTTCGATCACGTTCGTGCCAAACGAACGACCTTCCAACTCGGGGGTGGTGGTCACCAGCCAGGCCACCCCGCGTTCCCGCAGGCGTTGTTCATCCGCCGCCGTCACGGTGTTGGTCAGGATGACCTTGCCATCCAGCCGGGGAGGCATGTACCGGCTGATGTACAAAAAGTCGCCGGCGATCACCTGGGCTTCGTCAAAGTAACGGGTGAACCGCGGAGTGTTGATCTCCTGCTTTGACCCCGTAGGATACACCCAGCGAAACGGCAACTGGGTGAGAACGGGCAAAACCACCCGCGCCGCCGCATTCAGAGCCTTCAACGAGCGGATGGGAATCGGCAGCCCCAGGGCAAACAGGATATCTCCGAATACCAGCGGGCAGCCGATCCTGTCGAATGCTTCGGCCATCCCCACCCGGTCGACGGCTGAAACCATCAAGACCCGTTTGCCTCGGAGAGCCACCCGGGGATCGTCGGCCAACTGCCGTACCACCCGCCGTTCCAGGCTTTGTTTGAGGCCGCTGCCATCCACGACGGGCGTGCGCCGGGCCTGCGCCGCGAGGCGGCGGGCATCGCGAAACGTATAGCGCCGTGACCCGGCCCACAGGTACAGGTCGATTCCCCCCAGTCCCAAAGCGGCCACCTGCCCGTCGAGCTCCCGGATCAGGGCTGCTGCCCGGTCCAGATCCCCATCCGTCCCAATCCGCTCGATCCGAAACTCTTCGCCCAGCACCTTCACCTCGGCCACATGATTGCGACGGGATGAACCGATGCTGACGCTCACCACCCGTTTCACCAGGATCTCCTCCCCCCCAAACTTACCGCCCCGCCGGCGTCGGCATAGTCGGTATCTGGCCCGTTTCACCAGAAGGTTGTATCCCCTCTCCCACCGGATGGATCGCAGAAGCCGGGCGTACAGCCCGGCCCACTAGCGCTGGATCGCCGGTCATCACCGCATCCAGCAAAGAGGCG
>JADBKQ010000040.1 GCA_014896305.1 Limnochordaceae bacterium
CCTCGCCTCGTGCTTCGCCCTGCACTCCGCGCCCCGCCTCGGGCCTGCCGCAACCTGGCACAGCAGAGCCACACCTTCACAGGCAGACCCGTGGCACCCGCACTCCACTTCCGGGCAACAGAGCACCGGTACATTCAGTGCAAGAGGAGGCTGAGCAGGCCGGTTTGACCAACATCGGATTTACGCTAGGTATAAGGCGCCTCTTGGAAAAGGGCTTTATCGAAACGTCTGACGACGTCGATCGATAGCCTGAACATGGAAGTCGGTCGTGTCAAAGGCTTGCGCTATTCCCATGCTGACCTTGTGTCCCTGGATGTAGGCGAAGGCCCGCTGGATGGCCTCCTTCAGGACCCCCTCAACGCCCCCGGCTATCCTGAGTTTTCCGGTCCCTGACGAACAACCAACTTCAATACGGTAGAGGCCCACCTTACCCTGGTCATCCACGGACGCGATGTACACGGAGCCCGGCTGCAGCGGGTCGGCGGAGATAAGGTCACGCCCGCCTTCCTCGGGCACCCCGACATACCGCTCCTCCCGCGTTTCGTGGTCGATGCAGGAGAAGGAGGTCTGGTAGTACTCGAAGGAGCCCATCTTCTTGAGCTGCTCTTTCACCCGACGGCGGCCGCCGATGGTCGTCCACCAGCTTCTGGAGCAAATCGCGCAGGTAGTCTTGGACAATGCCCAAAGCTCATTCTCCCCCCAGCCGTTGCACCCACAGAAGGCACTTAGACATGCCTATGGGCGCTATGGGCGCGTCCATATCTCTCTTTGGGCGCGCCTATCACTTTGGTTACGGTCATTCGTCTGAATGGGCCTCGTAGAAAGCCCACCGGCGCGCGCCCCGTAAGGCCAGCTTGCCTTCCCGTTGCATCCGCATCAGCAACCGCTTGGCTTGATCAGGACTAAGCCGACAAAGTTCAGCCGCCTCCCGCCGGGTGATCCGCCCGTTGGCCTTGACGTACTGGATGATCATCTGCTCCTGCTGAATGGGATCGAAGCCGGCCTGGCGGACGTACCCGCTGGCATTGCCGAACTTGCGGTAGACCTCGGGGCTCAGCGTATAGGTCCGACCTTTCTTGACCCCGTGCGCCACCACGAGGCCCGCCTCGACCAGCCTCTCCAGGACGTTCCGGGCAGCCGCCTCGTCCCGCTGGATGGCGCGGGCAACCTGTGCGGTATCCACTCGCCTCTCCCGGCGCAGCAAGGCCAGGGCGATCAGCGTATCCAGCGGTAGAGGGCTGTTGGACCTTTTCTCTTCCTCCAAGACCAGGCGGAGCAGTCCCGTATCCGCCTCGCCCCCGGCCAGCCGAACGACCACGGAGTAGCGGTCGCTCAAACCGTAATCCGGCGCCGGTCGCCCGTAGCGGAGCATCCCTTGGTAAATCAAATCCACCCCCCGCCCGGTCCTCTCCGCCAGCCCGATCCGCTTCACCGCGTCCGCCAACCGAGGATTGCGCGGCCGCGGCTCCGTGACGAGGAGGTTGTCCAAGCTGACTCCCTCGACGAACCCCCCGGGATTGCTGATCACGATGGCTTCCTGTTCCCACCGGACGTGGACGGCCCCCAACCGGGTATAGTCTCGGTGAATCAGGGCGTTGACGAACGCTTCCCGGAAAGCCCGCCGGTCGTAGTCCGGCACGGGCACCCGGAAAAGCCCGACCTGGATCTCCTCCTCCTCCACCCGAGCGGTGAACTGGTCCATGATCCGCTCAAACGTCTTGAGAAGCGGTGTCAGGTAGAAATCGTTGACCCGGACCTCCGTCCCGGACAAGACCTGGAAGGCCACCTCGTGCGTGGGCAGATGCTCCCGCAGGGCGCTCTCCCGGCCGAGGAGCAAAAGCCCGGCCACCGTCGGCACCCGTCGTCCTTCCTCCCGGCGCACCAGCCCCAGCGCGCCGTCGAGTTCCTCGTCGGTCAGAGAGAGAAGCGACCGGTCTCCGCCGTACCGTTCGACCATCTGCCGCAAGCGCTCCCGCTCCAGCGGATCGAAGTCCGCCTCCGAAGCGTCCTTGACCGGCAGGGCCGAGTAGTCGAGGATTCCCAGGTCTGACTGGCGGGTGGCGAACTCGTGGGGGTAGAACGGAACGCACTCCAGGCTTCCGTCCGCCTGTAGCCGGCGGCGCACGATCAGTCCATCTGACGTCCCAATCACCCGCGGTGATTTGGGCACCTCGATGCGGGCCACTCGCTGGCCTTCTTCCTCCAGCGCCGTGACCCGGACGCTCACCGGCGGGTTGGTCCGGTTGGCAATCAGGGCCGCCAAGCCGCTCAGATTCTGGTGTTCCGGATGCAGCCCAGTCACCCGGCCGTCGTCTTCCACGCCGAGGTAGATTTCACCCCCCTCGGTGTTCGCCAGACACACGACCATCGCCACCAGCTCTCCATCCGGCAGCCTTTTCCGGTCGCTCTTGAACTCAACGGTAAGAGACTCCCGCTCCGGGATGGTCCTTCTCATTTCACCAGCCCCTTCGCCCTGAGTTGCTGCCCAATCGAAGACCAGGGGTATTTCCCCGCCAAGAGTTCTTCCCAGTACGCTTTTGCTTCCTTCCAAGGCACGAGTTCCCAAAGCGGAGCGATGTTCAAGACGACGCCGTCGTCGAGGTCGGGGACGAGGTACAGTTTCGCCGCCCGCTCCAGCCGGTCCCGGAAATCCTGCAGGTCGGAGAGCAACGCCTCCTGCTTCTCCAGCCCCCTTTCCAGCGCCCGGACCCCCTGACCCGCCGCCGCAGCTGCCCGGACCTTCCCCCGTATCTCCTCCAGGCGGTTCTCCTCCAGCCTGAGCTTCGGCTCGACGTAGAGCGTCAGCGCCTTGAAAAGGATGTCCTTGTCCAAGCGGTGGTAGTAGAGCCAGAGGCCATACGACTTCCGAGGCGACTGCAGGAGCCAGTAAATCGGCGCCTTCCTATGGCTCTTGGAGTACCGCTTGATATGGTCGGCAAAGAACCCTTGCGGGTTGCGGAAGTAGTCCCGCAGCTCCTTGACGCCCAAGAGCTCGCAGGCCTCCCGCTCGATCGCCTCCGCCCGCTCCTTCCAGATGACCTCGAAGACCTCTCGTACCCGTCGCACGATGTCCTCCGGGCTGTCCGGGTCATCCGCCAGGATGCCGTCGGGCAAGGGAATCACTTGTATCAGACCCACCTCATAAGATTGAGCAAGTTCGGTGCGAGCAAGTTGTACGGACACTAGTCGGTTGAACGTCTTCGAATTAGCGACACCGCACAATGCCAGCAGATGTGACTCCTCGGCAAACGCGGCGGGGCCCTTGTGCCCGAATATGCACCGCTTGGGCAGCAACCTGAAGCTCAGGCCGTTGGTCCTCAACGGCCACGTCAACCCCGGCCGGAAGTAGTAGTCGGTGTTCTTTGCGACCCACTCCCACTTGCCGTTAAGATAGGGATACCTCTGGCAAATCCAGGCCTTGATCTCCGCCCCGTCGTTCTCCCAGTTCACCACCAGGTGCAGGTCGGCGTAGTAGGGCGAGTACGCCCCGCTCTCGGCGAGGGGGAACCACTTCTTGTAGATCTTCTCTGGCGGCACCTCGGTCCACAGCCGCACGAACCGGAAGTCGTAGCTCGTCTGCAGTCCAACCTTCACCGTCCGCCCCTCGCCTTCGAAGGGCGGAAGCTCCTTGAACAGCCGCCGGATGCGCTCGCTCACCCAGTAGCAGAGCGGGCTGTTCGGGACCTGGCGAAAGGAAGCGGGCTCGACGGAGAACCGCCGGGGGTCTTCCGGGTTCCCGACCGCCTCGGCCAGCGCCGCCCGGGTCGACTTTTCCCCTGGCGATAGAGTGAGGGACTGCCGCTTGGGCGGTCCTCTTTTCGCCATAGCCCAGCCCCGGCGGGCCACAACCTTGACCTTAACGTTGCCGAACGTCTTCCAACTTCTGGCGGTATTGCCGGGCAGGTCGTTTTTATACCCGCCCTCAGAACGCCGGGAGGTAAAAAAAGCACCTGCAGCCATGCAGCCATATGGAAACGCTCCCACCAGCCTCTCGTAACACTCCCTCTCAACCCAAGTTGCCGGGCATCACTTCCCGCCAAAACTCCAGCCCGGCCACCGTCGGCACCCGTCGTCCTTCCTTCCGGCGCACCAGCCCCAGCGCGTCAGAACAAAAGCCCATCTAGCGCATTTGCCCTCACCAACCCTCTCCTGCCACCGGGACTGGCTTAATTTGGTAGGTACATTTTCTACCTCCTCGCTTCATCAAGGCAGGTAGGTTTTCGACCAACCGAACTTAACTTGTGATGAATTACATCCAGATGATCTTCCCGTTTACAGCGTCGCCCAGCTCGAGAATGCCCACGCTGGGCGAGGGGGCACGGCGGGGATCGGTGGCTGAGCCGGGGTTGAAGAGCAGGCGGCCGTCACGCCATTCGTTCAGGGGTTGATGAGAGTGGCCGAAGACCACGATGGCGGCGTCGGGGAAGTGGCTGGCGGCCCGTTCCGGGGTGCTCCGGCCGACTCCCTCGTGGCCGTGAACCAGGCCGATGGTCCAGGTCTTGCCAACGGGGCCAGGCAGCACCTGGCGCTCGTCATCGGCCCTGGCTTCGGTGTTCTTGACGCTCGACCCAGCGCCAGCCCTGGTCTTGGCGACCTCGACCGTGAACCCGGCCTCAGCCCCTGGTTCGCTGGCCTCAACCTTGAACCCGCCGTCAGCCAACAGCTGGGCTTCGAGCCGGAGCGAGGCTGTCAGGCGCTCAATGACCTCGGGCCGGTCGACGTTTCCGTGGACGGCCAGGACCGGGGCGATGGTTTGCAGTTCAGCCAGCACGTCCAGGGTGATCAGGTCGCCGGCGTGCAGGATCAGATCGACTCCGGCAAAGATGTCGAAAATCGCCCCTGGTAGTGCCCGAGCCCGCACGGGTACATGCGTGTCACTGATGACCCCTATCCGCATCCGGAGCTTGACCCCCTCCTTGCATGCTTGCTGGGGCTGGCGCTTCCCCACGGTGGTGCCGGCATTCTCCCGGTTCTGCTCCGGCCCAGGAGCCAATTCCGAACTTTCATTGTGGCCACGACATGCGCCGTTCGTTCGTCATTAGACTCCTTCACTCTCCGCGAGGGCAGAAATGGAGCAGCGGTGCGCCATCTTGGCTGTTGCTGGTGGTGCATACATGCGCCACCTCTTGCCCTGACACTGGTGCGCGCGTGCGCCACCTCAAACTTTGGGCCTTGAGCCGGGCCTGATGAGCCGGGCTTAACCAGGGCCTCACCATGGGCCTCGACGTCAGCCCTGACTGCTGCCACTCGCCTTGGCCCGCCCCCCGGCCTGCCTGCGGCCCTGCGCCCGGGCCTCCCGCCGGCTCAACCGCCGCCGAACATACTCCAGGGCGGCGTCCGCCTCCGCTACATCGAACCTCTCCGGGTCGAGCCGCCCCGGACCCAGCCATTCGACCGTCTCCTTGTATTCCGGATGGGACGGGTCGGCCGCAATCTTCAGCAATTCGTAATACCGCCAGATCCCGCCGCAGTCTTCCGGGGGACATGCCCGTTTGCCGGCTACACAGCGGGGATAACCGACTCCCGGTTCAGCTGCCAACACCTTCTCGACCCGCACGTTGTGTACCCACCCGTCGCCAAAGTCGTACATGTGACGAAAAGCGGCCGCCCCACTACCAAGCACCTGGTACAGCCGCGTCTTGCGGGCATCACGCGGCGGTTCCATGGACCAATCCAGATCCTCACTGCGAGGCCCGTACAGCTCATCGCCCACCTCGAACTCCCACAAATGGCCACCCAGCCACCCCATGGCCTCCAGGATGATGTCGTTCAAATCAGCAAAAGTCGCATTTGCCGGGACCAACACCCGCCGCCAGATGGGTGGCTTGCTGCCGCTCAGGGTGATCTTAAGCTGATAGATCATGTCCGGACTTACCGCTAGACGGGGATGGGTTTCGTCCTGGCTCGTGCTGCTTGTGCCAAGGCTCGCGCCGGTTTCAGCTCTGCTGGCCCGCTTCACTCCCCTGGCGTTCAACATCGTCTCTACGCCCAGTTGGGCCAGCCACTCGAGCGCTCCCGGCGTCTGAATCCACGCCGACAGGTGATCGTTGAAGTAGTCCAGAGCATCTGCCGCCAGTTCACTCTCGCTCCCCTCACGCTCCGCTTCCCCCTGCAATCTTTGCATCGGCTCCAAGGCTTCATCGACGTTGTCTCTGGCAAAGGCACTGGCGAAGATCGTCTCCGTTATGACACCGACCACGTACGGATTGACGAGGATAGCCCTCTGCAGGGCTTCGCGAGCCGCCGGCGAAGCTCCTTCCTTCTGGAATAGCCAGAGCGCCCCGTCATAGGCCACACTTGTCCGCTGGCTGTCAGGTCCATGGCCATCGGGGAGATATCTATTGAGGAGCTCACCGGCTTTGTCCGTCATCTGGAGCCGCAGGTACCAGTTCAAGAGGTAGATCCGTGTCTCGAGGATATCACTTGGGTTCAGTTTCAGAATCGCCTCGGCATGCTCTATCGCCTCATCCCGTCGGCCGGCGTCCCAGAGCGCCCTCGCCAGCTGGTCCCGGGCCCGCAAGTACGGGCGGGCAAGGGCCACGCTGACGAACCGGCCGGCCAGCTCCTCGATCAGGGCCTTGCCCAGCACCTCTTCTGCTGCGTGCAGGGCCTTTTCGCTCCAGGAGACGGCCTCCGCCGGCGATTCGATAGCCGTCGCCAGCAGAAGGTAGGCATCGGCACACTTTGAACAAAGCTTCAGGGCCTGGCGCGCCACCCGCTTCCTTTTCTGGATTTCCCGGGTCTCACCCTCGATGCTGGTCTGAATATAGTCGTAGATCAGCTGCTGCGCCCGTTCCGCCGGTGTCTCCTCGACCTGCTGCACCAGTTGAACTAACTCCTGCCGGCGGGCTACGTCGCTGACCTCGCGATCACTACGATTAGCCGGGGGAAGAGGACGGCCAAGGAACTTCTCGATAACTTTCCCAACCAGGAAGTGTTTTTCCCCCTCGGTGATCTTGTGAGAGTAGTAGAGAATCTCAATCGGTCGTACCTGGCGTTCCCATTCGAAGTCCAACGTCTGCTCTGCCAAAGTCTCCAACTCCTGCCGGGAAAGCGATCCTGCCGCCGAATCCCGGAGTTCCGCCAGCATGTCCAGTAGTTCGTCTGCTGCTTGCTCCCACACAGACCCTGCCCCTTTCTTTGAAAGCCCTGCCGGAGTCCGGCGCCGCTGCGCTGCAACCACAACCGAGCGGCCGCCTCTTCTACTCGCTCCCCGGCCGCGTCTTCAGCCGCTTCATCAACCCGCTCTCCCACTGCGTAACCGGTCGCGTCTCCTGTCGCCCCCGCGGCCGTTTGGATACTACGCCAGCCCGGCTGGCAAACCTGCTACTCAGCGCTTCCAGTCTTGGCTTCCCAGCCGCGGGGCTCACTCCGTGGCTGACGGTAGACCAAAGGGCTATAGTAGTGATTGCCTAAGCAGGGTAACTATTCCATGCGAAGAGCAGGCACATGGGCGAACGCGCAACCGTAGACCATCGTGGCCGGCTCTGGTGGGCGCACAGCCCCAGGCGAGCCTCATTAGGATAGCGCTAAAAAACGACCCATTAGGCCGAGTGGTATTCGCTGGATGCTGTAGTCATGGGCTTCTTGGGATG
>JADBKQ010000041.1 GCA_014896305.1 Limnochordaceae bacterium
AGAGTTCTTTCCCAGCCGACGAGCGTTTAAACATCCGGGTGGTACGGGTCGAAGCGCCCGACCTCAGCCCAGCCCCCACGGTTCTCGACGGACAGACCTGAGCTTGCCCGGTTCTGCCAGCCAGCAGGGAAAGGAACTGAGCATATCGGGGCTCCAAGTTGGCCCGCATGAGAGTCTCAGCTACCACTATCTACCACGCCAGCAGGAAGAGGAGCTAAGCATACCAGAGAACACAAACAGTGTCTCACCTGGTCCGGACCGCAAATGGCCGAAGGTTTGCGCACCATAGAAGTCGAGGTTGCGGTCGATCGTTCCGGCCACAGGGAAGCCGCGGGCTGGGGCTTGCGGACCATAACCCGGACCATAACCATAGAAGTCGAGGCTGCGGCATCACTCGAAAATCCACCTGCTGGCAAATGGCCGAAGGCTTGCGCAGCATGGAAGAGCGCTCAAAAAAGGCGCTCAAAAAAGGCCCATCAGGCGAAGGACGGCTGCGCTTAGCCCTGGCCCACCTCCACCTGGATGGGGGCGGAGGGCGGCGAGGTGTTGCCGGCGAAGTCGGTGGCCCGCACCTCATAGCGGTAGGCGTGGCCGGGATGGACGTTGGTGTCAACATAGTTCAGCAGGAGCGCGGCGTCTTCGGGGTGGCCGGGGCGGGCGACTTTGGTCGTGGCGACGGGTTGGCCGTCCCGGTAGACAGTATAGCTGTAGACCCCCAGGTTGTCCTGGGCCGCGTCCCACTCTACTGAGACCGAAGGGGGTGTGTAGCTGCTGGTCAGCACAGTAGCCCGCACGTTGGTGGGTGGCGATGGAGGCTCGGAGTCGAGCTGGCCGCCGCTGCGCACATAATCGACGTAGGTGCGGTGAAAGCCGGGATCGACCAAGTTGGGGCTGTAGTAGTGGGTGTAGGCGAAACTGATGATGTTGTCGACATAGGGGGCGACCTCACGTAGTTGCCGGACGAACCGGGATAGTGGGGCGCTGGACCAATCTGCTTGCACGAAGGTTTCGGCGTCCGACCAAAACAGCAGGCCGGGCTTGGTGTCGACGGCCTTGCGCAGTTCCGCAAACCAGGTGTCGAAGTTGTCTATCGTGAGGCCACCAGCGCCGACGCAATCCTGGGGAGCAAAGATGTCTCCGGGGCGCAGGTGCGTGTTGGCGAAAACCCGCTTCCAAAAGTCGCGGTATTGGGCGGCGGTACCGAGACGGTAGTTCATGAAAGGGCAGAATAGGAAGGGGAGCGAGGGGTCGAGAGCGGTCAAATGATCCAGTTGAACGTTGAGAGCTGAGATCAGCGTGTTTTCCCAGTCACGGAAGCGAAAGTTGTAGTTATCGATTTCCCACACCCAGTACCACCCATAAAACGTGTTGGGATAGCGGCTGTGGTACCTTTGGTAGAGTTCGGTGGCCACGGCATTACCCCGCCTCATCTCTTCCAACAGCCAGCCGGGGTCACGGGATGCCTTTTTCCACCAGTCATCGTTGAAGTTGAGGCCAACGAACACCTTCATACCGTACTTGGCGGCGTAATGCAAGTACTTTTCCACGAGGTCGGGATAGCCGGGCTTTTGTTGAAAGCCAGGCAGGTTGGTGGGGTATATGGTCTGGCCGATGATTGGGGTAGGCGGCGAGCCGCTTTGCGCGGCTGGTGCGGCCGGCGCGGTGGACGCGCCGGGAGTGGCCAGCGCCGCGGGGGCACTGGAATCAGGGGGTAGCGGGGTGGTGAACGTGTAGGCAGTGGGGGCAATGACGATGTAGGTCATGCCCGCTTCCTTGAGGTAGGCAAACTCTTTCTCCCACGTGGCCTCATCCCAGCCGGCCGACAGCCAGTCCTGGATGAACGTCCCGGTGGCGAAGGGCTTCGCGGGCGGCCGGGGCGTTCCAGACGCCGTGCCTGTCGCAGGGGCCGCGCCCATGGCCGGGGTGCAGGCCAACGCAGGGCTGAGCAGCAGCCCTGCCAGGGCCGTGCGAAGCCGGTCGAGTCGGTCGAACCGGCGCAACGCGACCACTGGTTCTACCTGTGTGTTCACGATAAAGTCACTCCCTCATTGCCGGGTGGCAAGGTTTGTCCTGATCTACTCCAGAGTACTACGGCTGCCTGGCCCTGCCCTGTCATGACTCTGCTGGTGAACGACGTTCGGCGATCCAGAACACCGGCTCTCGCCGCAGCCGTGCATCCGCCTTCTCCTGGGCGGTAGCCAGAGCGTTCTCGAGAGCTGTTCCCGTTCGCATCTTCTGGTACGCTTCGCTGATGATCTCGCTGATCCAGGCTGGGCGTTCACCCGGGAAGATGCTGTAGGGGATGGTTTGCAGCGTGGCCCGGAAGACGGCGTCTTCGGTAAACGCCGGGTTGGTCCAAAGCCGCTTGACCGAGGGGATGCGGGTCAGAGCCAGGTTACGCTTGACAGGGAAGGACGATTCCTCGTACACCCAGCGCAGAAAGCGGAAGGCTGCCGCCTTTTCTGCGGTCGGCGCAGCAGCCAGCACTGCAAAGTCTGTCTCATAGTTGTTGCGGGCGACGGCAGGCTTCGGTTGGCCAGTCCAGGTGGGAATTCGCACCGCTGTCCAGCGAAACTTCGCTTGTGCCTGCACTACGTGCCGATAGAACCCCCACTCGTACAGAATACCGACTTGGTTTCGTAGGAACGTCCCGTTCCAATACTCCATCTCCGGATGCCAGCTCTTGTCCTGTACTTGGAGCTGGTAGACCAGGGTGAGGGCTCGTTGCCCGGCCAGGGTGTTGAGCTGCAGACGTGTCCCCTTCTCATCCCACATGAATTGTCCTTGCTGGTAGACCAGATCGTCCCAGAGCGCTGGACCGTTCCCGTCGAAGCCGGTCACCTGCACACGACCGTCAGGAGCGTAGCGAGTCAGCTTGCGGGCGTCCACCCGGAGTTCATCCCAGGTAGAGAGGTTGGGCTGCAGGCCGGCCTCATCGAACCTGTCGAGGTTCAGCCAGAGAAGGGGTGTCATCAGCCCGCCCAGCGTGAACCGGATCGATCCATTCACCTCTGATCCGGCTTCCAAGCTCCAAAATAGCTCCTGCATGGCTTGGCGTGGCCAGATGGACTCGGGGATGGGCTCAAAGACAGGAAAAAGACGTGACGTAAAGGCATTGTGAAACTGTGTGAGGGCTGGCGGCTTGCCAGCTGCAGCGGCGAGCAGGAGCTTTTGCACGAGACTATCCCAGCTAGTTTGTGGTTCAATCTTAAAGCTGACCTCAGGGTGGAGCTTGTGATAGGTGGTGGCCAACTCTTGGTAGAGGTCTTCAGTATCCCCAGCCACGACCCACCAGGTAAGGGTGACTGGTTGACGCTGGTCTGCCGCTGTTGCTGACGCCGCTCTTGCCCTCGGACCAAGACTGGTGCCGACCAGTGAAACGGTCGCAACCGTTGCAGCCACCACCCAGACTTGAGTAGCGGCCCGCCAACGGTGAAGACATCCACCAATAACTGCCCGCTTCCCTCCAGTGCGCTGGTTGAACTTGCTCCACTGCATCGCTTCTGTCCTCCCTGCTCTCGAAGGTTGGCCCTTCCATTTGCCCTGGCACAATCCTTTTCAGCCACCGGTTCTCTGCCCTGCTGGCAAACTAACTCCGCCGCCGGAGGACCGGCGGAACAGTCAGTGGATTCCCTGCCTGTCAATCGGTTCTTCGAAAAGCTCTCTTCCAAGCGATCCACTGGTTAGCAACGCCATCATAAGCGACCCAAATGATATATGTCAATGATCTAGGACGATGCCTATACTGGATACTACACGCGGGCGAGGTAGGCTGTTGGGGGGTGGGTCAGAAGAGACGTGGCGGATCGAAATGGTTACGGGAAGTACCGTTCACAGCTGGATATGGAGCGACAGGTGCAGCGCAGGCGTCCGGCCTGGAGAAAAGGGCATCTCGGCCAAGTGTGGCGAGAATGACATATGTAACTATGTCTTGACAGCCAACCGAGGGGGACATATGATGGACGCACTTGAAGGGCGGTCACAGCGACGGATAAGACCACCTGGAGCAGAGCGAGGCTGTATCACCATGGCACTGGCAGGCAGCGTCACAGCAACGGGTAAGACCACCTGGAGTGGCGGGAACGGGTAAACCCGTCTCGAACGGGCAATGTCCGGCCAGGCGCAGCCGACGTGGCTACGGGCGGTGATCCGAGAACGGAAGCCAGAAGACAGAAAGGCGACGTCGATGTCTGACCAGGTGCAGTCCGAGGTGTGAGCGCAGAGGGAGAAGAGGAGTGGAAGTCAGCTGATGGTGGTTGACCGGTTGGACCCGAGAGTTCCCGGGCCGCGATACCTGCAGGTCGTCGAGATGCTGCGACGGCGGATCGCCACGGGTGAACTGCCGGCGGGGACGCGCATTCCGTCCGATCGCGAGCTGGCCGCAAAGATAGGGGTTAGCCCTGTGACCGTGAGCCGGGCTCTGCAGCGACTGAGCGAGATCGGCATGGTCCGGCGGGAGGTGGGGCGGGGAACGTTCGTGATCGCCAGCACACCGCAGCAGCAGCTGGAAGTTCACCTGAGGGTGCTGTTTGGGAGTGGATTGGCACCTGAGACCGTGCGGACCGACTACTACCTCGGCCCATTGTTGCGTGGACTAATTGATGAAGCGTCGAAGCAAGGAGTGCTCTTTTCTTTTGGCGGGTTGCGCACGGGGCAGGGTTCTTCCAGCGTGGAGCGGATCAACAACGATGCGCTGATCTTCGTGACGCCTGCGGATGAGCATGTCGAGCTTCTGCGGAGTTTGTATCAAGCCAAACGCCCGTTTGTCATTCTCGGTGCACATTGGGATGATCTCCCGGCTCCAAGCGTGGATAGTGATAACTTTGAGGCGGGGCGACGAGTAGCCAAGCGGTTGGCCAGGCTGCATCATCAAAGAATTGCGTTCCTGGGAGCGTTCGCGAACGCTCCCAACACCCGGGATCGTCTCCTTGGGTTCAAGGCGGGGTTGTCGGAGGCAGGGCTGCCTGTAGATCCAGAACTGACTGACGTGGTGCCGGATAACACGAAGGATACGGTGGAAGAAGTGATCCAGAGATGGATAGGTGCTCATGATCCTCCGACTGCGGTCTTTGCGGCCGGTTACGATCTGTCTGTTTGGGCGTACAAAGCCATTCTCAGCGCAGGGCTAAGGATTCCGGAAGACGTGTCTCTGGTTGGTTTTGATGACAATCCTGCTGATTTCTGGGATCAGAACCCCATCACCACGGTGATTCAGCCGCTGTATCGCATGGGCATAGAGGCCGTTCGTATGGCTCTGGCCAACCGGCGGGTCTTTCCGCCCAGCGGCAGAAGTACCTTGCTCTTACCGTGCCGGTATGTGGAGCGGGGCAGCACGGCGAAGAGGACCGTTTCCAATCCCAGGGCAATGTGATGGACGCCATCGAAGGGGGTGTCAACTTCGGACAGGACCATAGACCAAGGGGAGGCCACGTATGTGCGCAATGCAGGCGATCCATGGTTTTCGGTGTCGAGGTGTCCGGGCTGGCGAAACAGGTACAACTACCCGCGGGGATCGAAAGGGGAGATTATCTGTGAGAAAGATGTTCACGGCCATTCTGTGTGGCCTCAGCATCGTAACCGTAGCGGGATCCGCGCTGGCAGCCAATGAACCGGTGCGGATCGTACGGGGGACGGCCGTATTGGACGGGAAACTGGACGACTTCGTTGCTGCTGGAGCGGAAGTCTGCAAGATCTACCCGCCGGACTTCAGTGGCAAGACCCAGGGCCCCAGCAGCCCAGAAGACCAGAGCGCTGTGGTCTACGCTATGTATGACGACGATTATTTCTACATCGGCGCGAATGTGACCGACGATAAGCTGGTCATGGAACGCTCGGGAGGGTCGATCTGGGAGAACGACGAGGTAGGGTTCTGGTTGGCCGGATATCAGTTTGGGATCGCCGTGGATAAGGAGACGGGGAAGCCGTTCGTTCAGGATTGGATGAACTCGGGGGCTCGCTCGGAGGCGTCGGTGGTTCAGACAGCGACCGGGTGGATTGCTGAGGCGAAGCTGTCGTTAGCGGACTTGCGGGCCAAGGGCGTTGTGATCGAGAAGGGTAAGAGCGTGCAGTTTGCCGTAACGACGGACGACTGCGACACCCCAGGAGGCGGTTGGGAGGGGAATCTGCAGTTCCCGACGTCGTGGACCTGGAACCAACCGGCCACCTTCGCCACCGCAACGTTCGAGGAAGGGTAGCCACCCCGCCTATCGACGGCATCCACCTTGACTATTGACTATATCCCAGGATTCCAGGACCTCATCTTGAGAGCGCTCAAAAATAGCTATAGCTCATCAGGCCGAGTGGTATTCGCTGGATGCCGTCGTTAGGGGCTCCTTGGGATATACAGATGAATGAGCGGTGGTTCTTAATTCGGCGCTCTCATCGTGCCCTTCTTGGACCTGTGCAATAATCGAGGTTGGCGACTGAATACGTGGGACGCGCATCTTGGCAATGTGCAAGAGTGTGTGAGAGCTTGTTTGGCCGCCTGGCTGAAAAGTTAGACGTGACACGGCCCAGCGCGGAGTAGGTCGATCCTTCCGCCTAACCGCTACTGGACATGGTTTCGCTGCAGCGAGATTTGGCCAGGTATAGCAGCCACCTGCGCTGGGCCGCCCGGTATCAACAGTATCTGGCTACCGGCTTGCTTTCCTGGTGGAGCGGGGCTTCGTGGTGGCTGCCGCTGACGCGCCGGCTGCCCCGGTCGTGCCGTCTTCACTGGCTACACCAGCAGCACCCGCCGCTGCCCCCTCTTCCTTCTTCTTGAACTCCGTGCCGTCGCATTCTGGGCACTTGCGCGGTTTGCATCGTCCTTCCTTCTCGAACCCGCATTGCGTGCAGACCCAGACCGCCATCGTTGACGCACCTCCTTTCTGATGTGATGTGGCGTGGGCTCTTGCGCTCAGACACCACGCAGGCGATTTGGTTCACGAGATAATACGCCAAACCCGGGGTGGCCTCCTGTGCTGGGACACCCCGGGTCGGTTCTGTTCTGTTGAACCAGGCAGATGGTGCCTGGTTGCGTCATCCGAACCAGTCAAACGGTGCCTGGTGGTGACTATGGAAGCAGGCAATCGGCGCCTGGATGCCGCCGCAGAACCAGACAAACGGTGCCTGGTGGCGTCGTCCGGACCAGTCAAACGGTGCCTGGTGGTGGCGACGGAAGCAGGCAATC
>JADBKQ010000042.1 GCA_014896305.1 Limnochordaceae bacterium
GTGATCACCACAATCCGGGGAAATCCCGGAGCCAGCTGATATCGACTTCTGTGCCCGGACCGAGTATGGCTTCGCAGAGTTCATAGGCGATCGGCGGTAAGTGAACACATAACATCAGCCGTGCGACACTCGGGTCGTGACGGTAGTAAACGTTGACGGTGATGAAAGGCCCGTCGTCAGGTGTTACTCCGGGTTTGAAGTAGGACCAGGAGACGTTCATGTGGTGCTGATCTGCGAGATCCCTGAGTAATTGGATTGTCTGGCTGAGGGGCACCTCATCTCCTGGGGAAACAGTCACACTCAGCCCATCCTGCATGCCAGTAAGGCGGCGGGCAGTCTGCAGAACTGCTTCGATGCGTTGAGAGTTCTCGTCATTCACTCCACAAGCCCCCTTATGATCCTCTGCCATGGCCAACAGGATAGTGACTCGGTTGAGAGGCTATGAGCCCGATTTCCCTGGCCTCCTACATTACCCTCGCGAGGAAGAGGCTTTCCCCGTACCAGCCGGGCTTGCTCTTTGCCTATGCAGCCGACTCCGTGCGTGCAGCGCTCTTTCAGCGGTAATCGGGAGCACAGAATGCGCGCAACACCATGGGCCAGAAGCGCTCCTTATAGAGCCTGCTCAGCCCGAGCAACACGTACGGAGTCGAAACAGAGGACATGGTCGCCGCGCCATTGCACCAATCTGAGGCATAGTGGTCGACGACGCTGTAACCTTTCCCCTCCCTGTTGAAGGTGGTCCGGCCAATCGCCAGCGTTGCTCGTTTCTTCTTGGGGTCATAGGGATTGGGAAACCAACTAAGCTGAGCAGCCCGGACCAAGCAGAGTGATCGACGCCCTTCACCGTTCAGTAGTTTCAACCACGAATCGTCAGCACAGGCGTAACGGGCGAGAAGTTCAGCTCGTTGGGCCGGCTCGTCTACATATCCCACACGCCTGGCTGACCTTGGCTCGAAGCCCAAGTCCTCGCTGTGCGGTAGGGCCCTTGGCACAGCAAAGAACTTCTCCACTTCAATGATGTCCCAGGGCTTCCACAGCTCACCGTCTGTATTGATGTCGTCGGCAGTGAGTTGCCGGGGAAGCTCCGAAGTTGGTCTCAAGACGGGTCTTGCCCATTGTCCATCGCTTACGCCTGCAATGCAGAAATGAGCGTTATCCATGTCGGTCACTGCGAGGAGAATGATCATTTCCGGCACTACGATTCGCTCCCTGGCCGGTTACCAGTCGAACAGGCGCAGCTGCGTACCACCTCCAGCGGTACCCGACTCAGTCGAGGGGCTTTGAGTCTGAATCGGGGTCTTTGAGGTGCTTCTGTCGGTTTGAACCTGGTTGCCCTTGTTCGGTTGGAAATCCATGCTCTCAACTACATATCCTAAAGCTGCTAAACGCTGCCCGACCAGGTAACGGTGGCATTGATCTGTACGGCAGAAGCATACTAGAGCGACATCGCGGCCCTGGTCGAGGCGACAACAGAGGGAATGAAGTGCCGCTTCAAATGCGGGAGTAGCCATTCTAGCCGTGAAGCGCCGCACGTACTCCTCCCACCAGGGTTGCCGTTTTTCTTTCTGCTCACGCATCCAACGGAACAGGGACGGATCGGGAGCAAGCTCCGGATGATACTCGACGCCCGGTATGGAACGGTACCCCCGCGTTATCAGCCAGCGCTCTGCCGTGCCCAGCGAGCCTATCTGCCCGATATGAGCCAGTATTACCTTCCCTGGCATCCAGCTGCCTTCTCCCTGTGAGCCCTGTGCGTCACGATCCTGAACCCCTGTTCATACGAGGTGAATGATCTCGACCTCTGGACGTACGGACTTGATCCATTCCGCTACTAGCCGGCGGTGGCACTTATCAGGCTTATGCTCTGAACACAAGAGGCAGATTCTCTGCGGAGAAGCAGCGAGCCGCTTGACCACCTCGAGCATTCCTCTTTCCTTAGCCTCTTTGTTAAACCTCGCTTCGTAAGCTTCCCAGTCATGGTTTTTGGCCCAACTCGATAGCAGCTCCTGGGAAGGGGCCAGGTCGAGTACGTGCTCATAGTCAATGTTAACAAGCCGGAGGATGTAAGCGAGGTCGTCTTTCTTGCTGAACCCGGCCAGTTGTGATGTGTTGTTGCGCCTAATATCCACCACTTTCTCGACGCCTGCGCCCCGCAATAGCTCAATGAACTGTTGCAGGCTCTTCTTCGTATACCCGATCGTGCAGACCACAGGCTTCCGCGGCGTGGTGTTATTCACGATACTTCCTCCTCAGGCAGCCCTTCTATCTTCCGCCTCTGCTGGTCTGTGCGTACCCAGTCCTGGCTTATCCACTTGCTGTCATTGTACCATTTTCGATGTCGCTTACCCCTGTTCTACCACAGGGGGGAAGACGCCACTTCAATTTCCACGAAATCCTGGACAACCTCGAGCAAAATCCAGCGCTATACGGCGGGCATGACCTGGGAGGACTTTTAAGCGACGAGAAAACCCAGGACGCTACACCGTGGACCGCATACGACCGCTAGTTTGCCCGGAGGATACGTTTGTGGTGACGGGCCGCGAATGGGCCCCGTTGGTACAGTTGGCCCTTCGTCCGGTGTCGTCGCCGAGGTTCGGCATAAGTGAAAGCACCGCGATACGGCCTTCTCAAGACCAGGTCATTTAGGCATGACTCTCGTCCATGGCCTTTCGTACAGCTGTTATGATCCTCTCTGAACGGCGCAGAGCATCTTTGGCATCTTCCGGTCCGAACGCCTCAACGGGGCTTCCCTCGGGGAGAGCGTCGGGATAGCGAGTTGGTATGTAGTAGCGGTCAAGCACGCGGCAATCGGAGCGTAAAGCAGAAAGCTCAGGCCAGACGATAGCGGCCCTTTCAAGTAAACTGAGCGCTGAGTGTCCGCGTACGTCGCGTTCGCCTGTGGACAAGAGCAACGCTTTAAGGGCCTTTTCCACCGCTTGCTGGGCGGTGAAACAGGCCAGATTGAAGAACTCGCCTTGTGCATTCCAGCGGGCGGCCTTGAGGTCGGCTATAGCGGTTCTCAACCACCTTTCAGCTTCCACTCGATTCTGATTGGTTGCCCCTCCGCTCATAGATAAGCTTAGCCTCCCTCATGACTGTTTCCGTAAAATCCCTTTTTTCTATCTGCAAGCGCTGGAGTTCGTCCGGAGTGTATACGATGGGCTCTACGGGTACAGGCACATCGATGAAGGCGAGAACATCACTGATCCGATCCAGAAATCTCCGATCGGTGTCCTTCACGATGAGCAGGTCGATGTCGCTGTCTGCATGGATATCGCCGCGTGCCATCGACCCGAAGAGGAAGACCTTCTCGGGATCATAACCCGTGACGATCTGGTTCACTGCCTTCTTGAGAGCGTCCTCCAGCTTCAGACGCCAGGGCTGCGTTGTTTGCTGCGAGGACCGTACCGACTGGGAAGGTTGCGTCTCGTTCACCCCGCTGGTAGCAGGAACGCTCCGCGGCTCGCTTTCCTGAACGCCGTTCACAACATGGCACCTCCCCATCGGTCACACGAGTTGCGGGTGAACTGTGCAGGCCCAGTATACCATGGAGCGCTGGTTATGCACGTCCCGTATAAGTTCGGAGCTCGAAGTCTACAGGAAGCATGCGATTTCCCTGAACGACGGTGAACGGCTGGAGTGGGCTCGCGGGGCGGGAGCAAATGGTTAGAGGCGGGCGGGCGTTGAGATCTATCGGGAGCTTCGTTCCAAGATCGAGAGCGCCTCACTGGAGGCCCAATCGGAAGTGACAGAGTCGATCTCAGCTGCGGAGCAGCTCGTAGACACCTCGTCGGCGGCTTTGACATCTGAGGAATGGGATGTAATCATCGACTGGGCACGCGGAGTCCTTCCGTCATTACGATGTGCATTCAAGTGATTCCGTATCCGTGGACCTGTAGGGTTCGCAGGACGCTACGAGTGTGCTCTCGCTCGTGCTCGATGGCGCGGCGCAGAGCCTTGCGAGCCGTCCACTGTTCGGTCTGGATCTGGCAGAACCAAGTAGGGACTACCGCCCGGCTGAGGCGTTCGGTATCCAGCCCCCGGAAAAAGCGCTCGAACTCTTCTCGGACCATTACGAGCCGCGCGAGCGGGTCGTTGCTGGCGTCCATGCGCCGATCGACCGCCTCAATCTGCGGTGGCATGCCGTTCGCCAGGGCTGGGTCGTCGATGACTCGGGTGATGTACCAGAGTTCGGCGTAGGCTACGTGGTCCAGGATGCTTCTGATGGTGCGGCTGCGGCTGTCGTATCTCCAGTCGAGTGCTCCCGTTGGCAGAGCGCGGGCGAGAGCCAGTAGGTCGTCGCGGGCGCTGCGGGCGATGCCGAGGTAGTGCTCCACTTCTGCAGAAGAAAGAGGCAGCGAGTCGGGCTCGTAGAAACCCACGTCGTCACCGGACTCGAAGTTACCGTTGACGGGGACCTCCTGCGCGATGCGCCACCTGGGGGTGTCGGGGACGGCCGTACCGGGGGAGCCGTCTACCGCTTGCCAGTGGCCGTGCATGGCGAGCCACCTCAGGTGCTCGGCAATGGCAGCCGACAGGTCCTGGTCCAATGCTTCCCGGCTTTCAAACCGGATGCCCAAGCCAGGTGGCTCGAGCAAGTGGGCCATCACCCGCGGCGAGGCCCGGCTCACATCGAGGTACACGTCGAACGGTACCATAGGCCCACCTCCAGTCTACGCTGTTGCAGTTCACACCCCGGGGCTGGATCCGAATAGGTGCTATTCTCGCCCCAGGGTCGCTTTCCTGCACAGCGGCCAGGGCGGTGGCACGGCAGCTCGGGAGGCCATTACTTTCAGCACTTTCTCAGCACCCGCTGAACTACACATCAGCATCTGACGGGTGCTATTACATGACAGGCGCTTACCCGGCATCTGGTGACACCAGTTGCCGTCGGCCGCAGGGGCAGGGAAATGGCCATCTGGCAGGCGACGACTCTAGCTGCCGCAACTGTAGCAGGCAAAGGCGTCATGCCTTACCGATCATCCACGCGTTTGAGGGGGGCACGTGCCCAGGCATGCTGGGCCGGTGTTGTACCTGGTGGATCATTCACTCATTTGAGGGGGAGGGGCGATTAGGCGTGTTTGTCGTGGTGGCAAGGAGGCGGGCGAGCATGGGCGGTGCGCAGATGCTGCTTGGGGTCAAGGCGAGGGGAGCGTTGAAGACGTTGGAGGTGCTGCGGGTGAGGGGGGCGATGGGACTGAGGGGTCTGAAGGCTTTGGTGGGACTGACGGTGGTGAGGCTGATGGTGGTGGGGATGACGGTGGTGAGGCTGATGGTGACGGGGCTGACGGTGGTTGGACTGACAGCGGTGGGCATGTCTGGCGTAGGGATGAGGGACGGCACTGCTTCGATGGTTGGGGTGGCTGAGGCCGCTGGGCCAAGCCTTGCGGCGGGGAAGCCGAGGTTCAGCGGCACATTTCTGCAGCTCGACAGCGTCACCGCAGGCTGGTCGGCTGAAGAGTGGGATCAGGAGTTCGCCAGCATGAAGCGGGTTGGGATGAACCTTCTGATCGTTCAGTGGGCAGCCACGCCGACTTCGGCGTATTACCACACTGCAGACGCAGCAGCTCAGGCGGGCACTGTGGCAGCGGCAGTGTCAGCGGCAGTGTCAGCGACAGTGGCAGCGGCAGTCTCAGCGACATCGGCGTCGACAGAGCCGCGGTCAGCGCCGCCATCACAACCGCCCGCGGTGTCATCATCAGCGCCGCCATCAGACTATGGTCCCGGCGCGACAGGGATTTGCGACCATGCGTCGGTGTCATCATCAGAATCGCCATCGTCAGAGTCGCCATCAAAGCCATCGTCAGAGTCGCCATCAGAGCCGTCGTCAGTGGCAGCATCAGTGCGGTCGCCAGGGCCATCGCCCCTCGACCTCATCATGCGGACGGCGGAGAAGTACGGGTTCAGCGTGTTCCTCGGCCCGTACATGAACGACGCGTGGTGGAGTCACTTCCTGCAAGAGTCGTTCGTGGCGCAGGAGCTGGCGCAGACGCGCCGGGTGGCCGCCGACCTGGCCAAGTTGTACGCCCACTCGCCAGCCTTTGCCGGGTGGTATCTGCCGTATGAGATCAACGCCACGCCGGCTGTGCTGCCAGCGGCACGGCGGCGGGCGGCGGAGCTGCTGAAGCAGGCGGTGCAGCAGTTTGATGAACTGACGCCCGGCCGTCCCGTGGCCATCTCGCCGTTCTTTGACCGGTGGCTGCCGGTCGGGATGTTCGAGTCATGGTGGAAACAGGTGTTGACCGGGTCGGGCGTGGATATCGTGTTCCTGCAGGACGGGGTCGGAACGGGGCGTAAGATTTCGCCCGAACTGGCCGGCCGCTACTTCGAGGCGATGCGGCGGGCGGTGAACGCAGCCAACGCCGCTGTGGTTCAGGCGACGGGCACGGCTGATGCCGCAGCTGCTGGCGCGGTGGACGCGGCCAGTGCCGCAGGGGCCAGTACGAAGGTCAGCAGCGGCAACTGCGACGGCGGCAGCAGGAGCAGCGGCGGGAGCGATAGCAGCGGTGGGACAGGGGGGAGCAGTAGTAGCGACGGCAGCGTTGGGACAGGAGGGAGCGGCAGAGGCAGCAGCACTGGGAGCAATAGTAGCACAGATAGCAGCAGCGCCGGGAACAATAGTAGCACAGACAGCAGCAGCGCTGGGAGCAATGGCAGCACAGACAGCAGGAGCAGCGCCGGGAACAATAGTAGCACAGACAGCAGCAGCGCTGGCAGCGGTGGTGGCGGCCGAGGGGGTATCAGCCTCTGGAGCGACCTGGAGATCTTCGTTGAGGGGGCGTGGACGCCAGCGCCCTGGGACCGGGTGAACGCCCAGATCCAGGCAGAAGCGCCGCACGTTGACGGGTTTGTGGTGTTCGAGTTCAACCATTACATGAGCCCGGTGCGTAGTGGCGCCAGCGGACCGGCCACCCAGTTGTACGACGCCTACGAGACATACCTGGGGTTGAGCCCGACCCCGGGCCTCACTTTGTAAGCGGCGGCAAAACGGCAATCTTGCCAACAACCATTGAACGGTGCAAAGCGAAGAAACCAGCAGATGCTGATAGGTGAACTCCTGCGCCCGGTGTGCGGTGGGGTCGTGATAACCGGCCGGTGGATGAGGATCAGTGAGCCACTGCGCCGTGTTCATCCCGACTCGCAGATGGCAGATGATGATAAGGTAACCC
>JADBKQ010000043.1 GCA_014896305.1 Limnochordaceae bacterium
TGGTACATGCCCACACGTTCAAGGCTGGTGCTGTGGCGCGCTTGGCAGGAGCGGCCGAGGGCGTGCCAACGATCTATACACCTCACGGCTGGAGGTTTATGGCAGGTACACCGAGGCTGTGGCAGCTAGCAGGGCCCACGATAGAGCGGTTTCTGGCTCGGCACGCAGCACGCATTGTTTGCGTTTCGGAGTACGAGCGCCAGCTGGCGCTGGAGCTCGGCATCGCCGACCCTGAGAAGCTGGTAGTGGTCCAGAACGGAATCCCGGACGTCCCGGACCAGGCCAGGAAACTGGGACCCGTTCATTCACTGACGCAGAATGTGCGTGCAATAATGGTAGGCCGCTTCGAGCCACCAAAGGATCAGGAAACGCTCGTCAGAGCTGTAGCGCGGGCTTCTCGACCAGGCATAGTGCTGGACCTTGTCGGAGACGGGCCTACGCGGACAAGGATTGCAGACCTGGCGCGCTCCCTGGGCCTGGGTGATCGGGTGCGGTTCCTAGGAGAGCGTGATGACATTCCAGAGCTTCTGGCGGAGTCGCACGTATTCGTACTGGCATCGCAGTTCGAAGGCCTGCCCTTGGTTGTACTGGAGGCGATGCGTGCTGGGCTCCCTGTGGTGGCCACAGGTGTTGGGGGGGTGCCAGAGGCGGTTCGCGATGGCGTGACGGGCATCCTGGTGCCACCGAGGAATGTCGAAGCGTTGGCTGAAGCGCTTGGTACTCTGGCGAGCTCGGCACGGGTGCGCACAGAGATGGGCGCGGCAGGTCGGAGATTATTCCTGAGTCGATTCACGGAGGGGAGGATGTTGCAAGAAATCGAAAGGATATACAGGGCAACGGTGCAGTTAGGGTGAATACGCTGCCAGGTCCTGGTTGGCAGCGTAGGGGTTGCACTCAACAAAACCCAGGGGCAGAGCGACATGGGAAGGTTACTCTGTGCCCAGTAGGGCCACACGAATGAGGAGAGTAAGCCTGTTGCTCGTCGCGCGAGAGAAGCTGACACGCGCCGACGGCGCCGTCCGGGTCGCGGGTCCGAGGGCCGGGTGCCAAAGGGATGAGCGCTTCGACCGCATGCGCCGGAGGTTTGGGAGCAGAGCCGAGGCGCGACATACGCGGGGCAGGAAACGATCAAGCTGGAATTCTGCCAGATGAGACAGGTCGAGGCTAGCGCTGGCTCTCCCCAGGGAACTCGGCGGGGTCTGGGCGCAAGCGTTTCTGGTCCTCCTGAGGTATAATCTGAGGAAGGCGTCCTTTACGTTCAGAGGGGGGGGAGCCATGCTTACCAGACGCACCGACTCGAAGATGGTTGCGATAGTTACGCCAAATAGTGGATTGCTTTGGAGAGTTGGCTAAGACCTTCGAGCGCAGTGCCTGAACCAACAAATAACATTGCGGGTTCGGGTACTCGCCGGGGCTCTTGGCGCGGCTGGGGGGGGAGGTTTGTCTCGCGACACGGCGCGACTACGGACGAATTGCCGTTGGGAAGGATTGATCTAACTAATCGGGTGCTGAGGATATGTATAGGGCGGTAATCGCGACCTCCCTTGCCGCGAGACCCCGTGCACTGAACGGGTAGCGAGCGCCCTGGGAGCCTGGGCGAGTAATCCCGCCGAGCCGGCAGGAGTTGGGCTTGCGGTGGTTGATGGAAGCCACATGGACAAGAGATTCCGCCCCGAGCATCCACTTGCTCCCGCCTTCGCCGGACGAGTGGCTGCCGGAGGGCCATCTGGCCCGGTTCATCTCGGACGCCGTCGACCACCTCGACCGCGCGATGAGCTACGGGCGGCTCAAGAAGCGGGAGGCGTAGCTGAGCCGGCCAAGCCTGACGAGCGGGAGCAGTACAACTTCACGGAT
This sequence comes from Limnochordaceae bacterium, assembly GCA_014896305.1. GTDB lineage: Bacteria > Bacillota > Limnochordia > Limnochordales > DUMU01 > Bu26. The sequence goes on from JADBKQ010000043.1 coordinate 1,855, forward strand.
CTGGAGTCGCGGGTCATGCTGGGCGGCAACAGCCCCAAGGGATTCCTCCAGGCCTACAACGTCCAGGCGGTGGTCGACACGGACTCGGGGATCGTGGTGGCGGTCGAGGCGACCGACCAGGCGGCGGATTCGCCGCACCTCCCGGCCATGGTGGGGGCGATCGAGCGGAACGTGAGCCGGCTCCCGAAGGAGCTCCTGGCCGACGCGGGGTACTACTCGGAGGCCAACCTCGACGTGCTCGAGCAGGCGGGCATCTCGGCGCTCATCCCGCAGGACAAGGTGACCCACAGCCGGTGGCGCCGCCCGGGTCCTTCGCCCAAAGGGCGGATCCCGAAGGGGATGAGCCGTCGCGACCGCATGCGCAGAAGGCTGGAGACCAAGGCGGGGCGCGCGATCTACAAGCTCCGGCAGGAGACGATCGAGCCGGTCTTCGGGCAGGTGAAGGAGCAGCAGGGCTTCCGGCGGTTCCTCCTCCGGGGGCGCCGGGGAGCCCGGGCGGAGACGTTCCTCGTCTTCCTGACGTACAACCTCAGAAAGCTCCTCTTCACCTTCCGGGGAAGGGTTGGGAAGCATGGCTGGCGGGAGCGGCGGCCTGAAGGCGGCTCCGGAGGCCGGTTTGGAGCGAACCGCCATCGACAGGCAGTCAATTCCTTCGAGCATGAAGTTCGACTCCACGGTCCCCGGTCTCAGAGCGTCGACCCGTCTCCACCTCACTCTTTCGGGTCGATTACCCTATCAGCTTCCTAGAGAGCCGTGGACGTTGCGTCGACTTTGTGTTTGGTGAAAGATTCGCGCGATCGTGCAGAGCTACGGGGTACTTCAAGGAGGGGTACACCCACGCGGGTACTACAGGTAATCAACTCGCTTGCCACAGGCGGCGCGGAAACGATGGTGGTGACGGTGTCCGCGCAGCTTAAACGGCAAATGGGATGGGATATTGGGGTTGTTACGCTCATAGACGATTTCACCCGAGCGCACCCATTGAGGGACGCGGGGGTGCCCATCCTCTCCCTCTCGCTGGGATCGGTGTGGAATTGGCCTCTGGGCACGGTCCGTCTCGCGAGGATCGTGGCACAGTGGCAACCCGACATCGTTCACGCTCACCTGTTTCAAGCATCGGTGGTTGTGGCCCTCAGTCAGTTACTGGGATCCCCACACGGAAAGCCGGTGCTTCTCGTTAGCGAACACAGTACGACCAACCGAAGGCGTGGTCTACCAGGGGGCCGGGTGTTCGACGAATACCTCTACGGCAAGTACAAGGCGGTTATCTGTGTAAGCAAGGCGGTTGAGAGTAGCCTGCTGCAATGGTTGCCCAGTCTTCGGGGTCGGACCAGAGTAATCTACAATCCGGTGCACATTCCGCCGTTCACGTGGGATCCACGCGGACCGAAGGATTGGGACGTGCTCTATGTAGGCCGTCTCGTTGAGCAGAAAGGCGTTGACGTGCTGCTGCATGCAGTTCACGCCGCTGCTACGCGAATGGGACCGCTGCGGGTTGCAATTGCAGGCGACGGCCCGCTGCGGCTTCGGTTGGAGAAAGCCGCTGAGGCCCTCGGAATATCAGGAATGATCGATTTCATGGGATGGCAGAAGGATCCGACCTCGCTAATGCTGCGTACCAAGGTGATTGTAATCCCATCCAGGTGCGAGGGTCTAGGGAACGTGGTTCTGGAGGCAATGTCCGTTGGCGTTCCGATTGTGGCAAGCCGGGTAGGGGGGATCACCGAGTTGCTCGAGGACGGTGTTTCTGGACGCTTGGTACCGGGCGGCAACGCTGAGACCCTAGGCGAAGCACTTGCGGAAGTGTTAGCCGGCGGGGATCGTGGTGCCGCTGAAAGGTGGGGCGCTAACGCACGGGCGCGCGCCCAGGCGTATTTCAGAATGGACATACACGTCGCTACCATAGCCCAACTGTATGAGTCCGTCACCGGGAGACTGCATGGTTAGGAGGGTCGGAATCACCCGCCCTAGCGGGGAGGATCGCGATGGGAGCAGGGGTGGAGCGGAAGCTAGTAAAGAAGAGGGCGGCAATCTTCTTGCATGCGTTGCATGGAGGAGGCGTAGAGAGGAGCTTTCTCAGGCTGGTCAGGGCCTTCCTGGACCGCGGGATAGAGATGGACCTGGTGCTCACCCGGGCCGAGGGACCTTTGCTATCAGAGGTCGAGAAGCGGGCACGGGTCGTGGACCTACGCCGGACCGGCGCCCTGGCGAGTGTTCCGAGCTTGGCCGGTTACTTGAGAAAAGAGCGGCCTGAGGCTATTCTGACTGGCCTGGACCACAACAACATGGCTGCTGTGGTCGCGAAGTGGCTCGCGGGGGTGCCTACACGTACTCTTATTAGCGCACACCTGCCGTTGAAGTACACCGCTTACAAAGCCCCTCAGGGTGCGAAGGATCGCCTATTCCCGATCCTCGACCGCCTGATATATCGCCACGCCGATGTTGTGGTGGCCGTTTCACGCGGAATCAGAGAGGACCTTGCGCGCTACGCCGGACTCGATCCAGAGGCTATAAGGGTAATTTACAATCCAGTCGTTGATGAGGATCTCCTGGCCTCTGCAGCTGTCGACGTTAACGATCCTTGGTTCATGGATCCTACGCCAGTGGTGCTGGGTACAGGACGATTAGAAAGGGAGAAAGGCTTTGATACGTTGATTAAGGCATTTGCGCTAGCTCGTGGGGACGTAAAGGCTAGGCTAATGATACTCGGTGAAGGGCGCGAGCGTGGCGCCCTGGAACGCCTCATCGGGCGACTAGGACTGGAGTCGGATGTCCGTTTGCCGGGCTTTGTCCGTTTTCCGGCTGCGTACATGAAGCGCGCGGCGCTTTTCGTGTTGCCCTCGCGCTACGAGGCGTTGCCTAACGTGCTCATTGAGGCACTGGCCGTGGGCACAAGGGTGGTGTCGACGGACTGTGAGTTTGGTCCGAGTGAAGTTTTGGATGGAGGGCGATACGGACGGTTGGTGCCGGTGGACGACCCCGTGTCGCTGGCCCATGCGATTGTGGAAGAACTGGCGCGGAAGGAGAGCTGGGATGAGGTGGAACGACGTATGCGCAGAGGGCGCGAGTTTAGCGTGGAGCGGGCGGCGCAGCAATATCTGGAGGTGTTGGGTTGGGCATAGATGCAGGATTGCCATGGTGTAGTGGCCAAGGGTGTGTGGCATGGAGTGCATGGTTGGAGGTAGGTGGGGGGACGGGTGGCCAAGGCGGAAGTGAGTGTCGTGGTTCCTTATTACGATGGCGATAGGTTTATAACACGGGCGATTAGGTCCATTCAAAACCAGTCGTGCCGGCCGCTGGAGATCATCGTTGTGGATGATGGGTCGCATGCTGGACATGAGTATACAGGGGCGGAAACGTTAGGCGAGGGCGGTGTCCCTGTGAGGGTCGTTCGTGATGGTGAGAATCGAGGGATCGCGGCAGCGAGGAACAGTGGGATCAGGGCTGCTCGGGGAAGATGGATAGCATGTTTGGACCAGGATGATGAGTGGGTGCCGTGGAAGCTTGAGCATCAACTTCGTATGTTGGCGCAGTTGGGTGAAGGGTATGGGGTGTTTGGCAGCGTTCGCGCGCCGTGGGGAGTGAGCCCTAGTGGGCTTCAGTTGGCTGCTGTCAGGCGCGTGCAGAGGCCAAGGGAATTGGCGGAAGCGCTGTTGAGGTGGGGTAACTTCGTGTAGTTCGGCACCCTTTTGGTACCGGTGGCAGTGTTCGAGCGGGTCGGTTTGCTAGACGAATCGATAAAGGATGGCACTGACGATTATGAGTTTGTGGTGCGGGTGGCATTGGCCGGGATGCTGAAATGGTCAGGGAGTAGACGCCCGGTGACGGTGAGGCACGAACACGGCGGGAATTTTACGAATCCTGACAGGATGTATCGGGGTGCGGTGCGAGTGCTGGGAAAGTACTGGGAGCATGGGGACTTTTCTGTACGGCGAGCGGCCAGGGATCGGGTTGGGTGGCAGCTGTTTCGGGTCGCGAGAGCGTGGCATCGGGCGGAGAGATGGCATGAGAGTGTTCGGGCGTATCGTGGTGCGTTGTCGTACGCTGGAAAGATGGGGCCAGTGTTCGGCAGTAAGGCGTTATTGGGCGCTGTGCTGGCGAGGTTGCGTGTGCGAGTTTAGATCTGGGCGCCGTGCAGGGTTCTCGTCTGGACTGTGGGGCCGGAGGGGTGGAAGGCGGTGTTATGCCTATTCTGATGAGTGCACACCGCTTCCAGCTTCTCATGGGGATAGACCTGCACAAACCGCATGCCGCTGGCCATCAGCTCGAGGCCGAAAAGGGGCAGGGTCAGCTCGTGCTCCCCCAGGATCACCAGCTCATGGCCGAAGTCGCCCTCGGCCATGGCTCCGGCGGAAACTCCAGCGGAACGTAGGTCTCCTGGACCTGTTCCCGCTTGGGCTGGCGCACGTAGCGCGGGACCGAAACCTCGGAGATCGCCCACCGTTCCCATCGATCCCAGGATGCCCGCCTCCTCCAGCCGTCGGCCAAAGGGCAGCGAGGTGTACTGGGAAGCGTGATCCGAGTGGTGCACGAGGCCCGGCCCGGGGTGGCGGTTGCCGATGGCCATCTCCAGCGCCTGGAGCACGAGCTCGGCCCGGAGGTGGTCCGCCATCGACCAGCCCACCACGCGGCGCGGGAAGGCGTCCAAGATGGCCGCCACGTACAGCCAGCCGTCGCCGGTCTCGTGCTGGGTGATGTCGGCCACCCAGAGGCGGTTGGGCGCAGAAACCGTGAACTGGCGATGGACGAGGTCAGGTGCAGGGGTCGCCTCGGGATCACGACGCGTCAGCCCCCGAGGACGGCGGCGATGAACGCCGGCGAGCCCATGCTGGCGCATCAGCCGGGCGACCCGCTTGCGCGAGCAGCGCACGCCTTCCTCGAGCCTCAGCTCGGCGTGGATGCGGGGTGCGCCGTAGGTGCCCCGGCTCTGGGCGTGGATCCGGGCGATCCGCTGGGCCAGCTCGGCGTCCGCCTGGGCCCGCGCCGAGGGGCCGCGCTTGCGCCACGCGTAGTACCCGCTGGTGGAGACGCCCAGGACGCGGCACATCGTGGCGACGGGATGCTCTTGCCTTTCTCGCTCGACGAACTGGAACACCGCTACGGGGTGTTAGCAACGCGGTGAAAATCCCCAGGAGCAGCAAGATGGAATTCCCCAGTCCCTAGCGAAGGGAGCGCACCAGCTTCTGCC
>JADBKQ010000044.1 GCA_014896305.1 Limnochordaceae bacterium
TTCCTGGTTACAGGGTGTCCGAGTTGGCAAAGCAGGTGAGTCACGCTGGATTCGAGGACGAAAAAGCCGGGTATGCCTAAGGAGGCAAAAGCCATGCACAGGCTCTCCACCGCGTTGAAACTATGGTGTATCGTAACCGGCATTATTGTGATCCATGGTGTAACCGCTTTGTCTGCATCGAGCGAGCCGCCGGTCACTATCACATTCGCCGCCATGAAGACCTTCGGGCTCGATACGATGCCATACGTGATTCAGAAGTTCCAGGAGAAGTATCCCAATATCAAAGTGGCCTACATTGAGATGCCGTCGCCAAATTTTAGTACTGAGATCCATCAATACTTGGTTACGAACTTGGCCGGCGGCGGGAGCACAATAGATGTCTTTACGATCGATATCATATGGTTCGCGGAGTTCGCAGAGGCAGGCTGGCTCTTGCCTCTTGACGAGTACTTCACTCCCCAAGAGAAGGCGGAGTACTTCCCTGGGATCGTCCAGGGTGTCACGTACAAGGGCCAGATGGTAGGTGTTCCGTGGTACCTCGACGCGGGCATGTTATATTACCGGAAAGATCTACTCGACAAGTACGGTTTCCAGCCTCCCAAAACGTGGGACGAACTGATTCGACAAGCCCAAGTGATTTTGGCAGGAGAAAAGAATCCGGAGCTCAAGGGCTTTGTGTGGCAGGGCCGTCAGGCTGAGGTTTTAGTATGTGATCTGGTCGAGTTCCTCGGCTCTGGCATGCGAATCATTGACGCCGACGGGAAAGTCGTGCTGAACTCGCCCGAAGCCGTGAAAGCTGCCAAGCTCATGTATGACCTAATCTACCGGTACCGCCTCACGCCCGAGGCGGTACTCACCTACGACGAAGAGCCAAGCCGTCGGGTCTTCACCAGCGGTAACGCCATCTTCCTCCGTAACTGGTCTTACGTATGGGGCTTGGCCAACGATCCGTCGGAGTCGAAGGTGGTTGGAAAGGTAGGCGTTGCGCCGTTGCCCGCATTCCCTGGGGAGCACAGCGCGGCCACCCTTGGCGGATATCAGTTCGGTATCAACCGTAACACGAGGCACCGCGACGCGGCAGTGAAATTCGTCAAGTTCCTGTCGAGCCCAGAGATACAGCTGTACTTCGCCAACAAGATCGGCTTCGCTCCTACCAGGCCCGCAGTCTATGACGATCCCAACCTCAAGGATCCGTTCTTGCGCCAGCTGCAGGCGGTGTTCACCGGCGCCACGCCACGCCCGATTACGCCGCGCTATCCTCAGGTGTCCCTGATTCTCCAGTCAGAATTCTCCAAGCTCCTGGCGAATCGTGCTACACCTGAGGATGCTGTCCGGGAAGCGGCCCGCCGGATCGAACAGGCTGTGCGGTAAATGATGCTGGCAAGCGGCGGCTTACAGGCCGCCGCCTGCACCTACTCTATGCTTAGAGGGAACAAGAAATGGGGATCCAGAATAGAGCCACCTCTACAGCAGCATTCAGCCGGCGTGGGGCCGGCGTGGGAGGCTACAACAAGTACTTGGGCTACCTGCTCCTCGCACCAGCGCTGTCGGTAGTGGCGCTGGTCGCCTTCTATCCATACCTTCGCACCTTGTGGATGAGTTTCCATGACATTTCGCTCATTTTCCGGACCAACGAATGGGTGGGCCTGCGCAACTACGCGCAGTTGCTACGCGATGCTAGTTACCTTAATGCTCTGCGGAACACCATGGTATTTACCTTGTCCACGGTAGCCTTGGAAACGCTTCTGGGACTGGTGATGGCCATGGTCATGCACGCCGGCTATAGGGGCCGCGGCGTTGTGCGAGCGGCAGTGCTAGTCCCCTGGGCCATCCCAACCGTGGTCACCTCCATGATGTGGAGCTGGATCTACAATGTCGATTACGGCATCCTCAACTACCTGCTTGGACGTCTCGGCTTGTTGAGTGGCCCGGCCAACTGGCTCGGAGAGCCTCGGTTAGCCATGGTGGCCGCAATCATCGCGGACGTATGGAAGACTACACCTTTTATTGCCATCATTTTATTAGCTGGGCTTCAGGGAATCTCGCAAGACCTCTATGAAGCCGCCACCATTGATGGAGCTGGGGCGCGTGCGAGGTTCTTTTCCATCACGCTCCCGTTACTTGTTCCTACCGGACTAATCGCCGTGCTACTGCGTCTGCTCGATGCCTTCCGCGTATTTGCCCTCATCTTCGTTCTGACGAACGGTGGGCCCGCCGATGCCACGGAGGTGTTGTCTACGTATGCTTACAAGGTGCTCTTCTCTACTACGGACTTTGGTTACGGGTCAGCTATTGCCACCTCCATGTTCCTCTACGTATTGGTGATCGCAGCCGTGTTCGTCCTCTTCTTACGACCTCACCTGGCAGAAGTGGAGTGACCGCGCATGCAGGCCGAAGTCCCTTCAAATGCCATTGGGCATCGGGCGGTGCGGCGAGAGGTCCGGCATGTCAGCGCGCGTCTCAAGCCCTTGGTCGGTCAGCTGATGTTTCACTTTCTTGTGACGGCGGTCGTGGCATGGTGTATATTGCCGTTTGTTTGGATCATCCTAAGTTCCGTGAAGGTCCCTCGGGAGCTCACTGCACTGCCGCCTATCCTGCCTACGCGTCTCACCTGGGAGAACTACGCGAGGGTTTTCGAAGACCGACCTTTCGAACGCTACATTATCAATAGCGTCATCGTAGCAGGCAGCACTACGCTGTTTAACTTAGCGCTTGGAAGCCTCGCCGCCTATGCCCTGGCTCGGCTACGCATACGGGGTAAGCTAATAATCCTTGGGCTTGTGTTGGCCATATCCATGTTTCCAGAGATCTCGATCGTAAGTTCTCTTTACGTAATGCTGCGTAACCTGAAGCTGCTCAACACATACTCGGCCCTTGTCTTCCCCTACAGCACTTTTGCTATGCCGCTTACAATCTGGGTCTTGACGAGCTTTTTCCGGCAAATTCCAAAGGACTTGGAGGAGGCGGCGCTGGTTGATGGTTGTACCCCGGTACAGGCGATGGCCCGCATCATCATGCCACTGGCGGCGCCAGGGCTCTTCACCACAGCCATTCTCGTCTTCATCAATGCTTGGAACGAATTCCTCTTCGCCCTTACTTTTACAAGTACAATCGAACGGCAGACGGTCCCGGTAGGTATAGCGTTTTTGCCAGTGTTGTTTCATGTGCCGTGGGGTAGCATATCCGCGGCTTCGGTAGTCGTCACCATTCCACTGGTGGTGCTTGTGCTGATCTTCCAGCGGAGGATAATTTCCGGGTTGACCGCCGGGGCCGTCAAAGGATAGAGGTGTTTTCGTCAACCATGAAGGGCGGTAACCGCTGGCGGAAATTGGCTGAGCGAGCGCTAGAGCAGTTGGTAAAGAACGCTAGCGATCGGACTGTACATTGCGGGTACACCATGAACACAGACGTAGTGACGGTCGTTGACCCAGCTACGTTGGCAGCTCAGCTTCGGGAGTCTGCGGGTGCCACACGGGCTAGCGGCGTATCGAACGGGGTGGTTGTAACCCTGTCGGATCTAGCCGAGGTGGTTGAAAAGTCCGTCCGGGAGGGCCTCGGGTCCGAATGGCCCGTGGGCGAAGCTTCTGTATTAGAGTGGTTGCGTTCGCACCTGGCCGGTCAGCTAAGAGTAGGGGGTACCGGGGCTCAGGTAGCCGACAATGTTTCGGCGCTTGGTTTCGCCTCGATTGTGAATGCCCCTGTGGCCAGTTACCGGCAGCTGGCTCTGTTAACGCCTTCAAGCCGCCTGTGGCTAGCAACTCCCCATGGGTTAGTGTTGCGTTCGTCACTTCGAAGCACCCCGGACGATGAGCCGCCAGTCTACCACTTTATTCTGGAGTTCTTGGCGTCCGCCCGGGTCGCCGAGCGACTGATATTACCGTACGACCCAGATGGCCGGGTTCTGCGTATCTGTGATGTCTTTATCGAGGCCACCTTAGTCCCTATGTCGCCCCCACCGCGACTGGTGATTTCTGGATTTAATGCACCGGTGCTGGAGTCCGAGCGGCTTATGGCCTTTATCGAGAGGGTTCGGGGGCATCTCCTACGTTATCGAAGTGTTCACCCCGGTGCTATTGTGCACTTGGAGTTGGGCAAGTCCCACCGCGCATCTATTCGTCGACGCGTGCTGGAGGAGGTTGTCCCGCTGGTGGACAGTCTCGGGATGAACATCGAAGAAGCAGTCCAGCTGGTGCGCGATCTTGACATTGACCACCTGGCAGCGAGCTTACAAGAAAACCCGGCACTGGTGTGTCGGGAGGTACGCTCCGCGCTTGGTGTCAGTCGACTGAACATTCATAGCCCGGCCTGGACTATAAGCGCGTTAGCTTTGGAGGGACCCATTGGGGAAGAAATGGAGCGGCTCGCGTTGACAGCAGGAACGCTCCTGGCTGCGGCGCGTGCTAGCCTGGGGCGGTCGCCCACCCTGGAAGAGCTGCACTCCATCGCGGTACCTATACCGGTGCATCCAGATGGGGTAGCGTTTGTTGAAACCTTAGAACAACGAGGTTGGGAGGACATGGGGGTGGTTGCCATCCCTGCGCGCCAAGTCCTACACCCAAAGCTAACCGTCGGACTTGGTGACGCGTTCACGGCCGGAATCGTCGCGGTGATCTAACAACAGCGATGCTAGTAGTGCGTCCCACAAGTTCGTTCCTTGGACATGACGGCTCCTTGACAACCTAACCCGGCACAGCCGGGCAAGAAATTTCGCAGGGCAGCAGGAGTCCGGCCGAAGGGCGCGAACTGGCGCCACGACGGGATTCTGAGACGTTGACGGAGGTCAAAGGTGACCCGGACCCAGCCGCCAGCCTGGCGAGGCAGAGCGCAAGCCTGGTGAACCTGCCGCTGCCCGAGCTCACCTCGGACCAGCGCAAGGCGCTGCGGGAGTGGAGGTTCGGCCGCAAGGTCGAGCCCCGGCTCTGGCTCCGGGCTTCCATCATCTGGGAGCTGTTGCACCACCGTTCCTCGGTCGCCCGGGTCGCCGCCTGCGTAGGCGTCACGGAGCGGACGGTCTGCAAGTGGCGGGACCGGTTCCTCGAGGCGGGCGTCAAGGGCCTCTACGACCGACCCCGCTCGGGACGACCGCCCCGCTTTGGCCCAGGGCAGCACTGGGAGGTGATCGCCCTCGCCTGCGACGCCCCCGCCCAGTATGGCTTCGAAGGCCAGACCCTCTGGACGTACGACACCCTCACCGACGCCGTCCGACGGAGACTCGGCTTGCCGAT
>JADBKQ010000045.1 GCA_014896305.1 Limnochordaceae bacterium
ACTTCGGCGCGCGCTCGGAGCGCGCCAACCTCGACCTCGTGCGGGACCTCCTGCGCCTGCTGGGCCAGCCCGAACATTTCTTCGCCTTCGTACCTGACCGGCCGGGTCACGACCGGCGCTACGCCATCGATCCGACCCGGGCGGAGAGGGAGCTGGGCTGGACCCCGCTCCGCGCGCACCAGGAAGCGCTCCAAGAGACCGTCACCTGGTACCTGGCTCACGGGGATTGGGTGAAGCGGGTGCGGACAGGCGAGTATCTGAGGTACACGGAGCGCATGTACGGGCGACGGGAGGCATGGATGGGCAGCATCCGTGGCAAGCTCGCACCGTAAGGCTCGCAGGCGGAACCCCGGTGAAGGATCCAGCACGTGCAAACCGGCAAGGCCCCAACGCGAGCTCGTTCGCGGGCCGCCTCCAGGCGCTTCTCCGGCAGAGCTTGGCCGGTCGGAAAATACTAACCGGCGGAGGCGCCGTAGCCAGCACCGGCGGTGGTCGGGCAGCCAGCAAGCGGGTTCCGCTAGCGCCCCGGATCTATCCGAAGCTATGCAGATCCCCCTGAACCCGTCCGCTCGACGAGATCCAGCAGACGCTGGGCGATCCTACGGCGGTCCAATACCTGCCTCCAATGCCCGGCGATCCGCTCTGCTGAGTAGAAACCCGCATCCCACCGTCCCGCATCATAGCTCAACGCTGCTGCGACTCCACTACTATCGAACGATGCAGCAAGAGTCCCCCAATCCCCACCGCTCGATAGGTACCACAACGGTTCGATGCGCGTTCCCACCACCGAACATCCCATGCACAACGCTTCCCCGACTGTAATCGCGAAACTCTCCCACCTACTCGGCTGGAGCAAGATCCGTGCCGACGCCAACAGCTCAGGCAACACGGCATGTTCAACCGGGCCAAGGACCTTCATCCTATCCTTCGGCCCTGTGACCTGTTTGAGGATGCTCTGCACTATCCCCTCGCCCGGTCCTGCGATAACAGCGCAGAAATCCGACCGACTTGACAAGAACTCGGCAAGTCCGCCTAACATTGCTGCGGTATTCTTTGGCATGACGTCATCCCAGCGCCCTATTGCCACAACTAGATTCCTCTTAGGTGCAATCGGTACCTCGCCGAAACGAGGGTGCACTGGATTCGGCAGAACAGCGATCCTTCCAAGTAGCTCCGGTCTTCTCGATAACCAGAGCAGATACGCCAGGTTCGCCGCGGCCGGTGGTGATTCAACTATAATGGCGTCCGCCGCCTCAGCCGCACGGCCAAGCATGGATAGCCGCTGCCACCCCAAGACCCGCCACTTTACTTGCCGCGCAATCCACCGGGGCAGAAGCCGGGCTCCCTCCGGCCGGGTCGTAACCGACCTGTGCATAAGTGGCGGGGCAAGCCGCCCATCTGTGTCCGCCTTGACTACCACCATCGTCCCGGCCTCGTGCAGGGCCTCCTGAACAGGCAAATACTGAGGGCTCAGCCACGTATACACAACCGCCGCATCTAACCGCAAGCCCCGCCAGAAAGCCGCCGAGCTGGCTTCGTCCGGGGTTGCAGCAACCACCAAGTCCGCGTTATCCGTGTTATGTCCCTTGCTAAGCCCTGCCTTCACATACGTGACGACAAATGCTTCCACGCCGATGTCGTGCAGGCCCTGTGCAAGTTGACCCGGATCTTTATTTTCGTGCAACGGCAGGTACCCATCAAAAAAAATCGCTATCCGGAGCATGGACGAATTCATTCCGAACCCGATCCCCCTTTCACACCCATACTTATACTTATTCCCGGATTCCGGAGCGGTCCACCAGCAGGTCGTGCAGCACCTAGCCTGTCGGCCCGAGGGTACTTCCAAGACCGCGCCCACGCAGAATATAATACCCGGAGCCGGTCTGCGCGCTCCCGCGGTCATTGAACCAACGCAGGCCGGAGCGCCATCCGGCCAAGTTCAGCTCGGGTGCCGTCGCTCAATATGGCTGCCATTCAATTGATCGCCGGAACCCGATCTCCCGGGGCTCGGGCGAGACTACTCGCGCCAGGCATCGCCTAGAAGCCCATCCAGTACGCCAGCGTACCTGTCACCAAACCCCATGTCGCCCGCACAGCATTCACGATTCGAACGCCACGCCCAACTCTTACCCCCTCCCGGCCAAGGTCCACCGGCAGAAGAGCCAAGGCCCATCGTCGCACTACCCAGCCCACGAGTGACAGCATAACGGGGGTAAAACCCTTCGCAAAATGCCTTTTCCAGTATGTGTAGGCGTTCCGAACCATGAAGTGCCAGTACGCGCGGGGGCGATCCACTCCACCCTCATGCCACGCAACCGCCCCGGGCGCCACCATTACCCTCCACCCAGCGCGCCGAGCCCTCTGACATAAGTCATTCTCCTCCCAATACATGAAATACCCCTCATCGAACGCGCCTATCTCCTCAATCATGTCCACCCGTACCAACATACAGCAACCGTCAACCCATGCGACCTCATATGGCGCGTGACCCTCAACCGTTAAGAAATGGCCAACCCGCGCCCGCCTAGGATCCACCCAGCCACCTGCCGAGAAGACATTTGTTGGTTTCTGCAGCCAATAAACCACGGGTGCTACGACCCCAACTCGCTCAAATGATTCTGCGGTCCCAAGAAGCTCTTCTATCGCCCCAGGATCCAGCACGACGTCTTGAGTCAGCAGCAGGGCGAACCGCGCCCCCACGTGCTGAGCCAAGCCCACCGCTACGTTCATGCCTCCGGCATATCCGATGTTATCGCCATTCCTCCGCACAGTAACGCCCAACGGCGCCAGCTTCGTAATAAGATCCTCCACCGATCCCAGTGTAGATGCATTGTCAACCACTACCACCTGACCCTTGCCCACTCCCGCAGCAAGCACCGACCTGACGCACCGTGCAGCTTGCTCGGGTGCGTTCCAGTGCAAGACCGCGGCCAGACAGCGGACCCTCTCATCCATTTGACCGTCTTCTCCCGTCACCGATGCGCATGCGCACCCTCTCGCAGGCTCGCTGCACACCGCGCTTTCTGCTTCTCTCCTCGCGACGTCGTCCATGATCAGCGCCGCACGTGCGCGGAGTACCACTGCTCAAACGCCACCGCCAAACGAGAAAACTCACGTTCGGCAGGGTACGTCGGCCGCAACCCAACTGCCATCTTTATTCCTTTCGCCAACGCCTCAGCGTCCCCTGGCGGTACCAGAACTCCGTTCACTGCCGGTACATCATCAAGGAATCCTCCCAGTGCCGAGGCCACAACCGGCACGCCGAACGCTGCGGCTATCAGTGGCACGCTGGATTGCGTAACCTGTACGTAGGGAAGTGCGCACACGGCAGCCCGCTGAAACAGCTCTGCAACCTCCCAGTCATCCAGGTAGCGCTCGTGCACTTCAAAAATGTCTGGGTTTCGCATAACGCGCTCCCGAACCTTTCGTGGCAGTCGTCCTGGCCCCGCGATCGCCACTCGCATCGCCCCATCTAGCAGGAACCCAGCTTCTACCAACACCTCAAGTCCCTTATAGGGCTCGAGCCGGCCAAAGGAAACCACTAGCGGCTCTCTCCCAACCGTTGGCCTCTTGTACCGCAGGAACCGGTGCGCTAGACTTCCGTGCCGTATGACCCTTACTCGTCTCGCGCCCTCCTGCATTGCCGCGTCACAAAACGATGGCACGTGTACGTGCACGCTCTCCGCGTGGGTAAGAACGGCTCGCCGCAACCTGCCGTTAAGGTTGTCCCATATACTTCCTGGATGGGGTTCAGGGTCGTGCAGTGTCACCAATAGCGGGATGCCGTCGCGGTGCGCCCACCTGGCCCACAGGAGGCTCCAAGGATACCCCTCGCCGTTGAAAAGGTGTACCACGTCTGGGCGCATTTCGCGAATCTCTTTCCAGATCCTTAGCGCGCCATACGGATTCATTAGGCTCGCCAAGGCCTCTGCGTGGTTGCGCCCCGTCTTGAACCGGTGCACAGCGGCGCGACCAGCGCACTCTTGGTAGTGCTCCGGCACAAACAAGTGCACATCCACCAATTCGCTCAAGGGCGGCAAGAGCGCTCCCAGGTACTGTCCCATTGCTCCTCTCACGGAGAGAGCGGCGAGAGCGACGCGCATTCGGCCCCTCCTACACCTCTTTTCGACCGCGACACGAACCGCCCATCGACCTTCAGAGGGAGCGGCGGTGAAAGGATCGGCAGCTCGGACCTAGACCGCTGTCCTGTACACGTACTCAATTGCTCGGAGCATACGCGCCTCCGTGAACCGGCTCAGGAACAATCTACGACCTGCCTCTCCCATTTCTGCGCGCATCCGTGCTGAGCTCGCGAGAGTACCAAGCGCTTCAGCTAACGCTTCGACCGCCCTCGGTGGCACCAGGATGCCCGTCACGCCATGCCGAACCGCCTCTGGCACCCCCCCAACACCCGTGGCCACCACGGGGAGCCCAGCACGCATCGCCTCCAGTACTACCAGGGGCAGGCCTTCGAAGTGCGATGCCAGTACGAATACGTGCGACTGTGCCAGAAGCTCTGGAATGTCATCACGCTCTCCTAGGAACCGCACCCGATCTCCGAGGCCCAGGGAGCGCGCGAGACTTGCAATTCTTGTCCGCGTAGGCCCGTCTCCGACAAGGTCCAGCACTATGCTAGGTCGAGAAACCCGCGCTACAGCTCTGAGGAGCGTTTCCTGATTCTTTGGTGGTTCGAAGCGGCCTACCATTATTGCACGCACATTCTGCATCGGTGAATCAACGGGTCCCATTTCCCTGGCCTGGTCCCGGATGTCCGGGATTCCGTTGTGGACCACTACGAGCTTTTCATGGCCAGCGATGCGGAGCTCCAGCGCCAGCTGGCGTTCGTACTCCGAAACGCAAACAATGCGTGCTGCGTGCTGAGCCAGAAACCGCTCTATCGTCGGCCCTGCTAGCCGCCACAGCCTCGGTGTACCTGGCATAAACCGCCAGCCGTGAGGTGTATAGATCGTTGGCACGCCCTCTGCCGCTCCTGCCAAGCGCGCCACAGCACCAGCCTTGAACGTGTGGGCATGTACCA
>JADBKQ010000046.1 GCA_014896305.1 Limnochordaceae bacterium
TTTGCGCTATCAAGGAAGTGGCAAATAGCCAGTACAGTGGCACTAGAGCAAGGAACGCATATGCAGTCAGGATAGCCAGGGCGATCCCTCGGGCACCCAGCCCTCGCCAGTCACGGTACCCCTTCATCGGCCCACACCCCCGCCGCACCGGTGCACAGACAACTTTCCCATCAGAACCGGATGCAGACTCAGCCCCATCAGTACTGGACATCCCGAGAGAGCCAACGGAACTGAACGACGGCAAGCGCGGTTACGATCGCGAACAGAACCAAGGCCTCTGCAGAGGCCTTTCCGAAGTTGAAGAACTGGAACGCGCTGTTGTAGATCTCCGTCACCATGGTGGTGGTGGCATTCCCGGGCCCGCCACCGGTCATGATGAACACGTTGGTGAAGATTTGGAACGATCCGATTGTACTCATGACGACAATGTAAAGGGTCGTAGGCGTGACCAGGGGAACCGTCAACCGCCACCACTTCTGGAATCCGGAAGCGCCGTCAATCTCCGCGGCCTCGTAGAGCTCGCGCGGGATGCCGTTCATTGCGGCCAGATAAAGCACCACTCCCGCTCCCGGAGGCGAAAGGATGGCCATGAGAATGATGCTCCACAGGGCAATGTCCGGCGATACGAGCCACTGCACCTTGCCAACGCCAAGAAGCCCTAGCAGATAATTGAACAATCCGTAATCATAATCAAAGAGCCATTTCCATACCAGGGCCAAGACTACGGCTGAGGCTACTGCCGGCAGGTAATACGCGGCCCGATAGAAGGTCTGCAGCACATTGCTCAACGGCTGAATCAGGCTGGCCAGCCCCAGTGCAGTCATGACGGCTACGGGCACCACCACGAGGGTGTAGATAGCGGTGTTTCGCAAGGACAGCCAAAACACGTTATCGTGAGTAAGCGCCCTGAAGTTCTCCAACCCCACCCATGTGGACCGGAACGGCTGGACGTTTTCGAAGGCCATCTGGACTCCCATAAGCACGGGCGTCACCAAGAAGATCGCGAAGAGCACCAACTTTGGGAGCACGAACAAGTAGCCTTCGAAAGCCTCGCGCCATTCTAATCGTTTCCACCATGCAAGGCGCTTGCGCTGGAGTGCGGTCCGATCCTCCGCTAACTGGGGAGCGCCGCTTGCTCTTCCTTCCATCACGCTCGACTCTTCTCCTAAGCCATGGGATAGCGCGAGGGGTGGGAAAGCCATCCCTCGCGCCCACGTCCTATCGGCTGACCTTCAGAATGGCATCGGCTGCCCTGGCGGCATTGGCCATGGCCTCTTCCGACGACTGCTTCCCAAGAATGGCCAGCTGGAAGTACGGTACAATCGCCTTGTCGACCTCCAGCCAGCTCGGTGTGACCGGTGGGACGTCCAGCGTCGGCACTGCGTTCCTTAACGCCCAGCTCAAATAGGGGTCATCGGTGTAGATGTCCCCCACCGACCGGCGGGATGGGAACGTTCCATAGTTTGTAAGGGCCTTTTGATTCTCGGGGCTGGTCAAGAACCGGGCGAATTCCATCGCGGCCTTGACGCGGTCCTTGTCGTCATGCTTGAAGACTACGAAGCCGCCCACACCCTCATGCAACGAGATGGGGCGGCCCAGCTTGCCGATGGGATAGTTGGCGACGGCGAACGGGAAAGGCTTCGTCGCCTGCGGCGTACCCTGGAAGCCCTCAGTCTGGCCCTCAAGAGCCTTTTCGAGCTGACGGATGTAGAACGTACCCTGAGCCAGCATGGCCAGGTGTCCGTCCGTGAACATCTTGGTCATGTCGGCGTCCTGCGCCGAACCCATGGCAAGCGGCGACACCTTGTACTTCTGAACCAAATCGACAAGTTTCTGCAGCCCTGAAACCCCTTCTGCCGTATTCAGCCCAAACCGGACCTCGTCGGGTGACAGCAACTGCCCGCTGTCCGAAAGGAGGATCCCGAACGCCTGGTAATAGAAGGGTTGCATGATCGCTCCGAAACCGTAGACTTGCTGTCCGTTCTTGTCCTTGAAGGTCAGTTTCTTGGCCGTCTCGACGAATTCATCCCACGTCCAGTTGCCGTCCTTCGGGGGCTCAATGCCGCGCTCCTTGAAGATGTCCAGATTGAGGTAAATCACGTAGGTCGTGGTAAACCAGGGCCACCCGTAGATCTTGCCCTGGTACGTGAACTTCTTGAGAGCCACCGGGTAGTAGTCGGCCCGATCCTGCGGAGTCAGATACGGGTCAATGGGCTCCAAAATACCGTATTTGGCCCAGGTCGCCACCTTTTGAGCGCCGGTAGCGACATCGGGGAACTGGCGCGCCATGATGGCCGTGTCTAGTTTTGTGGTGGCGCTGGCCCAGTCGAGCTGAGTCAGCTTGATCTTAACGTTGGGATGGGTTTCTTCGAACGCCTGGATCATGCTCTTCTGCCAGTAATAGACGTCGCCGTTCACGGGCCAGGCGGGAGTGGACCACCAGCTCAGGGTGATTTGCTTGTCCGCGGCCTGGGAAGGGCCTCCCGTTAGCGCCAAGACTGCGGCTAACAACGTCGCAGCCCCGACGACCCGCCCCAACGACGCCAGACTCGGTAGCAAGTGCTTCATCGTGGCTCCTCCCTCTATGGGTCTCGCGTCAGCCGAGTTTCTCAACAATGTCGATCAGCATCGTAAAGTTGGATCCGTTACGTCACGCCTCCTCCCCTTGTGCGTGTGACCCGGGCGACACCCATCCACCCTTTGGGCGCACGCTGCCGTGCCTCTCAGTTCTCCGGATACAAGAGGTAGCGGGAACGTAACGCTCGAAAGGCTGCGAGCTGGTCCTGCCAGCCTGCCACTATCTCGTCAGCGACCTTACCGGCGTCGATAGCTCTGCGCACCCAATCAGACCCGGTTATCTTGTCGATCCAATAAGGATGACCTGTATCCTCGGAGTTGACTTCCCACCGCAACGCCGTCCCGTACAACTGCCGCACCGTAACCATCATGGCGACCGCCGTACGGATCGGGTCATACGACCGGCGATCCGTTACGTACACTTCAACTCCGTTGACCATCTGCCCGGCGTACTTACTGAACATGGGAGTAAACGCGGCCGCCCTGAAGGCGACTGCCGGCAAACGCAGACTGTTGAGCGCCGACGCCAACCGGCCGTCGAGGTAGGGAGCGCCCAGCAGCTGGAAAGGCTTAGTCGTTCCTCGCCCTTCGGAGATGTTCGTGCCTTCGAAGAGGCCGCTTCCGGAATACACCAGAGCGGTGTCCACGGTCGGCATGTTGACGGAAGGCATCACCCACGGAAGACCCGTATCTTCGTAATACATCCACCGCCGCCAGCCCTCCATGGGAACCACGGTCAGCTTGGCCTTACGTCCTCCGGTCCGCTGAGGAACGAACCGGTCGTTGAAGAGCAAGGCCAGTTCGCCGGTGGTCATCCCGTGCCGCTGCGCAATGGGGTAACGACCAACGAACGAACTGAAGGCTGGGTCCAGCACCGGCCCCTGTACGGCCAAGCCCCCGATGGGATTCGGCCTGTCCAGGACTACAAACGCGGTGCCACTCAGCGCTGCCGCCTCCATCGCATCCGCCATGGTCCAGATGTAGGTGTAAAAACGTGCCCCTACGTCTTGAATGTCGAACAAGACCACGTCAACGCCAGCAGTCTGAAAGACCGTCGCGATTTGCTGGGGACTCTTACCATACAAGTCGTACACCGGGATACGGGTGGCCGGATCCTGAAAGGAGCCCTCGGAGCCGCCTGCTTGCGCAGTTCCGCGAAAGCCATGTTCAGGGCCAAAAATGGCGACCAGCTCGACATCCGGCCGTAACCTAGCCAAAACATCGACGTCGCTCTCCAGATTGGGCAACACCCCGGTGGGATTGGTGATGATGCCTACCCGTCTACCCCGTATGAGGTCCAGACGCTGTTCCAGCAGCACCTGTATCCCCGGCTTCACCCGCGGACGAAAGCCCAACTCGTCCGCACGAACACCCGTCCCGCGCATCGAGGCCCCTCCTGCTGCGAAGACTCGGGGGGCTGCGAGCAAGATCGTCACCGCCAAAACCGCTACAGTGCCCAGAGCGACGGCGTAGGCGTAGAACCTCGGTGTCATCGCAAGGTCCCGGGCCACAACGCCCGTACTCGCGCTCTCTCGCAACCCCTCATTACCCCCTAATGTCGGGTTCGTCCATGGGCGTTGGTGGGGTCCCTCCAGAGTCTGTCTACCTGCCTTCGCCTATCTTCCATTGCTCCTTTTCTGCGGCAGCGCGCTCGGCTTGTGGAGTGGCAAATGCCACGGCCTGCCGTACCCACCCACCGGCCTGGTGGAGCAGCGCCCTG
>JADBKQ010000047.1 GCA_014896305.1 Limnochordaceae bacterium
AGTTGTCCACCACCGCCACCTCGTCGCCCCGCTCGACCAGCCGGTCGACCAGGTGACTTCCGATGAACCCGGCCCCGCCGGTCACTAGCACCCGCTGCTGGAGTTGCTGGTTGGGGGGCAATGCCGATGTACGGCTGCTCATACCAAGTCACGACCCACCTTGAGTTGCACGCGGCGACGCGTCGTCGACGCCGACCCCACGGTTAGTACAAGCGAGGCTCTCACAGGCAAGCCCCCGTATGCACCGCAACATTTAAGACTGCTTCGCTGCCTCGTAAACGCGGAGGATGTACATGAGCCAGGAATCGCTTCGGAGAACAAGAGCGTGAAGCTGGCGTTCCGTTAGCCCTTCCCGTAGTTCGTGCACCCGATTGAAGAGATTCAAAAGCTTCACCAAGGAGTTTGTGTCCTCGACTGCGAAGTCGCCAAGAGGACCGTGAGCGATAGCGCGGCAGATATACCGCACCCGTGCTTTCCACGTTGGGCGACCGTTGTGAACAAGGTCATTGCTGTCCGCGGGCATCCATGCTAGAACCTCATGATCTGGGGCCAGACGACGGAGCAGATGCTGCCAAAGCTCTCTTAGGGAGATGAGAACGTGACGAGCCTTATCGGGATTGGCTGTGCCAAGAGCCTCGTGCGCTCCGATGTACGGTGCGGCCAAGTCGGGGTCAACGGATCGCAACAGGCTCTCCCAGCCGGAGGTTTCTCGCGTTACGTGGGCGACCAGCTCGGCTAAGTCCGAATCACTTTCATCTTCTGGCGCTTCCACCACAGAAATACCATTCAAGGCATAGCCGGTGGTGAAAACCTCCCTGGTGGCTCCCGGGAGCAGGAACTCGGGTAGGTGCGTCACGTCCTTGAGTGCCCGAACAGACTCCGCCAGCCTAGCATAGGCCGACGCAGCAGAGCCAACCGAATCAACAACCGCGGACAGTGACCGGCTAGGCAGTGCAAGGGTCTTCAAAGCTTCAAAATCAACTCTAGTCAGGAGTTTCTCAGAGAGTGTAAGCCGGTAGATCGTGTCACTCAGGGACGTTGCAGCGGCACCCTGAAGCCAAGCGGCGCTATCGGGCATGCCTTTGGTCGTTTCGAGCCATGTTCGGTGGACCCGTCTTAGGTCCTCCAAAGCACGCGACTGACCGAGTGCCTTATCGATAACATCTTGCCAGTGCTGATTTGCCCGGGCTAGTTCGGACAATGCAAACGCGCAAGGAGTGACTGGCACGGTGTAAAACAGCCGGGAGATCTTCAAGTGCTGCTCTCGAATTGGGCCAAGAGCGCGGATCAGTTGCTCATACCCGCTCGGAGGCGCTGCTTTAAGGACCTGCCTCCACGCCTGCAGATGCGCCTGGAGCCTCGTGTACTCAGGACCAATCCCTTCGAGCTTGCTCGCCACGTGCTTCACTCACCCTGTCCGCCTATTGCGCGAGCAGTTCCGGATACGCCACATATAGTACCTGGTTTGAGCGCTTCCGACGTAACTGGTCGTCAAGTGAGTCATCGCCCAATGCCCCAGTACCGGAAGCCCAAGCGCTCGAGCGCGGCCCTATCCAGCGCATTGCGCCCGTCGACCACCACCCGCCCCCGCATCACCGCCGCTACCGCATGCCAGTCGACGTGCAGGAACTCATCCCACTCCGTCATGAGGACCACCGCATCAGCGGCCTCAGCCGCCTCGACCGGCGACGCGGCGTACTCGACGCCCAAATCCGGGTGCTCCCGCCTCGCCCGCTCCATCCCCACCGGGTCGTACGCCCGCACCCTCGCCCCCATCCCCACCAGCATCTTCGCCACGTCCACCGCCGGTGCATCCCGCAAGTCGTCCGTGTTCGGCTTGAACGTGAGCCCCCACAACCCCACCGTGCTCCCCCGGATCACCTTCAGCGCCGCCTGGAGCTTGTCCACCACGACCCGCCGCTGCCGCTCGTTCACCCGCAGCGTCCCCGCCGCCAACGGCATCTCGTAGCCGTACTGCTCCCCCAGCGCCAGTAGCGCCCGTACGTCCTTCCCGAAGCACGACCCGCCCCACCCAGCGCCGGCCCCCAAATACCGCGTCCCGATGCGCCGGTCGAGCCCCACCGCCCGCATCACCTCGGTGACGTCCGCCCCGACCCGCTGCGCAATCCCCGCGATCTCGTTGGCGAACGACACTTTCATGGCCAAAAACGTGTTGGCCGCATACTTGCACAGCTCGGCGCTCGTCGGCGTCATCGTGATGAAGACCGGAAGCCCCTGACCGTCCGTTCTTGCCAGCCCCTTCGGCGGCGGAAAGCTCTGCTCCAGGATGGGCCGGTACAGCCGCTGCAGTCGCTCCACTGCTCCGCCGTCTTCCGCCCCCACTACGATCCGGTCGGGGTAGAAGGTGTCGTATAGGGCCGAGCCTTCCCGCAGGAACTCCGGGTTGGACGCCACCGCCACCTTCGCCCGCACGCCCCGCCGGGCCAGCCCCTCCCGGACGATGGCCTCCACGCGCCGCGCCGAACCCACCGGCACCGTCGACTTGTTGACCACCAGCGTGTCGGCGCCCTCCGGCAACTGTTCGGCCAGCGCCCGAGCCGCCTCCTCGACGTAGCGCAAATCGGCGTCGCCGTTTTGCTGGGGCGGCGTGCCCACGCAGATGAGCACCACGTCCGCCCCGGCCGTCTCCGGCGTGAGCGCCACGTCGAAGCGCATCCGCCGGCGCACCTCGGCAAAGAGCTCCGGCAGCCCCGGCTCGTGCAGCGGCGGCCTGCCCGCCAGCAACGACTCGATGACCGACTCCTTCTTGTCAATGGCCGTGACCTCATGCCCCAGGTATGCCAGCGCCACCCCCGTGGTCAGCCCGACGTACCCGGCCCCGATGACTGTGACCTTCACTGCCGCACCCACCTATACATCACGCGTATAGTCGGTTGCTGCCCGCCCAGTTTGCCGGCCTCCCAGTATTATCTAGACGAGATCGTGCCATGCTCACGGACACGAAACGTGCCACGGCCGCTGGGCCACCAGAATCACGTCCCCTCACCAGCCCAACCCCGTACATCCCTCTGGTCGCACAACGGGAAGATAGACCATTCAGCGACTGAGGCTTGCCAAGGCATCTGTGGACCTACCCTGTCGAAACACAATGTCAGCGAGCCCCATTAGGAAACCGTAGCCATACCCGATCTGCATGATGGCAAACACCACGGGAATCAGGTAGAAGTATCGCCACGCATTCCTTGCCTTGCATACCCAAGCACTAGCGCCGATAAGCGCCAATCCATACACCAGCAGCAACACGACCCACATGGTTCGAGCAGTCGAAGACACCAAGCCTATCCCCCCAAGCATCGTCACTACCCCGACGAAGGCGCCAGGAATCAGGTGCCTGGGAGAGGCAGGAATCCGATGCTTGCGCACAACGCGTGTCTTCCAGTAGCCGTACTGGACGTACTGCCGCCAAAGTTTCCTCAAGGACGATCTCGGGTGATACCAGGACCTAATGGCCGGCGACTGCCATACCCTTCCGCCCATGCGCCAGATTCGGAGGTTATGCTCGTTGTCCTGGTTCCGTACGAGGTCCTCGTCAAATAGGCCGAAACGCTCGAAAGTCCTTCGTGGCCAGCAGCCCAAATACACGCTGTCCACCGGCCCCTCGTAGTTGGGGTCGTGGGACTTGGCGCCGCCGGACCCAAAATGGCTCTGAAATGCTAACGCAATGGCCCTAGAGATGAGGTCACTGCCACGTGCCACCCAGGGCCCGCCAACGTTCTCCGCTCCGGTCCTCAGGAGAACGTCAACGCAGCGTGCAATGTAGTCGTCCGCGTACTCTGTGTGGACATCCATTCGCACGATGATGTCACCTTGAGCCTCCCGAATCGCAGCGTTCAACCCTGTAGACACAATGCCGCGAGGATTATCGATCAGCCTAATGTATGGGTACTTCGCTGCGAATTGCTCAACTATCTCCCTGGTACCGTCGTCACTGTGCCCGTCAGCGACCAGTATCTCCAGTTGAAACCCCTCGCTCCTCTGTCGCAGGACGTTGTCCAAGAACCTCTCGATGTGGTGCCGCTCGTTACGGCACGGCACAATCACTGACACCAGCATTCATATCACCCCTGCACACCTTTCGATATTGTCCCGAGGGGGCTGGGTGGTGGTGCTGGGCCGCAAGGTGAGCGTCCAGCGTCCTCGGGCCCGC
>JADBKQ010000048.1 GCA_014896305.1 Limnochordaceae bacterium
AGCATGTCGATGACGTTGGGATCATACGGCCCGTCGTCGCCGCCGCCAAACCGCCATTCCTGCTTTTGCGCCTTCACCTCCCGCACCCGCAGCGAATCGCTTTCCGGGTACCCTTCCTGGCCGAGCACGAAGACCTGATAGCCCCATCCGGGTTGGGGTATCCCGATGGCTGCCGCAGCCACGCGAACGGTCACGGACCGCTCAGCCGTGTCCACGCTGACGCGTAGATTGGCCCCCGCCACTTCCTGTCCGTCCGCGGTAAAGAGCTTCTGGTTCCAGCCTTCCACCCAAATGGCGTCCTCCCAGGCACTTTCCGGCGCGAACTGCACCCGCCGGCCACCCAGGGCTTTGGTCTGGCCGGAGCCTGCCCTGTGATCCTTGTCGATGTAGATGTCGATCGTCTGCACGCTGAGGCCGATGGGGGAGTTCCAGACGTTGTTGATCTCCCCGGCCAGATATATCTTGAAGACCACGTCGTTGCCTTCCTTGAACACCTGGAAGCGGGTGAGATCGAAGACGCCCGGCGTGAACACCGCGTTGCCCGGGTAGGTGTAAGAGCCGGGGCCATGGTCATCGCCGGTGGGATCCTTGCACTCAAACACCAGATCCCCGCTGATCACCTCCGGCACCTGCACCCGCACCGGTCCCGCCACGGGCAGAACTTCCCGGAGGGCGGAACCCTGCGCCAGCACCAGGGTCAGGCTGGCGGATTCCGCCGCCCGCAGGTCCAGCAGTCCGAACGGGACGGCCAACTCCAGGGTCGTGCCTTTCCCGGCGGCATCCGTGCCAGCCATGGCGGTGCCGGCAGGCAAGACCTCCGCCGGCTGCCATTGGTTCGCTCCGGCAGCTTTCGCCAGCGTCACGGGCACCGGCAAAGCCGTGTTGCCCCCCGCCTCGCCTCCCTGGACGGCGGCGAAGTCGGCGGTGATCTCCTCGGCCAGGCCGTAGCCCAGGACCGTGGCGCCGGCACCGGCGGCGCTGTCCCGCGGCAGGGCGTTAACGGTCAGTTGGCGCGGATTGGAGAAGTAGAACCGGGCTTGCCAGCCTTCCTTTAGCAGCCGTTCCAGCGGCACGCCGAAGTCTACCCGCAAATAGACCTTCGCCGCATCATTGCCGGCATAAAGCGTCCGGGCCACCCCGGTCCCGGCCGGATCCGCGGGGAATTGCAGGCCCTGGTCCCACTCGCCGGGGCGAACCAGCCCGTCCACGACGGCCGTAAGCCTGCCCGATGCAGCGCTCGCCGGGCGCGCCGGCGTCCTGGCAATGATGGGCAGATACAGATAGTCCGGAGCCTGTTGGCCGGTAATGGCGTAGATGTTCAGGAGATGGGTGCGGAACAGATCGTCAAACGCCGCGTCATTGCCCGAATCCTGGTCGGACCCATACCACCAGAACCAGTCGCTCCCCTCGGCGGCGTACAGCTCTTCGTACGCTTTCGCCAGTGTTTCCTCATAGCCCGGCTCGCCGTAATGCAGCACGTCGTAGGTCACAATGGCCTGGCGCGCCTTGTTCAGGTAATCCCAGGCCTTGTTCTCCTCTTCCTCGCCGATCCAGGTCTCCAGATTGTCACCGATCCAAGACCCTGTCCAAAGGGTGGCCAGCCGCTGGACGGGCGGGTGCTCTTTCAGGTACTGCTGAACCGTCACCGGCTTCAGCAGAGGGTCGTTGCTGAGTCGCTCGTACAGGAGACGAAGGAACTTCTTGCCGTCGTTGGGGTAATACTCCCAACAGTTCTCCCCATCCAGGGCGATGGTAGCCACGTGGTCGCCGGGCACCGTCGCCAGCTGTTGCTGCATCCGGTGCAGGTAGCCAATGAAGTCGTCCACCGCCTGCTCTGCCGGCATGCCGGAGTAGCTGAAGCCGATCTTGTCGGATAGCACGATATCCCGGAAGAGGATGGCCAGATCGCGCCCTTCCCCTTTGACGAGGTACGGCTGATACAGCACGTCCGGTTTGGACAGCCCGCGAGCGCCGTCGCGGACCTGGGTTCCCAGGGATTTCTCCAGGATCCCCTCGCTGGTCACCAGCCACTGGAACCCGGCTTCCTCCACGTACGGCAGGATGTCCTGCCCCACCGCCTGTTCTGAAGGCCACAAGCCCGCCGGTGGCCGGCCGAAATGGTCCTCATAGGAGCGCACCGCCTTGGCCAGCTGAGCCTGGACATCCTCGGGGTGGCTGAACGGCTCCTGGGGCAGCGGCAGATTGGGGCTGGCGATCCGGGCCGAGTCTGTGCTATTGATGAGGGGCAGAATTGGATGGTAGAATGGCGTAGTGGTGACTTCAATCTGGCCCTTCTCCATCAGCTTGCGGTACTCCGGCACCACAGAGCGGATAATCTCCAGGTGTTTGGCCAGGACCGCCTGTTTGTCCGCTTCCGAGAAGTTGCGGCCTTTCGCCACCAGAGCGGCCATGGCCGGGTCGTTTTTCTGGAAGTCCGGATCCAGCCAGGCCAGATTGAACCACACCTGCAGATCGCGAAAATCCTGCACCGTAAAAGTCTGCTTGGCCCGGGCGATCTCCGCGTCGGAGCCGGTGGTCCCCCGCTTTTGCAGCAGCTCCCAGTAGCGCGGATGCACCCTGATGAGATGATCCCAGTTGGCGTCGAAAAACCGGCGCAGGATGAACTCCTTGTCTGCGTCGGTCAGTTGGTCCGCGGGCTTTTCCGTGGCCAGCATGTACGTGTCCTTGGCCCCATGGTAGGCGTAGTCGTCCAACTGGTATAAAAGGGACGGCACCAGGTTGAAGGTGGCCTGCATCTTGGGGTAATTCTCCAGCATGGCGGCCATGTCGTAGTAATCCTTCACTGCGTGCATGCGGACCCAGGGCATCAGGTAAACCCCTTTGACTGGGTCCTTGTAAAGCGGCTGATGGTTATGCCAGATGAGCGCCACGTAAAGCGGCTTCTGCGGCGCCGCAGCCGTGGAGTTCGGGATCACTGCGGCGGCCAGAATCAGAGTGGACAGAGCCAGCCCCACTGCTAGGGCCCAGGCCTTGCGCTTGCCGTTGCTCAACATCAACGCCATCTCCCCCCTGCCGAATGCTTGCGGGAAGGTGGCACCGCGACGACCGTACGGGTCCGGCCTTCCCCAGCGAAAACGGTTGCCTTTTTGTCGTTGAAAAGTCAAACTCTTTGGATGCGCCGGAGCACCTCCATACCTTCATTTGATAGTGTGCTGATCGGCAGTTCACATTGGAAAGCACGACAAAGTTCTGGAAAACCTTCCACTCCTCTATAGCGGTCGATGAACTTGCACGCGCGTTGCACAACCGTTTGCACTAAGGATTAAACTTCGACGAGGTGTGGAAAATTCCTCCCATCGTCGCAGCCATTTCTCAACACGCTAGTGGCTTCCCGGGCGAGTGGAAAGAAT
>JADBKQ010000049.1 GCA_014896305.1 Limnochordaceae bacterium
GTACGGCCGCATTTTGGCGTTGGGGTGTCGGGGGGACCAAACCCATAAAAAAAACGCGGGAAAAGTTCCCGCGAAAACCTTTCTGCGACAAACCTGATCGGTGATGCGCCTGACCCCTGAGCACGCAACAAGAGAAGTCCCAGGCAAGCCAGAGCCCAAAAGGGCCTAGCCGACCTACCTTAGGACGTCTCTCCATTTCTCTGTCCATCTGGCCAGATGTTCAGTTTTTCGTCGGGTACATTCGGTGGAGGCGCCGCAGATTCCTGTTGGCCACTTCGCCTTTGGGACTGCGTTCTGATCCTATCCTATCATCGGTTCATGAAGGATTGGTTTACGTGTCGTTAGTTCCCAATTAAGAGTGCTACTGGGAGCTTCGCCACTTATCCAGGTGGATGATGCGGATCGTGTCCATGGGTGAGGCGGCGGTGGGGCGGTACTTGTTCGCGCCGGACTCGAAGAGGAGGAAGAGCCGGTCTTCGCCGTCGGTGTCCACACCCTCCGCCATGGGCGGGGCCGTGAGGGTGTGCAGGTTCCCGGCTAGGGTCTTCGAGTCGAGGAACCAGACAGGCACCTCGCGATCGCCAATGGCAACGGTCTGGTGGGGTTGGGTGCTCAGGTCGGGCCGCCGGTACATGGTCAGCTTACTGTCGTTCCCGCGGCCATACGACTGGCTGGTAATGATCGAGTCTGTGGTCATGGTGAAGCCCTGCACCCGGTCGGGAATGGAGAGGATGTAGTCAGGGGTGACGGGGCCCGGCTGGGAGATGGGGATCTGGTCGGTCTCGGGGTCCAGCTTGTAACCCACGGCCCAGGCACCGTACTTGGAGCCATCGGGGCTGGTCAGCTTGTGGCTGGCGTCGGTCTTGTAGTCGGGCTCCAGGTGGAACTCGCCCACCCACAGCACCCCGTCCTTGAAGCTGGTGAAGGAGGCCCGGGCCACGGTAGAGACGACTCCGCCAAACTCGACCTTGTCGCCGTCCTTGGCATCGGCCAGTGACTGCAGCGTCATCCACCAGGCCTTCCCTTCGGAGGAGACCCAGAGGTGCTTGCCGCTGATCGCCACCCCTCCCGCGTGGCCGGTGTAGCTGGAGCCGCCTGGCTCTGCGAGGTTGATCTTCTTGACCGGCTCGCCGATGGCGGCGTCCACCACCATGAGGGTGCTGGGCGACTTGTCATCCTTGTAGTTGGAGATGATCAGCCAGCCTTTCTCCTTCCAGTAGGCGATGCCCTGCGGAATGTTGCCTTCCTCCAGGGCTGGAATCAAAGGCCCCTCTTCGCTCATCTCCCAGAACTGAGGATAGAAGATCCCGTACTTGCTCGTATCGATTTTCGCCTTACCCGGCTCCTTCGGACCCTCGGCCGCCGGCGGCGGGGTGCCCGGCTCGGCCTTGTCAGAGGGCGCCGGCGTGCCGGCACAGGCGGCCAGGAGCGCGGGGAGCAGCAGCAGGCCCAGGGCAGGCACGGCCTTCTTCCGCCAGAGAACGGATCCCATCAGTATCCTCTCCTGTTGGATGGCACAGAAAAACCCGTCAGAGCAACCACGCCAGATGGCTACTCTCGGCGACGGGTTTCTCGTCATCTCCACCCAAAGTATGAATCTGACATCAATATACAGCAGGATAGTACAAATGAAAATTGATGGGGTGACGAATCACAAAGAGCACCTTATGGCAAATTTGGCGCATAAGATCGAACAGACTGCATCCAGACCGGCGGGTGCACGCTGGTTCGGAGGTGATGACTTGCATATCGCCATCGCGGGGGCAGGTTATGTCGGCCTGACCTCCGCCGCCTGTTTCTGTGAACTGGGGCACGAATTGCGCCTGGTGGAGATCGACCCTCAGTGGCTGAAAGGAGACCCCAATGAAGCCCTTCTGGCGCCATCTTCAATCCTGTCCCATCATCCCGGTCGTGTGGGATGAGAAGGGCATCGAGCGGGTGCTGCGGATCCCCGTGGCCTTCGTCTACCTCCAGTACGGCTCCATCTTCACCCTGGAGGAGACCTGCCGACGCATCAAGGAGAGCCGCCCGGAGGCGCGAATCTTCTTTCATATCGACCTGGCCGACAGCATCGCCGCAGACGAGACAGGGATACGCTTCGCCAAGGCCCGCGGCGTGGACGGGCTGGTGACCACACGCCCCACGCTGAACGAGGCCGGGAAGCGCTACGGCCTGGAGACGGTGCTCCGCGCCTTCCTCCAGGACTCCCGCTCCCTGCGCCGGACCATCCAGATCGGTCTGCGGTGCATGCCTGACGGCCTCGATCTGCTGCCGGGGCCTGTGCTGCCCGAAGAGATGGGCGACATCGCCAAGAGCCTCTCTCAGCCGGTGATCGGCGGCGGCCTGCTTCGCAGCCCGGAGCAGGTCCGGGTGCTTTTGAAAGCCGGGTGCAGGGCGATCAGCACCAGCTCGCAGGAGCTGTAGGGCCTGAACCAGACCTTCGAAGCCGGGGCGCCCCTGAGCTAGGGGCGGGCAGCCACGTTCGCCAGCAGTTCCGGCCGGTCGGTGATGATGCCATCCACACCGAGTGCGAGGCAGGCGACGATGTACGCTGCGCGGTTGGGGGTCCATGCGTTCACCTTCAGTCCGGCGGCATGGGCAGCTGCGACCATCCCGGAATTCACATACTCCCACTTGGCGTGCAGGTAGCTGGCGCCGCAGGCCCGCGCCATCGCCACAGGGTCGACCGGCCGGGCCGAGAAGAGTGCCCCTGGTCTCCACCGTGGGCAGCAGGCTCCGCATCCGCCGTAGGACGAAGTGGTCGAACGATGATATGTTGGTCCGCTCCACCAGACCGTGGGCGGTCAGGAACTCGGTCACCTGCTCCTCGATGCTCGGGCAGACGTCGTTGCCGGCCCTTCAGTTCGATGAAGAGCTTCAGCGGGGCCGGTATCGCAGCTACGAACTCCTCGAGGGTGGCGATGCGCTCGCCTGCGAACTCGGGGCTCCTCCAGGCGTCCACATCCAACGTGCGCAGCTCAGCTCGGCCAGGGTCTTCTCCACGATAGAGCCGGACCCGTCGCTGGTGCGGTCCACGTCGAGGTTGTGCATCACGACAAATCATGCCGTCGCGGCTCCGGTGCACGTCGTACTCAATGCCGTCTACGCCGATCTCAAGGGCCTTCCGCACCGAAGCCAGGGTGTTCTCGGGCGCGTGGCCATCGCGCCGCAGTGCCCGATGCGCTGCGTCATGGGTTCCACCGTCTTCTTCTGCCGGAGGGGGCCGGTCCCCCTCTGTCTTTCGATCAGACCGGCCGGGGAGGCTCTCCCCGGCCAACTTCGGTTGTGCGCCCGGCATGGGCGTTGGCTTGGCGGTGAAAGTCCACTGCAGGCGAGGCAGCACCAGTCTGCTGGCCAAAGGCAAGGG
>JADBKQ010000005.1 GCA_014896305.1 Limnochordaceae bacterium
GTCACCCGCCCCCCTGCCGCCGCCCGCACGGGCGAGCCCAGGTTGACCGCTATATCCACGCCTTCGTGAACTCTCCCCCAGCGGGGCCCATACTCAGAGCTGACCGGCCCGTCCGCCGGCCAGATGAAGCGGGGCAACCCGCCCCGCGCTACGAGGTCAGAACGGCGCTCGGAACTGGTTGTCTCCTTTGCTTCCACCTTTTTCTGGACCTGGGCCCGGCCGTGGGTAGAGTCCGCAGATCTTGCAGCGGCCGCGGCACCAGACGACCGCCGTGGTGGTGAAGGTGGTGGCGGTGGGGTAGCCCCCGGCAGGATCAACTCCGTGCCAGCCTGCACATGATTGGGATCGGCCAGCGCGTTCGCGTCCATGATCTGCTGGATTGACACTCGATAGGTACGGGAAATCTGCGTCAGGTTCTCACCCCGGCCTACCCGGTACACCAACCCGGGCACCGTCAAGATCCGAAGCCACTGTCCTTCCCGCAACCGCCGGGGATTTGCGATCTGGTTCAGTCGAACCAGGGTGGGCACATCGGTGCCGAAACGCTGTGCCACTCCCCACAGCGTATCACTGGGCCCCACTCGATACTGGAGGATCCGCGGTCTCTGGGGTTGCTGTGGGACCCCCTTATGATAGGCGGCCGCCACCTGTTCCAAGGGATTGTTGGGTACGGCCGGAGCACCCGGTACCCGATAACCGGCCAGTTCTGCCATGCGCCGGTCGTATGGCTGGCTGGAAAGCAACTCCAAAGAAAGCGGCGTCGGCTCAACCAACGGGGTAAGTCCATCCGCACCCTCTGCCCAGGTCCTGGGCATCCCGGTGAGAAGGACGCCCGTTGCACCTTCTGACAGTCTTGCAGCTTCGACCTTGCTGCCAGCCGCGTCGACCAGATCTCCCCCGTCTTCAGGGATGAGGTCGGATTGCATCGATCCTCCCAACAAAACTGCCAGGCCAAGACCCAGGACCATAGGGTTGATCCACCGCCGTCGGTCGATGGACGGCTTACGCCCCACCGGCCTCCCCTCCCAAAGCGCAGCTTCGTGCCGGATCGCGGCTTATGGATAACCCTGGATCTGTTCTGGGTTATTGGACGGAAAATCCTGAACTCCTTCTGCCTCAGACGGAATGATCGCCAGAAAACCTGCGACCGGTGGAAGATACCGCTCAGGCTCGCACATTCTCGGCGAAGGTCGAATGGACGATTAGGTCGGCGAACTCTTCGTTGGACCGGGTGTGCGTGAGGCGGTCGATGAGCAGATCTGTCGTCTCCGCCGTCCCCAGCGAACTGAGCGCTTTGCGCAAAATCCACATCATGTTGAGCTCTTTTTCGGTGAGCAGCAGCTCCTCCTTGCGGGTGCCGGACTTGTAAATGTCCAGGGCGGGAAAGATCCGCCGTTCGGCAAGCTTGCGGTCCAGGTGGAGCTCCATGTTACCGGTGCCCTTGAACTCCTCGTAGATCACATCGTCCATGCGGCTACCTGTGTCAATCAGGGCAGTCGCTAGAATCGTCAGGCTGCCCCCTTCCTCGATGTTCCGAGCCGCCCCGAAGAACTGCTTGGGGCGACGCAGCGCCGCAGGATCAACTCCGCCGGTCAACGTGCGGCCGGAAGGCGGCACCACGAGGTTGTGCGCTCGAGCCAACCGGGTGATGCTGTCGAGCAGGACGACCACGTCCCTTCCCTGTTCTACCAGCCGTTTTGCCCGCTCCAGCACAATGTCTGCGACGCGCACATGGTTTTCAGGAGCCTGGTCGAAGGTCGAGCTGATCACTTCGCCTTGCACGGAGCGGCGCATGTCGGTGACCTCTTCAGGCCGTTCGTCGACGAGAAGGACCATCAAGTCGATCTCCGGATGGTTAATGCTGATCGCATTGGCGATCTTCTTCAGCAAGGTGGTCTTACCCGCTTTCGGGGGAGAGACGATCAGACCGCGCTGTCCCTTCCCTATGGGGGCAATCACGTCGATCAACCGGGTGGCTGTCTCGTCAGGGGTCGTTTCGAGGTGGATGCGGCTTTGCGGATAGATCGGAGTCAGGTCGTCGAAGTTCGGCCGATGCTGGATCTTGTCGATGTCGAGCATGTTGACGGCCAAGACCCGGAGCAGGGCGTGGTATCGTTCGCTATCCCTCGGCTGCCGTACCTGCCCCAGGATCTGGTCACCTGTGCGCAAACCCAACCGCCGAATTTGCGAAGGAGAAACATAGACATCTTCCGACGAGGGGGTGTAATTCTGCATCCGCAGAAACCCGTAGCCTTCGGGCAAGATCTCGAGAATCCCCTGGGTAAAGATCAGGCCTTCCTTTTCTGTCTCTGCCCGCAGGATCTCGTTGATCAAATCTCGCTTGCGCAGTCGACTTGCCCCGTTGACCCCGAGATCCTTCGCAATGTCCTGCAATTCTACCAGGGTTTTAGCTTCCATCTCACTGATCTTCACGTTGGGCACCACCTGACCTTTCTTTGAATCATGCTGGCACAGCCCGGCGTCAGCCATCAGATCCGCCTGCGCCGCGTCGATTGCACCGGTATCGAATCCGACCAGCATCAGCCAGGGAGTTTGGACAGCAAAGAGGGCTCATGGGGAAAACAGCCTGGGGCGCGGCAACAAACGAAAGGTCTGCAGAACCAGTTCGCCCTTGGCAATACGCTACACCACAACACCATTCACATTATGTCCGTCTGATCGGGGATGAAACACGGAGGTAGGATTCAGGCAACAGGTATTCAGAAGCGGCAGCCTGCTACAGGATATCGCTACCAACCGCAGCCGTCAAGGAGATCCACTGGTTTGAAGAGGAAGCCGGCGGAGGGCAGCCCGGCCGGACAGCCCCCCGCTTCTCGCCCATCAGCGCAGGTGTTTGCGAAAGTCTTCCGGCGTCACCGCTTCCAAAAAGCGGCGGAACTCCTCCAACTCCTGGTCGGTGCCGTCAGAACCCTTCCGCCGGTCGTCGGCTTGTGCTGACCAGGACTCCACTGGTACCAAAGCCCGAGCGGCCACTTCTTCAGATACGTAAATCGGAGCCTGCGTCCGCAGTGCGATAGCAATGGCATCGCTGGGACGTGCGTCCACCTCGGTCAATCCATCGGCCGTACGCAGCTGAATCCGAGCGTAGTACGTCTCGTCCTTGAGCTCCGCAATCAGCACCCGCTCAACCTGAGCATGCAGCCGGTCCAGTATCGCCTTGATCAGATCGTGGGTAATTGGACGTGGCAGCTGGATCCCCTCCATGGCGATATTGATAGCATTCGCTTCTGGTGGGCCAACCACGATTGGGATGTAGTTTTTCTCCTCGGTGTCGGTGATGACCACAACGGGTTGCATCGTCCGCTGATCGATCCCGACAACTTTCACCTTCATCCTCAACATATCCGCTCACCCCTCTCTGGCGGTGACTCGGCCTCTTTTTCAGATTATAACACACAGCCCCCGCGAGCGGGCATGCTCCCGAAGGCGCAGCCCCCCAACATCCGCGGCCTATGCTTGGGGCGAGCCGCCGACTTCCACCAGCTGCCGGGCCACCACCCCAATGAAGCTACGGAAGAGAGGATGAGGACGATTGGGGCGTGATTTGAACTCGGGATGGAACTGGCTGGCAACAAAGAAAGGATGATCTCGATATTCGATGATCTCCACCAGACGCCCATCCGGCGACTGCCCGGCCAGCCGGACTCCGCAACGCTCGAGAAGCTCCCGGTAATTGTTGTTGACCTCATAGCGATGGCGGTGTCGTTCACTGACTTGA
Organism: Limnochordaceae bacterium; assembly: GCA_014896305.1. GTDB lineage: Bacteria > Bacillota > Limnochordia > Limnochordales > DUMU01 > Bu26. The sequence continues at coordinate 3,740 of JADBKQ010000005.1, forward strand.
CTTACCCCGTAGGCAGCGCGGCTGATGCTCCCAGGCTGCAAGGAACAGGGGTAAGCGCCCAGCCGCATGGTTCCCCCCAGGTCCGTCAACTGGCGCTGCTCCGGCAAGAGATCAATGACAGGGTCCGGCGTCTGGGGGTCAAACTCCGAGCTGTTGGCCCGCGGCAGGTGAGCTACATGCCGGGCGATCTCCACTACCGCCAACTGCATCCCCAGGCAGAGTCCTAAGAAAGGAATGCGATTCTCTCGGGCATACCGGATGGCTCGGATTTTGCCCTCGATTCCCCGGCTGCCAAATCCTCCTGGAACCAGAATGCCCTGTACCCCGGCGAACGTCTGGCGCAGTTGTGCCTCGCTCTGCTGCTCCAGGTCCTCCGCGTTGATCCAGGCTACCTGAACGCGCACGTGATGAGCCGCGGCCCCGTGGTGTAAAGCCTCTACCACGCTCAGGTAGGCATCTGGCAAGCTGACATACTTTCCAACGAGTGCGATCGTTACCTCTTCCCGGGCCTCTTTCATCCCCTCCACAATTTTGCGCCACTCGGACAGATCCGGAGCGGGTGTCTGCAGCCGCAACCGGTCTACCACGACCCGATCAAACCCTGCCTCCTCCAGGAGCAGGGGGACTTCATAGATGGATTGAGCGTCTACATTCGGGATCACCGCTTCGGGGGGAATATCACAAAAGAGAGCAATCTTCGCCTTGAGTTCTTCCGGCAGAGGTCGATCGGAGCGGCAAACAATGACATCCGGCTGAATTCCTATGCTACGCAGCTCTTTCACACTATGTTGAGTAGGTTTGGTTTTTAGCTCTTGTGAACCCTGGATATACGGTACCAAAGTCAGGTGAACATAAACGCAATTGTCCCGACCGACATCACTACGAAACTGCCGGATTGCCTCCAGGAATGGCAAACTTTCTATATCTCCTACAGTGCCACCGATCTCGACGATGACCACATCGGCACCGTCGGCCGCCATGGCCATAATGCGCTGTTTGATCTCATTGGTGACATGGGGGATTACCTGCACCGTCCCACCTAGAAACTCTCCCCGCCGCTCCTTGGTCAAGATCGACCAGTAGATCTGGCCGCTGGTCACATTACTGCGCCGGGTGAGGTTCGTATCGATGAACCGCTCGTAATGCCCCAGGTCGAGATCCGTCTCGGCACCGTCCTCTGTAACGAAGACCTCACCGTGCTGCAGGGGGCTCATCGTCCCTGGATCCACATTGAGGTATGGATCGAGTTTGCCGATCGCCACCCGCAGCCCCCGGCTGGTCAGAAGCCGTCCCAGCGAGGCAGCGGTGATTCCTTTGCCCAATCCCGAGGCGACTCCCCCGGTCACAAAAACGAATTTGGCCACCCCAACCCCCCCAAAAAGCAGGAACTCCACTTCCGTTCATTATAGATAGCAGCAGTCTGATGTCTAGCTGGGATTAACCCTCTGAGTCCGGCGAACCGGCGGAACGGGCCGGGGCTGTCGACCGCTTCGCTGCCTGCTGCCGCCCGTACCGGATCAGCTCGCTGAGATACAGATTATGAAGCAGCCCGGTTGTTCCCCCCATGAAGAGGACGGTGCCAGCCACCAGCCCAATGTTGAGCGTCCATAGCAACAACGTGGCGACTAAAGCTAGCAAAGAAAACCCGATGTTGCCGATGGTCATGATGGCGGACGTCTTCCAGATGGTGATCCAGTTGGTGTCCTCCTGCCGCACCAAAAGCGGAAAGTGCAGTTGCACCATGGCCACCCACAGGAGAGCCAGGTAGATCCAGACCCAGGCAAACAGGCGGATGTTCTGGTTGGGCACGACAAAAGCAAACCACAGATCGATGGCCAGGATGACACCGACGATGACGTTGGTGGCCATCAGCCCTAGGCTGGGCCATAGATGCTGGCGGGCGCGAGGAAAGAAGTCCCGCAACTCCACCGGCTCCTGGTGGGTAAGATCGAAAGTCAATGAGACCACCGCTGCCGTAGCCGGACCGAATGGAACTAGCAGGCTCAAGACGAGCGCCCCTATCTGGGCGACCACGTTGTCCCGCAACCCGGGCAGAAAAGAAAGCACAATCAGCGGCGACCAGGCGATCATGAACCATAGGGCGCTCAGCATCATGACGAAGCCCAGGTTTTCATAGGTCAATTGCAACATCTGCCGGACGATCCGCCAGGAGCGACGAACACTCATCCCGATCGCACTCAAAGGCTTTCCCCTCCGTTCGTTCCCGGGAGTGAGGGTGCTCGCTCCGCCCCCTCCGCCTGCTGGTCCAGCCAGGCTTGGGTCGTTTGTAAGTAGCGAGCGGCCTCCTCCCGACCCTGCTGCGGATCGACGTATCGCCGCTCGCACTTGCGGCGGTTATCGGCCAGCGCCTCTTCCAGGTCTATGTCGAACGTGTAGGCAAGCTTGACCAGGAATGTGGTCGCATCCGCCAGCTCCTCGGCCAACTCCTGCCGACCATCCCGTTCGGCTGCAGGTTTATAGCCCGACAACCGAAGCACAGCCCGGCAAACCTCGCCGACCTCCTCCGCCAGATGTGCACAGGTGGCCGTCGGCAACACCCGGTCCCACCCTCGTTCCTGATCGAAACGCTTCACCCACTCCTGGTAGTCACGTAAAGTGCCCGTGGCCTGAATCCCCCCTCATCTCTCATCCCCAGTGCATGGTTATCGAAAGGGCCGCCATTCCCTCAGGTCCGCGGCGAGGTCGTGACCACGCTTCCCTGGCTGGAGAACTGCTGGTGGTTAACCGTGCCCCGTCCCCACCGCTGCACCGAGCGATGCAACACGATCGCGAGCTCTCGCACCACTTTCGAAGCTACAATGGAAGTAATATCTGCGGCGTCCAGTGGAGGAGCGACCTCGACCACATCTGCCCCCACCAGGCGTACTCCCGCCTGCGAAAGCACTTGCAGCGCCTGTAGCAACTGGGAAGACGTCCATCCCCCCGGCTCGGCCGTGCCCGTGCCCGGGGCGAACGCAGGATCGAGCACGTCAATGTCGAGAGTCAGATAGACCGGCGCTTGTTGGGCAGCCAGTTCATAGGCACACTGCGCAACCCGTTCGGGTCCCTCCCCCGGGTAAAAGTCTCCCCGCTGCTTCGCTTCTCGCCACTCCTCCGCTCCCCCCGATCGAATCCCGATCTGAATGATTCTCCCCAACCCTCTATCGGCAGCCCGGCGGATCGCCGTCGCATGGCAAAGCTTGTCCCCCAAATAGCAGTCCCGCCAGTCCGCATGGGCGTCCAGGTGCAGCACGGTCAATCCCGGCTGGTGGGCAGCGACTGCCCAAATAGCGCCGACAGAGACGGTATGCTCACCGCCGAGCATCAGCGGCCGTGCGCCGGCCTGGCAGATCTCATTCACCGCACTCTCCACCCGTCGGGTCATCTCTTCCGCATCCCGCAACGGGAGATCGAGGTCACCGTAATCCGAAAACCACATGCTGTCGAGCTCGTCGTCCAGGAGCGGGCTGTAGACCTCCAATCCGTAGGAGACGAACCGAATCCGCTCCGGCCCAAAGCGCGTTCCCGGACGGAAACTGGTTGTGGCATCAAAGGGAGCTCCCAGAAGAACGACGTCGGCTTCGGCGGCCGGCCGTTGCTCCTCGGCCTGCAGAAAGGGGGTTACTCGCCGGTAGATTGTTGTTGACATGTGCCGTTCACCAACTCTTTCACAAAAGTGGGCAGAACAAAGGCGGCCCGGTGGATGTCTTCATTATAATAGCGAGTATGCCCGTTCAGCGGCCGAGCCCCAGGCTGCCGGGGATCGGTCCCCAGACTGCCTACCCCAAAGCTCCACAATCCGCTGGGATATGTAGGCACGCTAGCGAGGTAGAGGTAGGTCTTGGGAAAGACCGCAGCCATCGCTTGCAGCGCCTGACTCATGATGTCGGGTTCAAGATAGGGGGATTCGGTCTGGGCCACGAGCAGTCCCCCCGGCCGCAAGGCACGGGCAGCGGACTGGTAAAACTCCCTGCCGAACAGCCCGGTCGCCGGCCCCACAGGGTCGGTCGAATCCACGATCAAGACATCGACCTCTTGCTGCAGCCGTGCGATGTAAGCAATGCCGTCTTCGAAGCGCAACTCCACCCGGGGATCATCCAACCCACTGGCAATCTGGGGGAAGTAGCGGCGGGCCACCTCTGTGACCCTGGGATCGATCTCGACGAGCGTCACCTGTTGCACCGCCGGGTCTTTCAACACCTCACGGACGACCCCGCCGTCACCCCCACCAACAATAGCCACCCGCCGGGGCTGCGGGTGGCTACGGACGGGTACCAGCCCGATCATCTCGTGATAGATGAACTCATCCTTCTCGGTAGTCTGCACCGCTCCATCCAGGGCCAACATCCGCCCGTAGCGAGCCGTCTCCACCACCAACAGCTCCTGCCAGGCGGTTTGCTCATGTAGCAGTGTCTGCGCGATCCGTAACGAGAGCGCTACATCGTCCGTTTGACGTTCAGTAAACCAAAGCTCCGTCTGCCGACCTTCGATCAATCCGGGACCTCCTTGTGCTCCCGGCCCGGTCAACAGCCAACCGCGCCGGGCAGGTTCTGGCTCTACCCATCGCTCCGTCCAAGGTCAGTACCACAGAGCAACCGCTGCGAAGGCACAGCCGATCCGTTCGACTCGATGCTCGGCCCCTTTGACCAAAAGCTCGGTCAACTCGAGTCCCCGTCGGGCAAACGCGTCCCGCACCATCTGGGCCACCGTCGCTTCGGCCTCCTCACGGCTGCATTTGCCGGAAAACTCCATAATGACGCCATACCCGTCAGCCTGACGCCCCACCCCCACCGCAGCAGCAATCAACTCCCCCGGCGTATCGCTGGTAATCGTCCCGTAGGCGGTCGGCACCAGGCTTCCCGGTGCGATGTTCAGGGTATCGACCCGGGTGGCGCCCGGCGGCAGAATACTGCTGACCCGCACCAGATTGAGATTTCCGATTCCAGCCGCCAACAATGCGTTATCAAAAGCATTGAGGCGACTGTTCGCCTCGGCTGAACCAGCAACCAACGTGAACTTTGTAGGGGTTGCTAACATTCCTCTTCCTCCCGCTTCCCGTGGTCCCGCTCCGGATGAGCGAGCACATCCTGCAGCAAGCTACGGCCGGGGCAGGCCGCCCGGTGGCCGTCGATAAGTATAGCAAACCACTATGTGCTTGGGTATCACTAGGCTGACGCAAATTGCCTGGAGGGAAAAGGATGGCACTGGCTCGCTCCACCCTATTCATCTTGTCGTTCGTCACCACCCTCGTCCTTCACCGACTGGGAGTTTCCCCACCCTGGCAGTTTACCTTGGCCGCCCTTACCATCATCCCCCTGGCGGGCGAGATCACCGCTGCCACCAACCGGTTGGCCCGAGAGCTGGGGCCACTGGTGGGAGGTCTGATCAATGCTTCCGCAGCCAACCTGACCGAGCTGATCCTCACCGGGCTCTCCCTGGCCGCTGGCCTGGTCTACCTGGTCCAGGCTGCCGTATTGGGAGCCATCTTGAGTAACACCCTGCTGGTCCTCGGCTTGGCCATGGTCGTCGGGGGGGCCAATCATACAACCCAACGGGTGAACCCCACCCTGACCTCCACCAGTTCGTCGCAATTGGTGGTGGGCCTGACAGCCTTGCTCCTCCCCTCCTTGCTGCACTGGCTCCGGAAAACAGGGACGACCGGAACAGACTCTGTCTATCTCAACGTCGGTATCGCCCTGATCCTGCTGGCCACGTACGCGCTCTCCACATGGTATGCGCTGACGACCGGCGGTCGCCACCGCGAAGAAACCGCCGGCTCCCCGCCGGCTTCTCCGGTTACAGCCCCATCGACCACAACCGCCCTCGGCTCCTCATCACCCGCTGGTGAACGCCGGCGCAAGATCTGGTTGGCTGCGGGCAACCTGGTGATAGCCGCTCTCGCAGTCGGCTGGGTTAGTGAGGTGCTGGTGCACACCGTTCAAGACACGGTTTGGGCTTGGGGTCTGCGCCCGCGTTTCGTAGGTCTGATTGTACTGCCTTTCCTAGGCAATGCCGTGGAAAACGTGGCCGCGGTCCTGGCTGCACGGGAGGGGCGGATGACATTGGCCTACGAGATTGCTATCGGCTCCAGCACACAGATCGCCTTGTTCGTCCTGCCGTTGCTCGTGCTTCTGGGATTGGTGCTGCATCAGCCACTCACTTTTGCTTTCCCCCCTCTCGAGATCCTGGCTTTGACTGCCGGTATTGCCCTGGCCACCCTGGTCTACCTGGACTCCCACTCCAATTGGCTGGAGGGGGCGCAGCTACTGGCCACCTATGGCATCCTGGCCCTCGTCTTCCTTGCCGCAAAATGATAAACTTGTATAAGAAGGGAGCTTGTCTCAACAAAGGGAGGAAGGCCGGCCTTGGCGTTGCACCGCTGGGCAACTGGCATCCCCAGGCCTGCTCCATCACCGGGCGGCCGCGACCCGAAGTGGCACCGGGCGCCAGGCCCTACCCTCCGGGTGGCCGTTATCCCTATGATCACCTGGGTGGCGATGGTGGTTCTCGTTCTGGTCCTGGCTGCTCCCATTCGAGCCACGGATGAGACGGCCCTTACTCCTGCAACGAGCCCAAGATCCGGCTCCCTGCCGGCGGGGATGACGATCGATGGGCAAGTGGGCTTCGACGGCCAGTTTCGCCCCGGAAGCTGGTCCCCCGTTCGACTCACCGTCACGTACCATGCCGAGAACGCCATCTGGCAAGGGTATATCGGCCTGACCATCACACGCCCCATCTCCCAACTCGGCCTTCCCAATACGCTGACATACCGTGCCCCGGTGGTCGTCGCCAGTCCCGCGCGGCTTCAATTCGACTTTCTACTGCCGCTCCTCAACTCGTACGATTCCTTACAATGGCAACTTTGGGATGAACACGATCGGCTGCAAGCGGCAGGCCCTGTACCTTTGCTCACCGCCTCGGCGGATCAAGCCATCTGGCTCATCTGGCGGGAGCAGGCCTTTAACTCCGCCAGCCTGGCCTGGGCCGCGGCCGGTGCGGTGGACCAGACGGGCACCAGCCCCTCACTTCCTGGTAGCGCTGCCTCCGTCACGCCCCCACCCGCGCGGATTCAGTTCGTTACCGACCCTCAGATGTGCCCCACCAACGGATTGGCCTACGATGGAGTCGATCTGTTGTTGCTGGATCGCTTCCCCTGGCAAAGGCTGCCGCCTGCGGCCGTCCAGGCGGTCCGAGCCTGGGTGCAAACGGGAGGCATTCTGCTGGTCACTGCGGCGGCTCGCGCGGCCACGAGCGGCACCGACTGGTTGCACTGGCCGGCTGCCCAGCAGTTGGCCGCCGCCCCCATCGTCTGGACCCCAGCCGGTGAGGGCTGGATCGGCTTTGCCTCCTGGAGACTGGACAACCCGCCCTGGTCCCAAAGTCCCGGATCCGCTCACGCCTGGTTACAGCCCCAGGTGGCGCAGCGGGTCTCCCGGCGCCCGATCACCCCTCTGGTCCCCCAAAAGGGTCGTCCCTGGATGCCCCCGCTGGATGCCCAAGTCTTGGAACTGCTTCTGGCGCAACGGATTCCCTGGCCCCAGCGTGCCAGTGTCGGTCTAGGGGCCCTGGCCTATCTGGCGGCACTGATCGCGGTCAGTCGCCTGCGGCCCAGACGGCTTTGGGAGCGGCGCGCCCGGTTGGTGATGGCACTCCTAATCTGGCTGGTCGGTACCGGAGGGGCCGCGGGCTGGGCCTACTCGTGGCAACGGCTTGGACCCCACGCCCGTACGATCGAACTGCGGCTTGGACAGGTGGGGCAGACGGATTCGTGGGTACACACCTACTGGGTAACCCCCAATCCCCAGCCCCGGACAGAGCGCCCGCTGCCCGCCACGCGGCCGTTCGCGGCCGGCGTCCTACCGGTTTCCGACATCTATCCCGCCGGTGAACCTACCTTCGCGTTGACCGGGCAGTCGAATGATCCTTTCTGGGAGGTCGAAACCCGAAGCGACGGCGCAGTTTGGTGGCGGGGCAGGTCCTCGGTGGCCGCGCTCGTCACTCACCAACTCGTCCCCTCAGATCGGTTTGCCCTCGAAGTCTCCCTCCAGAGCGACCGGAACCTGCTGATTCGCAACCAGAGTGACCATCGCTTCGTGGCCGGGATCCTGGCTTCGCCGGACGGGTCGTTGTCCGGATGGACTCTTCCACCACGGGCGCAAGACTTGCACCCGCTCCCCCCGGCAGGCCGGGCCATCGATCTCCAGGAGCTGCTGGGGGAGCTGGATCGCTTCACGGATTCTCTTCTGAGGCAGGACGCCCGGTCAGTCCGAGCGCTCTCCCTCGAAGAACGTGAGCTCTTGCCTGCCCTCTGCCGCCACCTGGCAACATGGATTCCGGCTTTATGGCCAGAGGGTCCGGTTCAACAGGGTACCCCGCCTCCAAGTGCCGCCCACACTAGCCCCCCGATCTCCCCGGCCCCCCAGTGGGTCCGCCCTGTCGTGCTCGCATGGGAGTGGGGGGGCAATGAGCCGACGACAGTGTACATTTATCGCATCCCGGTGGAGAGCGGGATTCCTTCGTCAGAGAGCACGACACCGCAAAGGAGAGCGACCCCACTATGATCCCGGGAACGTTTACAGCAAGAGAGCTGGCGGTGTACACCTGGCGACGGATCTGGGGCACGAGCGCGGCCCGTACGCCGGCTACCGCCTTCCTTTGCGTCACTGCACTGGTGCTGCTTTTGGGGTGGCCTCAAAGAGCCCTCCTGACCGATATCGTACCACCTGCCGACCCCGCGCGGCTGGTCTCCTGGGTGGCGGAACGAGCCTTGCTGGCCTGGATTCTCTCCGCCCAGGTGCTGAGCCTTCTGGTCGTCGCCTTTTACTGGGCGTCCGCACCCACCTGGTCTGAACGTTCGCTCTCCTTACAAGCCTACGCCCTGGCCGCACCTACCACTCCGCTGCGCTGGTTCATGGCCCACGGCACGGGCGTCGCCCTTGCCCTCATTCCCCTACCTGTATTGGCCTTGCCTTTGGATCTAGTGGCTGCCGGCACCGGCCAGTTGGCCACTGCTGTACCGCCTAACCTTTCCGCCCTTCCGTCGCCCGGCTGGCTTGGACCGTGGGCAGTTGCCCATACTATCGCCTGGCTGGTCACCAGTGTTGCGGCCGGAACATGGGCTGGCTTGACCTGGGAACCGGTGACCCGGCGGGTGGCAACCGCGGGGATGGCACTGGTCGCCCTGTTTGCCTATGCCGCCTTGATGATGGGCTTCATGGGGGCGCAGTCCGGGCCGCTGGGCGCTACCCTGGCCAGGACGTCGTGGGGCAGGAGCCTCGTGTTGGGGTTGGATCCTGCCATCCCGATCTGGAGTCTCGTGGCCACGCTCACCGTGCCCGCTGCCCGGGCGTGGCCGTCCCCATCAGCGGGCGGCGCGGCGCTGAGTCTCACCTCCCCGGTCTTGCTGGCTCTCTTGTTGTCCTGGGGAGTGGCCCGGCGAGTTCATCTCCTGCGCGCGTACTTTCAGCCAGGTCAACCTCTGACCGGCTCCCCGGAGTCCGGGTTCTCCTCTGCGTCTGTGGAGACCAAAGGGGGTGAAAGCCATGCCTCCTGATGAAGTTTCCCCGACGCCCACCCCTGTACGGCCCGAGCTGTTTCTCAACCCTCTTGACCAGGGAAGCGGTTGGCTCCCAGCGACGGCTCTCCCTGGCTACCCACGATTGGCCGAGGCCGCGCCTCTGCTTTCCGCCCGGCTTCGCACGTTGCAGCGCCGCCTGTGGCGACACCACGTGGGGTGGGGCATGGTGACGGGGATGCTGTTGGCCGGCTCTCTGCTGGGCATGGCGGGCAGCCTGTTGTGGAGCGGATGGCTGGGCAGAGCCCCTGCACACTTTCTCTCATCCCGCACCGCGATCAGCTGGGGAGCGGCGATCTTGACCCTGGGCATGGTCGCAGGAGCGGCGGTGAGCTGGGCAGAGGGGGTACGACGGCAGCGGTTCACCTTGCGGCAGGCGGCGCTGTTGCTGGACAAAGCGGCAGGCACCGGCGGCCAGTTTGTCGCCACCGTCGAGGTATGGTCGTCCCAGCTGCCTCGCCGCGGTCAGCTCCAACCTGCCTGGGCTGCCTTGGTCACCACCAGCAACACGGCTTTGCGTGAACGAAGCGGCATCCCTCCCATCAGGGTTCGCCTGCCCATCCCCTACCCCCGCCTGCTGGTTGTCGCTGGTGGCCTCCTCCTGGCCAGCGGCCTGCTAGGCTATGTTCTCGCTACCCACCCGGCCAAGGAGACCGCCCAGGTGGAACAGCCCATCCATACCGCCCAGTCTCCCGCCGCGGCGCGGGTGCAAGCCGCCTTCGATTCCTTGCAGAGGCTGGCCGGGCAACTCGAGAAGCAAAGCGGTTCACCGGCGGCGCAGAAGGCCGCCCAGGAACTACGGGCGGCCGCCGACCGGCTCGCCGCGCAGGGGGAGGCGGGCTTCGCGGCCGCGCTGGAACATGTGTACCGGGCCTACAATGACTCCCTCGCACAGGCCTACGCCCGCCCGACCCCAGGGGGTAGACCGGGGCAGTTGGAAGCGTCCGCCTCCGCACAGGTGGACAGCAGCTGGCTGGAAGGCCTCGGGGCAGTAGCACAGCAGCTGGTGGCATTGGCGTACGGGGTCCCCACCGCCGGGCAGATCGGCGATGGGTCTACCCCGCCCCCCAATGATCTGGCGCTGGCCCCTCTGGGAGACTCCCCACCAGGGCCCACAGGGTCGCGACCTACCGATACCTCACCGTCGTCGGGTCCATCGGCTGCCCGTGGGGAGGCAAGCCCTCCTGAGCCCGTTCAAGATCATTCCTCCAATACTTTCAATACCATGCCCCGTGACCGGCAGGGGTCCTCTCCCTCAGCGGGCCAGGCTGGAACGGACCGGCTGCAGCCCGGGCCGGAAGGAGGGCAAGTCTCCCGGGAAAACCCACGGGGAAGTCAGGATGGGGTGCCCCCGGCTCGGGCACCCGGGGTAGGCGGGCCGGCAGGCGGTGGTTCACCGGTGCCGGTGGGCAACGGTGAACCGGGGATGCCGGGCGGGTCTCAGGCAGGCGTGGGGGATGACCCTGACCGGCTGGGAGCCCCCGGGTCGCTGGCCGGAGGAGGCGGGCCCTGGAGCTGGTTGCCCGGCCAGCCGGGCAGCGGGCTCCTCTGGTCTGCCAGCGGTCTCCAGCTGCCAACCGCCGTACCGGGCGGCGAGCCGGGCCCGCTCCCCCACGTCCAAGCCCCAGAGCAGGCAGTTGCCATCTCCGAGCTCCCCCTGGCGTACCAGGAGTGGATTCGCCGATATTTCTCAGGAGGATAAAGCATGGCTGAAACCACCGATTTCTCGGGATTGCCCAATGCAAGGCCCGAGGCTGGGCCGGCAGGCGGCAGCACTGCCCCCTCCCAGGACATCGTCGAACAGTTGGCTACCGAATACCGGTTGGCCCAGATCTCGTTCACCCGTTTGCGGGAAGCCTTGAGCCAGGTGATTGTGGGCCAGGCAGACGTGATCGAGCAAGTGCTCATAGCCTTGCTGGCCGAGGGGCATGTCCTGCTCGAGGGAGTACCCGGCGTAGGCAAGACCCTCCTGGTCCGCACCCTGGCGCAAGGGCTGGACCTGCGGTATAGCCGCATCCAGTTCACTCCGGACCTGATGCCGGCGGATATTCTTGGTACTCATGTCCTGCTCGGACTGGACAGCCACGCAGCCGCCGCGGGTCCGGCGGCTCCCCAGACCCGGGGCGCTCCCGGAAGCGAAGAGAAATGGCCACCGCCTGGCGGCCGCGGCTCGACCGAGGAAAGCCAGCGCCCGCTGCTCCAGTTCCAGCCGGGCCCGATCTTCGCCCAGATTGTCCTGGCGGACGAGATCAACCGGGCCACGCCCAAGACCCAGGCCGCTTTGCTGGAAGCGATGCAGGAGCGGCGGGTCACCATCGGGGGTCACGCCTACGAGCTCGAACGGCCGTTCTTCGTGCTGGCCACCGAAAACCCCCTGGAAATGGAAGGCACTTACCCATTGCCCGAAGCCCAGTTGGACCGCTTCTTTTTCAAAATCCTCGTACCCTCTCCTTCGTTTGAAGAGTTGCGGCAGATCGTCGAACGGACGACGGGCAACAGCACCCCTTCCATCCGTCCAGTCCTCATGGCGGCCGAGTTGCTCCGGCTGCAGCGTCTGATCCGGGACATCCCCATACCGTCACCGGTTCTGGAGGCCGCTTTGCGCCTGGTGGCCGGCTCTTCGCCCAGCTGTCCCTGGGCGCCGCCCTCCGTCCGGCAGTATGTGGCCGTAGGCGCCAGTCCGCGCGCAGCTCAGGCGATCATCCTGGCGAGCAAAGCCCGGGCCTTCTTGCACCAGCGGGCCTACGTGACGCTGGCCGATGTCGAGGCGGTAGCCCGACCCGCTCTGCGGCATCGCCTCTTCCTGCGCTTTACCGCGGCCGCCGACGGAGTGGCGAGCGAAACCATCCTGACGGACCTGCTCCAACAGTTTCAATCCAGTGAAAGCGAAAAAGCCCGCCCGGCGCGCGTCGGTGTCTCTTTTGCCGCGCCGCCATTGCCGGCCGGTGAGTCAACCAGGGGGAGCGAACCGCATGCCTCTGCTTGAGCCTGAGTTTCTGTCCCGGCTGGAACAGTTGCGTCTGGTGAGCCGCAGCCGGGCTAGCGGCCGCTTGCCGGGAGTCCGTCCTTCCCGGCGGACGGGCAGCAGTATCGAGCTGGCCGATCACCGGGAGTACCAGCCCGGCGATGATCTTCGTTACGTCGATTGGCAGGCGTACGCCCGGCTCGGACGGCTATTCGTGAAATTGTGGATGGCCGAAGAGGACCTGGTGGTCACCATCATCGTCGATGCCAGCGCCTCCATGGCCTGTGGCCAACCCACCAAGCTGGAACGGGCCAAACAACTGGCCGCCGCCTGCGGTTTCATTGCTCTGACCGGGGGCGATCAGCTCCGCCTGGCGGTCCTGGCCGGCCGGGCGCAGGAGAAGATTTTCCTGTCGCCACTGCTGCGGGGGCGGGCAGAGGCGCTCTGGTTGTTTCGCAAGCTGGAAGAGTTGCTGGCCGGAGGCCGGGCCGACCTGGAACAGGATCTGTCTTTCGTGGCTGCCTCTCTGCCTCATCCCGGCGGGTTGAGTATCCTGCTGACGGATGGTCTGGACCCGGCCGGTCCTGGTGCATTGGCCAAAGGATTGCGGGCCTTGCACGGCGCCCACCAGGAGATCGTCTTCCTTCAACTCCTGTCCCCGTCCGAGCTGAGGCCCAACAACCAGGGAGAGTACCGCTTCCTCGACGCCGAAGGCGGCCCCGCCGTGGAGCTCGCCTTGACCCGCTCGGTACTCCAGCTCTACCAGGTCGAACTGGAGCAATGGCTGCAGGAGATCCAGACCAGCAGCCGCCAGCTGGGGGCCGATCACTTGCTGGTCGATACCCAGCTCCCCTGGCAGCAGGCGGTCTGGCAGGGATTGCACAGTCTTCGCCGGTTGCAACTGCGTCCGGATTGAGGCGGCACGTGTCGCAGAGGGGGAGGGGTATAGTGGCGTGAGCTTTACGTCGGTATGGGCCGGGCTAGCGGCACTACTTTTGATCCCAGCCATCGTGCTGTTGCACTGGCTGCACCGCCAGCAGCGCCAGCAGGTTGTCCCCAGCACATACTTGTGGCAGCGGCTGAGCCAGAGATTGGTTCACCGGACCTACTGGCGCCGGCTCCTGACCTCGCCCCTGTTTTGGCTGCAGATTCTGGCTGCCGTCTTCCTGGCCCTGGCTCTCAGCGACCCCCACTGGCACAGCCGGGCGACGCCGCTCCCCCCGGTGTGGCAGGTGATTCTCGACGAGTCGGCCAGCATGCGGGCGGTCGGAGAGAATGGCCAGACTCGTTTCGCCCTCGCCCAACGCGTTCTCGACCAGCTCAGCCGGGACGCTCCCCCCCAGGTCCGCTGGCAAATCCTCACCGCCAGCCCGCAGCCGCAAGCCCTGGGCGACGACCTCGATCCTCGCAAACCTTCGACCCGTGCCCTCTGGGCCGGCCGGCAGCCGGCGCATGGTCCAGCGGACTGGCAGGCAACCATCCGGCTGGCCCGTGCCCTGCGCCCGCCCCGCACCCAACAAGTCGTTCTGGTAACCGATGGTGCGCTAGACAACTCGATCGTCTCCGAACTGGACACCCCCTCTGCCCCTGTGATCGTCCATCTCGCCCGCCAGGGGGCGGATCGGCCCAACGTCGGTATTACCCGCTTCGATCTCACCCCTCTGGGGGAGTCGGTCAGCCAGTATCAGGCCCTGGTTACTTTATTCAACACCGGACCTGGCACAGCCTCATACACCCTGGATTGGAAGGTGAACGGCGCACCACTACGTTCAGCTCCCCCGCAACAGGGGCTCATCCCTCCCGGCCGCGAGGTCTCCCTCCTCGTCCGCCTGGCGCTGTTGCCCGGGCAAGTGGTGGAGGCGCACCTTAGCCCAGCCGATGCGTTAAACGACGACAACCAGGCCTTCCGCGTCACCCTGCCGCTCCGCCGCGCCAAGATTCTCCTGGTGACGCCAGGCAACCCTGCCTTGGCCCATGGCCTTTCCATTTTCCCAGGGGTACAGGTGGTCACCATGACCCCGCCAGGCGCTCCCGGCACTTCCCGCCGGCCGTTCCCCCTTCCGGACTGGGACGACTACGACCTGGCCATCTTCGATCGAATACCGCCCCCGTCTTTGCCCCCCCTCCCCTGGATTGCCTGGGGGCTACCGGCGGCCGCCCTGGAACAGGCGCTTCCTCCCCTGCAGGCTCATTTTTGGGCTCAATGGCTCTCGCACCACCCGGAATCGTCCACCCCCGTCATCGCACCTACCACCCTCGACTGGGATGAAGACCACCCTCTATCCCAGTACGTCTCTTGGGATGAGATTCACGTCCGGTCCGCCTGGCCCTTACCCACGCTCTTGGGAGGACTGCCATTGTGGGAGAGCGCTGGCGGCCCGCTGGTTCAACTGGGGCCGGAACGTCCTGGCTACCTGATCATCGCCTTCGATCTCACCCAGACGGATTGGCCGCTCCAATACTCCTTCCCCGTCTGGCTCAAAAATCTGCTGGACTGGAGCCTGCCCTGGGCCGCGGAGGCGGTCGGACCGTCCCTCCATACCGGTGAACCGCTGCCGCTGCGTTCCTTGCCTGCCCGCCTATTTCCCCCAGCCGGCGTCACGGACGTCCCGTTTCGTTCCGCTCACCTACCGCCAGTGAGCCACCGCCCATATGTGCAGCCAACTATACCGCTCCGTACCCTGCTCTCGCCCGCAGTTCCCCCGGCCCAGGCCGCTTCCCGCGAGGGGACCGCCCGCCCCCTGATCATCGTGGGCCCGGACGGCTACCGAGAGCCTTTTGAACGTTCTGCGCCGCCCTCTGCCGGAGCCGCTGGTACGACCGCTTTGTGGTCTGCGCCGCTCACCGCCCCGTATGGTGGATACTGGCTGGAACAAGCTGGACAGGTGGTCGCCGGCTGGAGCATCAATCTTCTCTCGCAGGAGGAGTCCGATCTCCGGCTACGACTGACGACTCTCACGACGGCCGCCGCGCCCAGGGCTGCCAGTCCTCCTCCCCCATTGCCTCGTGGGGCCAACAGCCGGCCTTTACAGCTCCCTGCCGTCGTCATTCTGACCCTCGTTTTGCTAGCGGAGGCTCTGCTCTTTGTTTGGGAGAGCCGACCGGTCTCCCCCCGCCAGCCTTTGCCGTCCTCCCGCTGGTCGACCCGGAAGGGGGGAGCTGGCTGATGGTGCGCTTCCTGCAGCCACAGGGGTTCTGGCTTTTGACAGGGCTGGCAGGCATGGCAATGGTGGCTGGGCGCGTGTTCCGGCACTCCACTCGTGAACCAGAGGGCGGCAGTCCATCCAGTCCGTCTGCTCCTTCATCCCGCCCATGGCTCTGGCTGGCTCTACGGACCCTGGCTGTGTTGTGCGTCACGCTGGCGCTGGCCAGACCCGTTTGGGACAGGCCACAGCCTTTCGAATCCCGGGTGTTCGTAGCCGACCTCTCCGACAGCATCCCGCCCACCCTGCAGCAGGCTGAAGCTGAGTGGATCAGCCGGCAACTGACTCGCTCCGACTCCCATCACCCGGCTGCTGTGGTCGCCTTCGGGGAGAGCGCTCTCGTCGAGCGGCCCCTGCGCCCTCAGGCAACGCAGGCAGCGCCGTCGCCCACCCAAGGATTCTTATCCCGGCCCGGCGGAAGTGCAACCCATATCGAGGCTGCGTTGGAACTGGCGGCCTCCCTGATCCCGCCTGGCCTGCCTGCCCGCCTCGTCCTGCTGAGCGACGGCGGGGAAACGGACGGCTCCGCCCTGCAACAGGTGGAGCGTCTCCGCCAGCGAAACCTGCCGGTAGACGTACTCACGCTACCCACTCATACGGGCGAAGAGGTGGCCGTCGTCGGCCTGCGGGCGCCGAGCCGCATCGCGTCTACGCAACCGTCGCTGGCTGCCACCATCCTGATCGAGCGGTTCGGTCCACCCTTGACCGTCCCTCTCGAGGTGACCGTGGCGGGATCCCCAGTGTACAGGGCGAGTGTCGCCCTGCACTCCGGAAAGAACAGCGTCCGACTCTCCTTGCCGCTCCCACCGGACGCACGTCAGAGCAACACGTTTGCGGTCGAGGTTACACTGACCGCCGACCCCCGCCACGATCAGCAGCCGGGCAACAATCGCAGCGCCTTCCTGGTACGGGTGAGCGGCCCCGCCCGTTATCTCGTGGTCACCTCTGACCCCGCCCAATCCCTGGCCGCCCCCCTCCTGCAACAGCAGGGGCTGACCGTCGATGTACTTCCCCCCGCCGCCCTGCCTGCACAGGTGGGTGGCCTGGCCGGCTGGGCCGCAATCGTCTTCGAAGATCTACCCGCCTACACCTTGACCGATCTGCAATTGAAGGCGGTTCAACGGTATGTAGAGCAAGCCGGTGGCGGGCTTTTCGTCATCGGCGGACCAAACAGCTACGGACCGGGTGGCTATTTTGGCACCCCGCTGGAGCAAGTTCTGCCGGTCTACTCAGAGGCTCCGGAACGGGTTTTCGCACCCAGTTTGGCCTTGCTGCTGTTGATCGACCAGTCGGGCAGCATGGGGGATCTGGTGGCCACGGAGTCCTCCGGCTCCACGGGCACGTCGCCCGCCTCCCCTTCGGCCTCTGCCCCCATGCAGACCAAACTGGATTTGGCCAAGCAGGCCGCGCTGGCGGCCGCCTCCGTCCTGTCGCCCGCCGACCTGATCGGGGTGATCAGTTTTCAAACCTCTCCCATCTGGGCCGTGCCGCTACAACGGGCCGAAAACCAGCTCCTGATCAGGGCTCAGCTCTCCCGCCTGCTGCCGGGCGGGGGTACCGCCATCGCCCCCGCGCTGCAGCAGGCCGCCGCGTTGCTGCCGGGCGTGCAAGCCATGGTCAAACACGTTCTCCTCCTCACCGACGGGCGCGGCGAGACGAACGACTACTCCGCCCTGATCCAGCAACTCCGCAAGGCCGGAGCGACCCTCACGACGGTAGCCGTCGGGCAAGACGCAGACCAGGCGCTCCTCCAGGAGATGGCCCGGCAAGGAAGCGGCCGCTTCTACGCCGCCGACCCCCGGCAAGTCCCCCGCATCTTCGTCACCGAAACCCAGTCAGTCACCCGCGACCTGCGACGGGACGAGACCTTTGTCCCGCTGCCGGCCGCCGCTGGGCCAGCTCCTTTCTGGCCTTCCCAGGAGCCACTCCCCCCCCTTCACGGCTACGTCATGACGACGCCCAAACCCCAGGCTCAACTGTGGTACATCGTGCCCTCGCAGAAAAGCCCGCTGCTGGTGGGCGGCCGCTTTGGCCTGGGCCAAAGCGTCGTCTTCACCTCCGGGCTGGCCGGGCGCTGGGGAGAATCGTGGCGACGCTGGCCCCAGCTGGGCGCCTTCCTGGCCCAGATCGTGCGAAGTCTGGCCAATGTGGCGGCCGACGAACAGCTCCGCAGCCGGCTGGAGTTCCACGGGGGAGAGGCCCGCCTCATCCTGGAGGCTGTCCGCCCCGACGGCACGTATCGGTCTTTCCTGCATCCCACGGCCACCCTGGCCTTCCCTTCTGGCCACCAGGAGAATGTGGCCCTGCAAGAACAACAACCAGGGCTCTATGTGGGTGAGGTGGCTGCCGCCGAAAGCGGCCCGTACCTGGCTACTTTCACCGTGCCCTCCGAGACTGGTACCTCCCCTCCTGAGCGGACCCAGGCGGTAGCCCTCCAACCGTATCCGGCAGAATACCGGCAACAGCAAAGCCGCCGGCCGCCACTTCTGTTTGAACTGGCTACGCTCACCGGCGGCCACCTTCTAACCTTTGACTCGGACGCCTGGTCCGTGGGAGGACGCCAGCTGGCCGTGCCTGTCCCCTTGACCGCCCTCTTCCTGGCCCTGGCCGCCCTTTCGTTTCTGGCCGATCTGTCGGTCCGTTACGTGCCGGCAGGCAGCCTTGGCCGGCTGCGGCAGTGGTGGGGCGCCCGGCTCTCCTCCTGGCGTCATCGACGCCGGGCAGTACCTGCCCGTTCTCCGGCCTCCCCGGCCGGCCCGGCCCCCAGCACACCCACGCCTGCCCCCGGCCACACGCTCGCCCCGGCAGCAATAGAGACCTCGCAAGCACAAGATCCCTTGGAAGAGCTGCTACGAGAGCGTTTGGCCCACCTCTACGAAGAACGCCGGCAGATCCTGTCAGCCTCCAGCAGCTCCCTTACGAATGCAGAAGGAAAAGCAGCGGGTTCAGCCGCCGCTCCTACAGATTCCCTGCAACAGGCCTGGCGCTACCTGGCTCGCCGTCGCCGGTCACGCTAGCTTGTGACGGCCTCTCCTCCAACCCTCGGCTGGCAGCTACCGCCAGCTGGTCACAGCGTTTGTTCAACGGATCCTGATCATGTCCTCGCACCCATTGCCAGCGGATCCGGTGCTGCCGAGCCAAAGCCAGCAGCTCTTGCCAGAGGTCCTGGTTTTCAACTGCCGTACCACGGCTGGTTCTCCACCCATTAGCCTGCCAGCGGGGCACCCACTCTTGAATCCCTTTGATCAGGTACTGAGAGTCTGAATGGATTTCGATGCTCTGAGCCGACCCAGCCCTTCGTAGTGCCTCGATGGCGGCCGTCAGCTCCATCCGGTTGTTGGTGGTCCGCTCGGCCGCTCCCGACAGTTCCTGTTGCTCCGTTAACCCGCCGTCTACCCAGGTCTGCAGAATGGCCGCCCATCCGCCGGGACCTGGATTACCCGAGCACGCCCCATCCGTCCAGATGCGAATGATCCTGCCTCCTCCCCCTATCGCTTGCACCTCCTCTGCCTCCCGCTGGTTACGACTCTTCTTCCCCATGGC
This sequence comes from Limnochordaceae bacterium, assembly GCA_014896305.1. GTDB lineage: Bacteria > Bacillota > Limnochordia > Limnochordales > DUMU01 > Bu26. The sequence continues at coordinate 23,025 of JADBKQ010000005.1, forward strand.
GAACGAGAGGTTTTCCATGCCTATCCAGCATATCGCCCCGCCGCCGGGGATGCAACGTGTCGGGGAGCTATGATTTGCTTACGCCTGAATCATCGCAACGGGCTCAAGAAAGCGGCAGTGCTCTGTCTCCGTCCCTCGCTGCCATTGACCAGCGGGCCCCAGGCCTCATTCGGTGGAGATCTCCGCCTCCACCGGGCCGATCTGCGGCACCACCTGGCGGAAATGCTGTTCCGGCGCTTGCCCCCATCCCGCTACGAGGGCCGCTTCATCGGGCTGCCCGCTGTCTGCCAGCGCCTGCACATATGCGGACAGCAAGGCAACCACATCTGCCCGCCCTTCAGCATCTAATCCCTCCAGCCTCACTCTCGCCCCTTGGGCCAGACGCCGCCGCAGCGCCTCCTCGGTCAGCCCCATCTCCGGCCAGAAGTGCAGGTAGACCCGGCCGCCGGTCATCCCCGCACAGATCCACGGACCGGGGTCCCCCAACACAACGACTCGTCCCGCCGTCATGTACTCGAATGCGAACCCCTTTAGATTGGCATCCAGCCCCAGTGAAGGTTCAAGGGCGACCGGATGGGCCGGCAAAGCTCCAAACACGACATCGGCACCGGATAACCGGATGCAGGCGCGGGCATCGGCGTCCCCCTGTACCAGGAAAAGGCCCTGCTGGGCGCCGTACGCAAAACTCTTCCCTACGGCACCGCCCACCCGGCGTCCCCATTGATTCCGGCCCTTGACGATCGTCACCCGTCCGCCGGCGGACAACTTGGCCACCCCATCCTGAGCCCCGCCTTCTACGAAGATCTCTTCGTGCTCCACGTTGAACGCCGCCAAGCCGTTCCCTGGCACTGAGCCCCCGTTCAATACCAGACGGGCAGCCGTAGGAAACTGCGCCGCCTGGCGACAGACTGCCCCGGCCAAATGCGTCCCCATCACCCGGTCACGACTCGAGAGGGTGTGCCCATGGAAGGTATACACGGGCGCCGACTGCCTCTGCTCAGCCCCAGAGTGCGCGGCTGCCCAGGCCCGCGCCTGGGCGGTGACCTGGGCGGTCAAGCCAAACCGATGAACTTCGGCTGCACCCGCTTCTTGTGCCGCTGCCGGCAAGGACTCCCGAGAAGCTGGAGTCTCGCAGGGAGCGTGGTCTACCGCCCGCGGGTGGTGGTCGCCGGCAGGCAAGTCGGGGCCGTGTCCCGGCTGGGTCTGTCGCCCTCCATAGGCCTGTAGTCCGTGCCCTCCATGGGCCTGCAGATGAATGGCTGTAGGAACAGGCTCGGGCGTAGGGGGAGCGGCCGTCACCAGCAGACCACTCAGATCCACCCGTTCCCGCGCCCGCACCTGGTGCAGCCAGTCGACCCGTCCTACCAGGTCTTGCAGGCGGCGCACCCCCCATGACGCCAGTTGCCGGGCTACCTCTTGCCCGAGGGCTTGGAAGAAGTGTGCCAGTTGCCCGCTGGCGACCTCCTGTTGCCGCGGCACAAACCGTTTCAGCCCCCGGGTTCTGGCCTCCTCTTCGCTTTCGATCTGCGTCGTAATCCCGACGTGGCAAGTGTCCAGCTGACAGCCGCGGCAGATCGTGCAGCCGATGGCCACCATGGACAATGTGCCGAAGCCGACCCGGTTTGCCCCCATCAGCACCATCTTGATCACATCGGCCGCGGACTTCATGCCGCCATCACACCAGATTTCCACCTGCTGGCGCAAACCTGCGGCCAGCAAGGCCTCGTGGGCCTCCCGCACCCCAATCTCGGCCGGCAGTCCCACATGGCGGATGGCATGGGCGCGGGCGGCCCCAGTTCCCCCGTCGAATCCAGAGACATTGATGATATCCGCCCCCGCTTTGGCAATTCCTACCGCGATGGTCCCGATGCCGGGCACAACCGGTACCTTTACGATCACCTTGGCCAGGGGGTTGACCGTCTTGAGTTCATGGATGAACTGGGCCAGATCTTCGATCGAGTAGATGTCGTGATTGTTAGAGGGGGAGATCAGGTCCACGCCGGGCCGGGCATGGCGAGCCGCCGCCACCTTGGCCGAGACCTTCCGTCCCGGCAGATGTCCACCCTCTCCCGGCTTCGCCCCCTGCCCGACTTTGATCTCCAGATAGCGGGCGGAGTTGACCACCTTCGCCTGAATCCCGAATCGTCCGGACGCGATCTGAATGCCACGGTTGGCCCAGTACCGGCCGAGCAGGTCGGGCAGCTCGCCCCCTTCCCCGTTGAGGCAAATCATGTTGGCCCGCCAGGCCGCTTCAGCGTAAGCCCGGTACGCGGTCTCACTCTGGGACCCAAAAGACATGGAACTGATAACAAAGGGCAACCAGTGGTCCCCGATCCGCAAATCCACCTGCTCTGGCTTGAGCGGCGCTGAGGTACCATCGCTCTCGAACGGGGGTGCGACCTCCAGCACGTGTCGCAGGGCGACCGGATCCGCCTGCGTCAGCTCCGCCAGCTGGCGTTCATACGCTGCGAACGGCAAGAGCCCCTGGGCCACGGCGGCGGCGCCTTTCCAGATCTTCGGATACAGATGAAACGGTCGGCTTGGCCTGGCCTCGACCTGACCTGTAAACACCTGCCGCCGCCGTTCACTCTCCTGCTCCAGCACTCCCCAACCGCCATCCGCCAGGGCGGGGCCAGCCCAACCTGGGCAGCCCAACTCCTGCAAGATCGATGCAGGTAACCCGATGGCCGAGAAGAGCCGGTGATAGCCGCGCAGCTCGTGTATACCCAGCGTCGAGAGCACCTTCTCGATCCCCTGCTGCAGCTGGGTAACGGCACGGCCTACCCCATCCTCCCCCGCCTGAGTGCGGGCCACTTCCCACAAGACGTACGGATCGACGGCGTCAGCTCCCAATCCCAGGGCCACCACGATATCGTGTAGATTCCGCAGCCCTGCTGATCGCAAGACCAGGCCCACGCTGCGGCGAACGGCCGTCCCCGCCTGGCCGTCAGGATCCGCCGTCGCGGCGGCGGTCGCCCGGGATAGCGTGCGATCGATGCGGGCAACCGCCAGATGCGGATCGAGCCACCCCCAGTGGCCGGTCACCGCGGCCCTGTCGTCCAGCACAAGAAGACGCGCCCCTGCCGCCGCGGCCGCCATGGCCTCGTTGGCCATCCGATCCAGCGCCTCCAGCATGCTCTCCCCCGGCTGAACTCCCACCTTCAGCCGGGCCCAGGCTCCCTCGAACGCCGCCTCCAGACTGGCGATATCGTAGATAGGGACGGTCGCCGTCACCGGGGCAAAGAGCGGCTGGTCCACCAGCAGGGGGTGGCGAAGCTCCACCAGCTCCCACCCTCCCCTGCCGTTGACCCCGTTCGCGCTGCCCGGCATGGAGCTGCTGGCGGTGGGGTCGCCCAGAGCTACGCCAGTCGCAGCGGTCATACTCGCGCAGCCGCGGGAGTCCGGTTCACGAAAGAGCGGACGACGCCCCAACAGAACACGGGTTGAAAAGTGCTCTTGCTCCCGTTCCCGGTCAATGGCCGGGTTGGTCACCACGGCCACTGTCTCTTTGAGATAATCGGAGAGGTTGGCCGGGATTTTCCCCAGGGCTGCCAAGGGGGCGTCATAGCCCAGGGAGTGAATGGGATCCCGCCCGGATTGGGCCAGCTCTTCGACCCAGCGCTGATCTTCCTGCTGCCACCCGGCCCCGGCCAACACTCGCTCCAGATCGAGCTTGGTCGTCTCTGATACTGGACCATGGCTGCCGCTGGTCAGGGGCGATGCCCCCTCTACCCGCCGGTGGGCCGGCGGCCAACCCCGTTCACCCGCCCGTGCCAAGACGAACGCCTGGATCTCCGGATAGCGGAAAAGACGCGTCTGGCCGGCCGTAGCTGGGACGGGCGAAGGCCTGACTGGTTCAGCCGGAAGTTGCACCCACACTTTCTCGCCAGGAGCGAGCGGACGAGGGTCACTCACCCAGCGAGCCACCGGGATGACCCCGGGTTCGGAAGAAAAGACCCAGGCCGACTCGGTCTCCAGCTGCCAGACGGGTCGCAACCCCAAAGCGTCTACACTAAACTCCAGGTCGTTTCCGACCCGGGCGAAGATCGCGGCCGGACCCTGGGCGAATGGCCCCCAAAGGTGGCGGTAGTACTCGTACAACTGCCGCAAAGCGGGAGGATAGGACTGTACTTCTCTTACGATGGGAGGAAAGAGGAGTTCCATCGCTTCAGGTAAGCTCAACCGCCAGCGACCCACGAAAACAGCCAGTACCCGGTTGAGGTCCTGGGAGTCACTGCCGTCCGGCACAGGGGGAATCCCCACCAACTCTGCCTCCCGGCGCAAGGCGCGTATGGTATTGATCTCCCCGTTATGGCCCAGAAAGGAAAAAGGCTGCACCCGGGCGAAGGCACTGGCTGTGTTCGTCGAATAGCGGTTATGCCCAATACAGGCACGGGTCGTCAGCAACGGGTCGGTCAACTCCGGGTAGTACTCGGCCAGGGTGCCGGCCGAGCCCCGCAGCTTGTACACCACCGTATGCAGGCTGAGCGAGCAGGTGTGAATTGGGTACCGCCGCTCCAGATTTAGTTCAACGGCCAACAGGCGGGCCGCCAGCGAAAGCGTCTGCTCTGTGGCGAGAGCGGAGCGAGCAAGCCCGGCTACCTGGTAAAAGATAGGTTCTTCGCTTCTTCCCGCCGGCCCCAGCGCCTGCGAGCACGTATGGCCCTCGCCATGCCAGAGGACGTCGACTCCGGCTGCCACCAGTTCCCGGCGGATTTCTTCCTCATAAAGAGAGGCTGGTTCACCGGCTCGGGGCCGGGGCAGGAAGAAATGCCCCACGACAAATCCGGGCGAATATGCAAGAGCAGGCTCTCGTCCGGCCTGCTCCAGCCGGCGGGCCCACCACGCCCGGGGGATGTCCAATAAGAGCCCAGTTCCGTCCCCCTCGCCCTGCACTTCCCCCGCCCGGTGTCGCATGGCCACCAGAGCGTCCAGCGCCTCCTGAATCAACTGGTGAGTGGCTGCCCCCTCCTTGTCCACCAGCGCTACCAGACCACAGGCATCGTGTTCATCGGTCCGGGACTCCGGCTGCCAGCCCAAGCTCATAGGTTCTCCCTCCAGGGGATCACAGTCAACTTAACTGTCACATAGTGACTAAAATACTGTCACTTGGTGACGCCCATTATAGAGGAGAACCTCGCCCCTGACAAGAGGAACGGCACGCAGAATCTGCAAATCGTAATGACTCTTATCTGCTATCCTCATCCCCTGTGTTCGCGTTTCCAGGTTCGGTCATTTTCCACCTGCGCCTGCTGACACTTGCGAGCCACCTCTTGCAGCACCTTCTCTTCCCAGGTGAGGTGGTGGAGCCGTTCCCCCAGGTTGGGTGGTCGTACCCGGAGCGCCAGCGCCGGTCGGCGGTCCATTCCTCTCACCCCTTTCTGCAAGGGACAGGAATATGGCTCCCAGCAGCGTAGTACAAAGAAGGTCGCACGATCTGGGGGATTTCGAGGGGGTTCGAGCATGTCCACCTTGACATCGACGGGACTCGCGCTACCTGCCCTGCCGGTCGTGATGCTGGCCGGCGCGGTGGTTCTCCTCGCCGTCGCCACCGTCCTATCCGCGCCTGCCCAGGCTGGTCCGCCAAGTTCTTTCATTCTATTAGCGGATCGGTCCAGCTTCGCCGGTGCCGAAGTCGACGGTCTGGTCTGGCAAGGCGAGGCGTCGCAGGCTGGAACGGGCCGGGCCGGCTGGGTGCTCAATGCGACGGGCATCGCCCGCGGGTATGGGCAGCTCACCACCGCCATCCTGTCCTTTCAGTTCCCGGTCACCGAAGTGGTCGCCTCCTGGAACGTCCAAACGCCGCCCAACAGCTATCTTCGGGTCGAAGTCCGAGCCCTGGCCCCGAACGGGACGTGGACCCCCTGGTACTCTCTGGGCGTCTGGCCGGGTGGGGTGGGCAAGCCGGCTGGCTGGCGACGGGATGTCACGGCCCGGGTCAACGAGGATACGCTCGTACTGACGGAACCGGCCCAGCAAGTGCAGCTGCGCGCGACCCTTTACGCCAGTCCGGGCGGCCTGTCGCCCCGCTTGAGCCTGCTCGCCCTGGTTGGGTCTTTGCCTCTCCTCACGCCACCGCCGTCCACTGCCGGCGATTCCACTGTTGCATCTGCCGCCGCCCCGCCCGCCAGCAGCGGCACACCGGCTGCCCCTGCGCCAGCCGCCTGGGGGAAGGTGCTGCCAGTGCCCTTTCGCTCCCAACGGGTGGAGGATCCGTCCATCGCCGGTAGGATCTGCGGCCCCACCTCTCTGGCTATGGTTCTAGAGTATTACGGTCGCAATTTCCCCACGGCCGTAGTGGCCCAAATCGCTTATGACCAGCTGAATGGCATCTATGGCAACTGGCCTTTCCTGGCCGCCACCGCGGCCGAAGCCGGGTTAACAGCCTACGTTACCCGGTTCAGCGGCTGGGAGGGGGTGGAGCAAGAGATCCTGGCGGGACACCCCGTCATCATCTCGATCCACTTCGGCCCGGATGAACTGCCGGGAGCGCCCATCCGCTCCACGGACGGCCATCTGCTGGTCGTGAGAGGCTTTACAGCTACCGGAGACATTCTGGTGAACGACCCAGCCGCCTGGAGTGCCTCCGATGGGCAGATCGCGTACGATCGCCAGGCCTTGCTGCGCGCCTGGGACAACGGGGTCGCCATAGTTGTCGCACCGTAAGTCTGGTCTGTTGGCCGGGCAAAGCCGAGCGTCAGCGGGGGATTTCCACCGGCGCCGTGCATAGCATGACGTGAACGGACGTTGGGCGTCTGTCCACTTGCATAGCGAGGTGAGAGATATGGAGCAACCTGCCGCTACCGGACGCCGTCTGCAGCTCATCGTGGAACACGGTTGGGTGGTGGAGAACCTGCACCAGCTCGGGCCAGGCAGCATGTACCACCTGGCGTACGCCACCGCCCACACGGACCCGCAGGTGCTCGACGATATCCGCAACGGCCTGCTGGGCCCGGGGGCGTATGCCGAGATCGTGCTGCTCCAGGAAGGTCACCTGCATCCGGTGGGCGCGGTGGAGATCTCCCAGATCAATGACTACCTCAGTTACGTCCGGTTCGACTTCCGCCTGCTCGAACTGAAAGACGACGTGCCCCCGCCCCCACAGGGAGCACGGCTGTTGTGCCGGTACGTCTAGGCAGCTTTCTGGTAGGCGTTTGCGGATCCGGCCCGAGGCAAGAGAAGGCTGGTTTGGCTTGGCCGGGCCGCCGCGACCGCCAGGAATTTGGCGTTACGCACAGAATAAGTGAGTTAGCCGTCTTGGGTGGCCGCCAAGGCGCCAGCCAGGGTTGTGACGCACCAGTGGGACAACCTCAAGGCCACATATTCTCTGAGGTCAGGAGGACTATCTTTGAACGAGCTCCGTGAGGATTCTTCCGTTACCGTCCCCTTGCCCGAGTCGTCCTCGCCGGCTCCGTCCTCGGACAGGACTAGCCTTTCCGGATGGGCGCTGATTCTGGGAGCATCGAGTGGCTTTGGCCGGGCCACAGCGCTGGCCCTGGCCCGAGCCGGGATGGACATTATCGGCGTGCACCTGGACCGAAAAGCGACGTTACCCCAGGCAGAGGCGGTGCAGGCAGCCATTCGCGCGGCTGGCCGGCAGGCGCTCTTTTTCAACGTAAACGCCGCTGCGCCCGAGAGTCGCCAGCAAGTGATCGCCGCCCTGCAGGAGCACCAAGCGCAGGTCCGGGTGCTGCTGCACTCGCTGGCTTTCGGCTCTTTGAAGCCTTTCCTGGCGGACAAGCCGCAGGATGCCATCACGCAGAGTCAGATGGACATGACACTGGACGTCATGGCCAACTCCCTGGTCTACTGGGTACAGGACCTGCTCCGGGCGAACTGCTTGGCGAAGAATGGCCGTATCTTTGCCATGACCAGCGCCGGCTCGGCCCGAGCCTGGTACTCGTACGGAGCGGTCTCCGCGGCCAAGGCCGCGTTGGAGTCGCACTGCCGGCAACTGGCACTGGAGCTTGCGAAGCACCAGATCACCGTCAACGCCCTGCGGGCGGGTACGACCGATACTCCCGCTTTGCAGAAGATCCCCGGCCACGAGGCGATGCTGGAAGACTCTCTCCGGCACAATCCTTCCGGCCGGTTAACACAACCGGAAGATATCGGCCAGGCCATTGTGGCCCTCGCCTCGCCAGATACATATTGGATCACCGGGAACGTGATCAACGTGGACGGGGGAGAGTTCATTGCCTGAACCGCCCGAGCCCAAAAAACACTCCAGCCTCAAGCGGACGCGGGTCACCAGCCGCCTGCTCGTCGTCGATGAGGGCCGTTCCGACCCGTCGCCGCGGCTGCTGCTGGTGAGCAGCGCCGGTGGACAGGCCTGGGTCACCCCTGGGGGGACATGGGAGCCCCAGACCGGCGAGGAGCTCATCCAGGCGGCGGTCCGTGAAGGGATGGAGGAGGCCGGCTTGTTCACGCAGGTGGAACGGTTACTGTATGTCTGGCTGTACATCCCCCCGCAGCCAGCCGGCGAGGCAAGAAGCCCAGCGGACGGATCGCCAGGCCCGACCGGCAACGGAGTTGCCCAGCCCGCACCCGTGGTGGAGTTCTTTTTCCTCGCCCACCCGGCAGCCTCCGGCGCTAGTGGCGGAGCGTCTGGCCGGGCCGGTGAAGGGTCTGTGCCGGCTCCTAGCTCCTGGCAGCAGGCGGACCCGGACGGCCCGCAACGCCACGTACGGTGGTTCACCCGGGCGGAAATGGCCCAGCTGCAGCAGCCCTTCTATCCTGCCCTGCTGCGCGACCGCTTCTGGGCCGACCTGGATCAGGGTCGGCGAACCGGCCGGTGGCCCGATCCTTACCTCGGATACAGCAAGTAGGGCTGGCGGCGCCGGGCAAAGTCGGACAAAGCTGGCTCATCCTCCTGAAGAATCGCCGTGGCTGGTCGCCCCTCCAGGATGCTCCGGCGAATCCGGTCCGTTCCTACCACGAGATCAAACATGTTCCGCTGGCCGGCCGGAAACTGTACCCGCCCCGGCCACAGCTGTTGCAGCAGCGCCAATAGCTGAATGCCAGCCGCCGCCGGGCGGGCCACGGTCGCGTCCACCACATGGACCTGCACCGCCCCCAGCCGCCGCCCGGCAAAGCGGTAGCCAGAGGGAACGATGTACGTCGGGCGAAAGTACAGGCCGGGCAACTCCAACCGGTTGGCTGCCGTCGCCAGCCGGAAGGGGTCGATCCACTCCGCACCCAGGTAAGAGAAGGGCTGGGCGGTGCCCACCCCGTCACTCAGGTTGGCGGTCTCGCCCAGCACCCCGCCCAGGCCAAACAACAAAGCGGCCTCGGGGGTAGGAATCTGCGGCGAAGGAGCGACCCAGGGGAGGCCGGTGTCCGACCAGAGCATCGACCGTGACCACCCCTGCATCGGAATGACGGTCAGGTCCGCCCCCAAACGATACTCCTGGTTGAAGAACCGGGCCAGTTCGCCGATGGTCATCCCATGCCGCAACGGAATGGGGTAGATGCCGACAAACGAAAGAAAGTCCGGTTCGGCGACAGGACCTTCCAGCACCAGTCCCCCGAGCGGGTTGGGACGGTCGGTCACTACGACGGGGACGTGCGCCTTCGCCGCCGCCCGCAGGACATAGACCATTGTCGAGATGTAGGTGTAATGCCGCCAGCCAATGTCGGGCAGGTCTATCACCAGAAGGTCGAGTCCAGCCAGCTGAGCAGGGCTCGGTTCACGAGTAGACCCGTAGAGGCTGTAGACGGGCACGCCCGTTCCGGGGTCGACCTCATCTGGCACCGTCTGCCCCGCCGGTCGGTCTCCCCGCAGCCCATGCTCGGGCGCAAACAAGGCGACCAGCCTTCCGCCGACCGTCGGCAAGGCCATGGCCAACCGGTCCGCCGTTGCCTGCAGATGCGCGTCCACCGCTGCCTGGTTGGTGACGAGCCCGACCCGCTTCCCTCGCAACTGTTCACGGCCCTGGGTCAGAAGAACATCAATTCCCAGTTGCAACGACCGCGCCGGCACGGCTGCGACAACGCCCGAATCGTACCAGCCCAGCAACCCCCAAGCCAGCGCCAGACCGATCGTCCATGTCCGGCTCGCCCGGGCCACGGCCGCGAGGACTCCTCGCTGGCCATTAGCCGGCGTAAACCAGTGCCGATCCAGCTTTTCTTTCAGGGGTAAGGATTCTGGGCGTTGGCCATCGCCCCGGCAGGGGAAGCACCCGCTCAAACCTTGGCCGTTCACCCCGTCTCACGCTCCCGACTCGAAGTCCAGTTTCACCCAGAGTTCTCCATCCCGAATCTCAGCCGGAAACGCCTGCACGCCGGTGACGGCTGGCAGACTCAACGCCCTGCCGGTGGCCAGGTCGAAGCGGGCGCCGTGGAGGGGACAGACAACCTGCCGACCCTCCAGCCGCCCATCTGCCAAAGAGGCCTCTTCGTGGGAGCAGGTGTCCTCGATCACATAAGGGGTATCGTCCACCCGAAAGATGGCCAATGCGAAACCATCCACCAACCGGCGCACGCCCTGCCCGGAGGGGATCTCCGCCCACCGGCCCACTTTCCGCCACCCCATCCTCCGACCTTCCTCCTGCTCCCACCCTACCACAGGCTTGCCCCAGACGTTCGTCGCCTCAACCGACAGAGCCCTCCATCTCCAGTTGGATGAGACGGTTCAACTCCACCGCATACTCCATCGGCAGCTCTTTGGCGAACGGCTCCACAAAGCCCATGATGATCATCATGGTCGCCTGATCTTCCGTCAGCCCCCGGCTCATCAAGTAGAACAACTGCTCTTCGCTGATCTTGGAGACAGTCGCCTCGTGTTCGAGACTGACCCGATCCTCCTGGATCTCCAGGTTGGGAACGGTGTCGGACCGGGCTGTCTCCCCCAGCATGAGCGCATCGCAGTTCGTCTTCGACTTGGCCCCGACGGCTCCCTTCGCAACCTTCACCAGGCCCCGGAAGACCGTGTACCCGCCGTCGAAGCTGATGGACTTGGAGGTGATCGTGGACGTGGTATCGGGTGCCGCATGGATCACCTTCGCCCCGGCATCCTGCACCTGACCCCGCCCCGCCACGGCGATGGAGAGGACATCCGCCTTGGCCCCCCGCCCCACCATATAGACGGCCGGGTACTTCATGGTCGTCTTGGAACCGATGTTCCCATCGACCCATTCCACCGTTGCCGTTTCGTAGGCCAGCGCCCGTTTGGTCACTAGGTTATATACATTGGTGGACCAGTTCTGGATGGTTGTATAGCGTACCCGTGCCCCCGGCCGGGCAATGATCTCCACCACTGCACTATGAAGCGAATCGGAGCTGTAAATCGGAGCGGTGCAACCCTCCACGTAGTGAACGAAGCTGCCCTCATCTGCGATGATGAGCGTCCGCTCGAACTGCCCCATCCGCTCCGCATTGATGCGGAAATAAGCCTGTAGCGGGATATCCACCCGTACCCCCTTGGGCACGTAAATGAAGCTTCCGCCGCTCCAGACGGCACTGTTGAGCGCCGCGAACTTGTTGTCCTCAGGCGGAACGACGGTGGCGAAATACTCTCGGAAAAGATCCGGATACTCTCGTAAGGCCGAGTCGGTGTCCAGGAAGATGACTCCCTGCTTGGCCAAGTTCTCCCGGATGCTGTGGTAGACGACTTCACTTTCATACTGGGCAGACACGCCAGCTAGATACTTCCGTTCTGCCTGGGGAATTCCCAGCCGGTCGAACGTGTTTTTGATGGTGTCCGGCACCTCATCCCAGGTGCGCCCCGGCCGGTCGGACGGGCGAACATAGTAGTGAATCTGGTCGAACTGCAAGCCGGACAGGTCCGCCCCCCAGCGGGGCATCGGCTTTTGCAGAAAGATCTCCAGCGCCCGCAGGCGGAACTGCCGCATCCAGTCCGGCTCCCCTTTTTGCTCGGAGATCTCCTCCACCACTCTCCGTGACAGCCCTGTGCCGGTGCTATATACGACGAGCTCCGGATCCCGGAACCCGTACTCATAATCCTTGATGCCCAGGTCGAGCAGACGCTTGGCCATGGTTCCCCCTCCTTACGTTCCTGCCGGCATTGTACTGCAATCCCGACTAAAATGGTAGGGGTTCCAGCCAGAAAGGCAACCAAAATCGTAGGGATTGGGATGCCAGGAATTGTGTCCATCGAGCAAAGGCTGCAGCTCGGTCGGAACGGCCGTACCCGCTAAATGGGGCCCTCTAAGCTTGGTCGCCGGGACGCCGTTCACCCGCGCGGGTCACAGGCCCGGTCGCCCGCCGCCGGGCGCGCCGGGCCCGCTTCCACTCCAGGAGTTCGTTGATCCCTCGGTACGCCGCCTCCCAGTCGTCCCGAAAGGGGACCGCCCGATCGTCCAGATAGGCATCGGCCGCCGGTTTGCCGGCGTTGGTGTCCGACGGCCCGTCGGGGTCGCGGTTGATCCCATCGTAAGGAATACCGTGCGCTTGGAGATAACGGGCAATCTCATCCACCTCGGAGCGGGTCGTATAGATGAGGATCTTCCAGCCCTCGGTTTTCAGACGCTGCAATGTTTCCACCGCCCCCGGGAGAGGCGGGTCGAACACACCCCGGCCGCGGTAATGGTCGTAATCGGTAATCGTACCATCAAAATCGACGCAAAGCGTCCGCTGGTGGGGCGGCTGTCTAGCTGGCATAGTTCTCTTTCCTCCACGTGTCGGCCATGGTAAGGCTGCCGCCCGTTCTCGGCTGACAAAGAGCGGGGAGGCCAGCGCAATACTACCGGCGACCCCGCTCCTCTTCACCTGCCGTTGTGAACCCGGACCCCCAGCTCCAGGCGGGAGCAGCTCACTCCGCACCCACACGAGCCGGCACTCGCTTCAGCTTCTTCGCCTCCGGCGGCAACAGCGGTTCCACCAGGGGAAGAGTCACCGGAGCCCCCAGCCGGGCCGACTGGTACATGGCCAGGACCAGCTCCATCGCTTTCTTGCCCTCTTCCCCGTCGATGTACGGTCTCGTGCCCTCTCTCACCGAACGATAGAAGTCATTGATCTGCAGCCGGTGGCTTTGCCCCCAGTACCCCGGGCCGAGCGTCGGCTGATCCGGATCGGTAACGGGGTCGACGATCCGTGTCTCGTTACCCACCTTGATCTGGGCAACGTCCTTGATCACCCGGATCATTCCCTTGGTTCCAACCAGCTCCACGAAAACGTCCGCATCGTATGGGTAGTAGCAGTTCGCATACAGACTGGCCGTCGCCCCGCTCTGGAAGCGGATGGTCGCCTCTGCCACGTCGTCCACGTTGATCATGTCGTGGTTACGGGTGTCATAGGTCGCCGTCACCGACTCCGCCGGCCCCATCAACCACTGCACCAGATCCAACGTGTGGATGGCCTGGTCAATGAGGACTCCCCCACCCTCCTTGTCCCAGGTACCTTTCCAATCACTGTGGCTGTAGTATTCGTCGCTCCGGTTCCACGTCAAGAAGGCTCTGGCTCCGCGAATCTCGCCGATCTCGCCGGAGTCCACGGCCTGGCGGGCTGCCTGGGAGGCCGTGTTATACCGGTTTTGGAAGATGACTCCCAACGTCACACCATGTTCCTTCGCCGCCCGGATCATGGCATCGGCGTCAGAAGGGCGAAGAGCCATCGGCTTTTCCGTCAAGATATGCTTCCCGTGCTCGGCGGCGGCAATCGTCATCGGGGCGTGCAGGTAGTGAGGCGTGCAAATCTCGACGGCATCGATGTCAGAACGATTGATGGCCTTCTCCCAATCGGTCTCCGCCTGACAACCGTATTGAGCGGCAAAGGCCTCAGCCCGCTCCGGCCGAATATCGACCGCCAGCGCCAGGGTGGCTTCGGATGAACGCGCCAGCGCAGCGGCATGCACCCGGGCCACACGTCCACAACCAATCAGTGCAACCCTTACCTTATCCACCGGGACCGACCTTTCCCACCCCACATAGTCTCCGTGCGCGGGGCGTCGCAGACAGTATACACAAGCTCCCTGGGCCAGGCAACGCCCCGCCCCGGCTGAAGGGAGACGCCCTTCCCCGGCTCACCCGCCACCTGGCCTGCCCCCGGAAGCCACCATTGTTATGGTCGTCGTCGGCAACGACGCCTCAGGCTCGACCCCGTCGCGGTTGGCTTCATCTCCCTCCGGCTCAAGCACCGAACTTCTGCAAGCGCAGGCCGTTGGCCAACATCAACGGCATGATGTCGCTCGCATGGATGAAGCCCAGCGCCCCCCGAGCACAGTCACTCTCCCCGAATTTCTCCACCCACGGGTTGACCCGCACGTAGCGACCGGAGAGCAGGATGGGAACCGGATGCCAACTGTGGGCTTTGAGGGCCGCCGGCGTCGAGTGATCTCCCGTTACCGCCAGCACGTCCGGGTGAAGCGCCAGGAGCCTGGGCACAAGCCTGTCAACGGTCTCAATGACTTGGACTTTGCGGTCGAACGCACCGTCCTCGCCGGAACTGTCCGTGGGCTTGACGTGAAGGAAGAAGAAATCGAACTCCGACCAATGCCGCTCCAGGGTCTCGAACTCGTCTTCGATCTCGTGACCCGCATCCAGCACCTGCATCCCGACGAGACGGGCCAGCCCCCGGTACATGGGATAAACGGCGATGACCGCACTCTTGAGGCCATAGCGCTCAGCAAACGTCGGCAAGTGGGGGAGCCGGTCGAAGCCGCGCAACAGGATCGTATTGGCCGGATGCTCATGGGCCAGCAGCTGATCGGCCTGCCTAACGAACTCATTGAACAAGGCTGCCGTCCGCTGCGAAGCTGCATCCGTTCCTCGGGCCTGCACCGGCAGGGGCGGTACCCCGGTCTTCTGAGGATCGGTATCGGACAGGTCCGCACCCAGGCCCTCGCCCCGGAACACGACCACCGCCCGGTACTGCATCTCCGGGCGGACGATAATCTCTACCCCCGGCAAGGTGATTCGTTCCAGAATCTGGCACAGCCGGGCGCCCTCCTCGGTGGGAATCCGCCCCGCCCGGCGGTCCACAATGACCCCGTTCTGCTTGGTCGCGAAGTTGACCCGGCAGGCGACGTCCGAAGGATTGAGGTCAATCCCCACACCCAGCGCGGAAAGAACCCCACGCCCCACCAGATTTCGTACCGGGTCCAGGCCAAACAACCCCAGGTGGCCCGGCCCGCTCCCTGGCGTGATCCCCGGCGCTACAGGTGTCTGTAATCCTACCGAGGAACGCTTGGCCAGCTCGTCCAGGTTCGGCGTCCGAGCGGTTTCCAATTCTGTCTTCCCCGTCTGGGGGTGCGGCAGCCCACCCAGCCCATCCATGACGAGCAAAACTAGCTTGCTGTCACTACTGGTCACCAGTTCCTGTACCACATCCACCGTCTCGTCCACTCCTTTAGTGATAGTGAAGCGTCCTTTCCGTGGAGCCCATCTGCTTGCCCATTCTACACCCAAGCCCGGCCCTTGCCGAGCCCGCTGGGAGCACACACTATGTTTCCGCGGCAGGAAAGCGGGGCAACTGCAGCGCCAGGTGAAGGAGGTGGGCACCCTGCGCGGAGGCTGGCCAAACGTCCAGCTCTACGGCGGACAACGCCCAAACGGATTCCTCGATCTCCAGCACGGACCAGTTGTCGGCCTCGACTCCATCCCATGTGGCCAGGCGCTGTCCCGGCCGCACGCCCGCCAGCCAGGCGGCGCTCCCCGGCACGACCGCCGCTGCCCAGATGCTCCCATCCGCCTTCTGTTCCCAGCGTACCCCGGCTGCGTCCAGAGAAAACTCCTGGCCAGCGGAGCGTTCGCCAGCCGCCAGATAGACCTGCCCGTGGACAAAGTCCCAGAGCCAGCGGCCTGTCTGCAGCAGCGCTCCGCCCAGCAGAACCTCGGGAACATCCGCTTCATTCAGGACATCCAGCACGTCTGCCAGCGACTGTCCCCCCGGTGTCGAGCGGTCAGCCATCGACCAGGCCCACACCCCAACCCATTCTCGGGGTCCTAGCCGCACCCGCGGCAGCCGGTACGCCTCTCCCGGCAGAACGGTGGGCCCGCCGTCTTGCCCGGCCCAGGCCACCACCCGGGGAATGATTCCCGGTACGGCCCGCTCGGGATTGCCACCGACCCGCCAGCGGCGCCACGGTTCACCCCGGGCAGCCAGCGCAAAACCGGCACTACTCTGCACGCCCGCCCGTACCGGTTCCTCTCCCACCTGGAGCAACACCGTCGGCAGCGCGTGAGGACCGTGGGGCCGCCACTCCAGCGGCAATGCTTGTACCCCGGAGGTTTGCCAAACGGCTGGCAGTTGCGGGCTATTCCACACCCGCAGGCAACGGCCGGGGCCATCTAGCTCCACCAAGAGACTTCGCCAAACGTCGAGCCCAATCCAACCGCCCAACGGCTGGCGGGGAGCGGGCGACGGTTCCACAAAAGATGAGGGAGGCGGATCCGGCAGCCGGTGGGCAGGCCAATCCGCCACCAGCAGCTCCGGCATCTCTAAACGCAAGGATGGCGAGTCGGGCCCGCTTGCCAGCACCCAGTTCCACACCGCGGAATGCTCCTGCCCCAGCTCGACAGCGAACCAGAACGGTCCCCGCCCGTTGACCCTGGCTTGCACATAGGGTCGTAGCCCCGCCCAACGTACAGGGATCTCGACCTGCTCCCGGTGAACCCCGAGTTGTGCCCGGCGGCGGCCGCCCTGCCCCGGGACCATAAACAGCGTCTCCGGCAACGGCGGATCGATCTCCACGAGTTCCCAGTCAAATTTCCAACCGGCTGCGCCCACTTGCGGGTACAAACGGAGTTGAAAGGGTAAGGTCAGGTCCTGCAGCCGCCGGTACTCCGACCATTGTATTTCCCCTTCCTGTCCCGCACCGACCCGCCATCGCCAGGCAGCCGGAAGGCCGGTGGCCCGGTCTACCTCCAGCTGGCTTTCGATTCCCTCCGGCCATCTCCACTGCCAAACGGTGAACAGCTGAACGGGACGGTCAACGCCCGCCCCACCCCGTTCTCCCACGAAGGCCAACCCCACGCCGCCATTTGGCTCGTTTTGGATCCAGGGTCGGACCACGGGGCCGCACAACCCCCAGTGCGCCAGTGCCAGTGCAGCTTGCCGCTGGGCGAGGGGAAGGACCGTCGCCTGCAACTGCCTCCCCTCTCCCATCAGACAGTACGCCTGCCCTCCTGCTACCACCCAGGTGACGGCCGGTTGATGCGGTTGCGGCCAATAGATTTGCAGCCGCATTTGGCCCCCGGCCGTGACCCACAGCCGGGCCTCACCCGACTGCGGGGGCGAGGCTGCCGGCGGGCCGATGCGGGCATCGATGGGAGCCAGCGTACCCTGCCACCGCAACGCGGTGAGGCCGGCCCACCGTAGATGACCGCCTACCGCCTGATTCCATCGTTCCCAGAACCGGGCAGCCAGGCCGGAGCTGCGCCCTGCATCGTTACCGGTGGAACGCCGGCCAGACCGCGACGGCTTGTTTGCCGGCTGCCTGCTCATGTTCGGTCTGTCTCCTGCGACGTGTGGAATGCCGAGGACGGCCCCCTCCGTCCCGGCCTAACGACATAAAGCCCTGTGCAAACGGAGAAAAGGGCCGCACATAATGAAAAATGGGAGTCATACGGCTCCCATTGTACGAGCTGCTGTTGGGAAAGTCCAGGATGCCGGCCCCCACGCCGGTGCGCCCCTGCGGGCGCACCTGGAAACTTATCCCTATCGCCGTGGGAGGCTGGCTACTTGCGCACGAACAGGTGACGAACGAACCGGGTAAGCCGGTCCGACTGAGGCTGGCGCTTCACATACAACGATGCTCCACAGCGCCGGCAATACTCCGCTCCCTGGTTGCGGGTTCCGCAATCACGGCAGACAACCATGGCCTCATGCCTCCCTTTCTCAACTTGTGTCCCCTGGATTCTGGGCCGGGAAGAAGCGGCGTCTTTCATTGGTGATCTTTTTGTCCCGCCTCTCTCTTTCCTGTCCCGCATTCAGGATACTAGCCCGACCTGTTCCAGGCAAGGGGATCAACGTTGGATTTACCGCATGTTAACGAAGATTTCAACGAGATACGGGAGGGTTAGGCGGCAGTCCACCAGGAAAAAATTGGGCATCAATTATCCATTAGATTCCTGTTACGCCACCTATTCAGGGACAAACGCAAGGGATAGAAGTTGTCCCGGTATTCCGGAATTCGTCCCGGCGGTGTGATGACATCTTTGCAGGTAAAGGTGGACAGGGCTCGCATGGGTCGCACAACCATTGGTTGCCCATGACACCACTCCGGGGCTATACTAACAACATTCCCTCGCCCTCACTGGGATCGCATGCGTCACCCTCGACGCGCGTTCCTGCAGACGAGGCAGCTAGGTGTCCTGAAGGGAGTGGGAAAGCTTGTCTTTTGTCGCCTTCTCCGCCTGGGCCTTCGGGGGCTCGGTAGCCGCCGGTCTGCTCGGCGCCCTCCTGGGACTGGGGGGCGGAATCATCGTAATTCCCCTGTTGACCCTCCTGCTCCACGTACCCATCCATGTAGCCGTGGGGGCGTCGGTGATATCGGTGGTGGCCACCTCGACTGCCAGCGCCGCGAGCTATGTCCGGCAGCACCTGACCAACATTCGCATCGGTATGTTTTTGGAGACGGCCACCGCTACCGGTGCTCTGCTGGGCGCTCTGATTGCGGGTTGGGTCCCGGGCCGCTGGCTCTTTTTGGCCTTCGCAGCCATCCTGGGGTACACGGCCTTTTACATGTTCCAGCATCGTCACGCGGATGCCACTCCGGCGACCCAGGATCACTCGCTGGCCCAAAAGCTGCACCTGGCCTCCAGCTATACAGATGAGCAGGGACAGATCATCCACTATCATGTTCCCCGGGTTTGGCCGACCTACCTGGTCAGCTTATTGGCAGGAGGGTTCTCCGGGCTACTGGGCATTGGCGGGGGGATCTTCAAAGTTCCGGCCATGGATGCCTGGATGCGGCTGCCAATCAAGGTGGCCACCGCCACCAGCAACTTCATGATCGGCGTCACGGCTGCTACCGGCGCCACCGTTTATCTTGCACGGGGGCAGATCGATCCCCTGGTGGCCGCCCCTGTTGCTCTCGGCGTCGTGTTGGGAGCACGGTTGGGGGCGAAAGTGATGCCGCGGATTCCCAGCCACATCCTGCGGCTCTTGTTCGTCCCGGTGCTCATCTGGATAGCCATCCAAATGATCCTGAAGGGGGTCGCTTCCGCATGAACACACGATCGCTGACACCTTCTTCCGGATCCTCCGCTGCAGCAGCCGCACCGGCGGCTACGGAGGTCGACGAGGTGCAGCTGGAAACCACGATCAGCCGCTGGCTGGCCGCCGGCATGGTGATCAGCGCGATCTTGCTGGCGGCAGGCTGGCTCATCGCCCTGGTCCAGCACCCCAGTTCGGCCCTGCTCACTCGTCCTCTCCCACTGGCCAAGCTGCCAACGGCCCTCCGCCAGGAAACTGGGCCTGCCGTCGCCCTGCTCGGGTTGACCGCGCTCGCCCTTACCCCCATTGTGCGGGTACTGTTGACGCTAGGGCACTACTTCAACCGGAAAGAGTGGTCATTTGTGGTCATCACCGGCATCGTGCTGGTCACCATGGTGATCGGTTTCTTCTTGGGAGCCGCCGGCTGATCATCTACTTGGGGTCTCGTTCACGATGGGCTTGGGTGAGCTATAGACCCAACAGTCGCCGGCTGAGCGGCTGCAACGATCGGGTCAACTGCCGTACGGCGTTGTCGTCAAGGTCGCCCACCAAGGTGACCAGAAAGCCGGCAACCGCGATCTGGTGGATGGTCTGAGGTAACTGGGACCACACCTCGGACCACCACTCCGAAACGGTGGCCTGGTTAGGCAAGGACTTGCCCCCTAAGCCCAACCATCCCCGGGAGTCGCTGCTGAAGAGGTCCGATTGGGGTGGCACCGGCAGGGTCGGGCCCACCTGGCTGCTGCCGCTATTCATGTCCATCTTTTGTTGGTAAATCGAGACGATGCCCGCGCCGGTTTGCAAGCGGATCACCACGACCCGCTCGGCCGGCCGATCACCGGCGACCGTCTGAACATCCAGCCACCGGTACGACGAAGGAAGATTCCAGGGCACTAGCGTGCCGCCCTCACCCAACTGCCGTAACAACTCTGCGGACAAGGTCAGTTGAGCCCACTGATCCAGGCGTTGTAGCACGACCTGCCCGCTCCCGGACGGCTTGCTGAGAGCAAGCGCCTGGGTGGGTGGCACCGTGACACCCGACCGAACGACCAGCACGAGCAGCTGGTTTTCCCCTC
This sequence comes from Limnochordaceae bacterium, assembly GCA_014896305.1. GTDB lineage: Bacteria > Bacillota > Limnochordia > Limnochordales > DUMU01 > Bu26. Next base: position 43,217 of record JADBKQ010000005.1, read on the forward strand.
CGTATTGTTCCGCCCGCCACAGAAAACCATTGGCCTGGTCGACCCAGAGTAAATAGCGCACCGCGCTGGAGCCAGCCCCAGATGAAAGATCCACCTGGTAAACCGGACGTCCCGAAAACTCTGCCCCCCGCACCTGCGACTGCCAGGAGCCCGCGGACAATCGCCCGGCGAGTAACGATAGGGGTAGCGGTACGCCGCCCGTTTCCAGGATCTGCATGCGCAGCAGCAGGCTGGTCGAGGAGCTGTGGAGTACGTACGCCGAACCGGTAACCCAGGCGGTCGTTCCGGTGGAGTCCTCCACCAGGTTGAGGGTGCGCCGGCCCTCCTGAACCATTCTTCGCAAGGGCGGAACTTGCCAGACCTCCCGGGTGGTGACCTCCCAGCGGCCATCCGGTAACCACTGCATGATGGATTCGCTATAGCGTACCGGCAGGTTCAGCTCGGCTCCCAATGCCTGGGCCAGGACCCACCCTGCGCTTGGCAAAGACTGTGGAGAAGCGCTGGCAGCAGCGTGTCCCACGATGACGCTATCCAAGGCGATGCTGACGACCACACCCAGCGTACCCACCCACAGGCGCACGGCTGCCGTGCAAGGAAACCCGTCCCTGCCCGCCCCTCCCCCAAAACCGCCGCTCGCCGCCGGTGAACGAGACGCCGGTCGGAGCTGAGAGTTAGTGGGCAGTGTTTGCCGAGCCGCCCCCGCTACCGTCCGGCGGGGCGGCCAACACCGCCAGCTGAACCACGGCTTGTTCCACCTGATCAGCAGAGGGAGTGCCCTGCTGTTGTGCATACGCCTGATGGTCCTCCTTCAACATCTGCCAGGTGGGTTGGGCCGCGGGCAAGGGCTCGGCGATCTTCTTCCCGGCACGGGATGGAGACGGGTTCTCCTTGCGGGACGGAGAGTCTTCGAAAGACGTTATCGCGGTCTCCAGCCCGGCTGTGCCACGAGCGGTCCCATCCGCTTCCCGCATCGGTTGTCCCCCGTTGCCCGCACGAGCCACCGTGGCCGGCACGACCTGCATCGACGCTGACGTTACCTGGGGTGTGACAGCCGGGGCTCCGACCTGTGCCTCTGATACATGGGAGCCCATGTCGGCCACCCCTACCGACGCCGGGTGTAGCTGTGCAGGTTGCACCTGGCCGCCACTGGCGGAGCCGCCCTGCCCACCGTATGCGTCTCGGACCTGTGTGTCCCGTACCTGGCCAGGCGTGGCGAAACCCCTGTCGGATTCCTTCATTGAGGCAGAGCTTGCCCCGCCCTGGCTGGCGCTGGCAGGTGCCATCCCGTCTGCGGCTGCACCCTGTACCGCCCTCGCCCCGCCCAGCCAGGGATAGGAGTACGGCGAAAACATGGCTCTGGCCTGGCTGGTATCCTCGGACGCACTCCAGTCAGCCAGCACCAGCGTGCCGCTGCGCCCCGTTCGGCCATCGGTTGAGGGAGAAGTTTGGCCGCTTTCTTGCTTTCCCGTTGTTGTACCCGCCACCGCCATCCGATCTGCAGAAAGGTCCAACCCGGAGTCTGATCTCGACGCGGTCCCAGCGCCTGTCAGCATGAGCCGCCCCTGATTCACCACCTGCTCGGGAACAGACTCTGCCCCCGTCGTCATCACCGCCGGCGAAGGTTCCTGGGGCAAATCTGCCGATCGCGACCACGGGTAAGACCAATTGGAAAAACCGCGACCCGCCACCACAAAGAGAGAGACCACCAGCGCTCCGGCCAGGCTGCTGGCTCCCCACCAGACAGAGGCCCGCATGCCTTGCGTCCGTACCCACGAGCGTTGCCAGTGGACCCTTGCCCTCTCCTGGGTCAGCTCCAGCCGTACCTTCCGCCAGATTCGTTCCGGTCGCACATCCAGAGGTACCGGAGCAATCTCGTCCAGCCGGCTGACCAGCGAGCGGACACGCCCCAGGGAGGCCACTTCCGCAGCGCAGAAAGGGCAGCGTTCCACGTGGTCCTCGATCCGGCGACGCCGTCCTGCCGGCAGTTCCCCATCCAACCAGGCCGACAGCTCCAGGTTGGACGGACACCGTTTGCCCATTATGTGCGCCCTCCTCCTACCGCCTGAGCCCTCGGGGTGGCCATGGCAGAGTCGGGCGTCCTTGCCTCCGCCCGCCGCTCTCCTGCGCTCCCAGTCTGTCCAGACGGCTGCTGCACAGAGCGTTCGCTCTGCCAGACTCGCTCCAGACGCCGCCGGGTGCTGGCGCGGGCGTAAAAAAGCCGGGATTTGACCGTGCCCACGGCACAGCCCGTGATCCCGGCGATCTCTTCATAGCGGAAACCGTACAAATCGTGCAGGAGCAGGGTGGCCCGGTGGATATCCGACAACTGCGCCAACGCTCCCCGCAAAACAGAACGGAGCTCCTGCTGGTGGGCGGATTCTACGGGATCGCCTGCGGCGACGTCGGTCGTCTCGCCCGCCTCCTGCCCCAAACGGTCCAGGTCCAGACCGTTCTGAGAGTCGGCCTCGTCCGCCCCTACTGGTGCTACCAGGAGCTCCGGCCGGGCCTTGCGTCGCCGGGCCCAGTCACGGGCTACATTGGTGGCAATCCGGAAAACCCACGTGTCCACGCTGCTTTCCCTGCGAAAGGCCGGCAGGGCACGCCAGGCACGCAACAGCGTCTCCTGTACCAGGTCCTCCGCTGCGTCGGGCCCGGCCAGGCGGGCCAGGTACGGGAGCAGGCGGGCTTGATAGTGAAGCACCACCTTCTCGAACGCGTTCCGGTCTCCAGCTTGGCAGCGCTGGATCAAACTCTCCTCCACGGCCTCTGGTAAACCAGACCGGCCACCCGCTGCCTCCGTCTCCTCCGTGCGCCGGCCAAATAGGTGCCACTGCCCGCCCATTCTCTCCCCCCGCTTCCTGTGAAGCCAAGACGCAGCAACGACAGGAAACGTTCGGCACCGTCTGCGCCTCCTCCTGTATCCGGCAAGGATTGCCACCGACCTATGCCAACAGGTTCGAACTCCTAGAACCCGTTGCCGGTTCACCCTCTGCCATTGCCGGCGGATTGATTGTGACCCGGTATGTCAGCTCACAGCCAGGCCGCAAGGAAGCCGCCACTGAACAGTACTTCTCCTGAGACAGGCGGACGGTATCGGTCAGTTCTTTCTCGTGTCCTTCCAGGCCGGCGCCCCGGAAAACGTACTCCATCTCGATCCGCCGGAAAGCTTTGGGATGATCTTCCCGGCGCTCCGCACGGATCTGCAAGCGGAACTCTTCCACCTGGATCCGCCGCTTGCGTAAGATGCTGACCACATCCATGCCGGTACAACCGCCCAGCCCCATCAGGACCAACTCCATCGGCCGGGGACCGGCACCATAGCCTCCCACCTGCGGGTCCCCGTCTATAACGACCAGGTGGTTGGCCGGCCCCCGGGCGACAAACGTCATACCTTCCACGAAGCGTACGTCTACGTCCATCCTGCGACCTCCCTGGCCCGCCACCCTCCGGCTACCGTTAGTGCCGGCCTGCACTCATTCCTCGGCTACCTGGATTATCCAGAGAGCCCGGCGGCAGGCTAGTTTTGGCTTAGCATATTCCGCTCTTAGCAGCCCTTGTCAAGAGCCCGAGCAATATGTATAGTAGTCGCACAGCTGTATATACACGTGTTAAAGCGAGAGGGGGAGTTCCATGCATCCGGTGGAACGGAGGCTGGCCGCGCTGCTGGGCACCCTGGTGCTGCTCGCCTACCTCGTGCCTTTCACCCTCCTGACCCAGGTCAAGGCCTGGTACGGGGCGGGCCTTTTCTGGGTGCTGTTTGTGATCGTGGTGGCCGGCATTCTGACCTACCAGACAAAGGGCTGGAAGGAAGCGGAAACCCCAGCCGCCAAGGTTCAACCCCAACCGGCCCATTCGACGACCGTTCACGCTGGCAGCAAAGACTGACCTGGCGACACCTTGCGTTGGAAAAGGAGCGTCTTTATGTCTACTACGGCCGTGCTATTGGCGATCGGAATCTACGTCCTGGCGACGACGGGCGTGGCGCTGTGGGCCCGCCGCGGCAGTGGCCAGACCCTGGAAGATTACTTTCTCGCCAACCGCACCCTGGGGGGAATCGTTTCCGCCCTGAGCTACAGTGCGACCACGTACAGTGCGTTCATGATGGTCGGCCTGGCCGGCCTCACCTACCGGGGCGGAATCGGCGCGCTGGGCTTTGAGTTGATTTATCTGTCCGGGCTGCTGCTGGTTGCCTTTTTCGGCCCCCGCTTTTGGCTGGCCGGACGCCGGTATGGAATCATTTCTCCGGCTGAACTGCTCTCCGTGCGATATGCAGACCGCCGGGTAGGCTGGGTCGCTGCCGTTCTCTCCCTCGTCTTCCTCGTCCCCTATAGCGCCGTCCAACTGATGGGCGTCGGCTACCTTCTCCAGGGGCTCAGTCAGGGAGCTATTCCCTTCCTGGCCGGCGTGCTCCTGGCCACCGTCGTCGCCATCGCCTGGGCCTGGCTGGGCGGCCTGCGTTCGGTCGCCTGGACCGATGCCGCCCAAGCTCTCCTCATGCTGGCCACGTCCATCCTGGTCGTGGTCTTCGCCCTCTCCCACCTGGGCGGGGTGCGACAGGCGGTGGAGCGCCTGACCGTGGAGACCCCCGACTGGCTCGCGGTACCCGGCGGTGGGAATTACTTTCAGTTTAGCACCTTCTTAGGGCTGAGCCTTCCCTGGTTCTTTTTCAGTCTGTCCAACCCCCAGGTCGCTCAGCGCCTGTTCGTCCCCCGCTCCCTCTCCGCCCTCCGCCGGATGTTGCTAGGCTTCATTGCGTTCGGCCTGATCTACACCCTGCTCTCTGTTTCCTGGGGACTGGCCAGCCGGCTGCTCTTGCCCAACCTGGCCAACCCGGACCTGGCCACGCCTACTCTCCTTGCCTCCCACGTCGTGCCGGACATCGTTGCTTTGCTCGCCATGGTCGGCATTACCGCCGCCGCCATCTCGACCATCGACTCCATCCTCCTTACGCTGGCGTCTCTGGTGGCGAGGGACGTCCTGCCGCTGGCCGAGTCCCGTCGCAAGCACGGCAATCCGCTCGCCTGGAGTCGCGGAGTGATCCTTCTGCTGGGCGTGGTGGCTTTCCTCTTTGCCCGCCTGCAATTGAACTGGATCGCGTTGCTCTCCGTCGCCTCCTCTGCCGGTCTACTCGCTTTGGTGCCGGCTAATGTCGGTGCCTTCTTCTGGAAGAAAGGAACCGCCCCTGGAGCGCTCGCCTCGCTCATCGGGGGTGGTCTGGTGAGCCTGGTGTTGCAGGCGACGGGGTGGAAGCCACTGGGCTGGTGGCCTGGCGTCTGGACCCTGCTGGTGGCGACAGGGCTGTTCATCGCGGTGAGCGAGGTGACCTCCGCCCCCACCGAGCGGGCCACCCAGTTCGTCGACGAGATTGCCGCCGCCCTCCGTCCTTACCTGCCTGATTCGGGCCACATCCGGCCTTCGTTCAGCCCATCGACGTCGCCGGCGACGACGATGGGCTCACCACCGTCGGCAGCGTCTGCTCCAGGTTCGCCAGAAGCGTCTCGGTGATCGGGACGCCGAGGGATTGGTAGGCCAGCAAGAGCGACCCCCCGACCGGTGGCAGGCGGGGGGTCACCACTTGAGCCGCCGGCACGGCGGTGGTCACCGCTTGCCGAAAAGCGTCCAGCACCGTGGCGCCGGCGGCAAAGACCCCTCCAGCGTAGGAAACCAGAATCGGCTCCGGCGATGAGGAAGCGGAAGCTCCGCTCCCCGGCCAGAGCCGCTGGATGACAGCAACTGCTAGCTCACCCAACAGACGCCCGGCCTGCGCCAGAATGCCCTGCGCGACCTTGTCCCCTTGCGCAGCGGCCAGGGCCACGGCCCGTCCCAGCCCGGCATACTCCGGCCGGGTCGCTTCGCCGTAGATCCAATCATGCAGTTCCCCTAACGTGTGTTTGCCCGCCAGTTGTGGGAGCAATTCCGTGAGCAACGTGGCCGGTCCGCGGCCGTCGGCCGCTTGCGTCGCTGCGGTCAGCCCTTGCCCAGCCAGCCAGTACCCAGAGCCCTCATCCCCCATCAGGTGCCCCCAACCACCGCTGGTAGCCTCACGGCCCTGCCGGTCTCGCCCGTAGCCGACCGACCCGGTACCCCCAATGACAATCACCCCCTCGCGACCGGCCAACGCCCCCATCCACGCGTTCATACTATCGTGAACGACCACCACCTGGCGTTCGGCCTGCACCACCGAGCGGATGATCTCCGCCATCCGGAGGTTGCCGCCGCTCATCCCGTACGCCGCCGCCAACAGGGTGGGAGGGTTGAGGCGGTTGCCGTTGCGCCGTTCGTAGGCGGCCTGAGCCGCCTGCAGAGCCGACAGAACTGCTCGCCGGCATCGCTCCGGCCCGCCCGGCTCGTTGATGTGATTGGCCGGTCCGGACCAGCCAGCAGCCAGCGCCCGGCCCTGGGTATCGGCCAGAACGGTCACTGTCTTGGTTTGCCCCCCGTCAGTCCCCGCGACCCAGCCGGGCCTGGCCGTCCCTGGCATCAGGGAGTTCCCCTCCCCCACCTGGCTACTACTCATCCTTGCATCCCTCCGCCATTGCTGATGGAACGAATACCGATCGCCTCGACTCCACCCGGCAGCATCCCCTCCGTCGCCACAGCTTCTGCCCCGCGCTGCAGTTCAGAACGGAGATCCTCCAGAAAGTACCGGGGAGAGTCGGAAGCATTGAGCAATTCGAAAGCGACCATCGAGCGGATCGAGGCGCAATGGACCGCTTTCCCCCGGGCCCGTAGTAGCTCGAACGCCCGTTCAAAGTCGCCATCTCCACTCATCAGAATGGCTTCATCATATTGATCCATGGTGGCCAACATATCCACTACAATGTCTACATCCAAATTTGCCTTGTAGATGGTCGCTCCCGTTTCCTGGTCCGTAATACTCTTCAGGGGACGACGACGAACAATATAACCCATATGCGTAAGAGCTCGCAAGAAAGACTCCTGCGAAAACTCCCCCTCGCTCTCGGCCGCATAGTAAAAACCGTTGTACAACTTCTTACCTTTGGAGAAATAGCTGATTACTTTCGCCCAATCGATTCTCCAGCCCAACGCCCTTTGTGCATAAAACATGTTGGCCCCATCGATGAAAACGGCCACTCGTGTAGTCTGCTCCATCATATCACCCTTCCCTATGCAAACATGGTTGGTGCCTACCGGCCTGCCCCCCTTTCCTCGCCTCTAGGCATCGACCGCCTCTCCGCCCACCTGGATCGCCCTGCGGAAGCAACGCACCCTCCTATGGCATGGTTCATACAATTGTAATGATCCGTTTTTGCCGGTACCGGTGGGCCTGCCTGAGCCGGCCGGTCCAACCGAAAGCAGAGGCGAGGCAGCATGCTCGGAGACCCCTCCTCCCCTTTACGCGGGCTTCACTTGTTGATTGAACCCGTCTCCTTGGCGGGTTCATCCGGCTCCCGCTCTCCCTGGGCCAACGCTGGCCCGATCAACCAGAAGGCGGCTCAGGCCCTGGCCCGCCCTGGCCTGCCGTCCCGCCTTTGTCCGCCATCTGATCTTCGGGCCTTCGCTACACCAAGACCGTCATCTTTGGCAAGAAGCGTACCACCTTTTCGGCGCTCTTGTCACCGCCAGATACTACCCGCAAGCGTGGCAACCGTCGTCAACGATCCCCGCTGACGCGCATCCCTCGGCAGCCGACTCTCCCCCACCCGCGCCGGACGCTACTTCGCCACCTGCCGCGCAAATCCCGCCTGAGGCGAAGTAGGAGATTCGACATTCTTTCGCGCAAACCGGCCGGGATATCGAAACCTCTCGCCTCAGGTAGGAATATCCCCGACCCTCACGGCAGGAAAACTATGGGTCCAAGCGAATATGGCGGATAACCCCCCTGGTATTGGTAGCCTCGAACGTCTCCAATGGGTCCTCGCCCGTACAAACGGTTGCGACGGCAAAGGAGCCAGGCGGAAGATGGAGTATCGCCCGCTGAGCACCACGGGCTTTTCTTTCTCTGTGTTGGGCTTGGGAACGTGGGGAATGAGCGGGGTGGACTGGGGTCCCTTCCAGCCCACCGAAGCCACTCGCATTCTACGCATCGCCCTGGATGCCGGAGTCAACTGGCTGGACACGTCCGAAAGTTTTGGCAGTGGCCGCTCCGAAGAAGTGATCGGCCAGGCCCTGCAATGGTTGGGCGTCCGGGACCGCCTGTGGCTGTGTGGCACCGTCGCCGGACACCACGCCTCTCCCGACCAGATTCGTAAAGCACTGGAAGGAAGCTTGCGTCGACTCCACACGGACCACCTGGACGTATACCAGCTGGGCTGGCCCAACCCCACTGTTCCCTTGAGTGAAAGCCTCGAAGCCTTGATGACCCTTCGCCAGGAAGGGAAGATCCTGGCCATCGGCCTGGCCAACTTCCCCGTGGAGCTGGTGCGCCGAGCCTGCGAACTCGCTCCCATCGCCTCTATACAGGCCCTCTATAATCTGTTTGAACGAGAGGCCGAACTCGATCTCCTGCCGTTCTGCCGGGAGCATGGGATTGCCTTCCTGGCCCACTCCCCCCTGGCTCAGGGCCTTCTGGCCGGGGAGTTTTCTCTCTCTTCCCGCCCGGGCCCCAGCAACTACCGGGCTCACCGGGCACTCTTCCAGGAAGGAGTGTATGAGGAGGCGGTGAAAGCGACAGAGCAGATCGAACGGGTGGCCGCCCGCCAGGCTTCCCACGCTGGTCAGGCCGCCCTGGCCTGGGTCCTGGACCAGCCGGGCGTGACCGCGGCCATCGTGGGCGTTCGTCGTAGCGAGCACCTGAAACAGAGCTTGCTGGCCCTCCACTGCACCTTGACGCAACAAGAGCGCAACGCCCTCCGTCGCCTGGGGGAATCCGTGCTGCCCTAGCCCCGGGCCATCATCCCGGTTGCTGGATTCCCACCGGGCGACCCTCCTCCCGGTCCCGGTCGAGCTCCTCCAGGATGGGATCCAATTCGGTCCATTGGCGGAGTATAGCATCGACCGGCAGCGGGCTCAGCTCCGCCACCGGCGGCGGGCCGGGATCGTCCGGATGCTGCCGCTGCCACAACTGCCCGGCCACTCCCCACCAGACCAGTGCGACCCGGCCGACGCGGGCCGCCCGTCCGGCCTCTATATCTGCCTGCGAGTCCCCCACGTAGACCACATTTCGCGGTTGGACTCCAAGCCGGTCCGCCGCCACCCACAGCGGCTCCGGCGCGGGCTTGGGGTGCTGGACATCCTCGATGCCAATGATCACGTCAAACAGCGTCTCCATCCGCAAGGAGCGAATCAGTTGCATGGCCACCGGCCGCCGCTTGTTGGTCACGATGCCGCAGGCGACGCCCCGGGCCTGGAGCTCATGGAGCATCTCCAATGTTCCCGGGAACGGCTGAGCACGAGCCGCCAGCGGTTCATAGAGTTGCCGGTAGGCCAGCACCAGCTGCTGCGTCCGCTCCTGCATCCACTCTTGTTCCGGCGTCGGGCCGGGCACCGGCCCGGCTGGGGAGGCCAGAGAGGCCGTCACCGTCACTCTCCCTTTGCCATCGTCGATCCTGACGCCGCACCGCTGCGCCAGCAGCTTCGTCATGATGTCCGCCAGAGGTTCACCAATGTAACGTAGAAGCTCTGCCTCGTCGGGCTCGGCAGACGCTCCCATCACCCGCTGCCAAGCCAAGCGCAAACACTCCGCCACGGTGGGCAGGGTGTTGACCAGCGTCCCATCGAAATCGAAAAGGACCGCCAAACCCCCGTTTTGCGGCTGCATTTCGTCGACTCCTGTCTTCCGGCCCGTCTTCGTGGCGACCGATCTGTCGGAGCACTCACCCCATGCATGGCTTAGTGTACCGTAGCCCAAAGCCCAGGAGAAGCCCTGCCGCACGGACCGCCTGGCAGGTCTCTCATCGACGCATGGCTTTGACCAGTTCCCACCAGAAGGTCGAAGCTGTAGCCGCCACGGTCGCCTCTCCCCACTCAACTGCCGACAGTGGCTCTGTTCCCATCATTCGCTGCAGTGGGGGAAGGTAAATAACCAGGGCCAGGACCGCGAGAGTTCCGAGGAGCAACGCCGCCCGGGTCCGGACAACCCCTGTTTCCGCCGGCGGGGGAACAGCCGCGGCGGTCAGCCCAGGCGGTTCAACGCCTTCCCCCCTGGCCCGCCTGGCTGCCGCCCACCACCGTACCGCCCGCACCCATGCCCGCCAGAAGGGCTCCCTTTCCGAGCTCATCGTAAACACGACGCCCACATTGCCCAGGAGCAAAGCAATCAGCCCCAGGGAGCGAGCGTACGTGGGCGTCCCCCCCGACGCCAACGCGTGCTGATACACCAGGAACGTGGCGGCCAGTAACGCCCCTCCAAGGGTTAGTACCTGGCCAGCCAACTTCCCGGTAACCAGTGGCGTCCGGGGCGACCGCGGCGGCTGGTGCATCAGGTCTGGCTCCTCTGGGCTTGCTTCGAACACCACGGAGCAGGTCGGGTCCAGCAGGAGTTCCAGCAACGCGATGTGCACGGGCCAGAGGAATAACGGCAGCCCGGCCATAGGAGCCAGCAACGCGAGCCCGGCAATGGGCAGGTGGGCCACGCCGATATACGCCACCGCCTTGCGAATGTTGTCATAGATTCGCCGGCCCTGGCGGATCGCCCCCACGATGGTAACAAAGTTGTCATCCAGCAGCACCAGGCCGGCGGCGCCCCGAGCCACCTCCGTCCCCCGCTGCCCCATGGCCACGCCGATGTCCGCCTCCTTGAGTGCCGGGGCGTCGTTGACCCCATCTCCCGTCATGGCCACCACTTGCCCCAGGCGGCGAAAGGCCCGGACAAGGCGAAGTTTCTGCCCGGGCAGGACCCGTGCGCAAATCTGCACCGCCTGCCCGGGATCCTCCCGCGAGAGGAAATGATCCAGCTCCTCGTCGCTCAACCGCTCCAACTCCTCGCCGGTGAGTACCGGGCCAGAAGAGTTGAGACCCACTTCCCGGCCGATGGCCATAGCGGTAATCGCATGGTCCCCCGTGATCATCACCACCCGCACGCCGGCCTCGTGGCAGGCGGCCACGGCCTGCCGTACTCCGGCCCGGGGCGGGTCAGCCAGGCCCACCAGGCCTACCAACCGCAACCGGTGTTCGGAAAGGTGCTGGGGAAACGGTGGTGTCAACCCGGGTTCTCCTGGCTCACTACAGGCCACCGCCAGCACGCGCAACCCCTGGCTGGCCAGCTGTTCCACCGTACCCTCTACCTCCTGGCGGGCAGCAGCATTCAAGCCGCACAAGGGCAATACCGTCTCCGGCGCTCCTTTGACCGCCAGTTCGTATCCGCCACCCTTATCCTGCCAAATGTGTCCCATCCAGCGGTCGGCCGGCCGAAACGGGTACTCGTGCGCCAGCCTCCTCTCCTGGCGCACGGCCTGCGCCTGCACCCCCAGCTGAGCACTCCAGCGCTGAATGGCCAGGTCCATGGGGTCGTATGGGTTCTCCTCGCAAGCAAGAACCGCCCACGTCGCCAGTTGACACTCATCGACTTCCCACGGTATGGCCGATCGGACACTCATCCGGTTCTCGGTGAGAGTTCCGGTCTTGTCCACACAGAGCACCTGAACGGATCCCAGCGTCTCCACGGCCGGCATCCGTCGTACCAGGGCCTGCTGCCGGGAGAGACGGGCCGCCCCCAGGGCGAAAAAGACGGTGAGCACTACCGGAAATTCCTCCGGAATCATCGCCATGGCCAGCGAGATGCCGGCCAGGAACGCATCCGTCCACCCTGCGCTCCCCCGCCCTTGCTGCCACGCCACCAGCATCACCACCAACAAGCAGCAAACGATGCCGGCGAGGAAAAACTGACGTACCAGCACTTTGATCTGACTCTGCAGGGGCGTGGGGTGCTCTGCCACCGTCGACAGCAGCTCGCCGATCTGTCCATATTGGGTCTTCTGCCCGGTGAACTCCACCGTCCCCCATCCCTGCCCCTGCAGCACCGTCGTTCCCGCATAACATAGATCCCCCTGGGCCTTCCAGATCGGCTCGGCCTCCCCCGTCAGAAGAGATTCGTCCACACAAAGATCCGCTACAGCCTGGAGGCGAAGGTCCGCCGGCACTCGTTCCCCTTCTGCCACCTCCACGAAGTCCCCCGGGACCACTTCCTGGGCAGGGATCTGCCTCCACACCCGGTCACGATAGACCAGCGCCTTCGGCGCCGACAGCTCCCGCAGGGCTGCCAGCGCCCGTTCCGTCCGCCACTCCTGCACGAACGTCACCAGGATCACCATGCCGACAAACACCAGCATGATCAGACCTTCCTGGAGTTCTCCCAGAAGGAAGTAGATCGAGGCCGTGGCCAGAAGCAGGACAAACATCGGCTCTTTGACGACTTCGAAAAGGCGTCGCCAGAAAGTGGCCGGACGAACAAGGCTCAATTCGTTCGGACCCTCGACCTGCAACCGCCGCCGAGCCTCCTCCTCGGTCAACCCCGCTTCCCCCGGCTCGAAGGTGATGACCTCGGCCAGGGGATCCAGGTTTGACGACGCACCGCTAACCCCAGCCGGAGCAGCGGCAACAGCCGTATCCGCCCGCGATGGACTCACTATGATTCCCCCCGGATCACGCGAGTGAGGCGTGCAAACAAGCGCGAACCATCCGGCACCAGGCTCGTTCTACGCAGTGTCAACTACGTTTACCGCTGATGCTACCATGATATTGCAAGCAAAGCAATTATGGCTGCAAATGAATATCATTTTGAACGACTTGGTCAGTTCGTCGTTATATATGCCATAGTACTAGCTATACAGCGGTCCTATTGTCCATATAATAAACGATGTCCAAGCTATGGTGCCATTAAGGTATGTATCCATCCTTGCGCGATCCAATGAGACCGATTATCATCTTTAGTCAAGAAAGCAACCCTCTCATAACTGGTCAATGGAAGTCAGGTTCACAGGATGATACCTCAGCTGCCACATTCCAAGCCAATGCGCAACGGCCGTCCAACGACCATCCTTATGGACATGAATCGGCCTCTGCCGCAGGTACTACCCGGAGCAGAGGCCCTGCCGGAATCCCCAAGGTTTACACCGCCAGCTCGCCTATGTCCTGGTCACGCTGGGGCGCATGCGCCGCATCATTGCATCTCGAAACGCCGGATCATAGCGCATGAGCAGCATGCAGATCTCAGAGATCTCCTCCAGTTCGTCACGCAGGGATGTTTCGAAGAAGCGACGCAACTCCGGCTCGGCGGATTCGTGAATGGCCCGGTGCAGGTTGGCAGCGTCCGTAGCTTCGGTGGAGAGATACCGGTAGAGGTGCCATAGCTCGTGCACGCGCGATGGGACCGGCGGCTCGCCCCAGTCGTCGCCATAGCCCCAACGATCCCGGTAGCCTGCCCCTTCATTTTGTGCCTCTGGCCGTTTTTGCTCGTCCATACCCAGCTCCCCCTTTGTGGAGTCATCCACCCCGAATCTACGCACCCCACGATCGCCCCGAATCGGCTCGCACTCCCGATATGCTGGCCGGTCAGGTGCAATACGTGCACTCCTAAGAAGGTGGTACCTGCCGATCAGCGAATCCTGAAGCACGGTGAATGAGATCATTGGGCACTTCAGCAAAAGGAGATGGTCGTATGGCAGTGGTCTTCCCCTGGCTTCCGGGTTCTGACGCCGCCTGGTCTTCGTTTGAGGCCCACCTCGATGCGTTTACGCACATCAGCCCTACGGGTCTGGCTTTTCGCCCTGATGGCAGCATCGCTCAGGCGGACCGTCCAGACCTTACGAAGGTGACCCAGATTGCCAAGGACCACCAATTGCTGGTGCTGCCCCTGATCGTGAATGAGAACTTCCAGGCTCAATCGGCAGAAGCCGTCCTTTGCGACAAGACCGTGCGGCAGCGGGCCATCGACGAGTTGGCCCGACTGGTCGAAGCCAACCAGTGGGATGGGATCAACCTGGATTTTGAAGGCCCCTGGGCGTACCGGTCGCAGTATGTCGCCTTCGTCAGCGGGATCAGCAAGAGACTTCACGACCTCGGTAAGCTCGTTACCGTTGATGTCGTCTCTGCCTACCGGCCACCGCGCGGGGTGGAAGGGGACCCGGGCCTATCCTGGTCCGACCCGTACGACTACCCGGCCCTGGGTCAGTTGGTCGACCTTTTCATTCTGATGGGGTACGACTACCACTATCGTTTCGGCCATCCTGGCCCAGTGGGCCCAGCCTGGTGGCTGGAACGAGTGCTGGATTGGACGACCAGCGTCGTTCCCTCCCACAAAGTGGTACTAGGCTTGCCTTTCTATGGATATCACTGGACCGTCACCGAAGCCGGCGAGACGGTGGACGGCGCCTACCTGCCCTTTGCTGAAGCCGAGCGACTGCGGTGCGAGCACCGTGTCTGGCGGGCCTGGGATTGGGACGGCCTCAGCCGCTACTTCCACTTCCGCGAGCCAGATCAGCCCAACGTGGAGCACATCGTTCACTACGATGACGCGGCCTCGCTGGCCCAGCGCATGCAGCTCATCTCCCGCTACCATCTGGCCGGAGTGGCGTTCTGGTCTCTGGGCCAGGAGGATCCGGACGTTTGGAGTTTCGTCAAAAAGCAGATCAAGGGCGCAGAGTCGACAGCCAGTCCTGCTCAGGCGTAACCCTGTCCACCCAATCGCAGCCAGCGCGGTAATTCGCTCCGGAAGGCAGCCAACGGACGGCCCGAAGGTAAGACCTTCGGGCCGTGATCCATTTCCAGCGTCCAAGGGCCGATCGCAGGGTCTGTTCGGCCGGCTGGAGGGAAAGCGCCGAATTCAGAGCGCTGGTTATCTTGACAGGAGCCTAGTATGCCGCTGGTGCCGCCAGAGCAAAAGCGTACACGTTGCCATCCATCGAGCCAACGTAGACCGTATTCTCGCCGTCGACGGGGCGGACCCGGGCAAACAGGAAGTCTCCTCCGGCCTGTACCGGACCGACCAACCGGCCGGTCTGGGCATCGAGCCGCCAGACCTTACCGCCGATCGTGCCGACCAGCACCTCCGTCGTTCCCCATGGCGTCTTCCACAACACCGGCGAGGAGTTGTAGATCCCCTCCCCGACCGTACTCGACCACACTACATCGCCATTACGGACGTCCAGCGCATATATCTCACCGTTGAGGGTAGACAAGATCACCTGGTGGTTTTCCGAATCCACTGCGGGCGAAGCATAGCCGGAGGCTTTCGCCACGGTCCACAGCAGATTGCCGTCCGTCAGATCATAGGCGTAGACTTTGCTGTCCGTGTTGGTGACCACCACCACCCCGCTATCGGCGGCCGGCGTGCACGGACCCGAGGTGTAGTAGGTGCGGCCATTGGTGATTCGTTGCACCACCTTCCCGGTGCGGCGATCCACTCGGTGCACCGTGCCGGCCCACGTCCCGACCCAAAGGGTATCGTCGACGAGCAGCGGCGCCCCTTCTGCCGCTCCCCCCAACAGCACAGACCACAGTTTGCTCCCGTCGGAACGACGGATGGCGTACAGCCGTCCGTCGCCAGAGCTGACGTAGACCGCATCGAGCTGCGGGTCCACCAGGGGCGTGGCGTAGATGGCCGCTCCGGTGGCAAAGCTCCACACCAGTTGACCACTGTTCTTGTCCCAAGCGTACAGATGGCCATCTTTGCTTGCCGCCATCACCCGCCGGTCATCGACGGCTGGGGCGCCGATCACCGGGCCGCCGGCCTGGTAGGTGCGGAGGGTGCGCCCTGTCTGCCGGTCCAGAGCCAAAACCTGCCCCGCCCCGTTCGCCACCAGTAACGTCTGCCCATCGACCACCGGAGGAGCCTGGATGGAGCCGCCCGTTTGCACACGCCAGAGTAGACGGGTACCCCGGGCAAAGGTCGCCAGCGAGGTGGTGAAAACGAACTTCTTGAGTCCGGTATCTACCTGCACCTGCAACCGGTGCACGCCGTCGACCCCCCGCGTCGGATCGATCTGGCCCTGCCACATGTCGTTCGCTGACGGCTCGAGAGAATCCCAGGAGCCATCGTCTACTCGCCAGGAGACATCCTGAATCATGAACGGCTGTCCAGCCGGTGCCGTAATCTGCACCTGGAGAGGAATGGGTGTGGTGCTCTCCCACACCTGCGCGGGAGCCGGGCTGACCAGGCGAATCTGCGGCCGTGGCAAGCCCTGGACCGGCACCGACATGACCTGGTCCCACGCTCTGCCCACCTGCTTGCCATATACCGTCAAACGGTCACCTTCCCGGGCCACCACCGCGTAACTCCCGTCCAGTGCCGCCCCGATCATCTGGTTGATGCGGCCGTCGGGCAGCTGGGTGGAGAAGGCGTGACCATGGCCGGAAAGGAGGAGCGATACGGGGACGCCGCCCTGCGCTTCGGCCTGATCTATAGCGGTGAGGACCTCATCCTGGTCCCCCACGAAGGTTGAAGACCAGCCGATGGGATGGTGGGACGCCACCACCGCGCCCACCGCTCCCCCCGCCCTGGCTTGCTGCAATTGTTGGACGAGCCAGCGCTCCTGGTCCAACCCAATATGTCCGTGCTGCTCCAAATCGACTGCGCTGTCCAGCCCCAATACCTGCACCCCATGCCAGCTGAGGCTGAGGCGACCAGGATGCAGAGTCTGAGCAGCCACGTCTTGTCCATCGTTGGGCCAGCGGGCATCGTGGTTTCCTCTCAGCGTGTAGACGTGGGTCTGTTGGATCAACGGGGCCAGGATCTGTACTGCCGAGCGCCACTCCGAGCTCTGGTTCATCTCTGTGACGTCGCCAGTCAGCAGCACGAAATCGGGGCGCAAGTTCATGGAAGTGACCTCGGCCACGATCGCCCGGGTATTGCTATCCCCTTTCCCGCTACCGATGTGCAGGTCGGTCAAGATCAGGAAATACCCCTCGGCGTCTGCAAAAGGTAGCGTGTCCGACGCGTGGACCCTCGCTCCGTCTGCGGCCAGGGAGAGCAGTAACGCGCAGACCAGGCCCATGATCGGCCCTGCCCGCCTGCCCTCTGCCTTCATCCCCGTGGCCGCCAGCCTATCCCTGCACAGGAGATGCATTCCGCCATTCGCCCCTTTCGTTCACCATCGACGCAAGGCCTCGTGGAGAACATACCCCGCCGCCTGTCCGCGGTGACCGGCGGTCCGCCTGCCGGTCGCCGCAGCCAGCGACGGTCCCCCACGAGGTGCCGGCTCGTCTCCTTTCACCTGGACCCCTTACTTGATCCGTACCAACTCCAAATTGTCCCACCAGGCAGTGCCGGTGCCAGGGTTGGACCAGAGAGCGATGCGCAGAGTCTTCACGTTCGAGGGAATCTCTATCGTCGTCGTAAACTGCCGCCAATCGAAGTCGCCGGTAAACAGCTCGTCGGAAAGATAGAAGGGGACATCGTTCCAGGAACCATCGTCATACTGCTCCCAGGCTCGAAAGCCCAGCCCCTCCTTCTGCGTCGCCGCCTGCCAGCCTTGCAGCTTCAACCAGCCACTGAACTGGTAGGTCGCTCCCGGCGTCACCGGCACGTCCTGATACATCCGTCCGCCCCAGGGCGGCGCCACCGAGGGATCCAGCAGGTCCACCCGCACGGAACGGCTCCCCTCCTGGTGAACACTACTATCCAGAACGACCCGGTTGGGTGCGGACGCCCACTGCCACTCCACCTTCCAGCCGTCGGGCACGCCGTTGGCATCCTTGTCGATCTCGAAGGAGGGGTTGACCAACAGATTGTCCGCTGCCCGCACCATTGGAGTCACCAAGCCGAGCCCTGCGAACACCACCGCTGCCCACCAAGCAATTTTCCTCATCTACAGACCTCCTCCCGGAATTGGCATCTGGGACTTGTACTAACACACTTCTCCTCCGCCCAGCAGATTCCTCTCTCCCCCGTCTCCCGCAACTTCGTCTCCAACCCGCGTAACGTACCGTATGGCCTGGTACTGCCGGGCGACAGGAACAAGGTCGTGCCGACGCGACCCGGGAACTGGCCTTTCGGAGCCCCCTTGCATTAGAATAGGACTCGGGGTAGGATCGGCTTTGGCTTCTTGGCAGAAAGGCAGGACCAACATGCGGTTGAGGGCTCTCTTCAGCGGAGCTCGCCACCAGGAGCTTGCTCTTTTCTGGTGGATTCACCTGCGCTGGGCCCGCCAGTGGCTCGATCGACTCATGCGCTGGGGAACGCATCTGGGTAGTATCTGGAGCTGCCTCATCGTCGGGGTCACCATGTGGGCTTTCCCCACCCAGAGGCCGCTGGCTTTGACCACCACCGTGGCGGTGGCTTTCAGCCACCTGCCAGTGCAAATCCTCAAGCACGCGGTGCAACGTCCCCGTCCCTATCTGGTGCTGAACGGCTATCGTCCCCTCGTCGCTCCCCTGCGCGACCACTCCTTTCCCTCTGGACACACCACCGCCGCCTTTGCCATGGCCGGCGTCCTGAGCGCAGCCGGGCCTTGGGTGAGTGGGCTGGTCTGGCCGCTCGCCGTGCTGGTGGGCATCTCCCGTATGTATCTGGGCCATCATTATCCCTCCGACGTGCTCGTGGGGGCGTTCCTCGGAACCTTTGCCGCCATCCTGAGCCGGACCTGGATCCTGGGCTGAACCCGCCGTCGCCCGGCGACGGGATGGCGCGCGCCCAGTCCCGGGAGCGTTGACATAGCAAAGGGCAGCAGGCATCATAGCCCTGAATGGGGAATCCGTATGTTCCAAGGGTTCGCCAGGCGGAAAGGGGCGGCTTTCGTTGCACGAATCGACCAATCCCAGGTACCGAGACTCGCATCAATCTGAGCAAGGCAGAGGTCAGGCCCAAACGGGGTTGGGGCCCGTGCCGGTCTTTTTTGGCTCGATCAAGATGAAGCGGATGCGTGAAGAGGATTCCTTGCCGTTCAAAACGTTGAAGGCCCTGGAGTACGCCGGCCTGTCCCAGGTGGTGGCCGGCAAACGGGTGGCGGTCAAGGTCCATCTGGGGGAGGGAACGAACTTCGCCACACCGCATCCCGGAATGGTGCGCCTGGTGATCAATAAGATCAAGCAGGCGGGCGGGCAGCCGTTCGTGATGCACTCCTGGGGGGCGCTCAATGGGTACGAACGGGGCTATACTGCCGAAACGCTGGGATGCCCGGTAATTCCCACCGGGGGCAGCCAAGAACGTTATGCCTATGTTCACCCGACCGGCGATCCGCATCTGCGCGAGGTGAAAGTGGCCGGCGAGATCGAAGATGCCGAGGCGCTGGTGGTGATCAGCCACGTGAAGGGCCACGGCAGCACGGGCATGGGCGGGGCGCTGAAGAACATTGGGATCGGCATGCTGGCCGCAGAATCGAGAGGCGCCATTCACCAGCTCATCGCTACCGTCCCCTACTGGAATGCCGACCGCTGTCACTCGGCTCAGCCCTGCCGGTCCTGCTTCGATGCCTGCCCGGTGGATGCTCCCCACTGGTCCGGGGCGAACAAAGACGAACTCCATATCGACGTTCATGCGTGCACCTATTGCGGGCGCTGCGAAGAGGTCTGCCCCACGCAGGCGCTGCATCTCGACGGCCCAGCCATGTTCGGCGCCTTTCAGCACGGGATGGCCCTGGCTGCCCGCGAGGTGCTCCGCACCTTCTCACCCGACCACATTCTTTTTGTGAACCTGATCCTCCACGTTACCCCTTGGTGTGACTGCTCTCCCTTCACTCAACCAGCCTTCCTGAGAGATGTAGGAGTGCTGGTCAGCCGGGATCCCGTGGCCATCGACGCTGCTACGTTGGATCTCCTGGCCAAAGAGGAAGTGCTGGTCGATATGGTTCCCGACTCGTTCAAAGTCGGGGGGAAGCTAGTGGGCAGCGGCCATCCCTTCCAACAGGTGCTGGGAACGGTGAAGAATCCCTATCGCCAGGTAGAGGAGGCCGCCCGGCTCGGCGTGGGTCGGCGCCAGTATGAGCTTTACGACGTAGAGACCATCTCCCCGGAACAGGCCGCCCAGTGGAGAGCGATCACTCCCCCCTCCGCCGTCGGCGCCCCGGCACAAGCGCACTGAAGGGAGTCACTATGCGAGTTGGCGTTTACGCGGGTAGCTTTGATCCGATGACCAACGGCCACATGTGGATGGTGCGCAAGGGTGCGGCGCTGTTCGACCGGCTGATCGTCGCTGTCGGCACCAACCCGGACAAACGGTGGGTTTATTCCGTCGCCGATCGGGTACGGCTGCTGAAGGCGTGTACCGAATCGTTCCCCAATGTGGCAGTCACCAGTTTTCAAAACCGCTACCTGGTGGACTTTGCCCGCGAGGTAGGAGCCCAGTACATCCTGCGGGGAATCCGTAACGAGGGCGACTACGCGTATGAGCGTGGAATGAGGTATATCAATGCTGATTTGGCGCCGGAAGTGACCACCGTCTTTTTGATGCCGCCGCGGGAGATGGCCGAGATCAGCTCCAGCTTCGTCCGGGGTCTGATCGGACCGGAGGGTTGGGAGCAAGTGGTTTGCCAATACGTCCCCGAACCGGTGTTGCAGTTTCTTCTTTCCCAAACAAGGTCGATGCCGGCAGCGTCCCACTAGACCAACACACACAATCATCTTCAGGAGGTGGGGGAAAATGAGCAGATGGGCCGGGATGGCCGGTCAAAGTGTCCCGCAGGGATCCGCAGACGCTCGCCATGGCGACCTAGCCATAGACAAGCGGCCAGTAACTCGACGCCCTCGCAAAGGAAGTTATCGGAGGTTCCTCTTGCTAGGACTGATGGTAGGCTTGGGGCCATGGTCCTTCAACGCCTTTCTACCGACGCGGGCACACGCGGCCGAGAGTGCGACGACACTGCCCAGCGGTCCGGGCCAGATCCTGCCGCAGGTACACCAAGTGGACTGGAAAGGCAGCTCCGGTCCTGTGCCGACCCAAATCGAAGTCGTCACTGACACCCAAACGTGGCAGACGTTGTCCGGAGCCTTGACGGACCTGCTTCGCCGGCTGGGCGACGCCCCGGGTCAGCCCCTGTACCGGCCCGCCTTCAGCCCTGCGGGCGAACCGCTCACCGACTCCGAACGTTCGATCTCCGTGTCGCCTACCTGTGTACCAACACCGGGCTGGGGGTCATCGTGGATGACCGCGTGGGCCACTCCCCCGCCGAAGAGCAGCCCTTCATCGGCTCGGCTCTTCCTGGTGGCGTTGGGTGAACAAGCCGGCCAAGAGCTGGCAGCCTGGTCGCAGGTTCTCACCGGGTCAGGCTTGCCGGCGTTGTCTGCGGAGATCCTGGACAAACCGGCGGAGGGGTATACACTCTCTTCCGGGCGGTTGGCAGATGGTGAAGCCGTGGTAGTGGCAGCCTCCCGTTCACCGAGAGGTCTGTTGTATGCCGCCCTCACCTGGGCGCAGCTGGCCCGGGCAACGCAGGGCACACCGGCTGCCCAACTGACCGACTGGCCGGCCTACCCGATTCGCGGTACGATCGAAGGTTTCTACGGCCCACCCTGGAGCCCGACGGACCGTCTCAACCAGGTGGCCTTCTACCCCTGGGTTCGGTTCAACACGTACGTGTATGCCCCCAAGGATGACCCCTACCATCGGGAGAAGTGGCGGGAGCTGTACCCCAGCGCAGAATTGGAGCAGCTCCGCCGCCTCGTTGAGCTGGCCAATCGGTACCAGATCGACTTTGTCTTCGCCATCAGCCCGGGGCTATCCGTGACTTTCTCCTCCGATCAGGACTTCCAGGCTCTAATCGCCAAGACCGAGCAAATGCGGGCCATCGGCGTTCACCGGTTTGCCCTCTTGCTGGACGATATACCCAAGACCCTCCGCAGCCCGGCCGACCAGCAGCAGTTCAAGGGGGACGTCGGGGCGGCCCAGGCTTTCCTGGTGAACCGGTACGCTGCTTACCTGCGGGAAAAAGAGCCGGGGATGCCCCTCATCGTCGTTCCCACGGACTATTACGATCTGGCCCCCAGCGCCTATAAGCGCACGCTGGCCACACAGGTAGCCCCCGACGTAATCCTGTATTGGACAGGGGTGGGGGTCGTCGCGCCGGTGGTCACACAGGCCCAGGCGACTGCAGCCGTCCGGCTCTGGAAGCACTCGATTCTCATGTGGGACAACTATCCGGTCAACGACTATTCCCGGGATACCCTCTACCTGGGCCCACTGGAAGGCCGGGAGGACCTGCAGGGAGCGAAGGACGCTGATCATTCCTTTGTCGGGTTCACCTTCAACCCGATGAACGAAGCGGAAGCCTCGAAGCTCCCGCTCGCCACCGCCGCCGACTATGCCTGGAACCCGGCAGCGTACAATCCCCAGGGTTCCTGGGCTACGGCGCTGGCTCAGCTGGTTCCGCCCGCCGCCCAGCCCGGCTTCAGCCTGCTGGCCCGGCATTACCTGAGCAGCACCCTTCATTCTGAAGACGCCCTGGGGAGCGAGATCCGCTCCCTCCTGCTCAGCCGGCTCACCGATGCCCAGGCACAAGCGGAGGTGGACCAGCTCCTCGAGGGCTTGCAGGCGCTCCGCCTCCTGGGAGCTTCTCTGGGCAACCCGGCGCTGGCGCAGGAGCTCGCTCCTTACCTGACCAAACTGTCGCTGACGGGCTATCTGACCCAGACCTACTACAACCTAATCGCGGCCGAGCAGGAACGCCAGGCGTCGCTGCCAGTGGAGGCGGACGCCTTGCGGGCGGAATGGCAGAGCCGGGCGGACTGGCTCACCTTGTTCCGGCAGTGGCAACGCATCAACGTCCGGGTGGGAGTGTTGGGCGAGATCTTGAATACGGTGGCCAGCAGAGTAGCGGAACCAATCGCCCTGTTTTCGGGCACCGGCCCCAAAGCCTCCAGTTCCTTGTCGGCCTACCAGTCTTTCACCGCCGATCAACTGGCAGATGGCCGCGATGACACCTTCTTCTGGTCAGGTGAAAGCCCGCAAGCGGGCGACTGGTTCGGTATCGACATCGGCCGCAGTGTACCGGTGAAGACCATCCGGATCGCCATGGGCAGCACCCAAGGAGCGTATGCCCGTCCAGAGGACTACCTGCACCAGTACGAAGTGCGAATCTCCAATGACGGGAGCAGCTGGCAGACCGTAGGCCGGTTCGTTCGCCAGCGAGAGGCCAGCGTTTCGCTGCCTGAAGGAACTCACGTGCGTTACATCCGGGTGGTGGCCACCGCGGCGCAGACCAACTGGGTCCAGGTGCGAGAGCTCTCCGTCGAACCCAAACCCGCCGCCTTCGACATCACGCTCGCCGGAGGCCAGCTGGCAACCCCGGTGACAGAGACAGCCGGCCTACAGGTGGCCAGCCAGCCAGCGGAAACCGGGTCGACCCAGGCTGTCCCCACAGAGGCTGGCCAGTCGAACGCTCAGCCGGCGCCTGCCAGCCCGGTTCCGATGCTGGCCTTCTCCGGTGAACCGGCCGCCGTTTTGGATGGGGATCCAGCTACCGCGATCCAGGTTCAGCCAGTAGCACCAGCTCCTGACTCCGGGGCGGCCGCTCCGGTGTGGCTGACCGTAACTGTGCCCGCTGCCGCGGCCTCACAGGAATGGGGGGGTCTGGCCCTGCTCTTGGGGGCGGGCGCCACCGGTCAGCTAACGGTGGAAACCACTGTCGATGGCAACTCCTGGAAGACAGTCGGCGCGATTTCGCCAGACCAGCTGGCCCGGGGCGGTTCCTGGATATGGCAATTTGACGCCCCGCTAGCACTGAAGGGCTACCGGCTGCGCTGGCAGCCGGCTCCTGCCGCCTCATCCCCGCCCCTGTCCTCTCCTGGGACGGTGGGTGCCGCAGCGGACGCCGGTGTCACCAGCGCCCCGTCCCTCAGCGTGCGTGAGTTCTACCCCCTCCCCCCCGATTATGCGAGACCAGCGGGAGAAGGAGTGTAGCCTCAAAGCCCGTTCTCTTCCCTACTCGTGCCAACACGAATTCCAAGGTACTTTGGTTTCAGCCCGGCCCCGAGCCGGGCTGTGTGTTTTCAGGGCCGAGGAGTGGACAGTCCTCGTTTGACGAATATTATGATCCTACCCCTGTGCTCCCAATACGGTTACATTATTGTTATGCATGTGTTAACAAACAGCATTCTAATTGTACCATACATGGGTTTTGTGTTATTAATAATAAAGTATGTGTGGGATTTGGCACTGGAATTGCTCCCCAGCTTTGAGAGACGGCCGTCCATAAAGGAGGTCAGGGAATGTCCCTGGAGGTTACACATGTGCATAAGTCTTTTGGCAACGTGAAGGCTGTACATGATGTTTCGCTTCATGTACCGCCAGGTATGATTTATGGCCTGATCGGGCCCAATGGCGCCGGAAAAACGACAACCATGCGCATGATCCTTACCATTCTGCTGCCCGATGCTGGGACGATCACGTGGAACGGTCAGCCCGTCACTCGCGTCGCCTCCCGCTCGTTTGGCTATTTGCCAGAGGAAAGGGGACTCTACCCCCAAATGGGCATTCGCGACGAACTCCGCTTCTTCGCTGGCCTTCATGGTATTCGAGGCCGGGCCGTCGACCAGGAAATCGACGCCTGGATCGAGCGACTCGAGCTCACAGAGCATGCACATAAGAAGGTCGAAGCTCTCTCCAAAGGCAACGCACAAAAAGTCCAGTTCCTGGCCTCTCTGCTCCATCACCCACAATTACTGGTCCTTGATGAACCTTTTAGCGGCTTGGATCCGGTCAATGTGAGACTCCTCAAACAAGCTTTACTGGACCTGGCTCAAGAGGGGACCGCGATTTTGTTCTCCACGCACCGGATGGAACACGTGGAGGAGCTTTGCTCGAGACTTGCGCTGATCCGCCACGGCGAGATCATTCTCGAAGGAACTGTGGCTGAGGTTCGCCGCAGCAGTGGCCGCCGTCTGCTCCGCCTGGGGTTCGCAGCTCCCTCCTTTGCCCAGGATGAGATCGCCCCCAGGGTTCTCCGGGGCTTCGCGGAGTTGCCGCCGCCCCAGCTGACCTCGGCTGGCTGGCAGGTCGAACTACCTGCCGGCTTCGACCCGGCACGCGTTCTGCAAGCGGCGCTGTCCGCCGGGAACATTACGTTGTTTGAGGTAGCAGCGCCATCCATCGAAGAAGTCTATGTCGAACTCATGGGAGGGACTGCGAACCATGCCGCCTGAAACCATCACTCCAACCAAGCTTGGACGACCCTCAGCCGGCTCCCCCACTACCACCGGCGGGCCTGGCGTCCAGCCGATGCCGCCCCAAGCCGCACCGCCAGCCTGGCGGGTGATCTTGGGGCGAGAGTTCCGCCAACTGGAAAGCAGTCGCTGGTACATCGCGGCCACGGTGCTGGGTCTGCTGCTCATCCTGGGGCTCTCTTTCGTTCCGGCGCTCTTGGACTACTTCTCCCGGCAGGATGCCGCCCACCCGGAGGTCATCGCGGTCGTCGCCCCTGAGCCGGGCCTGGCCGCGGCGATGCAGGCCGCCCTGACCGCCGTCCCTTCCGCCTCCCGGCCCAACTGGAAGCTGGTGGAGGCAACACCCCAGCAGGTGCCGGGCCTGTCCCGACCGTTGCCTGCGGGCAGCAGCTGGACCAGTACCCGGGCGCTCCTTGACCCACTCGTGCAGGACCAGTCGATCTCAGGCTATATTTGGGTGGGCCAGGTCGGTGGGGAGTGGCAGGCGAAGTTCACCCAGCGGCAGATCAGCAACTCCGGCTTCGTGCAGGCCTTGCTCCAACCGCTGGTCGCCCGCTGGCGCGCCCAGGCGGCCGGAATCAGCCCCGAACAAGTGGCCGCCCTGGTCGCTCCTCTCCCCTTGGAGAACCGGGAGCTGAAACCTTTGTTCTCAGACAAGGCCAAGGTCTTCTCACAGATCCTCAGTTACTTTTTGCTCTTCGTTCTCTACATGGCCGTCCTTTTCTACGGGCAGATGATCATCACCGGCATCGCTCAGGAGAAGAGCTCCCGGGTGGTGGAGTTGCTGGTTTCTGCCGCTCGTCCCGTGGAAATCCTGACCGGCAAAGTGCTTGGGATCGGGCTGGGGGGGTTGGTCCAGTTCGGTGTCTGGACGGTGGTGGGCTTACTGGTCGCCTTCTTTTCGGGTCCGCTGCAGCGCTGGCTGCCCTTCCAGATGGGCGAGCTGCTGGCGGCTATACCCATCTCGGTTCTGCTCTACTTCCTGATCTTTTTCCTGCTCGGATACTTCTTGTACGCGGTGATCAGCGCAGCCTTGGGTTCGATGGTCAGCCGCGTGGAAGAGGCGGGTTCAATTACTTTCCCTATGGTTTTTCTCGTGTTTATCGCTTATATGCTCGCCTTTGACGCCATGATATCCCCGGACTCCCGCCTCGTGGTCGTTGGCTCGTTGATCCCGTTCTTCACCCCGATGGTGATGTTTACCCGGCTGACCATGAGCGCCGTCCCCTTCTGGCAGGTGGCTTTATCCATCGTCCTGACGGCGGCTACGACGGTCTTGCTCACCGGCCTGGCCAGTCGGCTGTACCAGGCGCATATCCTGCGATTCCAGCGGGTAAGCTGGCGCGAAGGCTGGCAGACCCTGATCCATCGCACGGAATAGGGATGGAGGCTCTGGCCGCGGATCGCTTGGCGAGCGGTCCGCGGCCTGTCTTCGGGCGTGGACGTCAGAACGGGTGCAGGGCGGCCTCCCTCAAGGCCTCCTGCACCAGGTTCCAATCCCCCGGCGAAAACTCTTCGGGACGGCACTGGGTGGGGTCGACCCAGCTGAGCGAGCGAATCTCCTGCAGCTGGGGGTGGAGAACCTCTTGCGGCCGCTCGTAGGCTGCCGGCGGCAGCGCAACCAGGTAGTAGAAGCGCAGAGAGTGAAACGGGTGGTGGAACGCGAAGTAACTCTCGCGGAAGGTGAACCAGCGGGCAGCGACCGGGGTCACGCCGGTCTCCTCCCGGTACTCCCGGCACATGCCTTCCTCGATACTCTCCCAGGGCTCGACGCCGCCGCCAGGAATATCGAAAAGCCCCGTGAACACCGATCGACCCAGCAGAACCTTCCCTTGCCATACGGCCAGGCCGTACGCAGCCGGCCGAAAGGTCAACTCGGCCGCAGCAAACTCCTTCTCGCCACCGAATAATGTCCGGCAGCGAACCGTGCTTACCGTCGGCTGAGCCCGCACACTGTTGCCCCCTTTGTCCGTTTCGACACAGATCGCTTGATTTTCGGTTCGCCTTGGGTCAGTATACAACCAGCCTGAGAAAGGAGTCGAGAGGTGGATGTCAATGGGGACCTACCAAGACGCGACAGGTTCTTCCGGTCACCAGCCGGATTGGGATACCTTGCGGCTGGTGGCCAAGACGGTGCGAGTTTTGGCAGCCGAAGCTGTTCAAAAAGCGAACTCTGGCCACCCCGGCCTGCCGTTGGGGGCCGCGGAGATCGGAGTCCTCTTGTTCGCCGAGCTCTTGCGTCACGATCCGACCGCCCCGGATTGGCCCGATCGGGATCGTTTCGTCTTGTCCGCCGGCCACGGATCGATGTTGTTATACGCCCTCCTGCACCTGAGCGGCTATGATCTGCCCATGAGCGAGCTGGAACGTTTCCGGCAGTTGGGCTCACGGACGCCCGGACACCCTGAGTACGGGAGAACCGTGGGCGTGGAGACGACCACTGGCCCGTTGGGGCAAGGGATCGGCAATGCCGTGGGGATGGCCATCGCCGAACGGATGCTGGCCGCCCGCTACAACCGGCCTGGTTACCCGGTGGTGGGGCACTGGACCTATGTGTTGGCCGGAGACGGGGACATGATGGAGGGCGTCAGCAGCGAGGCTGCCTCTCTGGCCGGGCACTGGGGACTGGGCCGGCTCATCGTGATCTATGACTCCAATCGAATCTCTATCGAAGGCCAGACCGATCTGGCTTTTACGGAGTCAGTGGCCACCCGCTTCCAGGCATACGGCTGGACGGTGACGGAAGTGGATGGCCACGATCTGTCCGCGTTGTACCAGGCCCTGACCGCCGCGCGGGACAGCGCCGCCGACCAGCCGCACCTGATCATCGCCCACACGCACATCGGTCGTTTCAGCGATCAGCAGGATAGCGCCGAAGCGCACGGCGCGCCGTTGGGGGAAGAGTCGGTTCGCCGGCTGAAGCAGACCCTGGGCTGGCCGGAGCAGGCCTTCTATGTTCCCCCGGCGGTCTACACGTTTTTTGCCGAGAAGCGTTGCGGCTGGCAAGAGCAGCGACAGGCCTGGGAAAGCCGGTTCGCTGAATGGCAGGCCGCCTACCCTGACCTGGCCGACCAATGGCAACAGGCCCACCAGCTCTCCCTGCCTGCGGGTTGGGAGCAAGCCGTACCCCATTTTGATCCCGCCACGAAGGAAGCGACCCGCAATGCCAGCGGAAAGGTGCTGCAAGCGCTGGCGCAGCAGATCCCTTATCTGGTGGGCGGTTCAGCCGACCTGGCCCCGTCGACCAAGACCTACTTGGAGAACGCCGGCGATGTCGAAAAAGGCCATTACGAGGGCCGCAACTTCCATTTTGGCGTGCGCGAGCACGCCATGGGAGCGATCCTAAACGGCATCGCCCTCCACAAGGGTCTGCGCCCCTTTGGTTCCACGTTCCTCGTCTTTTCCGACTACATGCGCCCATCTATCCGGCTTGCCGCCTTGATGCGTTTACCGGTCATCTATGTATTCACCCATGATTCCATCGCGGTCGGTGAGGATGGTCCCACCCACCAGCCCGTCGAGCAAACCGAATCGTTGCGCTTGATTCCGGGCCTGACAGTTTTCCGGCCAGCCGACGCAGAAGAGACGCGGCAAGCCTGGATCGAAGCCATCAAAATGACAGAGGGGCCGGTGGCGCTCATACTCACCCGGCAAAGCTTGCCAACTCTGTCCGTGCCGCCAGAGGTGCTGGCGGCTGGAGTGAGCCGGGGTGGATACCTGTTGACAGAGATAACAGGCGCAGGAGCGGCTCAGATATCATCCGAGCCTGGATCACTGACCGATAGCACGACTTCGCACCCGCTGGTACCCCCGGCTCTCTCCAGCCAGATCACTTTCGTTGCCAGTGGCAGTGAAGTGAGCCTGGCTCTGGCCGCCGCCCGTCTGCTGGCAGCAGAGGGTAACTCCTGCCGGGTCGTGTCGGTTCCCTGCCGCGAACGCTTCCTGCAGCAACCTCTCGCCTACCAGCGAGCGGTACTGGATGGTGTGGACGGAGCAGAACCAGCCGCGCCCGGCACCCGCCAGCATCTCGCTTCGAACCGGCGCAGGGTTTTCCTGGAGGCCGGCGTGGCCAGCGGTTGGCTGCAGCTCGCCCGCCCGGGTGACCAGGTGGTTGCCATGCAGACGTTCGGCGAAAGCGGGCCGGCATCTGATGTCGCCCGCCATTTCGGGTTCAGCCCGGAGCAGGTCGCAGAAAAGATCCGTTCGGGACGGGACCGGCTACCCGAGAGTTAGGCTACCACGGGCGTCCGGCCTCCTGGTGAACGCCGGATTTGCTGGTCCCGGTACAACCGGTGCTTGACGGAGTCATACGGTCGGAGTACAATGCGGGCAAGTTCTCGCCGCGATATTGCACAGCTCACCTTCGGGGCAGGGAACGGGTCGTCTTGCTCAGGTGCATACGAAACGCAGGCGGGGCAAGGCTGCCCGTTCAACCGACCGGTGGTGATGCTCCCAGGGTGAGCCCTGGGAGACGAGCCCATCCGCCTCAGCAGTTGATCCGGTGCGAATCCGGAGCCGCCAGTGCAGTCTGGATGAGCGAAGGTGACGGTGCGCAAGGAGAGTGTTCGGGCCGAATCCCTCCCCGGCCGCAGGGGAGGGGAGGCATTGCCTTGATGCCTTGCGCCCCCCTGCCCTGATCGGAGACGTGCCGGCGCTTCTGGTCAGGTATTAACAGGGGGGTTGTCATTATGTCTTCATCGCCGTCGTCCCGCTCGAATGGTACCCGTTGGCTGGCCCGCAGCGGACTGGCCATCGCTCTGGTGACGTTGGGGACTCTGGTTCTGCGGTTCCCCATGCCGCAAACCGAAGGCTATGTCAATGTGGGCGATACCTTCATCTTCGTCCTGGCGGCAGAATTTGGACCGCTGCTGGGAGCATTGGCTGGTGGCCTCGGCTCCGCTCTGGCCGATCTTTTGGCAGGCTATCCCCATTGGGCACCGTGGACGCTGGTGATCAAGGCCGTGGAGGGTGCGCTGGCTGGCTGGCTCCTGCGCGTCGGGGCTGTGCGGACTCCCGCTGTGAAAGCCGCCCGCCCACCCCTGACGATTCCCCGCTTTGTGTTTGCCTGTGTTATGGCAGGTCTTTGGATGGTGATCGGATATTCTCTGGCGGAGACACTCTTATACTCGTGGCCGGCGGCCATAGCCAGCTTGCCTGGAAATCTCATCCAGGCAGGAGTGAGCCTGCTCCTGGCTCTTCCCCTGACCGTCGCTTTGCGCCATCTGCGAGGATAAAGCCGCTTTGTGCATCAGCCCCCACCGGTGCGCCCCGGTTGGTGTAGAATGGATGTAACATGGCCGCGCGCGGGTAGCCGGGCGATAGCGAGGGGCTCTGAGCAGCTGAGTAACTGGCCACAGGGCTGGATGGCCACGGCGGCCCAGGGATAGGAGTGCAGGCGCATGCAGAAAGAAAACCCATTCTTATATTTGGGCCGCCTAGCCCTGTCTGGCCTGACCGTCGTCCTCTTTGTCCTACTCCTGATCTGGCTGTGGAGTTGTCTGCGCCGGTGGGGCGACCAGCGGGAGAGAAGGGTTTTGGGACGACGGGCGTTTCCCAGTAGTGAGTTGGGGTCATCGGGCTATGCCGAGGTAGCTTTGCGGGAGGGGCAAGCAGGTTTCGCCAGCTCTAAGCGGCTGGCCGCAGCCTCGGTGTGGTCCGGTGCCTCGCTGGCCCTGATCGTCCCGGTGATCCACCTGTTGTATGCGACCGTCATCCTATTGATCGGTCTGATTAGCACTACCGGCGCTCCCCCAGATCCTGGCCTGCCGGAGCAGCTCTATCCTTGGCCCGTCTTCCTGGCTAACCTCCGGGCGATCGCCGGCTATCTGCCGCGGGTGGGTATCGCCGCCGTGGCCCTGGGCCTGTTCGGCCTGGTCTTTGGGTTCGCCCGGCGCCGGCTCACCCGGCAGCTTTTCCGGGTCGTAGTGCTCGGAGTGAACGTGCCCGGCTCGTGGCTCGTTGGGGTACCCCTTTCTCTTTTCATCTACTGGCTGGCCGGCATCTCGCCGATCACCCCTCAACTCCACTGGTTGCTGGACTATCTCGTGGCTTGGCCCCTTTTCGGTTACCTTGGTACCCTTTACCTTCATCGGACGGAGGATGCTGCCTTATACTGGTTGACCCGCTTCGATTGGCCGGCCCGTACCCAGGCCGCGGTCCACTATGTGCTCCTGGATCAGTTCTCGGGAGTGCAGGCAACCCGTCTGCACTCCGAGTTGGAGTCCGGCAAGATCACCCTCGACGTACCGATTCCCCGCCCGGAAGCAGGACGCCTCGTGGGACAACTGTTGGCCTTTCCCGGCGTCGAGCAAGTCGATCTCTTCATCGGCGGGGAGCTGGTTCGCCCACCGGCCGACCTGGTCCGCCGCCGGCTGTGGGAGATGGCGGCCATTCGGCGGCAGCGGCACCGGGTCGGTTCGGATCACCCTCCTACCTGAACGTGGCGGGCAGCTCGAGATAATGCCAGAGCGACGACGACTTTCAGGAGATCGCCGGGTATGAAAGGAAGCATCCCGGCGACCAGTGCTTGACCGAAGGAAAGGTGCGCCTGAACGGCCAGCCACGGTACCCCGATCGTGTACAGGGCCAGCGTGGCCCCGACCAACCAGGCGCCCTGCGCCCAGGGACTCTTGTGGTGTCGTGCGCCGCTCGCCACCGCTGCGCACACCACAAAGCCCAGCAGGAAGCCGCCGGTGGGCCCGGCTAGCTGCCCCCACCCTGCCGCGCCTCCAGCAAAGACCGGGATCCCTACGACTCCCAAGAGCAAGTAAGCAACCATGGCCAGGACCGCCAACCTCGTTCCTAGAAAAAGACCAGACAAAAGAGGAAACAATGACTGCAGGGTGATCGGGACCGGGGAGAACGGAAGGGGGACAGCCACCCACGCGCCGGCTGCCGTCAGTGCTGCCAGCAAAGCGGCAAGCGGAATGTCTCGCACATTTTTCCACACATTTCGGGGAGAACCTCTATCCATCCAACACGCCTCCGGCTATACTGAAATCGGAACAGGGAATCATGCCCAAAGGGGGAGCAGCCCGTGTTCTGGCTTTTTCTCATCCTCACCCTCTTGGCCGCTGTGCTGACCTGGCGCTGGGTGCAATTGGGCCAACGGCAATTGACCACCTTCGCCATGATCCTCACGTTAGGACTTCTGCTGATCACTGTCGGCCTGCGCTTGCCAGACTTTGGCCGCGGTTTCTTCACCGCCCTCGGTACAATCAGTCTGGTGGCGGCAGTCATCGTCGGATTCCGGCACGACCGCTATCGCGGGTGGTAGCCGGCCCGCCGGGTCCGACCCGTTCTCCCACGGCCAAGTCGACCTCACCACGACTCGGCCAGGTTCTGGCTCCACCAGCTGGGGTCGTCTGGTACTTCACTCACCCTGCCTCCCAGGTCAAGCCAGACGAGATAGGCGTGAAGTACCGGCCGGCGAAAGATCCTTTCCACCGCCTGGCGGTACACGTTGAGCTGAAAGCGGTACCGTTCCACCCATGGTTCCAGGCCACCGTCAGCGCTGGCAGCGATCGCCGGCAGCTGATCGGTCTTGTAGTCCAGCAAGACAAACCCGCCCTCTTCCGTCTCCACGAGGCAGTCGATCGCCCCCTGGATCATCATGCGATCTGGCGGAACACCGACCGCCAAGTGGAAGTGAAGTTCGCGCCTCACATTCTGGGGGGTCCGGCGAGCCGTTTGGACCAGCCACCGCCCCAGCTCCGTCTGGAGAAACTGCTCGATCTGGCTCAACGGAATGCTGTCTGCCTCAGCGCGGGTGCACATCTCCCGCCGTACCAGTTCGTCCCGTTGCCTTGCCAGGGCCTGTGCATCCAGAGGTTCTTGCTGAAAGTCCAGATGTTGCAAGAACAGGTGAGTCGCCGTACCACGGCTGGCTGCCGTGACGGAAGCGGCGGCGCCGGCATCTGGACCCGCTCCCGACGCCAGTGGCCGATGCAGGAACGTCGGCCCGGCCCAATCCGTGGCGGTCCTGGTCAACCAGCGCCAGGAAGCCGGCAACCGCCTTTGACCGGGTGGAAGGGGCACTGCCTCTCCCTGCTCTTCTGCCGCCAAAATCTGATGCTGCCAATCGGTGACGCTGATCTTGGCCGGACGCTGGACCGCCTCCTGGAAGGGATAAGTCCAGCGCCACCACTCCGGGTGTAACCAACGCTCGTCCTGCTCTGCCCCCTGCTGCTCGCTCAACTTCGGCTTGCTCGCCTCCGCTTGATCCCCCTCCGGCTGGCCCCCTGCTCCTTCCGATACGGTCGCCTCCTCCGTCGCTCTCGACCAGGTCTGCGGCAGGCGGTCGACCTCCACCGCCGAGTGGAGAAAGAACTGCCAGCGGACGGCGGCCGCCCGTTCCGCCCAACGGTCATCCCGCCTGCTCTGCGTCGTTTCTGCAGCCGTCGTGGATGACTCCGGCAGATTGGCCAGGCGTCGCAACGCCGCTGCATCCGGATGGCGAACCCAGGCCGGCCCTAACCAGTCGAGAAAGCAGCGGCCCGCTCGCAGTCGATCCGCTGGCAGAGGTAGCCCCCTTTCACCCCACACCTCGCACCAGCGGCTGACCTGTGCGGGAAGATCTCGGAGCGCCCCCGACAAGATCAACCGCTCCCGGGCCCGGGTCATGGCCACATACAGAATCCGCAGCTCCTCCGCCCGGCTCTGGGCCTGCGCCGTGGCGGCCACCGCCTCTTGCGAGGGCAGCCGCACACTCACACCCTGGGCCCGATCCACCGCTGCCAGGGCAATGCCGATATCTTCGTGAAACAGGACCTTCTGCCGCACATCTTCGTCGTTGAACGGATCTCCCAGCCCGGCGACGATCACCACCGGAAACTCCAGCCCTTTGCTATTGTGAATCGATAGGATTTGCACAGCCTCTTCTGCACCCGCGCTGGGCACGACCCCGGGTGACTCCGACCCTGCTTCCTGCAGGTTTTGTAAGAAACGGACACAACGGGCCAGACCCTGGCGGGCAAACCCGTCAAACTGGCGGATCACCTCGTAGAACGCCTGCAGGTTGGCCTGCCGCTGGCGGCCGCCAGGTAATCCCCCGCAGTACTCATAATAGCCGGTCTGTTGCCATACCTGCCAGACCAGCTGGCCCAAAGGCTCGCGCCGGGCCTGGGTACGCCACTGGTTTATCCGCGTCGTCCACCGCTGCATCTTTTCGGCCAGCGGCCCCGCGGACTGCGCCGCCTGCCGGCAGCTGTCCCATAGGTCCTCGGCAGGGTAGTACGCCCGCAGTTGGGAGAGTTCCTCCACCGTCAGGCGGTCCACCCCTCCCAGTGGGGAACATAAGACCGCCGCCAGCGGAATGTCCTGACGTGGATTATCCAGCGCCTGTAAGAACGAAAGCATCTGCTCAAGTTCTATGGTATGAAAAAGCCCGCTCCCATGCTGCGCCACCGCCGGAATGCCCGCTTGTTCCAACCCCTCGAGGTAAAAGCGCAGATGCGACCAGGAACGCAGCAAGATCACCACGTCCCTGGGGGTCAGCCGCCGGTACGCTTGCGCCTGGTTATCCCAGACCAGGTGGTCGGCTTCGGGCTCACTGGAAGCGGGGTGCAGCAGACGGCGTACCCGTTCCGCTATCCAGATTGCCTCCCGTTGCGCCCGGGTTTGCGCTTCGGCCTCACTTTCCTGCTGCCCGTCCCCCTTGCTCTCCTCATCCTCCACCGGCTCTTCACCCTGAGGGGAGGCCCAGGTCACATCCGGTTTCGCCTCAATCAGGTGCACCTCCACCGCCGGCTCGCCGCCCGTCCCGGGCACAGGCGGGTAGGAAAGACCCGGCCGCAACTCCTCATCGTCGCCATAATCCAGCTCCGCCCAGTCGGCCTGCATCACCTGGCGAAAGGTCCAGTTAACAGCCGCCAGAATCCCGGGCCGGCTGCGGAAGTTCTCCTGCAACACCAGACGGTGGGGTCCGTCCCCGGCCCGCTGCCCGTTCCCCATCGGCTCACCGTCAGTGACCACGGTCACGGTCTGGGCGGGTGAACCCAACGGTGGGTAAGTCCGGTAGCGCTGCAAAAAGATCGTCGGGTCGGCGTGGCGGAACCGGTAAATGCTCTGTTTTACGTCACCCACCAGGAAACGCCGAGCGCCCCGGGCGAGGTGGGCCAGGATCTCTTCCTGCAATGGGTTGATATCCTGATACTCATCGACCAGCACTTCGACGAACGAGGGTTCATCGCCAGCAGTTGGATGTCCCTCTTGCCTCAAGCCTTCCCGCGACGGCGCCTGGGCCCGTCCCTCGAGCCACTGTAAGGCCAGGTGCTCCATGTCCCCAAAGTCGATCAGGTTCAGCTGCCGTTTCCGCTCGGTGAGACGCTGGTCAAACTCCAGAACTAACCTGACCAGCGCCTGCACGACCGGTCGCTGCTGCGAGAAGAAGGAGTGGAGTTGGGGTATAGAAAATGAAAACAGATCAGCAACTCGTTTCCAGTGATCACGCACCCGGTCGTATTCATGTTTGGCCTGTTGCAGGGCGATGGGGTCAGGCTGGGCCAGGGCAGCGGGCCCGTTTTCGCCCGCCGGTCGCCGCCGGCGGGACTCCCCCGTGGTGGGTAGGGAAGGCAGCGGGGCCGCCACTTGATCCCGCAGCTCGTCCCACTCGATCTCTTTGACCGGACGCGAAATCACGGATTGCAGCTGCAGCCAGCGGTCGCTCGCTTCCTGCAGGGCCGGCAGGTACCAGTGTGGCCCGGTGGGTCGATCGGCCCACCTCCGTGCTCGGGTGAGGGCTGCCAGCGCTTGTTCAATCTGCCGTTGAGTCCTCTGCTGGAGCGCCTGTCGCCAGCTGGCCGGCCACGCCTGCCAGGAATGGGCGGAGAGCGGCTGGTCCACCCAATCATAGCTGTTGAACAGCTGTTGCCACCACCGGCGAGGGTGAGGTAGGCTCTCGCCATAATAGTACAAGCGCAGGAGGATCCCAGGGATCTCCTCCACCCCTCGCCGTCCCCCGTAATTGTGCAACAGGTGGAACAGCCCTTCGTCGCCGCCACGGCTTGCCTGGTGGTAGGCTTGCTCCAGGACTTCGTCCAAAACCTCCTGTCGCAGCAAGGCCATCTCCTCCGGGCTGGCCACGCCCACGTCCGGATCCAGCTGCAAGTCCAGGAAGTGCCGCCGGATCAGCTCTAGGCAGAACGCATGCAACGTACAGATTTGAGCCCGGGGCAGCAGGGCCAACTGCCAGGCGATGCGCCGGTCCGCAGGGTTGTCGGCCGCCAACTGGCGGAGCCGGGCCTCCACCCGTTCTCGCATCTGGACAGCGGCCGGATCGCTGAAAGTCACCACCAGCAGCTGGTCCCAGGAGATCGGCTGCACGGGGTCGAGCAAGAGCGTCACCAGCCGCTCGGTCAACACCGCGGTCTTCCCCGCCCCCGCCGAGGCAGCTACCAGCAACGTACCGCTCCGGTCGTTAATCGCCTGCTTTTGGCTGCTGGTCCACGCCTGCATCCCCATTCCTCCCGTTGGCCAAGTCCCGATAGCGGTGAGCCGGCAGCCGCCGGTCAAAGCCGCAAACCGCATGGTATGGGCAGAACGTGCACGCCTGCGAACCGTCCTCGAGACGGTACGGTTGGGGTGTCACCTCGCCGGAAAGGATCTGCTGCCCCAGTTGAACGACCTTCCGGCTCGCGGTCTCCAACAGCTGCTGCATGCCTGCGAGGTCCAGGGGTTGCGACCCGCGCCGACTGGGAGTGCCGTCCTTCTTGATGCTGACCGGCACCAGCAGCGACGTACCCGACTGTCCACCCTGGTATTGTCGATCCAGTAGCTCCCGTACGGGGGACTCCCACACTAGAGGGCCTTGCAGTCTCCATAGGTTTCGCCGTTTGGCTGCCAGTTTCTCTGGCGTCAGGGCCATGAGCTCGGCCGGACGCAGTGTCAGCAAGGGATCACCGACAGGGAAATAGAAAGCGCCCGCCGGTACCACCTGCTCGAGGGGGACGCCCATTTCCCTCGCCACGAGAAGGCAGGCGACGGCCAGGTATGCCACCAGTTGGACGGCCAGCCCCCATTCCAGCTGCCGGGGTTGCCAGGTCGATACGCGGCCTGTTTTGTAATCGATCACCCTCACGTAGAAGCAGCCATCTGTCCGAGCCAGGTCGATCCGGTCGATGCGCCCGCGCACATGCAAGGGCGGTCCCTCACGAAGAGGGAAGATCTCTTCAAACGGCACCTCCACACGCCAGGGTCGAAAAGCACTCTCCTGGATCTGGGCCAGGAGTGGGGGTAGGCTGGCTGTCAACACTCGTCGGATCACCTGTTCCTGGTAGAACAACCGTCCCGACCGGGGCAGCTCCCGTTCCAGCTCTTGCTGCAATCCATCCAGAATCCGGTCCAGCAGGCTCTTCGCTTGTGCGGCGGTGAGCCTTTCCCAACCCCCGGTTACAATGGGGCCGTCTGCCGGACGGTCATAAGGGTCATGTGGATCCTGTCGCCCGAGGTGCGATTTCACTTGCCGCGCCCACCGTTCCCAGGCTGCATGGACCACCTGCCCGAAGAGTACCGCCCCCAGCTCGGGCCGCTCCCACTTCTGCAGGCGCCAGCCATAGGCCGCCAGGTGTTGAAACGGGCAACTGGCCAACGTTTCCAGGCGGGAGATGCTGGTCCGTACAGGCTGACCATACAGCGCGAGGGTCGTCGCCGGACTCAGAGGCGGGATCGCTCCTGTCTGGCGGGGGGCGTCCAGGATCCAGTTAGCCACGGGATCCGCGAGGGCTTGCCTGTACACTGAGGTCTGCTGCGCACGACGCTGCCGGACGGGGTCCGCCTGCACCCAGCGGCCCGCCCATTCCCGCAGGTTGGTCGGCAACAGATCGTCCTCGCTCAGGATCTGTTGTGGGCACAGGCCGAATCGTTCCTGCAAGCCCACCCACCAAGAGGCCGCAGACATGGGCCGTCCCGCCGAATCGGCCAGTGGGTAACTGGCCCAGAGAAAGTCGCTGGCCCGAGTAGCTGCAATGTAGACGAAGTACGGCTGGTGAAGGAGCCGCAGCTTTGCACTGTCGGCCAACGCGACGCCGGCCTGAGCCAGCAGTTCCCGCTCCGGATCCGCCAGCACGGCGTCCTCGCGAGGCACCGCGGGAAACTCGCCGGCAGCCGCCCCCAAAAGCAACACGGCTCGCACGGCAGGCAGCCGCGACCGCT
Source organism: Limnochordaceae bacterium (assembly GCA_014896305.1). Classification (GTDB taxonomy): domain Bacteria; phylum Bacillota; class Limnochordia; order Limnochordales; family DUMU01; genus Bu26. Next base: position 81,356 of record JADBKQ010000005.1, read on the forward strand.
CTACCGTGCCGATGACCACCTGGTCCAGGCTTGGGGGAACCAATCCCAGCGTCAAAGAGGCAAGACCACTCTCCAACACCTGCCGAAACTCCTCAGCGGTCAGCGGCTGATCGCCCAAGCCTACGACCAGCTCATCCAAGAGCCCCACCAACTGTTGCCAAACTTGCCGATCTTCCTCGGCCGCAACCAAGTTCCCCTCTTGCCTTTCGGTCTCCATCCAGCGCTGCAACTGATCCGGCAGATGGACTTCCTCCCACAGCTGATAAAGCGCGGTGGCATACGCCCGGGCAGCCGCCTGAGGAGAACCAGCTCCGGCCGCCCGCAGGCGACGGGCCAATCTCCGGAGCGGATCCACCGCCCGGCGCCGGATGGAATCCAGCTCAGCCAGTTGCGACGCCGGGGAGTCGCGACCAGTACTGCCCGGCTCTTCTTCGTTCAGGGTGTGGCGCCGCCAATGGGTCCAAGGTTCAGAAGTGGCCCAGGCCGCCTCGCCATTGACCCCGTGCCAAACCGCATACTCTTCCAGGCGGTCGACCTCGTCCCGGCTCACCCCGGCCAGATCGGTCTTCAGATACTGCAGCACATCGGCCGTCTGCCAACCACCGGTGACGACCGCCAGCGCTGAACGGACCAGCTCCACCGCGGGATGGTGGGTAAGACTGCGACGAATGTCCAGAAAGTAGGGGATGCCCCACTGTGTCAGCACATTCTCCAGCCATGCCTGGTAAGGTTCGAGAGACCAGACAAGGACTCCAATGTCCCGCCAACGCCAGCCACGATCCTGAACCAAGAGCCGAATCTGTTGCGCCGCTGCTTCCACCTCCAGCCGCCGGCTGGCCGCCTGAACCAGGGTGACCGCTGGTGGCTGCGAGGCCGTCTCTGGAGAACCACCACCGTTCGGTAAGGCCACACTCCCTGCCTGGGCCGGTACCGGCGAAGGGGGGTAGCTTGTTTCTCCCGCTGACCAGAACCCTTCCACGGCCGCCAGGAGTGGGCAGTGAGCAAAACGAGCCGGTGGCAAGGAAACGGAGTCTAGCCGCAGCGGGGGCAAGATGGGCACTTTGAGCTGCTCAGCCAGGCGCAACAACTGAGCGGCCGTCCGTTCCGTGGGAGCAAACAGCCCCAGGGTGTCTGGATCGGCCAGCGTCGATCCGTCCGCCGCGGTCGCGTGGGCCCGGCCAAACCGCCGGCTGTCCAGGCACAAGGCGACCTCGGTCTGGGAGGCCTGCCCCAGGAGAGCCGCCAGCAGGCGAAGCTCTTGAGGAGTAAATCCGGCGAAGCCATCCACCCAGACCCGGCACCCGCGCCACTGTCCCATCCCTGACAACCGTTGGGCGGCCAGATCCAAAAGCTGGTCCGGGCTTGTACATTCCTGCTCTTCCCGTTCCCGGTAGACCCGGTAGATCCGCTCCAGATCCCGCACTTTCGCTACCAGCGTCTGGCTCTGGCCCCGGGTCTCTCCCTCGCTCAGTAGCTTCTCCAAGCCCGTGCGCAGCTCGTCCGGAGAGTGAGCATACGCTCGCAGTTCACCCAACGTGCGCTGCAATCGCTCCAGAAAGCCGGGCTGCCGCCAGGATTGCCCGAAGATCTCTAACGTACCTTCCAGCTGCAGTAATACGGCCCGCAAAAGCATGCGTCGGCCCAGTTCACCCAGTTGGGGCCGGGCAGCCCCCCCGGTCTGCAGGATCACCCGACGGGCCAGACGAGTAAACGAAAGCACCTGGGCCCGGGCAAACCCCGGCAGGTCTGGCATCTGGATCAGCATTCGTTCCATCTGGAAGGTGGCCTGGTCCGGAACGAGGAACACAAGCGGCGGCCCGTCGGGTGAGTGGCGTAACTCTGCTCGGATGGACTCCAGGCAATACTGAGTCTTGCCGGTCCCTGCTCTCCCCAGTATCAAGCGCAAACTCATCTTGTGGCCCCCTGTCCCTGGTACGTCACATTGTACGGCCGGATAGCCAGTTCCTGCTGGCACGGGACGGCTCGCTCTCGCCCACCGACTCGCTTTCGCCGCAGCTGAACAGGGGAGGCTGCCCGCTCTCCTTTCCCGGAGGCGACAAACCCGAGACGACCGCTGGATTGTTGCTTGTGGGCAAGCCTGGATCGTGATACAGTGCAGGAAGCAGAAAGCGGACCCGCCAGAGGCCAGATCCCGGTGGGGAAGGCTACTCATGGTGGGTCCGCAGCTGTCTATGAAGGGTCAGTTTAGTTCAGGGAGGCTTGTAGCATGCCGCTCATCCCCATGTACCAATGCCTGCACGAGGCGGAGAAGGGCAACTATGGCGTCGGCGCCTTCAACGTCAACAATATGGAGCAGGTGCAGGCAGTCCTGCGCGCCGGTCGTGAGCTTTCCTCCCCAGTGATCCTGCAGGTCAGCCGGGGAGCGCTCAAGTACACCAATCGTATCTATATTAAGCATCTGGTACGAGCGGCCGTCGAGGAGAACCCCGACTTGCCGGTGGTGGTTCACCTGGACCACGGCGATACGTTAGAGACGGCCAAGATCGCCATCGACCTGGGCTTCACTTCGGTCATGATCGACGGCTCGCATTTCCCATTTGCCCAAAACGTCGAGGTCACCCGCAGTGTGGTGGCCTATGCGCATCAGTATGGGGTCTCGGTCGAGGCTGAACTGGGCACCCTGGGCGGAATCGAGGAGGATGTCTCCGGTCATGTTCAGTTGACGGATCCGGCGCAGGCCGGTGAGTTCGTCCGGCAGACGGGCGTGGACTCCCTCGCGGTCGCCATCGGCACCTCCCACGGTGCCTACAAGTTCAAGGGTGCAGCCAAGCTCGCCATCGACTTGGTCCCCAAGATCTATGAACAGGTGCGGATCCCGCTGGTATTGCACGGGTCGTCCTCGGTCCCACCCGAACTGGTGCAGCGTATCAATGAGTATGGGGGTCAAATGGAGCAGACGGCCGGTGTCCCCATCGCCAGCATCCAGCAGGCCATCGCCCGGGGTGTACGGAAGATCAACGTAGATACGGACCTGCGCCTGGCAGCTACCGGGGCGATTCGCCAGGTGTTTGCCGAGTCTCCGGCCGTCTTTGACCTGCGCGATTACCTGGGGCCGGCACGAGACGCCATGACAGCCGTGGTAGCCAGCCGCATGAAGGATTTCGGCAGTGCCGGCCATGCCCGGGATTACCAGCCGCTGACGCTGGACGATATGAGATCCTTCTACCGAGTGCGGGGATTTTGATCTCCCCGCACTCTTTCGTTCCCCGGTGTGCTCCTACTGGTTCTCCACCGGCTAGCTCTTCTTCTGCGCCAGGCTGCCAGCGGCGTTCTCCTTCTGGCTGGCAGCCACCGCCTCCTGGGCCGTCTGCACCAGTACGTCCGGAGACAGAATCCCCCGGTGCATCTTCAAGATCGTGCCATTGCTGCTGATGAAATAGGTTGTCGGGATGGCAGAGACCCGATAAGCTTGAGCGACCTCCCCCTTGGTGTCCAGCGCGATCGGCCACTGATAGCCGCCTTGTTGCAGGAAAAAGCCGACGGTCTGTGCATCCTCCATGATGTCCACGCCGAGCAATACCGCTTCCGGCGGCAGACGCTTGTCCGTCAGCACGCTCCTGAACCACGGCATTTCCATCTGGCAAGGTGGACACCAGCTGGCCCAGAAGTTGAGGATGACAACCTTGCCCCTGTAATCGGACAAGCGCAGCCATCCCCCGCCGGAGCGAAATAAATAAAAATCGGGGGCAGCCTGGCCCGCCTGGGCAGTGGCTGTGGCGCGCAGGCCGGGTTCGAGCCCGTCGGGCGCGAGCTTGGGCGGCTCCGGGAACGTCACGGGCGCAGCTGCCACGGTGTTCGCCCCTGCCTCCCTGCCGGCTGTCGCCCCCTGCGAGTCCGTCGCCGCTGAACCCCCTCCCTCGTGTCGTCCCCACCAGAACCCGCCGAACACAAGAGCCCCCATGGCCAACACGACCAGTCCGCCACCTACCCATATCTTCCAACGTTGAGCGCTCCAGGCCCTCCGAATGGGACAGTCGCCCAATCCAATCCCTCCTCGTCTTCGGATACCCCTCGGAGTATCCTGCTTCACTATACCAGGATTGGCTCGCGTCAAACAAGCGGATCCGTTGGAGCTAGCATCCCAGGCTGGGGCCAGATCGACACCCCGGGTTGTAAGCCAGATCAGGTCAATACAAAACGGGCCCGGAAGAACCCGGGCCCGCCCCCATCCTCGTGTTGAGGAGCTCTGCAACCCCTCTGTCAACCCTTTTATCCTTGAGGCACCAACTCCACCACCCATACCTCTCCAGGTACCAGCACCTTGCTCAGCTCATAGCGCCCATCTTCGCCGGCCACCAGACGCTGCGGTGCCTGCCAGTGCGTGCCAGGGGCGAGCTGCTGTTCCCCACCCGCCAGTCCCTCCTGCCAGACCAGTTCACGTGCGAGGTAACTTGCACGGGCGGCGGGGGGCGTCTGCCCCTCCGGCCGGTCCGACAGCAACAGCCGGAAGCGGGGGGTTATAGTCGTGTTGCCATGGTTGAATGCGAAGAAGATCCACCGTCCCCCCGTGCTTTCCATCAGGCGCGGCTCCACCCAGGGCTGCTCCGACGAATTCACATGGTCCACTTCCACGGGACGGACCAGCCCCGCCCACTCCTGGAAGGCGGCCAACAGGCGGCCGGCACCAGGGTCGCGCTGGGTCTGGTAGGCGTAGCTCAGCATGGTACCAACCAGCACCGCCACCCCGCGTCCCACGCGTCGGGCCGTCACGGCCGGGGCGCCGTCCGCGAAGGTGGCCAGCACTTGGGCGTCACTGCCCAGCAGCAGGCGCAGGTGCTGCTCGAAGAGCGCGCCACGAACGGCTGTACCGACCTCGAGCGGCAGGCGCAGCCCTCTGCCAGTTAGATCGGAGCCCGACACTGATCCAGCATCCGGTTCACCGGAGGGGAGGGCGGCGGCCGGCAGCTCGTGGGGTACTACTTTGAGCACCGTGCCGGCGGCCGGGTCGACCCGGTAAGTGCCCTCTTCTTCCGCCCCGAACAAGTCCCGCAGGCCGAAGCCGGGAACGGCCTCGCCGCAGCGGCCAGTCACGTCGTTCCAGGCAGTACGGGCCTCGGCCACCACCACGCCACCGTTCTCGACGAACCGGCGTAGCTGCGCTGCCGCGGCCTTGGGCAGGGCGATGCCAAATGGGAGATAGAGCAGGCGGTATCCTTCGGTATGGCCCTGGCCCAACAGATCGACATGCAGGAAATCAGCGGGATGGTGATTCTCGAACAGACTCCGGTATGCCCCTACCAGAGAACGGCTGGGCACATAGGACGAGTTCTCCCGCAACCCGGCCCAGACCATGTTGGCCCAGATGTCGTAGACCACCGCGGCCTGCGCCTGGACCGGCTGGGCCGGCAAGAAGAGGTCCATTCGCTCGGTGACCAGGCGGGCGATCCCGCCGGCCGCCAGAGCCCGTTCGCTGGGCGTGCCGTCCAGGTTGGCCAGGCCGAAGCCGGCCGACTCATAGCCTCGCATCATGGGCTTCCAGGCATACCAGCACAGCCCTTTCGCCCCGTGGGCAAGCGGTCCCCAGGTCCAAATGCGCTCGTCGCGCGCCGTCACCGGCATGGCAAAGGTGCCGACGTAACCGTGACCGCCTTGCAGTTCGCCCAGCCAGAAGGGCTTGCCTGCCGCCCAGGTGGAGGAGCGGGTGCTATCGAGATAGGCGGCGGACATGGCCGGGTCGGAGGTCTCCTTCGCCCCCACGTGCTTGGGATAGTAGCTCGTTCCCCAGATGTCCACCGAACGGGCCATGCGCCAATCGTCAGGTTCACCCTCGTTGGTGTACGGGATGGTGAAGATGCCCGGAATGGCGGAATGGGAGGTGGTGATGAAGTTGGGGTTCACCTGCTTGACCACCTGCGACCGCCAGGCCAGGTCCTGGGCGATTTTGTCGACGATGAACTCCTGCCAGTCGATGAAGTCGGTGTACGCCATCAGCGAGATGAAACGAGGGGGTTCTACCGTATCCCAGCTAGTAAACGTCCGGTACCATGAACGGTTGAGTTCTGCCAAAGAATCGTACTTGCTCTTCAACCAGTTGCGGAAACGCTGTTTCGTGTAATGGCAGTAGCAGAAAGAAGAGCGGGCCGGGAGGTAGTCGAAGTAGGCCCACTGCACGATATGTGGTTCGCTCCACAGGTCCCAGGCGTAGAAGTTGGGCTGGCGCTGGACGAAGCTGGCCAGTTCAATCAGGAAGCGCTCTGCGGCCGCGCGTACCCCCGGATGGTCGTAGCAGTACCCGGGCGAGGTCTGGCTGTGGATGGCCACGCCGCCCGAAGAGACGTAGGCGGAGTCCGGGTAGATGACGGGCAGCCAATCGGGCGCCGAGTCCAGGTACACTTGGACCAGCACCTTCAAGCCGGCCTCCCGGGCCATCTCAAACAGCAACTCCAGGGTCTCGAAGTTGTAATGGCCTGGCTCGGGTTCACCCGAGGCCCAGTCGATCCAGGCTCGCACCGTGTTGAAGCCGCAACGTCGAATGTATTGGACATCCTTGCTCCACTCCGCCTTTGCCGTCGCCCGATCCGGGGTGGGCGGATAGACCAGCGTGGCCCGCGCGTCACCCCCTGTATACCAGGTGGCCAGCGGCAGGAAATCCTGTTGAACTGCAAGCTTTTTCACAAGGTCCCCTCCCTCATTGTCCGATCAACCTAACCTTTCGGACTACAAGTCGCCCCTTCCTGCAAGACAAACCTCTTCCTCACGGGGAACAGATTGCCGCCATAGCGGATTCTCGTCAGACCCCTCATTCCCTGCCCGGCCTGCCCAGGTTCAACATCCTTTCCCTCTTCCCGTACCTGCGGGCTTCGCCCCTTTCTGATACACTACAGAAGAGGCTTGTCTTTTCCCTGTGTGCATCACGTCAGCAGTCGACCGCCTCCACCCTCACTGACACGTAGGTGTACAGACTGGATGGGGGCTTATCTCTGCTACCGGCTACCGGCCAGCCCAATCAGAACGGACGAGCCGATCACGGACAAACAGAAGGGACTAGCGTGGTTCAGGATACAAAGGCACAGCAAGGTCGCGAACAGCACGAAACGCCGGCCACCATCGCTCCGCTGGCGGCCATGCCCAGCAATGGGCATTCCGCTGGCCTAATACGGACTCCCGATCCCACCTTGGCGACGCCGCCCCCCAACCACGACCCACACCCGGTTCGCCGGCTTACGCTGGCCGGTATCGTCGTGGCTGTAGTTTTACTAGCTCTCAAGGCCTGGGCAGCGTTTCGCTCCGGCAGCATCTCCATCCTGTCGGACGCCCTCAACTCGTTTCTGGACGTGTTCTCATACTCCGCAATTCACGTGGCCGTGCGGATGCAGAACGCCGCCCCAGATGTGGATCACCCCTTCGGACACCGGCGGGCCGAGCCCCTTGCCGGGCTGGTGATCGCCATCCTCGCCAGCGTGCTGGGGTTCAACATTCTCAACGACTCGGTGACCTCCCTGCTGAGTCCTCACGAAGTCAGCATGAGTACGGCTGCCCTGGCCGTGATGGTCGTCGCGATCGGTACCAAGATCGTGATGGCAGCTCTGTACTGGCGGGCTGCCCGCAGCGGTAGTCCAGCCCTGGAGGCGAGCTTCGTCGACACCCGGAATGACATCTTCGCTTCGTCCGTGGCGCTGAGCGGTTTTCTCGTAGGGGGACACTGGGACTCCGCTGCCGCGATGGTGGTGGGGATTTGGATCATCTATTCGGGCGTACGAGTTGGACTGGAGAATATCCACTACCTGATGGGACGTGCACCGGCGCCGGCCATCCAGGAGTCCATCCGCCAGGCAGCCGCCTCTGTGCCCGGAGTCATCAAAGTGAACTTCCTGCGGGCTCACTATGTGGGTGACCGGGTCGATGCGGAGCTGCACATCAATGTCGACCAGGCTTTGTCGTTGCGGCAGGCGCACGACATTAGCGAAGCCGTACGGCAGCAGGTGGAGGCGCTGCCTGACCTGCAGTACGCCTTCGTTCACCTGGATCCGGTCGCTGCCAGGCCGTCAGAATCCCAGGGAACTGAAGAGAGAAACGCACAAGAAAGTGCTAGGAACGGGGGGAGGTGCCTGGTTCCACGAACCACAACCCCTGCGGGTCGAGGTAGACCTCAACCCCAAGGGGAAAAGTAGGCCGGGCGTCGCCGTGGCCGGCGGCCACGCCTCCCAGGACCGGCTGGCCAAACCGGCACAGCCGCTCCCGTACGACGTCGAGCCACGTCCAAGCGGGCGCACCGGGCACGGCTGGCGGCTTCGGTTCGCAGTGGGTAAACTCCCCCACCACAAAGCCGGCCGCCCGTGCCAGAACTCCTGCCAACTCCAATTGGGTCAGCATCCGGTCCAGGCGATAAGGGGCCTCATCGACATCCTCAATGAAAAGGACGAACGGTTCAACGAAAAGATGCTGGAGGTACTCCGTACCCGTAAGTGCCGCCAGCAGCGAAAGGTTGCCGCCCAAAAGCCGGCCGCCCACCCGGCCTCCGGTAGCCTGCCACCCCCCCGCTGGCAGCTGCCAGTAGGTGGGAGCTGGCTGCCCGGGCGGGTTTTGCCAGAGCCAGGCCGTGGCTGGCTCCCCCGCATCGTCACGCGAGGGCTCACCGGCATAGACCGGCTGGCCCGGCAAATAAGGGGTGGGCAAGGTGTGCACCGCCCCGCTCACCGGACGCTGGCCAAACAAGACCTCCTGAAGGCCCCGCAATTGAGCAGGCGACCAGCCCTGTTCAGGATCGACGGAGGGCATTGGCCCATGAAAGGTTACCACCTGCAAATGCCGCCCCCACGCAAGATGGAGAGCGGTAACATCGCTAAAGCCCAAAAGGACCTTGGGTGGCACTACCCGGAGCTTCGACCAGGATAGCAAGGGCAGCAGGCGCATACATCCGTAACCGCCCTTGGCCGCAATGACGGCCCTCACTCCAGGGTCAAGCCAGGCCTGCTCGAGATCGGCGGCGCGACTCTCGTCCCGTCCGGCAAACAGTCCCCACTGGTCATAACAATGGGATGCCACCTCGACTTGCAGCCCCAGGCTGCGTAGCCCTTCCAATCCCGGACGCAGCTCGGCCGGGTCAACGACCGTGGCGGGTGCGACCACCCGTACCCTGTCCCCGGGCCGTAGAGCTGGAGGTTTCGTCCATCTAACCAATCTTATCTATCGCCTTCCCGGGAGTTTCAATCTTTGCGCCTTGAAGCTGCTGGATCAACGCCTCCGCCAGGCCCACACCCCCGCTCTCCGCCCAGGTGCGTGCCCACTCATCCAGTAAAAGGCTATCATAAAACTGGCTGCCCAGCCCTTTGCCTGCCAGACCGCTGCTGAGGCCATTGGGGAGTGCGCTACGAAGCACCTCGCGCAATAGCATAGCCTCCAGCTGAGTGGCCGTCCAGCGCAGTTGCTGCGCGTCGGAGTTCTCCCCGATCAGTTCGGGCAAGGCAGAGTCGGCAAGCGGAGCCCGACGGGCGGCATCGACCAGACGGTTGAACTTCCCCTGGCCCGGTTCATCACCGGCGATCGGACGGAACTCACCCTCGCTGCCGGTACGCCGGAGGGAAATCGCTCTTTCCGGCCTGCCCAGCCCCCTCGCCCCCCCGAACCGAAGTGGAGCTGGAACTTCCACATTGGACAACGACCCACCTGCCATCGCTTCTCCTCCCGTCCCCCCGGGCCCGCGGCCAACTATTCAATGACCAGCTCCCCGTACAGTGCGCCTGCCTCTTTAAGCGCCTGGAAAATGGCGATCAAATCACGGGGCGAGGCACCCACCGCGTTGAGCGCCGCCACCAGATCCTGGAGGGATTGCTGGCCGCCTACGAGCGCCAACGTGCCCATCTCCTCACTGACCTGTACCGGTGAACCGGTAGCCACCACCGCCACCCCCCCCGCCGGCACCGAGCCCGGGGGAACAGTGATCGTGGCCGCTTGCACCTGCCCGGCCGCCTGGCCCACCGGCGACCCGGTCGTCTGACTGGCAGCCGAAGGATCAGTCGGTCCACTCACAGAAGGAGTCACTTGAACCGCCCCGCTGGACACCGGTGCACCGGGGAGTGAGACTATGTTCGCCTGTTCCGGACCGATGCGGATCCGCAGGTTGCCCTGGGCCACCGCCACCGGTGCGATCCGGACGTTCGCCCCGATGACCACCGTGCCCGTCCGCTCGTTTATGACGACCCGGGCCTGCGCATCCGGCACGACCGGCACACCCTCTACTTTGGCGATAAAATCGACCACCCTCCCCGTCCATTCAGGAGGCAACTGTACCTGGATCGTCGCCGCGTCCACCGCCCTGGCCACAGTCCCGGCTACCGCCTCCTGGATGGCGGCGGCCACCCGCTGGGCCGTGGTGAAATCCGCCTGTCGCAATACCCACTGCAGAACTACAGGCCCCGTCGAGGCAGAACCGTCGACGACCCCCGGGCCGCCTGGCAGCTCCCGTTCCACGATTCCGCCGCCGGGCAGCCGGCCGACAGTGGGATGGTTCTTCTGCTCGCTGCCACTACCTCCCCCGCCCCCCGCGGCGAATCCTCCTACAAGCACAGGGCCCTGGCCCACCACATAGACCTGCTGGTCTGCACCGTACAGGGGGGTTTGGAGCAGTACCCCTCCTTGCAGCGAGCGAGCGTCTCCAATGGAGGATACGGTGAGGTCCACCGTGTCTCCACTACGGGTATACGCGGGCAGGACGGCCGTCACCATCACTGCCGCCACATTGCGCGAACGTACCTGGTTACTGTTCACCGATAAGCCGAAATGCTCCAGCAGGTTACTGGTCATCTGCGCGGCCAGGCTCCCGCCACTATCGCCCGTACCTGCCAACCCCACCACCAGTCCGAGCCCCATGACCTGGTTACCCCGGTCAGCCACCAGGCGGGCCAGATCCTTCACTCGTACCGGCGACAGCGCCTGCGCCGGTGGGGTGACGCCAACTTGTACCGTCCCATTCTCTGTTGCCGGTGAACTACCTGCCGCGACCACCCTGGCTGCACCAACAGCTCCCATCAGCGCAGCCCCGCCCATGACGATACCCGCGAGCCCGGCGCTGATCATCCAACTCCAGCGCCGCCTCCTGCCTGCCCTGCGGGCACTGGCCAGCGGCCGACCTTGTTGCCCCCGCAATTCCGTCGCCTCCCCGGTTGCCGGGCCTGACCGGCGATGGTTGTAACGTCCCTGCCTCAACGGATCGTCCCTGCCGGCCGTGGCCGGCAGGCTAGAACAGCCAGTTGAATAGTTTGGTCAAGAGCCCAGGTTCAGCCTGTTTACCCAATGTCCCATTGCCCTTCACGGTGATGCGGGCATCGGCCAGGTGGGTGGAGAGCACCGAGTTGTCCGGCTGAATGTCCTCGCGGCGCACCAGGCCAGAGACGACCAGCTCTTGCTCTTCGCCATTGACCGTAATCCGCTGCTCACCCTGGACACGCAAAAGTCCCTCTGGCAGCACCTCGATGACTTTCACGGTCAGCCGGGCTGTCAGAGAGCCACTGCGGCTGGTCGTCCCCGCTCCTTCCGTTTTATCCTGGCCAGTGAATCCAAACAACGGAATATAGCGGGCCAGCAAGCCAGATCCGCCCACACTGAAGCCACTGCTTTCGTTTCCTGCACTTTTCGCCTCCTGCACCGCCTGGGTCTGCTCGACCACCACCAGGGTGAGCAGATCACCCACGCGGGATGCTTTGTGATCTGCGAACCACCCCGCAACGGGTGGTCCTCCGCCGCTGTCGCCCGTTTGAGCCCATAGTGAGCCGGCCGCCCGCGCGGGGAAGCACGCCGCCCCCACCGCTACCAGCCATAAGATCAGCGCACAGCCTATCCTTGCCAGCCAGCCCTTGCCTGGCATGCCCCGCCACCTCCTATCCGGCCAGTCCCAACACCGTGGCCTGGCCTGTCTGATCGACCACCACGCTCAGGACTTGACCCGTGGCTTCATTGATTGCCCGAAACGGCTTTCCCGCTAAACCGGCCTCAATCGCCCTCAGCTGCACCTCGACCACCACTTGCCCGCGCTGGACCCTGGCAGTGAACGGCGTGCCCTTTTCGTAAAGGGGTGCCTGCGCTAGAGCCGTCGCCAGAATGGGCTCCCCTGCCGGCAGCGGTCGCTGTACCACCCGGCCTACTGCCTGCTCCGGAGTGAACAGCCACTCGCCGCTGGCCAGCCCACTCACCCAACGACTCTGTACGTCCGCGGCGGTGATCGTCTGGCCAACAGCCAGTGAACGGGCCGCTACTAGAACCTGGCGTTCCACCTGCCAGTCGCCGTTGACAGTCACGCTACCCACTCGACGATCGCCCGCCCGCAGGCTGGCAAAAAGGATGAACGGGCCGACCGCCGGCCGCCATCCTCCCAAGTCCCATGTGTACGGCACAGGCTGGGCCTCCCCAGGCTGAGGAACGTCCGCGGGCAGGCCACGCAGCAGTTCATCCCACCCGATCACTTGCGCCAGGTTTACCTGCAGGCGAACTGCGCCAGCACTGCTCCCCCCCAGCTGGTCCTGAAGGCGGGCACGAATGGCAGCCTGCAATTGCTCCAAAAGCAGCGAACTCCATTGCTTTCCCCGGTCTTCCGTGCTGGGGGGTGGGGGGTGGGCGGTGGGGACGGCAGGCAGAACCCGGGTGATCTCGATCCAACCGCCAGCGGGTAATTCTAAAACGAGATCCGCAGGGTTGATGCCCGCCTGCCGCAACTTGACGGCCAAAAACCCGGCGGGCATGCGAATGGTCTGCCCTGGTAGCGGCACGCGCGCGATCTCCACCTGCTGCAGCTGCTCCAATGTCCAGCCGGGCGTCATATCTCCGGAATCCCCGCTCGCAAGCTGACCGGAGTCGGCACCTGCCTCCACCGGCATCAGGGTGACGGCAGCTACCTGTCCCAGGCTTACCCGTTCGGTCTCGACCGTGGCGGCTGCCTGCACCTGAACGTGGATTCGGGCTGCCCGGGCGCTAGCCTGCCGGGTCCACGGCCCTCTTGCCCCGCCGATCAGACAGGCGACACCCAGACCCGCGGCTAGCCACCACCTGTGCCAACGCATCGCTCAGTTCCCCCTCTGGCGACTAACGGCGCAGGTTGTTGGCGGTCTGCAGCATCTCGTCGGAAGCTTGAATGGCCTTGGAGTTCACCTCGTAGGCACGCTGGGCCAGGATCATATTGACCATCTCTTCGACCACCTGGACATTGGACATCTCCAAGTAACCCTGGGCGATGCTGCCCAGCCCGTCCAATCCGGCTGCTCCCGTCATGGGGGCGCCGGAGGCCGCCGTGGCAGCAAAGAGATTTCGTCCCATGCTGCGCAGCCCAGCCGGGTTGATGAAGCGGGCGAGCTGCAACTGCCCTAGGTTTTGCGGCTGGTTATTCCCCGAGGTCAGTACAGAGACCGTGCCGTCGGTGCCAACATTGACGCTGACAGCATCGGGCGGAATGGTGATTTCGGGTTGCACCACGAACCCATCGGAAGTGACCAGGCGGCCCTGCCCGTCGATCTTGAACGCTCCGTCCCGGGTGTAGGCCAGTTGACCATCGGGCATCAGCACCTGGAAGAAGCCATCCCCCTCGATCATCAGGTCCAGGGGGTTGTCCGTCTGCTTGAATGTTCCGGTCGTAAAGATCTTTTGAGTGGATACGGGACGCACGCCATGGCCCACTTGCAGCCCGGTCGGAATTTGCGTGCCCGCCGTCACCGGGCTGCCAGCAAAGCGGACCGTCTGATAGAGCAGGTCCTGGAAGTCGACCCGGCTGCGTTTGAAGCCCACGGTATTTACGTTGGCCAGGTTGTTGGCAATGGTATCGATGTTGAACTGCTGGGCAATCATGCCGGAACCAGCCGTCCACAGGGAACGCATCATCACAAGCTCCTCCTTCGCTTTGTCTACCTACCCGCCCCGCAGGCCAGAAAACACCCGCAGCCTGCCGTCGCGCCACAGGACTCTACTTGACTTGCTACTCGCGCCCGGTCGAGAGAGGATGCTTCGGTCGATCCGCATCCCTGGACTTCCGGCGAAGGAGTTCGCTCTGGTCCGGTCCAACGCTCAATCGGTCGTCGTCCTGCTCGCCATGGCTGGCTGCCCATCTCGCTATCTGGCCTGGCTATGCCATCACAGCGTTGATCAGCTTGGCGTACGTGTCGTCGTAGGTGGTAATCAGCCGGGCCGAGGCCTCATACGCTCGGTTGGCTGCAATCATTTCAACCATGGACATCACGGGTTCTACATTGGCCATCTCGAGAGCCCCTGGCTGTACTCCTCCGCTGCCTGCAGGCACCGGCGTGGGAGCACCGCTGGCTGCTGTCGGCTGCAGATACGGGCCCTGGCCCACCGGCTGCAGGTTCTGCCCGGCCGCCACCCGCACCCGTGCCAACCGCCCCACGGTCTGGCCTGCCACCCAGAGAACGCCGTCCTCGTCGATCTGGGGAGTGGCAGTCAACGTGATCGGACCCGTGCCGCCCCCCGGCAGCTCCACCAGCACCGGCTGCCCACCCGCCGTCACCAAACGGCCCTGCCCATCCAGGTGCAACTCACCCGCCCGGGTCAGCAGGATACCCTGGCCCGGCCCACCCTGCACCTGAAGGAAGCTGTCGTCCGATAAGGCCACATCCAGCGGGTTGTCCGTCTGTCGAATTGCCCCCGGGGTCACGTCGAGAAACTGGCCGGCCAGCGCCGCTCCTTGTTCCAGCCCGCCAACGGGACGAGGCCTGCTGGCGGCAAGCTCTCCGGCTCCCGCCGTAGTCAACCACGGTTTGGCGGTCCCGGATACCTGTTGGAGCAGGACTGCCGGAAACCCCTGATAGACAGATTGTTGTCCCCGGTAACCCACAGTACTGGAGTTTGCCAGGTCATTACTGATCCGGTCCATCTCCAGTTGCTGCACCAGCATCCCACTGGCCGCGGTATACAATCCCCGCATGCTCTCCCCCCCTTCGGTCCTGGCTCGTGCCCATCTCCCCGTGACGAGAGACCGACAGTGGTTCTTGTCGCACCAGTTTTCGGCCTGGTTTGGCCCAAACTTGAGCTGCAACCGAATGGGGAGACTTCGACGTTGCCATCGCGCCGGGAACAGAAGAGCCGCCACCGAGCGGTGGCGGCAGCCAGCGGCAGACCAGGGAAGATCCAGAAAGGTAAATTCAAGCTATAAGTTACTGGCGTAGCGACTGGGACGCTCTGCCCGGCGATCCATCCGGTCCAACGCCTCCAGATACTTTCCCGTCCCCAACGCCACGCACGAGACCGGATCTTCGGCCAGGTGAACGGGAGTACCGGTTCGCTCTGCGATCACCGTCGGCAACCCCTTCAGCAGCGAACCCCCCCCGGTCAAGACAATCCCTTTGTCCATGATGTCAGCCGCCAGCTCAGGCGGCGTCTGTTCTAACGTCCGGTTGATGCTCTCCAATATCGCCATCAACGGCTCTTGCAACGCTTCGTATACCTCGTTGCTGTGCAACGTGACCGTACGGGGCAGCCCGGTGACCATATCCCGTCCCCGCACATCCATGGAAGCATCGTCATCCGCCGGCAGAGCGGTCCCGATCTGAATCTTGATCTCCTCCGCGGTACGCTCCCCGATCATGAGGTTGTGCACTCGCCGGACGTAGCGGGCCACGGCCTCATCCATGCGGTCTCCGGCCACCCGGAGCTGTTCGCTGACCACTTCGCCTCCCAGGGAGATCACGGCAATGTCGGTGGATCCACCTCCGATATCGACCACCATGTTGCCGCTGGCCTCATCCACGTTGAGTCCAGCACCAATCGCGGCCGCCATCGGCTCCGTGATCAGAAAGACCGAGCGGGCCCCGGCCTGTGTGGCCGCCTCCACCACCGCTCGGCGCTCGACACTGGTAACCCCCGAAGGCACCCCGACCACAACACGAGGCCCAAAGAGGTGCCGCCGGCCAGCCACACGGCTGATGAACGCCTCCAGGAGCTTTTGGGTCACATCGTAGTCGGCGATGACTCCTTCCCGCATGGGACGAATGGCCACAATGTTACCGGGAGTCCTCCCGATCATCTCCCGCGCCTGTTCGCCAACGGCCTTGACCTGGCCCGTGTCCTTGTCTATGGCGACCACGGAGGGCTCTCGTAGTACTACGCCACGACCGCGCACATAGACGAGAATGGTCGCCGTTCCCAAATCGATCCCAAGATCCATACCGAACATTTATGCAGTCCTCCAGCTCCCGCTTCCGCAGGACCACCCGCCTAATCGCTCGCAGTAGCTCCGCCTGGCGACCAGAGCAGACAGTCTGGAACAGTCTTCGAGGGGCTATTCCATAGCCCCGCCCGGATTCCTGCTGGAAGCGGTCGCAGCGGGGGACTCAAGAAGCCCGCTGGTCGAGGCGGTATTTGCGGCGGGTCGCCTCACCCCCGCGCAGATGTCGTTCCGCTTTGTTCCCGTCGAGCACTTCCCGCACGCGTTGCGACAGCTCTTTGTTTACCTTGGGCAACCGTTCTGTCACGTCTTTGTGCACCGTGCTTTTGCTTACACCAAAAACAGTGGCCGCCTGCCGGACGGTAGCCCTGGTATCTACAATATACGTGCTGATGTCGACCACCCGCCGACGAATATACTCCCTCATGCCAGCGGCCCCCTCGCCGTAGCGGCGTCCGTTGTGGTAAATCTATATGGATCCGCTCGACAGGGTATACCGCTCGATGTTTCTCGAAGCTCGTCTACCAGCCTCAGTCCGGCGGTTGCAGGTAGGGTATGGGATCAACTGGGCTGTCGCCCATCTTTACCGCAAAGTGAACATAGTGCCGCCCTTGCGGGTCGACCGCGGCGCCCGCTCGCCCCAACGTCTGCCCTGCGTTGACCGAGTCACCCACCTGGACCAGAGCCTGCGAGAGTCCCCCGTAGACCAGTCGAACGTCCGAAGGAGAGAGCACCTGGATGGTCAGGGACTCCAACGGGTCGTTGTACACTCGCTCCACCTTGCCTGCCAGGGACGCTTTGACCGCCACACCGGCCGCTACCCCGATGTCGATGCCGGCATGGAGACGCCAATCGTCATACACGGGATGCCGGAACCACCCATACGCTCGCTGCACTTCTCCCCGTACAGGCCACGGCCACGAACGGGCCGGCTGCGGTCTGGCCATTGTGTCGGGAGTGCCAGAATTCGAGCCCGTGTCTGTGTGTGACGCAGGCCGGTCCGCCGACTCTACGACTGTGCCAGCGGCAGGTTTGCTTGCCTGCGTCGTGGTTAATTCCGCCACCGGAGACTTGCCCTTCTCAGTTGCCGTCTGGCCTGTCTCAGTTGAAGGTTCCATCGCAGGAGCGACCAGACTGGCAGGAGCCGTACCAGGCAAGAGAGCGTTGCCCAGTGGCGGTAACCCAGTATTGATCAGAAACAGAGCGGCCACGACCACCAGAGCTGCCCCCGCCAGCATGCCCAGCCCGACAGGAGCGATCCAGCGTCCCACCCACCGTAACGAGCCCGGGAGGCGCCCCGCCGACTGCCAGCGGTTGCGCCAGCGCACCCGCCAGCTCTGCCACCTTCTCTCTCCTTGTTGCATCCTCTCACCTCACCGGTGGAGTAATCAGTTCCCCTTTGTGCAAAGTCTCACCGGCGTCCGTAGTATGGCCCGGAAACCGCCTTTCCTATGCAAGGTTGGTGCTCGCTCCCGGGTCTAGACTTTGTTGTCGCGGTTACAGGTACCTGCCGTTGAGGGAAGGAAAGTGGAGAGAGCACGAGAACAAGACAATAGACGGATTTTGATGAGTTTCAGAAAACCAACGCTAAGGAGGGGTATTCATGTTGCGGATGCGTTCCCGTAGCCGCCGCGCCGGTCTTCCCATAGCCTGGCTTCCAGCTCCCCTGGCCGCCCTTCTGGTAGTGGCCACCACCGTCACCGTCTGGGTCGCTGGGTTAGCACAACCGGTCGCAGCAGCCGTAACCCTGACGTTCGCCGGGCGGATGGGTCCGGCGGAGCTGGGAGCCTACACGAAGTTGCTCAATGCTTACAAGCAATCCCATCCGGGAATCGAGATCCGCATTGAGAACTACGACGCGTCCCAATATGACAACAAGATTCTGGTGGAGATGGCCGCGGGGAATGCTCCCGACGTGATGTACATCCACTATACGCGCTTTCCGCAGTATGCCAAGTCGGGTGCGTTAACTGACCTCACTCCCTTCATCGAAGCCGACAAGTTCGACCTGAACCAGTTCTTCCCCGCCACGTTGATGCAACTGCGTTACAACGGTAAGACGGGTTTGGCCATCCCGCGAGAGACCAGCAGCATCACGATGTTTTACAACACCGACCTGTTCGACAAGCAAGGGTTGCCCTATCCCACGGCCAACTGGACCTATGACGACTTGCTGGAGTATGCTCGCAAACTGACCCGGGACACCAATGGCGACGGCACCAACGAGTTTTGGGGAATCAACGCCCCCACCGCCTGGTTTCTGCGGGTCAACGTGCTCTGGGCCTTCGGCGGCGATATCTTGAACCCCAGCTATACCCAGTATGTGATGGACCAGCCCGCCGCCGTAAACGCCATTCAGTGGATCGCTGACCTGTTTTGGAAGCACAAGGTCGCCCCGCCCAATAACCAGCCGTATTTCAGCACGGGTCAGGTCGGTATGATGTACGCCGGGTATTGGGATATCGGCTATAACGCCAAGCAGAACTTCAAGTGGGATGTCCAGATTCTTCCCCAGGGGCCGGCGGGGCGGTTCGTGCGAGTGGCCACGGGCGGGCACGCGATTCCGGCCGGTAGCAAGCACAAGAAAGAGGCATGGGAGCTGCTCAAGTATCTATCCAGCCACGAGGCGATGCTGGTCCTGGCGGAAAGCGGCACCTCGATGCCAGCGTTGCGTTCCGCCGCCCTTACGCCCGCGGTCATCTCCGGGTATCCGGAGCACCGGCGGCTCTTTGTCGAGTCGCTGCAATACGGTAGGGTTGACCCCGTCACCACCGTTTGGGACAAGATGATCGCAGAGCTGGACAAAGCCCTTGGACCCGTCTGGACGAATGAAAAGACGGCAGCACAAGCGCTCTCCGGCGTGCGGCCCATCATCGACACCCTGCTCAAGCAACAGTAACGAGAAAGAACCACGCGAAAACAAGCGCCGGGGGGTGAAAACCGCCCCCCGGTGCTCCCTCTTGCCCCTCTTCCCTGGTTGCCACCTCGACCATCCGCTAGCGGCGAACAGGCGGCCCGGCTAAGGCTCACCCAGCCGCTCCTCCCCGGGGGCATATCCCCCTTCTCTGGCTCCGCCGCCCCCACCGGCCCGCCCTGCCACCTCCAGACGGACGGCAGCCCGGCGGAGGGCCGCTTCCGCCCGGGCCAGGTCCAGGTCGCGGGAGGGATGGCGCAGCCGCTCCTCTGCTCGCGCAAAGGCAGCTTTCGCCCGGGGTACATCGATCTCCCGCGCCAGTTCAGCCGTATCGGCCAACACTTTCACCTGGTCATCCCGTACCTCGGCAAAGCCGCCGGCCACGGCCATCACTTGCTTTGGGCCGCTTTGTCCACCGTAATGAACCAGTCCGATATCCAGCCCCACGATCATCGGTGCATGCCCCGGAAGAATCCCCACATACCCGTCAAGGGCAGGCAGAATCACCGCCTCGACGTCGGCTTCCAGGACCTGACGAGCGGGAGTCACCACCTCCAGGTGAAGGAGTCGATCCGCCCTGCTCATGCCGCGTTCAGCTCCTTCTTGAGCCGTTCACCATTCTCCACCGCCTCGTCGATGGTGCCAACCATGTAAAACGCCTGCTCGGGAAGATCGTCATGCTTTCCTTCCAGGATCTCTTTGAACCCGCGGATGGTCTCCTTGACGGGTACGTACCGTCCCGGACGGCCCGTAAATGCTTCGGCCACGAACATGGGCTGCGACAGGAAGCGCTCGATCCGGCGGGCCCGGGCCACGATCACCTTGTCCTCATCCGACAATTCGTCCATGCCCAGAATGGCGATGACGTCCTGCAGTTCGCGGTAGCGCTGGAGCACCTGCTGCACCTGGCGGGCCACCTGGTAGTGCTCCTCCCCGAGGGTGTAAGGGGACAGGATCCGGGAAGAGGAGGCCAGAGGATCGACGGCCGGGTAGATTCCCCGCTCCGCGATGCTCCGCTCCAGGTTCGTGGTGGCATCCAAATGGGCGAAGGTGGTGGCTGGCGCCGGGTCCGTATAGTCGTCCGCTGGCACATAAATCGCCTGAATCGAGGTGATCGACCCTTTTTTCGTGGTTACAATCCGTTCCTGCAGCTGCCCCATCTCTGTCGCCAGCGTGGGTTGATAACCCACCGCGCTGGGCACGCGCCCGAGCAGGGCCGACACCTCCGAGCCCGCCTGGACGAAGCGGAAGATGTTGTCGATAAACAGCAACACGTCTTGCCCTTCGACGTCGCGGAAGTACTCGGCGATCGTCAGTCCCGTCAACGCGATCCGCAAGCGGGCGCCGGGGGGCTCATTCATCTGACCGAAGACCAGCGCGGTCTTGTCCAATACCCCCGATGCTTTCATCTCCTGCCAGAGTTGGTTCCCTTCCCGAGTACGTTCACCGACCCCAGCGAAGACCGAATACCCCCCATGTTCGGTCGCGATGTTTCGAATCAGCTCCTGGATCAAAATGGTCTTCCCGACCCCTGCGCCACCGAACAGACCGATTTTGCCTCCCCGGGGATACGGGGCGAGCAGATCCACCACCTTGATTCCCGTTTCCAGCAATGTGTTGGCGGGCTTCACGTCCTCTACCGGCGGTGCCGGCCGGTGAATCGGCCAGCGCTCCCCCACAGGCGCAGGCTGACCATCGATGGGTTGCCCCAGCACGTTGAACATCCGTCCCAGGACCTGCCGCCCTACAGGGCAGCTGATCGATTGGCCCGTGTCCCTCACGGGCATTCCTCTTTGGATGCCATCGGTGGAATCCATGGCAATGCACCGCACCGCATAGTTGCCCAGGTGCTGAGCGGCCTCCACCACCAGGTGGACCGGACGATCCGGCGCCGTTCCCTCGATCACCAAAGCGTTGTCCAGGTCAGGCAACTGCCCTGCTTCAAATTGCACATCCACTACCGGCCCAGTGACTTGCAGCACCCGGCCAACCTTATCTGCCATCCGCTTTCACCCCAGTTTGCCCCGACTCTCCCGACTTTTGCCGCATTTCCTACAAACGACAGCCCCGCCGGCGGGAACGATAGCCTCCCCCGCGGGCCTACTGTCCTCCGCCCGCGGTCAACGTCTCTGCCCCGCCGACGATCTCCACCAATTCTTTGGTGATCGCCGCCTGGCGCGCTTTGTTGTATGACAGTTGCAGCGCTCGAAGCATCTCTTCTGCGTTTTCGGTCGCCTGGTGCATGGCGGTTCGCCTCGCCCCGTGCTCGCTGGCTTTGGCCTCCAGCAACACCCGATAAAGCTCATTGTGAACCAGGCGCGGCAGCAGCAGCGCCAGCACCTGCTCGCGAGAGGGAACGTAAATATACTCAGCCACCGTCGTCGCTTCGGTGTCCGCTCCCTCCCCTGCCTGCTCCGGCCCCTTCCCCAACCGGGTTGCATCGCCAGTGGAAGCAATCCTGGAAGACACCAGGCGGGTCAAGGGTAGCAGCGTCTCTCGTACCGGTCGCTGGTGACCCACCCCCAGAAATTGCTGATAGATCAGGTCCACCTGGTCGACCTGGCTGGAGACGAAAAGCTCCCACAACTCGGAGCCGAGCTTCCGGGCTGTAAGAAAGTCCACGTTGTCGCCCACGGACTCTAGCCCACCTTGCACCGGCCAGCCCAGTCGTTCAAAAAAGTGGCGGCCTTTCCGTCCGATGCAATACAGCAGGTAAGGGCAGGAGTCGGACTCGATCTGGGTACGGGCGAACCGGACCAGGTTCACATTATATCCACCGGCCAGCCCCCGGTCGGACGTGATCACCACGTAGGCCACCCGGCTCACCGAAGCGCGACCGGTGACCACCGCCGGCGACACCCCGGGCAACTGGCGATGCAGCCGGGGGTCAGCCAACAATCGCCGGACCACATCCGCCAGTTGACCCGCAAAGGGCCGGGCCTGTGCCAACTGCTCTTGCGCCCGCCGGAGTTTGGCCACGGAGACCATCTCCATGGCCCGGGTGATCTGGCTGGTACTCCGGACACTATTGATCCGGCGCCGGATGTCGCGAATCGACTGGCCCACCACCTTACCGCTCCCCTTCCCGGGCTACTTGGTCCGCGGCGGGCACGGCGGTCACCCCAACCTGGGCCGGACCACTCTGCCTGCCCTGGCCCTGCTTGGCTACCCGCTCCGACTCCTGCACGGCGGTTGACCGGCCTGCCGGCCCCTGGAGGGAATGGACAAAGCCTTTCTTGAAAGTCTCAACCGCCTGCACCAGCTGCTGGCGCAGTTCGTCGGTGAGTTCTTTCTTCTCATCCAGGGCCGCCAGCAACGCGGTTTGCTGTGCGTGCAGGTATTGCAGGAACTGGCGTTCAAACAGCCGGACCTGCTCCACCGGCAAATCATCCAGGTACCCGTTGGTAGCCGCAAAGACCACCACCACCTGATCGACGACAGGCATGGGATGGTATTGGTCTTGCTTGAGAATCTCGGTGACCCGCTCCCCTCGCACCAGTCGAGCGCGGGTGGCACGATCGAGTTCGGAACCGAACTGGGAGAAGGCGGCCAACTCGCGGTACTGCGACAGGTCCAGCCGCAAGCTGCCGGCCACCTGCTTCATCATCTTGACCTGGGCGTCGCCCCCGACTCGGGAGACCGACCGCCCCACGTTGATCGCGGGCCGGACGCCCGCGTAGAACAGGTCCGTCTCCAAGTAGATCTGACCATCCGTGATGGAGATGATGTTGGTTGGAATGTAGGCCGAGATGTCGCCCGCCTGAGTCTCGACGATGGGCAAGGCGGTGAGCGATCCGCCTCCCAGCTCATTGCTCAGCTTGGCCGCTCGTTCCAGCAGGCGGGAGTGCAAATAAAAGACGTCACCTGGGAACGCTTCCCGGCCGGGCGGCCGGCGCAGGAGCAAGGAGACCTCCCGGTAGGCGGCGGCATGTTTCGACAGGTCGTCATAGATGACTAGCGCGTGGCGCCCGTTATACATGAATTCCTCGCCCATGGCACAGCCGGCATATGGAGCAATGTACAACAAAGGAGCAGGGTCAGCAGCGGTGGCCGAGACCACGAGGCTGTAGTCCATGGCCCCGTGTTCCTGTAACGTTTCGACCACGCCAGCCACGGTGGAGGCTTTCTGCCCGATGGCGACATAGATGCAGATGACGTCCTGGCCCTTCTGATTGAGAATCGTGTCCACCGCCAGAGCGGTCTTGCCGGTTTGCCGGTCGCCAATGATAAGCTCCCGCTGACCCCGCCCGATGGGGGTCATGGTGTCGATCGCTTTGAGTCCCGTCTGCAGCGGCTCGCGCACCCCTTGACGTTCGATCACCCCGGGAGCCCGGCGCTCCAGCGGCCGGCGACGGTCGGTATGAATCGGTCCCCGTCCATCCAGGGGTTCCCCCAACGGGTTGACCACCCGCCCAATCAGGGCCTCCCCGACGGGCACCTCCACCACCCGACCGGTGCGGCGAACCGGATCGCCTTCCTTGAGATGCGCATAGGGCCCCAACAGGATCACGCCAATATCTTCTTCTTCCAGGTTTAGCGCAATCCCCATCAGGCCTCCCGGAAACTCCAGAAGCTCGCTGGCCATGGCCTCCTGCAGACCGTAGACCCGGGCAATCCCGTCTCCCACCTGGATGACCGTGCCGACATTTTGAATCTCCAGGTCGCCCTGGAATTGCTCGATCTCTCGCCGCAGGATAGAACTAATCTCTTCCGGTCGGATTGCCATGCTCGTTGCCCTCCACCATGTGCTCACCCGGATCGGGAAGTCGCCCGTCGCGCTCGTCGTGGCCTTCCGGCTCTGAGATGGCCTCCGCAGGCAACGCCACACGCAACAGTCGCTGCTCCAGTCGACGCAAACGGCCCGCCACACTGCCATCCAGAATCAAGTCGCCCAGCTGGATCCGGACTCCTCCCAGAAGCGAGGAATCTACCACGGGCCGCAAGGAAACCACCCGTCCCGAAAATACCTCGAGACGTTGACGCAACAACTCCAGGTCGCCGGGCTCGAGCGGTTGGGCGGTAAAGACGTCGGCGCGCACCTGTCGCCGGACGATATCGGCCTGTGCCCGGTACGCTTCGCAGATCGCCGGCAATGCTCGCTGGCGGCCTCTTTCGACCACCAGCTGCAAAAAGTGAATCGTCAGTGGATCCAAGCGTCCCTGGCCCAACTGGGCCAAAACCTCTTTTTTGCGGGCCACCGGAATCCGTACTTCCGACAGGAAAAGGCGGAATTCGGCCAGTTCCCACCAGCTCCGGACCTCATCGAGATCCTTTTCCACCCTGCCTACCAGCCCCCGGACTACCGCCGCTTCGACTAGGGCCTGCGCGTACTGGCGGGCCAGCTTGCTCCCTCTCACGACAAGGCCTCCACCTTTTCAGATTGGGAAGCTTCAGACTCCCGGCGTTCCTTGGCCAATTGCTCGGCCACCTCTGCCACCAGCCGGTGCTGATCTGCCGCGCTCCACTGGCGGCGCAAAAGCTGTTCACTGGCCAGAATGGCCAGTTGAACCGCCTGATCCCGCAACTCCCCCATGGCCCGCTGTTTTTCTTGCTGGATCTCCCGACGCGCACTGGCCAGCAGCGCCTGCGCCTGACGTTCCGCCTCCTGCCGCTGCTGTTGCCGCAGACGCTCGCCATCGACCGTAGCTTGCTGGATGATCGCCTGCGCCTGTTGATGGGCCTCTTCCAGCTTCCCCTGGTACTCGGTGAGCAATTGCTGCGCTTCGTCCTGAGACCGCTTCGCGTTCTCCAGGTGTTGCCGAATGGTGGCCTCTCGCTTCTCAATCATCCCTGCTACCGGCTGAAACAGGAACTTCTTGAGCAGCATCATCACGATCAGCACATTGATCACCTGGAAAAGGAACGTCCAGGGATCCAGATGAACCGGCCCCAGGGTCATGCGCCACACTCCCATCCGGGGCTGCTGCCGGCTCGCTGGCCAGGCTCACTCACAGGCGAGCTGCCGGCAACAGCCCATCTCAAAGCCTCGGTACGGAATCCCGCCGTGCGGTGACCACTCACATCTTGATCCAGAGTAACAGGGCGATAACAAAGGAGAAAAGGGTCAACGCCTCCATGAACGCCAGCGCCAGCAGCACCGTGCTGCGGATTTCGGCACCGGCCTCCGGCTGCCGCGCGATGGACTCCATGGCCCGGCTGGCCGTCCAACCCTGTGCCAAGGCTGACATCATGGCCGGCAGCGCGATAGCCAACGTGACCGCTATGAAATTCATGCCCACTCACCTCCCTTTCCCCTCTGCTCACCCCGGAACATGTCGTCGAGGGTGACAAATTCTCTCCACCAGGGTGCCAGACCCTACCGCCAGGCCGACCCCAGCCTCAGCCTGACGCCCCTGGCCTAGTGCTCCCCGCCCTCGACGGCTTCCGCAATATAGGTGATGCTCAGCATGGTGAAGACGAAAGCTTGAATGAACCCGAAAATCAGCCCCAGCATCATGATGGGGGTAGGAATGGCCAAAGGGATGAGCGCAAAGAAGGCAGCCACCACCAACTCCTCACCAAACATATTGCCAAATAGACGTAAAGCCAATGAGAAGGGACGGACTAGCTGTTCGATAACGTTCATGATGACCATGGGAGCAAATGGTTCGAAGAAGTGATGAAGATACCGTCGAAAGCCATGCTCACGAATGGCAATCAACTGCACTAGAACAATGCTGGTGACAGCCAGAGCCGCCGTAGTTGTCAAATCTGAAGTTGGTGGAATCACTCCGGGAATGAACCAACTAAAATTGAGGAATAGAATGAAGATGAAAAAGGTGCCGCCTATGTAAGCGTATTTGCGGCCCTTCCGCCCCATGAAAGGCTCGGCCAGCCCCCAAATAAACTCCACCGCCATCTCCAGCACATTTTGAACCCCGCGCGGCAGGAACTCCAGACGCCGGCTCAGTAGCCATAGGAGTACGCCGAGCACCACCATGGCCGCCCACGTGTTCACCACCGTGCTGGTGATAGTGACCGGTCCGATCTGCCAGACTGTGTGTGGCTGTACTTCGTCAATGATATGTGCGAGCCGTTCACCCATCCACGAATTCACGCCTTCCTGCCGATCCGAGCCCAATCTCTGGAGCCCACCACCAAATCTCCCAATAGGGCGAGCAAAACTCCCACCAGTACTTCGGCACTTTCCCAGGTAGCCGCCACCAAAAGAGTGAGCATTCCCACACCCATCCGCCCAAGCGAGCTCACCAGGATTTTATTGATCCCAGCCGCTCCACTGAGGTGAGCCGCCTGCCTGGCCGCGTGCAGGATCCACAGGTGGTTGGCTGCAGCCACCGGCGTCGCCGCCAACACTCCCCAGCAAGTACCGGCGAACCCCAGCGCGGCCGCCCCGACGGTGACGACCCCCACGAACGCGGCCAGCCAATACCAGCTCGGGTCCGACTGCCTCAGGAAGGAAACGATCCGCGACCGCTCGGATGATAGGGTCGACTTTCCTGCTGGCATCGTAACGCCCCCTCACGCCCCGCCCCGCCGATGAGTGGGTGGACGTTCCGCCTGAAGGATCCGGCGTATCTGCTCGTACCAGCTCCACAGACTGACGGCAACCCCGAGTAATAACCCCATGACAAGGAACGTAGGCGACCTGTCCCAGTGTCGATCCAGCAGCCGACCCAGCCACACCCCACCCCCGATATAAATCAGAGTGGTCAGCACGAGCTCGACACCGAGGGCGGTATACCGAAGACTGGCCGCCCAGGAGCTTGTCGTGAGTCGCCTCCGTCGCCATGACATCGGGTGGTATTATAGCTCAAATTCGACTGGCCCGCAATTCTTATCCATATTAAGAACCATTCCTTTTCGGTCACTTTATTATCTACCTGGTTCCGAAGAGCCGGTCTCCCGCATCTCCCAGACCAGGAATAATGTAGCCATGTTCATTGAGCCGCTCGTCCACGGCGGCAACGAACAAAGGTACTTCCGGATGCTCTCGCTGTAGACGCGCGATCCCTTCCGGTGCGGCGATGAGATGCATGGCTTTGATGTTTTCTCCCCTAGCTCCCCGTTCTTTGATGAACCGGATGGCCGCAGCCGCGGACCCGCCCGTCGCCAGCATGGGATCGACCAGAATGATCTCACGCTCTTCGATGTCCGTTGGTAACTTGCAATAGTACTCCACCGGCTGCAACGTCTCGGGGTCTCGGTAGACCCCGATATGTCCCACCTTGGCAGCGGGGATCAGATTGAGTATTCCCCCCACCATTCCCAACCCGGCCCGGAGAATAGGAACGATCGCTAGTTTCTTCCCCGCGATCATCCTGGCGGTAGCCGTCCCCACTGGAGTTCGTACCTGGACAGGCTCGAGGGGCATGTCCCTCGTTACCTCATATGCCATCAACAATGAGATCTCGTCCAGCAACTCCCGAAACTCCTTCGGCCCGGTGGACTGATCCCGCAAAATCGCCAGCTTGTGTTGAATCAGAGGGTGATCGATGATATTCACTTGGGGCACCCGCCGCCCGCCTCCCTACTCCAATTTGCTCACCCGGCGGGCATGACGCCCACCCGCGAAGCCGGTGGTGAGAAAAAGCCGCACAATCTCCTGGGCCAGACCGGGTCCGATCACCCTGCTGCCCATCGTCAGCACGTTCGCATCGTTATGTTCCCGAGCCATGCGGGCCGAGTACGAGTCATGGCAGAGGGCCGCCCGCACCCCCCGCACCTTGTTGGCCGCAATCGCCATTCCAATACCTGTGCCACAGATCAGAATTCCCCGTTCACACTGTCCCTGGGCAACGGCTGTAGCTACCGCCCGTCCGATATCGGGGTAGTCCACCGGCTCGCTGGTCTGCACACCAAAATCAGTGACCTCCACCGGCAACTCCGCCAGAAAGCGGAGGACCTCTTGTTTGAGGGGCAAGCCGGCGTGATCGCAACCGACTGCCACCCGCAACCGGCGCACCGCCGGTGTGGACCCACTGGCGCTGGCCGGAGCTGGTTCAGCCGTCCCGCCGGAAGCACCAGGCTCACCGGATGGGGAAAATTCTGCCTTCTCCATGACCTTTTCTGTATCCCCCCTTTCACCAGTATCGGCAGTCAACAGTCGCGCCGCCACCTTCTGCATCGCTTCTCTCAGCTGGGCCGCCGTCCGCTGATAGACGGCGAGATCCCCGCTAAAGGCCGGGTCCGGGATATCATAGGCGGCCAGTTGTTGCTCCAGGCTGAGCCGTTCAGCCGCCAGATCGCTGGGTTCACCCGTCGCCGCGCCATGCCGGTCGGTCACGGTGGGCACCGGGCGCTCATAGGCCTGCCGCAACTGACGCAGGAGATGGAGACGGAGGAGCTGGGGGTCAAGGTTCTCGCCCGCTGCGTACTCCAGTACGCTAAACACCCGCCCGGCTAGGTCAGGGAAGTGCTCCAACAAGCGCCGCTTTTGCTCCATGGTCATAGTCAAGACCAGATCGGCCTGCGCCGCATCCTGCGCAGACCAGCGATGCGCTTTGTGCCGGCGCAAGTCCATGCCGTAGCTGCGCATAGCTTCCGTGGCCAGCGTGGAAGCGGCAGCCCCCTCCACGGCATCCAGCCCAGCGCTGCGAACCTCGATCGACACAGAGCCCGCCGGCGAGGACGGCGCGGCCGAGGATGCGGCAGCGGCCAGTCTTTGCTGGAGCAAGGCCGCCGCCATGGGACTGCGGCAGGTATTGCCTGTACACACCAGGTAGACCCGCTGACTGGACCGCATTGACTGCCTCCTCTGTTACCCTTGCTACCCTGCTACCGTCCCGATGATCGATTCGCTTGCTGGTGACTCCCGCCCTCCGGCCAGCGTCCCTTTGGGCCATGATCGACCGACCCTTTCCGAAGTGTACCACAAACCAGCTTCTCGTACCGGGCGACCTTCCAGCTCACAGGGGAATTCCCTCCCAAAACAGATGAAGTCCGAGGGCCACCAGCACGCAACCTCCCACAGCCGGGGCCCACTCCCCTACCCAACGCTCTAACCACCGTCCCACGAGCAACCCCGCCTCCACCATCGGCGCTACGACTAGCGTGATCCAAACGGCCACGGTCACCGAGGTGCGCCCCTCCAGGAACCCCAGTCCGAAGCCGGCCACGGCGGCATCGCTGCTGACGCTCCCCGCCAGGACCAGCAGCTGGGCCAGACGAGTCAGCCAGTAGCGCCACGGCCGCTGGACCGTCCGCCCCGAGCCTGGGAGTTGCAGGTTCCCGTGACGCACGCGGGGGCTTGTCTGCGCGATCATCCGCAAACCCAAAGCGATCAGCAGCAAACTACCGACCACCACCAGCCAGCCAGAACCGGCAGCAACACCGGACCGGGACCATACCCACGCCTTCGTCGCTCTACCCTCCCACCTGGCTGCCCCCCAGGACAACAGATGGAAGACCGCATGTCCCCCCAGGAAAAAGAGCGACTGAACCACTGAAAACAGAAAGACCACCGCCCACCGCTGGCGCAAGCCGGGACGTTCCGTCCCGATCGAGATCGCGACGGACAGGGCATCCACCCCCAGCGCGGCCGCCAGGGCGATCGCCTCCATCACGCTCATGCACCCACCCCCCAACGCTCCGCCTTGTGCCCGCTCCAGGTAAACCATATGCCTGGGATGGTGAGTTCCTTCTCCCACCTCCTTAACACCAGATCACCTGGTCAGCAGATCAAGGCGGTTGTCTAGGCGGTTTCTATACTTTGCACCGGATTTAACTTGAGCAATCCCGTTCGCTCTGTGGTATTCTCGAAAGGATCATGGAAGGGTCAGAGAGGTTGAGCCGGGGAGGATGGCGACATGGATCATGCCAAGATCGAACAGGCCGTGCGAATGATCCTGGAGGCCATAGGCGAAAATCCTAAGCGGCCCGGGCTACAGCAGACGCCGCGCCGGGTGGCCGAGATGTACGAAGAGCTTTTCGCCGGGCTCCACCAGGATCCGCATCAGCATTTGCAGGTTTTCTTCCAGGAAGATCATGATGAGATGGTCTTGGTCCGCGACATCCGGTTTTACTCCATGTGCGAACATCACCTGCTGCCCTTTTTCGGCCAGGCGCACGTCGCCTACATCCCGGCGCAGGGGCGTCTGACGGGTCTGAGCAAGCTGGCGCGGGTGGTGGAAGTCTTCGCCCGCCGCCCCCAGCTGCAAGAACGCATGACCACTCAGATCGCGGACGCGCTGATGACCGATCTGAACCCCCTGGGAGTCTATGTCGTGCTCGAGGCCGAGCACCTGTGCATGAGCATGCGGGGGGTGCAAAAGCCCGGTTCGCTCACGGTCACCTCTGCCGTGCGGGGCGTGTTCCGCACCGATGCTAAAACGCGCAGTGAAGCGATGGCGCTCATTCGTCCCCACCTTCATGCTCCGTTGTAAGCCGGTCGGTGGCAGGAAACGATCTGGTACCCGGCCGCTTTGCGCAGGCGGTTCATCACGGCCAGCCCCATTCCGGTTGCCGGCACCCCCTCGATCAGGATCGCCTCCACCTGCTCGCGATCCATCTCCCGTAACAAGGTGAAGATGGCGTGGGCCAGTTGCTCCGGATGTTGCCGGCTGCCAGGCACCCGCCACACCAATTGGTCCCCGCGGGCAGGCAACACTTCCTTCAGGGCGGCGGCCGTCTCGGCGCAGACCAGTAAGCCCAAACGTTCGCCCTGGTCCAGCCGCCGCTTTGCCTCAGCGGCCATGGCCTGGGTTACGGCGGCCGGCTCCCCCTCGAATAACCAGGCAGGCGCCTTCGGTGCATAGTGCCGGTATTTCATTCCCGGTGAACGGGCCGGCCCGACGACAGGCTGCAGGGCCAATACCGCCGGATCCACCTGCACCTCCCCGAGGACACGTCGCAGCATTTCCACGGTGATCCCGCCCGGCCGCAAGACCGTGGGGGGCGAGGTGGTCACGTCCAGTACGGTCGATTCCACCCCGACCGAACACTCTCCGCCGTCCAGGATCAGGGGAATCCGTCCCGCCATGTCTTCATAAACGTCCTGGGCTCGCGTGGGGCTGGGACGTCCCGAACGGTTGGCACTGGGGGCGGCTATGGGACAGTCGGCCGCGGCAATCAGTTCACGCGCCACAGGATGGGATGGCAGGCGCACCGCCACGGTCTCCAGGCCGCCGGTGGTCGTGAGCGGAATCTGGGGGCTGCGCGGCATCACCATGGTCAGCGGCCCGGGCCAGAAAGCGTCAGCCAGTGTGGCGGCCAATGGGGGCAGGCTGGCCGCCACTTGCCGTAAGCGTTCCCAGCGTTCAATGTGAACAATCAGCGGGTTGTCTGCCGGCCGTCCTTTGACAGCGAAAATCTGCCGGGTGGCCGAGGCGTTGGTCGCGTCCGCCCCCAACCCATAGACCGTCTCCGTCGGAAAGGCGACCAGCTGCCCGGCGCGAATCAGCTCCCCGGCCTGTTGCAGCACCCGTTCCCGTTCATCTGGCGGAACCTGCGCCCCCACGGGAAGCACCTTCGTCGCAAACCTGCCTGTCAATTCTTGTCCCATACCGGTCAATCCACCCTCGCGTCCTTCCTCGTGGCCGGTGCAATCCAGGATACCACCCGCTGCCGACCTGCCCAGTCGTATCCTACCCTCTCCCGGGTGAACCCCACCGCCCTGCCCAGCTGCCCGACCGCCTCGGCCTGTCCGTCCCCGATCTCCACTACGCACACCCCCCCCGCCCGTAATACCCGGATCGCCTGGGGCAGCAAGAGCCGGTAGACCGCCAGCCCATCGCCCCCGGCCGCTACCGCCATTTTTGGCTCCCAGTGCCGGATCTCCGGAGCCAGCTCGTCCCAGTCAGGGAGGGGCACATACGGGGGGTTACAGACCACCAGGTCAATGCTGGAGATACCCGACAGGCTGGAGGCCGGCGGCGGGTCACCGGCGGGTAGCAGAGGGCTGAGCAAGTCCCCCTGCACCACCCGGACCCGTTCACCAACCCCCAGGCGAAGGGCGTTCTCGGCGGTCAAAGCACAGGCCGCAGGAGACTGGTCGATCGCGATCAACTCCGTGTCAGGGCGGAGCAGAACGAGCGTCAGGCCGATCACCCCGCTGCCACAGCCTACATCGACGATGTGCCACCGGCGGCCGGGGGGTCGCTCCATCTCATCCCAGCGGGCCAGCGCCTCTTCCACTACCTTCTCTGTCTCCGGCCGGGGAACCAGCACTCCCGGCCGCACGGTGAAGCGGTACCCGTAAAACTCCTTGTATCCTACAATCTGTGCCACCGGCTGCCGCCGTGCCCGCGCCTGGACTCGCTGCTCGTACGCTGCCTGCTCTCCCGGCGTCAGCAACCGGTCTGCCTGCGTGTACAGGTGCAAGCGGTCCAAGCCCAGAAGATCGGCAAGCAAGACTTCGGCGTCCAGCCTAGGGGTGTCCACCCCCGCCGCCGCCAGGCGACGCGCCGCCTGGCGAAGAGCTACGGAGACACTCTGGCTCACGCCTGCGCCGCCTCGAGTTGAGCCCGCTGGTCGGCCGCCTGCAGGGCATCGGTCAGCTCGTCGAGATCTCCATCCAGGATACTCTGCAGCCGATAGAGCGTCAGACCGATGCGATGATCGGTCACCCGCCCCTGGGGGAAGTTGTACGTCCGGATTCGTTCGCTGCGATCTCCGGTGCCGACCTGGTGGCGGCGGTTGGCCTCGATCTGTTGCGCCTGCGCCTGGCGAGCCCGATCCAAGAGCCGGGCCCGTAGCACTCGCAACGCTTTCTCCCGGTTCTTCAACTGGGAACGTTCATCCTGACAGGTGACCACTAACCCCGTGGGCAGGTGAGTGACCCGGACCGCGGAATCCGTCGTGTTGACCGACTGTCCCCCGTGGCCGGTGGAACGATACACATCCCAGTGGAGGTCCTCCGGATTGATCTCCACCTCCACCTCCTCTGCCTCCGGCAGCACCGCCACCGTCGCCGTGGACGTATGGATCCGGCCGCTCGCTTCCGTCTCCGGCACGCGCTGGACCCGGTGCACCCCGCTTTCGTACTTCAGCCGGCTGTAGGCGCCCTTCCCGTCGATCATGAGCACGATCTCTTTGAAGCCTCCCAGCTCCGTCTGGTTGGCATCCACCAACTCCACTCGCCAGCCTTTCCGTTCGGCGTAGTGCGTGTACATGCGGACCAGATCGGCGGCGAACAGGGCGGCCTCCTCGCCCCCTGTCCCGGCGCGGATCTCCAGCATCACGTTGCGGGAGTCATTCGGATCCTTTGGCACCAGGAGCTGGCGCAGCTCTTGTTCCAGCTGCTCCTGCTCTCTCTCCAGGGCCTGACTCTCCTCATGGGCTAACTCCCGCAGCTCCGGCTCCTCCCCGCTACTGGACAGTTCACGCGCCTCCCGCAGGTCCTGCTCCACCTTCTGGAGGCGGCGCCACCGCTCTACCACCGGCTCCAGATCGGCCGCCTCTTTGGCCAACTGCCGGTACCGTTCCGCGTCGCCCAAGACCGCCGGATCTGCTAGCTGCCGTTGCACCTCTTCATATCGCTCCTGCATCCCCACCAACGTGTTTCTCCATTGTGCTTGCGCAGAGGGTTCACCCAACTTGTCTCCCCCCTTCCTGTGAGATCACCGATTCGACTTTCCCCGCCCACGGGTTCGGGGGAGCATCCAGCACCTCATGGCAACGACGACAGCGGGCCTGGTAAATCTCGCTCGCCCCGACCAGGATCACCGGATCGTGAAAGCTGGCCGGTCGCCCATTGATCAGTCGCTGGGTCCGACTGGCCGGCTGGCCACAACAGACGCAGATGGCGTTGAGCTTCGTCACCTCTTCAGCTACGCAGGCCAGCACCGGCACTGACCCGAACGGCTGCCCCCGAAAATCGGTGTCCAGACCGGCGACGATCACTCGCCGCCCCTGATCGGCCAAAGCCTGGCAGATCGGAACGATCTCCGGCCCAAAAAACTGCACCTCGTCGATGGCCACCACTTCCGTGGCCGGCTCAAGCCATTGCAAAATCTCCGCGGCGTCGCTGACCGGCACCGCTTCGATGCGATCCCCGTCGTGGGAAACCACATCCCCCAACGAATAGCGCTGGTCGAGAGCGGGTTTGAAAACCTGCACCCGCTGGCGGGCGATGCGGGCCCGCTTGACCCGCCGGATCAGCTCTTCCGATTTCCCGGAAAACATGCTCCCCATGATGAGCTCCACCCGTCCTGCCGTCGGCACCTCTGCAGCCTCCATCTCTGTCGATCGGTGCCGACCTCGCAGCACCCTAAGGGTCGAACCCGGCTGCGAATAGTTCTGGCACCAGGCGCGGGTCATACCCGCTGTCCATATTGAGCAGCGCCGCTTGCAGGCTGCGCCGAGCCATCCAGCGCGCCAGCGGATGCCGCCCCAGCGCGTCTGAACGCCAGTGAAGCCAGGCCCAAACCGCTTCCTGCCGCGCCCGTATCCAGCCCGCCTGGCGGTAGAAGTCGGCCAGCCTCGCCAAACGGTGTTTCCACTCGTTGAACTGCGGCACCAGTACCCGTTGCACCACCAGGGCTTCGGCCCGGCTCCAGGAAAGCCGGCCGGTCGCCAGTGCGTCCGCCAGGTCGTACACCGCCGGATCCACGCTGAACCAATCCTCGTACTCGGGCAGGCGCGCCAGCCTGCCGCCAGCCCCTCGTCGGCCCCACCGGCGCTCCCCCGAAGAGAGCGCCGGGGCGTACGGGCGTGGCGGCCACTCCTCCAACCCGACCTGCTGCCGCCAATACTGATACGACAACGGCCAGAAAGGCCCTGCTCGTTGGGCGGTCCACAACGCGTCCTGCACCAGCCGTACCGCGAAGAATTCACTGGCGTGTACCAGTACCCGCCCGTACGCAGCTAGTCCAGCGACAAGTCGTCGCCAGCCGCGAGGGGAGAGGGCTCGCAATCCAAAGACGCGCCGGACTCCAGTCTCCGACTGTAGCAGAAAAAAGAGCGCCCGGAAAGGTCCGCCGTCGCCAGCCGCCGGATCGCGATACGCCAGCCAGATCGCCTGAAATCCTGCCCCATCCGGGGGAGTCACTACCGCGTCCTCGTACCGCAAAACGGGCGACGAGCGGACCGTGGGGGCGGAGCGCCCCGTTGCCAGTTCGGCCAGGATCGAGGCGGCTGCCGGGCCGCCCAACTTGGCCAGGCTGGCCACCGCTGCCTGCGCCACCTCTTTTTCCGGCGACCGGGCCAGGGCCGCCAGCAGGCCGAGGGCTACCGCCCGGGGCCGCGTCACTCCCCCCAATTGCGTGGCATACGCTGCCTGTGTTGTCGCGGTGGCCCGTTCCAGCTCATCCAGTAACTGCTGCATGACTTCTTCGGACTGACCGGCGATTTCCAGGACCCGTTCAAACGCCTGGCGGGCGGAGGTCAATGGGTCCGCCAGAATCTCTGCCCACGGGATCTCATGAGGATCGATCCCGTAGACGTCCAGGACCGGAATCAAAGCCAATTTGGTCTCATCCCTCACCTGGGGGTCCGTCAGCAGATCTTCCCATACTTCCCAGGGTACGGGCTCCTCGAGCTGCAACAAGAGCCTGCTGATCACAGAGATCAGCTCGGGTGAACCCGTCCGGAGCTTCTCCAAACATACCGGCAGCAGGTGGCGGTGCCAACGCAGCAACCGCTCCTGCAGCCGGCGCTCTGCGGCGGCACCCAGCCGCCCGGAGGCCAGCTGTTCCAAGGCGTCAGCAACTTTGCGGCGGGCCAGGAGCTGGTAGTTCACACGGGTCGAAAGAGCGGCCAGGCGCCGGGTCGCAGCAGTTGGTGGCGGCAGCGGGGTCCGCATTTCCCTCCCCCCTGACAAATGAAAGCCCCCGCGCGGCGGGGGCCTTCTGGGTTCACGCGCCCTGACGTGCCAGGTCAGAAGTCCGGTAGCCATCGCTACAGGGACGAATGGACGGCAAACCGATCGAGTTCCCTCTCGCTCAGTAGTACCCGCCCAAGTCCTCATCGGCTTGCTTTTGCGCCCGCCGGAAAGCGCTCACCAAATCTTCCAACCGCAAGCGTCGCTTGTGCTGCAACGCCTCGACCTGCTCTTCTTCCAGACTGAGGCCCAACTCGTCCTGGAGCAGCGATAGCATCTCCTCTCGTTCCCCTGGAGTGAGTTCGCTTAGATCGCTGTCGCCCCCGCGCGCCGTCAGCAGATACTCCTGCGTAATGCGCTCCACTTCGCCGGCCAGCATCTCCGGGGTTCCCGCTTCGAATATGTTCATCGTAGAGCCCTCCAGCGACACGATCTCCCGCAGGTAGCTGGCGGCTACCTGCAGGCGGTGATTTACCGCTGGCCCATAGGTTGCCCCTGAGCTGGGGGGCTATGACGGATTCGAGCAAGTTCGCGAGGGTATGGTATGATCGAGAGGAGAGAGGAGTACGTGTGTTCGTCTTCACCCGTTGGGGCTCATTTGTGCGGTTTGAGCCGATCTCTTGAGACAGGGAGGCCCGTATGCACGTCCCGCAACCCGCCCGCCTGGTCGCCCACGTCGACATGGATGCCTTCTTCGCTTCCATCGAGACGCGCGACCATCCGCAGTGGCAAGGCAAACCCCTCATCGTCGCTGGCCATACGAATGACCGGCGGGGCGTAGTCTCTACCGCTAACTATGAAGCCCGGCGCTTCGGTGTTCACTCAGCCCAACCGCTGGCCCAGGCACGCCGGCTCTGTCCCGCTGCCCGGGTGGTCAACGTAGACATTGCGCACTACACGGCCGTCTCAGACCAGGTATTTAACCTGTTGCGCCGGTTCACGCCGCTCGTGGAACCCGTCTCCATTGACGAGGCGTTTCTCGATCTGAGCGCCCACCCACTGGCCGAGCAGCCGGCGGAGCTGGGGCAAGCCATCAAAACCGCGATCCGAACCCAACTCGGGTTGACCGCTTCGGTGGGCCTCGCCCCCAACAAGGCTCTGGCCAAAATCGCTTCCGATTGGAACAAACCGGATGGTCTCCTGGTCATCCGCCCCGACCAGGTTGACTCTTTTCTGCTCCAACTGCCCCTGGAAAAAATCTGGGGCATCGGTCCGAAAACACTGGCCCGGCTCCGGCAGGCCGGCATCGACAGCGTAGCGAGACTGCGGCAGCTGGATGCGGGAGCCCTCCAACTCCTCCTGGGCAAGAGTAGCCTCTTCCTCTACGACCTAGTCCGGGGGATCGACCGGCGGCCGGTCGAACCCCGCAGCCCCGCCAAAAGCGTGGGCCGAGAGCTTACCTTCGCCCATGATATCCGTGGTCGACAGGCAGCGACACAGGTCCTGGCCGATCTCAGCCGGGCCGTGGCAGCCCGGCTTCGACAGGTGGGCCAATCCGGGCGCTCCCTGAGCCTTAAGGCTCGCTACCCCGATTTCGTCACAATAGAGCGAAGCCAGACCGTGCCCTGCCCCTTGCAGGACCCGCGGGACATGTATGCCTTGGCCTGCCTGTTGCTGGCACAACTACCAAGGCCCAACGGGCCTTTTCGCCTGTTGGGCCTGACCGTATCGGGCCTCTCCCCTTACGAACAACTCCCGCTTTTCGAACCGCTGCGTCAGCCGCCGCCCGCGCCGGCAGTGACCGCTACGCGCGCCGTTTCACCGGGACGTTCGTATTGTGAACATAAGGGAACCGCTCCCGCTCCAGCTCCGCCCGCACCTCGCGGTTGATGATCCGCAGGTACGTGCCTTTCATTCCCAGTGAACGGCTCTCGATCACGTTGGCGGAAGCCAGCTTGCGCAAGGCATTGACGATCACGGAACGGGTAATTCCCGCCTGATCCGCGATCCGGCTGGCGACCAGCAACCCTTCGTCGCCGTCCAGCTCATCCAGGATTCTCTGCATCGCCACGATCTCGGAGTATGAAAGGCTGCGAATTGCGGAACGGGCCCGCCTCCGCTCTTCGACCTCTCCTTCTTCCTCCTCGTCGAGGGCATTGGCGATCGCTATCCCTGCCACCGTCCCGGCAAACTCCCCCAGAATCTCATCTTCCTGTGTGAACGGCCTGGATTGGCCCACCAAGAGAAGCGTACCAACCCGGCGTCCCATTCCGACGACCGGCACGATCATCGCCAGGTGGCCTACCAGACGGTCAGCCTCCGGACCCGAAGAGATGGCGCCTACCTTGAGCAATACCTCGTTGACCTCCGCCGGCAAGTGCCGCTCGACCAGCCAGCCGGCATCAAACGAAGAGCTGTCCCAGCTGCCAGCGGGTGCGTACCCCAGCAGCTTCCCGGACTGGTTGATCACATACACGCTAGCACCCGGTGAGATCTCGGCCAGGCAGGCTGCCAGCTCATCGAAATCTACATCGGTGCCCTCCCTTTGGACAAGCTGCGCCAACCGAGAAACCCGTTTGTAGAGCACTTCCGTTCCCATCAATCCAGATAACCTCCGCTCCGGCGAGAGGAGTCGCGCCGGTCATATTACCAAGAAAATTACTCATTAACAAAATAGTCTCCTCGGTGGAATTATACCGACGATCTCCTTGGCTTGTCAATGAATCCGTCTGTTGGGTTTCGTATTCTCTGTCATTTTGTCCTCCCCTGCCTCGAACTACCTGGAGGATCATCGGTTTTTCTCGACCGGTTCGCACATGGTTGATGCCTCCAGCGACTAAGACGTTGCGGAACCCGCAGTTGCTTGACTCAGTCCCCTTGGCAAGAAGGGGTTGCGCGCGGCGCAGCGGCATGATAGAATGACTCCCGTCAAGCCGGTGCCGAAGTGGTGGAATTGGCAGACGCGCTACATTCAGGGTGTAGTGGGCGAACGCCCGTGCGGGTTCAAATCCCGCCTTCGGCACCAACTTTTTTAACACCCGACTCAAGGTCACCCATACGTTGAGCCTCGTCAAGTAGTTAACGGGGTAAACGAGGAGAGCAGCGATGTCTGCTCATTTTTTGTATCCAGTCCGGCCAGTATCGGGCGTCCGTATCCGTCCTTGCAAAAGCATACTGCGACATCCGGCGGCATGGGCCGGTGCAGGTCGGTGCTCTGCCAGCAGGATGCGAAGAAGCGAGGGATCGAACGATGCAGCTGCTCTTGGCCATCGTGGATGATGACGACGCGGGAGCACTGATGGACGCTCTCAGTCAAAAGCAGATCGGCGCCACCAAGCTGGCCAGCACCGGCGGGTTTCTCCTGCAGGGCAACACAACGCTCCTCATCGGAGTTGAGGATGCCCGCGTGCCGGAAGTGATCCAGTTGATCCGCAAGGTATCCGTCCGTCGCCGCATGGTTTTACCGGCCACCCCGGCCGAAGCGATCCCCCATGTGAGCCTGCCCATCGAGGTGGAAACGGGCGGCGCCATCATCTTCGGGCTCGAAGTGGAGGCTTTCTATCGGATCTGAATACCGCCCCGCCAGGACGGCCCCGCCCAGCGATATACGCGTTGCTCCCGCCGCTCCTGGAGTCGTTGAATCCATTCCTCCACCGGCCGATCATGAATAGGCAATCCGGGAACGATTTCGGCCAGAGGCACCAGCACGAACAGCCGTTCCACTATCCGCTCGTGGGGAACGACCAGCGCGGGCTGGCTGCTTCGCCAGTTCGCCTGCCGCCACGGGTCTGCCGACCCCCACCAAACAACATCGATGTCGATCTCCCGTGGCCCCCAGCGAAAGGATGGACGACGCCCCACCCGCTGTTCAATGGCTTTCGCCACCTGCAATAGCCAGAGTGGCTGCCAGCCATCCGGGACTACCACGTCTGCGGCTGTGTTCAGGAAGGCGGGCTGCTCGGAAACTCCCAGCGGAGAAGTCTCATACAGGCTCGCCCACCGGACGACGCGCACGCCGGCTGCGTCCAGCTGGTCCAATGCCTGCAACAAGTAGCCTTGCCGGTCCCCCCGGTTGGAGCCGAGGCTCAGTAGGTAGTGGGCCATCCGCGCACCACCGCGTCGGCCATCCGCGCCACCCGGACCATCGCCGCCACGTCATGCACCCGCACGATGTCGGCCCCGCCCGCGATGGCCAGAGCCACTGTAGCGGCAGTCCCCTCCAGCCGCTGATCGACCGCCGTCCCCAGCACCAGCCCAATCGTGGACTTGCGGGAAGTACCGACCAGGACGGGTCGCCCCACCTGCTGCAATCGCCCCAACTCCCGCAGCAACGTCAAGTTTTGGGGAGCGGTCTTGCTGAAACCAAAACCCGGATCGATCACGATCCGGACCGGCTCGATCCCCTGTTCCTTCAGCTCGTCCACCCGCCCGGCAAGCCAGGAGGCTACCTCGCCGGTCACATCCCGGTAGTCGGTGAACTGCTGCATCGTGGCGGGCGTACCCCGCATGTGCATCACCACCAGGCCCGCCCCGGTCTGTCTGGCCACCTCGACCATACCGGGGTCAAAGGTCAACCCGGTGATGTCATTGATGATGCTCGCCCCCGCGTCCCACGCCTGCCGTGCTACCTTGGCCTTGCGCGTGTCCACGGAGATCTCCACGCCTGCTGGTAGCTGCCGGCGCAGTTCCGTAATCACCGGAATGACCCGCCGCACTTCTTCGTCTACTGGTACCGGCGGCGCTCCGGGACGGGTAGACTCCCCTCCCACGTCAATGATCTCCGCCCCTTGCTGGGCCATCTCCAGCCCATGCGCCACCGCCCGGCCGAGCTCTTGCCATAGCCCCCCGTCGGAAAAGGAGTCCGGCGTCACGTTCAAGATCCCCATGACAACGGTGTGGTCCAATACCCAGCTCCGGTCTCCTACCTGCCACCGGTAGGGCCGTCCGGCCGGCCACCCCGGCCTGAGCATCCGGGTTTGATCGTCTCCGACAGGGTTGGACAATCCTATGGCCTGCCGCTCCCGCACTGCATCTTTCAACGGTCCATTCCTCCTAACCCACTGAGCACGCCGAAAAGAGCGGCGGCGTTGAGCGTGGCGTGAGCAACGACTCCGGGCCATAGCGACCGCGTCCGCTCGTATACCGCGGCGAGAATGAAACCGACCGCAAACAGGGCAAGCCACGCCGCCGCGTTCAAATGCAGAGTAGAAAAGAGAAGGCTGACCACCATGTTGCCCCATCCTGGCCCCCAGCGGGCCCGGCAAGCCGGATACACCACGCCCCGAAACCAGAACTCTTCGGCCAGCGGACCGATCCCTACCAGCACCACCGCCAGAAGATAGCGTTGCTCCGGTGTCCGTACCATAGAGACCATCTGGACCACAGGGTCACTCGCTTCCGACAGGACCCGGGCTGCCACCGCTCCACCCCGCACGGCCGCCACCACGATGAACGTGAGGGCGCTGGCTAAGGTCTCCGCCAGCAGGAGGCCGAACCCCGCCACCACGCCATACAGGAGCCACCGCCAGAGCGGCCCGTCCACCCCCAGCCAACCGCCCAAGCTGTCCGGAGTCGCATGCAAGCGGGCCTGTACCAGGCGAATGGCCAACCCGATCAGCGCCACCTCTTGCAGCGTCGCTGACCACAGGAGCAGTGGTCCGGGCTGTTCGCGGCCGTATACCCAGGACGCCAGTGCCCCCACCAGTGCCGGCACGACCGCCAGTCCGATGACGGTACCCCCCACCACGTCCACCAGCTGAACTCGGCGCCACGCCGGGGAGCGGAGGCCGGGGCGGTCCCCACCCGGGGACTCCACAGGTCCGGGAGCAGGGAACGGCGTCGACGACCCCGAAGTGCTGGGCTGTTCAAGAGGCGCTGCCGGTGGAACAGGCGGTTCACCCGTTGCAGACGGCTGCCCACCTTCGGGAGCTGGGTTACAATCCCGGATAGTTCGGCGCCTCCTTCGTGATCTGCACGTCGTGAGGATGACTCTCCCGCATCCCTGCCGCTGTCACCCGCAGGAAGCGGCTCTCCTTTTGCAGGGTGGGGATATCCGGTGCACCACAGTAGCCCATGCCGGCCCGGATTCCCCCCACCAGCTGGAACACGGTCTCCGACAGCGGCCCTTTGTACGGTACACGGCCTTCGATCCCTTCCGGTACCAGCTTTTGTTGTCCCTCCTGGAAGTAGCGGTCCTTGCTGCCCGCCCGCATCGCCCCGATCGAACCCATCCCGCGGTACACCTTGTACGAACGGCCCTGGTAGATTTCGACTTCGCCCGGGCTCTCCTCCGTGCCGGCAAAGAGGTTGCCGATCATGACCGTATCGGCCCCCGCTGCCAGCGCCTTGACGATATCCCCTGAGTAGCGGATGCCCCCATCAGCGATGATCGGGGTCTGCGTCGCGGCCGCCGCCCGGGCGCACTCCCAGATCGCTGTAATCTGCGGTACTCCAATGCCGGCTACCACGCGCGTGGTGCAAATAGAACCCGGGCCGATCCCTACTTTGACGGCGTCTGCCCCCGCCTCGATCAAAGCCCGCGTTCCCTCGGCCGTCGCAACGTTGCCGGCGATAATGTCCGTGCGGTCGCCAAAACGGGACTTCAACTGTTCGAGCATAGAGAGAACCCGTTGACTGTGTCCATGGGCCGTATCCAACACCAGGACATCCACGCCGGCTGCCACCAGGGCTTCGGCGCGCTCCAGGGTGTCCTGGGAGGTCCCGACTGCGGCCGCCACCCGCAACCGTCCCTTCTCATCCTTGGCCGCCCGGGGGTATTTGATCGCCTTCTCGATGTCTTTGATGGTGATCAGGCCCTTCAGGTAGCCCTCTTCGTCAACCAGCGGCAGCTTCTCCACCTTGTGCTTATGAAGGATATGCTTTGCTTCTTCCAAAGTGGTACCAACCGGAGCGGTGATCAAGTTTTCTTTGGTCATGACTTCCGCGATGGGCCGGTCGAAGTCCGTCTCGAAGCGCAGATCCCGGTTGGTCAAGATCCCTACCAGCTTACCGTTTTCGGTGATGGGGACGCCCGAGATGTGGTAGTGCTCCATCAACGCGAGAGCGTCGCGTAAGCGGTGATCCGCCGACAGGTAGATCGGGTCGACAATGATCCCGCTCTCCGACCGCTTCACTTTGTCCACTTCGGCCGCCTGTTCCTCGATGGACAGGTTGCGATGGACCACGCCGATCCCCCCCTCCCGGGCGATCGCGATGGCCAAACGGGCCGTCGTGACAGTGTCCATGGCCGCGCTGAGCAGCGGGATGTTTAGCCGAATCCGCCGGGTCAACCGGGTTTCGACGTTGACCTCAGCCGGGAGGATTCGCGAGTACGCCGGCACCAAGAGCACATCGTCAAACGTAAGCGCTTCGCGCCCGAATTTGCGCTGCCAGGCCGCCGCTTCCCCCTCGTCCCACCTTGACGCTGCCAGGGTGGGCGTCTCCTGAAACCGATCACCTGCTCCACCGCTGGAACTGCCCCTTGCCTCCATCTCCGGTCGCCACTGCTGATGCCGGTATCGACTCCCTGCCATTGCCACCTTGGCCGTTCTCCTTTTCTGAAGCTCTGAAGATCCAAAGACTCCCGGAAGTCCGCCGCTCTGCCTGCTTCCTGTACATCATCCGTATCCGTTGGTTGGGAACCGGTCGGACCTTCCCTGGCCCTCGCCGAGGCCCGGCGAAGCCTTTGGCCCATGATACCAGCCCCTATTCTCCCCCGCAAGGCACAGCCGTCACCGGGATCTCCAGGTCGTCCATCACCAACCCGGACAGCAGCTTGGGATGAAAGAACGTCGACTTGGCCGGCATCTTCTCCCCCGCGGCTGCCACCTCTTCGACCTGGTCCGGGCGGGGAAAAGGCAAGAGAAAGGCGATCTCCGCCTCGCCGTCGGCCAGGGCAGCGGCCACCCGCTCCGCTGCCTGTGTGTACTCCAGCTCTGCCCCGGCGGCAGGGCCGCCTTCCTCCAGCAAGGGGTCGAGCACCAAGCGGTGCAGCACGGCGACGTCCAATTGTCGCCACGCCTGGCTGAAGCCGGGTGCCGCCTCGGCCATCCGTTGCCCGTCGTTCAAGGAAAACAAGGCAGCCTCTCCCTTCCCGTCCACAACCGCAAAGTGCGGCCGCGGCAACGTCCAGCGACGGTTGCTACTGATCGCTGCCTGGCCACCGACCTCTCCCCCCTGCTCGAGCCAGAGAAGCACGTCCTCAACCCTTTGCGTGAACCACTGCCGGCGTCCCTCGCCTGTGGCAGGGGGCGTGCTGGGCTGACCTCCCGCAGGCAGCAGCCGCTGTACCTCAAACGCGGAGCCAGGCAGCTGCTGGATCACCGTTTCCAGCCACCCTTGTCCGCGGACGGCAAGGCCGGCCTGGGGCCGCACCAGACGGTGTGTGGGTAGGATCAGCAAGCCTGAGTCGTCGCTGGCAACGAAGTAGGTCAGGGAGTACCAGAAACCGGCGCGTGGAAGTTGCTGGTCTATGAAGGCATCGACTCCGCCTGCAGTCTGCTGGGCCTGGCGCCAGGCCGCATACCGCAGACGAGATTCATAGCGATGGTGGCCGTCTGCAATAACGATTGGCTCCGCCCACAGAGCTTGATAGAGTTGAGGCACGATGGGCGGCGGTGTCGACCAGAGGGTTTGGCGAACCTGGGCGTCGTCGGTAAAATCATAAATTGGGGTAGACTGGGTCACCCTCTCCAGCTGCTCGCGGACACGGCCGGCAGTATCGTGGAAGAGGGCAAAGACGGGGCTGAAGTTGGCCGCGGTCGCTACCAGGAGACGGTAAAGCTCTTCTTTCGGAGTCGACCGGGTCTGCTCATGGGCCCGTACCATGCCACCGTCCAGCGGCTCGAGATGAAGCCGGCCCAGAAAGCCGAGGCGGGTCCACTGGCGTCCCCGGTAAGGAAACTGCTGGCGATACACATAGTAGGTGGGGGTTATCTCCGTCCGTAGCAGACCTTGCTCGCGCCAGGAACGCCAAAAGAGGGCCGCCCGGCGGTACCGGTTTTCCTGCTCGTTGTCTTGCGGGCGCTCCTCCCCCAGGATCAGCCGGACCACATTGGCCGGATGACGCTGGTGAAGCTGGGCGCGTTCCGCAGGCGAAATGACATCGTACGGTGGAGCGACGACTTGATGTATGGGGACACGGGCCGGGTCATAGCGAACCCCCCGAAACGGCAAAACGACGGGCATGGCTCGGTTGCCTCCTTACCCAACTCTTGCTCACTACCATATACCAAAATGG
This sequence comes from Limnochordaceae bacterium, assembly GCA_014896305.1. Classification (GTDB taxonomy): domain Bacteria; phylum Bacillota; class Limnochordia; order Limnochordales; family DUMU01; genus Bu26. Next base: position 126,285 of record JADBKQ010000005.1, read on the forward strand.
ACGTTCACACCAAGATAACCGGGAGGTTGACAAGCGGCAACGGAAAGGGGGACGCAGGGTGATTCAGGCGCAAACGAGTGAGAGAATGCCACCCGCACCCCCAGGCGGGCAAGGGCATGATCTGCCCTGGGATGAATTGGCGAAGACGATCTGCCGCCAGGGAATAGAGCAAGGCTTAGACCTGGTGGGCATCGCCCCCTTGCGCACCAGCAGCCAACAAGAGGCGCTCCGTCGTCACCTGGAGGCGCTGTCAGCCCGGGGATTCTTGTCGCAGTTCCTGGCCGGCCCGGCGAGCCAGCACGTCGATGCGGCGCGCGTTCTCCCTTCCGCCCGCAGCCTCATTACGGCCGCTGTATCGTACTACGGCCCGACGCCCCCTCTGCCCCCGTCTCCACCCTGGCGCGGGCGGGTGGCCCGCTACGCGTGGGGGCAGGATTACCACTCGCTGCTGCGCCAGCAACTACGGCAGCTGGCCGCCGAGCTCCGGTCCCTCGTCGGAGCTGCCGGTGGCGACCCGCAGGCGGTTCAGACAGAAGTGCTGGTCGATTCGGGCATGTTGTTGGACCGCGACGCGGCAGTAGCGGCCGGACTGGGTTGGATCGGCAAGAACGGCTGCCTGATTCACCCGCGTTACGGTTCGTATCTCGTGCTGGGTCAGATCGTCACCAACCTGCCCCTGCCGCCGCTCACGTCTCCCCTGCCCAACCGGTGCGGCTCCTGCCACCGGTGTCTGGATGCCTGCCCCACCGGCGCCTTGGTCGAACCAGGGATCCTGAACGCCAACCGTTGCCTATCGGAATGGACGCAGCGCAAGAGTCTGCCCCCCGAGGCCATCCGCCGGGCGATGGGCAACATGGTCTTTGGCTGTGACATCTGCCAAGACGTTTGCCCTTGGAACCGGAAAGCCCGCCCCGGCCGGAACACGCAGTTACAGGGAACCGACCCCGACGTGGCCTTCCCCCGCCTGGATGAACTGGCCGCTATGACGGGACGCCTGTTTCGCCAGCGCTGGGCCGGACGCGCGGCCGGCTGGCGGGGGAAGTGGGTGCTGGCCCGCAATGCTTTGATCGCCCTGGGCAATATGCACGCTCCCGACGCCCTCGGACTCCTGCAAGACGCTCACCACCACCCCAACCCGGCCTTGCGGGAGGCAGCCGGCTGCGCTCTCAGCACGGCGACACAGGACGAACCAGCAACACTGCCGCCTCCCCTTGTTCCCGCTGCCAAGACTCCACGTAGCTCAGCCCTTGCAGCCGAAACCCCTGATGCAAGTAAAAGCGGAGAGCCCCCCCGTTGCCCGCCTCTGCCTGGGTAAAGAGCAGACGCCCCTGCCGGCGCGCCACCTCGTGAACGGCGCGCTCGACCAATGCTCGGCCGACGCCTCGACGACGCCAGGACACGTCGACGAAGCAGCTAAGAAGCTCCCACCAGCCTCTCTCGGGCTCGTGGCCCCAGACCCGGGCCGACGCTGGGGCCGGGGCGACTTCGATCACCCCCACCAGCTTAGCCGGGCCAGAGCCCTGGCCGGTCAGGTGCCGGTCCGGGCACTCCCCAGGCCCGGCAACCACTGGAAACGTCTCCGCCACCCAGACCCATCCCTGACATACGTGATCCTCGAAATGAGGAACGTCAGCCCAATCCCACTCATAACCTCGCCAAAAGGGCTGGCGGGGACGGTAGGATAACGCAAAAACCAGGCGGGAGAGGGCTGGACGGCGTTCCTGTAATGCATACCTGCCCGGCGAAGCTACGGTCACGTCCATCTCGCTGAGACGCTCGATATCTGCCGGTCGTGCTGGCCGTACCCACCATCCCAGGCCCACTCCCCTGTTCCCCCTGGACACCGGCCTCTTTCTCATTTCTTCCATAGCGATTGAGTGGCCTGCTTGGCCCAACGTCCGACCGCCTGGCCTGCTGCCGAGAGGGCAAACCCGGCCATCCCTTTGTGACGGGACAGCGTCTGCCGCAACGCCTCGACGACGCGATCCAGCTCTTCCCGGGAGACCACCAGAGGTGGCTCGAGACGGATGACGTTGGGGTTGTTGAGGGTGTAGGCAGTAATCACATGATGGTGCTGAAGTAACTCCGCCGCCACGAGGGAGGCAAGATACTCCTGCGCCAGATGGTTCGCAGCGCCCCCGCTCACTTTCCCGAATATGCCCGTGTCGGACACGAACTCGATGCCAATGAGCAGCCCCCGGCCCCGCACTTCCCGGATGAGAGGAAACTCCCGGGCCAGCTCCTGCAGGCGTCCCAGGAAGTACTCCCCTTTCTCACGTGCCTGCGTGGGCAGGTCTTCTTCTACGATGGCCTCCAGCGCAGCCAAAGCAGAAGCGGCGGCGCGCGTGTTCCCCCCAAACGTGGAGGTGTGGATACGGCAGCGCTCTATGCCCCCGAACGCCTGATTCCAAAGGCGTTCCGTCGTCATGAAGGCGCCAATCGGGACCACCCCGCCCCCCAGGGACTTGGACAAGCAAAGGACATCCGGTACGACCTGCTCCGCCTCACAGGCAAACATCGTTCCCGTCCGCCCAAAGCCGGTCTGGATCTCGTCGACGATGAGGAGAGCGCCGTAACGGTGGCACAGCTCGCGCGCCTGGGCCAGGTACCCGGTGGGCGGGATAACCACTCCACCCTCTCCTTGAATGGGTTCTACGATGAAGGCCGCGGCCGGTTCGCCCTGGGCCAACGCCTGCTCCAACGCCTGCACCTCGCCGAAAGGCACGGCCTCACACAAAGGGACCAGCGGAGCAAAGGGCCTCTGGTAAGCGGGACGCCCGGTCACGGAGAGTGCTCCCATGGTCTTGCCGTGAAAGCCCCCCTGGCAATAGAGAATCCGCTGATGCCCGGTGGCCAGGCGGGCCAGTTTGAGAGCCCCCTCCACAGCTTCCGCCCCGCTGTTGCACAAGAAACTGTGTTGCAGATCACCGGGGGCAAGCAAAGCAAGATCTCGCAGCAGGGCAGAAGTGATGGGGCTGACCGTCGCCTGTAGCAGGTTGGGCCATTGAGCCACTTTGTCCCAGGCCGCCAAGACTCGAGGATGGTTGTGCCCCAAGTTGAGAGCACCATAACCCCCGAGAAAGTCGAGGTACTCTGTTCCTTCCTCGTCCCAGACCCGCACACCCTCTGCCCGCACAAAGAGCCGGTCGTAGCCCACCAACCCGATCAACTGCACCAAGCCGCTATTCCCATAGCGTCGATGGTTGTCGAGCATCTCTTGCCGGGAAAGGTGAAGAGCATCGTCCAGCGACTGAAACCCGGACGGCCGCTGGTACGATTGCCCGGATCGCCCGGCTCTATCATCAACCGTTCCGCCCACGTCCCATCCTCTCCTTCTCTCTCCTCTTGAGAGCTCACCTGGCGGCAGCGTACACATAAATGTGCACAAACCGCTCGCCTGTTAGCGTACTGAATCCTCCTCTCGGCGTCAAACCAGAGCTAAATATTGGAGCGCGACTGCGCCCCGTCTACGGGCACACAAGCTCCCCGAACCCAACTGGCCCGTTCGGAAGCGAGAAAAACGATCACGTCAGCCACCTCCGCGGGCCGGCCAAATCGTCCCGCGGGGATCTCCTGCTGCACGAAGCGCTCGATACCGGCTGGATCTTCTTCCAACCTCCGTTGCCAGCTACCTCCAGGAAAAAGAATCGAACCAGGAGCTACAGAGTTGACGCGGATGTTTTCCGCCGCCAGCTCCCGGGCCAGGCTTTTGCTGAGGCTAATCTGTGCCGCCTTGGCAGCGTTGTACGCTGCCTTGCCGCCACTTTCCCGGCCCCAAATCGACGAGACGAAAAGGATCGCCCCGCCCCCCTGCCGGCGGAGCCAGGGGACGGCCTGGCGACTAAGCTCCAGGGCCGTCCAGAGATTGAGCTGAAAGGTCACCTGCCACTCCTGGGCGGACGTCTCCAGTACACCGCCTCCCAAAGATCCCCCCAGGTTATTGACGAGGATGTCCAACCTCCCGGTCTCATCTTGAAGCCAGGCCCAGAGATTCTGACGAACCCGCTCGTCCGTCAAATCCCCCGCATACGTATGGGTGCGGGCTTGCGTGGGGCCTCGCCGAACCAGCTCGCTGGCCACCTGTGCCAATCGCTCCTGGCTGCGGCCGGTCAGGATGACGTCGCACCCTTCGGCCAGAAAGGCGGCCGCCGTGGCCAGGCCGATCCCGCGTGAGGAACCGCTGATCAGCGCCACTTTCCCTTTCAATCCGAGATCCACGAGAGCTCCCTCCTGGATGAACCATTGGCCGTTCCTTTCACCGCCCCGTAGGCGATGCCTATGGCTATCCTTCTCCTTGTTTGCCCGAAGCCCTCCGTCCTGGGCCGGCTGGGCTCGCCCGGCCCGTGCCCGACCAGGAACCGGCCGAGGTCTCCGTCCCTTCCCAACGGGCTACCCCTGGGCTGCCGCTGGGAGAAGGCGATCGTAGCAGAGCTCTCCTGCATCTGAGCTGGTTGAGATGGGGCACGGCGGCCGCGAAGAACAGCAAACTGGGGAGAAGACAGGAAATGCGGCGGCGGTACAGAAGTCTTACGAGATTCTCCGCCCCCCGTCCCGGAGCCGCCCATGCGAACCACCAGATCTGGACGGGGGGCGGCAAGTCGAGTGGTGGCCGTCTCGGAGTCACAATGACGGAATGGAGGCTATCACGTTGGCCGAAGCAGTACCTGTGACGGGCCAAACGCCCCTGTTTTCCACGTTTCCGGTTCTACCCGGCCAGAAGTTCCTCTGCCTGGGTGATAGCATTACGGAAGCCCACCCGGGTTATGTGGATCTTCTGGAGGCAGCCTTCCACGCTCTCTATCCGAAACACAACATCGAAGTCATCAACGCCGGGATCAGCGGGAACCGTGTGGTGGATCTGTGGAAGCGGCTCCACCGCGATGTGATTGATCGCTTGCCGGACTGGATCACGATCTACATCGGGGTGAACGATGTCTGGCACGATTTCCTGCCAAATCTCCACGGAGTCAGCCTGGATGAGTACGTTCGGGTTTACGACCAGATCCTGACCACGCTGCAGCAGCGGTTAGCCGGTGCCCACCTGCTCCTGTTCACCCCCACCTGTATCGGTGAACGCCCGGACACTCCCGAAAACCAGCGCCTGGTAAACTACGTCGCCGCCGTGCATCACCTGGGAGAGAAGCATCACTTGCCCGTCATCGACTTGAACGCCATCTTTTGGCGTGCCATCCAGGCCGGGCAGGCAGCCAATCCGGAGTACCGCCTGACGATGGATGGAGTCCACCCGACCCTGACGGGCCACTGTCTGATTGCGCACACCTTGCTGCGGGCTCTGGCCGCAGTCTGAAGGGGTGGCGACCACTCTCCCCCGCTCGTGCCAGGGCAGGAGCTGGCCTCAGCCGGGTGCTCCCGCCCGGAACGGGCAAACTCGATCAGCGTGGTTGGAAGCGCATATGGCGCAAGCGAGACAAGCGAAAGGACCCCGGCGAGTGAATCCCCCGGGGTCCCTTTCCCGAAAAGCCACCACCAAAACAGGCGAGCAAAAATCTGGCTCCTCGGGCAGGACTCGAACCTGCAACCACCCGGTTAACAGCCGGGCGCTCTGCCATTGAGCTACCGAGGAATGCCACGTCGATTATTGTAGTCGCCTCAGCTCCTTGTGTCAACACTTTGCCCCGCACTCCGATCTCCCCCGCGACAGACCTTCCAGAGTCTGGGGCAGTCGCCCTTACGCTGCCTGTACCTGCCTGCCCGAACGGCCGCGCCGGCGACGCTCCGACCACTCCCGCCAGATCACCCAAATCGGGCTGGCGATAAAGATCGAAGAGTACGTACCGAAGATCACTCCGACCAGCAGGGCCAGGCTGAAGTCCTTGATCGTCGGGCCGCCCAAATAGTACAGAGCGGCAATGGCCAAAAGAGTGGTCAAGGAGGTGTTGACCGAGCGGTTCATCGTCTGCAGGATGGCCACATTAGCCACTTGAGCCGGTGACTCTCCTGTGTGCAGCCGCAACCGTTCCCGGATGCGGTCGAAGACCACGATGGTGTCGTTGATGGAATAGCCCAGGATCGTCAGCATGGCCGCCACGAAGGGCATGTTGATCTCCCGTTGCACCAAGGCAACAATGCCCATGGTGATCACAGCATCATGGAGCAAGGCGATGACACCCGCCGTGGCAAAGCGATACTCGAACCGCAGGGAGATGTACAACAGGATACCCAGCGCACCCAGGAAAATGGACCAGTAGGTCATGCGCAGCAGTTCCGACCCGACGACCGGCCCGATCACTTCGGTCCGCACGTCCGTGACCGCCCCGAAGCGGGCCTTCAAGGCTGCATCGATCTTCTGTATGTCATCCGTGCTCAGTTCTTTCGCGCGGATGATCGCATTCTTACCGTTCGTAGACAGCTGGATCTGAGCATTGGCCAAGCCGAGATGGGCCAATTCCCCCCTGCTCAACTCCGTGCGGAGTTCCGACACGGTTACCGGCTGCGGGAAACTGCGCTCCAGGAGCGTGCCCCCCGTGAAGTCGATCCCGTAGTTGAAGCCCCGCCACACAAGCACGATGATGGCCGCTACGAACAAGATGCCGGACAGGCCAAAGAAGTACCCTTTCCTGGCCATGACGTCGAAGTGCCCACCAGCCGTCATCGTCTGTGCCGCCGCTGTCGCGGCGTTGCCTGTCTGGCTCATGCGACCGCCTCCCGTTCACCGAAGTAGGCCGGTACCCGCTCGGGCTGCCAGTCCACCAGGAAACGGAGCAGCCAGTGGCTGACGACCACGGCTGTAAACATGCTGGCCAAGATCCCGATGCTCAGGGTGATGGCAAATCCCTTGATGGGGCCTGTACCCAGGAAGTAGAGCACCACCGCAGTGATCAGGGTCGTCACGTTGGAATCCAGGATGGCCGTGAAAGCGCGGGAAAAGCCCGCTTCCACCGCCGCTCGTCCTGCCTTGCCCATCCGGAGTTCGTCCTTGACCCGCTCGAAGATGATTACGTTGGCGTCCACGGCCATACCCACCGATAGAATGAAGCCCGCCAGCCCGGGAACGGTGAGAGTGGCCCGTAACGCGACCAGGGCCGCCAAGTCGATCAGAATGTAAAGGAGCAAGGCTAAATCGGCCACCAGGCCGGGGATGCGATAGAAGAGGAGCATGAAGAGGAGAACGCCCGCCGCTCCCACCACGCCGGCGATCAGACTCGCCCGGATCGAATCTTGACCCAGGCTGGCGCCCACATTGCGCACCTCCAGTTGGGTCAGCGGCACTGGCAGTGAGCCCGCATTGAGCAGGACTGACAGGTTGCGGGCCGTAGCGGCGGTAAACCCACCTTCGATCACCGCTTTGCCTCCAGGGATCGGCTGTCTGACCACGGGATTGCTCAGCTGCTCTTTGTCCAGATAAATGCCGAGTTGCTGGCCGACCAGCCGGCGGGTCGCCTCTTCGAACTTGCGGGCGCCCTCAGGGGTGAATTCGAGACCGACTACCCATCCCAGCCCCAGCTGGTCCCGTTCCACCGTGGAGCGCTTCAGGTCCGCACCGGTCAGCAGGACGTGGCCCTGCGGATCCCGGAACTCCAGGACCGCTGTACGCCCGATCACCCGGAGCGCCTCTTGCTGGTTGGTCACGCCGGGCAGCTCCACGACCAGGCGACGCTGCCCCTGGATCTGTACCACCGCTTCGCTAACACCCAACCCATTGACCCGTCGCTCGACAACTGCCCGCGCCCGCTCCATGACATCGGGGGTGACCTTGGTGGTAGGGGTGTCCTCTGCCTGCAGGACGACATGGACGCCGCCTTTCAGATCGAGGCCCAGCCGCCAGGGCCAGCCCACCACCAGGATCACCACCGATAGTACGGCCACCCCGAGGATGGTCCATAGATGCCAGTACTTACCCAATCTTCTTCCCCCTCCACCGGCACATACGCCCAGCACTATTCCGCAGCTGGTCGACCAATTCCTGCTGCGCTCGCCCTCTGCGGCTCTCACCTGCCGGGGTGGCCAGGCGCTACCTCCTCACCGATGTCCTGGAGACCTTCTCCTGTGCCCAACGCTCCTCACTTCTTGACTGCCTGCACCGCCGCCCGACTCAACTGCACTTCCACCTTATCGGCGATGCGCACGGTCAGGGTCTGGTCGTGGATATCCGTGATCTGCCCGTGGATACCCCCGGTGGTGATGATCCGGTCCCCTTTCTTGAGTTCGCTCAACATCTTGCGACGCCGCTTCTCCTGTTCTTGCTGGGGACGCATCACGAAAAAGTAGAAGACCACCAGCATAATGATGAACGGAAACAGCGCTCCCAGCAGTTGAGCTGCAGTACTGGCCCCGCCCGACCCTACCCCGGTCGCGGCCGCCGGTGCTGCGGGAGCAGCCGCTGCAGCCACAAACATGCTCGACATCCGTCAACCTCCTTCACACATTTCTTGCTCATTATTCCCTGCTACCCGCGGAGCTCCTCCATACCGGGCCAGAAAAGCTTGCCGGTAGGCAGCAAAACTCCCCTCGTCCAACGCCTGGCGGATCTCCTCCATCTCCTGATACAAGAAAGCCAGGTTGTGATAGGTTGCCAACCGCAGCCCCAGGATTTCATCGCTGGTGAACAGGTGGCGCAGATACCCCCGGGAGTAATTACGACAGACGTAGCAGTGGCAGTCCGGATCCGGCGGCCCCCAGTCATCCTTGAACCGGGCGTTACGCAGGGATAGCCGCCCCTGCCGGGTGAGGATGCTCCCATGCCGGGCAATACGGGTGGGCAAGACGCAATCGAACAGATCGACGCCGCGCGCCACCCCTTCCACCAGATCCTCCGGTGAACCGACCCCCATGAGATAGCGGGGCTTCTCCGGGGGCAAGCAGGCGGTCGTCTGTCCCAGAATGTCATACATTATCTCTTTGGGTTCACCGACGCTCAGCCCCCCCACGGCGTACCCCGGCAGGTCCAGGGCGACCAGCTGGCGCGCACTTTCGGCGCGCAACTCGGGGTAAGTCGCCCCCTGGACGATCCCGAATAGTGCCTGGTCGGTCTGAAGGGCGTGCCAGCACCGCTGTGCCCAGCGCGTAGTGCGGGCCAGCGAGATCGCCGCCTCCTCGCGGCTGACCGGGTACGGCAAACACTCGTCCAAGGGCATGATGATATCTGCTCCCAGAGCCTCCTCTACCTCGATCACTTTCTCCGGGGAGAGAAAGTGGGTCGAACCGTCAATATGCGACCGGAAGCGAACCCCCTCCTCGCTGACGTCTCGCAAAGGGGAGAGGCTGAACACCTGGAAACCGCCGGAGTCTGTCAAAATCGCGCCGGACCAATGCATGAACCGGTGCAGCCCCCCCGCCGCCGCCACCAGCTCGGCGCCGGGCCGCAGGTAGAGGTGGTAGGTATTCGCCAAAATGAGGCCATACCCGATCTCCTGCAGTTCTTCGGGGGTCATCGCCTTCACGGTCGCCTGGGTGCCGACCGGCATGAAAGCTGGAGTCTGGATGGAACCATGCGGCGTCTCGAGGACCCCCCGCCGGGCCCCCTCCTGCATCCGTTGAACTCGAAAAGCGATGGGCACGCCGTTCTCTCCTTTTGGGCTTGGGAACAGGACTCGCCGGTCACTAGCCATCTTCAGTCACAAGATCAGCATCGCATCCCCAAAGCTGTAGAACCGGTATCCGCAACGAATGGCTTCCTGGTATGCCTCCAGGATCCGTTCCCGGCCAGCCAACGCGCTGACTAGCATGAGCAGCGTCGAACGGGGCAGGTGGAAGTTGGTGATCAGGGCGTCCACGGCCTTGAAGTGGTAACCCGGGTAAATGAATATGCTTGTCCAGCCGCTGGAGGCGTGGATGACCCCCTGGCTATCCGTGCAGCTTTCCAGGGTCCGGGTTACCGTGGTCCCCACCGCCACCCAGCGGCCGCCTTGCCGGCGAACCGTATTGAGGGTAGCAGCCACGGTGGGCGTCACCTCATAGTACTCGGCGTGCATGGTGTGTTCTTCCACTTTCCCTTCTCGCACCGGCCGAAACGTCCCCAGTCCCACGTGAAGCAACAGCGGCAGCACTTTCACTCCTTGCTGGCGGATCCGTTCCAGCAGTTCCGGCGTGAAGTGCAGACCCGCGGTGGGGGCTGCCGCCGAGCCAGGTTCCCGGGCGTAAACCGTTTGATAGCTCGCTGGATCGTGGAGTTGTTTCTTGATATAGGGCGGCAGCGGCACCTGGCCCAGATGGTTGAGGCGCTCTTCCCAATCGGCGGACGGTCTGAAGCGAACGATGGCCGTACCGGCCGCCGTCCGCCGCAGGACTTCCGCCTCCAATCCCCCTTGCTCAATGGGCGGGCCAAAGTGAAAACGACGCCCGGGCAAGAACTGGCGGCCCGGCCGCACCAGAACTTCCCACCACTCTTCGCCGCTGGGAGCTTCGGCCGCCCGGTGCAGCAGCAGGACCTCCACCGCACCGGCCGTATCTGACCGCGCGCCCAGCAGGCGGGCGGGGATGACCCGGCTTTCGTTCACGATCAACGCATCTTCCGGCCGCAGGTACTCCGGCAGATCATAGAAGTGGCGATGCTCCAGCCGCCCGCTGGCCCGGTCCAGCACCATCAACCGGGCGTGGTCGCGGGGCTCCATGGGCTCTTGCGCAATTCGGCCCGGCGGCAATTCATAGGCAAAGTCCTCAACGTTCAATCGATCTCGCACGTTCCTTTCCGCGTCTTTGCGCCCTTGAAAAGGGGCCGTTTACTGCAAGTGACTGCTCCCAAACGAACCCGGCAACAAGTCGGAAAGCGTCCGCCGTATCATGCCGCCCTCCCCGTCCTCCAGCAGCAGGGTCATCTGCTCGTTGAACTCCGCCAGAAACTGCCGGCAGATTCCGCAGGGCGGGCAAGGCTTGCCGTTCGGCCCAACCACGGCACAGGTCACCAGCTCCCGCTCCCCGGCTGCAATCGCGGCGGCGGCAGCCACTCGTTCTGCACATATTCCTGCGGGGTAGGCAGCGTTCTCTACGTTCACACCCGTGAACACCCGCCCGCTCCCGGTCCGGACCGCCGCCCCCACCGCAAAGTGGGAGTACGGGGCGTACGCATGGCTGCGGGCAGCCCGGGCTGCCTCCAGCAACTCTGCTTCTGAACCCTTGTCCATCACCGCCAACGCTATTCTCCCCCCAACTGCCTAAGGACTGGTCGGCGTGGTCGTCGGCGAGGCGGGCAACGTCAGTTCCCGCTCCGGGTGAATGGCCAGCCGCTTGCCCAGCTGGGCAAAGCTGCGCTGCACGGCGGAGAGCGCCTCGACCAGGCGCTGGGGATCCTGGCCGACCGGCAGGACAGCCCGGACGACGACGGGGTTGGCCGAGACCGTCTTGCCGTTGACGACGATCACCGGTCCGATGCAACGAATCCAGCTTTGGGCGTTCCAGCGCACCCCGCCGACCTCGATACCGATGGCACCAGCATCGGCCAGCGACGACACGATGGTCTCAATGTCTTCCTCGTGCACGATCTCATCCCAAAGGTAGCCTCCTGGGCGATCCGATGCTTCCACCACCACTCCCGGACCCGTGACGGCAGACAAAGCAGCCAGCTGTTTGATCCGATCCAGTGAATGCTGGAGGATGAGCATTTCCGCCTGCAGTTGCTGCAGCCGCTGCCACTGGTCATCCTGTGAGACCAGTCGCAGACGGCCCTGGCTCACTTCCAGCTCCAGTATCTGCGCAAAGCCAGCGAGTTCGGGGCGGTGGGCGATGGCTTCGATGGTGGGGGTCGTGACAACCGCTTGTTGCTGCAACACCCGAATGCCCGGAGTCCCTCCCACCACATAAAAGGTAACGGTGGGTGCCCACCAGCGCCGTACCCCCGGGTCGGCCGCCAGCATGTCCACGATGATGTTGCGCTGGCGGCGTTCGATCGCCCGGCTGATGGTCTGCTGCACCTCTCGAGACTGGGAGATCAAGCGGGCCACATCGACCACGGCCAGGACGCTGTGAGCCTCTGCTTGCCAGCGCGACAGGGCCTGCTGTACCTGGGGGTCGTCCCCCACCTGCGTCTGCCTGGCCCACTCCTCATATTGTTGTACGACGATCTGAGCCCCCTGGCGGACTCGCTGGACCTGCGAGAGTTCCTGGGGCAGGCGGATGAGGCCATTGGCGCGCGCCAGCACGAGCGAATCCAGGGTGATGAAAACCAGGACCAAACTGCTCAAAAGCCGGGAGAACTCAACCCGTGCCATGAGGCCATCCCCCCTCCCGGTCTGTCATAGCCCTGGGGCCTGTCGCGCCGTGAGTGTGACCACACTATAGCGAGCAATATCGATGGTGTACGGGTAATAGGGGCTGTTCCGCAACAGGTCGAGACTGGAGATCAAGACATTGGGATCCCCGACGGCCTTGATCACCAGGGGCCGGGTCACGATGGGCTGCTGGTTCACCAGGATCTGGTCTCCTACCGAGCGAATGGAGCTGGTGGCCACCAGCCGTTGCCCACCGACCTCCACTCCCGCCGCTCCGGCCGCAAATAGCTCGTTTACCATATCGCGAATGTCCGTGGCCAGGATCGGTTGCGGCTGGCCGTTGCGACTGGCTGCTTGCACGCGAATCAAAACTCCCGGTCCGCTCAACTCTGCATAGCCACTGGAGCGCATAACGGACTGCAGCTCTGTCCGGAGACGTTCAACGTCGCTGCGCAAGGACTCGATTTGGGCGGAAAGGGTACGGGTGGCCAGCAGTTGGGTCTTGCCCTCGGCCACCTGAATCTCCACCAACCGAGTGAGCTGAGCCACGGTCGGGTCCTTGTACAGCGCATCGCGGGTCTCCGGTGAAAGGACCCCGTCTGGATCTTCCACAACCACTCGGGTCTGTCCGTCCGCGTCCACCCGCGTGCCAATGAGCAGGCGCGCCGGCTCCCGGCGCAGGGCGATCCGCGGATCCTGGTTGATTAGCTGGAGAAGGTGCTGTTCACGGGCGGCCTCCTCTTCCCGGGCCAGTGTCCCTTCGACATTCCGGCCTTCCTGGGTCATGGCCGTAACGATCGCCTCTGGCGTCACGGCCTGGTCGATCTCGTACCGAAGACGCGCCAGAGCCTCGCGGACGGCCGGATTGTCCGACAGCCCCAGACGATCCGCTTGCCGATCGTAATAATCCGCCAGGGCAAGCGCACCTAAACGCGTCTCTTCCGTTCGGTTGGGGGGTTCACTCAACGTACTCCGGGTGATTCCGGTGCGCAGGAGAACCAGCACGTTCATCACGAGCAGCAGGATCAGGCCTGCATTTCCCAGCCGCTGCAGGAAGACCCGGTGCTTGGGCATCCACTCAGACATGCAGACCCTCCTACGGGTTCCTCGGTTGCTGGTTGTGAACCGTCGCCGAAACTGAGACTTCTCGGGCGGTGCTCCCGCCCGCCCCAGTCTCCGGCCAGAGCACACCTCCAGAGACGATGATACGCATGCCCCACTCCACCGAGATCGGCAGGCGAATCACGTCCTTGGCAGGCAAGACGAGTAGGAAACCCGAGGTCGGGTTGGGCGTCGTAGGAACGAAGACCCGAGTCATGGCTTCGGAGGGATTGAGGGTATTCCCCTCCCGCTGGCCATCCGAGGGCGCGCCCAAAGTTGGGCCCACGTCGCCCAGCCCCTCGCCGGTCACAAACCCCAATGAGTATACTCCCAGCCGGGGGTACTCCACCAATACGACTTCGCGAAATGCCCCCGTGTTCCCGAGAACAAAGGAGTCCAGGAACTGGCGTACCGTGCCATAGATCGACCGAACCAGCGGGATGTGCTGTAGCTGGTCATCCAACCAGCCCAGAATCTTGCCCCCGAGGTAATTGCGGCCAACCACTCCCACCCCAAAAATGAGGCCGACAAAAAGGACCAAGCCCAATCCTGGCACGGAATAGCCCAAAAACCAGCGGATAAGCCGCCCCACCAAGCCGTCGGCCCACGTAAAACCGGCCCACAGTAGATAGGCTGTTACGATAGCGGGCAAGGAAAGAACCAGGCCAGTGATAAAGACATTGCGCAGCCGTCGCAAACTCCGCTTCCCCATATCCCACCCTGACCCCGTATCACGCTCGTCGGAAACATGGTTCATCTCCGCTTCATTATAGCAAACGGTGGGGCGATTGCCGGCCCTCTCCCCTTGCCAGGCAGGGAGGGAACTGCCATGGTCCCACCGCCACCGCCATCAGGGCCAAGCGAAGCCGGTGCCGCCCACCCATTGGTAGAGCAGGAGAGTAACCAGGATTCCCACGACGGCACCCGTGACGATTTCACTGACACTGTGGATACCAGCTTCCCAGCGGCTCTCCGCCACCAGGACGGCCAGCAACGCCGCCAGGATGTTCAAGGCAGGGTGTACGGGATTGAGCACCCAAACAGAGGTAGCCAGGCTGAACGCAACGGCCGAGTGCCAGCTGGGCATCCCGCCTTGCAGCCGCCAGGGCACCTGGCCGGCCTTGGCGGCCACGACGAAAACCGAGGTGGCAACCAGAGCGAGGAACGTCACGTGAATCGGAAGTCGCCGCAACCACGAGCTGGCCGGCGCGGTCCAGTGGGTCAGACGTTCAAAAAAGATCAGATATCCCACGGCGAGAGCGGTCAGGGCAGCCACCAGGACCCCGGCTGCAGCCACGTTTTTGGCAATACGCGCCAGAGGGTGGTACTGGCGGGTGATCATGTCGACGATCGTCTCTACCGCCGTGTTGAAAAGCTCGGCACAGATCACCAGGGCGATCGTCAAGACCAGGCCAATCAATTCGACCCGGCTCGCCCCCACCGACAGGGCCAGGAGCGTCGCTAACAACGCCAGTAGAAAATGAATCCGGAGATTGCGCTGCGTGCGCAAAGCGTAGATTAGCCCTGCCGTCGCATAGGTGAAGCTGGCCACGACACTGCGACTTCGCTGGGCCACGGGGGGGTGAGTCTCATCCCGAGGGCTGTACGGCCCCGAGGGGCCTCCTACCCTGTCGACCTTAGGCACGATCGTCGCGCCCCAGCCCTAGAGCGTCCAGGGTCTCTTCTTCGTAGCGCCGCATGCACGCCTTCTCTGCCGGTGTCTCGTGGTCATAGCCGCAAAGATGCAACACCGAATGCACGGCGAGGTAGCAGGCCTCCCGCTCACGGCTGTGCCCGTATTCGCGCGCTTGCTCGCACATGCGGGGCCAGGAGATCACCACCGCTCCCAGCTCCGGCGGTTCAGGCGACGAATCCTGGGCCACCGGCTCGCCGCTGGCGATCCCGACCGCGTCCATGGGAAACGACAATACATCCGTGGGACGATCCATCTGGCGGAATTGCCGATTGAACCGGCGAATGCTCTCCTCGTCGGTCCAGACCAAGTCCACCCTGCCGCTGAACACACCCTGCCGCCGAAACGCTTCCTGAATGGCGGTCACTACCAGCGGCTGGAGCGTCGCCATCTCTTCCTCGGACGGTCTGTGGGTCTCCGCCCCCTGCCAGTCCACATCCACCTGGATCGAAAGAGTGGGGGACGGGCGTTTCGACTGCGACGACATCAGACCTGGCCTCCTGTCCCAGCAACGGAAGAGTCGTCATCCGTCATGCCGGGTGTCGTGGTGGGCGTCTGGGTGGTCTGGATGGGGGAGTAAAGAGGACGCACCCGAGCATGAGCCAGGGGCCGGCCCCCTGCTGCAGCCCCGTTCTTTCCCGTCCGGCGTACCCATCCCGTCCTGCCTCTCCGTTCCTGCTCGGCCGGGTACTCGATGCGGGCGTGGAAAAGTCCCGTCAAGACCCGCAAGAAAGCCTGGGCAATCTTCTCCAGGTCACGCAAGGTGAGCTCACTCTCGTCCAACTGGCCATCATCCAACCGGTCCCGAATGATCCGCCGGATGATCTGCTCCACCCGGGCGGGTTGCGTCTGCCGGGAGGCCCTCACGGTTGCTTCACAGGCATCTGCCAGCATTACGATGGCCACCTCCCGAGACTGAGGCCGCGGACCCGGGTAGCGGAAATCGGCCGGTGCCACCTGGTTAGCATCCCCGGTCTCCTGAATCGCCTTGTGGTAAAAGAAAGGAATCAACAACGTGCCGTGGTGTTGCTCGATGAAGTCGATTACGTTGGCGGGCAGACGAGCCTGCCGGGCCATGGCTACCCCGTCTTTCACATGGGCCTGCAGGATCCGGGCGGACAGCCAGGGACCGATATGGTCGTGGGGGTTGTCCCCGCCGAACTGGTTTTCAATGAAGAACAGCGGTCGCTTCGTCTTGCCGATATCGTGGTACTGAGCTCCTACCCGCACCAGCAAGGCGTCCGCCCCAATAGCCTGGGCAGCAGCCTCAGCCAGGTTTCCCACCATGATACTGTGGTGGTATGTGCCTGGAGTTTCCAGCATCAGCTTGCGCAGTAGCGGTTGGTTCGGGTTCGACAGCTCCAGCAAACGAATGGACGAGGTGATGCCGAAAACCGATTCGAGGTAGGGTAACAACCCCAGCGTGATGATGGCATCACTCAACCCATTGACCAGGCCCAGCCCGGTCCAGGCCCAGGTGTGGCTCCGGCTGAAAACCAGGGCCACGCCGCCCAGGGCAAGAGCATTGACCACCCCGACCTGCAGGCCGACGCGTGTCACGTCCCCCCGCTGACTATGCCGGGGCAACAAGGCCACCCAGGCCCAACCACTCACCAACGTCAACCAGGGCAAAGGGGAATCCCAACCGGTGACCCCTATGACCAGGAAGCTGCTGAGAGCCGCCCCGATGAACGCCACGGTCGGTTCGGTCAACAGGGCCAGCGACAGAGTACCAAAGGCCAGGGGAGCCAACAATCCCGCGTTCGGCCAGGGGATCAGCGTCGCCAGCCGCACAAACAGGAGAGTCAGCACCTGAACGACACCAAACAGGGTGAGAGTCTTGTCATCACGCCCGTATGTCTGACGGCTACCGAAACGCCGCAGGATACTCCAGCTCAGCAAGAAGACGACCGCCGCCAGGCAGAGGATGCCGACCAGCGCCCACCAGTTGGGCTGGCTGCGGAGCAACCCCAGATCTTGCAGAACGGAGATGTTTTCGGCAGTGATGACGTCACCCCGACGTACGATCACCTGGCCGGGCTGGATGATGATCGGCTGCACCTGGGCCATGGCCATCTGGCGAGCCTGCTCCAGTTTCACCGGGTTCACCATCAGGTTCGGCCGCAAAACCGCGCGGGCAATGTTGCTGACCATGGCCCGTTCCGAGGCCGACAGCGACTCCTTCTCGACCCGAACCGATACCAGCTCCCGGGCCTGGTCGAGACCGGCCGGAGAAATCCGTTCCTCCCGCATGATCGGCAGCACCAGGTTGCGCGTCACCTGCTGCAGCTGTACGAGACGGTCCGGCGGAGAAGCCAGGGCGGTCTGTACCGTCTGTTTGCCCAGGTCGATGCGGAGCTCGTCCCGGATCTGTCGCCACACCTGTTCCACTGTGCTGGCTGTGACCGGCTGAGCCGAAGCGTGGGACGCCTCGTTTGTCGCCGCCGTTGAGCCGTCGTTCCCATGGACAGCAGGCGTACTTGCGGGCCCGCTCCCAGCGGCAAGTGAGGAACCGCTTCCGCTCGCAGACGTGCTAGCGGCCACCACTGCTTCCAACCGGGCAAAAAGCCCCTGGATAACCTCGTCGGCTCGCTGCGCCTGCAGGGGGTCGACCTCGTAATTGGCTGGATCAGCAGCAGTGTCCAACTCTGCCTGCCTTGCCGCTTCATCGCGCAAGGCCTGGGTCAGCGGCCGGTTCTCGGCCAAGCGAGGCGAGACAATGTCCGTGCTGGCCACTTCACCCACTCGCACGTTATTGGGCTGAGGCAAAAAACTGCTGGTCCAGATGCCGATGACGGCTGCCATCAATACTGCAAGAAGCAGCCCTCGCCGCCAACGAGGAGTGCGCCACAGCTGCCGATCGATCTGTCCCGCCAACCAATTTCGGACCTGAGTCCAGATCCGCATCTCATCAACTCCTCGCCCGAAACCCCAACCGCCACCCATTCCTGCCCAGGCTGTCTCTAGCGCCCCTGGGCCGATGCCACCGGAGGCTGCGTCCCAGCCTGTGCAGGAGCAGGCGCCACTGCGCCTGCATTGCGATGCCAGCGATCGAACCGATCGTAGGCCCGGATGATGGATTGTACCAATTCGTGGCGGACCACGTCCTGCTCATCAAGGTAGACGAAGGCGATCCCCTCCACGCCCTTCAGTACCTGCTGCACCTGCAACAGCCCCGACTCCTGGTCTTTGGGCAAGTCGACCTGAGTGATATCGCCCGTCACCACCACTTTCGAGCCGAAGCCCATGCGCGTAAGGAACATCTTCATTTGTTCTGGAGTGGTGTTTTGAGCCTCGTCCAGGATGATGAACGCATCGTCCAGCGTCCTCCCTCTCATATAGGCCAAGGGCGCTACTTCGATCAGTCCACGCTCCATATACCGGTGAAATCCGTCCATCCCGAGAGTGTCATACAACGCATCATAAAGCGGACGCAAGTAGGGATCGACCTTGTCCTGCAGGTCCCCTGGCAGAAAGCCCAGTTTCTCTCCCGCTTCCACAGCCGGCCGGGTGAGAACCAGGCGAGCGACTTCCTTCCGCCGCAAGGCTCCGACCGCCATAGCCACAGCCAGGTACGTCTTCCCTGTACCTGCCGGACCAATACCAAACACCAGGTTATTGGTACGAATAGCATCGACGTACGCCTTCTGCCCCACCGTACGCGGTACAATCGCACGCCCGCGCGCAGTCGTCAATATTACATCGTCGCGCAGTTGACTCAATCCCGGTTGACCGTCCATACTGGCCAACTGAAGAGCAGATCGTACATCTTGCCAACTCAAAACCGGTTGTCGCTCTGACAACCGGGTTAGATCTTCAAGTACCTTTCGAGCACAGGCCACGCCGGCTTGAGAACCAGTAAGGATCATCCTATTGCCCCGCGCCCGAATTTGTACGGCAAATCGCTTCTCGATGGCATGTAAGAACTCGTCCGCTACCCCGGACACCTGCTGCACGCGATCGTTGCTATCCCACTCCACCTTCACTTCGGTCTCTTCTGCCATCAAGCTTTTTCTACCCCTCCCTCGCATCCAGCCGGAGCCGGTATGCCCCAATGTGCTCCCGGGTGGCGATCACGACCCGGGCCTGAACCCACTTTCCCCCATCTAACCACTGAATCTCTTCAGTGTTTTCTAATACTTCCACGCCGGGTGGAAGTTTCTTGCGAACACTCTCCCAAGCTCTTTCCGTGGCCAGTTTCATCGCTTCGGTGGGCGTGCGCCGGATCATCTCCCCCTGGACCAGACGGCGCTCGGCCTCCAACCAGGCGAACGGCGTCTCGCTACTCCCCCAGCGGAACGGATGCCGTATGACCCTCTCCCGCCATTCGGTGGCCGGCTTCTCCTCGCCCCCTTCGCCGGCTTTGCGAGCTCGGCCAGGCCACAACCACTGCCAGCGACCCCACGCGATCCCATATCGACGCTGCACTGGACCGACGTCCTTGTACACTCGCTCTTCGAGAGGGACTTGCACCACGGCCTCGTACCAGACTATCCCGAACACCACCGCATCGGCCCGGACAGGGCGTTCTTGGTCGACGCCGGCTACGATCACTTCGCCCCGGGAGACCATCTGCCCCACTTGCACCCGGGCAGCACCCCGCAAAGGGATGACCTCCAAAATCAGTGCGTCCTTGCGCGCAACCAGATCGGCTGGCCCGTATCCCAGTGCCTCCGGTACAATCCGCTCTCTGCCACTCACCCGCAGGAAAGTGCCGTCGAGGCGGACACCCACCCATGTCAAGCGTTCGACCCGTAACAACAACTGTCGCTGCAATTGATCCGGATTCACTGCACTGCGCCGAATCCCGGGATGAACTCCCAACTCCAGCAAGTTCGCCCGGATCTGGCGCTCCACCGGCCCAGACACCCCTGCGACCTGGATGAACCAGATGAATTGGGCAGCCAGATAGAACAACCCGACGGTTACCAGTGCGGCTGCCGCCCAGGCCCAACGGCTCTCCAGACGCTGCCAAAGTGTGATCCAACCAGCCTGCTGCAGGACAGATAACCGCGCCCCCTGCTCCCGGGCGATCACGTTCAAGACCGCCACATCGGAGGCGGCAGCCGCAGCCAGCAGCAAAGCCGGGCCGGCGCGGCGGACCCCCTGCAGATGGATCCCTCGTGTCACCGCGGCGTTAAGGAACTCCTCCGGCCGGCTACCGCTGACTTTGATTATAGCACAGCCTCCCAGAGCTCTCCAGGGACGCACCCTCAAGGGCCTCCCCCCTTGGTCCATTCGGTACGTTCAATCTCCCCTTCAACCACGACCTCTTGTCCATCCAATGAACGCAGGTGCAGCCAGTGCCCGTCGATCTGTAACACGCCGGCCTGTGTTCGTACCCGTACTCGCTGAGGTTGACACTCCTCTATGCCAGAGTGATTCTCCACTCGCAGTTGCTGGCGGCCGTACATCACCACGCGGGGCAGGTTCAACAATACGTCCACAGGCAAGTCCGCCCATGCCGTCAGCCGTCCCCGCAGATTGGCACTCCTCACCCCCCTCATGGCGGCCAATTCCTCCCTCTTGCGACCGCTGTTTGCAGGGGCGCAACCAGATCCAACGATTCCAGGGGGCTTTCACATCGTATTCGCCCAGTCCCGCCCACATACCAAAAATGGAGCACCGTCCTCATCGGACCGTGCTCCACTTCGCTCCTGGCCCATCGCGCACTCAGGCCTGCCGCCGTTTCCCGACGTCCCCTTACTCGCGCTCGTACCGATCCCGCTTGCGACGGGCCGCCGCCGACTTCTTCTTCCGGCGCACGCTGGGCTTTTCGTAATACTCCCGACGCCGCACCTCCGCCAGGATCCCGGCGCGTTGGGTTTCCCGCTTGAACCGCCGCATCGCCTGGTCGAACGACTCGTCCTTACCGATGCGTATCTCGGCCACCATACTCCCTCCCCCCGCATCCCATCGGGGTTGGAACCGGGATCTCTCCGATGAGCAGTCTGTACCAGGACCCGCTTCCCCATCAACCGGGGGGCCATCTCATAGCCCGACCGCCAAGCACATGCAGATGCAAATGACGGATGGTCTGTCCGGCCTGGGGTCCTGTGTTAATCACGAGCCGGTACCCTTTCTCATCCAACCCCAACTGCCGGGCTACCCGTGCCGCCACCCATAACAAGTGCCCTGCCGTCTGCTGCGCCTGTTGCCCAGACCCATCCTTCCCCGGCCGCCCAGCCGCGGTTGCCTCCTCCAATCGATCCAATCCTTCCACATGCTGACGGGGGATCACCAACACATGCCAGGGCGCCTGCGGATGAGCGTCCAGGAAGGCCAACGCGGCTTCGTCGGAATAGACCACCTGTGCCGGCAATTCGCCCCGCGAGATCCGGCAAAATGGGCAGTCCGTGCATTCGACCGCTTCCTCATTCGCCTTGGCTAAACAATCTCCTGCTGGTTCTCGGGCCGAATCAACGCCCAATTGTAACCCTCCTGTTACACGCTACAGCCGCGCCACCACCCAGGACAACAGGGGCAGCTGCATGACAAAGACGACGGTGGTGGCGATCACCGCCACCGCGGCCGCCTGGGCATCTCCCGACAGCGCCTGCGCGTACATGACCGCGCTTGCCATGGTGGGCATGCTCGCTTCGATCACCAACACCCGACCCAGCAGATTGTGGGCAGGCAGCACCAACGCCACAAGCCCCATCACCAGGCCCGGAAGAACCAGCGAGCGAATGAACGTGACCAGACCCGCTTGACGCCAATTCCAGGTCGCCAGTGACATGCCGGCGGCCCGGCTGCCGATCACCCATAGCGCCAACGGGATCGTGACCCCTCCCAATTGCCGCAGAGGCGTCAGAAGGCGTGCCGGCACGTGCGCCACCCCGCTCACGGCCAGTAACGTCCCGGCCACGAGCCCAACAAGGTAAGGACTGAGCAGGTGTGATTGGACGGATGTGCCCCTGGCCTGCCCCAGATTCGGGGATACCGGCGTAGACACCGTCCTCGCCAACGGGGTACCGGTGCTGGCCCGTGCCACCGGCCTCCTCCACAGGTGCAACTCCGCCCCCTGGAATGAAGAGACCGCCCACGTCCACAAGAACAGATTCGCCCCGAAGTCAAAGAGCACTACCAAAGGAACGGCCTGGGGGCCCACTAATGCCAGCGTGACCGGCAGCCCCAGGAAGATAGTATTAGGAAAAGCAGAGGCGATTGCTAGCGTACCAGCGGTGACCGGGGTAGCGCGTAGCCAACGATCCATGATGGGACGGGCCAGCACCATTCCTCCCAGGGCGACGGCGAAGCCCCCCACCACCATCCCCAACCCGCCCAATAACAACGGCCAGGTGAGACGTTCCAGCGTACTGACAAAGATCAACAAAGGACCGGTAACGTAGTAGATGACACGGGAGAGTTGAGCCTCCGTCTGGGCGTCCGTCCACCCCCGCCGCCTGGCGAGAAATCCGGCTCCCCCAAACACCAGGAAGGCGATGGCGGGGTCGAGGGTAGCTTGCCACGCAGACACTCTTCGTTCCTCCTCATCCTACTCCCCTGGCATCCATCGCCAGCAGGCCGTCCTGCTTCCCCCCACTGCGCACTCCCAACAGCCGGCCGACCACCCTATCGGTTTGTACCTCCGTGATCTGAACCGGAACAATCCGGCCGGCCCATGGCTCCGACCCGCCCTGGGCTGTCGTGTCGGCAACCTGTACCCGTACATACTCACGGGTTAGCCCTTCCGCTCGCTGGCCGGGCTTTACCTGTTCGACCAATACTTCTACCGTACACCCCAGCCAGCGGCGGTGGTAAGCGAGGGCCAATTCCCTGCCGACCTCGATCAACTGCCGGGCCCGTTCGTGCCGGACCTCTACTGGCACCTGGTCGGGGAAACGGGCGGCCGGCGTGCGCTGCCGGGCGGAATAAGGAAAAACGTGCAAACGACTGAATCCCACCTGCCGGCAGACCTCGACGGTACGAGCGAAAGCCTTCTCTGTCTCTCCGGGGAAGCCCGTGATCACGTCGGTCGTCAAAGCGATCTGCGGCCAGATGCGCCGCAGCCGCTCCGCCAGCTCCACCAGCTGATCCGCGGTGTGCCGCCGTCGCATGGCCCGCAGGATGCGGTCATCGCCGCTTTGAAGAGGCAAGTGCAGATGGGGACAGAAGGCGGGAATCGCCTGCAGACTCTCCAGCACCTCTTCTGTTACTTCATGAGGGTCCAGAGAGCTGAGCCGAAGCCGCTTCAGTCCTTCCACAGACCCCACCAGCCGAAGAAGCCGTGCCAGGTTCCAGCCATCCAATAGATCCTGACCATAGCCGCCCAGGTGAATGCCGGTGATCACAATCTCCTGGAACCCTGCTTCGACCAGGCGACGAACTTCCGCCAGTACTGCCTGGGGATCTCGACTCCGGCTCGGCCCCCTTACATGGGGGATCAGGCAGTAGCTGCAAAACAACGAACAGCCGTCCTGCACCTTGACGACCGCCCGGGTCTGCCCGGTTCTAGGCAGCGCCAGCTCCTCGTAGTGTCGCTGCCGGTATACCGGCTGCACCCAGCTCTCGACCGCCGGGGGTCGAACGGTGCCGGTCCGGAGCTGGGGGGTCAATTCTCGTAAGCGCTGCGCGAGCCACCCTGCGACCGCCCCCCGTCCCTGGCTGCCCACGACCAGCTCCACTCCGGGAAGCGCCGCCACAGCCTCGGGAGAAGCTTGGCTGAGACAGCCCATCACCACGATGGGGGCGTTCGGATTCCGTTCATGCAGTCGCCGCGTCCACTGGCGACTCTTTTTCTCGCTGACGCCCGTCACAGCGCACGTGTTGAGGCAATACGCGTCGGCCGGCCCATCGGCGTCACACGGCACCAGACCTTGCGCTTCCAATTGGCCAGCCAGGGCATCGATCTCATACTGGTTCACCTTACACCCCAGGCTGACCAGTCCAACCCGTGCCCGGCGCGCTTTCACGGCACGCCATCCGCCCTGCGGCCTCCACTCCTGTTGAATCCACCCAGCCTGCCGCAGGGCCTCCTCTACCTCTGCCACCCGGGCGGCGCTGATTCCCGACCCGATGAAGATCCCTTCCGGCTTCAGCAGCCAGTGCAGATCCCTGGTCAGTGGGACGATCACCTCTGCCAGAATGTTGGCGACCACGACGTCTGCTCGCCCCTGAGAGGCCTTGGCCAGGGGTGACCTGAGGACTTCCCAGCTGCCGGAAAGGACCTCGACTCCGCCGGCCACCCCGTTGCGCTCGAGGTTCTCCTGGCAGGCCGCCACGGCCACCGGGTCGACGTCCACCGCCCATACGTGCCGAACGCCCAATTTGCGAGCGGCCACCGCCAAGATGCCCGAACCACAGCCGACATCGATCAAACTCTCCACCCGGGCGTCGGCCGCCGCTATACTATCTTCCAACCACTCCAGCGCTAGCTGGGTCGTGGGATGCTGGCCGGTCCCGAAGGCCTGTCCGGGGTCGAGAATCAGCCGGATCCTGTCCGGCTCCACCTCGTCCGACGGTACTTCCCAGCTGGGGCAGATCAAAAAGTGCCGGCCCACCGGCAGCGGATGGAAGTATTGCTTCCATTGCGTTGCCCAGTCCTCGGCAGCTACCCTGGATTCTTCGACGGTCATCTGGGGGCCAGGGTTGAGCCCAAAGGAGGGCAAGTTCCGCAACCAACGCTCTACCTCTTGAACAGAAACCCGCCCACCGAGCCCGGTTCGGTCGTCCTCTCCCAGCCCCGGTCTGGCCGGCCAATGATCGCCGTCCCACGGATAGTACGCAATCACTCGGGCCAAGTCGGGTGAACCGGGAACCTCGGCGACCTCAACGCCTTGTGCCCCGAGGGACTCCAAATGATAGGCCACCGCCTCCACGACAGACGGGTGTACCTGTACTTGCAGGCGCTGGTAGCTGCCCCGCAAGCTATGGCTGGGATTCACTATGACGGCCTCCCCATCCCATCCCCAGGAGGTCCTTGAGCTTCCCCGCCCAACCGCTACCGTCCTTCTGGTTACTCTCGCTTTCCAGAGGGCCTTCCCGCTGGGTCGCGTCGGCACTCACCCGCTGGTGGCGACGATCCCGCTCAGCCGCCGCTGGCGCCCCGGCCGCCTCCAACTCTCGCAGTAGCTCACGCTGGCGGGGCGTCAGATGGGTGGGGGTGACCACCCGCACGATGACCCGCAGATCTCCCCGACCGCCGCCACGAGCGCGTGGCATTCCATGCCCGCGCAGAGTGAATGCCTTCCCGGTCTGTGTCCCTTCCGGAATCCGCAGCAGGACCGGTTCTTTGAGCGTAGGTACCTGGATCTCCGCACCCAAAGCAGCCTGCGCAAAGCTGATTGGAACCTCGCAGATCAGGTCGTCCCGTTGCCGCTGGAAGATCTGGTGCGGCCGTACCTGCACATAGACGTACAGGTCACCAGGGGGGCCGCCGTTCACTCCCGCCTCCCCCTGGCCAGCGAGCCGAATCCGGTCGCCGGTGTCGACCCCAGCAGGGATATCCACCGTGAGGTGCGTCGGCCGGCTGACCACCCCGTGACCATGACACTCCCGGCAGGGAACTTCAATGACCGTGCCCCGGCCATGGCATTGTGGGCAAGTTTGGCTCACAACCATCCGCCCAAATGGCGTTGCCCGCACCTGCTGAATCTGTCCCTGCCCGTGGCAGCTGGGGCAACGACGGGTACTTGTGCCGGGTTCACTGCGCTGCCCATGGCAATGAGGACAGATCTCGACCCGCGTGAAGTTGAGGTCCACCCGTTTGCCGGTGGCTGCCTCCTCGAGATCCAGGGTGACGTCCGCGCGGAGGTCATCGCCCCGTTCGGGTGCCATGGTGCCGCGCCCGCCAGCCCCACCACCCCCAAACAGGAAGTCGAAGAGGTCACCCAGCCCCAGATCTTCGAAGTTGATATTCCAGCCACCCGCACCAAACGGGCCTGCTCCGCCTGCGCCCCCCGTACCCGGCGTCCCCTGGGCAAAGGCCTCCGGGCCTAGCCGATCATACTGGGCCCGCAGCTGCGGGTCGGAGAGGACCCGGTAGGCTTCCGTGGCTTCCTTAAACTTCTCGGGAGCCTCCGGATCGGTCTTGTTGATGTCCGGGTGATACTGCCGGGCAAGGCGCCGATACGCTTTCTTGATATCGTCCAAGGAAGCATCCCGGCTGACCCCCAGTACCTCATAGTAGTCCCGCTGTGCCAAACAGACCGCTCCTCTCCGCCCGCTTGTGTTCGTCCCTGTCGCCGCACGTCACCCGTTTATGAGTGAGATCCGCCCTCGAAGGTCCGGCCCGTGCCAGCTGTCCCGCTGGTCGCATGAGTGCCGCCCGTCGTCCCGTCACTGCCAAAGGGCGCTCCGTTGGCCTGGCCGCCGCCCGCCGCCTGGGCTTGCGCCCCAGCTTCCTGGTAAATCCGGCTGGTGACCTCGCCCAACGTTTTCGTGAGGGCATCCATCTTTTCGCGGATTTGCCCGTCGTCTTGCGCTTTCAGAGCATTCTCCAGCTCTTGGCGGGCCTTTTCGATGCGCTCTTTCTCGTCGCTGTGCACCTTCGCCCCCAGGTCGTCCAGGGTCTTCTTGGAAGTGTACACTAACTGGTCGGCCTGATTCCGCAGCTCGATGCTCTCCCGACGACGCTTATCCTCTTCCGCGTGGGCCTCGGCTTCCCGTACCATCCTCTGGATATCCTCTTCCTTAAGGCTGGAACGGTTCGTGATCACGATGCTCTGCGATTTCCCCGTCGCCAGATCCTTGGCCGAGACATGCACGATTCCGTTGACGTCGATGTCGAAGCTCACTTCAATCTGGGGTACGCCGCGAGGAGCCGGTGGGATGCCGCTCAACTGGAACCGGCCCAGCGTCACGTTGTCGGCGGCCATCGGCCGTTCACCCTGCAAGACATGGATTTCCACCGTCGTCTGGTTGTCGGCCGCCGTAGAGAAGATCTGTTTCTTCGTCACCGGAATGGTCGTATTGCGCTCGATGATCTTGGTAAACACCCCGCCCAAGGTTTCGATTCCCAGGGAGAGCGGCGTCACATCGAGCAACACGATATCCTTTACCTCACCGGTGAGCACACCCGCTTGTATGGCGGCCCCGATAGCAACGCACTCATCCGGGTTGATTCCTTTGAACGGCTCCTTCCCGAAAAAGTTGCGAACCAGTTCCTGCACGGCCGGCATGCGGGTAGAGCCACCAACCAGCAGCACTTTCTGAATGTCTTGCGGCTTGAGCCCGGCATCCTCCAGCGCCCGCTTGGTAGGGCCCACGCAAGCCTCCACCAGATCGGCCGTGAGCTCGTTGAACTTGGCCCGCGTCAACGTGGTCGTCAGGTGCTTGGGCCCGGAGGCATCCGCCGTAATGTAGGGTAGGTTGATCTGGGCGGTCAACGCTCCAGATAGCTCAATCTTGGCCTTCTCCGCCGCTTCCTTCAGGCGCTGCAACGCGTTGCGGTCCTGGCGCAAGTCGATGCCATGCTCCTGGCGGAAGCCCTCCGCCAGCCAATCGATGATCCGCTGGTCCCAGTCGTCCCCACCCAGGTGGTTATTACCGCTGGTTGCCTTGACTTCGAAGACACCATCACCGATTTCCAGGATGGAAACATCGAACGTCCCGCCGCCCAGGTCAAACACCAGGATCGTCTGGGTCTCCTGCTTGTCCAGACCGTACGCCAGTGAGGCGGCCGTCGGCTCGTTGATGATCCGCTTGACGTCCAGCCCCGCGATGCGGCCGGCATCCTTCGTCGCCTGCCGCTGAGCATCGGTGAAGTATGCGGGGACCGTAATCACGGCTTCGGTGACGGGGCTGCCCAGGTACGCCTCGGCATCCCGCTTCAGTTTGCGAAGAATCATCGCGGAGATCTCTTGCGGCGTGTAATCTTTGCCGTCGATGTGAACTTTGTAGTCCGTCCCCATCTTGCGCTTGATGGAGACCACGGTCCGCTCTGGGTGGAGAATCGCCTGGCGCTTCGCCACCTCACCGACCAACTGCTCGCCCTGCTCCGTGATGGTCACCACGGAAGGGGTAGTCCTGCCCCCCTCCGCGTTGGGGATGACCACCGGCTCACTGCCTTCCAAAACAGCTACACAAGAGTTGGTGGTACCCAGGTCGATACCGATAACCTTGCCCATTCCTAGCTGCCTCCTCGTCTACTTCCCACAAATCCCTAGCGTCCATCGGTCTTCGCACTCTTGCCACTGGACACGACCACGAGCGCCGGCCGCAACAAGTGCTCCTTGAGGCGGTAACCTCGGCGCACCTCTTGAACCACCTTCCCCTCAGGCACCTCGGGGGATGGCTGGTAACCCAAGGCCTCGTGCACATGGGGATCAAACGTCTCCCCTTCGGCCCGGATCGGCTCCACCCCCTGGTCCTGCAACCAGTGGTGCACCTCCGACAAGACCAGCTGCACCCCTTCCGTCAGCGCCTGCCGGGCTTGGTCCACGTCATGGCTACTCGCCGCCTGCACCGCCCGTTCCAGATCATCCACCACCACCAGGAACTTCCGCACCAGCTCCCCCGTGATCTTTTGCCGCTGGGCCTCCTGCTCGGACCGGGTTCGCTCGCGGAAGCGGTCGAAATCCTGTTGAAGCTGCTCGCGGGCACGCGTCAACTGCTGCACCGCTTGCAGCGCGACCGTCAGGCGCTGGGTCAGGCTCTGGACCTGCTCCTTCAGTGCCTCAACGGTGGCTGTGTCAGCCGGTTCGGGTGGCGGCGGCTCCGTCTCTCCCGCTGCCTGCTTGGCCTGCGGCTTCGAGTTTCCCCCCGCAGCCTCTGACTCTGGGTTTTCCGCGTCAGCCTGTGACTGGGGTTTCTCCCCGACGGCCTCAGCCTCGGCGTTATCCCGGCCCGGCTGCGCCTGGGTGTCGCCCCCGGCAGCCGCCGCTGGCGTTGCCGCTTCCTCTGTTACTGGCGCCTGGGTCTCTTTGTCTCTCTGACCTTCATGCAACTGCAATGATGCGTCCTCTGCCAGCTTTCCATTGCGTAGGATCCCTTCACCCTGATGGGCCATGCCGTTAACCATCCTCCTGTTTCGGTCACGGATCTGCCCCGCCCAGCGCCCGTTCCCCTGCTACAACATGCGCAGGGGGCGGCTCAAATCTTCCAGAGCCTGGCTCAGCTCGGAGGCGGCTTGCTGCATCAAGGGCAGGACCCGACCGTACTTCATCCGTGTGGGGCCGATCAGCGTGATCGTGCCGACCGGCCGGCCGCCCACGCAGTAGGTAGCCGCTACCACGGTACAATCCTGGATGACCACCTCGCGGTTTTCTCGACCGATGGTCACCGTCACTTGCTGTTCTCCCGGGCTCGTCTCTTGAGCTAGCCATTCCCCCGGACGGTTCAACACTTCCAGCAGGCGGGCAGCCCGCTCTGGCTGACGGAATTCCGGCTGGCGCAGCAGGTTGGGCCAGCCTTCCACAAACACCCGGTCCTCGTCGCTTTCTAGCAGCGCCTGGCGCACGGCTTCTACCATTTGATCATACAGATATTGGTTCATCTCGTCCCGGATCGCCTGGCGGATCGTACGTCCCAGATCCGACAGGCCAGCCCCCTGGAGCTGCCGATTGAGGATCTCCCGCAACCGCATGATCTCCCTCCGATCCACCGGAATCTTCAGATCCAGCACCACGGAGTCCACAAAACCAGGATCGGTGACGACGATCAAAAGCAACCGGACATCTCCCAAAGGCAATAGATCAATCCGCCGCACGGTCACCTGACTGACGCCTGGCAAGACAGCCAGCGTGACGTACGAAGAGAGCTGGGCAAGCCACTGTATAGCTAGTTGAACCAAACGCCGCGCTTCATGCCGGCGCCGCAGCTCCTCCGCCAGTCGCTCCAGCTCCTCCGCCCCGGGCTGATCCAGGGAGAGCAGGGAGTCGACGTAGTAGCGGTAGCCTTTATCGGACGGAATCCGTCCAGCCGATGTATGTGGCTGCTCCAGGTAGCCTTCCTCACACAGATCCGCCATCTCGTTGCGGATCGTCGCCGGGCTTATCCCGATTCGCATTTTACGCGCCAGGGTCCGTGAACCCACCGGTTCGGCCGTGGCGATATAATCTTCGATGATGGCCTGCAAGATCTGCTCTTTACGCCTGTCCATCATCGATTCCCCCTTAGCACTCGTGACCAAAGAGTGCTAATACTCATCCGTACCATAGCACTGGCCTGCCCCCCTGTCAACGAAGGGACAGGCTGGCGGCGTCCGGCGTCGCCCCGTCCGGCTGCGATACGTCGGGTCAGTCCAGCAGGAACTCAGTGAAAACCTGATTCCCTACCGGCAGGCCCTTGTCGGTCAGCGCCAGCCTGCCTCCCGGCCTCCATTGCACGAAGCCTCCTGTTTCCAACCGGTCCAGTGCGGTTCCAAAGACCTGGTGTAAGCTGCAACCGAAACGCCGCCGAAACTCCTCCTCGCCAACCCCCTCCCGCAAGCGAAGGCCCATCAGGACCATCTCCTCCATCTGTTCGTGGCGGGTGAGCGGACGGACCTCAGCCAGAGGAAACTGACCGGCCGCCATGGCCGCTTCGTAGCCCAGCAGGTCGGATAGATTCCGCCAGCGAAAGGAGTCCCAATGAGCCGCCGCTCCCACCCCGAAGGCAAGCCAGTTGTCGTAGTGCCAGTATAGGAGGTTGTGCCGGCTTTCCTGGCCGGGGCGGGCAAAGTTCGAGATCTCATACTGCACGTATCCGGCCTCTCCCAACAGCTGTCGAGCGAGCTCATACTGAGCCAACCCTTCATCCTCACTGGGTAAGGGCGGCAGCCGACCGCTGGCCAACCATCCAGCCAGGGGCGTCTCCTCCTCCACGATCAAAGAATAGCAAGAAAGATGGTCCGGGCGAAGGGCCACCGCCCAACGCAAGGTCTCCTCCCACTGGGCCAGGCTCTGCCCGGGCAAGCCAAACATCAGATCGAGGTTGAGGGAGGGGACTCCCGCTTCCCGAGCCACCTCTACCGCCGCCTCGGTCTGGGCCGAGGTGTGCCCCCTTCCTAGCCGGGCAAGCAAATCGTCTTGCCGGGCCTGGACGCCAAGGCTCAGGCGATTGACTCCCGCTGCCACCAGCTGCTGCAGTTGAGGCCGGGTAACGGTCCCAGGGTTGGCCTCCACCGCGATTTCCGCTGTCGCCTCCACCGGCAGAAGCCGGCGGATGGTCTGAATCAAGCCGGCCAGCTCTTCGCCCGAATAGAGAGTGGGAGTACCGCCTCCCAGGTATAGGGAGACAAAGCCCTCCCCCTCCTGCCCTCTCCCCTCAGCCCAGCCGGGGCACGGCAGGCCGAGGTCCGTCGCCACACTATTCTCACCGTGCCACCAGGCCGCCCACAGATCGATCTCCCGCAAAAGGAGCGACCAATACCGCTGTCGGGCAGCCGGCCGTCGCCCGGCGCTCACGGGAAAGCTGCAGTAAAAGCAGTGGCGCTGGCAGAAAGGCAGGTGGACATAGATACCCGCCGGCGGTCTCATCGGTCTTCCAGCTTCAGCACGGCCAGGAACGCCTCCTGCGGAACGTCGACGCTGCCCAGCCGCTTCATCCGCTTCTTGCCCTCTTTCTGCCTCTCTAACAGCTTCTTCTTGCGGCTGATGTCGCCTCCATAGCACTTGGCCAGGACATCCTTGCGCAGGGCACGCACGGTCTCGCGGGCCACCACGCGGGAGCCGATGGCAGCCTGAATCGGGACTTCGAACAATTGGCGAGGAATGACCTCCTTCAGCCGCTCCGCCAGCTGCCGACCGCGAGTGGCCGCCTCATCCCGGTGAACGATGGCGCAGAGGGCGTCGACCGGCTTGCCGTTCAACAGGATGTCCAGTTTGACGAGGTCAGCAGGGCGGTGACCACTGTAGCGGTAATCCAGGGAGGCGTAGCCCCGGCTCTTGGACTTGAGCTTGTCAAAGAAGTCCAACAAGATCTCGGACAACGGCAGGAGATAGGTCAGCAACGCCCGCCCAGCCGAGACGTACTCGAGCGACTGGTACTCGCCCCGCCGTTGCTGGCAAAGCTCCATGATCGGCCCCACATACTCGTTGGGCGTGATGATCCGGGCCTGCACGTACGGCTCTTCGATCGCCTCGATCTCCGTGGCCGGCGGAAAGGCAGCCGGGTTATCCACCTGGACGAGATCTCCGTTGGTCTTGAGCACGTGATAGACCACGCTGGGGGCGGTGGCAATCAGATTGAGCCCATATTCCCGCTCCAACCGTTCCTGCACGATCTCCATGTGGAGCAGGCCCAGGAAACCGCAGCGGAAACCGAAACCCAGGGCGGCCGAGGTCTCTGGCTCGAAGATCAGCGCGGCGTCATTCAACTGCAGCTTCTCGAGGGCTTCCCGCAGATCGCCGTACTGTTCGTTGTCCACCGGGTAAAGTCCGCAATAGACCATGGGCTTGGCCGGCTCGTAGCCGGGAAGTGGGGCTGCGGCGGGGTTGTTCACGGTTGTGACCGTTTCGCCCACCCGCACATCCTGCAAGTTTCGGATCTGCGCGCTGAAGCTGCCCACCTCGCCCGCCTGAAGTTGGGGTACAGGCCGCAGGGCGGGCTGAAAGATGTCGACCTCGCTCACCTCGTACTCTTTTCCACTACGCATTAGCCGTACCCGCTCACCTGCTCGTAAGCATCCGTCGATCACCCGGACGTAGGCGACTACGCCCCGGTATGAGTCGAAGTGGGAGTCGAAGACCAGCGCCCTCAGCGGCCGGTTGGGCAAGCCCTGGGGTGGTGGAATGCGCTGTACGATCGCCTCGAGTACCTGGTCCGTGCCCTGGCCGGTCTTGGCGCTCACCAGGAGCGCCTCGTCCCCCGGCAACCCCAGCACGTCCCCGAGTTCTTGGCGCACCCGCTGAGGATCGGCGCTGGGCAGATCGATCTTGTTGATCACCGGGATGATGGTCAGCCCATGCTCGATCGCCAGGTGGTAATGGGCCACCGTCTGGGCTTCGATCCCCTGGGTGGCGTCGACGACCAGCAACGCTCCCTCGCAGGCGGCCAGACTCCGGGAGACCTCATAGGAAAAATCCACGTGACCGGGAGTGTCGATGAGGTTCAGGATATACTCCCGGCGGTCCGCAGCGACGTAGTGGAGCCGGACCGCCTGCATCTTGATGGTGATGCCCCGTTCCCGTTCCAGATCCATCTGGTCCAGGACCTGGTCGGTCATCTCCCGGGCGGACAGCGTCCCCGTCCGTTCGATCAAACGGTCGGCCAACGTGGATTTGCCGTGGTCCACGTGAGCAATGATGCAAAAGTTCCGGATGTTATCCAAACGTCCCCTTCCTCCCAATCGGGCCGTAGACCGATCGCCGCCCTCACCATTTATTTAGCATAGCACAGTCGTTTCACCGGCAGCGCCAGTCAGGGCGGCCAAGAGCCAGGAAGGCCATTTCCAATTGGAACCGGCAAATGATGACGGACCAGTTTACAGATAAACAAAGATGAGCGCATCGAGCGCCACAGTAACCACTTGCGTCCAAATCCCCAGGGACGTACGCACCTGAGGATGGGGCAGCAGCCCGTTGTGGGTTGGGAAACGCTGTTTTTGGTGGAGAAAGTAGCCGATCGCCACTTCCAGATCGGGAAGCACGCCCGCCACCGCTCCGCACCAAAAGCCGGGCAAGCGACTGTCCAATCCGTGCCTACGCAGCCAGGCGGCCGCGCCCATCAGCAACGCTAGGCTGGCCAGGGCATCCACCACGGCGTGGAGAGGCTTGCTGTAATCCCGGTGGGGCACCTCGTCCAGTGCGGCGTGAGAGGCCAAACCCAGGAGCACCGCGGGCAGCGGGTGTGCGACCACCGCCCCCAATGCCGCTCCCGTGAACGAATGGGCAATGCTGATCATGCTGTTCCCCCCTCGCGGGCCGGTTGCCGCCGCACTCGCCCCATGCGGCGCAGCAAGTCGACCAACATGTGTACCTCTTCGATCCGGAGCAACCAGGCCGACACCCCGTACACCACCGCCCCCACCGACACCCCCAGCAGCACCTGAAGCGCCCGGCTGTGCAGCGTCGCCAGTCCAAACCAGCGGGCAGATAGCTCCGCCGCGCCCCAGGCCGCCGCCGACATGGGGAGACTGGCCAGTGATGCCAAGATGATAAGAGAGGCCAGCGACCGGCCGCCGATCGGCCCAATGCGCCGGCGCAAGGTCAGCAAATACGTGGACAGGCTCAACAAGGCCGCTAGTGCGAACGACAGGGCCAGCCCACGCTCGTTCCAGCGGGTGAGATGCAGAAAGAGCACGCCCAGGCCCAGGTTGACCAATAAGTTGACCACAGCCACTTTGACCGGGGTTCGAGTGTCCTTGAGGGAATAGAAGACGCGGGAAAGCACCTGGACCCCCGACAGCCCCAGCAGTCCCAACGCATAGAAGAGCAGGGTCCGGGCCGTAATGATCGTGTCGTAGGCAGTGAACTGGCCGGTCTGGAAGATGAAGCGGATGATGGGTTGCCCCAGCACGGCCAGTCCAAACGCCGAGGGTATCGTCAGGAAAAAGACGAATCGCAAGCCCTGCACGATGGTTTTCTTGAGAGCCTCCATCTGCTGCAGGGCCACTTGGCGACTCAACGTCGGGAAGATGGCCTGGGAAAACCCCATGGCGATGACGCCCAAAGGAAACTGCATCACCCGGTTGGCCAGACGCAAAGCGGTCATGCTTCCCGAAGCCAGGCCGGAGGCCAGGTTTTGCGTCAGGATCACGTTGAACTGCCCGATGGACAGCCCCACGGCGGCCGGAACCATCAGGTAGAGCATGCGCCGCAGTGCCGGGTGGTGCAGGTCGATGCGGAGACGGTATCCATGATTGTGGCGAAGGGTGGCTGGCAACTGAACCAGAAAGTTCCCCACTGCCCCTATCACCGCACCATAGGCCATGCCAACCACTCCTAGCCGAGGCCCCAGCAGATACGTGCCCAGGATGATGCCAAGGTTGTACAAGATTGGGCCTATAGCCGTCGAAAGAAAGTCACGGTAGGAATTGAGCAAGCCCATCTGCACACCGGCCAAGGCTGTGAAGAAGACCGCGGGAAAGGTCAATCGCATGAGGGAGATGAGCAAGGATAGCTCCTCTCCCTGGAACTCGTAGGCAACCAGCGGGGCGAGAATCGGCGTGAAGATGATGCCCAGCAGCGTGAAGACGGTCAGAAGCAACACCACCACGTTGATGAACGTGGTGGCAATTTCCCAGGCTTCCTGTTCTTTCTCTCTTGCCAAGTACTCGGTGAAAACAGGGATGAACGCTGCGCTGAGCGCACCGCCCACCAGCAGTTGATACATGAGGTCGGGTATGCCGAAGGCAGCGGTATAGGCGTCGGTGGCTGCCCCGCGGCCGAAGATATCGGCCACTGCCCGCTCCCGAATGATTCCTAAGAGGCGGCTGATCAACGTTGCTGCCATCAGGATGGTGGTGGCCGCGGCCAGGCCCATAGGGCCTCCCCGCGAACGAGAATGCTTTCCAGATGCTTTTTCGAGATCCGCCGCAGGTGTCTCGGCCTGGGATTGAACCTGTCCCCCTCTATTGCTGGACACGACTTCCCTGTGCCTCCATTCGCTGAAAAACAACTCCCGGATGGGCCGGGAGTCGCGGTAAACGACGCTATCAGTTTACCAGCCGGACCAAATTCCTGCCAGCTCCCCTTCCTCACGCAGGTCGCCCCATTACCAACCTTCGGATCGGATCACTTCCGCCAGCGCTTTCCCGACATATTGCGCCGCCACCTTCGCCTCCGCCAAGCTGTTGGTGTACGTTCCAATTTCGAGCAACAGGGCCGGCTGCAACAGGTCTTGGTTGAACCGAGCATCCATGCGAGGAATGATTCCCCGGGATAATCCAGGGTACTCTTCGCGCAGGACGGCGTCTAGCTTCTGGGCAAAGAAGAGGTTCTGCCGCCAGTGAGGGTTGGGCAGGTATTCATTCCCAGCCACCACCAGGCCTACCTTCGCGGCCGTCTTCCCCCTTAAAGAGACTGTCCGAGCCGTGTAGTTTGTGCCATCGCGGTGAATGTCAATGACCAGTTTGATACTGGGATACCTCCGAATCAGCTCCTGCAACCGGCGTCGCGAGTTCTCGTATGCCTGCCCGAAGCTGGGGTAATCATTGATCGTCTGGTCGTGGTAGACGGCCACCCCGGCCTGGCGCAGGCTGCGAGCGAGTTCCTCGCCCACCTGCATCACCCCGGAGCGGGTCGAGTTCCAATCATAGTGCTCCGCCACGCTCTGGCGTCCCGGCGTATGATAGGACTCCGCCGAATGCGTATGGTAGATCAACACCACGGGACGGCCGTTGTTCGTGTCGGACAACGCTGGGGGTTCAGAAAAGGAATCCGGCTGCGACGGTGGCACGGGAGCAGGAGCGGGTGCAGGCACAGACGGCAGATTGGCCTTGGCGCCAGGCTCAACCCCGGCGTCTGCGCCGCCGGACGTGCCTGGCGGACCGGCCGGGTAATCCTTTTCGTAGCGCAGATCCGCCGGGTTGATGGGCAGCAGCGCCTCCGCCCCCGGCGGCGGCCATTCGCCACCCGCCCCATCGGTGCTTCCCCGCAACGCCACCCGAACGGGAGCAGGTTCTCCCCAGGTATCGACAGGCGCACTCTCTCCCAGCGCCGTCGTCTGCTGCAGGTAGACGCTGAAGCCAGGCAGGGCCGCGGCCAGCACCGCCTGTTCGGGAGTGGACGCCGCCACGGCGGCAGGAAACGTCAAGATCCGTTGCCACACGGTGGGTGCAGGCAGACCCTGAGCGTCTTCCCCGTTACCGGGGGGGACCGCCGTGACGCCTGGACCGGGGGCAGTACTCCTGCGGAAGAGACGAACCGCCACTTGCTGGCCTTCTGCCCACCAGGAAGAGAACGCGGTGACCCCCGGAGCGAAGGCAGGCGGTCCGACCCGGTGTAAAAACCCAAGGAGTAATCCAGCGAGCAAAGCCGCCAGCATCAAGAGAACCGCCGGCAGGCGCAGGCGGTGTGCCCGGTACGGATACGGATACAGATGCAACCCTGGTGCGGCCAGGGGCGACCGCCACGGCCCGCGGGGGACTTCCCGAGCCAATCCGCCCCGTTGGGCCTGGGGACACCGTGAAGCCCGGAACCCTCTCATGGCCCTCACACCCCTCACACCCCATTCCCCAGGGATTCATGTATATGTGAGAGGGTCGAGCATCATGGGTCCAGGCGCTAGACGTGTCCCTTACTGTAAGGTGTCGAACGCGTCCTCCGGATTGAGGCCCGGGTGGAGGGCCACGTTGATCGCCCCGGCGACCACCGCCGCCAGGTCGTCGATCAGCACATCCACCTCCTTGGGGGTTACCACCATCGTGCCCAGGTAAGGCTGTAACAGCGAGGTTATGGTCTCCTGCTTGGCCGCCCAACGAGCTGCCTGGTCCCCCGTCATAGCTGCCGGTGGTCCACCGGCTTTCAAGGGCGGCGGCCCATTGGACGCTTCGCCCGGCTGCCCATCCGCCGGGATGGGGGCGATGTTGGGCAGAATCTGGCGGGCATCCGGCTGAATCCGAGTCGCGGGCGGCGGGGTGTCCTCGTTGTGAGGAGTGCGTCCAGAAACGCGGTCCCACGCATCCGAAAGGATGCTCAGAGCACTTATGACCGTCGGAACTCCCAGCACGAGAACGGGTACGCCCAGCTCTGCGGCGGTAATTCCACGACGCGTGTTGCCCACCCCGGAGCCAGGACTGATTCCGGCGTCCGCAATTTGTACAGTCGTCCCGAGACGCTCCACCGTACGGGCCGCCAGGGCATCAACGCAAACCACCAGGGACGGCCGGAAATGGTGGACGAGGGCAGCCACGATTTCACTGGTCTCCATGCCCGTGAGCCCCATGACTCCCGGCGTAATGGCCGCCACGGGTCGCAGGCCTTGCTGAGCCGCAGGGTCTGCGTAGCGGAATAGATGCCGGGTTACCAGACAATGGCCGATCACTTGGGGCCCCAACGCGTCCGGAGTGGCATTCCAGTTACCCAGGCCCACCAGGAGGACGGGATCAGCAGGACCGATGTGCAGCAGACCCAGAAAGCGCCCGATCTCCCCTGCCAGCACCCCGGCGAGCTGTTCGTGGGCGGGAGGGTTGTGCTCCCGCAAGACAGGCGCTTCCAACGTGGAGTAGTGTCCTTTCTGTTTACCCATCAGCCGTGAACCCGCATCTGTCTCGATCGTGACCCGTGTAATCGTCCCGCCGGTGAAGTTTTCCTTTTCTACCCGCACTCCGGGGATCTCTGGAGGCCCCTCTCGCTCTACTATCACTTCATGGGCTTCCACCGCCAGATCTGTTTGCACGAGGTGCCGGCGCACCCACTCCTCTTCCTCATTGAGCCTCTCATCGTCCATCCGGGACCGCTGGGGCGGCCGTTGCACGATCGGTGGCCGCAACAAGGCTCGTGCCCGCCATGCTCGTTTCCAGTCGGAGATCACGGGCTCCCCCCCCTCAGCGTAAGCTTGTACGATTCGACCAACCCTATG
This sequence comes from Limnochordaceae bacterium, assembly GCA_014896305.1. Taxonomy (GTDB): domain Bacteria; phylum Bacillota; class Limnochordia; order Limnochordales; family DUMU01; genus Bu26. The sequence goes on from JADBKQ010000005.1 coordinate 164,628, forward strand.
CGTGTAGCAAACAGCCCAGCCCATGCCCACCAAGGGCTGGGTATGTGGGGAGTGGCGGCGGAATTGTGCGCGTGCAGTAGCCATGTTGGGCTGGGTTCGCCAGGGTTCGCTGGTCACAAATCCCTTGCACCTGCAGGCAGCAGGTGGTACACTACAGCTTGGTTGTCTCGGAAGGGGGGAAGCGTGTGCCCAACCATCGTTCAGCTGAAAAGGCGTTGCGGGTAGCAGAGCGGCGTCGCCTGGAAAATGTATCCCGGAAGTCAGCCATGCGGACGGCCAGCAAAAAGTTCCGGCTAGCCGTGGCTGCCGGGCAGAAGGAACAGGCCCAGGCGCTCTTGCGGGAGGCAATCTCCAAGATCGACCGCGCCGCCGCCAAACGGGCGATCCATCCGCGGCAAGCAGACCGTCGGAAGTCCCGTCTGATGAAGGCCTTTCAAGCCCTTGCGTGACAACCCGTCCGGGCCACCCACGACTGTTTCCCGGTTACTCTGGTTACCCCAACGTTTCGATAGGTGAAAAGAGCTGGGTCAACTTGGGCCCGGCTTTTTTGTGCTTTATTCGATCGCCCGTCGAGCAGCTGCCAGGCTGGGGTGGTATCAGGTCCTACCCCTCACGATACGGGGCGGGGCGGCTCAGGGCCTCTATGCGCGGGGTCTCCCCCAGCAGAGGCAACCGGATGCAGAGGAGAACCAGGGCTACGCTGGGCTCTCGTCGCCCCATCTTGATGTCCGCCTCGGTACGGGCCAGCCAGATAAGCCCTTCTTCGGCCTGGGCCAGGGTCAGCCGGCAGGCTTGCTCACTCAGCTTACGCAGCTGAAAGGGTCTCAGTTGCAAACGGGCAGCCACCTGGTTTTGGGGGACGCCCCGGGCCCGGGCCTCCACCACAGCGAGCAGACGGCGCCAGTGCCACGACAGCGTCGCCAGGATTGCGAGCGGCGGCCGACCGCTCTCGAGGAGGTCCCTCAATGCTTGCAGTGCGGCCGCCGGTTGACGCCGGCCCAAAGCGTCAGCCAGGTCGAAGATCCGGTAGTCAGAGACTTGCGTCCAGCTCAAGCTCCCCAGTAAGTTCACCTCGTCTGCCGTGACGGGTCGATTTGCCGCATAGGTAAGCAGTTTGTCGAGCTCCGTGGCGAGTGCCTGGGGATATGGGCCCATGGCCTCCACCAGCCGCTGGGCCGCCTCTGCGGTCAAGGAACCTCCAGCCTGCCTGGCCCGCTGTTGCAACCAGTCTACCAGCCGCGGTGTGTCCGGCTCCGGAACCTCTACCACCTGCCCCGCTCGCTCCACCGCCTCCCGTAGCCCGCGTACTAGAGACCCGGCTTTGGCAGCCACCAGCACCAGGTAGTTCGGGGGCTGAATCCGCGCCAGCCCATCCGCCAATAGGTTTTGCTCTGCTGCTGGCCAGGAGTCCACCCGTTCCACCCGGATCAAACGGCGCCCGCCCAAAAAGGGAAGCACCTGGGCGGCTTCCAGCACCCGTACGGCCGCACACTCGCTGGCGTCGAAGGATTGTTCGTTCCAAGCGGCGGTCGGGTCGCCCGCCTGGGGTCCCAGCAGCTGAATCCGTAGCCGCTGCCAGCTTTCGGCGACCCAAAATGGGTCCTCGCCCAGAAGAAGATAGACGGCGGGTGGTTCGGTAGCCGAGTGTGCCTTCTGCGCCTGCTTCGAGCTCATCAAAAGGATCTTTCCTCCCAATGGGCAAACCGTAACTGCGTAGGGTCAAAGGCCCGAGCGGCAATCCAAACCCGGCGACCATCCGTCCGCAACCGGACGGCCCCCTGCAAATCCGTCCGCCAGACCGCGACCTCCCGCTGCTCGAGACCGGCCAGGAAGGTTGACCCCGGCTGGCCATACCCGTTGCGACCCACGCTTATCACCGCGGCGCGCGGATTCCAGAAGTCAACGAAAGGAGCATACCAGGCAGAATCAGCTCCGTGGTGGGGGGCCTTCAGAACGACCACGCTGGTCCCGGCCCGAGGTGAGACAGGCCCAGGCTCGCGCAACCAGGCGGCCTGGCCGCTTCGCTCCATGTCTCCCGGGAACAACAGGCACACACGGCCATAGCCAATCGTAAAGGCCAAAGAATGATCGTTACCCTGGTTCTCCAACCCGGCTCGCTCAGCCGGCGGCGCGCCCTCACCTGAGTGTGGCGGCCACAGCACCTGCCAGTAGACAGAGTTCCCCCATTGTCCCTGGTCTCCCTGCTTGACCACCCACTCGGGCAAGTCTGCCCACCGGAGGCAGTCCCGGATGGCGGAAGTGCTCCGTTCGCCACTCGACCAGTCCCCATGAACCAGCCACCTGGCCTCTTGGTTCTCCACGATGGGGATCAGCCCCTGCTCATGATCACTGTGGGGGTGCGAGACAACCAGGCCCACTTTCGCACCGCCTACTTGCCGCTTTACGAACTCCCTCAACGACGGGCCGGCTGCGGCTGGACCACCGTCCACCAGGAGTGGCATCTGCCCAGGAGCCTGGATCAGAGCCGCATCGCCCTGCCCAACGTCCACAAACCAGACCCGCAGCAGGTGACGGTCAGTCTGCCAGCGTGGCCCACTCAACGCCAAAGCCAGTATGAACCCGGCCACAACTCGCCGGTCGACCCCACCCAGGCGGTCGCGGCGGCCCAGATATCGAAACGGATCCCGGCCCACATCCGTCCCGGCCACCAGCAGAGCCAGGCTGCCAAGCCCCAACAGGCTCCAAGGACTCCAAGGCGGTAGCCGTAGCAGACTCCCCGGCCAGGCCCCCACTTGCTGGAGGACCCACCAGAGCAACCGCAGCCCCACCTCCAGGGCCTGTGCCAGAAACTGGTCCACAACCCTGCCTGCGTACGGCAGAGGCAACATCCGAATCAGGCAGCGCCAACCCGCCAGGGGTACCAGCCACGCTGCCAAGGGCACCACCACCAGGTTAGTGACCACACCGTACGGGCTCACCTCTCCGAAATTGCTCCAAACCAGGGGCAAAGTGCTCAGCCAAGCCGCCACGGAGAAGGCCCACGACTGGTGCCAGCGCACCGGCAGCCACGGAAGCCACTTACAGCCCAGCTGTGCCAGGGGCCGGGTCCACAGGATCAGTCCGGCAGTGGCAGCCAGGGACAGAAGCAATCCTACGTCAAAGACCCAGAAAGGATTGACTATCGCCAGGAAGAGACCAGCGGCCCCCAGCAGGTTCAACGGGTCGACACCCTGACGCTTCCCCAGCGCCAATCCGAACATGGCCATCAGTCCGGCCCGAGCCGCACTCCCTCCTGCACCGACCAACAGCACATAGCCGCCTACCAGTAAAGCAGTAACCCAGCGCAGCCCGGCACCACCCCATCCCAAACGGCGTCCCACCACCATGGCGGCCGCTGCCACAAGGGCTACATTGAGGCCCGAAACCGCTAACAGATGGCTCACCCCGGATCGAGTAAACGTTTCTTGAACTGCGGCCGGCAACGCCTGCCGGTCGCCCCAGAAGATTCCCTGCAGCATTCCCTGGTAGGGCCAGTCCAACCCCTCCCCGGTGACCGCCACCGCCCGCTGCCGCCATTGAAACAACGTACGCCGCAGCCGGTTCGATGGGCTCAAAGGTCCAGCAATGCGCCGGACCTGCACCTGGCCAGGGGTGGCATATGCTACCGCCAAAACACCGTGCCGGGCCAGGTATGTAGCGTAGCGGAACTGGCCAGGGTTCCCTCCCCCCGACGGCAGCCGCAACTCCACGGCGGCACAGAGACGATCCCCCGGTCGCAATTGGGCGATGGCTCGCTCTGCCGGCGTGAGAGCTTCGAAAAACCGGCAGCTGTCCCGGTACACCGTCAACAGCACCTGCCCCCGGCTCAGTGCAGGGGTAGACACCCTGTCCCACTGCCTCGTCCCTGCTCTTGCCTGCCAGGGGCGCAGCCAGATCTGCCAACCGGGTTCGCGGTGAGGCGGCAACCCCTGCAGGTCGACCACCTCCGCCTCCAGCTGAACTGGTTGTTGCCGCTCCGCTCCCACCGACCGGTACTGCAACAGGGGCCAGAAACTGAGGACTTCGACTCGGGACGACCAGGCCCCAGCACCCGCCAAAGCAGTGGCGGCCAAGAGGAGGACATCCTTCCGCCAGCTCCCCGGCCCTTCTCTGCGGACTCCGGGTAAACGAAGGGGTGAAGGCACCCTGAGGGAGCTGATCAACATACTTACTGCCCCGGTCGCAGCCGTGCCCAACCAAAGGGCAGCCGCCATCTCCTGCCGCCAGGCGATCAGTACGCCGGCGCTCCATGCCGCGCCCAGCCACACCCACGGCCGCCGCTTCACCGCGTGGCCGAGCCCCCGGGAGCAGAAACGGTGAGCCGGTCGCGTAGCTGCGCCAGTTTGGAGGGGCCAATGCCCGGCACCTCCACCAGCTGGTCTACAGAGATGAATGGTCCTTTCTCATTCCGATAGCTAATAATCCGCTCGGCGAGGGCTGGGCCAATCCCTGGCAGTGCATCTAGATCAGCCAGCGAAGCCCGGTTCAGATCGATCCGCTCCGGTCCGCCTGCAGGGGCTGGAAGACCTGCCGATGCCGCCGGGTCTTGTGCCGCCGGCGGCAGGGCGGCGAAGGGCTGGGTTTCCGCTTGCTTGCTAGCCTGGCGGGCCGCGGGCGCACAGGATTGCTGTTCACCCGCCGCACTAGTAGTCACGACTGACCCGCTGGCCCCTGCTGGCAACGCCGAGGAATGACTGGGAAAATCGGCCTGGGCCGCGGCGACCAGGGTGGAGTTGTCGGACGACTCCGCTGCCGCCGACGAGGCCGCCGCCGTCTCTTCCCGGAAGACACCGGGAGTTACCCCGCTGGGCGGCGAGGGTGGCGCCAGTCGCTTCGCCTGCCACCAGTCCCAGCCAAACGAACCGATCACCACGAGCAAGGCCAACGACCAGACGAGCCGTTCTTTGCAGCCAAAAAGACCATCGGGTCGCCAGGAACGAAGGGTCAACGTTGCTCCCTCCCTGGTGAACGCGAAACAGCCCGCTACTCTCCAGGGGGCAGCGGGCTGTCATGCGCCTTGGTTTGTTCATCCAGCCTTGGATTATAGCACCATGGGCCGTTGAACGCAAGGGCGAAAAGGAATCTTCTTCCTAAATGACGAGGTTGACGATCTTGTTTGGCACAACGACGACCTGGCGAGGCGAGCGGCCATCCAGCACGCCCTGGACTTTGGGCGAAGCCAGTGCCGTCTGTTGCAGCTCCTCCCGGCTCAGCCCGGCCGCCACCTGGATCCGGTCGCGTACCTTGCCATTGATCTGGATTACCACGGTGACCTGATCCTCCTGCAGCGCCTCGGGATCCACCAGCGGCCAGCTCTGCTCATGCACGCTGCCCTGGCCCCCCAGCATCTGCCACAGCTCCTCGGCCATGAACGGCGCAAACGGAGCCAGCAAAACCGTGAGAGTCCGCAAGCTTTCGTCGATCTGGCTGGCCGACTGCTCCACCAGCGGGCGGGCCCGGTACGCGTACAGCCCGTTGACCAGCTCCATGATGGCGGCAATCGCCGTGTTCATGTTGAACCGTTCGCTGATATCCGTGGTCACCCGTTGGATCGTGCGGTGCAGCAGACGCCGTAACTGCCGATCGGATGGCGCACCAGCCGCCGAGTGGTCGGCTTCGGTCCACTCCCCCACCAGTCGCCAGACTCGCTGCAAGAAGCGGTAGATTCCCTCCACCCCTGCCTCACTCCACTCCAGATCTCGGTCTGGCGGAGCGGCAAACAACACGAAGGTACGGGCCGTATCCGCACCGTATCTCGCAATGATGTCCTCCGGGTCGACGATGTTCCCTTTCGACTTCGACATAGCCGACCCGCCCAGCGTGACCATACCCTGGGTAAACAGCGACTGAAAGGGCTCATCAAACTGCAGCCAACCGGCGTCCCGCAGGACCTTCGTGAAAAAGCGAGAGTACAAGAGATGGAGAATGGCGTGCTCCACGCCGCCGATGTACTGGTCCACCGGTAGCCAGTAGTTGACCCGCTGGGGGTCGAGCGCCTGGCGATCATCGTGCGAACAGGCGTACCGCAGATAATACCAGGAGGAATCGACAAACGTATCCATGGTATCGGTCTCGCGGCTAGCCGGCCCGCCGCAGCGCGGGCAGGTCGTGTGAACAAACGACTCGACTCGAGCCAGCGGAGAACGCTCCCCGGGCTGTAGGTCGACCTCCCGGGGCAACAGGACAGGCAGCTGCTCCCGGGGCACGGGTATCGTTCCGCACCGGTCACAGTAGACCAATGGGATCGGCACGCCCCAGTACCGTTGCCGGCTGATCAGCCAGTCCCGCAGCCGGTACTGCACCCGGGCCTTCCCCTGCCCCCGCTCTTCCAGCCAGGACACGATCTTTTGCTTGGCTTCCTCGTTGTCCAGCCCATCGAACGGCCCCGAGTTGACCAACTGTCCCGCTTCAACGTAGGCTTCGGACAACGCCTCTCCGTCCCTGGGCCGACCATCGGGTGAGATGACCACCTCGACCGGCAAGTGATACTTCCGGGCAAACTCGAAATCGCGCTGGTCATGAGCGGGTACACCCATCACCGCTCCTGTCCCGTACTCCATCAGCACGTAGTTGCCTACCCAAATCGGTATGGGGCGGCCGTTGGCCGGGTTGATGGCATAGGAGCCGGTGGGCGTCCCGATCTTCTCGGCCAGTTCCCGCTCCCGCTCGGTCACCGGGACTTGCGCCTGGCGCAAAGCAGCCACTGCTGCGGCTGCCTCTGGCCCTTTCACTAACGAATCGACCAACGGGTGCTCCGGAGCGACCACCATGTAGGTGACCCCGAACAGCGTGTCGGGTCGAGTGGTAAAGACTGTCAGCGTCTCACTGCGACCTTGAATGGGAAAGACAATCTCCGCCCCTTCACTGCGCCCGATCCAGTTGGCCTGCATGGTGCGGACCCGCTCCGGCCAGCGCTGAAGCCGCTCCAGATCCTTGAGCAGCGGCTCGGCATACTCGGTGATCTTCAAGAACCACTGCTTCAGATAGCGCTGTTCCACCGGCGAGTGACACCGCCAACAGGTACCGTCTTCCACCTGTTCGTTGGCGAGCACCGTGTGGCAACCGGGACACCAGTTGACTCGGGAAGCTGCCTTATAGACGAGACCTCGCTCGTAGAACAGGAGAAAGATCGCCTGAGTCCAGCGGTAATACTCCGGATCACAGGTGGCCAGCTCCCGGTCCCAGTCATAGCTGAGCCCCAGCTTCTTCATCTGCTCCCGCATGTAGCCGATATTCTGCCAGGTCCAGTCGGCAGGGTGAATCCCTCGTTTGAGAGCGGCGTTCTCCGCTGGCAGCCCAAAGGCATCCCAACCGATGGGATGCAGGACAGAGTAACCCCGCATCCGATGGAAGCGGGCGACTACATCCCCCAACGAGTAGTTGCGTACGTGACCCATGTGGAGGCGTCCCGAAGGGTATGGAAACATCTCCAGACAGTAATACTTCGGCCGGGATCCCCCTTCTGCCGCTCGGTAAAGCTTCTGCTTCTCCCACTGCTGACGCCACTTGGGTTCGATCTCCGCTGGTTGATACTCCCTCACCGCCGCTCCCCCTTTAGCAAAAGGGCCTCTCGTCCGCCACCAGGACGAAAGGCCGCACGCACGGTTACCCATCCAGAATACCCCACAAAAAGATGGTGGAGCTGAGCGGGATCGAACCGCCGACCTCGTGAATGCCATTCACGCTCTCCCAGCTGAGCTACAGCCCCACGCAAACCATCTCACTTCCGGCCGACCTCTTGCACCCCTCGGCCCGAGGTCACGCCAGCGTGAACATCCATCATTGTAGCGGGTGCGACAGCTTGCGTCAAGCCACTTTTACAACTGCCTTCAGGGACCTGTGGCCGGCTCCATTTCCTGTGTGGCTACCACGCCCATCACGCGAGGAGCATCCGACCAGAGTCGCTCCAGATCATAGTAGGTGCGCAGTTGGTCCAGGAACACATGCACCACGACCATCCCGTAATCCAGGAGAATCCAACCTGCACCGTCGGCCCCCTCTCGCCGCTGCAAATCTACCTCCGCTGCCGCCAGCCGTTCCTGCACGAACCGGGCAATGGCCTGCACCTGCATGCGGCTGGAAGCACTACAGATGACGAAGTAATCGGCTATGGGCGTCAACTGCCTCATGTCCAGAATGACCACATCTTCGGCCTTCTTCTCGTCCGCTGCTGTTGCCGCCAGCTGCGCAATCTGTGCGGCCTCCATGGATCAACCCCCTTGTGTCGAGCGCGCTCTCGGAAACGACGGACCTGCATGCATTAGCAACCAATTACGACTGGCCACGCTCAACGGGTGAATCGGCAACTGGGCCCGCAGGCAATACCGCAACGAACTGTCCGTTGCCAACCGGCAAGCCTGCCACAGGTCCTTATCCACCCAACGGCGGATCCTCGCCACCCCCGGATACTCCCGGCTGGGTTCGGCCGCGTCCGCCACCAGCAACACCGCCTCCAGGACGCTCATCTGCGGACGCCCGGTGGTGTGATAGGCAACGGCCGCCAGCAACTCCTCATCCTCCAACCCCAGCTCTCGCTGAGCCCAGGCCGCCGCCACCGGCCCGTGCAGCAAAACCGGCGCTGCTTCTTCTACCTCCGAGGTCACTATACCAAACTCCCTGGCTGCCTTCAACAAACGGTCAGCCGGCCACTCCCGCATCAGGTCATGCAGGTATCCTGCCCAACGCCCGCGCCAAGCAGCCAGGCCGTGCTGGCTGCAAAGGTGGGAGGACAAGCGGGCCACCCCCTCGACATGTAGCTGGCGCGCGGGGGATAGCTGCTGCGCCACTTGTTGTTTCAGGTACTCTTCTATGGGGATACCGTGATGGGTCAGTGTTGGCATCGTTGCGACCCCCGATCTTCATCCTACCAGCTCGGCGCTGGACCAGCCATCCATAAAAAAGCAGGTGCACCTACCAACGAGGTGCACCTGCCGGCTCGACTGCCTGGCTGGGACTAACGGGGAAACGGGGATGAGAGTTGGCCACCTCGAACCGAGGCAGCCACTTTGTCTTGGTCTACCTACCGCTCAGGGCGAGGACGAGCCTCGTTGACCACGATCTGACGACCACCAACCTCCGTGCCGTTCAAGCCAGCGACGACCTTCTCAACATCCTCATCATTGACCTCGACAAACCCGAAGCCGCGCGAACGGCCCGTAAACTTGTCGGTAATGATGCGGCTGCTAATGACGGGTGCCACACGAGAAAAGATAGAAGTCAACTCCTCCTCGGTAGTAGACCAAGGAAGGTTACCCACATACAGGGTTTTGGCCACTTATATCACCTCAAACAGTATCGTTTGCCAGAAGCCAGTGCCCGGAACCATTGTTCACAACCCCCACAGTCTGTCAGCCAGCCAACCTGCCGTTCCCGATCCTTTCTCCCACCCCTCATCCCCAAAGGTATAAGAACGCCCGGGGGCAGCGTCAAACTCGACTTTCGGCTAACAAGGAGGATCTCCCTGCAGTTGAAGATTGCCGTCCACAATCATCTGGGTTGCCCCATACAATCCGTTCTTGTAGATGTAATACGCCACTGTTTCCGGCACCAAGTACCGGATGGGCCGACCCAAACGAACCCGCTGTCGAATGTCCGTGGACGAAATGGCCATCGCTGGTACTTCAACTACTTTGATGCGGTCCTTGTGACGCCGGTATAGATCCCCCAGCTGTTGCTCCAATCGACTAAGGTCATACCCCGGTCTCGTTGCAGCCACAAACGTGCACAGGCGTAGCAGCTCCTCCGGATTCTTCCACGCCAGGATCTCCAGGATCGCATCCGCACCGGTGATGAAGTACAGTTGGGTGTCGGGGCCATACAACGTAGAAAGATCGTGGAGGGTATCTATAGTATAGGTCGTCCCGGGCCGTTCAATATCCACCCGGGACACTTCGAAATGAGGGTTTGTCAGGGTAGCCAGAATGGTCATCATGTAACGGTGCTTGGCTTCCGTGTACCCGCCGGCCGGTTTATGCGCCGGTTGACCCGTGGGGACGAACAACACCTGATCCAACCCGTACTCAGCCCGTACTGCCTCAGCAGTGACCAGGTGTCCATAGTGAATCGGGTCGAAGGTTCCGCCCATCACACCCAGAGTCCTTACCTGCCTGAACACGATCCACCTCAATCCTTGCGCACTTGACCCTGCCCGTACACACGAAACTTGCGGGTAGTCAACTCTTCCAGACCCATCGGCCCCCGAGCATGCAGCTTTTGCGTGCTGATCCCGATCTCCGCCCCCATCCCAAACTGCTCGCCATCGCTAAACCGGGTAGAAGCATTTACATACACACAAGCTGCATCCACCTCATCCAGAAAGCGCTGAGCCGCCAGGTAGTCACGGGTGACGATAGCCTCGGAATGGCCGCTGCCATAGTGGTTGATGTGCGCGATCGCTTCATCCAGACTATCGACCACTTTTACAGCCAGGATCAGATCGAGATACTCCGTCGCCCAATCCTCCTCTGTGGCCTCCCGCACGTGGGGCAAACGTTCTCGGACCCGGGGGCAACCTCTCAATTCTACGCCCGCTGCTTCCAGGCGGGCCGCCATGGCCGGCAGGAACCGGTCGGCCACAGCAGCATGCACGAGCAATGTCTCCATCGCGTTACAGACCGAGGGTCGCTGACACTTGGCGTTGTAGACGATCTCCAGGGCCATATCCAGGTCGGCTGCGGCATCCACGTACGTGTGACAGTTACCTACGCCGGTCTCGATCACCGGTACCTTCGACTCCTGAACCACTGTTTGAATCAGCTGGGCGCCTCCCCGCGGAATGAGCACATCCACCCAGCCCCGGGCCTGCATCAATGCTACCGCGGTCGCCCGTTCCGGCCGCTCCACCAGTAAGACCGCGTCTGCCGGCAACCCGGCTTGCTCCAACCCCCGCCGCAAGGAAGATACAATGGCCCGGTTGGTCTGGAGCGCCTCGTGCCCCCCCCGAAGAATCACCGCGTTACCTGCCTTCAAGCACAGCCCAGCGGCATCGGCGGTTACGTTGGGCCGAGCTTCATATATGATCCCGATCACACCCAGCGGCACCCGTACCGCCTCTATAACCAGGCCGTTGGGCCGTACCCGCCGCCACAACCCTTCTCCTACTGGGTCGGGTAAGCTAGCCACACTTCGCAACCCCTGCGCCATCCCCCGCACGCGCGCGGGAGTGAGCCGCAACCGGTCTACGAAGGCCGCCGGGCGGCCCGCCTGTTGTGCATCCTCCCATTCCTGCTGGTTGATTCGGAGGATCTCGTCCTGAGCGCTCACCAGCTCTTCTGCCATGCGCAGCAAGGCGGCGTCCTTGGCCTGGGACGAGGCATGCGCCAACTGGCGAGCTGCCGCCCGGGCTCTAGCCCCCAACTCTTCGATCAAACGCTGCGCTTCGCCAACCGCTGCTGCTTCCGACCCTTGCCCTGTAGCCACTGTTAGCCAATCTGCTCCTTTGCCAGGTGATACCCGACCAAAACCAGGTTATCCCGGTGAATGACCTCGTCAAAATCTCTCCTACCTAGAATTGATTCGATCTGGTCGGTCCGAACTCCTCTAATCTGCTGCAAATCCACTTGCGAATAGTTTACCAACCCGCGCGCCACCTCCTGCCCCAGCATGTCGACTACCCGCACCAGATCGCCCCGCTGGAAATCCCCTTCGCAGCGCACAACCCCAGCTGGCAAGAGGCTCTTGCCTTCCCGCACCAGAGCCACCACCGCCCCTGGGTCGATCCAGATCCGCCCGCGCGGCCGGTCGTGCCCCACAACCCAGCGTTTGCGGGCGGATTGCACCGGCTGGGCGACAAAAAGGGTACCGACTGGTTCACCCTGAAGGAGCGCGGACACGGCCCCCGGTCGAGAACGGGCAATCACGACCGGCGTACCGCAGGAGGTAGCCAGGCGGGCGGCCTCCAGTTTCGTCTGCATGCCTCCCCGCCCCAACCGGGGTTGTCCACTACCGGTAGCTACGGCTTCCAGCGCCGGCGTGATCTCCTCCACCTGCGAAACCAGGCGAGCCGTGGGATCACGATGAGGATCCGAGGAAAAGAGCCCTTCCACATCGGACAAGATAACCAAAAGATCCGCCCCGATCAGAGTGGCTACCCACGCCGAGAGAGTGTCGTTGTCGCCAAAACAGAGCTCTTCCACCGCTACCGTGTCGTTCTCATTGACGATGGGGAGACACCCCCACCGCAGGAGCTGTAAGAACGTATGCCGGGAATTGAGATATCGTTCCCGCCCACTGACATCCTCCCGGGTGAGCAAGACCTGCGCGACCACGACACCCAGCCGATCAAAGGCCTGCTCATACTGGTGCATGAGGAGCCCCTGGCCGACGGCAGCTGCTGCCTGCTGGCCAGGCAGCGTATGAGGACGCTCTGTCAGCCCCAGGCGAGCCATTCCGGCGGCTACCGCCCCGGAACTGACCAATACCAGCTCCCGCCCCTCCTGGCGTACCCCAGCCAGCTCTTGGGCCAACTCGCCCAGCCGAGCAGAGTCCAACCGGCCTGCGGCATCCACCAGGGAACTGGTGCCAATCTTGACTACCAGGCGGCGAGCTTTTCTGAGCCAGGCGCGGGGCGGGAGTTGCCCCTGTCCCGTCGATGTGCACTCTTGACTCCGGCGGTCCCCGCCGATTTGCCCCTGGCTCCCCGCCTCTACCTCCGACACAGCCCTCTCACTCCCAGTATTCGAACTCATACGGCCCTGCGCAGACGGTATCGCCGTCCTTGACTCCCGCCTGTTGCAGCGCCTCGTCCATTCCCTGCCGTCGCAACCAGCGCAGGAACTCCAGCAATGCCTCGTCCGTATCCACCCGAAAACGCTCCAGATAACGGTCGATGGCGTCGGACTCGACGATCCACCCCTGCTCGCCCTTGCGCACGTCGAAAATCGCCTTGCCAGCCGCCCGTCCATGCCTGGGCGGCAACTGACGCGGGGCCGTTGCCGTTGCCCCCCGCGTCTGATCTGCTGTCTCCGTGGTGTGGTCCCGTGTGCCCGCCGGCGGCGAAATTCGTGGGGGCAGCCAACCGGCTTTCTGAGAAGTCACAGGGTGCTGATCCAGCCACTGAGCCACCCGGTCGAGCAGACTTTCCACCCCTTCTCCCGTGGCGGCGGAAATAGGAAAGACATTCTCTGGTGGTACCCCTCGTTCCGTCAGGTACCGCCGAAAACCTTCCAGGTTAGCCCGACCTTCGGCCAGGTCAATCTTGTTGGCCGCGACCAACTCAGGCCGGTTGGCCAGCGGTGGACTGTACAACGCCAGCTCGCGACGAATCACCTGGTAGGCCTGCTCCGGTTGAACTCCGTACAAGCCAGACAGGTCGACGACGTGTACCAGCAGGCGGGTGCGCTCCACATGCCGGAGGAACTCGTGGCCCAGCCCGGCACCCGTATGAGCTCCCTCGATGAGACCCGGAATGTCCGCCAGCACGAACGAAGGCCGGCCCGGCCGTGCCACCACCCCCAACTGGGGCTGCAGCGTCGTGAAGGGATAATCCGCGATCTTGGGCCGGGCTGCGCTCACCCGCGCCAGCAGTGAGGACTTGCCTGCGTTGGGCAGCCCCACCAGACCCACATCCGCAATCAATTTCAGTTCGCAGATGACCACCCGCTGCTCACCGGGCCGCCCTCGCTCCGCGATCCGGGGAGCCTGGCGGCTGGGCGTGGCAAAATGAGCATTCCCTCTTCCCCCCTGGCCCCCGGTAGCCACCAACACCCGCTGCCCCGCTTCCACCAGGTCGGCCAGGACTTCGCCAGTAGCTTCATCCTTCACGACTGTCCCCGGCGGCACATAGAGGATCAGGTCTTCCCCATCCCGCCCGTGGCAGAGCGCACCCCCGCCATCGCCCCCGTTGGGCGCAGTGAAACGCCGGTGGTAGCGGTACTCGATCAGCGTCGAGGTGTTCGCCTTGGCCTCAATGTAAATGTGTCCCCCGCGCCCGCCGTCTCCCCCATCGGGCCCACCGAACGGAACATATTTCTCCCGTCGGAACGAGACCGCGCCTTGCCCCCCATCGCCAGCCTTCAGCTCCAGCCGTACTTTATCGATCATGCCTCGTTTACTCCATTTTGAACAGTTGGCGCCGCCAGGCGGCGTGCCGGCCCAAGCTGCTTGACGAGGACGATGCCAAAAGCGGGCCTCCTGGTGCTACTTTCCCCAGAAGACCCGTCTCATCTGTCTCATGCCGTTGAACCCATTCGCTACCCGATACGTCCTCAGCGGAACGCCCGTTTATGCGTTCGCACTCTCCGCCTCGGCCGCCGGCGTCGTCGCGATCGTGGTCATCTTCTCCGCCGACTCCAGCGGCACCACAGACACCCGCCGTGCGCCTTTGGGCCCCTCGAACCTCACAAAACCGGTCACCTTGGCAAAGAGCGTATCATCCTTGCCCCGCCCGACGTTGACCCCTGCCCGCAGGGGTGTACCCCGCTGGCGCACCAGGATGCTGCCGGCAGAGACCAGCTGTCCCCCAGACCGCTTGACACCCAGCCGCTGCCCGGCGCTATCACGCCCGTTGCGGCTGCTTCCCAACCCTTTCTTGTGAGCAAAAAGCTGAAGATTGATCATGTTCGTCACCTTTCCCATCACCCACGGTTCCCACAATGGCCCGCCAATAATGTACCCTTTGCATCCTTCCGTTGCCCTGGCCACACGGGCCAGCCGTCGCCCGACACGGATACCTTCTGAAGGCGCAGATGTTTCGGGTACTGCTCCGCAATCTCCGCCAACGCCTGCCATAAGGTTTCACAAAGGAGCCAGGCACTCTGCCCTTGTGCACTGGTCCAGCCTGCAGGCTGCAGACGGCAACTTAGCACCCCTTGTTCGTCGTTTTGACGAGACTCCACCGGCAACCGGGCCACCCGCTGCAGCCCGATGACCGTCGCCTGAGTTAGGGCAGAAATCGCGGCGCAGACAATGTCCTGACCTGTCGCCGCCCAGCCGGCGTGGCCCTCTGCCTCGAATCCCCAGTATCGGCCTTCCTGGTCCTGCCAAAAGCAGACCCGTACCATGGTCCGGGTTACTCCCCGGCTGCCTGTTCACCAGGAGCACCGGCGTCCGCTGCCTCGTTTGCCTTCTCCGGCTGCTCTTGCGGCCTCTGGGCTCGAGAC
This sequence comes from Limnochordaceae bacterium, assembly GCA_014896305.1. Lineage (GTDB taxonomy): Bacteria > Bacillota > Limnochordia > Limnochordales > DUMU01 > Bu26. The sequence continues at coordinate 179,726 of JADBKQ010000005.1, forward strand.
GCCGTAGCCACCACCCCAGCCCACTCGATGCGGTCGATCAGCACTTCCGTGAACGGTTGACGGTGCCCCGTACGCCGCCGGTAGTTATTCTTGGAGTGAAACTTGACCACATAGATTTTCTTGCCGCGTCCTTGAGCCAGCGCCTTGCCAATCACGCGGGCGTCTTTGACCTGTGGTTGTCCTACCTCTACCCGTCCCTGCTCCGGATCGGCTGCCAACAATACCCGCTCGAACACAACCTCGGAACCCACTTCCACCGGCAGCTTCTCCACCTGGACCCGCTGCCCCGGCTCCACTCTTACCTGTTTGCCGCCGGTTTCTACGATCGCATACATGTTGATTGACCACCTCGCCCCAGACTCGCCACTCCAGGTGAGGTCTGCCGACCCCCACGTTCGGCAGAGCCTACTTGCTACCTGTCCTGTGCGGTTGCGGACACTTTTTATACTTTACCCGTTCCTCTGGGCCAAGGTCAAGAGCTGACAGCGCTGGGAGCACTAGCGTTCGAAGGGCTGCCGGCCGCTTCGCCCACGACCTTGCCTCGGGCATACGTCCGGAAGACCTTGGTCACCTGCACTTTCAATCGCTCGCCCACCTGGTGCCCAGCCCCTTCGATATTGAGCACATAGCCCTCCAGCCTGGCGATACCGTCGTTGGTGTTACTCATATGGGGCTCTTCCACCTCTACCTCGAGCACCTGTCCCTCGTGAACCGGCATCGCTTTCGCCTCTACCTCCTGGCGACTACCCGCCGCCAACACTTTGATCTCCTCGATGTGAAGCCGGTCGTTGCCTTTCACGAAAATGCTCTTGCCCAGCTCCTCTTCGAGCCGGCGCAAGTTGGACCCGCCCGACCCGATGAGCAGGGCCGCCACACTGGGATGTACGGCAAGGAGCACCGCTTCCACGTCGCTCATGCGAACCAGCTTACGCAACTCCCGCTCCGCCCGCGCGGCCACCGTCTCCTCCGCCATCACCCGCCCGGTTCCATCGCAGTACGGGCAGGGCCGTTGGATGAGGGAGGTTAAGCTTTCCCGCGTCTTCTTGCGGGTGATCTCTACCAATCCCAACTGGGTAAACCCCAGGATATGGGTCTTGGTTCGATCGCGCCGCGTCTCTTGCTCCAGGCGAGCCAGAACCTGCTTGCGGTCCTCTTCCTTGTCCATGTCGATAAAGTCGACGATGATGATGCCCCCGAGGTTCCGCAGCCGCAACTGGCGGGCGATCTCCCGGGTAGCTTCCAGGTTGGTTCGTAGCACCGTATCCGCCAGGTTGGTCGACCCTACGAACTTGCCGGTGTTGACATCAATGCTGGTCAGTGCTTCCATTTCATCAATGATCAGGTAGCCGCCGGAGGGCAGCCATACCTTGCGCCGCAATACCCGCTGAATCTCAGTTTCCAGGTTACGATTCTCAAACAGAGGGATCTCATCGGTGTAGAGCTGGATTCTTCCCTTCAGGTTGGGCGAGATACTCTTGGCTAATTCCAGCGCCCGGTGGTACTCCGCCTTGTTGTCGACGACGAACTTGTCGACTTCTTCGCTCAAGATGTCTCTCAAAAGGCGGTAGATCAAGTCGTAGTCCTTGTAGAGAAGAGCCGGGGCCGACAAACGTCGGGCCCGCTGCCGGATCCTTTCCCACATGTGCAAAAGAAGCCGGGCATCGGTGGCCAATTCGTTCTCGTCCTGCCCCTCGGCCACGGTGCGAACGATCAGCCCCATCCCCCGGGGGCGGACTTTCTTGGCAATCGCCTTGAGGCGATCACGCTCCGCCTGATTTTCGATTCGCCGGGAAATTCCAATATAGTCGAGGGTCGGCATCAGCACGAGATAGCGGCCAGGCAGGCTCAGGTGAGTGACCACACGCGCCCCTTTGGTGCCAATGGGGTCTTTGGTAACCTGCACCACAATCTCCTGGCCCTCTTTGAGCAACTCGTTGATCTTTTTCTTGTTGTGCGGTCGTGCGGGCATGACCGCTACCGGTTCATCCTCGGCCTCCCCCTCCCCTTCTTCGTGGGAGTGCAAATACCCGCCCAGGTCGTCCACATACAAAAAGGCATTCCGATCCAACCCGATATCCACGAAAGCTGCCTGCATGCCCGGCAGGACATTGGCCACTCGTCCCTTGTAAATGTTACCTGCGACTCGCTGGCTCGACTCCCGTTCCACATAGAGCTCGACCAAATGGCCCTCTTCCAGAATGGCCGCCCGGGTCTCGGTGCGACCTACATTGACCAAAATCTCCTTGCCCACCATCTGCCACTCCTATCCACCCTCTCCTGCATATAGAAAGGGCTGCGGCAGGCAAAACAGGGATATTCCCACTACGATGCACCCAGCATCCTCCTCCGAACAGCCGGGGAAAACCGAGCGAACATTGCCCAAAACCCCCTGCGCCACCCGGCGGCCCGTATTCCGTATCGCAGGCAACAGCCTGCGGTCTCCAGCGCCGCCCGGTTGCTGGGCCTACCCGCTCTAGCTTCCACCAGGTCTGTCATTGTCATGCCTGTCCAACCTGCCGAACGAATATTTGTTCGCCAAGATCCTACTCTTTTTCCACTGACCCGTCAACGGTAGCGCGGGACGGTTCCCACTGCCATCGACCGCTTGCCCTTCCGCACCGGTTCGACGGGAGGCAGCCGTTTCCCCTCCACCGGCCGGGTGCAGCCTACTGCCTCCCCCACCGGCACAACGCTCCCCCAGCGTCCCGCCTGCCGCCACAACTCTGTCTCGGAGACACAGCGCCGTACTCGCCCCTCCTGGTCCAGGACGGCCACCAGATGATACTGGTGGGGAACGAGGCGGGTCACTACCTGGTGCAGCGGCTGCTGTGCCCCAACCACAAGCCAGTGTGCCGCTAGCGGTAGGTTCCCCGGCAGACCGGCGAACCGCCGGAGAAGCTGCTGCTGGTACCGTTGCGCCGCCTCGTAGCTTTCCCGGCGGGCCGCCAACCACAAAAAGAGGCCGAAAACCAGCCAGCTCAGACCCTGGTTACGCCAAGCCCACTGCATGGTGCCGGCCATGAGAAACAGCAGCCCGGCCCGCTCTCCCCAATGGGCCAGGCGCTGGGTGGCAGCCACCCACCCCCACTGCCCTGCCAGCACGGCCCGGGCCAACCAGCCCCCGTCCAGGGGCAGGACAGGTAAGCAGTTGATGAGAGCTAACGAAAGGTTCAGCCGTTCCCACTGGGAAAGTAACTCCAAGGGCAGCCGGCTTTGCATCCAGGCCAGCTGCGCCACCGCGGCCAGGGCCAGATTGGCCAGGGGGCCCGCCGCGGCGACCCTGGCCTCTACCCCTGGTCCGGCCCATTCCAATCCGGGCACGGTGCTGCGGCCACCAAAGGGAAGCAGCTCTACTCGTTCCAGGTGCAGACCGTATAACCAGGCAACAGCGGCATGTGCCAGCTCATGCACGAGTACAAGGCCAAACAGCAACAACGCAGTCCAGAAGTACCCCAAGGGAAGCAACAGCACCATCACGAGAACCAAAGCCGGATGGACCGTCCAGCGACGCGAACGCGGCTGCACCTGACCCGTCACAATGACGCTCTCTCCCCTCGCCCGTTCACTTTGGAGAAAGCACAGGGGCTGCCCTTATCCTATGGACAGCCCGCGACGGGTAGCACCCGCACGTTCAGACGATCAGAACAGAATCTTCAGCCGGCGCATCTGCACGTTGAGCAGAATCCCAACTCCCAACAGGTTCGTCAGAAGAGAGCTACCGCCATAACTGATGAACGGAAGCGGAATCCCCGTGACCGGCATCACTCCCAGAGTCATGCCGACGTTTACCACCAGGTGGGTCAAGAACATGGAGGTTACCCCAGCCGCCATATTCGCTCCCAGCGGGTCTTTGGCAACACGGGCGACTCCCAGGCTGCGCCAAATCAGCAGGAAAAACAGCCCCAAAACGGCGGTGGTGCCAAGAAATCCTAGTTCCTCTCCGATCACCGAAAAGATGAAATCCGTGTGCCGGGCGGGCAAAAAAGACAACTGGGTTTGAGAGCCGGCAAATAGTCCCTTCCCGGTCAACTGCCCTGAGCCCACCGCAATCATGGACTGAATGACATTGTAGCCACTGCGGGTGGGATCGTGGTAAGGATTGAGAAATGCCAGGAGTCGCTGGACCTGGTAGGGATGGACGACCTTGAGATCCACACCATGGAGCACGAGATAGGCAGCGACCACTCCGACCAAGACGCCGCTACCTACGACCGCGCCCAGCCGCCACGGTTTTGCTCCGGCGGCAAACAGCATCCCCAGCAGGATACCGGCAAACACCAGGGCTGTACCGAAATCCGGCTGCAGGAGAATGAGCACTAGAGGAGGCGCTGCGATCAGGAAGGGAGCCACCAACTCGCGGGCGGTGTCGTCGGGTGGGTTCTTCTCCAGGTATGAGGCGAGAACCACCACGAAAATGAGCTTGGCCGGCTCCGAGGGTTGGAAGCCCAGTGCCCCGAAACGGAGCCAGCTGGAGGCGCCGGAGATCTTTTGGCTGGCCAGCACGGCCATGAGAAGAAGGAGCATGATCACGTACAGGCCACGGGACCAGCGGGGCCACCGCCGGTAGTCGACAACCAGCGCCGCCGCCCCAGCGATTCCCCCAATGATGGCCCATGACAACTGGCGAACGACGAAATAGTAAGGGCCAACTCGGATACCCGGCAGCCCCCGGTACGTGGCGGAGTAGATCATGAGCAGGCCGACTCCCACCAGCGCCAGCACCGACCCCAAAAGGTACCAGTCCAGATAGCGCAGTTGCCGACGTTCGATCAATCAGCCCGCCCCTCTCCTGCCCAGTGAAACTCCGTCACCTCCCTGCTCCCTGGTGTGAGAACCCTGCCGCCCGGCGAATGCGCCGGATGGGGATGTTCGCCACCAGCGCCACTTGCGAGTCTTCCTGGGCCAGCTGCACTCGCAGCTCGTTCTCGTCGATCTCCATGTATTTCGACAATACGGCCAGCAATTCATCCTTCAATGCCGGTAGAAGATCATCGGAGAGATTGGCGCGGTCATGCACCAATACCAGACGCAACCGCTCCTTGGCCTGTTCTTTGCTGGGCCGCTCGCTCTCCCGCCCCAACAGCCGTTGCAGAAAATCGAGCATGGGGACTCCTCCCTTTAGCGTGACTGGAGTCCAATCAAACGCCGCAATCTCCCCAGCCATCCATCGGCCACAGGGGTCGGGGGGACAATCGGCACCGACTCTCCCTCCAGCCGCCGCGCGATCTCGCGGTAGGCCTGGCCCGAGGTAGAGTGGGGATCGAGCACCACGGGCTCGCCCCGGTTCGTGCTCACGATGATGCCCTCATCGTCCGGGATCACACCGATCAACTCGATGGACAGAATCTCTAACACATCATCGATGCTCAACATGTCACCCCGGCGGACCATCTCCGGCCGCACCCGGTTGATGATGAGGCGAGGGTCGTGGAGCTCCGATGACTCGAGAAAGCCGATGATCCGATCCGCATCCCGCACCGCCGATACTTCGGGGGTGGTCACGATCAACGCCGCGTCCGCACCAGCAATGGCGTTCTTGAACCCTTGCTCGATCCCCGCCGGTGAATCGACCAGGACATAGTCGAACTCTTCTTTGAGCTCAGCTGTAATCGTCTTCATCTGATCCGGGGTGATCGCCGTCTTATCGCGCGTCTGCGCCGCCGGCAGCAGGTGCAACGTGTCGCAGCGCTTGTCTTTGATGAGCGCCTGCCTCAGCTTGCACGCTCCCTCAGCCACGTTGACCAGATCGTAGACGATGCGATTCTCCAGGCCCAGCACCACATCGAGATTGCGCAATCCGATATCGGCGTCGATCGCCACCACCCGCCGCCCCATCTGGGCCAACGCCATCGCCAGGTTGGCGGTGGTAGTCGTCTTGCCTACCCCGCCCTTGCCGCTGGTGATGACCACCACGTGTCCCGCCATAGACAGCCCCTCCTTAAGCCATTCTTCGACTTTTCCGCCCACCGTCTCCTACTCGTCCAAGCGGCGCACTACGATCTGATCGCCTCGAATCTGCGCCAGCTCCGGGCTGTTGGGGCGGACAGCCTCATCCGGGGCGCGGGAGATCAGTTGGGCAATGCGCAACTGCATCGGCTCCAATTGCAAAGCCACCACCACGGCCTGGCGGTCGCCAGGGAAGCCTGCATGGGCCACGCCCTGCAGCTTGCCAAAGACAACAATGTCCCCCCCGGCCACGATCTCCGCCCCCGGATGAACGTCGCCCAGAAGCACGATGTGGCCGTCATACCACAGCTTCTGACCGGAGCGGAGAGTGCGTCGTACGTACAACGTATGGTCAGGCGCGGGCGCCCCTGGATGTCCCCCAGCCAGGGCCGGGTAACTGCCACCACCCCGCTTCTGATCCGGCACGGTGGGCAGCGTTGCCGTTTCTGGCTCCCATCCCGCCTGCTCCATCTTGGTCTGCCTCCCCTTGGGTACAGGCCCGCCGGGCTGCCGGGAATCCACCCGGTGCAGTTCGATGCCAAACGCGGCCACTGCCTGTTCTAGCAAGGACCACTCCGCTGGCTCGGGCTGACGATCGCCCCAGTCGACCCAAAGATGCGCATCCCGATAGAAGTTGGGCGATTCCGAAAGCCGTTCTTCCACCCGTTGGACCAGCTCCGACATTTCCGAAGATGCGTCAAGGAAAAGATAGAGCTTCCCCCGGTTGCCTTTGAAGATCACCTTGGCTTGCCGCGCTTCGTGCTGCTGGGTCATCCGTCGCGTGTCCCATCTGCCACCTGGGTACTGGACTGGGCTGCTGGCCACCCAGTGGTCGATTGGCTACTTACCCGAGGCGTTGATCATGTTTGTGGATGTTCGCCAGGCGTGTCCAACTTCCTGCCCTCCGTGGCCGAACCTGTGGTGTCGCGTAGCCACGTGGGCAGCGGCGGAGGATCTTTGCGTTCGGCAAAATACGCATCGAGCATCTTCCGGCCGATGGGCGCTGCGGCCGCAGAGCCGCCCAGCCCATGTTCCACCAGGACGGTGACCACGATCTCCGGCGCTCCCACCGGGGCATAGGCGGCAAACCAGCCGTGGGCATCACTGCCGGCCACCTCGGCTGTCCCTGTTTTTCCTGCCGCAAGATAGGGCGCTTTGTAGAATGAACCGGCGGCCGTACCACCCGGCTGCAGGGTCTGCTCGAGTCCTTTCTCCACCGCCTCCCAGACTGCATCGGGAAGATTGACCTCTCTCAGCAGCTGCGGCTTGGTTTCGGAAACCAGCTGGTGGTTCGCGTCCAGCAGCCCCTGAACCACATAGGGCCGGTAGACGCGCCCCCGGTTGGCAATAAGCTCGTACAGCTGGGCTACTTGCAAGGGAGTGGCGGTCAAATATCCCTGTCCGATGGCGAAGTCCAACGTTTCAGCAGGGTACCACAGCCGCTGCCAGGCGGGGCCGTTGGGGTACAAACGGGCTTTGTAGGCCCGGTCTGGTACGTTCCCGGCCAGGTCACCAGGGAAGAGGTCGATTTGGGTCGGCTGGCCGAAGCCCAACAGGCGGGCGTACTCCGCGAGGGCATCGACCCCCACGCGTCCACCCATCTCCCAAAAGTAATCGTTGCAGGAAACAGCCAGAGCGCGGGCGAGGTTGACCCAGCCATGCGGTGGCAGGCCAGAATTCAGTGTCCAGTCCTTTTTGCCGTAAGGGCCAATGTCATCGGCGTAAAACTCTTCTTCGGGCGTCGTCTTCCCGGTCATCAGCGCGGCAATGGCCGTTACCGGCTTGAAGGTTGACCCCGGAGGGTAAAGCCCCCGCAAAGCCCGGTTGATCAAGGCCGAAGGGGGCTGGACCAGCGACTGGTAATACTCCCCCCGGTTCGGTCCATTCGTCAGAATGTTGGGATCATATGCAGGCTGGCTAGCCAGGGCCAATATCGCGCCCGAGCGCGGGTCGAGCGCGATGGCGACGCCGGTGTGGGCCACCTTGGGTCGAGCTCGATCCAGTCGGGCAATCTCGTCCCGCAAAGCTTCTTCCGCTGCCATCTGCACCGGCAGGTCGATGGTCAGCCAAAGGTTTTCTCCCGGCACAGGCGGTAGATCGCCCAGGATCTGCGCTGGTCGCTGCCAAGCGTCCACTTCTACCTGTTCGCCGCCAGACTGCCCGTGTAGAACATGCTCATACTGGCGTTCCAAACCATCTTTCCCGACCCAGTCGGTGCCGACATACCCTTGATCCTGCCACTCGCGCAACTCGTCCGGGCTGATCGCTCCCATGTACCCGATCAAGTGAGCCGCCAGTGAACCATACGGATAGTAGCGCCGGGGCATCTCCTGGACCACCACTCCCGGCAGATCCTGCCGTTGCTCCTGCAGTGCCGTTACCGTAGCTGGATCCAGATCCGTCTTGATCATCACGGGCGAAAACGGCAGAGCACTGCCGGCCTGCAGCAACTCCTGGATCTGTTGCACCGGCACTTGGATGAGCTGGGCCAGACGGGCCAGCACGGCCTCCCGATCCGGCCCCAAAGAGTCCGGCCAAATGACGACGGCAAAAGAGCTGCGATTGCTGACCAGCACCCGTCCCCAGCGATCATAGAATAGCCCTCGGGGAGCCCCGGTCCGCAGCAGGCGGAGCCGGTTGCTCTCCGCGCGCCGGGCAAACTCTTCGCCCTGCACCAGTTGTAATTGGGCCAGCCGCCCCCAGAGCAGCGCAAAGACAGCCACTACCAGGATGGCCCAGAACCGCAGCCGGCGTTCAAACTCTTGCTCGTCCGACACGCCATCAACGCCCTCTCCGTCATGCTACACCTGTTTGCTACCGCGTCGGTGCACCGCCACCTGGCGCCACCCCCAGCCGCGCCCCCCTTCCCAGGTCTGAACCGCCACCGGCTACTCGCCGCCGGTCTCTCGCTCTCCCAGACTGGCTTCGCCTACCGGACTTCTCCAGGAGGCCACCATCCGGCTGGGCCAGCGCCATACCCAACGCTTGGCCCCGCCATAGATCACCAAAGCCAGGACACCATTGACGAACGCGGCCGGCAGGGCGCTGTGCAGCCACAGCCCGGGTAAGTGCCCTAGCCCCTCCCAGAACTGCACGAAGAGCATCTCCAGAGTGATCCCAGCCAACGTCCCGGCCGGAACGAAGGCAGCAGGGACCTCCCAGCGTTCACGAAACACCTGGCGGCCCAACAAGCCGCCCCCATAGCCGCAAAACAGCCACGCCACGGCGGCTGCGCCCAACGTTCGGCCGGCCAGCAAGTCTGTCGCCCCCCCAACGACAAAGCCGATTCCCGCGCCTGCCCAGGGGCCATCCCGTAACGCCGTATCCACGGTCAGCCAACCCAAAAAGTGAGGCGACAGGTCATAACGGACCCAGAGTCGCCCCGCCGGCGTCGGCAAGGCCTGCAAGACCACGGCCGCCCCGACTTCCAGCAGCAACGCCACCACCCGCCGGAGTCTCATGGCAGCGACACGGGGGGGAGTATGGGGTGTGTCAGGACCAACAGGTACTCGAGACGGCCAAAGTCCGCGGCCGGGATGACATCTGCCACCGAGGCCAGGCCATACTGGTTCGGCTCTACCTTCTCAATCGTACCAATGGGTAGCCCCTTGGGGTAGATCCCCCCCAACCCCGAGGTCACGATGGTGTCCTTCTCTCGAAACCGGGGCGTCGGTGTGAGAGAACGAACCCGCAGCCGATCTCCGGACGAGCTACCCTCCACCAACACCAGGTCCCCCGTCCGTTCGATCAGTCCTCCGATCGCTGTGCCAGGATCGGTCAGTAATTGAACCCGGCTGTAACCATCCCCCACGGCGGTAATGCGCCCCACGACCCCCCGACCGCTGATCACCGGCATATCCGTACGCAACCCCGCCTCCGCCCCCTGGTCGATGATGACCTCCCGATTCCAATGCCGGGGTGAACGGCCGATGACGGTAGCCGCCACGGTCTGCCAGGGCACTTGTGCCCGCAACGACAATAGCGATCGTAAGCTCTGATTTTCTCCTGCCGCTTGCTGCAGCTGAGCGATCTGCAGGCTCATCTGCTCCACCGTCCGCCGTAGTCGCTGATTCTCCTGCACCACTTGCCGCCAGTGCGCCACGGCGTCAACGCCGTTCTGCACCCAGATCAGCGAGTACGAGAATATCACTTGGGCGGGCCGAAGCCAGCTCTCCATCTGGCGGGAGATCTCATCCAGGCGGCCTCCGCCTTGACGGGTCAGGTAGCCGGTGATGACGAGCGCCAAGACCAGCACCAATGCAGTAATGGCCCGCCATCGCCAGGCGCGCCCGGCGGACCGGTTCCCGTCGCCTCCCCACGCCAATCCAACCAACCCTTCCCCATGGAGTCCGCCGTGGACCTACGCTCGCCTGGGACTCACTGTGACCTGCTTGAGGAGATCATAATGCTCCAGGGCGATACCACAACCGGTGACCACCGCGGTCAGCGGGTCATCGGCCACATGCACCGGCATACTCGTCTGTTCGGCAATGAGCCGGTCCAATCCGCGCAGCAACGACCCACCGCCGGTCATCACGATGCCCCGGTCCATGATATCAGCTGCCAGCTCCGGTGGGGTGCGTTCCAGGGTCGTCCGTACAGACTCAACGATGGCGGCTACCGGTTCAGCCAGCGCCTCACGAATCTCCCCGGTCGTCACATTGATGGTCCGCGGCAGCCCGGAGACCAGATCCCGTCCCCGAACTTCTAGCGACTCCTCTTCTTCCGTGGGGTAGGCAGAACCGATCTGCATCTTGATCTGCTCCGCCGTGCGTTCGCCGATCAGCAGGTTGTACGTGCGGCGTACATACTGAACAATCGCCTCGTCCATCTCATCCCCGGCGATCCGAATAGACCGAAAGGCAACAATCCCCCCCAACGAGATGACCGCTACCTCGGTCGTGCCACCGCCGATGTCGACCACCATGTTGCCGGTCGCCTCGGCAACCGGCAATCCGGCTCCGATCGCCGCAGCCATCGGCTCTTCGATGAGACGGGCCTCACCCGCCCCGGCCGACTGACCGGCGTCCACCACCGCCCGTTTCTCCACTTCTGTGACACCACAGGGCACACCGATGAGTACGCGTGGATGCCAGAACAGCCCTCGCCGGGCAGCCTTGTTGATGAAGTAGTTCAGCATGCGCTCGGTGACGTCGAAATCCGCGATGACTCCGTCTTTGAGCGGTCGGACCGCGATGATGTTGCCAGGGGTCCGGCCCACCATTTGCTTGGCCTCCGCCCCCACCTTCAGAATCTGTTTCGTCTCGCGGTTGATCGCCACCACGGACGGCTCCTGCAACACGATGCCCCGCCCTTTCACATAGACCAGGGTGTTGGCCGTCCCCAAATCGATGCCCATGTCTTTCCCAAACCTGCTGAACATGCCTGTGCCCCTTTCCACAACCCGCCCCCAGGGTGGCCGACAGTACGGTGCCCGTCTCCTCTTTTCGCTCCGTCCCTAGTCCCAAGGTTTTCGGCTCATGTCTGGGACCATGCGCAGCAACCTAACGGGCTACCACGTCTCTGAACATCGCATAAGACCTTGCTCCCGTAAACTGACGTATCCGGGGTTGCCAATGACTACGTGATCGGTCACCTCAACCCCCAACAACCTGCCAGCGGTGGCCAGTCGCCGGGTCAAATCGACGTCCTGCTGGCTGGGGGTCGGATCCCCACTGGGGTGGTTATGCACCAGGATCACCGATGCCGCCCCTGCCACGATCGCCGGCTTGAACACCTCCCGGGGGTGAGCGGGCGCACCGCTCAGATGCCCGATGGACACCACCTCCTGTCCGATCACCCGGCACTTGGTGTCCAGCAGCAAGGTCTCAAAGCACTCGCGGTCGAGGCGACGCAAACGTTCACCCACCAACCGTACCGCATCGGCCGGCCCGTGCATAGCTACCCGCTCGAGCACAGGCTCCTCTTGCACCCGCCGCGCCAACTCGAATGCGGCCACCACCCGGCCGGCCTTGGCTGGCCCCATATGACGCCGGTCAACCAGCTCCCGCACGGAGGCCCGGGCCAACCGGTCCAGCCCGCCCAGCTCCATCAACAACTCCTCCGCCAACTCCAAAGCCGAACAGCCACTTCCCCCTGTTCCCAACAGGACGGCCAGGAGCTGGGCATCGCTCAAACGTCCCGCCCCCTGGTAAAGCAGCCGCTCTCTTGGGCGATGCACGGCCACCCACCCTTTTTCCGTCGGCTTGCCCATCCCACCCCTCCCCCTATAACACCGGCTGCCCCAACCGCTCCAGCATCTGGGCCAAACGCGGCAAAGGCAGGCCGACCACATTAAAAAAGCACCCGTCGATGTGCGACACGATGACCGAACCCAACCCCTGCACGCCGTACGCTCCAGCCTTATCCATAGGCTCGCCGCTCGCCACATAGTGCTCGATCATGGCCGAGGTGAGCGGGCGAAAAGTAACCCGGGTCACTTCATGCTCCACCAACTCCGGCCCTCCTGGCCAGGGAGTCTCCAGGACGGCCACCCCCGTGTACACCTCGTGCGTCCGGCCGGACAGCCTCCGCAACATTTGCTTGGCGTCCTCAAGATCTTTGGGCTTTCCCAGGATCTCTCCATCCAAAACCACCACGGTGTCCGCCCCGATGACCAGCCTCCGCTGCTCTTCCTGCCCGTGCCCCGGCTCAGCCCCCGCCTGTCGCCCCCAGCGGCTAGCTACCGCCTCTGCTTTCTCTCGCGCCAGCCTCTCCACGAGCTCCCCGGGCGCTTCCCCCGGCCGCCGCCGCTCGACTGCCTGCGGCCGCTCCACCTGGAACGGGAGTCCCAGGCGCTTGAGCAACTCCCGGCGTCGAGGCGAGGTGGAGGCCAGAATCAGCAGCGGATCGCTGGCTGCCATCTCATCCACTCCTTGATCACTCCTATGAACAACCGGCCGGCTCCCGCTGCCCGTCCCCTTGCGCCTGCCTACGCTCTACCCGCGCCGACCGATTCGCCGTCGCCTGCCACCTAATAGCGCCGCAACAACCAGGCCGCCAGTGCCATGCCGGCCACTGTCATCAAGTTAAACTGCAGTGTCAACCCGAGCTGCAGGTGAAGCACATCACCCAGGTGAACGTCCTCCAGGCGAAACCCCCAACTGACCGCCCTGCTCAGTATCGGAGCCGAGTGGCCCAACCATTCCCCCACCCAGCTACCCACCAACCCGCCGGTGAGGATCACCAACGTCCACCACCAGCCGCTCCGTTCCCAACGCCAACTCCCGCGCCCGCCCCGGTCGAGCACTCCCGCCCCTCCTCCCACACCGCCGACCTGTCTTCATGTCCGCGGCAGCGATCCCGGATTGCCGGACCGGCCACGCCCGGCGGTGCTCGGCATTGACGTGGGACAATTCGCTACAAGCAGCACAAATCCCTGGAACGGACGGGACAATTGTTGCTCCCGCGAAAGAGAAAAAGCGGCAGGCGCGGGCCATCTCCCCAATCCTGCCCCAATTCGCCCGCTCCCAGAGTACCATAATTATCCATACACGCACAAGGAGGAGGGCATCTGCCCCCCTCCTTCCTGAGCCGGTCCTATTCCTTTCCTACCAACCCCGGCCACCCCACGATCTCCGCGGAACTTCTGCCATCCGGCGCCGGGGCTTCCCTGTCTGCATCAGCGACCGGAACGTCTATTCCAAGGCGCCCACACGGCTTCTAGCCATCAACCAAATTTGTACTGCACACCGTTGGTTCCCCGCGGGTACCGCCAGGAGATGTTGTGGCTCGGGCATCCTATCCGGCAGGTGCCGCACTCGAGGCAACCCTCGAAGGCGATGGTGATGCGCTCTTCCTCCCACTTGTACACCTCGGCCGGGCAGAAGTACAGGCAGGGTTTGTCTTTACAGGCCAGGCAGATCTGAGGGTCACGGATCGCCAGGTGCGATTCCTTATCCGCCTTGTAGCGAACCGTGAAGAGTTTCTTCTGAACGTCCACCTGCGGCAGTCCAGAATCGACCGTCGTCGCCCCTGCGCCCAGTGGAGCCCGCTCGGCCACGGTTGCAGCCTGTGCCCTCTGGTTCATAGCATCGCCCTCCCCATCCGCCAGGCATCTTTGATCAGCCCAGTCACCGGCCGCCGCCGGGTGACCAGGCGCAACAGTCTCTTCTCTTTCTCCCGCTTGGGCACCCCGTCCACGGTCAAGAACTGACCCATGACCTCATTGAGCAGTGAGGGATATATGCCCAGGATCTGTGGGTTCCGTTCGATCGTCGGCGTCGTCCGCCGGTACTGGCGCAGGTCCTGCAACACGTACGACTGGTTGAGTTTCTCCCAGTACCGGGATAGGCTGTGAGCGCTGAAATCCCTGTCCCGCTTGGCTTCGACGATGGTCTGCGCCGCCAGCCTGCCCGAGGTCATGGCCAGGTTCGATCCTTCCCGGTGAACGGCAATGACCATCCCCGCTGCATCGCCACAGACCAGGAAGCCGTCCCCATACAAAGGCGGCATCGTCTCATACCCGCCTTCGGGGATCATGTGGGCCAAGTACTCCTTCACCTCTCCGCCCGCCACCAGCGGAGCGATGGCCGGGTGCTGCTTGAAATGCTCCAGCAGCTGGTGCGGATGAATCCGTCGGCGTACGAAGTCGCTAATCATGGCTCCGACCCCTACCGACAAAGAATCCTTGTTGGTGTAGACAAAACCGTTGCCCGTCATTCCCAGCGTGGCGTTGCCAAACGCCTCGATCACGACACCCTGGTTGCCACTGACATGGAACCGGTTCTCGATGACCTCGCGCGGGAGAGCGATAACCTCTTTCACCGCTACCGCCATCGTCTCCGACCTGGGCATCGGCTTGAGGCCCGACGCCTCCAGCACCAGACTGTTGGCACCTTCGGATACGACCACCACATCCGCCAGCAGGTCGCCCTCGGGTCGATCCGTTCGGATTCCTATCACCCGGCCCTGTTTGTCTTTGAGCAGTTCCGTGACCACCGTTTCGGTGATCAACAGCGCTCCCTTTTTGACCGCCTGCTGCGCGTACCACTTGTCAAACTTTGCCCGCAACACCGTAAACGCATTGTACGGAGGCTGATCATGCCCCAGGTTGCGGTGGCCGATGGAGAACGCAGCCTCTTCCGACAACAGCCACCACTGTTGGTCGATCACATGTCGTTCCAGCGGCGCTTGCTCCCAGAAACCCGGGATGATGTCGTCCATCATCTTGCGATAGAGAACGCCGCCCATGGTATTTTTGGTACCCGGTTGCTCGCCCCGCTCGATCAATACGACCTGCGCCCCAGCCTCCGCCAGGGTATAGGCAGCCGTGATGCCGGCCGGCCCGGCTCCGACGACAATTGCATCGAACTTCTCTGCCATGCGCACCCGACCTTTCCGTTCCCGCTGGCCGTCT
The DNA here is from genome assembly GCA_014896305.1 of Limnochordaceae bacterium. GTDB lineage: Bacteria > Bacillota > Limnochordia > Limnochordales > DUMU01 > Bu26. The sequence continues at coordinate 195,030 of JADBKQ010000005.1, forward strand.
CTCACCCTGCCCTGGCGATGAGGCCAGCCCCTTCGCCTCCACGCTTCTGCGGCAGCTTACACGGCCACCGTCTCTGCCCCCGCCGCTCGACTCGCTTTGAGCTCCGCCAGCAAAGCCGGGATGATCTCATACAGGTCCCCCACGATACGATAGTCGGCGATTTTCATGATGGGAGCGTCCGGATCTTTGTTGATGGCCACGATGCAGTCGGACGTCTGCATACCGACGAGGTGCTGCACCGCCCCGGAGATTCCAGCCGCAATGTACAAGCGGGGACGGACCGTCTTGCCCGTCTGGCCCACCTGATGGTCAGGACTGATCCAACCGGCGTCCACGCAGGGGCGGCTCGCCCCCACCACGCCGCCCAGCACATCGGCCAGCTCTTGCAGCAGTTCGAACCCCTTGGGCCCACCCAGCCCGCGTCCCCCGGCTACGATGACCTGAGCATCCTGCAGATGAACGGTGCTTTGCGCCTCCCGAATGAATTCCAGTACACGCACGCCCACCTCTTCTTCCTTCATCTCGAAGGGAACCCGAACCACCTGACCGGTGCGTTCCAGGTCGGCTGCAGGAGCGGCAAAGACGCGCGGCCGCACCGTCGCCATTTGCGGCCGCCGGTCGCGGCACAGGATAGTGGCCATGATGGAGCCCCCGTACGCCGGGCGGCTCGCTTCCAGCAGCCTCTCCCCCCGGTTGATCTTCAACTCGGTACAGTCGGCGGTTAGCCCTGTTTCCAGCACGGTGGCGACGGATCCAGCCAGATCGCGGCCGAGGGTAGTCGCACCCATCAGCAGGATCTCTGGCTTCTCCTTCCGCACCAGGTCAACGATGGCACGGGCGTAAGGGCCGTTCCGGTAAATCCGTAGCACCGGATGGTCTACCACATATACCTTGTCGGCCCCATACGCAATCGCCTGCTGGGCGATGGCATCGACATGCTCTCCCAGAACCAGAGCCGACAGCGGCACTCCCAGATCATTGGCCAGCTCCCGGCCTTTGCCTAGCAGCTCCCAGCTGACCGAGGCCGCCTGCTTGCCGTCCGGCTGCAACTCAGTAAAGACCCAGACACCCACATGACCATGGAGCGGGGCAGGTACCTCGGGTCCCGTCGAGCTTCCCGCTTCTGGCGTCCCGCCGGTGGGAGTGGAGGATTTGGCGGTGCCTGCGGCTCTCAGCTTCTTGGCCATCATTTTGCCCGTAATCTCTTCGGCTCGCGGCCCAACCAGTTCCAGAGCATCGGTGGGGCAGGGGACAAGGCACAACCCGCACCCGGTGCACTTATCGGGGTTGGAAACCGCCACCCCCTCGGCCATATCCAGTGCCCCGAAGGGGCAGGTAGACACGCATAATTGACAACCGATACACTTGGGCGTCAAAACGTGGATTTTCGGCATCGGTTTTTTCGGCATTGCGTAACCCCTCTTCCCAGCAAACCAGCCACCAACCCCGACCGGTGACACTCGCTCACACCGCCGGACCGTTCTAGCTAGGCCGACTGGCGCTGCGTGATCGACTCGAAGCGGGAGACCCCCACCGGCCCTTGGATCCCGATAATCCCACGGGCCGCCAACTCGTGAACGAGTTGCGCAGCTATAGCCTGCGGTTCACCCTCTAGCTGCGGGCCCGCCTGCCGCCCAGGCGGGGAGAAGATCGTCCCGACCACTGTGGGGGAGCCTTTCAGGCCCAACTGCTGTGCATCCGCTTGAATGTCGTCTTTGTTCCATGCCTGCACCTTGTACCGGGCAGCTCGTAACAGGCTGGGAAGACTGGCGTAGCGGGGTTCAGCGATCTCCTTGACCACGGTGAGCAGTGCCGGGAGCCGGCTCTCCACCACTTCCCGCCCCTCTTCCAGCAGCCGTTCTGCCACCAGCCGCCGCTGGGTCAAATCGATGGAACGGATCTTGCAAACATACGTCAACACCGGCAGCCCCAAACGGGCGGCAATCCCTGGCCCGACCTGGCCGGTATCGCCGTCGATCGCCTGGCGACCGGTCAGCACCAAGTCCACCGGTTCCTTGGCGGCAATAGTCTCGATGGCTTTCGCCAACGCATAGCTGGTCGCCAGAGTGTCGGCGCCGGCAAAGGCCCGGTCGGTGAGGAGAATCGCCTCATCGGCTCCCTGCCCTACGCACTTTTGCAGCGCCTCGGCCGCCTGGGGAGGCCCCATGGACAAGACGGTCACCTTTCCCCCCCACTGTTCCCGCAGCAAAACGGCGGCCTCTACGGCATGCAAGTCGTACGGATTGACGATGGAGGGAATTCCCTCCCGCACCAGTGTGTTGGTCTTCGGATCGATCCGCACCTCGGTCGCATCCGGCACCTGCTTGACGCAAACCACGATATGCACTGCTTTTCACCCACCCCTCGCCACAAGGCTACCTCGTCTGCAACTAGTGCAACCGGACCCAGCAGAACCCCTTCTTGCCTTTGCGAACCAGCAACTGCCGGTCGTCGCCCCGGAAATCCGCCATGTCCAGGCGGCGCTCCACGTCGGTAATCGGGGTGTCGTTTATCTCCACCCCACCTTGCTGAATCAGCCGGCGACCTTCGCTCTTGGAGGGGGCCAGGCCGCAGCGGACCAATAGCTCCACCACGGCAATTCCTCGTTCTACCTCGGCCGCAGAAAGCTCCACCGCGGGCACGGCACCGGCTGCGACTCCCGCCGCCCGCATCGCGACACCGTGCGGGGGCATTGAACCCGCAATTGCGCCGCCAAACAAAAGACGAGCCGCTGCCTGGGCCTGCTCGGCCTGCTCCCGGCCATGGACCAGTGCGGTCACCTCGTAAGCCAGGCGCTCCTTGGCCCGGTTGAGCCCGGCGCCGCTGGTCGCCGTCAGCTCCCGGATCTCCTCCAAAGGCAAGAAGGTATACAGGGCAAGGAAGCGGGCCACGTCGGCATCGGCGGTGTTTCGCCAGAACTGGTAGAACTCATACGGGGTCGTCTTCGCTGGCGACAACCAGACTGCCCCGGCCTCGGTCTTGCCCATCTTCTTGCCGGAGCTGGTCACCAGCAGGGGGAACGTCAACCCGTACGCCTGTCCCCCCTCCAAGCGGCGAATCAGCTCCACCCCGGCAATGATGTTGGACCACTGATCGTCGCCCCCCATTTGCAGGCGGCAGCCGTACCGCCGGTACAGAGTCAGAAAGTCGTACGCCTGCAGCAGCATGTAGTTGAACTCGATGAACGAGAGTCCTCGCTCCAGGCGGGTACGGAAGCATTCGGCGGCCAGCATGCGGTTCACGGAAAACTGCGAGCCCACTTCCCGAAGAAAATCAATGTACTGCAAGGGAAGGATCCAGTCGGCGTTGTTGAGGACCAGGGCGGTGGAAGAGGCAGGAGGAGAGGAGTTTGCAGACGGCGAAGTGGGAGCCGAATCGGCTGGGCTCGAAGCAGCCGTCTGTAAGATGTGCTCGACCTGAGCCCGGATGGCCGCCACATTCTGCTCGATCTCTTGCCGGCTCAACATCGGGCGCATCTCCGTCTTGCCAGACGGATCGCCAATCATTGCCGTGCCGCCGCCCATCAACGCAATGGGACGGTGCCCTGCCCGCTGCAGATGGGCAAGAGCCATGAGGGGCAGCAGGTGGCCTACATGCAGGCTGTCAGCCGTCGGATCCATCCCCACGTACGCGGTAACAGGCCCACTCCTCAGCTCGGAGCGCACCTTTTCCCCGTCGGTGCATTGTTGTATGAACCCCCGTGCTTGCAGCAACGACCACAAATCGCCCCCTGCGTCGTGCTCGCCGGCTGGGGTCTGTGATGCCATCGTCGCACTCCACCCCGGTTCTACTGATTGCCTGGGCTTTCGGACTTGGTCACGTCCGTGCCCGGCGTAATCTGTGCCTGGCTCAAGCCTGTGCCCACTCGCACAATTCCCGGCATTCGACGGGTCTCCGTCGGCCAGGCATCAGACCACTCCGCCGCCTTACATCCGCCCAGTACAAGTTGCTTTCATGATACTTCCTTTCATATCCGATCGCCAGTCCCCGGCCGCAAGTCACCCCCTGGCCCTGCCAGCTCCAAACCGTCGGTCTTGCAGGTTTGGGTTCACCGTCGCCAGCCGTCCTGCCAGAATTTTCCCGGACCGTTGGACCTCCCTGGTTCGGGTTACGGGCCCGGTTTCAACGATACCGCATCATCGGTCCGGCATCACCCGTCATCGGCAGATGGGCAGACAGACGCCGCCCGGCATACCTGCCCTCAGAAGCGGGCAATCTTGCGGGCGAGCCTCCTCCCCACAAGCCAGGCAGACCGCCTGCCGGTCCGGCAGAACCTGCAAAGCAGCTTCCAGCAGCTCACCCACCGCTCGCCACAGTTCTCCCTGGCGGACGGATCCCAGCGGCTCGAGCATCTGTTCGAGAACTTGAAGGCGGGCACGGGTCGCTTGCTCCAAACGCCGCCGGCCGGCCTCTGTCAGATCGACAACGACCTCCCGACGGTCCGTCGGCTGCGGCTGCCGGTTCACCCAACCCTGCTGGACCAGGCGACGGACCAGCTTGGTGGTGGCGGGATAGGAGATTCCCAAGCCCCCGGCCACCTGCCCCACGGTGACGTTCGGATGGCGGCGCATATACAGCAGCGCTCGAAACTGGGCCGGCGACAACCCCGCCAGCGCCTGGGTCAAAGCCGCCCGCCAGGCGTTCTCCAGCAGCCCCCAGGCAAGCTCCCAATCGGCGGCAGGGGGAGTGGGTAAGCTCAACGTAGTTCACCGGCACGGGTGGAAGCCGAGGCGGGCGACGGCGCTGCTGACGGCGACGGCTGAACGTCGCTCTCATCCGTCCCGGGCGTCACTGCTGGCGAGTCCACAGAGTGCCGCACCACTTCATCGACCCGCTGCGCCAGGTCGTCAAAAAGGCGAACTAACTGCTCGTCGGCCAGGGGTTGACCCTTGTCACTCGCTTCTCGCAGGGGCACGAGCAGCGGCAGCTGTGCCAGCAGCGGCACATGCAGGCGGGCTGCCAACTCCTCACCAGCTCCTTCGCCGAAGATCGCAGTCCGTTCACCACAATGAGGGCAGAGGAAGTAGGCCATGTTCTCAATGACCCCCAGCAGGCGCTGATGGGTCTTGCGGGCCATGGCTGCCACCCGCGCGGCCACATTGGCTGCCACAATCTGTGGGGTAGTCACCAACAACAGCATGCTCCGGGGAATCAACTGATACAGGCTGAGGGCCACGTCGCCGGTTCCAGGTGGCATGTCGATGATGAGATAATCCAGGTCGGCCCAGAGAACGTCTCCAAGAAACTGCTGGAATGCCTTGGTCAGCATGGGGCCGCGCCAAACGATGGGGGTGTCTTCGTTGACAAAGGACCCCATGGAGATCACCTGTACGCCGTGGGCAGTCTGGGGGACGATGGCCTGGTCTTCCAGAACCACCGGCGCTGTGTCTACTCCCAGGATGTGTGGAATGCTAAATCCATAGATGTCGGCATCCATGATGCCCACCTTGCGCCCCTGGCGAGCCAGAGCGGCCGCCAGGTTCGCACTGACAGTAGATTTGCCCACTCCGCCCTTGCCGCTCGCTACCGCAATGATGCGGGTGCGGCTACCTTCGTCCAGAATGCCGGAGCGGATCTCGGGGCTGGGTCGTAACTCGCTGACCAGCCGCTTACGCTCTTGCTCGCTCATCACGCCCATGATGACGTCAACGCCGGTCACCCCTGGGAGTTGCAACAACCGTTTCTTCACAGTCTGGTCGATGGTGCGTTGCAGCGGGCAGCCGGCCACGGTGAGAGCAATCTCGACTTCTACATGCCCGTCCGTTATCTCCACCCGCCGCACCATGTGCAAGTCCACGATGTTGCGGTGCAACTCCGGGTCGTACACTTCCCGCAGAGCCGCAATGACCTCTTCTTGCGTAACTGCCACCCTCGTCCCCTCTCCCTCGTCCGTTCCTTAGCGGGTTCTTAACCCGGTTAACTTTAACATGAGCCCCCAGGCCGGTCAAGGCGAGGGGGCTCATGCGGGGGTGACGGCGAGGAAGGCTACGACGCCGGTGCGGTGCCGGCGCTACCGATCAGATACCACTTCCCCAGGTACAGGACCTCTTCCTGCCCATCTACCTGCGGGACAGCCACAGTGACACGGGCTATCTGCTTCAGGTTGACGCCCTCGCCTTCCTCGTTACCGGGTATCGCAGTGGCAAACCTACCGGTAGCCGCATCGGCCAGAGGAACGAGCAGGCTCTGTTGAACTGGGTCCTCCGGCATGACCGGTAACGTCCGTGCATAGGCATTCCCGTCGTTGTCCCGGATGGTGACGGTCAATGCCACGGGGGAAGCCGGAACTTTCTCCCAACGAAGATCGATGGCCAAAGCCTGCCAGTTCGACCAATCCTGCTCCTTGGATCCTTCTGGCAGGTCAAAGGAGACGGAGCCGAAGGGAAATGGCGATTGCCCAAGAGTCAACTTCAGCTCCCGGTTGACCGTTACCGGTTCACTCTGACCCTCTGATATCACTTCCGCCGGGCATCCCAGGATCTGCAGGCCGGGCCAGCGCGTGCTATCCTGCCCGGGTGCGAGCGCCGCCGGATCGAGCAGCGGTTTCTCTGGCAGTTGTTCAACGGAGACATCCAGTACCGGCGGCGCTGCCTCTCGGACGAGCGGCACGAAAGCGGCTTGCCCGGAGGGTGCGCTGACCGCCACGGTTCCCTGGTCGCCCAGCAAGCCGGAAAGCACGAAGCGGCCCGACTCGTCGCTGTGGGTGGCCACCTCTCCAAACTGGACCCGAGCGCCGGCTACGGGCTCGCCCGACCGCGACAGCACTCGCCCAGAAAGTCCCCAGCTCACGCTCTGCCCCCGCACGAAACGATACAGGTCTTCATAAACCCTTCTACCCGGCCCGCCTGCCATCCGGGCCATCTGAGCAAGATCATTCACGTTCTGGTAGTATCCGAGCACGGCTTCCCGCATGTACCCATACTGGTCGCCGGCCTCCAGGTACTCATACAGGCGCTGGCGCATCTCGGCGTCGCCTATGACGCTGGCATCGAACTCGATTTCGATCCCCATTTCATAGCGCCTGGCCAGCATGGCGGCCTGTCGCAGGCGGGCGAGGCGCTGTTCGGGGGGACTGCCCAGCGGGGGGACTTGATCGCGGGGCATGAAGTAATAGTTGGGTTGCAGCATAGCGGCATCGAATCCCCACTCTCTCCAGGCTGTCGATCCGCTGGCCCGGAAGTAGGGGATCCAAAAGAACAGGCTGCCCCTCGCGTGAATCATCTGCGCTACCTGCTTCACCAGCGCCCGGTCGTCAGCTTTATCCGAGACCTCTTCTTCGAACCAGTAAAATCCTGCCAACTCCAGTTGGTGAAAGCCAGCCTGGTGCCAGCGACGCAAGATCTCGTCGATCATCCATTCCAGGACGGTGCGACGTTCCTGGAGAGTGCCAGAGAAGCGGTTGGCACTCACCGCCAGCCCTTTGGACTCGAAGTATTGCTTAGCCTGAGGATCCTTTTCGATTCCCGACCAGAATTCGCTTTGTTTCGGGCTGGGTGACGGTAGTGCCAGAAGGACTTTCACTTTATGCCCGGCATCGTCGAGACGACGGCCAGCCCAGGCCGTACTTTTCTCGAGCGAAGCCAGCGGTCCATCGGCAGCAAAATAGGTGTTAAGCAGCCAGAGCCAATCTTCAAAGACAGCCGCCGGCGAACCGGCCGAATGGAACAAGCGTCCCGAGGGCGCGGCAGCCACAGGGGCGAAGAGTACGGTATCGAAGAACCAATCCTGGGGTTCCCATCCTGGTTCTTCCGGGTTATCGGAAACAGCTTGTTCAGCCGCGGGTTTGCCGAAAGTGATATAGGGGAGCAGCTGCTGCATGTCCCAGGGAAGCGGTGGATAGAGCGGCAAGAGGATAATGTCTCGGACGCCACCTGTGGCTTTGCCGGGTGTGCGATAGGGGCCGATTGGTGCCAGGTCAAATTGGTCTCCCTGGGGCCAGGGCGGTAGTTGCGCCAGAGACGAGGAAGCCTGAGATGAGGCTCCGTCACCCCCGTCCGCCCCGTTGACCTCGACCTCGTCTATGAAAAGGCTTATCTCGAGAGGCAGATGAACCCGCACATAGCGGGCGGCCACGCGTTCACGAGCGGAGGCGGGCAACGTATAGGTGACTCGCTGGGGCGTCGCACTCTGCCCGGGTGCAAGAGCAGGTGGATACAACACTCCCCATAGCGCCCAGCTCTTGTTGTCTTGGGATACTCCTGCGGCAACGTACATGGGCTGCATGATGCCGGCTGCAGGGTGAAGGAGCATGTCGATGGTGACGCTGTCAATCGCCTTAACCTGGCCAAGATCCACCACGATGTCCATGGTCTGGCCCGCCGAGACGTGGTAGCCACTCCAGGCACGGTCCAGATACGAGACAATCCCCTTTTTCCCATCGGTCAGTTCCCGGTGACCCTCATCGGGATAGGTGGCGTCGGCTGAAATGGAGACCGTGTATGGGCGTCCCAAAGCGAGATTGGCGGCAAAAGCTTTCGGCTGCCTGCCTGTGCTGACCTCAGCCACTGCCAGCAGCACAACCAGCACCAATGTCTTCATCGTCACAACGCCCGTCGTGCGCACCGCCGCGATCCCCCTCTAGGATAGCAGCCAGCGGGGAGTCTGGTCCCTTCCCGCCCGCTGGCCGCCATCGTCTTCACTTTTCTTTGGCAAGGATTTTGTTGACCTGTTCCTCTGCTTGCGCCAGTGCTGCTTGTGCGCTCTTGCGCCCTGCTACCGCATCAGCAATCTGGGAGCCCAGCGCCGCCGTCCACTCATTCCAGGTTGGAGTGAACTGCATATCCACCAGCCCAGCACTGCTCTCCTGCAAGACTTCCAGCAACTTGTAGGGACGTTGATTCGGACGAATGAACAGGGGGACCGCCGGCTTGTAGACTGGGAGAATGACCTGATTCGCCGCCAGGATCTTTTGCCCTTCGGTCGTGATGAAGTTCAAGAGCTCCCAGGCTGCGTCCTTGACCCGGCTTTGGGCGTTGATCGCGAATCCGACCGTGTTCGTGACCGCCGCCCGTTGCTTCCCCTTGGGCAGCGGAGCTACGTCCCAAGCAAACTTGGCCACCTGGCGAAGGCTGGCAAATCCGTTCGGGAAGATGGAGAAATCCATCGCCAGCTTCTCCTGGCCGAAGTCCCATTTGGAATCGAAGTACTGCTGGATGGGCGGCGAAGAGCGATCCTTCTGAACGAAATCCGCCATGAACTGAACCGTCTCCACGCCGGCTGGCGTGTTGAAGGCAGCCCGGTTCTTCTCCGCGTTGAGCGGCCGGACACCATTTTGGGCAAAGAAATTCATCCAAGAAGCATGACCGTAATACTCGGGAGCCACGTAGATGTACGTACCGTAACGACGTACCTCATCGCCTGAACGAACGGTCAGTTTGGCCGCCGCCTGCCGCAGATTCTCCCACGTCCAGTTGGCATTGGGTACTGCCAGCCCCGCCTGGTCAAACAGGTCCTGATTGTACAGCAACCCGACGAAATCGAACGCGTCGCCCATCCCATAGATGTGCCCACGATACCGGAATATGTCACCAGTAGGCAGATAGTCGTTTAGATTCACCTGAGACCGCTCGAGGTAGGGCTGCAGGTCCAAAAGCGCGCCCGTCCGAGCCAGATAACTGAGGAACGCCCCACTCACTTTGAATACGTCAGGAGCCAAACCAGCGGCAAATTCTGCTTGTAGTTTGGTCAGGTAAGGGCCAAAGTCGGGGCCCGGTTCTGCGACGACCTCGATGTCCGGATGGGTTTTCTCGAACGCCGCGATGACCGGCTGGTACGGGTCAGGCGGTCCCCACATCATAAACCTTACTTTGGTCTTGGCCAGAGCACCAGTGCCGGCGCCCCCAGCCAGGATGGCCGCTACGGTCAGGCCAAAGACGACTGTGGACAGCTTCCTATGGATCATCGAACTCCCTCCCTACATTAAGGGTGTTAAATGAATGCTAACGATTCCAGAACCGAGCGTCAACCCCGACCTCGCGCTCGGGATCATAATATTGGTCCAACAGCCGGCCCAGGGAGTGAAAGGCAAGGACGCCCGTCCCCAGCTGCTGTCACAGTCGTTCTTTCAGTAGACTGGTAGGCCCGAGCCAGGGTCACACCAGTGTAGTAATGGGTTAAGATCTGCGCAAACGATTGGCCATGGCGAGCCATGGCCGCTGCCCCGTACTGGGACATCCCAACGCCATGCCCGTACCCCCGGACGTCAAAGATAAGCTGGTCGCCGCTCTCTCGTACAGTGAACCAACTGCTGGGCAGGCCCAGCTTCTCCCTGACTTCCCTCCCGCTGAACAACCTGCCGCCTAACCGCACCCACTGAACCCGGCCGGACGGATAAGTACTGACCACCTCCATCTTCAGCGCGGTTTGCTGGGTTGAACCCCTGGCTGCGAGCTCCACGCCCAGCCGGGTGGCCACCTCGTTGGCACTCTTGACCACCCGCGTCCGGTAGTAGGGGGAGCTCTCTTCCCCCGGGCTTTCGACGCTGCGCAAGTACGGCTGCGCCGTGGCCCAATAGTTCTCGCTGTCCTCCGTCCGTCCCCCCGACGTGGAATGAAACGCCGGAAAGATCAACTCCCCCTGGTAAACGACGACCACGCCCGCAGTCTGGGCGACGGCCTGCCGGATCTTTCGCATGTTGAAGTACCACAGGATCGGCCCCCACCGGCGTCGCAACGACTCTGGGCTGGCCCAGGCCTGGCCCGAACGATAGTCCGAGGAGAGTTGGGCCATGGGTGCCGACGGTATGCGCACCCCCTGGGCCAGTGCCCGCAACGCCAGGGTACGGGCCGCCACCGCCTGGGCTTTCAACGCTTCCAGCGGAAAGTTGGCAGGCATCTCCGCGGCTACCACGCCCTCCAGGTACTCCTCGAGCGGAAGCGTCCGCAACCGGCCCTGTTCAGCGTCCCAGAGGGAGATCACCGGCCCCGGGTAAGGGTTCCCCTGCTCGCCGCCCGCCGGCGGTCCCTTGTGAAAGAAAGGCCGTAGCCATCCCATGCTCAGCCCCGCGCTGCGGCTTGCATTCCAGGGCCAGCGGGGGGACCAGGCGAGGTGGAACGCCACCAGCAGGAGCAGCAGGGCCACCACAAGACTCTGACCACCCGTTGCCCAGCCTCCCCCCCGCGGCTGAACCCAGGGCCCCCGCACTCCCTGCCCTGGCCGGCGGCGCCGCCACGACCGCTTGAAATAGTAGGAACGACGGAGGGGGGAGGATCGGCACGGAGTCCGGGCTCGCATCCGCGCCAGCTGCCGGGCGACGTGGAGCCGGTGACGTTCTTTCCAGTTCAGTACGCTATTCACCCCAGAGCCCCCCTGGATAGTCGGCAACTACCCGCGCCCACGCAGAAACCCGAGCCATGGACCTGGGCGGGGTTCACAGCCTGGTCCATCCCTATTCCAAATGGGGCTCGTACAGCACTGGGATACCTCGAAGAATTGCTCGCCTCGGCGTAGCGGTATCGGGACTCACCAAAGCCCGGCATGTTCAACCCATTCCTTGTCCAAAGACGCGGCAACGCACCATAACCTGGACGGTTATGGTGCGCTCGTCTGCCCTCGGACTATTTCCACGCTCTCGATCAGTTGAGGTCGGTACACCGTCCCTCGCTACGGAACAGGTTCAAACACTTCCGCACCTGCGAATCCCTTCTGCTTCAGCTCGGTCACCAGGTTCTGGGCCCGCTGGAGTTCCCTAAACGCTCCTACCTGTACCCGCCAGGGGTTGGCCTGAATGAAGGCATCCTTGTATCCGGCTTGCTTCGCCTGCGACAACAGCTCCTGGGCCTGTTCCTGGCTCTCCACCACGCCCAACACCACCCGGTGCAGAGAAGCAGGATGCGAGCCTGCCGCCGCCCGCGTCGTCCCTTGGGCTGGCGACGACTTCACGGCTGAGGACGTGCTCTCCGAGGTACTGGGGGCTTTCTGGCCGCCCTGAGAGCGGACGGCGGTTGAAGTACGATGACCACTGCTGCTTTGATTACTCGCACTCGTTGCCTGGCTCGGCCCTCCCGTGTCGGCTGCCGCGTTCTGGCTGCCTACCGCCCCTGCACTCGTCGACTCGCGCGAGCCCCCCTTGACCGCGCGGGTTTTCGTCTGGACGGCAGACGTCTGCCCCATGACGGGCAGGCTGACCGATGGCAGTGCGCCCGCGTTGTCCAGAGGCGGCAGGACGCCCGTGGTAGATCCGCTCGCGGTCGCCCCGCCCGCTGTCCCATGGCCGGGCGCTGTTCCCGGTTGAGCGGTGTCGCCACCACCAAGGGCCGTCGTCCCCGCTGGGGCTGCGCCTGCCCCCGTCTCACCAGCGGCGGTGGTCGCTGTCTGCCCGTCGGCCACCGCTCCCCTCCCTGTGGTGGCGTCGCTGCTGCCCGTTCCAGTAAGGGTACTGGCCACTGAACTTCCTGAACTCGCCGGCCCGTTCCGGCTTGCCGGTTCCGAGGGTGGCATCAACCAGCGTACCGCCACGTAGTACCCTAACAGGACCGAAGCAATCAGGGCGACGATCATCATCGTAACCCTTGTCGAGGAATCCACCGCTTTCCCGCCTCGCGCCTGTCTGCGCGTGCGGCCAGAACGGCGTTCAGCTACCCTTTGTGAAGCTGATTCCTGATGAGCTGGCTCGACTGGGCTGGCTGCCCAATCCGCGGCGGCCGTACCAGAACCGGCCGCCGCCACCTCTTCGACCCCGACTCCGGCCTCTTCGCCAGCAGGGGCAGATGATACGGCTGGCGTGGCATCCATGGGGGTTCTGACGGTCAGTTCCCGGTGAGCATCGGCCGGCTTTTTCTTGCCCTTGATACGGTGACGTCCTGCGTGCATCGCTTCCCGCCCCCCTTGCGGGCACATTACGCCACGCCCTCCGCCATTCCCTGCCGGCCCTGGCAGATCGGCGGAACGGGTTCAAGCCAAGCAGGCGTCATCATGATGTCTCTTGGCGGGCAAAAATGGCAGCAGTCAGCCCAAACAACGCGACGATGCCGATGGCGGTAAGGAGCAGCGCCGGCCCGTTCACCTGCCAAAGATGGGGTAACCCGGCACCTTGCGGCAGCGACATTACCTTGGAGATTTGCCCCGTCGCGGCGTAGGGCAGCCAGTGCCCCCACTCACCCCGGCCAGCCAGTGCGTAGATCAGGCTCTCCACGATGGTGGCCAGGAGGGCGACGCCAGCCTGCTCCTTTCCACTGGGTTTGGGAGAAAGATGTTTAGAAAAACCTCTAATATATCGTCAGTCTACCCTGGCGTGCTTGCCCTGTCAACCTGCGTCATGCGGAGGTCAGTTGAAGGGCGGTGGCCGTCTGCACCTGCCCCCCTCTGCCCTGATGGGGCAGTCTGGGCATCCACGTTGCCTCGCGTCACGTAGGGCTCGACCTTGACCCGGCAGCTGGAACGTCGGATCGTGTGTACGCCAGCGCCCGCATCACCTGCGTGTAATGCTGGCATTCGCACCATTCGCGCGGCCAAAGGCAAGTGGAAAAAGAATTGCCACCCTCTTGCGACACTCGTGGGCAATATAATTGCCACCTCCCCACCTGAGCCCACCTCCCCAATCTAAAAGCCCAGCTATCACGCGAAAGTGACCTGGCTGCTCAAGCCTAAGCCCTTCTCCCCCCTCCTACCTCCCCAGGCATTCCCCCTGCTAGAAGCCACCCCTGATGGGGGGAGCAAGGTACTGCGATCTGTACGTACGGCAGGTGGCAACAGAATTGCCTACTCCTGTCCTTTTTGACTGGTAACAGTTTTTCCACCACGAATAACACAGTAGTCCAAAGGTGAACCACGGGCCACCTGCTGCTTGCTGGTT
>JADBKQ010000050.1 GCA_014896305.1 Limnochordaceae bacterium
TACCGCTAATCCGGAACCTGCGTGGGCCGCCGGTTGGGCCTTCCCCGTTCTGGCCATCGCCATCTTCATCGCTCTTGTCGCCGTCCTTTTTCCTCTTTCCGCTGTGACCAGTTGGGTCAGGCGGTCTTCGACTTCCACCGCACTCGCCGCCGCCAGCCCCGACGCGCCCGCCCAGCTACACTCCTCGGCCTCAGGAAACATTCTGATCGGTGAACAACCTGCTTTCCGTATCGCTTTCCAGTGGGGCGGCATCCGCCCCGAAGAACCGCAGGTCCTCTACCGCATCGTCGACGCCGACGGCCGGACGGTGCAAGAAGGGGAGCTCCCTTTCTACTCCACCCTGCCTTCCCTGGGCGGGTATGTCGAGCTCACGCCCGATGTGCCCCCCGGCTGGTACGAGGTAAGCATGACGGTGAAGGACGCGGCCCAACCCGACCGCCTCGTCCCGCTGGTGAATCCCTCGCGTCCCGACCGCCGTCCCGTGGTCGCGTTCACCCGACTGGCGGCATCACCGGCAACTGCTGGTTCAACCGGAACGGCTGGCGACGCAGCGCCGGCGGGCGGTGTAGCGCTCCTGACCCAGACCAACCTCCTCGCCCCTGTTGTGCGGTCCACGCTGGGGGTTAACATCCACTTCGGCGGTGCGCCCAACGCCCACGTTCAACCTTTGTCCATTCTCGGCGTGCGCTGGATCCGCCAGGACTTCACCTGGAGTCGCATCGAAACAAAAAGGGGTGAATACGATTTCTCTTCCTACGATGAACAGGTCGCCGGCCTCGCCAAGTACGGCATCTTCCCCCTCTTCATCTTGGACTATGGCAACAGCTTGTACCAGGACGGTGCTCCGCGTTCAGCCGAAGCCCGGGCGGCTTTCGTCCGCTTTGCAGTCGCTGCCGTCGCCCATTATCGCCAGTACCCGGTGATCTGGGAGATCTGGAACGAGCCTAACATTCACTTCTGGCAACCCAGACCGAACGCCCAGGAGTACGCTACGCTGGCAGTGGAGACCGCCCGGGCCATCAAGGCCGCTTATCCCGACGCCGTGGTGGTCGCGCCTGGTACGTCCGGCATTGACCTGGGGTTCCTCGAAACCTGCTTCCGCAGCGGCCTGCTGCAGTATGTGGACGGCGTGTCGGTTCACCCATATCGCAATGCCGCTCCCGAAACGGCGGCGGACGATTACCGCAAGCTGCGTGAACTCATCACCCGCTACGCACCAGCCGGCAAAGGAGTGCCCATTCTCTCATCCGAGTGGGGCTATTCGGCAACCAATGTCTCCGAGCGTGAACAGTCCAACTATCTCGTTCGCACGTGGCTAACGAACCTGGCGTCCGGTATCCCGTTGAGCATTTGGTACGACTGGATCAACGACGGCACAGACCCGAAGGAAGGCGAGCACAACTTCGGCCTGCTCTATCCTGACTTCACGCCCAAGCCGGCGTTCGCAGCCGCGGCCACGTTGATCCGAACGTTGGGTGGACTGCGGTTTGATCAGAGGCTTGCCTGGCCCCACAGCGACGACTATGGGCTGCTCTTTACCGGACCGAACGGGGCGGCCACGCTGGTCGCCTGGACGACAGCAGCGAGCAGCACTGCTGGTGCCACGAGCACCAGTAGCACCCCTAACGCCGGTGGCAACTCTGGTGTCGCCGGCATCGCTGGTTCATCACGGCTGTTGCACATTGCCAGTACCAGGCCGCTGACTGCGTTGGACCTCTTTGGCCGGTCGACGCTGCTGCAACCCAAGGATGGGCAGGTAAACGTTCCTCTCAGCAACAGCCCGGTCTACATCCAGCTTCGCCAGCCAGGTGAGGATGGTGAACTGCCGAACACTGAGGTCACCGGATGAGCCATCATTATTGCCATGTTTCGAGCTCGTCACTCCAGGAGTGGCGTCAGGGTTTGCTGGTCGGCCATATGGTTGAGGGCTGGCTCGACTGGCGGATGATCAACGCCGGTTCAAGAAGGACCTGAGAAGGCGGACGGCCGGGATCACTGATGCGCTCGAGCAGCAGGTGCACGGCCGTCTCGCCCATCCGCACAAACGGCTGGGCCACCGTGCTCAGCGGAGGGGACGTGTAACGGGACAGCGTGTTGTCAAACCCAACAATGAGAACGTCGTCCGGAACTCGAATGCCTTCAGCTTCGAGCTGCCGCAGTGCCCCAACGGCCAGAATATCAGACGCCACGAACACTCCTGCCAGAGGGGGCGAAGAGTGGAGTTGCCCCAGTGGTACCACCTGCCCTTGACCTTCTGGTCGAGTATGACCAAGCCGCCCACGTTGCCGTAGTCGGTACAACAGCTCGGCCATGGCCTGCCGCCCCGCCTCTTCGACGTGATCCCAGGCTTCCACCACCAGGCTCTTCCCATCGGCACCCCCTGAAAGGCCAGCCTCTAGTAGCGCCCGCTGGTAGCCAGCCAGACGCTGCTGTTCCACCTCGCCGCCCAGGGGCCCGACAATCATCGCAACGGGTGGCGACTGCGCCTGCAGGGGTTGTGCTGGTGACGCCGCCGCTGTGGCGGCGACCTGTTCAAGCAAATGACGGGTGGCGAGGTAGCCACCCAGGCGGTTATCCACCCCAACCAAGTCCACCCCAGGCACGCTCATCGGGCGTTCAATCAGTACGACTGGCACATGCCGCCGGAGCAGCGCTTGAATATTGCTTTCGTCGAGCGCCGCAAAGAAAATGACCCCATCCGCTTTGTTCTGCATGAATAGCTGGCGGTACTGCCTTTCGGCCGCCGGCTCACGACTGGTCGTTCCCAGCACCAGGCTGTAGCCGGCCGCCCGGGCCGTGCGTTCCACCGCATCGGCCACCGTGGGGAAAACGGGATTGAGCAGGTCAGGGATGACCAGACCCAGCGTATCGGCCCGTTGGCGCACCAGGCTGCGAGCGATCGCGTTGGGGCGATAGTTCAGCTTCTCGGCTGCAGCAAAGACCCGCTGGCGTGTCTGCGGCTTGCCGAATTCAGGGTTGTTCAATACCTGCGACACCGTGCTGACGGAAACTCCGGCAGCCCTGGCCACATCTCGAATCCCAGCCATATTCCCACTCTTTCATGAAGTCATACGAGATCTCCAACCACGCCACTCTGCCGTGGCTGTGTCGTCCGGACGGGTAAGACACCTCGACCGATTCAAGTGGGCGAACGAATCGTTTCGTCTCCGCGATTATCCTCTCCTTCCTTTCCAGCTACGCTCTATCGATTTGG
>JADBKQ010000051.1 GCA_014896305.1 Limnochordaceae bacterium
CCACCTTTGACGACCTCGAATGGATGTCCGCCATTCCAAGAGATTCGTTCTGGTGGCGACTCCGGGATTGGGCCGTCGAAAACCTCCGAGAAGAAGACTTCAAGGAGATGTTCAAGGGCTCCGGCCGCCCCTCCGTCAGCCCCATCCACACGTTTCTGGCCCTCCTCATCCAGCTGAAAAAGGGCTATTCCGACCGGGAAATGGAAGAGGAGTCCCGCTATGATGACCGGGTCAAATTGGCCCTCCTGGCAAGCCGCAACTTCAAAGGGATCGACGCCGCCACCTTGTGTGTCCATCGTAAGCGCTTTCTGGAACATGGTGCGGCAAACCAGTTCTTTGAACTCGTCCTCGCATCCGCTAAGGAGAAAGGCCTTTTCTATAAGGACAATCTCCATATCGTCGACTCGTTCATGATCCACGGTGCCGCAGCGGTCCAGGATACCTACACCTTGATCCGCAAGGGCATCCTGCGTGCCCTCCGCATCGCCCGCCTGCACGGCCTCGAGGAACCCTTGCGCGCCACCCTGAGACGAACCGACTACGACGAGCCAGGCAAGCCCAAGATCGATTGGGACGACCCCGAGGCGAGACGCCAGCTCTTAGAGGAACTGGTGCACGACGCCTTGCGCCTGGTCGAGACCGCCCGGTGTTTGTGTCAACGAAAAGTGGGGCCATTTGATCACGAAAATAGGGCCACCTTGGGGGTATAGTGGACCCAGAAAACTGGACACGGGATGGAGGGGGGTTTAAGCTACACACCGGCCATGCGGAAGTCCTACTCAGCCACCTTCAAGGCGCAGGTGGTGCTGGAAATGCTCAAGGAGCAGAAGTCTGTCGCCGAACTGGCCTCCGAGTACGGCGTCCACCCGTCCATGCTCCATCGGTGGCGCCGGCAGGCCGTGGAAAACCTGGCCCAGGTGTTCGCCGAAGGGGAGAAACTGGAAACGGTCAAAGCGGAGTACGAACACAAGATCGAAGAGCTCTACAAGGAGATTGGCCGCTTGACCACCCAGTTGGAATGGCTGAAAAAAAGGTATCCGACCTGACTAGGGAAGAGCGCCTGGCGCTGCTGGATTGGGAGGCCCGGGAACTCCCCGTCAAAACTCAGGCCGCGCTCCTGGGCCTGAACCGCTCCGGCCTGTACTACAAGCCGGTGGGCCCCTCGCCGGAGGAGCTGGCCCTGAAGCATCGCATCGACGAGATCTACACGGCTCACCCCTACTTCGGCTCTCGGCGGATCACGGCTCAGCTGCGGCGGGAAGGGTTCGTGGTCAACCGCAAGACGGTCCAACGGCACATGCGGGAAATGGGGATTGCCGGCATCTGCCCGGGTCCCAACCTGAGCCGTCGTCGTACGGAGCACCGGGTTTTTCCCTACCTGCTCCGAGGGCTGGCCATCGAGGTGCCCAACCAGGTCTGGGGCGTGGACATCACCTACATCCGGCTGCAGCGGGGCTGGCTCTATCTGGTGGCCGTGATGGACTGGTACTCCCGGTATGTGGTCAGTTGGGAACTGGACCAGACCCTCGAAGTGGACTTTGTCCTGACGGCCATGCGCCGGGCGCTGGAACAGGCCCGACCGGAAATCGTGAACAGTGACCAGGGAAGCCAGTTCACGAGCCCGGCGTACATCGAACTGTTGCAAGCGGCGGAGGTCCGCATCAGCATGGACGGTAAGGGTCGAGCGACGGACAACATCTTCACGGAACGGCTCTGGCGGAGCTTGAAATACGAAGAGGTCTACCTGAAGGAGTACCGGACACCCCGGGAAGCCCGAGAGGGCATCGCATCGTACCTGAACTTTTACAATACCTCCCGTATCCACCAGGCTCTGGCCTATCGGACGCCGGCGGAGGTGTACTTCGGAAAGCAGTCGTGAGCCCTTCACGGGGCCGGGCCGGGGCGAGGATAGCCGGCCAGGCCGAGGCCGCCAAGGCCCTCCGCTTCGCTCCGGCCCTGCGGGCGGCGGCTGGCGCCGCCGGCCTTGACGGCCCCCGTCCTGGCCGGCAGATGGGCAACTAAGCCCGGCCCCGATGGACCGCCTCGGCCCGCATCGATCCAACATCTACCTAAACTGGGACTCCAGAATCGTACGCCAAGCCCCGTGAAACCCAAAAACTGGTTGAGAAAGGAGGGCCACTGTAGCTTAAACCAGGCCGATTTCGTGTCTTGACAACGGGGTCCACCTTAGAAAAGCACTAGGTCCTCGAAGCCGACCGCCCGGGCCGTCTCGCTCAGGCTGAATAAACCCTACGCAAGAGGTCGGCAGCCCGCCGCACGCGGGTGTGGAGAATGTAAACGGAGGGGCCGTTTTTCGGTGATCAAACGGCCCCTTCCTTCGTTGACCCAAACAGACGTAGCCGCCGCTCTTTCCCTACGGTCCGCGTCCCATCACGTCGTGATACGAGGATCAACGTATTGCCCCCTGACCCCGATCGTCTACTGCGCTCCCTCCCGCAGCACGCTGACCAGGATGGGCTACGCCCCCGCAGCAATGATTCGGAAGCTCTGCCGCCCTTGCCAGCCAGGAGCGAACAGCTCGTCCATCTTAGCGAGCACCCGGGCCCACTTCGACTCTCCAGAATGAGGCGGCGAGTAGGCCACGGCGCCGTGGCCACAGGTCTGCCCAGGCAGGCGGCT
>JADBKQ010000052.1 GCA_014896305.1 Limnochordaceae bacterium
GACCGGGCAGTCCGACTCCCCGCACACCTCGTTCCAGCAGCAGGAAGGCCCCGATCGCGATGAGAAGGTCGCCGGGGCTGAAGATTGGTGAAGGGATGCCTGGGATGACCAAGTAGTCCGCGAACCACGCCAGGCGGGTACCAGGGCCAGCTAAGCTATGGAGAGGGTCTAGCCCCTTCCTCAGCATCGCAAGCAGTTCCGGCCTAAGGTGAATCCATGGCCAGGGAACGATTGGCATCTTGCCTCCATTCGCCACCAGCACACCAAGATTTAAGCCAGCTCCAACTGCGAGCCAGGGAACCCCAGGTAGCGACAGGTTCACCGCCGCCGTCACAACGTATAAGCCAAAAGCGCCCGCATTCAAGAGCGGCGTCCAACGGACCACTGCCCATCCGTGTCCCACTGCGAGGTGGGCAGCTACTTCCATTCCGGCGCCGGCTACCAATAGTGCCAACCCACGGACCTGCAACCCGACGAGACGCTGTGCCAAGCCACCGCGCGCAAGCCCGATCACTAGGCCAACAGCCGCACCCGCTAGTCCGATCACACCCATCTACCCTCGTCCGCCCGCTGCTGGGCCTCCCTCTATCCTCGGCCCCGCCCCACTGCCCCTTCCACGCTCTACTTCCTCCCACGCTGCCTTCACCATCGAAGTCACCTCTTCCGGTTTCGGCATCCGGAAGTACGGTAGCTCTCCCTCCAACCACTCTCTAAAGCCTGGCTCCTCCATCACTCGCACAAACGCATCCAGCACCTTCGGATCAAACTGGGTACCACGGTGCCCAAGCAGCTCCACCAGGATATCTCCGAAGGGAATCGACGGCTTATACACCCGCCGAGAGGCCATAGCGTCAAACGCGTCTGCCACAGCGAGAATTCTCGCGCCCAGTGGTATCTTGTCGCCCTCCAGCCCGTCTGGGTACCCGGAACCATCGTACCGTTCGTGATGATGCCTCGCCCAATCATTAACCTTCTCGAAGCCAGCGACCCCTTCCAGAATCGCTCCCGTTAGGCTTGAATGCTGCGTTATTTCCCTGTATTCCTCCGGGGTAAAACGCGCTGGCTTTTTCAGCAGCCGGTCTTCGATGCCAATCTTCCCAATGTCATGAAGCAGCCCGGCATACTTGAGCGTTTCGAGGTCGTTGTCACTCATTCCCAGTTCATGCCCGATCCTCACTGCGATCTCTGCGACGCGCCTTGAATGCCCAGCAGTGTAGGCATCCCTTGCCTCCAAGGCAGCAGACAACGAAGCTATTGTATCCGCATAGGCTCTCTTCATATCGGCATACATTACAATTGCCCTGCGCGCTACAAGGAGAGGAAGGAAAAACAGAGCAAGCCCAATCCAGCCCTCCGCAAAGTATACACCAGCCATGAGAATTGCCATCGATGTGATCGCTATATAGTCGGTCGACAAGCCCTTGAGGTGATAGTTGAAGGTGCTCACCAACCTGCTCCCAGTCGTGGCGGAGATGATCGCGCTGACCGCGGCGACATTGCTGACCCATGCAACGAAAGCTCCTACCATCATGGCAATTATGTCTCGCCATCCAAATGTGCCGGGATGCGCTCGAAGTTCATAATAGCTCAGCGTGCCTAGCACGGTCGCTATCGCAACCTGCGAATGATTGAACACGTACGCGCGCCACGACCAATGACGCGCTTCAGGATTCAGAAACATCGGCGCGAGTAGCGCAATCAATCCTCCCATAAACGGACCAGTGATGATGCCCGCGGCATAAAGAACAGGTAGAGCAAAGGATGCTGTCACTTTGGGACTGATCTGGATGGAAAGTCTTTGCGTAAGCGCAGCAACCACAACGAACAGCACTCCTATGGGCCACGCAGAAATAGCGCGCCTGTCATAGCTGGCTCCAATCAATGCCACCGCCAGCGCCGCGGCCGTCCAGATGATAATATACTTCTTAGCATTCCCATCCATCTTCGGCCACCCCGTCAATTACAGAGCCGGAAGCCGACAGCCTACTCGTCGCCTTACATCAGTCGTTCCAAAGGAACGCGGCCTGGGCCGAGACAAGGAGCAGCCCGAGCGACAGGGCCAACGTCAGGAGACGGTTTAGGTTAAGTTTCACGCGACTTACCTCCTACGCCTTGTCCCGGCGTTCGCTAGAGCCGCGGACAAAGACCGCTCTGGAGGTGGCCGTCGGCTCCCGACAAACTTCGGCATCACGCCGAATTAAGATGGTTGCGAGCTATCGGAATATTCGATTCGCCGCATCCAGCGTCGACCGCACCGCAGCTTCGACCGGGTCGTCGGTCTCCGACGACACACCGTAGAGCGTGAGGAGCACCGCCTCGCCGCCTTCGCGGACGTGGGCGCGCAGGGACGAGAGCATGACCGTCTCGCCGCCCAGCTGCGCCTGGCCGAT
>JADBKQ010000053.1 GCA_014896305.1 Limnochordaceae bacterium
CGCCTCAAGCAGGTTCATGTCCCGGACCTCCGCGGCCGAGAAGCCGCGGCCTCTGATCTGATCTGAAAATCGCTAAGCGGCGGAATTCTTCGGCGTAAGAGTCACTTCATAGCCGAGGCTTTGCAATCGGCGCACAGCCTGTCTCTCAAGGCGTTCCCGGTCTAGGCGGTCGAAATAGTTCTGTCCCAGTTCCTTGTACTCTGCGCCATCCTTCAGCACATGGTAGACAATGGTGACGAGGGAATGGGCGACGGCGACAAGCGCCTTCTTCCCCTTGAGCCGCTTGGAAAGGTGACGGAACTGGGCGCCAAGGTAGGTGGAGGTGTGGCTGGCGGCCCAGGCGGCTTCGACGAGAGCCTGCTTGAGGTGCTGGTTCCCTCGCCTGGACCGTGACTCCAGCTGCTTGCCAGCGCTTTCCCGGTTTTCCGGGCAAAGCCCTGCCCACGAGGCCAGGTGCCGGTCGGAGGGGAAATGGCCGGCGTCAGCTCCCACCTCCACCACGATCACCTCGGCCACCCGCCGCCCGACACCCGGGATTGTCATGAGCTTGGCCACGGCAGCTTCAAAAGGGGCGAGGCGCTCAGCAATCTCCTTCTCCACGTCTTCGATGACTGCCTCGAGGTCGGAGATGTGCAGGAGCTGTTCCCTTAGCATGAACCGCTGATGTGGCTGTACGAGACCCTTCAGTGCCTCAGTCAGTTCCGCCATCTTTCCCCGTAGTCGCCCTTTGGCAAGTCTCACGAGCTCCTCTGGGTCGTCGACACCGTTGGCCAACTGCTCAAGGATGGCCCTACCGCTGACACCCATTACATTACTCGCCACCGAGCCCAGCTTGATGTTGGCGCCCTCCAGCGTCTTCTGAACGCGGTTTACCTCCCGAGTCCTCTCCTCAATGAGGCTCTTTCGGTAACGTACCAGTTCACGAAGTTCCCTCTGCGGCCGCTCTGGAACATAGCTCCTTGGGAGAAGGCCATGCCGGTGCAGGTCGCATATCCACTCGGCGTCCTTCATGTCCGTCTTGCGCCCAGGGACGGCCTTGATGTGCTGGGGGTTGACCAGGGTGACGTCGACGTGGCCCTCCAGCACGTTCCAGATCGGCTTCCAGTACGGGCCCGTGCTCTCCATCGCCACATGAGTGACCCCCTTCGCCGCCAACCAGTCCGCCAAAGACAGGATGGCGTCGGTGGTGGTCCCAAATGTCCTCGCCTCTGACCCCTGTGGAATCTTCACGTGTGCCACGACCGACTTCTTGTGTACGTCGAGGCCGGCGCAGCGCGGGTGGATAACTTCCATGCTCCTTCCCTTTCTGCGCTCCGCGGGCTCGTCCAGGATGGATCGCTGCGGATTCTGATCTGCGTGCTCACCTTGCGGTGGCAACAATACGTGGTGCCCCTGGCGCGCCGGACCAAACTTTTTTGCGGGCTCTGCCGCACCATGCAGCGCCGGTCTCACTTAGAGCGCAGGTACTCATTCGCTCCTCGTCCCCATTTTCATGCTACGTGGTGCGCCGCCAGGGGCATGGGGAACTTTTTTTTCATACAGCGCCACCTTGATCGACTGACGCGCCAGAGCCTCCCGCAGCTCCTTGTTCTCCCGCTCCAGCTCCCGCTCCCGCGGCGTCTTGCCACTGTTGCGGAAGACAACCGCCAACGCCTCGACCGCCTCCTGACGCCACGCCTCAACGGTCTCGGGCAGCACCCCGATCCGCCGTGCCAGCTGTTCCGCCGTGGCCTTGCCCGCGATCAACTCCAGGACCGCGTCCCGTTTCACCTCGGCGGCCACCCGCCCAGGCCGGCCCCAGCGGGCCCCATCCTCGCCCGCTCCCCGAGCCGATTCCCCTAGGTGTCCTTTGACCTCACCTTCCTGCATCGACGGTCCCCCTTTACACGCTTTGCTCGGGGGATTTCTTCAGCCCTGCAGTGTCAACCATCCTCCTGGAGACAGGGTACGTGTAACAATGGACGACAGCGAGTTTCCTCGGCGAGGTAAAGGGGTACCCACTCCTCGGCCTCGATGTTCAGGATTTCTGTTAGTCGGATGAGGGTCCTCACGCCGGCTTGTTGCCTCCCCGCTTCCAGGTCAGCGACGAAACTCTTGCCGTTATATCCCTTGGCGAACTTTGACCGCGTTCACTTTGTAGACGCCTGGGTTAA
>JADBKQ010000054.1 GCA_014896305.1 Limnochordaceae bacterium
CCCCCGCCCAGACCTGGCCGAAGGCCTCCGTGTAGTAGCGCACCACCACCTCGCCGTGCCGGTCCGTCAGCGCCTGCACCGTCCCCAGGGCGTCAAGCTGATAGTACAAAAGCCCGCCCCGGGTACGCAAAAACTCCTCGTGGCCGGGCGCCTTGCGCCCGTGAAAGCCGAACATCTTGCGGGCGATGAGCGGGCCGCCCGCCCGGTAGTACTCCGCCAGCGGGGCGAGGCCCTCGCCCCCTCCGCCAGCGCCGCCGTGGGAGCTCGTCCCCGCCGCTCGCCTCCGACGAACTCGCCTCAGGGTCCGGTAACGCGTGGCGGCCGGGATGTCCTCCTTGACGGCCTCTGTCGCCTTGCCTGGTGGGCCTGGTGGTCGGCGTGACGCGTTGGCCTGCGCTTCACGGCTCCGGCTGGAACCACTCGCCGTTCCAGACGTGCCGGCGCACGCTCCCGTCCCGGCCGACGACGCGGATCTCCTGCTCCATGAGAGTGAAGCGGTGGCCTACGGCGTACGCCACCAGCTCGAAGTCCGCGTAATGCCGAACGGCGTGCTTGGCCCGATACCGCCACACCAGCAGGCCGGACTGTGTGTCAGCGCTCGGAGCCACCACGGCCAGGATGAGCTCCGGCCACCCATCCCCGGTGAGATCGTTCAGCGAAATCCATGGCCGTCCATCCGTGCTGCAGTTCGCCGAGCAAGCCGATCCGCGGCACCTGGATAGTGTCCGGCAGTGGCGCATCGGGGGGGCTCGCCGCACGTCTTCGGCACATCGGGCCTCAGGCTCATCCCCCATCGGTCGCCGAAGTCGACCACAACCCGTATCCCATTCGGGTGGTCCATCCCAACCTGGACGACGTCAGGCAGCGCATCGCCGTCCAGGTCGTCAATGAGGAAAGGTTCAGGATGCCCGTAGGTCCAGCTCATCACGTACCCGTCCCGCAGCGGCGGCCGGAGCTGGACCACTTCCTCTCCCGCCGCCAGCCCCGCTGGCCCTCCCCTATGCAACGCAAGTGCGATGACCAGCCACACCAGCGCATGCCCCGCTCGGCCCCATTGCCACATACTTCCCCCACCTCCCGCCAAAGCGTCACGCCGAGGACTGGGCGGCAGGCTTTCCCAGGCCACCGCTCCCGGCTCCGGTCCGCCAGCCTCCGTCTAACCTCGTCTAGCCGGCCGGTATGGGAGGAGGGTACCGATGACAAACATCGCCGTCCCCCACACCTATTGGACCCGCCTCCGACGTTTGACGCAGACAATGCCGGTCTCGGCCTTGGCGCGAGTCGCTAGGCCAGTCCCTGTATCCTTAAGTATTCCCTAATCAGTTCAGACCCGAGAAATCTAAGAATTGATGCATGCTGCTCACCGGGCAACGGAAGGTTTTCTAAGAATGACACGGCTATCAGCTCTTTGAGCTCCTCGTCGCCCTCGACAAACGCCCTCTCAACGTAATCGAGTATGGCTCGAATCGTCGATTCTGCATTCCCTAACTTCTGATCCCCGGAATACACAGAGATAAGCCATCTAGTAAAATCTCCCATGAACACGTGCGGAAGTAATTCGTCATAGTCAGCAAGATGCTCTTCGTAGAGTGGCTGAAGGATCGGGAACTGTCGCACGAGTCTCTGGATGAAATCGACAGCCGAAGTATTCATCAGTGGTCGCCTCCAAGCGCGTTTCGCAAGTCGTCTAGCAGGCTCTGCGCTACAAGCCTATCGTGATAGAATGCGTTGGGGTTTCGGCGCAACCACTTTTCCAAGGCTCTGGCGTATATGTATGCTTTCTGTGTATGGAATCGCCCGTGGGCCGGTTGTCCAGTGGCAACTTCGTAACGGACCGCATCAGCCGTTGTCCCAGTACCGATTCGCTTCGGATTCGTCGTTCCTCTGTACAAGTCATTCACAATGTTCCGAAGCTTGGGATCGGTAACGGCCGGCTTTGGCAGTACAGCTTGCCCCCGAGCCTCTATCGCACTGGGCGCAGTGGGTGTTAGCCATGTTTGGACTTTCGCAACCACCCACGTGGCTGCCGTTGTAACGCTTTGCCAGATCGCCG
>JADBKQ010000055.1 GCA_014896305.1 Limnochordaceae bacterium
TGTGGGCCAGCCCGCGTGCGGCGCCACCACCCAGGGCGAGTCCGATCTCCGCCTTATGCACGACATGACCACCTCCGCCTTTCTACTCACCGCCCCACGTGACGAGGTTCACGCCCCATGTGAGCCCCGCCCCGAATCCAACGAAGGCCAGGACGTCCCCCTGATGCACGCGCCCGCTCGAGACGGCTTCAGCCAGTGCCAGCGGGATGGATGCGGCCGAAGTGTTGCCAAATCGGTCCAGGTTGGCCCAGAAGCGGTCCAACGGCACCCCCAGCCGCTCAGCGGCCGATTGAATGATGCGGATGTTGGCCTGGTGTGGAATGATGAGAGCCAGGTCCTCAATCTGTAGTCCGGCCTCTTCGGTTGCTTGCCGCAAGGACCGTACCAGGATGTTCACGCCGAACTGGAAAACTTCTCTTCCCTGCATCCGGATGGAGTGGAGCCGGTCTCGCACTGTTTCGGAGCTTGGAGGCAATCGGGAGCCCCCCGCTGGAATCTCCAGCAAGTGCGCACCCGAACCGTCTGCTCCGAGAATACTGTGGAAGAGCGCTGGACGACGGCTTGCGCCAAGCAGGACGGCGCCGGCTCCATCGCCGAACAACACAGCGGTGCTCCGGTCGGACCAGTCGACCACCCGGGACATCAGGTCCGCGCCGATCACCAGGACACTGCGATACGTGCCCGCCAGCACGAACTGAGCACCGGTGGCCACTGCGTAGGTGAACCCAGCGCAAGCAGCATTCACGTCCAGGGCGCCCGCCCGGGTCGCGCCCAGGGCGTGTTGGACCAGGGCCGCGGTTGAGGGCATCCAATGGTCCGGTGTGCTGGTGGCGACGAGGATGAGGTCCAGATTCCCGGCACCGGCTCCGGCGCCTTGCAGAGCCTCCCAGGCCGCTCGGACAGCCAAGTCGGACGTGGCCATCTCCAGCCCGGCGACGCGGCGTTGCCGAATACCTGTGCGCCGGGCGATCCAGTCGTCACTGGTATCCAGAAAGGCAGCGAGATCGTCATTTGTAACGACCCGATCCGGAACCGCCGCCCCAACCCCCAGGACAGTCACTGACCGCTCGTTCATGATCTCCTCCACTGGCGCCAGGGCGCCCTACACTACAGCCGTACCTATATCCGGCCTGGCGCCGGTACTGCAATCACCCATAAAACCCAAAAAACCGACAAAAGACACGCCCGTTGGCCTCTGGCGACGTCATGCAATGGAGAGACTGGCGCCCCCGGCGAGGCAGGGGGCGGGGAAAGGGGATACGGTTATACGGACTCTGCCAGTGCACTGTCCAGAAGTCCGACCAGCATCTCCTTCTCCCGGGGGTCCAAATTCCGCACGTCGTCCAGGAACCGTCCGAGCATGTCCGCAAGTTCCACGCTCAAGCTCTGCCCCAGGGTTTGGATCGCGGTTCCTGCGACGACCCCGACGAACAGGGTGAGCCGCATCTCTGTCCCCGGGGCCGAGGAGACAAGCTGCGCGGTCAGCTGGGCCGTCCGCTTCCCAAGCCCACGAACGTACAGGATGAGAAAACTGAGGAGGTGTGCACAGAACGCAGCCCCGGACTCAAAGTGCGCCAGATCCTGCAGGAGCTTGTGAACCGCCGGGCCGGGACGCATCCCTTTCAATGGGTGGAGGAGCTCCATCACCTGGGCCTTCACGGCATCCC
>JADBKQ010000056.1 GCA_014896305.1 Limnochordaceae bacterium
GAAAGCGTGACCCAGGGCCGAGGTGGGGGGAGGGTTGGCCACCCGCGACCTGGTCTTGAGCAGCGTGAGCAGCCGGTGGTATACTAGGGCGTGCTGACCAGAGGGCTTGGCCGGGGGAGGGAAGGACGATGAAGGAAGGCATTCACCCTGCACTGTACCGGGCGAAGGTGGTCTGCGCCTGTGGCAACCAGTTTGAAACGTTGTCCACCAAGAAAGAGTTGCGGGTGGATATCTGTTCCCGCTGCCACCCCTTCTACACGGGCGAGAAGCGGACGGTGGCCACAGCGGGACGGGCTGAGCGCTTCCGTCGCAAGTGGGGCGAGCAAGCGCAGGCGTAAGCGGCGACCCGTGGCTCTCCGGGCGTTAGGCACGAGTCGAAAGGGTCCCGATCCGGTAAGTTTTGGTTGAGGGCAGGCGCATGAGCGGTCTGCTCTTTCTTTTTGCTTGTCTATCGCTCGTTGGATACTCCGGAGAACGAGAGCCACAGTTGCGGTACCCAGGGCGTACGGGTACGGACGCTAGAGCTGTGGGCGGGTGCGCTCAGGCTAGAGAAGTCAGGCTAGAGAAAAAGGGGGCGGGGCGGTCATGCCCAAGTGGAGACTGGGCCCGTTGGAAATCGAAAACCAGGTGGTGCTCGCGCCGATGGCAGGAGCTACCCACTCCGCCTTCCGCCGGATTGCCCGGCAATGCGGAGCAGGACTGGTTTGCAGCGAGCTGATCTCGGCCCAGGCGCTGCATTACAAGAACCCTCACAGCTCCTCTTACTTGCACGTCGATCCCTCTGAACATCCGGTGAGCCTGCAGCTGTTCGGTTCCGAGGCGGGAATCCTGGCGGAGGCCGCTCGCCAGGCGGTGGCGGCAGGGGCAGATGTCATCGATCTCAACCTTGGCTGCCCCGTGCCCAAGGTGGTGGGTGGGGGCGATGGTTGCCGGCTCATGCTGGATCCCCCGCTGGTGGGACGGTTGGTGGAAGCGCTGGTGCGGGCGGCCGCACCGCAGCCGGTGACGGTCAAAATGCGCAAGGGCTGGGACGTACAGCACGCGAACGCCGTGGAGGTCGCCCGTGTGGCGCAGGAGAGCGGGGCAGCGGCCGTGACGGTTCACGGGCGGTTGCGGGAACAGCATCACCAGGGGCCGGTCGATCTGGGGGTCATCGCCGCAGTCCAGCAGGCGTTGAGGATTCCGGTGA
Source organism: Limnochordaceae bacterium (assembly GCA_014896305.1). Classification (GTDB taxonomy): domain Bacteria; phylum Bacillota; class Limnochordia; order Limnochordales; family DUMU01; genus Bu26. The sequence goes on from JADBKQ010000056.1 coordinate 1,190, forward strand.
TCGGCAACGGCGGGATTCGGACGCCGGGCGATGCCCTTCAAATGCTGGAGCAGACGGGCTGCACGGCTGTCATGGTGGGCCAAGCCGCTTTGGGGAATCCCTGGCTACTGGGGCAAATCGCGGCGGTACTCGACGGGCGGCAGCCGCCTGCGCCGCCCACACCGGTTCAACGGGTTGCGATGGCCCGTCGTCATCTGCAGCTGGCCTGCGCCGACGAGGGCGAAGCCGTGGTGCGGAGCTTGCGGGGGCCGCTGGCATGGTACATTCGGGATCTCCCGCGAGCCGCACAGGTGCGAGATGCCATCAACCGGTTGGAACGCGCCCGGGAGGTCGAGGCCTTGCTAGCGGGATACGAGGACTGGCTGGCGGAGCAGGCTCCAGCGGGGGCGGGGGCGAGCGCAGGTTAGCCTTGTTGGCGAAGGAGAGCGCCGGCAGCGGCCCCGGGAC
>JADBKQ010000057.1 GCA_014896305.1 Limnochordaceae bacterium
TCCACGTTCCGTAACCGACGGGCTAAGCGCTCGTAAGCCGGATTGGGCAGCTGCGCTTGGACATCGTCCAAGGGTTCGATCTCGGACCACGCCCACAGATGATTCAGCCCACAGCGCGCTTGCCCCCATTTGAACATGTTCTCCTGCCGCCACCGGCTTTTGATGGCCTGGATGATCCACGGCGGATCCGCATAGTCCGGACAGACCCGGTCCAGGTTGGTGATGATCTCCGCTTGCCGGCCTGTCTCCGGATCGCGCAGCGCGATGGTGTAGACCTGCTCCTGGTACCCCTTCACCGCCGTGTAGGTCTGCAGCCACTGGGTCCTGTAGGCATGGCCATCCTCATAGGTGAGCTCGAGTTCCTCTGTAAAAAGCTCCACCGGATACTCCTTCGCCCTCTTGCGATAGGTGATCCACCCCGCTGCCATGCGGTCGCAGTAAAGAAAGATCTCTTTGGAGCATCCCCCGCGATCAAAGACGAAGACGGGGGGGCCCTCCAGACCTTCCGCCTGCATCCAGCGCCGGGCTTCTTCCATCATGTGCGGCAAAAACCTCACAAACACCACGAACGGGGGCGTGATCCAAAAGTATACCGGCCGTCCTTTGCCATCGTGCACCCAGTAGGTGCTCAGCCCTTTCATCGCCAGCTTCCTTTGGGGAAAGTATCCCTTCGGCAGCTTCGCCCCACCCCAATAGGGGATGAAGTGACCATCCAGATAGAACGTCCCCAGCTGCACCCAGCCCAGCTCGATCAAGCGACCGCACAACAGCGTGGGAAAGCTCGTCGCCAGGCCTTCTTCCTCCAGGAGCGGCAACCGCCGCCGAACGGCCGCACAGGTCAAAGGCCACGGCAACCCCAACGCCTGCCACTCCTGCGCCGCCATGGGTTTGAGCTGTTCCGGATGCCGGACACCCGCCAGATCCATCCAGGCCATCGCCAGCAGCAGGGCTCGCACCTCTTGGCCGGGCGCGCTCGGATCGTGCTCCGCCACGTAGGCCCACACCGGCTCCAACCCCTGCTGCAAGAAGGGCAGGGCCACATACAGCCCCGCGTACCGGGAAAAGGCCACCTGTGCCGGTGGTTCCGCCGCGGAAGCCTCAGGAAACAAGCTCGCCTCCTCGGGCTTCGACTCTGGTGGGGTCACGGGGGGCGTCTCGGTCGGGGCTTCGGCAGGGGAGGGTTCGGTGACCGTTAGCCCGTCGAGGGTTCGGAGATGGCGCTGGCCCACCACAGCGGGCAGGCTGGCTTCGTGATACTGTTGAACCCATTGATAGATGGTGCGTACATGATAGCCGTAGGTAGCGGCGATCTCTTGGGGAGTAGCGTGACCTGCTACGCAGAGGAGGATCAAAGCGAGCCGTTCTTCCTGAGGGCGATTTAACCGGGCAGGGTAGAACAACTGGCCCTCCACGAGGAAATAGCGATACGGCGGGTGGTTGCGCACCATCACGCGGGCATTGAGCCGGACCGACCAAGGTTTATCGGTAGGGCGCAGGCGGATGGGGATATAGGCGTCTTGGCCATTGAGGGGCAGGGAAGGCTGATCGGAGACAGGCAGCCGCA
>JADBKQ010000058.1 GCA_014896305.1 Limnochordaceae bacterium
GAGCTTCACGTTAGACTTCGCGTTGGCCCTGAGCCTGGGCTTGGCCGGGGGGCAACCCCCAGCGGCAGGTTCGCTGGGTCAGCTCGTCCAGGGAGAGTCTTTCCATCCCCACGACCCAGCTCTCCATGTGATCCCCCAGGGGTTCACGCCAGGCTGGGTCGATGGCGCTGGTACCCAGCAGGACACCGGCGATGGCGCCCGCCTGGCCGGCGGTACAATCGGTATCGCCGCCGCACATCGTCGTCACGGCGATGGTCCGGCCGAAATCGCCCTGGCCGTACCATAGCCCGATGATGACGGCGGGGATGTTGTGCAGGGTATGAACCCAGTGGTAACGGCCGGCCCAGTGGGGAGCGACGAGGGCCCACGCCTCTTGCCAGGTGCGGGACGCCTCACAGGCCTGCACGGTCTCACGGACCGCCTGAGCAAAGTGGCTGCGTGGCGGCACATACTGCAGAGCCTGTTCAATGAGGTCCGGCAGCTGCGGGTGGCGATAGGCGAGGCTGATCATCACCGCGTTGAACACTTCGCCGTACAGGCCCTCCCGGACATGGGAGACCAGAGCGTCCCGCCAGGCCAGCGTGGCCGCACGGGCCGGTTGGAGCGGGGCGACCAGACCGCAGATCTCGCCCCGCATCTGAGCGCCGATCCATTCCGCATATGGATTTCCCACCCAGGCCGACAGCGGCGGCAGAATCCCCTGCCACATGTTGCGCAAGGCGATCTCTTCGGCGGTGCAGGCGACCGGAATACGCTCGACCCACTCCAGGCCCAGATCTTGCGAGGTGGGCTTGCCGTTGGTGCGCTCCAGGGTCGACAGGAACGTCAGCTCGTAGGTAGTGTCGTCGTTGAACGTATCGGGGGCACGCAAATACGCCTTGATCTCACCGTGCTCCTGGGCGATTTTCGCCTGTGGCCAGCCTTCCACTGGAGTGCCCAGCGCGCCGCCAATCATCTTGCCCAGCCAGCCGGCGCGAGTACGATCCTCGTATTCGCTGCTGGACAGGGTGGGCACGGCAGAGGGAGCATCTGCCGGCTCCCTGGGCCAAGCGGGCACAGCCGCCGCCAAACCTCTCCAGGAGGTGGGTCGATCGGGCTCTTCGGCAGCCTGAAGTCGTTGCAGCAGCTCAGCATCGCTCTCTGCTCCGGGCAGGAGCGGCGCAGCTCCCCGCTTTTGTCGCAAGGCGTGGCGGATCAGAGCGATCTGACGCCAGAGGCGGCCAGGCTGGTCTGAGTCGAAAGCCTGCTGCCCTTCGTGAACCAGCGGGTCGAGGTCCGACACATCCTGCCCCAGTTCACGAAGAGCCAGCAACGTGTCTTGAATGTGAAACATCCATTGACGGCGGGCTTCCTCCCGCCATTGTGAACGAGCTTCTTCTTGAGCCATGGCTGCCTCTTCTCCTCCTGCGAAATGGCGCAACCGCGGGTAACGTTGTGGTTTAGGTCGATCAGTCCTGGCTGATCAAGATGCCCCGGCGCTCAGCCGTCGGGACATCCCAAGAAGCCCATGACTACAGCATCCAGCGA
>JADBKQ010000006.1 GCA_014896305.1 Limnochordaceae bacterium
AGTCAAACGGTGCCTGGTGGTGGCGACGGAAGCAGGCAATCGGTGCCTGGACACCACCGCAGAACCAGACAAACGGTGCCTGGTTGCGTCGTACGGACCAGTCAAACGATGCCTGGTGGTGGCGACGGAAGCAGGCAATCGGTGCCTGGACACCGCCGCAGAACCAGGCAGATGGTGCCTGGTTGCGTCATCCGAACCAGTCAAACGGTGCCTGGTGGTGGCGACGGAAGCAGGCAAATGGTGCCTGGATGCCGCCACAGAACCAGGCAGATGGTGCCTGGTGGCGCCGCCTCAGAACGTCGCCTCACCCTTGACGAGGCTTTCCAGCAGCAGCATAAACCACCCTGCATCTGCCGAATACCACGGCCAGGGGTTGCCACGGTCAAAGAAGCGTGCTTTGACGGCATCGACAAAGGTCAGTGCCCGCTCTCGTTCCCCCATCTTCAGGGCGACTAACCCGACGAAGGCGGAAGCGAAGGAGTCGTCTCGCTCGAGGGTCGGCCACCCGGGCGCTACCTTGTTGAACCGCGCCCACAGCTCCTTGGCCCGCTGCGACTGCGGATCCAGGACTCCCCAGAGCACTGGCCAGAGTTGGGCCATTTGGTCTGGATACCATGTGCCCCAGTTCGTGCCAAGGCGGACGCCGCGCTGATCCATGGCGTAGTAGTAATAGCCACGCCCGTCGCCGGCCCACAGCTTTTTCTCGATCCCCGCTTTGACCACCTCAGCCCGCTGCCGGTAATAAGAAGCCTTCTGGGCATCGCCGATCACATCGGCCATCAGCGCGGCCAGGTCGACAAACCCACGGTAGACCTCACAGTTGTCCATCAAATACTTCACTTTGTAGTTGGGCTTGGCCCAAGTCAGGCCATCGGCCGGGTCTTGCGAGGCAACCATCGCCTGGCCGAGCAGGTCCAGTTCATCGGAGTGGGCCTTGACCCAGGTTGTATCGCCCGTGGCCTTCACATATCGGAGAACGAGCGTGGCAAAGGTCGCCGGGTATGAGTCGGCCGAATCATAATCGTCGTTGGACGTGACACTGCCGTCGACCGCAGCGGTGTAGTCGTAGATCGTGCCGTTCAAGCCGAAGCGGTCGGGCCGGTTGAGGTGGGCCACGAACCAGTCCAGCCAGCGCCGGGTCGCCTCGATGCCCTCGGGGTTCACCTGGGGAACGGTGGTGACCAGACCGAACGCCCCAATATTGCTGAAGTATGGGACAATCCGACTCGAACCGGTCGTGATCGCCCCCGAAGGGAGCTGGGCTTCGGTGGCCAGCCAGTGCTGTTCATCCTGGAGTAATTGGGCCAGCTGCTCTTTGTCCAAAGTTGCCGCCTCCACACGCGAGAAGATGAGGGTCCTACTCGTGTTTGCGCTCCTGCCTGTACTCATGCTGCTGAGGGGAGGGGCGACAGCGCCAAACAGACCAGGCATCAGGACACCGGTAAGTAATGCGATGGCTAGGGAACGTGGTTGCATGGCCTCCTGCTCCCTTCGAATTGCCAGCTGCCCACGGCAAGTTGATCCGGGCTGATCTAGATGGATTTACATTGCCGCACGGCAAGTTGACCCAGCTTGATCTGGACGGATTTACGTCGATCGCCTCGCCACAGTTACCCTCGGTTTGAATCCGGTGCAGAATCTCCTGAGGGTGGATTTACGTTGATCGCCTCGCCACAGGAGGACTTCGCTGCCGCTCAGCGGAACCCTGCAGCCTTGGTCATGAGGTGAGACTAATCGCGATGAAATGCGAGCTTTCACGATGCCCGACCCCCAATGACCACCTGACCGGATCTGACTAGCGCCCGGACCGGGCTGGTGGGAGAATAGCGACGGTAGAAAGGGTGAGCGCGGTGGACCAAAGCAAACACGTGGCAGGTTATCTCGTCTACACCACGACGGCGACGGAAGAAGATGCTCTGCGACTGGGTAGAGCGGTGGTAGGGGAGCACCTGGCGGCCTGCGCCAACGTGGTGCCCGGGATGACATCGATCTATCCGTGGCGCGGCCGAGTGCAGGAAGACCCCGAGGCGCTGCTTTTGCTCAAGACAACCGACACCCGGTTGGCAGCCCTGCTTGCCCGTATTCGTGAACTGCATCCGTACGAATTGCCGGCCATCAACGCGGTTCGGGTCGAGCAGGGGCTGGGCGAGTACTGGGACTGGGTGAAGACATGGGTTGAATCGACTCCGCCCCCGTCCGGACCTACACCGCCGTAGCCGCTGCCATGTTCGTTGTTCGTTGCCAACGTTACCCCCGCTGCATCCGCCGGGTTGGCAGCAACCTCACGACGCATTCGGGCGTGGTATCAATCATGACATCACCCGAACTTGGGTCGAGCGTGCCCGAGTGACCCGGAAGATGGGGTGGACCCCTTCGTGCGAGCACCGAAAGGGGGCGTTTTCGATTGGCAACAGCCTGCTTTCCTGCCCGTGTTCTTCACGATATGCTAGGGATGTGGGTTCGTGGGGGCTGCTGCGAATTCGGAATCCAACAGAATCCACATATACAGGACAGCGGGGGGGCGGGTGTCGATGCTCACATTCCTGGTTTGGCTTCTGTTGCTGGTGATTTGCTGGCCGCTGGCGGTGGCGGCGATACTGCTCTACCCGCTCGTCTGGCTGCTTTTGTTGCCGTTCCGGCTGATGGGCCTCGCCGTGGGCGGCATCCTGGAACTGATCTGGGCTGTGGTCACGCTGCCGGCACGGGTGGTTCACTGGTTGGTGTAGATCCTTGTGGCGAGGCACGCCGGGGGCGCTCAGAATAGGAATGATTTGGCCGCCGGCTTCGACCCACGTCCTCGGGCCAGACACAGGTCGAGGGCCAGGCGGCCCTATCTTGTGGCAGGTTCATCATAAACAGAACGGGGATGGGCAGTATGGGTGTACCCCCTAACAACGAAACGTTTGGCGGAGCGTCTAAGGAAACAGCGGCTGCGGACAGAGAAGGCCGGGAAGGAGGGGGAAGGGGCCGGCCGCTGCGGATTCTGTTCTTGTGCACTGGTAACTCGTGCCGCAGCCAGATGGCGGAGGGATGGGCCCGCGCCCTGCACCCGGGCCGTATCGAGGCGTTTTCGGCGGGGACGAACCCGACGACGGTTCACCCTTTGGCGGTGCGGGTCATGCAAGAGGCAGGAGTGGACATCTCGGCGCAACGTTCCAAGTCGGTGAGTCTGTACGTGAACGAACCTTTCGATTACGTGGTGACGCTGTGCGGCGACGCCCGGGAGAATTGCCCGGTGTTTCCGGGCGTGGCCCCCGGCCATCGCCTGCATGTCGGTTTTCCTGACCCGGCCCGTGCGTGCGGGTCGGAGCAGGAGGTTTTGGCTGCCTTCCGGGAGGTTCGTGACGCCATCCGGGAGTTTGTGGCCGGCCTGCCCGGGTCGTTACCTCGGTCTGAGGCGGTCTGAGCCCGCCTTCAGGAGCAGTGGTGATGCCGACGCCGGCATTCCTTCGCAATACGGATCATGATTAGCGGCCAGGCGCTGGATGCGGGTGTGCAGCCGGCGAAGATAGACGGAGTCATTTTCGCACCGGTTGAACCACTGGCGAAGGCGCTGGGCGCTATCGTGTTCCGAAAAAGGGGGGTGACTGGCGCCGCCCCCCTTTTTCGCCGCCCTCCTTGCTCGCTGGTCGAGAGAAGCATTTAGCCAGCCCGGAGCCAACAGGCAGGCGGGCGCATAGATTGGTCTGCGTGGCTGGTTTCAAGTGGCCGGCTTCAGAAGGGGGCGAGGGCATGGCATCCTCCTTTGAGTTTGGCTTGCAGCAGGCGCCGCCGCCACCGCCGCCGTCCTGCCCGGGTGGGCGGGTGGTAACGATTCAACCGGGAGATACGCTCTGGGTGCTGGCGAACCGGTATGGTACAACGCTAGCGGCGATCCGGGCGGCCAACCCGCAGATCACTGACCCCAACCGCCTCCAGGTGGGGCAGCGGGTCTGCATCCCGGCGGCTGGCGCGGCGCCGGGCCCAGCTCCTGCACCACCCCCGCGCGTAATGCCACTGCCCGCCAACCTGGCGACACCGCCCAGCCCATCCTATGATCATGAACAGATGGCGGCGGAGCTGCGCTGGCTGGCGGGACGGTATCCATTCCTGCAGCTGACGTCGATCGGCAACTCGGTGGAGGGGCGGCCGCTGATGCTGATGCGGTTTGGGCGAGGCGGCCGGCTGGTTCACCTGAATGGGGCGCATCACGCCAACGAGTGGATCACGTCGCCGCTGCTGGTGCGGTTTATGGCGGCGTTTGCCCGAGCGTACGAAAGCGGCGGGGCGATTGGCGGGTTCTCGGCGGCGACGCTGTTTGAGCAGGCCCAGTTCTGGATCGTGCCGATGGTGAACCCCGACGGGGTCAACCTGGTGCAGCACGGGATTGCGGCCGGATCGCCGTATTATAACCTCGTAATGCAGGCGAACGGCTGGTCCAGGGACTTCCGCCGCTGGAAGGCGAATATCCGGGGAGTCGACCTCAACCGCAACTACCCGGCCTATTGGGAGCGGGCCCGGCTCGATAGCCCACCCGGGCCATCGTACGAGGGGTATGTTGGCCCGGCGCCGCTGTCTGAACCGGAGACAGCCAACATGGCGACGCTCACCCGCAGTCATCCGTTCCGTCTGGTCTGTGCCTACCATACGGCTGGCGGCGTGATCTACTGGAACTTCCTGGGCCTGGCGCCGGCCGAGTCGGCCCGCATAGCCACGGAGATGGCGGCCCGCTCGGGTTACACCCCGATCGGCGAAGCGCCACCTGAGGCGCTGTACGGCGGGTACAAGGACTGGTTCATCCTGGCCTTCCGGCGGCCTGGGTTCACCGTGGAAGTGGGCAGCGGACCGTCACCTGTGCCGGTCTGGCAGTTCAGCGATATCTATTACCGCAACATTCCGCTTATCGCTTACCTTGGGACGGTATGAGTAGGGCGATAGGCGATAGGAGCAGGCCGGTACGGTTGAGCCTCTGCGCCTGGCTGGCGTCCAACCAAGACCACGCCCCCACGGGGTGGAAACAGCACCAGCGGTGGGGGCGTGAGTGGGGCTACCGTTACCAGGACGGGTCGAGGCCGTGGTCGGGCGGCAGGTGAATCCAGGTTTCAAAGTTAGCAGGGTTGTCTTCCCGCAGCCGGATCACCCGGGCCCGCCGGGGAAAGCCCTGCTTGCCGTATGTATCGTAACCCACGGAACCGCCGTAAGCCAGGCGAATGCCGTTCAGCTCGCCGATGTAGTCGTTGACGTGATCGTGGCCGACGAAAACGCCCTTCACATCCCCCACTTCGACCATGGCGGCGAAAAGACCGCTATTAAACTTGGGGGCGCAGACATCCTCGTTCTTGCTACCAATGGCCGTGCCGTTTTGCCAAACCGTGTCGAACTCGGGCAGCGGAATATGGAAAAACATCAGGGCGGGCAAGACGTGACCCAATTGCGCCTTGAAGCTGGTAGCAGTCTCCCTGTACCAATCGATTTGGGCAGGTTTGATCCAGTCATACCCGCCGACGGCCTTGGGGGCATAGGCGCCCGAATCCAAAAAGTATAGGGCCACGACCGGCTCGCTGCCGTCGTGCCGGTGAACCAGCAGGTAGTAGTTGCCGACGCCAGGAAGATTCGTTGGGCCTGACTGCGACAGGTTGTACGCCCCCTCTTGGAGCACCTTCATGAGCTGAGCACGGGCGAGACGACCCTCGTCGTCGTGGTTGCCGAAGACGACCGCGTATGGGATGTGGCGCTGTTCCATGGGGGCGACGATTTTGCGCAGCGCCAGGGCGGCGTCTTTGCACTCGCTCCCGGAGATGTTGTCGCCAGTGAGGACGACCAGGTCTGGTCTCTCGGTGTCAAGAACCTGCTCCATCAACGCCAGCGTGCGGGGGTTGACGCTCTCGTTGTCCTGGGGGTCGGAAAACTGGACGATTGTGAAGGTACCATCTGGACGAAAGTGCAGATCAATTCCTCCAGTCTGATTCTGCGAAACCGGAGCGGCCCCCGCCAAAGCAGCAGCAGCAGTAGCGGTTCCCGGCCCGGCTGCCCATGCAACTGGCGTCACAGTGCCCACTAGTGCACCGGCTAGTGTGCCGGCCAGCGTGCTGGCCAGTGCACCTGCGATCGCACGGACCGTCCAACTTGCCTTGGCCGTGGTCAGGGCCACTCTGGCGACCGCCGCGAATGTGAAAGGATTTACGCCTCCGGTCACCTTGACTCCTCCCGATCCACCGGATGTTGTCCTGAAACGATGATGTGGTTCTTGCATTCCGTGCAACTCCTTCCGAAAGATGGCCATAAGGGTGTTGTCCATAATGGGGGACGCCGCGCACGGCTCAGTTCTGCCGCCGGCATCCCCCTTCGTCCTCTACCGTGCGTTTCCTGCGTGAACAACCGCCGCACGATCAAGCGAACACCGAGGGCGGAGGAACTGCTTCCAGGGGACGACCTCACACGCCCCAAACGGCTACCCCCCACGGCATCGTCGACGCCGTGGGGGGTAGGATGCTAACACCAGCTCACGTCTTTACGCTACGGCGAACCGGGCATGGGGCAAGACCTGTTACGATCAGACTTCGCCGAGGGAGTCCCATGCCGCGGATTGTTCAGGAAGTCTGGCGTAATTGTGCGCCTTGTTCCGACACCCCGAGTCCTCCTGTATCTCTCTTCGAAGTTCGTACCGCCCAGACCACCAGCAGTAAGGCGAGGGCAGCGATCAGTATCGTACCCGCGTGGAAGCCCTGGTAGCGCACGGCAATGGGTGCGATGATCAGGCTGACCAGGTTGACCACCTTGATCATCGGGTTGAGGGCGGGACCGGCCGTGTCCTTGAGCGGATCGCCAACCGTGTCCCCGACCACGCTGGCCTTGTGGCGCTCTGATCCTTTGCCCGTGTTCTTCGCAGGATCGGAAGGTTCATCCTCTACGAGCTTCTTGGTGTTGTCCCAAGCGCCACCGGCGTTTGCCATGAACACTGCCAGAAGCTGGCCAGACAGGATGGCGCCCGCAAGGAAGCCACCCAGAGGTTCGACGCCGAGCGTAAAGCCGATCACGATCGGCATGAGAACGGCGATCGAAGCGAGGGTGATCAATTCCTTTTGTGCAGCCACGGTGGAGATGCGTACCGCGTTGCCATAGTCTGGCTTCTTAGTCCCTTCCAGAATTCCAGGGATGTGGAACTGCCGGCGCACTTCCTGCACCATGAGTCCTGCTGCTCTGCCCACCGCCTTTATGGAGAGTGACGAGAACAGCCAGGGAACGGCGCCTCCGATCAGCATTCCAACAAAGACCAGGGGCTCGGACACGCGAATTCCTTGGGCCAACACCGTAGGATTGATCTTCGTAACGTCTGCGACGAACGACCCGAACAGGGAGACGGCGGCGATCACCGCCGAGCCGATGGCGATGCCTTTCGTGATGGCCTTGGTCGTATTGCCCACCGCGTCCAGGTCCGCCATGATCTGACGAGCCTTTGGCTCTAGGCCGGCCATTTCGCCAATGCCATTGGCGTTGTCAGAGATCGGGCCAAAGGAGTCCATCGCCACGTTGTTTCCGGTCAGGGTCAGCATGCCAATGCCGGTCAACGCCACACCATACAGAATGTAGTGGACTCTGTCTGCCAGGGATGCAACGGGTTGGCCCATGTAGGTCAGAACGGCCACCAGGATCGTCACCGCTATGACCAGGATGGACCAGACCGTCGACTCATACCCCGTGGCTATGCCAGTGATCATTGTGGTGGCCGGACCACCGTCTGTGCTCTTGTAGATTTCCCGAACAGGCGGGAAGCGGGTGTCGGTGAAATACTTGGTCAATTCATCTATGACCAGCGCCAGCACAACACCGGCGACCACCGAGATGAACGACCGCCATTCATGCATGTAGAAAGCCGATAGCAGGGCGAATCCAGCTACCGAGATCACCGCAGAGGTGTAGAACCCCCGGTTGATGGAAGCCATTGCGTCTCCTCGTTCGTCTGACTGGCCCCGGACACGGTATGTGCCCAGGATCGACGAGAACACTCCAATGGCTCGCACCAACAAGGGGAAGATGATCCACTTGATGTCGCCGGTCAGGTGCACCAGGGTCAAGCCCAGGATAAGCCCGGACACGATGGTGACCTCGTAAGACTCGAAGATGTCCGCCGCCATTCCGGCGCAGTCTCCCACGTTGTCACCCACCAGGTCGGCAATGACCGCCGCGTTGCGCGGATCGTCTTCGGGCAGGTCCCGCTCGACCTTACCCACCAGATCCGCCCCCACGTCGGCCGCCTTTGTGTAAATGCCACCCCCTACCCTCATGAACAGGGCAAGCAAGGTGCCCCCGAACCCGAAGCCCAGGAGTGCGTCAGGGGCTGCCTTGCCGAAGTACATAAAGACTACCGTGCCGCCCAGGAGTCCCAGCCCGTCTGTGAGCATGCCGGTAATCGTACCGCTACGATATGCGATGCGAAGGGCCTTATCGAAACTGTGACGAGCTGCGGCAGCTACTCGGATATTACCTTGTACTGCCATGCGCATTCCCAGCTGGCCTACCAGCAGTGAGAAGACAGCGCCCATGACGAAAGCCAGGCCTCGGCCGATTCCTACGATCAATTGGATGGCACTGGTGCTCATCCCGGAGAAGCGTTCCAGGGCTTCCGGACTCGGAGGCACCACATAAACGCTGAGAAACAGCAAGACAGTGAGGACAGCAATAAACGGCAAAATCACCCGCAACTGGCGATTGAGATAACTGTTGGCCCCCTCGCGTACAGCCTCCCACACTTCCCGCATCTTCTCCGTTCCAGTTTCCTCGCGCATCACCTGTTGCCGCAGAAGCAGGGCGTACCCCAGTCCCGCCAAAGCGACAAACAACACGATCCAGAGCGAGGCGGTTTCGAAAGCCGTCAGCGACAACCCAGCCATTGACAAGCCCTTCCTTCAGTTTGCCCAAGATCAGGAATATCTGTCATATATTTCTCCGGCCTTCGTTACTGTCAGTGACGCCGTCAGGCCCGGCCGTGGTCTGGCCCGAGGCCGTGGAGTGCCAGCCAGTACGTGAATACCCCGACCATCACTCCCCCCATATCTGAGACTTTTCGCCGCCCGGAATACCATACCACCAACTCAGCCCTAACTTCCATGCTGTTCAACACGGTGATGATCGTGACCGTATATTTTCCGGCGGTGTTTCTTGCGAGCGTGCGAACGGACTGGCTGCCACGAACGACAAACTCCGCCTGGCATTCCGTGACACGAATAAAAAGCAGCCTGGCGTTCCTCGTGAACTGGACGCCAGGCTGTGGTGTGGAGATTGCCTGAGCGATGCCCTGCGCACTCGGGCGCTACCGCCGCAAGCGACCGGCGGCGGGGGCCGACGTGCTCGTCTCAACTGGGCGGTTCGCAGAGGTTGTGGCTACGGGTCGGGCGAGGAACGTGGCGTGCACGGTGGCGTTCACCTCGGCCTGGCCGGGCATGACCGGCGTCGGAGCGCTGCCGGCTTCCGCCACAAACTTGGCCACCCGGGCGGTATCCAGCGGGATCGGCCCGCTGCCTGCGCTGTCTTCGTTCATATTCAACAGCCCGACGATTTCATAGCCGCTGGCAGCCGCCATGACCTTGGCCTTGCGGATGGCGTCGGCCACGGCTTTCTGGAGTGCTTCCTCGGACGCCCTGGTCAGATCCTGAACCCCATATTGCACGTTCCGGGCGATGTTGGCACCTGCTGCGATTCCTTCATCCAGGACGGCAGCCACCTTCGTAAGATCGGTGATGGCCACGGAGAACACGTGTGTCACCACGAAATCGCCGGGCCGGTTCGTGCGCTTGGTTTCGTCCCATTCTTGTTGCTGGTACAAGTTGAACTCGACGGTTTTGATCTTGTCCTTGGGGGCGTATTTCTGGAGCACTGTCAGCAAGGCGCCAGCTGCCTGGGCGTTTTCCTGCTGGGCCTCGCCGGCCGTGCGGGCCCGGGTCTCTACTCCGATCCACACGTAGGCAATGTCCGGTTCGACCTGCACCGATCCATTTCCTTGCACTTGAATCCGCAACAACGGTCGCTCACCTTCGGTTTGACCCTGCTGCACCTGGCGCTCGGCGGCAGCGGCAACGGGCGTGGCCGGCGTTGCCGGACCAGAGCCAATTGCTTGCGGGAGGAGGCCAAGGCCCAAGGCAAATGCTAAGCCCAAACCCAGGCCGAGGCCTGGGCCAAGGCTCATCGGCCACGGACGACCGGAACGAACGTCCGCAGGCTGGTTATTCGCCACCGGGTTGGCAGCTCCTTCCGCGCCACGGACGACCGGAACGTCCGCAGGCCCGGAAGCCACCTTGTCGACGCCGGGGCGCACACTTTGCTCTGGCGAGCGGGAGGTCGAGTGGGAGGTTGCTTCGAACATGGGCGGAGAGACCGGGTGGCGACGTGGCCGTGATGAGAGGGCAGACATGATGATCCCACGCTCCTTTTCGGCAAGCCCGGTTCGGGCCGGTGTGTAAAAACCAGCTACTCAGCCAGGGGCCACCGGCTGGCTTCTGTATGGACAGCGATGGTACCTTCAGCCGAACTCAGCTATATTGCTCATAATGTTTTGACGCTTGCCAACCGCCTGACGTTCAATGAGCGGCTGGGCAATGATAAGTCAACACCGGCGCAGAGTCCGCAGTGTCGGAGTTTTGAACCTTTCGGTTGGCGTTTCATGAAGGTTTCACGATGGGGGGGTACGGTGATCCCGTCAGCTAGTCCGGTCCAGTCTGGCCCACAGAGTGTTGCCGTCGAGAAGACGCGAGCGGAAGCCTACGAAACGAGGGGCGGGGTGCTGACTGAAACAGTGGGCCTAAACAGGAGGCCGGCAGTTCAAGCCAATGCAGGCAGGCTGGTAACCGCAGGCCGACACTGATCGCTCAGGCCGACAGCAGCAGGCCGATGGTCGCAGGCCAATGATCGCAAGCTGGTGGTCGCAGTCGCCGTGGCCGCGGTGGCAAAAGGGGCAGGTAACCATGGGCGAGCATCAGGGCAAGCGTTCTGGGGCTGGGGGGCCTGTGGGACATCCCGCAACGCAGCCCATGGGGTACAGCGAAGCGGGCCGCTGGCGGCCTCGGCAGGCATTGCGACTAGCGCTGGCAGTCTTTGTGGCCAAACTGGTCCGCTGGCTGACACGTGTGCTGAACCGGGGGCACGGGGGCACTTCCTTGCCGGGACGGATCGTCCTATCTCTAGCTCCGGACGCCATTCTGCTCTGGATGCAGCAATTGCGCCGCGGGGTGGTCGTGGTCACCGGGACCAACGGCAAGACGAGCACCGCCAACTTGATCCGGCTGTTTCTCCGACGGCAGGGTTACCGGGTGGTGGCCAACGCATCCGGGGCGAACCTCCTGGGCGGAGTGGCTACGGCGCTGGCGTTGGCCACCGATCCCTGGGGCCGGTTGCGGTCGGCGGACTACGCCGTGATCGAGGCGGATGAACGGATCAGCGAGCGAATCGTGGCCGCGGCCGGGGTCAAGGCCCGGGCCCTGGTGGTGACCAATATTCTCCGCGACCAGCTGGATCGTCTCGCCGAACCCGAGCTGGTCCGCCAGGCGATCGGCCGGGCAGCGTCCCGTCTGCCGGCGACGGCTCGTCTCTTGCTGAACGCCGATGACCCCGGGGTGGTGCAGCTAGCCACCTCCAACCTGGCAGACTCCCCGGTCTCCTCGGATTCCTCAGACCGCCGTGCCCCGTCTTCAGCCACGACAGTGTTCTACGGCTTGGGCGAGGTGACGACCGACCGGCCGGGGGCGACTGCCGGCCTGCCAAGAGCTGAAGCTGCGATGCCTGGGGGCGAAGCCGCCTCCGTAGACACGGAGGTGAGGGACAGCGAAACCTGCCCGGCCTGCGGTAGTCAGCTCTCCTTTGCCCTCCGCTTCTACTCCCACCTTGGCTTTTACGAGTGTCCCGTGTGTGGCTGGCGGCGACCCGAGCCGGCCTGGACAGCAGACGCCACGCTCGTCCGGTGTGAACCCGGCGACGACCCAGGCTGGGCGGTGGCGGTGCATGTACCGGATCATACAGAGCCAGTGCGCGGGGTATTGCCTGGGGAGGCGGCGGCGACAGCCTCGGCGTCCCTACCTGATTCCGTCCGGGTCAAGTTGGCGGCGGCTGGGGTTCACCAGCTGTATAACCTGCTGGCGGCGGTAGCGACCGTGGCCGAACTGACTGGGCGTTTGCCTCTGCAAGCTGGCGAGATCATTCGTCCGCAGGTGTTCGGCCGCATGGAAAAGGTCGCGCTCGGCGCGGAGTGGGGTCACCGGGAGCTGGTCCTCGCCTTGACCAAAAACCCGACCGGCGCAAACCAGAACTTGCGCACGCTGGCCGGCGATCAACGGGTCCGGTCGGTCATGTTCGTCCTCAATGACCTCGCCGCTGACGGCCGGGATATCTCCTGGATCTGGGATGTCGACTGGAGTCCGGTGGTGGCGCGCACCGATTGGACCCTGGTGGCCACTGGGCGGCGAGCGGCCGAGGCGGCCTTGTGCTGGCACTACGCTGGGGTGGCGACGGAGCGTATTCAGGTGCAGCCTTCGCTGGAAACGGCCATGCGTACGGCGGTGGAGAGCATACCGCCCGGTTCACGCTGCCTGGCGTTGGCAACGTACACCGGACTTTTGCAGTTTCGACACCTGTTGGCGACCCGCCATTGGGTCTCGTGGTACTGGGAGCAGGACGATCAGACCGATCCCGAACAGGACAGTGGCCTGCTCTCCCCGTTGACGTCGATGTGAAGGAGGTTGGGTTGATGCGCTCGCTGCAGGTGGTTCAACTGGCGCCAGAGCGGTTGGGGTTGTACGGCGACCGGGGAAACGCCATCGCTTTGACCGTACGTGCCCAGCGTCTGGGGATTCTGTGTGAACGGCACAGCGCTGAGCATATCGACGGCCAGATGCTAGCTCAAGCTGACATCCTTCTGATTGGCGGCGGCGCAGACGAGGCGCAACGGGGGATCGCGCAGGAGTTTCGTCAATACCGTCGTGAACTCGCCGCCGCCATCGACGATGGGCTGGTAGTGCTGGCGATTTGTGGCGGCTACCAACTGTTGGGGCTGTACTACCGTACCGCTGGCGGCGACGAACTGCCAGGGGCGGGGGTGCTCAATATTTGGACGCAAGCAGGGACGCCCCGTTTGGTGGGGAACATCGTTACGTATGCCCGGTTGGAGTTTTCCAACTTCCCGGCGCCCGTAGTTCCTACGGAGACAGCCCTACGAGGGCAGAATAGGGTACGGCTTCGTGGCCTCCCCGGCGAGGCCTCCGAACAATTCACCGGCAGCTGTTCCTCTCTGGGCGAGCGCGAGGTCGAGTTGGTGGGGTATGAGAACCATTCCGGCCGGACGTACCTGGGAGAGGGGGTCCGTCCGTTGGGCCGGGTGGTGTGGGGATTTGGTAACAACGGGCGGGATCGAACCGAGGGTGCGGTCTGGCGTCATGTGGTAGGGACATACCTGCATGGCCCGGTGCTGCCCAAGAACCCGGTGCTGGCCGATCAACTGATTTTGTGGGCCCTGGAGCGGCGCGGCGAGTCGTTTCCAGGCCTGCGTGGGGATCTGCCAGCGATGGATTGGGAAAACCTGGCTCATCAGGACGCCGTACAACTGGCCCGGCGCGAGGCGAGTGTGCTGGGGAGGATCGGGCGGCGGCTGAGCTGGCTAAGTTGAGCCATTGTGCAGGCCACGAAGTCAGGCCAAGGCGTGGCGTAGTGTGGTTGGCAGAAGCTCAGCCATTGTGCAATGTCATGAAGCAAGCCACAGGCCGGTGCAGTTCGTAAACAAAGGTGGAACGGGTCATGCGAGTACTGGTCGTCGAAGACGATCCCCCGCTGGCCGAAGCTGTCTGCCGGCGGTTGCGGGAAGAGGGGCTGGCGGTTGACTGGGCGGCGGATGGCGACGAAGCCAATACCATGGTGGAGCTCACCCGGTATGACCTCATCATTCTGGACTGGCTGCTGCCCGGGAGGGATGGCGTGACGCTGCTTCGCCAGTGGCGGCAGCACCGGGTCTTCACGCCGGTACTGATTCTGACGGCTCGAGACCAGGTGGATAACCGCGTCGAAGGGCTGGATGCAGGGGCCGATGACTATCTGGTCAAGCCGTTCGCTTTTCCAGAGCTCCTGGCCCGAGTGCGGGCGTTGTTACGGCGGGAGGCAGCCTACCAGCGGGATCCAGTGCTGCGGGTGGGTAATCTGGAGCTGGACACGGTTCACCGGGTGGTGAAACGGGCAGGCAATACGATTGAACTCACGAACAAAGAGTATGCCATTCTGGAGTACCTGATGCGCCACCCAGGGCAGGTCCTGACTCGCACCCAGATTGCTGAGCACGTGTGGGACTATGACTTCACCGGCAGCTCGAACGTTGTCGATGTGTATATCTACAACTTGCGCCGCAAGATCGGCGATGAAGGAGAGCCCCGGGTGATCCGGACCATCCGGGGGGCGGGTTATCAACTGAGGGGGTCGTCATCTGCAGGGGACGATGGTGCGGCCCAGGCGGCACCGCCCGAGAACGCGCCCGACACCAGGGGCGTCCAACCGTGAACCGCCAGTCCTTCGTTGCGGGCCGATGGCTTCGTCCGTCTGAAAGGCTCTCCTTCCTGGATCGCGTCAACTTGCGCCTGCGACTTGCTCTGCTGTATGGCCTAGTGACGACGTTACTCCTGGTTGCTTTTGGGGTTGGCCTATACTCCACTCTGGAACGGCTGGCTTTAGCCGACCAGGCTGATTTGCTGGCGGCCAATGCACGGGCTGTGGCGACCGATCTGGAAATCCACGATGGCATCTTGCGCTGGCATTCGCCGACGACGAGCTGGACACCGGGGATGCTGGTCGCCCTGTACGATGCCGATGGGCGGCTGATCGGACGTACTCCGACGCCGGCCCCGGCCGAAGAATTACTTTTCCCCTCACGGCTGCAGCTCGGTGAGGTGGCTAGCAGCGATCCCAGGATCGCCGGTACCCTGACAACCCGGGAGGTGTTGCATCCACCCGATCAAGGCGAATGGATGCGGGTAACGCTGCCTTTGACCGGCGCCCTCGGTGAGGAACGGGCGGCGGTTGGCCGGTCCGACGTGAGCGTAACGGTGATTGGCTATCTGCAGGTGGCGCGTTCCCTTGAACCCGTGGAAGCGACCCTGCATCGCCTCCTGGTGTTGCTCCTGACCTTGATCCCGCTGGCGGTGGTGGGAGCCAGTGTTGGCGGGTACTTCCTGGCGGGCCGAGCGCTGCGCCCAATCGATGCCATGGTGGATACGGCCGAACAGATCGACCGGGAGAATCTGTCCCAACGGCTTCCAGAGCCGAGAACGAACGACGAGGTGGCACGGCTGGCCCGGACATTCAACCGGCTGCTTGAGCGGTTGGAAGAAGGCTTCCGGCGGGAGCGGCAGTTCACCGCCGATGCTTCTCATGAATTGCGCACGCCCACCGCTGTCATCCTGGCCCAGGCACAGGCGGCACGGGCTCGGGAACGTTCAGCCGGGGAGTATGAGCGTACCCTCGATACCATCGCGGCGGAAGCCCAGCATATGAGCCGGCTGCTCGACCAGCTCCTCTTTCTGGCCCGAGCCGACGCAGGCGTGGACGTACTGGAACGGGAGCGGATCGACGTAGCTGAACTGGCGGAGAGTGTGACGGCGCAGATGCAGGAAAGCGCCGCCAGGCGAGGCATCACGCTGCAGTTCGTTCCGCCCGGTCCGGAGCTGAAGGAGGCGGCAACCACGGCGATGCCGGCGCCAATGCCAAAGTCGTCACAGACGACGGTGTCGTTGCCACCGCCGACATCGATGTCAAAGTCATCCCAGACGCCGACGTTGTTTCCGACGCCCCCGTCGGTGCCCGCGTCGATACCGGCTCTCACCACTTGGGTGATGGGTGACCAGACCCGGCTGATGCAGGTCTTCTTGAACCTTATCGATAACGCCCTGCGTTACTGCCCCCGGGGGAGTCACGTGCGAGTGCAAGTCAGGGCGAAAGAAGGCTGGGTGGTGGCAGAGGTGGCCGACGATGGGCCAGGCATTCCGTCGCAGCACCTGAGCCACCTGTTCGAGCGGTTCTACCGCTTGGACCAGGCCCGCAGTCGGCGGCGGCTGCCACGGACGGTTGGCGACGGGGCTGGGGCACGGGCTACGGTTAAGGATGTCGGCGAGCGCGCCGGCATGAGGGGAGGCATGGGCGAAGGCACTGGCACGGATGTGGGTTTGCCTGCCGGTCCAGGTGAACACGTGGGCGTAGCCACAGACTCGGACATGGACTCCGGACCCGGCTCAGGCCTGGGCACAGGAACCGGCCTTGGCCTGGCCATCGTCCGCTCCATCGTGAACGCACATGACGGGCATGTTGAAGTCGAGAGCACGGTCGGACAGGGGACGACCTTCCGCGTATTCTTGCCGGCCTTGACCTCTCATTCTCTTACTCGTGACTCGTGAGGAGCAATCATATTAAGGGACGAAGCAGGGCTCGCACGGGGCTGGCCTCTGCTCCCGGCAGGCGCAGAGGCAAGACGATGAGTTCATACCAGCCAGCCGCGACCTGGCGGAGGTCGATTCCTTCAACGATAGCGATGCCGGCGGCCAGCAGCCTCCGGTGAACCGGGGCCGAACCGATGGACTGCTCGTAGGGCTCGATCGACAGGTAGTCGATGCCGATGAGGGCGACGCCATGGCGCACCAGCAGGTCGGCGGCATCCGGCAGAAGACCGACGAAGTCCGGGTGGAACTGAGGGGCGGCGAGCAGGGAACGAGCGGAGTTGGCTGTGCGTAGCAGCAGCCGCATGGGCCAGCCCCTGGCCGTAGCTTGCTTCAGGATCGGGCAGAGGAGAAGTCTCGCACTTCGTCGGTTTCGTCGGAGGTCCGTCCGTTCCTGCAGGGCCTTGCACATCCAATTAACCCACGAGCATGGCTCCGGGCTTGCACCTGCGCTGGCCGGGAGCGGTACGAGGCAGAGTTCTCACGTGACTGCGCGTAGCGGATGGAGTCCGAACGGTATAATAGAGGAGATCGGTGCAACTTATCGTTTGACGTAGAAGAACCTGGCCCCTGAGTGCAGAACCGAGAAACCGAGCACAGGACCAGGCTATCGAACACAGGACCGAGAAGCAGGCCGTCGAGCACGGGGCCAGGCAATGGAACTCAGGAACGGGTGTTTGAGCACAGGAACGGGACATTGAGGAATGGGACATCAAGCATAAGGCCGAGACACCGAGCACAGAACCGGGCCGTCGAGCGCAGGAGTGGGACCGAGAGCACAGGAATGACACAGGGTTGGGGCACAGCACACAGGAGGGGGTCGCGACATGTCAGAGGGAAGTAGCCTGTTGGGACGGTGGCTCTTGGCCGGGCTGGGGCTGGCCGCGCTGACGCGAGAGAAGGCAGAGGAGCTGCTACAGGACCTGGTGCGGCGGGGCGAAATCACCCGGGATGAGGCCACCCGCCTGGGCCAGGAGATTCGTGAACGGGCGCTGGGCCAGCGGAGTGAGTGGCGGCAACGGCTGGACGAGGAGGGCCAGAAGTTTTGGGCTTCAGCCGGGGTGGCCACTCGGGCTGAGCTGGAGGAGTTGCGGCGCAAGGTGGCGGCTCTGGAGGAAAGGCTCGACCGGCAGGATACCGTTCAGTAGCAGGAACATGTGGGCGGGTGGGCAGGTCGTGAACGGATGAGCGCGGCCTGGCGCTACTTCACCCCGGGCTATTGGCGCCAGCAGCGACGGCTTGCTGCCCGCTTACGCCAGATCGGGGAGGTTTTGGCGCGGGCTGGCCTCAGTTGGGCCTTTACTCGCCTGCAACTGGACCGATTCCTGCCGCCCCGCTTTCGCCGGCGGCCTGGTGGCGCGGTTCGTCCCCCCCAACCGACCCAGTTAGGAGGGCGGATCACCCGTGTCTTGGAAGAACTGGGGCCCACTTTTGTCAAGTTAGGCCAGCTGCTCAGCACCCGCCCCGATCTACTCCCTTTTGATATCTGGCAAGCGCTGCAAAAGCTGCAGGATCAAGTACCGCCGTTTCCAGGGGTTCAGGCGCAGCAAGTGATCGAGGCGGAATTGGGACGTCCCGTTTCAGAAGTATTTGCCCAGTTTGATCCCGAGCCTCTGGGGGCTGCTTCATTGGGGCAAGTACACCGAGCTCAACTACCGGACGGGCGTTGGGTGGCGGTCAAAGTCCGCCGCCCGGGCATCGTCGAACAGGTGGAAACGGATCTGGAGATCGTTCACTGGTTGGCTGACCAGGTCGCTCGCCGTCTGCAGCCGGAATTCTTTGACCCCTTGGAGGTAGCCGACGAGTTTGAACGTTCGTTGCGCCAGGAGATGGATTATCTGCACGAGGCCCATACGATCCAGGAGTTTCGGCGCGAATTGCGGTCGAATCTGGATGTTGTCATCCCTGAAGTGTATTTACCGCTTAGCACTTCCGCCGTATTGACCATGGAGTATGTGACGGGCGTCAAGGTCAGCGACCTGGATGCTCTGTCCCAGCTGGGAATCGATCCCCACGAGCTGGCCCGGCGGGGTGCTCGGCTCATCCTGTCGATGGTCTTTGAACATGGACTGATTCACGGTGACCCCCATCCCGGCAACTTGCTCGTACGCCCTGACGGCAGGCTGGTCTTGCTGGACTTTGGACTGGTCGGGCATTTCAACGACGAGATGGTGCGTGAGCTGGCCGGGCTCTTCACAGGGGTCGTACAGCGCGATGCCTCCCGGGTAGTGGCTGCCCTGTTGGAACTGGGAGCGGCTCCGCCC
Source organism: Limnochordaceae bacterium (assembly GCA_014896305.1). Taxonomy (GTDB): domain Bacteria; phylum Bacillota; class Limnochordia; order Limnochordales; family DUMU01; genus Bu26. The sequence continues at coordinate 18,695 of JADBKQ010000006.1, forward strand.
CAACTGGATGAGGAGACGCTGGAGCGGGATCTGGAGGAGATCATCCAACGTCATTACGGGCAGTCCCTGGCCGAGGTGGATTTGACCGATATCTTGCGAGAAAGCCTGGAAATCTCATCCCGCCATCACCTGCGGCTGCCTCGTGACTTGATTATTCTTGCCAAATCACTGGGCACGCTGGAGGGAGTAGGCAGGCGGCTCGACCCCAGGTTTAACGCTCTGGAGATTGCCGTCCCGTACGCCCGTCGTCTCCTTTTACGCCAGGGGACGACGGGGTGGCTGCGGCGCAGCGTGCAGCAGGGAATCCGTTCACTGGAGACGGTGGCCGGCTGGCCCGAACAGATCGACATGATCTTGAACCAGCTGGCCGCGGGCCAGCTGCGCATCCAGTTTGAGCACCAGGGCTTGCAAGAGACGCACCACGTCATCGCCCAGGGAATCCACCGGATGGTCGCCGCTGTGGTCGCCGCGGTGGTCGTGGCAGTAGGGATGTTTTTCTGGTGGCAGGCGCACGCCGTACCGGGGCCGCTCATCCACAGCTGGCGGTGGCTGGCCGGTGGCTGCCTGGTGGTGGCCGCCTTGCTGCTGCTCTATGCCTTGCTGCCGATCTCTATCCCCGCCGGGGAGGAAGAACCATGGCCGTCATCACGGCTCACATCCCACGGGCGCAGTGGACGCCACCGGCCTCGCTGGGCCCCACTGCCCGGTACGAGGCGGAAGCGCGGACCGAAGACCAGGCCGCGTTGGCCTTCATAAGCTTGAGCTTGGCCATAGCTTGATCATAGCCTGATACACGTTTTCGCAAATGAGACTTCGCCCGCGGGGAGGCAGGGGATTGGCGCCTGCTTGCGGAAGAGTACCCGGGTCCTGGCTGGCTCGGACGCGCGGGGTTACGAGAGGCCGGCCCGGGACCGAGGAAAGGGGAAGCACTCGTGAACCAGTTGGAACAGAAACTCAAGGCAAAGATACGCGAAATACCGGACTTTCCTACACAGGGAGTCAGCTTCAAGGATATCACCACGTTGCTGCGGGATGGCGCAGCGTTTCACCTGGCTGTGAAAGAGTTGGCGGAGCGGTATCGCGCCCGCCAGCCGGACCTCGTGGTGGGCATCGAAAGCCGGGGATTTCTGTTGGGAGCTCCCATCGCCTACGAGCTGGGATGCGGGGTCGAAGTGGTGCGCAAGCCCGGCAAGCTGCCTGCGTCCAAGATCCGCGTGGAGTATGATTTGGAATATGGGAAGGATGCGTTGGAGATCCACCAGGACGCGATCACCCCGGGGCAGCGGGTGCTACTCGTCGATGATCTCCTGGCGACCGGAGGTACGAGCTGGGCAGCGGCGGAGCTGGTCAGGCGGCTGGGTGGCGAGATCCTGGGGTTTGCGTTTCTGATCGAGTTGGCCTATTTGCACGGGCGGCGGCGATTGGCCGGCTACCCGGTGGAGACTCTGATAACATATGAATTGTAAAAAGAGTGAGAAAAGGAGGCCGGCTCGGGTTGATGCAGGCTGCTAGTACGGGTGAGGGCAACAGGGCCATCCTGGCCAACGCCAGGGACGAAAACGGCGACCATACGACCCCTGCACCGGACACTGGGGTGCCGCTGAAGGATGACTCCGACCCCGGTGGGCAAGTCGTGCCGGAGGAGGAGATCATTGCGGCGCTCCAGCGGTACAATCCCCAGGCGCCGGTAGAACTGGTCTCCCGTGCCTATCGGTTCGCCCGCCAAAGCCATGCGGGTCAGCGGCGGGATGGCACCGGTGTGTCCTACTTTCAACACCCGGCGGCGGTGGCCAAGATCCTAACTGAGCTGGAGATGGACGCTTCCACGGTGGCCGCGGGCTTGCTCCATGACGTCCTGGAAGATACGACGGTCACCCGCGACCAGCTGCAGGCTGAGTTTGGCAAGGAGATCACTCGCCTCGTGGATGGGGTGACGAAACTGTCCAAGATCCCGTTTCAAAGCCGGGAAGAGCATCAGGCGGAATCCCTGCGCAAGATGTTCCTGGCGATGGCGGAAGATCTGCGGGTCATCGTGATCAAGCTGGCAGACCGTCTGCACAACATGCGCACTCTCGAGGGGTTGCCACCCGAGCGGCAGCGCAAGATCGCCCGGGAGACGCTGGAGATCTATGCCCCCATTGCTCACCGGCTCGGGATGTCGCAGTTGAAGTGGGAGCTGGAAGACCTTGCGTTCCGTGTACTGGAACCAGAGGCCTATCATGAGCTGGTCCAGATGGTTGCCAAGAAGCGAAAGGAACGCGAGGGGGAGATCGCCGAGGCCGTGGCCACCATCCGTCAGAGACTGCAGGAGATGAACCTGCGGGCAGAGGTCCAGGGCCGGCCCAAGCACTTTTACTCCATCTACCAGAAGATGAAGCAAGGCCGCCAGTTTACCGAGATCTACGACCTTCTGGCCGTGCGGGTCATCGTGGATACGGTGCGCGACTGCTACGCCGTCCTTGGCATGGTTCATTCGCTGTGGAAGCCTATTCCTGGGCGTTTCAAGGATTACATTTCCATTCCCAAGTCCAACGGGTACCAGTCGCTGCATACGACCGTCGTCGGCCCCCATGGTGAACCCTTGGAGATCCAAATCCGTACGTGGGAAATGCACCGGATCGCGGAGAAAGGGATTGCTGCCCACTGGCTGTACAAAGAGGGGTACAAGACCTCCCTCGAGTTTGAAGAGAAGGTCGCCTGGCTGCGGCAAGTGATGGAATGGTTGCGGGAGATGAAGGACCCGCACGAGTTCATGGAAACCTTGAAAATCGACCTGTTCGAAGATGAGGTTTTCTGTTTCACCCCAAAGGGCGATGTGAAGAACTTGCCTGCGGGCTCCACTCCTATCGATTTTTCGTTCGCCGTGCACACCGACATCGGTTTGCATTGCGTTGGGGCGAAGGTCAATGGCAAGCTGGTGCCTCTCAACTATGTGTTGCAGAACGGCGATTTCGTCGAGATCCTGACCTCGAAAAACGCCTCGCCGACGCAAGACTGGCTGGCATTGGTCAAGACGTCCAAGGCCCGCAGCAAGATTCGGGCCTGGCTCAAGGAAGCCCATCGGGCGGAGGCGATCGAGCAAGGGCGGACCATGCTGGAACGGGAGGCGAAGCGTCTCAGCTTCGACCCGAAGGAGGTCCTGAAGGTCGAGAAACTGGCCGACGTGAGCCGTTCCTACGGGTTGGCCGGGCCGGACGACCTGTTGGCAGCGGTGGGCTTCGGGCGTCTCACCGTCATGCTGGTGCTGGGCCGTCTGGTCGGTCCTGAGCAGCTCGAGGCCCATCGCCAAGCGATCAAGCTGGCAAGCCGTCGTCGCCATCTCCTGGGTGAACCGGGAGGCGTAGACGGGGCTGGCGCGGCGCCGGCAGGCGGGGCCAGTGGTGGCACGGTGGGAGCGGCCGGCGGGGTCACGACGACGGGCAGCGACGGCACGGCGACCGGACGCTTGCCCCACGCCAACGTGGTACCGCTGACGGGGCGGGCCAGTGAGGCGGAGAGCCGTTCCGTTGATATCGAAGGGGTTAGCAACCTGCTGGTACGGTTCGCTCGTTGCTGCAACCCGGTTCCAGGCGATCCCATCGTGGGGTATGTGACGCGGGGGCGGGGGGTTTCCATTCACCGGCAGGACTGCTTGATTCTGAAGGATGTCCCGGACAGTGATGTGCGGCGTGTACCTGTGCACTGGCGAGCAGGCGAGTTGCCGGCCTCGTTCCCCGTGGCCATCGAAGTGGAGGCGATCGACCGGGTCAATTTGCTGGCGAACGTGCTCAACGCGGTGGCGGAGTGCCAGACGAACATCGAGGCCGTTCAGGCGCACAGTAACAAAAGCCATTATGCCTATGTGAACCTCGTGGTCGACATCCGGGATGTCAGCCACCTGCAGCTGGTGCTGGATCGAATCCGGCGGGTCCAGGGGGTTTTGACGGTCAGTCGATCGGCCGTGGCTAGTGCTCGCTGAGGAAGCAAGAGCTTGGTCGAGAGCCTGGGCAAGACCGAGACCTGGGTGGGGACGAAGGTTGGTCGGGGGAAGGGCAGAGTCAACGGGCCGTGGGCTCCACTACCTACTTGGAGGGGCTTGGCAAAGGCGGAGGATCGGTTTGGTTGACAGGGTCTGACAAGCACTCTTAGAATGAGAGTGTCCATGGGTGGGGATGGGAGGCCAGCACCAGATGTTTTTTAACCGGCTTCGTAAACAAATGAAGTGGATTATTTCCGTTATAGTAGTAACCTTCGCGGTGGGCCTCGCCTATGTAGGCGGTGCTGGGTTGATTGGACGAGCCAGTCGTCCCACGACGGTGGCTATCGCAAACGGCCATAAAATCAGCTTTGCGGATCTGCAAGTGGCCACGAAGAGGATGGTCGACCTGCAAAGCATGTACTATGGAGTCAACGTGACCCCAGCATTGCTGCCGGAGGTTCAGTATCAGGCTTTGCAAGATCTGATCAACCAGGTGATCTTGGCAGATACCGCACGGAAGCAGAAAGTAACGGTAGACAAGAAACAACTTGATCAGGAAGTCGCGAATCAGGAATACCTGATGGCGGAATACAACTGGACCAAGCGAGAGCTACGTCGCAACGTCGAGGATCAGCTGTTGGCTCAGAAATTGCTGGACAGCGTAAAGGGAGACGTCAAGGTCAGCGACGCGGATGTGGCGCGCGCGTATGAGCGAATTACTGCATCCCAGATCGTGATCAAGCCGAAAGGGCAGTCCCAGGCGGGTTGGGACGTGGCTTTGAAGCTGGCGCAGGATGTGGTGAAGAAGGCCCGGGGCGGAGAGAATTTCGCCACGCTGGCCAAGACCTATTCGGATGATGAGGCTACCAAGATGGGTGGCGGCCTCCTGGGTGAGATCGGGCACGACAAGCTGCCCGCAGCGGTGGATACGGCCGCGTTTGCCCTGAAGCCCGGTCAGGTGACCGATCCGGTCAAAGGGCCAGACGGGTACTACATCATCCAGGTGACGAAGCGGGTCGACGCCAGCGGGCCGGACTTCGAGAAGCAAAAAGAGCAACTGCGCCAGCAGTTGGCGGATCAGAAGGGTCAGGATCGGATCAACCAGTGGTTTGCCCAGATCCGGGCGGCCGCTGATGTGAAGATCCTGGATACTGCCCTGGCTGCACGCGACCTGGTCTCTCAAGGTCGACTGGATGAGGCGATTGCCCAGTACAAGAAGGCGATCGAGAAGGATCCGAGCGATCCGTACCTGCACGTACAACTCGGCCAGGTCTATCAGATCCAGGGGCAGAAGAACCTGGTCTTGTCCGAGTTCGAGACGGCTGCCGGTATGGCCCCCAACGATGCGGAGATCCAGTACACGGTAGGATCGCTGTATAAGGATGCCGGCAAGAAAGAGCAGGCGATTGCCGCCCTGAGCAAGGCGTCGGAGCTGGATCCAAACAATTTCCAGATGCACCTGCAGCTGGCGCAGTGGTTCAAGGATCTGGGGCGGGACGACCTGGCCAAAAAGGAGGATGCCACGGTCAGCGAGATCCTCAAGAGCTACCAGCAGCAGCAACAGGCGCAACAGGCGCAGCAGCCGGCGCAGTCACAGTCGCAGTCTCAGTCACAGTCACAAACGCAGACCTCCTCGCCAGCCCCCAAGGCCTCGCCGGCACAACCCCAGGCTCAATCCTCGGGGCAGCCGTCCGCACAGCCCCAAGTTGAGTCCACTGGTCGAACGTCCACCCAGCCGTCAACCCCGCCGTCGGGGCAGGCCAAGACCACTGGCCAGTAGATGGTGGTATGGTACCGGCCAAGACGTTAGGCCGGGAGCTGGTATGGCGCAGGCGAGATGAGATGGTGATCGCCGATTCATCGGTGATACAATAGTGGACATGGTGGAGAAACCGGAAGGTGGCGTCCCCGGAACGGACGCCACTTTCCACATCCGAGGGGTGTCTACGTCGTGAGCAGAGTCGCGGCTACCGCCGTGCGCGGGACGAGGGATGTTCTGCCTCCGGAGAGCTCCAGCTGGCAGTGGGCGGAAGGGATCGCCCGCCGGCTGTGCGCCCAATACCACTTTCAAGAGATCCGCACGCCGATCTTCGAAGGGCTGGAAGTCTTCCAGCGGGGGATCGGCGAGACCACCGATATTGTGGAGAAAGAGATGTATGTTTTCCAGGACCGTTCGGAACGCTGGCTGGCCTTGCGTCCCGAGGGGACGGCCGGGGTGGTGCGTGCCTTCCTTGAACATGGACTGCCGGCGGGGCCGTTACCAGTGAAGTTCTTCTATCTAGGGCCGATGTTTCGTTATGAACGTCCTCAGGCCGGGCGCTACCGCCAGTTCGAGCAGTTCGGGGTAGAGGCGTTCGGCAGTGAGAGCCCGGCCCTGGACGTGGAGATTATCAGCTTGGGGACAGCGTTTCTGGAGGCTCTAGGGATATCCGGCTGGCAGGTCCAGCTCAACACCATCGGTTGCCCCGTCTGCCGCCCCCGTTACCGCCAGCGCCTGTTGGAGCTGCTCAGACCTCGCGCCGATCAACTCTGTGCCAGTTGCCAGAGCCGGCTGGAGCGGAATCCCTTGCGCGTGTTAGACTGCAAAGAAGAAAGTTGCCGTCGGGTCACGGCCGATGTTCCGGCCCCCGAAGAGTACCTGTGTTCGGAGTGTGCGGCCCACTGGCAGGCCGTGCAGGAAGGGTTGCGGGCGGTCGGAATCCTCTACCAGGTGACGCCACGGCTGGTGCGCGGCCTCGACTACTATACCCGCACCGTTTTTGAACTGATCGCTCCCGGTCTGGGTTCACAGGATGCAGTGTTAGCTGGGGGACGTTACGACGGGCTCGTGGAAGAGATGGGGGGACCAGCGGTGCCAGGAATCGGCTTTGCGGCCGGGATGGACCGGCTCTTGCTCAGCCTCGAGCAAGGCGGGCAGGGGCGGGCAGCAGAACCGGAACTCGATGTGTTCGTGGCCAGGGCCGGCGACGTACCGGAGACGGCCGCACTGCAGGTGGTTCAGGAGTTGCGCAAGCAAGGGTGGCGGGTAGACCAGGATTACTTGGGCCGTAGCTTGAAGGCGCAACTGAAGGCGGCGGACCGGGCCGGCGCACAGTTGACGCTGGTGTTGGGCGAGGCGGAGTGGGCGCAGGGCCAGGTGGTGGTGCGGACCATGGCCACCGGCGAGCAGGAGACCGTGAACCGGGCCGTTTTGACCCAGGCGGTGACGACCCGGCTGCAGCGAACAGCTTGAAGGAGAGGGCTTGATGGGCGTGGAGAGCGCGGGCGTAGGCAGCACAGGTAGCATGGAAAAGATGGCGGCACGACCGGCACAGCAGGAAGGGCTGAGCGGCCAGGGGCAGGGCGCGGTGCCTGTTCCGGCAGCCATGCCAGTGTTGACCTCCCAGGAAAGGCAGGCCGACTGGCAGCGCACCCGGTACTGTGGCACGCTGCGACCGGCGGACGAGGGGCAGCGCGTAGTGCTCAACGGCTGGGTAGCCCGGCGGCGGGACCACGGTGGGTTGATCTTCATCGACCTGCGGGATCGCACGGGTCTGGTGCAGGTCGTTTTCAACCCGCAAACCGATCCGACCGCGTTTCACCGGGCGGAAGAGGTGCGCACAGAATGGGTGGTGTCAGTCGCGGGCCCGGTGCGGCGTCGGGCGCCAGACATGGAGAACCCGAACCTGGCCACAGGTCAGATCGAGGTAGAAGGGCAGCGGCTCGAGGTTCTCAACCGATCGAAGACGCCTCCTTTCCCACTGGACCAGCCGGAGAACGTGGACGAGGCCATTCGTCTGCACTATCGCTACCTGGACTTGCGCCGTCCGGACATGCTGGGAAATCTGGTCTTGCGCCATCAGTTGGCTCAAACCACCCGCCAGTATCTGGTGGAACGGGATTTCCTTGAGATAGAAACGCCCATGCTGGCTCGCAGCACTCCGGAAGGGGCCCGAGACTACCTGGTGCCGAGCCGGTTTAACCCAGGTACGTTCTACGCCCTGACGCAGTCTCCACAGCTTTTTAAGCAGTTGCTGATGGTGGCCGGGGTTGATCGGTACTTCCAAATTGTTCGGTGTTTTCGAGATGAGGATCAACGGGCGGATCGGCAGGCGGAGTTCACCCAGATCGATTTGGAGATGTCCTTCATTCAACGGGAAGACGTGCTGCAGCTGATCGAAGGGCTCACCGCCCGGCTGTTTGCCGTGGCGGGCATTCCGGTGCAGCTACCGATACGGCGGATGACCTACCAGGAGGCCATGCTCCACTATGGCTCAGACAAGCCGGACCTGCGCTTTGACCTGCCCATTGAAGATGTGACGCCGGTCTTTGCCGGCAGCGATTTCCAGGTGTTCGCCAAGATCGCGGCCGGAGGCGGGGTGGTGCGTGCCTTACGAGTGCCAGGCGGCGCTCGCATGAGCCGGCGTGAACTGGACACGTTGGTCGAGCTGGCTCCCCGCTGGGGTTCACAGGGACTGGTGTGGATTGCGTTAGATCAGCCGGGGGGCGGCGGCCGTTCACCGGTGGTGAAGTATTTCCACCATGGTGAACTGGAGAAGCTGCGGGAGCGACTGCAGGCGCAGGAAGGCGACTTGCTCTGCTTGATGGCTGGTCCGGAGCGGCGCACGGCCGAGGCGATGGGGCGGCTCCGCTTGCACTTGGGCCGCGAGCTGGGCTTGATTCAGCAAGGGGAGCAGGCTGGGCGTCGCTGGCAGCTGCTCTGGGTGGTGGACTTTCCTCTGCTGGAGTGGAGTGAGGAGGACAAGCGGCTGCAGGCGGTTCACCATCCGTTTACCAGCCCGCTGGAGGAGGACCTGCCTCTGCTGGAGAGCGAGCCGCTCAAGGTGCGGTCGAACGCGTACGACCTGGTGCTCAACGGGGTAGAGTTGGGCGGCGGCAGCATCCGTATTCATCGGCGCGATGTGCAGGAGCGGGTGTTTCGGGCGCTTGCGATCGACCCGGAGAGGGCCAGGGAGAAGTTCGGCTTCCTGCTGGAGGCGCTGGAGTATGGTGCACCACCCCACGGAGGTTTTGCCTTCGGGTTTGACCGGATGGTAATGCTCCTGGCGGGTCGAGACAGCATCCGGGACGTGATCGCCTTCCCCAAGACGCAAAGCGGCCAGGACCTGCTGACCGACGCACCGGCGGCGGTCGATCCACGTCAGCTGGCGGAGCTGCACATCCTGACCGAGCGGCCGGCGTACGCCGGCACGGAGAGGGAGCGGGGTTAGTTCTTTTTTCTTTTTGTTGTCTTGTCGTCTGCCGGGCCTCTGCCGGGCCAGCGCTCCTCAGGCGTCCCATATGGGCGAGGCGGGCCCATGGTCTTCAGTAATGTCACGGCCTCAGAGTCCCGAGTACTGCAGACTTCCCGTATGGGCGAGGTGGGCCCATGGAGGTATTGAATCCCGAGCTGCACCACAGCCGTTCCCCGGGCTTAGGGCAAGGTTCCACGAGCCCAAGGAATGGGCTGCCTCTGCACCGCCTGGCGAGCATGCGCTGACCAAGGTTCGACAAGCCCAAGGAATGGGCGTCCATCTCTTGTCGCCTGCGGGGGGGTGTGCTATAGTGGGTTGCGGGCAGAGTTCCTGCTGTGTTCGTGATCAAGCCGGCAAATGGTATGAGCCAACACCATTTGCATTGGAATTCGGTCTCTGGGTACCGAGGGCAGGCCCCCCCTGCTTGGGGAAGCTCGCATGGCATCCAGGAGAGTTCCTACCTGCGAGAGCAGGTTCACAACCGGTCGGCACCTAGCGGCATGGCGGGACTGCCCTTTGACCGAGGAGAGTTTCTCCTCGGTTTTTGTTATGAGAGCGCTGAATTACCCGACATTCAGCGCTGCCCAGGGGGCGTGGCTGGGCCAACGTGGGCAACGTGGGGCGCTGGTGGGCCGGGAGGGCATGGCGGGGCCGACGTGGACCGAGGGGGGCGTCGGTGGGCTGCCGGCAGGGGGCATGACTGGGCCGACGAGGGGCGTTGATGGGCCGACGTGGAGCTGCTGATCCTCCCCTGGGTCAATAGCCCTTGTGCTGTCGAGTGAGGTGGACCCCTTCGTTTGGACACCGCAGGCGGCAGGAGTACGGGGAATTGCGCCGAAGATTGTTCTTGTACTAACACCCAAAGGCTGTACGGACGCCACAGGGACGGGCTGTACGGTTCCCTTTATCCCTGCGGCTGGTGGCAGCTGAGGGGAAGAAAGGGGTCGGTGAGGCATGGTACACGCTCAGCGTGAAGGGTTTTGGCCATGGGGGTGGAGCAGGCGGGCAGTCGCGGCGGCAATCGGCATCGCGGCTGCCACGGTGGTTGCAACGGGCCCTGCCCAGGCAGCCAGCAAAGTAACGATTCGCTACCAATACTGGGGTGGGGCGCCGGAAATCGCTATTGTGGAGCAGGTCGTCAACCAGTTCATGAAGGAACACCCCAACATTGAGGTGAAAGCGGAGAATGTCCCCTATCCTGGGTACAGTGAGCGAACGACGGCTCTGATTGCTGCGGGTACGGCACCGGACGTTCTCAACGTACCCGTTCAGATGTTTGCCCAGTTGGCGGCCCAGGGCGCCTTCCATGACCTGGGTCAGCTGGCCAAGCAGGACAAGTCCTTTGATCTGGAAGAGTACATCTTGCCGGCTCGCATGGTCTTCACCTACAACGGCAAGCTAGAAGCGCTGCCGCGAGAGTTTGGTCCGATGATGATGTTTTACGGCAAGCAAATGTTCGATGAGAAGGGTCTACCATATCCGGACGCTGACTGGACGTGGGACACTTTCCTCAGTGACGCGCAAAAGCTCACCCGTGATCTCGACGGGGATGGCAAGATCGACCGGTTCTTCTTTGCCGGAAGTTCATGGATCGATGTCTACCTGCCTTTCCTGTGGGGAGCCGGTGGCGACATTCTCGACAAGAGCGGCAAGTATGCGGTGGTAGACCAGCCCGCGGCCGTCAAGGGCCTGCAGTTTTACGCCGATCTCTTTCTGAAGTATCACGTCAGCCCGACGTTGGCCGAGAGCTCAAGCCGGGTCAATGTTACTGACTGGTTTACCCGGAACCAAATCGCTGTGTACCCGACCTTCCGGGCGGGCACAACGGTCTTTTTGAAGCAAAAAGGGTTTGACTTTGACGTTGCTCCGTTCCCGAAGGGGCCGGGTGGATACGCGACGATCGTTGAACCGGTGGGCGTAGCCATCACCACTCAGACTACTGGTGACAAACTGGAGGCAGCCTGGGAGTTCGCCAAGTACATGACGGGGCCGGTCGGCGTGACGATCATGACCGAACAGAACCTAATCGTACCGGCCATCGTCTCCGTGGCCAAGAGCAACGCGTTTATTACCCCCAATGTGCCGCCCGCCCACGACCTGGCGTTTATCCAAATGCAGCCATACGCGCGCGTCGTGCCCATGGTGCCGCAATGGCCAACCCTGTCGCAGCTTCTTGGCGCTCAGATGAACGCGGTGCTGCAAGGGCAGGAGACCGTGAGCAACGCCATGAAGAAGGCGGCGGAGCAGATGAACCAGGCGCTGGTGAAGCAGCGGTAGCGTTGTCGCAGCACGCAGCCGAGCGACGCTAGGGAAGACCCGCTCCAGGAGCGGTGAGAAGCCCCGCCCCTAGCTTCGGCGGCGATCGAGCGGACCTAACCCGCCGGCGGCGACGATGACAATCAGGGACTGCCGCTTCCCCTCAGGGGGGACGGCAGTCCTCGTGCTAGTCATAATGAACGAGACCGGCTCCCTTCATTGACTATCTATCTATGGCTTAATGGCTTAAGGCTCTGTCCTGGTGTGCGCTATCGCACGCATCCAGGATAACCCACGTAGCGTGAAGCCGAGCCGGCCTCGTTCATTATAACTAGCATGGATGGGTTCATCCTGCGGCATCGCCTAGAAGCCGTGACCCCCTCGACAGTGAAAGGTCCCCGCCGTCAGGGCGAGGGCTGCAGCACGTGTGCGTGTTGAGGGATTGAGGGGGCGGGCCGACGACGAGGTGGGTGGCAAAAAAATTGCCGATTCGGAGGGGTCGGAGATGGCAATTGAATTGCCATCTCTGCAATGGAAACGTTTGTGGGCAAGGATTCGATAGGCTCCGACTCCGAGACCCGGCTTGAGAGGGACAAAGCGCCGGGGTCAAGCTGGGCTGATATCTGTGCAGCTACGGATAGAGTTGGGCGTAGCAGCGGCTGAGGTCTCCGCAGCTACGCTGCGAGCAGGGCTTACCAGGGGCTAAGATTTGCCCAGCTAGGCATCGAGCGACCTCTAGCTGCGCTTTTCGCTCTCCAGGAATGCTCGCCTGCCGGAGATGGCAATTTTGTTTCCCACCTGAAAGCAAAAAGGGTGGAAAGATTTTTGCCACCACGGATCGCGTGTTGTTTGGCGGTCTTAAGCGAGAGGGCGCCGTGCCGTGGATTCCGCGACCATGGGCGATTCATCCCGTCGTCTGTTCCCGATGCGCACCCAGCCATCGGCTTCAGCGCCGGGTGGACCTTCCAGCAGGCAGCGCGGGCCGACGAGATGTCGGGAGCCGGGAGCTTGTGCTCGGCTTGTCCTGGGTCTGTCGGGAGCTTGTGCTGGGCTTGTCCTGGGCTTGTTGCGGGCTTGTGCTGGGCTAGGGCTCGGCTTGGGCTGGGCTCGTCCTAGGTCTGTCGTGGGCTAGGGCTCGGCTTGTTGTGGGCACGCCTGCGCCAGGCTATACTGTTGCCGGGTTACGTTCCAGACCGGCGAGGGCGGGCGCTTGATCGGCCGCTGCGCCAGGCTATACTGTTGCCGGGTTACCCAACCGCAGAAGGGTTCTGGGAGAAAGGACGGCGGCACGAATGGATGCGTTGGAATGCTTGCGGACGCGGAGGTCCATCCGTCAGTTCACGCAACAGCCGGTGGACCGTCAGACGTTGGAGCAATTGGTGGACGTGGCTCGGTTTGCGCCCACGGCCAACAACCGGCAGCCCTGGGACTTTGTCGTGGTCACCGATCGGAACAAGCTGCAGCAGCTAGCACAGGCGGTGGAGTGGGGCAAACACATCGGCCAGGCGGCAGCCTGTATCGCGGTGACGGTTCAGCCAGGCACGTACGCTCGCGAAGATGGAGCAAATGCCGCCACCTATCTGGCTTTGGCCGCCCGGGCGATGGGATTGGGAAGTTGCTGGGTGGCTGGAGAACCCAGCCCATCGTCGGCCAAGGTGAAAGAGCTGCTAGAGATCCCGATGGGGGTACACCTGACGTGCCTCTTGCCGATCGGGTACCCGGCGGAGGACCCCACGCCTGACAAGCGCCCGCTCGAGTCCGTGATTCACTGGGACAAGTACTAGCGACCTCTAGCTGTGCCGTCCCCGTGGTCAGCAGGTATGGTGTAGGAGGGAACGGCGCGGGCCAGCGCAAGGATGGCGTCGAGTATCCGCATGTTGGACCAGGCATCCTCGGGCGGCAACGGCGGGGGTAGCCAGCGGGTGAAATTGGCGCGGGTACCGGTTCCACTGCCGTCGCTTTTGGCGTAGTCCCAATCTTGCCGTACCGCCACGGCGAACGAGGCAGCTTCCCGGGCAAACGGATCCGCTGGATCGAAGCGAACCTCCAGCGTTCCATCTTCCGCCTGGTGAACGGCAGGGCCATCCGCCTGCCGCTGCTGCCCGTGCTGCCGCCATTCCTCAAACAGCTCGAGGGTGGCCTTTGTCAGCGTTTGGCCACGTACACGGATCGAGGTTGGCGCTCCGTGAGGGTTGTAGGCGACCGGGACCTCCAGCAGGCCGTTCTCTCCCACCACTTGGTAGCGCTGCTCGCTGCCGCTGGTCTCGAAACTGCAGTCGACCAGCGCCGAGCCACTGTTGCCTGCGAGCAACGCACTCACCGTGAGGTCGATCCCATCGTCCTGGTCGGCGAACCGACCGTGGGCGGCCAGCACGCGCAATTCCCCCAAAAAGAGCCGCGCCGTGTGAACAGTGTAGCAGCCGATGTCAAGCAGCGCCCCGCCGCCCAGCGACGCCTGGGAGCGGTAATTGGGGCGTCCAGGGTCGTAGCGCCCTGTAAAACTGGCTCGCACCAGGAGCACTTGCCCCAGGAACGGGCGAAGGGCCAGAGCAAAGAGGTTCACCGGCAGATAGCGATACATGAAGGCTTCCGCCAGGCGGACGCCCGCCTGCCGGCTGGCAGCCACCATTTGCTCGGCTTCGTCGCCGTTGAGCCCCAGTGGTTTTTCGCATAGCACCGGCTTACCCGCTTCGATAGCGGCCAGGACCGCCTCCTTGTGGAGGTGATTGGCCAGCGCGACATAGACGACATCTACCGTGGGATCGGCCAGCAAGCGGGAATAGGCATCGGGTCCTTCGTAGCAGCGGGGGCAGCGCTCACCGGCCAGGCCCAGCTCATTGGCAAGCTTTTGAGCAGCGCCTTCCCGGTGGCTGGCGATGGTCTGCACGCTCTGTCCGGCTCGCAGCAGTCCCGGGATGAACTGCCGGTTGATCCCTGCCGCCCCCAGGATCCCCCAGCGCAAGCTGGGGACTCCTTCGACTTTCCCCCCATCGAGTTTCATTGGCGTCCCGCCTTTCTTGCCTGCATTCTACCACCAGGCTCCACTGAAACGCTGCATCCTGGCCAATGCCATTACCTTAACCTTACGGTGCAAGCCCAGCCTGGGCCAGGGAGATGCCTCTTCAGTCCTGCGACCGGGCGAGGCAGCAGAGGCTCTTCTAGTCCCGGCTCTGGGCTTTGGCGACAACCGCCAACGCCTCGCCAGCCGCAGCCAACGTCTGGTCGATATCGGTTTGCGTGTGTGCCGCGCTGACGAACCAGGCCTCGAACTTGGAGGGCGGCAGCAGCACGCCGCGCTGAAGCAGTTCATTAAAGAACGAGCCGTACCATTTCGAACTCGATGCTTCCGTATCCTTGAAGTTGCGAATGGGCCGATCGTGAAAGAAGAGTGTGAACGCCCCCCCTACCCGGTTGATCTGTACGGGCACACCGTGTTGGCGGGCGGTGGCCAGCAGGCCTTCCTCGAGCTGCCGGCCGTACCGGTCCAGCTGGTCGTACAGCCCTGGTGTGCGCAGAACTTCAAGACAGGCCAGCCCGGCTGCCATGGCCAGCGGATTGCCGGCCCAGGTGCCGTTCTGGTAGACCGGCCCCAGGGGAGTGACCTCCGACATCACTTCTCGCCGCCCGCCATACGCCCCAATGGCCAGCCCCCCACCCAGGATCTTGCCGATGGTGACCAGGTCAGGCTCGATGTCATACAGCGGATACACGGCGCCGTAGCGGAAGCGAAAACCAGTGATCACCTCGTCGTCGATCAACAGCGCACCGATTTTGCGGGCGGCCCTTTCCACTTCCTTCAGGAAACCGGGCTGCGGCGGGACAATGCCAAAGTTACCGACGATGGGTTCGAACAGGATAGCGGCGATCTCCTGCCCATGCTCGTCCACCGCTGCGGCCAGCGCCTGTGGATCGTTGTAGGGAATGGAGATCACCTCTTGCTTGACGGAGGGCGGCAGCCCGGCGCTGTCTTCCAGCCCGAACGTGGACGAACCAGACCCAGCCGCCACCAGCACCAGATCCGAGTGCCCGTGGTAGCTGCCGGTAAACTTCAGGATCTT
The DNA here is from genome assembly GCA_014896305.1 of Limnochordaceae bacterium. Taxonomy (GTDB): domain Bacteria; phylum Bacillota; class Limnochordia; order Limnochordales; family DUMU01; genus Bu26. The sequence continues at coordinate 34,201 of JADBKQ010000006.1, forward strand.
GCTGCGCCCGGTGAACCCCCGGGCGACCCGGATAGCACTCATCACCGCCTCGGTGCCCGAAGCGGTGAACCGAAGCAGCTCCATCCTGGGGATGGCCTCCCGGATCCTTTCCGCCAGCTCCACCTCCAGGGGCTGGCAGGTGCCGTATACCGCACCCTGCGCGATCTGGCGGGTAACCGCCTCGACCACCCGTGGGTGCCCATGGCCCAGGATCAGAGCGCCAAAGGCCGCCAGGTAGTCGATGTAGCGGTTGCCATCGACGTCGTAAAAGTACGCCCCTTCGCCCCGCTGCATGAAAACGGGCACCCCGCCGCCTACGGCTGCGTAGGAGCGGCTGGGGCTGTTGACGCCACCTGCCAGTACCCTCTCTGCTCTGGCAAACCATTGCTGAGACCTGGTCAACACCAACGATCGTTGCATCCTTGCATGCTCCATTCTGTTTTTCCTTTTCCTGGATCGTCTTCCGCCGCTTGACGCCACAATTCTGCCAGGGCTAGATGTTTGCAGGACAACGTAACTCTTTCCTGGCGGCTTCGGCCCAGTGGTGGATGCGAGTCACGGTCTTGTCCAGCAGCTCTTCCACAGCGGAGAAGCGCATGTTCGGCACGTAGTACGCCTCGAGATCATCGTGAACATGCTTGGCGCGCGCCAGCGACTGTAGGCCGCGCTGCAGCAGTTCCTGGAAGCGAACCCGGTCATACTCCAGCTCTTCGGCGCAGCTGGCCAGCGACGTATAATCGAGACCCTGGTTGAAGTCTAGCACCACATCATTCGCTTTGGCAGAGAACGGGTGATATTCGTTGGAAGTGACCAGGCCCACGTTCAAGCGAGGCACCCACAGATGCTCGGGGTGGGTGGGTTCGAGCGCATCATAAAAGAGCTCGACGTCGAATCCCGCCCAGGTGCACGCCTGCGCGACCGCTGCCACCAGGGTGCTCTTGCCGGTGCCCGGTTCACCCTGAAGAATCACCCGCTGCCGCGCGTCGCCAAACAACTCGGGCAGGAAGCTCTTGAGCCCCTCGGGGGTGATGGCGGTGGCGAACAACTTGCGCACGCGGCTTTGAGGAGTCCCACCACCGCTCAACGGGACGTGATGGTCGAAGCCAGCCTGGACGGACTGGCTGGGGCTGGCGTGGGTGCTTGAGTCGGCGGATTGGTTCGCCGTCAGAGGTGGGGTGGCATCCTTCGACTCCAGCTGCCACAGGTGGATGATCTGCTGACGCCAGCGGTTGACGAGGGCAAAGTCCATGGCGGCGCTGGCGAGTGTCTCGCGGTCGGCCAACACCAGGCGGGCAGCCCCCAGGTAGCGATAGGCTTGAGCAAAGAGCCGACTCGCCTGGCGGGTGAGGGAGACGATCTCCTTTTTTGCGCGCATCAAAGCGGCCTCGTCCCAGAAGTCCCCTAGGTGGATGATCTCGTCCACCGCTCCGGGAAAGCGGGGATCTTGCATATGGGGGGCAGTGCCGTCGATCAAAGCAATGCCTGCGTGTGGAAAGATCACCCCGTCCAAGGAACGCGGATCTGACGAGCAGTGGCAATACTCCACAGGCCAGCCCTGGGCAGCGAAGTGTTCACCGATCTGACGCATGAAGGTCGACTTGCCGACCCCGGGCCCCCCCTTCACGAATAGGATGCGGGTGGCGTCCGGCGCGATGAGGAAGTCGTAGTACGAATAGAAGCCAACAGAACTGTTGGAACCAGCGAACAGGTGGCGAACGGTGGCACGGGTACGATGGGTCTGCGAAGACATTTCCGAGGACATGGCGTACCCTCCTAGTTGAGAAAGTGCCGCTCGATGCAAGATGACGAGCCCGCCGCCCCGGCGGGCAACTGCCAGCCTGCCCGGGACAGACCCCGCAACCCCAGCCCGGCCGAGGTAGAACCTGCTACCACTTCGGGGGGAGCGGGCGACTGTTAGTCTATGCGGCCTAGTCTGGCTCTGTTCCAGGATGTCCAGACGCTCGCTCCGAAGCTGGCGGGTGCTGACGGAAGGCCTAAATGGTGCAGAAACTTTACATATTGTTGACGGAAATTGCTCGCGCCTGGTAGAATGTTTCTAGCAAGCTACGAGCAGCCGCCGCGTGGAGGCTGCTTCTCGTGTCCTACGCGGCATGTACAGCATGGTCGCGTGAGGATTATGTTCAATGATGGTCAGAGTCGAAGATAGGAACATACAAAGAGCAGGGGGTGGCGGCATGGCGGATGTTGACCGGACCATTGCGGTGTATCCCATCGGGGTGGTAGAGAAACTAACCGGCCTGACCGGGCGCCAGATCCGGTACTACGAGAAGACCGGCTTGGTGATTCCCGCTCGTACCCAGGGTAACCAGCGTCTGTACGCCCCCATCGATGTGGACCGTCTCCTGCGGGTCAAAGAGCTGCTGGCAGAAGGACTCAACGTGGAAGGAGTCCGGGCGATCCTGTCCAAAGAGAGTGAACAAGCCGCGGGCGGCCAGCGTGCCGAAGCGGGGGGCAGCCGCTCCGCTGCCAGTGCTGGTCCGGAAAGCCCGGGAGTCCCGAACGGCCGGGACGCTGCCGAGACCGGTGCGGCCGCGGGGGAAACCGACGTCGACAGCCTGGCCTCGGCTGCCACGAGCGCGACTTCCCTGGGCCAAGTAGGGTCGTGGGAGACGTTGCGCCTGGGCAGGCGGTTGGGCTCGCTGTATCCGGTGGACAATCAAGCCGAGCTCCTGCGGTTGCTGCAGCAGCAGCGCCGGTCTGAGTCGAACCGGGAAGGTAACAGGTGGGCAGGGAAGGCGGCAGGTGAGCCGAGAAGGCAGTAGGTGAGCCGGGAATGTAGCAGGTGAACCCGGAAGTCAGCGGGTAAGGTCAGTCGATCGGTAAGGCCAAAGGGGGCTGGCAGCGTGAGCCTCAGTCGGCAGGAGATCCAGCAGCTGGTGGCGGATCATGACGTTCGCTTCCTGCGCTTGCAGTTCACCGACATCTTGGGGATTGTCAAGAACGTGGCGATTCCCGCCAGCGAATTGGAGCGGGCGCTCGCGGGACAGATCATGTTCGACGGGTCGTCCATCGAGGGCTTCACCCGGATCGAAGAGTCGGACATGCTCTTGCGGCCGGATCTGGACACGTTTGCTCTCTTTCCCTGGCGGCCCAAGCAAAACGCTGTGGCACGCCTGATTTGCGATGTCTGTTTGCCCAACGGGCAGCCATTCCCAGGCGACCCTCGTTACGTGCTGCGCCAGGCCCTGGCACAGGCCGCGGCCGACGGCTTCGAGGTAGAGATTGGACCCGAATGCGAGTTCTTCTTGTTTCACCGCTCGCCGGAAGGTAAGCCGACGACGTTGACCCATGACGAAGGCAGTTACTTCGACATGAGCCCCATCGACCTGGGGGAGGATGCCCGCCGCGAGATCGTCCTGGCTTTGGAAGACATGGGGTTGCGGGTGGAGGCATCCCACCATGAGGTCGCGCCCGGGCAGCACGAGATCGATCTGAAGCACACCTCGGCTTTGACGGCAGCCGACCAGATCATGACGCTCAAGTTTGTCGCCCGCAGCGTTGCCGCCCAGCACAACCTGCATGTGACCTTTATGCCCAAGCCCGTCTTCGGGGTGAACGGCTCGGGGATGCACATTCATGTCTCGCTCCGGCGAAACGGGCAAAACGCGTTTTATGATCCGGATGATCCGGAGCAACTCAGCGCCGTAGCCCGGCACTTTGTCGCCGGCTTACTGGCCCACGCCAGTTCGATCACCGCCATCACGAACCCTGTGGTAAACTCATATAAGCGCCTCATTCCGGGATACGAAGCGCCAGTCTATATTACGTGGTCAACTCAGAATCGCAGTACCCTGGTACGCATCCCGGCAGCCCGCGGCGAGGCCACGCGACTGGAGTATCGCTCGCCCGATCCCACCTGCAACCCGTACCTGGCGCTGGCGGTGATCATTCGGGCGGGGGTGGACGGAGTGCGTCGCCAGCTGGCGCCGCCGCCGCAAGTTCAGACGAACGTCTACCAGATGAACGCGACGGAACGCGCCCGGGCAGGGGTGCGCACGCTGCCGGGCAGCTTGGCCGAAGCACTGGACGCGCTGGAGCAGGATGAGCTGATCCGCGAGACGTTGGGGGAGCACGTCTACACCCACTTTTTGGCGGCAAAACGCATCGAGTGGGATGTGTACCGATCACAGGTCCATGCGTGGGAACTTGAGCAATACCTGGGGGCATTCTAGCTACGTCCCAACCTCTATTTGAAAGCCGGGCTGGTGGAAGCGTCTTCGCCTCGTTCCGGCACCGCAATTTCCGCCTTTTCTGGTTCGGTCAGCTGGTCTCCCTGATGGGCACCTGGATGCAGACCATCGGGCAGGCCTGGTTAGTTTTGCAGTTGACCAACTCCCCCATGACGCTGGGGCTGATCGGCACCGTACAGTTCTTGCCGGTCACCTTCCTGGCTTTGTGGACCGGCGTCCTGGTAGACCGATACGACAAGCGCCGGCTGGTCATCGCGACGCAGACGGGAATGGCTTTGCTGGCGTTGATCTTGTGGGCGCTGGTCTGGAGCGGTTGGGTACGTCTATGGCATGTGTTTGTCCTGGCTGTGCTACTTGGGATTCTCAACGCTCTCGACATACCCTCCCGGCAGTCCTTCATCGTCGAGATGGTGGGCAAAGAGGACCTGCTCAACGCTATTGCGTTGAACTCGTCTGCTTTCAATGGCGCCCGCCTGGTTGGGCCGGCCCTGGCCGGTTTTGTCATCGATGGGTTGGGCGTCGCCCCCACCTTCCTGCTCAACGCCTTCAGCTTTGGCGCCGTGATTCTCGGCCTGCTGGCGATGGACGTCAGTGCCTTACACCGGGGGGGTGCAGCGGAGGTAGCTGCTACGCCGTCCGGAAAGGCAGGGATGGTGACCCCGCTCGAACCCCGGGTGGAGGTGGAACGACCGGATCCTCACCCCTGGCGAGCCGTGGTGCAGGCGTACCGGTGCGTGGCAGCCCGGCCGGCCGTTAGTAGCGTGCTGATCCTCATTGCAGTCGTAAGCACCTTTGCGATGAACTTCAACGTCAGCATCCCAGTCCTGGCCCGGAATACGCTCGCTGCCGGTGCGTCCGGGTATGGGGTGCTCATGTCCGCCATGGGGGCTGGCGCTTTGATCGGCTCGCTCCTGCTGGCCGGAACGCGCCGACCCCATCCCAGCCTCTGGCTGGGCGGGGCCGCTGGCTTTGGCGCATCTTTGCTGCTGGTAGCCTTGTTCGCCGGATACAAATGGTTTTGGCCCACGGCCGTGGCCCTGTTTGTAGCGGGAGCCTGCATGATCACCTTCACGGCCACTTCCAACACCTCGATCCAGGTCAACGTGCCTGACTCGCTGCGGGGCAGGGTGATGGGCTTTTACACCCTGGTTTTCACCGGCGTTACTCCCATTGGCAGTACATGGGCAGGGTGGCTGACCGGTCGGTCCGGAGCGCCGGTGGCCCTGGCCTGGGGAGCAGGGATTTCGCTGATCGCCGTCGTATTCATCAATGTATGGCTGCGGTGGCGGGTGCGGCAGCTGCAGAAGCAGCAACAGCAACAGGCACCGGCCGCACTTTAGGGCACAGCCACTGCCAACCTCCCTGTTACAGTGCGGTTTCAATCGCCCTGCAGGGTGCGTCTTGGCCTCTCTGGCTTGGTCAGGACGCGTCCTTTCAAGTCTAACCGAGTCTATCGGCGGCGCTCGTGGTGGCTGGATGGAATTCCACGATGCTGCGCCTTGTGGCCGAGACTGAGTAGGCGCAGGCGGCCTTCTCCCACTAGAGGGGGAAGGGGTCCATGGTGTTTCCCGTAGCAGGGTCTGTGGCTGATGCACCAGCTGAGCTGAGGCAGAGGAGAGGGTGAGTTGTCTTCATCATCACAATTGCAGGGCGGGCAAGGGGTTGGCTAGAACTGGGCGTGCTCACATACGCTGATACAGCGGGGAAACGGGGAAAGTCATATGGATATAACAACTTCTTTGGCCACGCCAGTGAAGGGGACAAGTCGGACGCGTGAGGCCGCTGGGATGCCGGTGTCGGCCAGTGGCCCGGGCGACGGCGAGCGTAGGGAGGATGGGGGGGAGGCTGTGCAAAGCCGGGGCGAGTCGCAGATTCGTTCACAGTTGATCGCATTATATATTGGTCTGTACGCTGCGTTTGGTACGATCTTTCCTTACCTCAACCTCTACTTGCGCAAACAGGGTTGGAGCGGCGATACCATTGGTCTCGTGGGGGCCGTGGGCCCTCTCGTGATTCTCCTCACTCAACCGCTCTGGGGACTCCTGGGGGATTGGCTCGGTGCCAGTGGTCGGTTGCTGGCGCTGGGAACGGTATTCACCGGGGTGATGGGAGTCGGCTTTCTCTACAGTCACTCGCTCTTGGCGCTTCTGGTCGTCTCCGGCTTGTGGGCGGTGTTGCGGGGGCCTCTCGCTCCTTTGCTGGACGCCATCACGCTGGACCACCTGGGAACGGATGGCGATCGCTACGGGCGCTTTCGCCTCTTTGGTTCGCTGGGCTGGGCAATTACCACGGCCGGCATGGGAGTCGTGGCCGGACGCTACGGGCTGGAGTCGGTTTTCTGGGCTCAGCTGGCGCTATTTGCCGTGACCGGGTTGATCGCAGCCGGTCTTGCTCCGCAACGGACCATATTGGCCGCTCCTTCCCTTCGTCAAGAGCTACGGGCGCTGGCCGCCAGCCGCGGGTTGCACGCGCTGGCCGGCGTCATGCTGGTCTTGGGGACGGCCATTGCCATCGGCGAGAACTTCTTCTCGATTCTCCTCGACCAGCGGGGAGGAGCGACCGGGCTGATCGGGTTGGCCTGGATGGGCGGGGCGATCGTGGAAATGATCGTCTTCTACCTCTCCCCTGGCCTGCTGCGGCGATGGAACGCCCGGGTCCTCCTCATTTTCAGCTCTCTCCTGTACGCTCTGCGTTTCCTTGCCCTGGGGCTGGGGTGGGTAGCGGCCCCAGGGGCGGTTGCCCTCCTTCAGATCACCGATGGCCTGGCCTACGCTAGCTTCAACACAGCCCTGGTGCTGACGGTGAACGAGCTCGCCCCCTCCCACTTGCGGGCTACCTCGCAGTCTGCCTTCTCGGCCATTTCGTTCAGTCTCGGCAGCGTGCTCGGCAACTTGCTGGGCGGCTGGCTGCTTGACCCGCTGGGCGCCCCGGGGGTGTTCGTGGTAGGCGGCGGGCTGGCCGTGGCGGCCACCGGACTGACGGCGTTGCTGTTGCCACCGGTGCACCTGAGCCACCGGCGCCAGGGTCGGGCCTAGGCTAGCTCCGCCGCGCCAGCCAGACGGTGTCCACGCTGTCTTCTGACAGGGGTTCACGGTGGAAACCGCCGTATACCCAAAGCAGGCGGAAGCCGGTGGCAAGCAGCAGCAACCGGAACTCTGACGGAAAGATATAGCGGATGGAGAAGCTGGCTTCAGTGCGGCGGACCACCGTGCCATCCGGGCCCAGAAAATCGAAGAAGAGATGATCGTCGACCCGCTGCTGGAGACGGTCAAACTGGGTGGCTTCCCACAGCAAAAAGCGGCGGGCCGGCTCTGAATTGGGTTCAACGAACTCGCCCCGGAAGTGGAGAGAGCTGTCCTCATTAGCGATGAGCTCCAGATCCGGGGTGAAGAAGTCCAGAAGTAAGTGGCCGCCGGGCTGCAGGTGCTCACGTACGCGGAGCAGAGTAGAGAGCTGATCTTCCTGAGTCAGGCAGTGAAGGAAAGCGCGGTACGGGATGATGGCCAGGGGGAAGGTACGGTTGAGGTGGAAATCCCGCATGTCTCCCTGGAGGTATTCGACTGAACCGAGGGGCGGTGCGGGGGGCTGGGGCTCGTCCAGGTAATCGGAATTTGGCCCGTCATCGGTTTGCGCCACTTGCAAGCTATGACCAGAACCAGACTCGTCATTGGCTTGCGTTGCTTTCAGTTCATGCCCAGAAGTATTGGCCGCATCAACTGCTACTTCGGCCTGGAGCGAAGCCAGACGACGACGAGCCTCGGCCAGCATCGCCGGGGAAGCCTCGATTCCCACGACGTCGATACCGTGGCGGGCCAGCGCCAAGCTGATACGCCCCAGCCCAGATCCCAGTTCGAGGACGGGCCCGCGGTTGGCTAGACGCTTGGCCTCTTGCAGATAGAACTGAATGTCGCCTGGTACCCCGGGTGACGTGACCTCGTACAACAACGGCCAATCGTAATAATCGTTGGCTCTGCTCACGACCGTGTTCCCCTTCCCCTGGTTGGTGCTGGCTGCAATGCTGGCGGGCGAAACGCCATTTCACTCATCTAAGTCATTCCGGTCTGGCCCAGCCCACCGGCCTTATTTGGGTTCAGCCGGGTCTGCCAGGCTCGCGGTGTGCAGCCGGGTTCTCTGGCCCAGGCTGGCGACGGCGATGACGCCAGGGTGCGAGACCATGTAACTCATTCGAGTTCTGCCAGACATGTTCCTTCGAGGCCTGGTCTCTTGCCTACGTGCAGGTCGGCATCACCAGGGCGGAAGGCCGGGCACTGCCAGTTGGGCGGGAGTTTACGTGAGGAGGGCCGCTCGAGCTGGAATATGTAGCAAAAGTGCTGGTATCCTTCAGGTCTCATGAAGGCGGGAATGATCTTGGGGGGGCACGTCGCGGGTGTGTCCTTATGGGTTGGCGTCGGTGGTGGGCTGAGGCCGAATATCGGCCCCGGGCTGCTCCGGGGGGCTGGTGTCAGGCTGGGCCCTCGTAGCGGTGCCAGGCTGAGGCCGAACCTCGGCAGGAGATTGGGCCTGGCACTGTGGGCATAGCCCCACGAGCTCCAGACGATGGGGGGAGACTTTCCACCCGGACTCCGCCTCGACCTCGGAGAGGGCTTGGCGCAGCGTCGGATGGGTGTAGTCCATGATGCGGCCGCAACGTTCACAGACGAGATGATAGTGGTCGTCGCGGCTGAGGTCGAAGCGGGTGCTCTTATCGACAGAGGTGATCTGTTGCACGATGCCTTTTTCCACCAGCAGGTTGAGGGTGTTGTACACCGTTCCGAGGCTGATGGAAGGGAAGTGCTGGCGCACTTCTGCATAGATCTCCTCTGCGCGGGGATGCGTGGGGTGCTGCAGCAGATACTCAAGGATGGCCTGGCGCTGAGGCGTCAGCCGCAGCTGGAACTCCCGCAGCCGCTGAACGGCCTCTTCTCCTAAATTGTGCATGCCCCCGCCCCCCTTCTTCTGCGCTAGCCTTACCATTGGCCATTAGAGCATCAATTAAAGCTAGGAACTATTATTACTACTACATTAGACTACGATACCGATTTACCCTTGTCAAGGGTAGGTTGCCCACGGACTCGGTCAGCAGAATGTCGCATCTTCCGGCGGCTGACACGTCGGACATTCCCCGTTGTCCACGGACTGCAGGATGTGGCAGCAAGTCCTGCGCAAGAACGTCGCCAAGATGGGATCGCCTGCGTGGAGCTCTGGAGCTCGGACCCCCTAGCCTGTAGCACTGGTCCTGCCTGGCGGGTGCCTGGATCGGGGCGAAACTGGAGCTCGGACCCCCTAGCCTGTAGCACCGAGGTCGAGACCCACGAGCGTCCCCCACGGCCTCCAGGCAAGAAAAATACCACTCATTTGCGAGACATGCGGGAAACTCTATTGCCACCTCCCCACCCGAACCCGCCTCCCCATCTCCGAAAGTCCAGCTATCGAGCCAATGCGATCTAGCTGCCCGAACCTTGGATGCCCAACTTCCTGAACCTATCTGCCCCACCAGCCGTCTGACTGCCATCCGGGTCCCCCAGGCATTTACTCCCGGTCGCTCCGGGCACGGCCGCCGGGTCTGTCTGGATCATGGTCAGTCGCAGGAGGCAACTAAATTGCCACTCTCGAGCATTTTTGGTGGGCAACTATTTTTCCACTTCGTCGGGGACCTTGGATGAACCTAAGATAAGATCGTCATCGATGGGCTTGTTCTAGTAGAGCCGATCGTCTTCATCAGGGACGCCGGATGAACCTAAGCCCTAGGCCAACCTTGGACCGGTGTTAACCCTGGACACCCGGGGTTATCTAGCCGCTAGTGTGCTGGCCGCTATGAAAACCAGTGTCAAGCTTGCCGTAGCCTGGCCGCAGCTTTGCTGTGGCCGGAGCCGGAACAGGTGTGTTGCTCTGCGGCATGTGGGTGAACGGCAAGCCACAGCCGCAGAACCGAGGCCCAAGCCGCAGCGTTTTGATCAAACCAGTACCGTCGCGGCTAAAGGTCAAAGCTCAATATGTGGCTCAGACAGGGTTGAAAAGCTCAAGCCGGGTGGAACCCGGCTTGAGCCACGTGCCACATCCTGCAGTGTCTGTTCCCACCGGTTAACCAGGCACGAAGGTCGACCCACGCAGCCAGTACAACTCACCGGCATTCTAGTCCCGCCTCAGGAGTTGGGAAGCGAGCGAATCTATAGGACGAACTGCCCAGCCCACAGACAACTCACTGGTACTCCGGTGGCAGGGGGCAGATGGGGGTGGGGCGGCGCTTGTGTTCACTACGAGCGTGAAGGGCTTGGATGCGCGCTTTGGCCGCTTCATCCACTGGGCGACCGAGCAAATACGCATCGAGGACGGCGTAGGTTAGTCCCATCTCGCCCTCATCGGTCTGGCCCTCCCACAGGCCGGCAGATGGCGCCTTGTCTAAGATCGGTTGCGGCACGCCCAGCCAGCGAGCCACCGCGCGCACCTGGGCCTTGACCAAGCTACCCAAGGGGAGCAGATCGACTCCACCATCGCCGTATTTGGTGAAGTAGCCAACGGCCAGCTCGCTGCGGTTGCCCGTACCTACGACCAACGCCTGACGCCGGTTCGCAAGGTAGTACAGCGTCAGCATCCGCAGCCTCGGCTTGAGGTTGGCCTGCGCCAGGCTCTGGGCGTCATCGGAATATGCCTTGTGCGGGTCGGCGGCCTGGAAGGTTGCCAGAAGCAAGTCATATACCGGGGCAAGGTCTACCCGGACCGTCTCGAGGCCGAAATGATCGGCGACAAGCCGAGCGTCGGCCTCGTCCTGGGGCACGGAATGGCAAGGCATCAAGACTGCCAGCAGATGCTTGCCCGTCCGGGACACTGCCTGGCGAGACAGTCCGGCAACGACGGCCGAGTCGATACCGCCACTCAAGCCCACGACCAGACCGCCCATGTGACTGGCTTGCAGTTGGTCGGCCAACCAATCTACGATGAACGTGCCCAACCGCTCACCGTCCTCTGGCTTGACCAAGGACGATTCATCGTTACTGTTACTGCGAACGCCCTCCGTCATGTATCCCTGCCCCCCAGTTACTCGAGGTTTTCGGCCTGCCAGGACAAGCCTGGTTCAGGGAATCGACCGTCACTCCCCACAGGTGTGGCCACCGGGGACTTCGGCGTGATGATGGAACTAGCGGTCACTCTCCATCGGTGTGGCCACCGGCCTGCGAAAACGCCGATGGCCACGTCCATAGTATAGAGCTGTTCGCCTCAGAAAACGCCGAGGTACTGGTCGAGCTCCCAGCGATGAACTTGTGTGCGGTACAGGTCCCACTCGATCCTTTTGGCGTCCACGAAATGGGTGTATACGTGCTCGCCCAGGGTCTCCCGCATGAGCGGGTCAGTGCTCAAGAGCTCGATGGCCTCCTCGAGGCTGCCGGGCAAAGAGCCGATCCCGTGAGCAGCTCGTTCCTGGGGAGTCATGTGATAGATGTTCTGTTCTACTGAATCCGGCGGTGTCAACTGTCTCTTGATCCCGTCGAGGCCGGAAGCAATGATCACGGCAAAGGCCAGGTAGGGATTGCAAGAGGGGTCTGGAGACCGCAGTTCGGCGCGCGTTCCCTGTTCCCGTGACGCCGGTACCCGCACCATGGCGCTGCGGTTTTGCGCTGACCAGGAAACATAGACCGGCGCCTCGTATCCTGGGACCAGCCGCTTGTACGAGTTGACCAGCGGATTGGTAATAGCGGTGAAATTCGGTGCGTGCGCCAGCAGACCAGCGATGAAGTGCAACGCCGTCTCACTCAGTTGATACTTTCCGTTGGGGTCGTAAAAAGCGTTCCGGCCGTCGTGGAAGAGGGACAGATGGGTATGCATGCCGGATCCGTTGATCCCGAAGACCGGTTTCGGCATGAACGTGGCATGGAGTCCCTGGTTCTGGGCGACAGTACGGGTAACAAACTTGAACGTGGTCACCCGGTCTGCTGTTACCAGGGCGTCATCGTAGCGGAAGTCGATCTCGTGCTGGCCGTTGGCCACCTCGTGGTGGGAGGCCTCCACTTCGAAGCCCATCTCTTCGAGGGCGAGCACGATCTCCCGGCGAGTCGCCTCGCCCAGATCGACGGGGGCGAGGTCAAAGTACCCCGCGTCGTCGTGCGTGCGGGTCGTGGGCTGACCTTCCGCGTTCCGGCGGAAGAGGAAGAACTCGCACTCGGGTCCCGTGTTCACCGAGAACCCCATCTCGGCTGCCTGTTGCATCACCCGCTTCAGGACATAGCGCGGGTCGCCGGCAAACGGCTGGCCATCCGGACGATAGACGTCGCAGATGAGGCGGGCCTCCTTCACTCCCTCGCCGTTTTGCCACGGGAAAAGCGTGAAGGTGTCATAGACAGGGCGCAGGTTCATGTCCGACTCCTCAATGCGGGTGAACCCTTCGATAGATGACCCGTCGAACATGATCTCGTTGTCCAACGCCTTCTCCAACTGGCTGACCGGAATGGCTACATTTTTGACTATACCGAGAATGTCGCTAAACTGGAGACGGACAAAGCGTACGTTTGCATCGTGGGCGATCCGCAGGATCTCTTCTTTCGTCAGATGAGCTGGCTTCGGCACGATATTGTCCCTCCCGGGGAGCGGTTCAGGTTTTGTTATGCCCATGATATGCAGCCGGTGAATGCGTGTCAAGATGTCGGCAGCTTTTATGACAAGAAATGATGATGGCCCGCCGGTGCCCTGTGGACCAGCCCTGTTGAGCCGGTCGGCGAGGACGCTGGGCCACGCTGAGATTGGGATTAAGACCAACTCGAATACCTGATAAGCTTAGCTACCAGCGGCATCGAGGTGGTGGGGGCGGCCGGGCGACGGAAGGGAGACGAATCCTCTTGGCCGTAGTGGGGTGGCCCGGTGCTGGCAGAGGAAGGAGTCCTCGTGGTGGGGGTGTACGGAGCGATGGCAGGCGAACGAATTCTCGTGGTCGATGATGAACCGAACGTCGTGGAGCTGGTCCGCCTGTACCTGGCCCGCGAAGGGTACCAGGTCATCGAGGCCAGGGACGGGCAGACGGCCTTGGAGTTGGCGCAGGCACAACCTCCTCCTGACCTCATGATCCTGGATCTGATGCTGCCTCAGGTAGACGGGTGGGAAGTGTGCCGGCGTGTGCGAGCCCGCTCTACCCTACCGATCATCATGTTGACGGCCCGCGGGGAAGACGTGGACCGGATCGTCGGTCTCGAGCTGGGAGCCGATGACTACCTGCCCAAACCATTCAATCCCCGTGAACTGGTGGCTCGCGTCAAGGCGGTACTGCGCCGGACCTCGCCGGCTGCGGCCATGGCTGCCGGGGCGGGCGCAGCGGGTGGGGCGGCCGGCGCCGGCCTTAGTGGCAGCGAGGGGGTGGCCGGCTCTCCTGCGACCAGGGCAGGGTCGGTGTCAGGGACAGGAGCAGGGGTCAGCCCCTCCGCCGTGGCAGGGAGCAGCCTGCCTGGCGGGTTCACCGGAACAGGCGGCACTCCCAACGTCCTGCGGTACCCGGGGCTATCGGTTCACCGGCTCGAGCGGGAAGTGTGGGTGGACGGAGAGCGGGTGACCCTCACTCCCAAGGAGTTTGACCTGCTCTGGCAGCTGGCGGCGGCGCCGGGACGGACGTTTACCCGGGAAGAACTGCTGGAGAGCGTGTGGGGCTATGAGTTTTTCGGCAGTGATCGGACCGTCGACGTTCACATCAAGCGACTCCGGGAAAAGCTGGAGAAGGACCACCACGCCCCGGCGTACTTGCAGACTGTCTGGGGAGTCGGCTACAAGTTCGACCCACTAGTGGGGAGGTGAGCCTACGAATCGCACGCTGTTCTCCCGCTTACTGGGCAGCTATCTTGTGATCATCCTTTCTACCTTGCTCGCGCTGGGAGCGTTTCTGAGCCTGTTCGTGGGCAACTACCTCTACCAGGAAAAGCAGCGCACAGTCGAGCGGCAGAGCCAGGAAGTGGCATTACTCGTGAGCGGGGCGCTCATGCTGCCCAGCGGGCCAGCGGGGCTCATCAGCCTGATGGACACCTTCGATCGCCTGCTCGGCGCGCGGGTCTGGCTGACGGATATCGCAGGTCAGGTCGTCATCACCTCCCCCAGTGAGCGTGCGCAGCGGGGAACGGTGCTGCCGACGGGGGACATGGAGCGAGTGCTGGCTGGAGAAACCGTCACCCGTGTGGCCTATGTCAAGCGGATGCATGCCAATGTGCTAACAGTGGTGACCCCTGTTTTGCTGGCCGGCCGCCCGGTGGGGGCGGTGGCGGTCAATGCTCCCTTGACCGGGGTGGCGGCCACGCTCAGCGGGATTCGCCGGAGGCTGGCGCTGGCTGCGGTTCTGGCCGTGTTGTTGTCGGCGGTAGTGGGCTACACCCTTTCCCGGCGGATCGCCGGGCCCGTGCAGGCCGTGACGAAAGCCGCCAAATCGCTGGGGCAGGGCGATTACCGCATCCGGGTGCCGGTGCAAGGGGAGGATGAGCTGGCCGGGCTGGGCCGAGCGTTCAACGAGCTGGCGGAGCGGCTGGGACGTACGGTGGCGGCGCTCACCCGCGAGGAGAGCCAGACGCGGGCACTGCTGGCCAGCGTGGCGGAGGGCGTAGTGGCGGTCGACACCGACGGCGTCGTGCTGATTGCCAATCGCCCCGCCCGGCAACTGCTGGGGTGGGACGTGCCACCCCGTCGTATCCAAGATTTTCCGCAGAACGGTACGGGAGAGTCAAGAATTGTGGAGAAGCCCGGAATGGTGAAGAAGACTGGGGTTGCGGAGAAGGCCGGAGTTGAGGAGAAGGCTGGCGTAGAACGGGCGGAGAGCGTCCTGCGGGAGTGCTTGACCGAGGCGCTCCAAATGCGGCGGGAGGTGCGGCGGCTGGTAGGAGTCCGGAGCGGCGAAAGCGAGCCGGCGGGCCGCGGCGGCGTGGAAATGGCGATCATTGCCACGCCCGTGCAGGGGGTAGGGGATGCGCCGGCCGGGGCGGTGGCGCTGTTGCGGGACATCAGCGAAGAGGTGCGCCAGGAGCAATTCCGGCGGGAGTTTCTGGCCACGGTCTCTCATGAATTGAAAACGCCATTGACTTCCATCCGCGGCTTCTTGCAGGCGCTCTATGATGGAGTTGTCACCAATGCCGAACAGGTCCGGCACTACTACCGTCTGATGCTGGAAGAGACCTTGCGACTGACTCGCCTGGTCAACAGCCTGCTAGACCTATCCCGCATCGAAAGTGGCGTGGTCCGGCTGCAACCCGCACCGGTGGATGTGGATCTACTGGTGCGGGAGTGCGTGGACCAGATGTTGCCCGCCAGTGACGAAAAGGGAGTCGAGATCGAGGTGAACGTGGAGCCTGCCCTGGAACCGGTTTGGGCAGACCGGGATCGTGCCAAGCAGGTATTGATCAACCTGCTCGACAATGCGATCCGGCACAGCCCGGAAGGGGGGCGGGTGGAGGTAGCTGCTGCCTCCGCCGCCGTGGCGACGGCCGAGGGGGCAGTCGCACCCAACGAGGCGATCCGGATCAGTGTGCGGGATCATGGGCCAGGGATTCCCCGTTCAGAACAGTCGCGGGTCTGGGAAAGGTTTTACAAGGTCGATAAGAGCCGCAGGCGCGATGGTGGCGGCAACGGCCTGGGGCTCTATATCGTCAAGGAGCTGGTGGAGCTGCACGGCGGGCAGGTAGGCCTGAATAGCGAAGTTGGGCAGGGGGCCGAGTTCTGGTTCTGCCTACCAACCCAGACGGCAGTGGCTCGGCGTGACCAATCGGCAATGGACCAGCGCAGCCAATCGGCGATGGCCGAACGTAGCCGGTTGGCGACTCAGGACAACGCTGAGGCCCAGACGTCCAGCGAACTGCAGCCGCTGCCGTCCGACGAAGCGGCGCGGTTGAACTAAAGCCTAAACACCAGCGGAAGTCCGTCCACCGTTCGCCGGGGAGGCTGGCACGGTCGAACTGAGGCCCAGCCATCGCCGGAGGGCCAGGCGCTGGCCTCCCGGGGAGATGGCGCGTTCAAATGAAGCCAGCCCCACCGACACTCCAGGGATAATCTGTCTCGGGTGGAAGTATGCGAATGTAAAGCCTGATAAGTGCCATGATTCTGGTAACTTACAGCAGGGAAGGCGGGACGCTCACCGAACCCTGGCGATGAGGTCCGTTTCTCGGTTTCCCGATTCTTCGGTTTCCCGGTTCTTGGTATTTCGACGTCTCGGCGTCTCGGTACGGGGAGGAGGGGCACGATTGCAGCGATCTCGCTGGGTCGGGTGGATCCTGCGAACGCTGGAAGGGTATCGCCTGTTTTGGGGACGGCGTCAGTCCGGACGACGGGGACTGACGGTGTGGGCCTCTCCGCTGCTGGTGATGGGTGTGGCCATTTTGAGTGGCTTGGCCGGCAGCCGCTGGTTTCTGAACCACGGCCCTCTGCCGGCTTTTGTGCGCGAGCAGGTACAGTTGGTTCTGGCAAAAGGATTTGGGCCCAACTATGAAGTCGAGGTTGGGCAGGTCTCCTTCTACAACCCTGTACGTGTCGCAGTGGACCAGATCCGGATCGTGCCTCGTCCGGATGCATATTCCACATCGCCGTCCGCCCCCCAACCGCTGGTTGCCTCCCAGCTAGAAATGAGCTTGCGTTGGCAGAGCCTGGTTCAGCGGCTACTAGGGAACCGTCATGCCCCGCTACCCGTGACGGGACTGGTGGTGCAACACCTCCGCATCGATAGCGGTGCCTTCAAGGGCGACACCGGGGGGATGTGGTCTCCCGGCAATGACAACGGGGCAGGTGGCGGATGGTTCGGGTCGGGCGACGACCTGGACATTACAGACCCACAGGCTGCCTTGTCCAAGTGGAGCAACAAGTCCATCCTGTTGTTGCTCAATCGGGTGGGCCGTCTGCTGGGCGTAAACCCCGTGCCTGCCGGCTCTTCAACGCCGGCTACCTCGTCGGTAACCTCTGCTCCGGGGGCTTCTGCCGACCGCCTGGCCATGCCCACGGCCGACTTCTCCGTCCAGGTGGTGACGTTGGAGATTGTTCGTTCCGGCCAGTCCTGGGCCCAGCTCGCCAATCTTTCCCTGGCCCGGGATGGACCGCAGCTCCACGTGAGCGGGCAACTGCGTACGCCGGCCTGGCCGGTGGCGGTGGAAGCCGTGGTGCAATGGAAAGCGGCCGATCAACCCCAAGTGAACCTCACAGCCCGTCTCGCCTCTCCCTTGCAAATCCCCGTGCAGGGGCGTTCCCTTCCTGTGCGAGAAGGTCTGCTGGTTGGCGTGTGGCAGGGAGACGTCCTGCGGGTGAACGAGTGGCGGCTCGAGAATGGCCAGGTCGTTTTGCAGGGCGATGGGTTGATCCAGCCCGGTGGGGGTAAGGACGAAGACACCGCTACGAACAGCTGGCGTCATCCGTGGCTGCAGCTCAACGTTCAACAGGGGCGGCTGACGCTGCCGGAAGGGCTGCCTTTCCTGGAAGCGTACGGGGTGAGCGGACAGGCGCAAGTCGGGGGGGTTCTCTCGGGTGAACTGCGTGACCCGGAATTTCATGGCCGGCTGACTACCGGGGCGGCTCAGCTGTTCCACCGCACGGTTCGCCAGGTGAACGGGACGATTACCGTCAACCGGCGGCAAGTGCGGTTTACGGAGACCCGTGTGGTGGGTGGTCAGTCTGTGGCGGGGCAACCGACAGAATACCTGGTGAGCGGCGACATCCGTTACCCGGTGGCCGCCTCTGGCACGCAGGCGCAACAACCAGGGCAAATCGACCTGACGGTTCGGACTGGGAGGGGTTTGCTCGAGGAGTGGCTGCCGGCCTTTCTGCCTGGCTGGGATGCTCGGGGCGAGGTGACGGGGGTATTGGCCGTGAAGGGGCCATTTGAGGCTGTCACGGTGATCGGCAACTTGCAGGTGAAACAGGGGAGCTGGCGCCAGCTCCACTTCGAGCAGGCGCAGATCACCTTCCGGTGGGAAGATGGTAATCTGACCCTGGAGCGTTCCACCGCTACGGTGGGCAACAGCAAGGTGTCGGCCGAGGGTATTTGGCAGAGTGCAACCGACCGCCTGGAGTTTTGGATCAAGGGGGCAGACTTGCCCCTGTCCGTAGGGGAAGTACGCCGGTCGCTACTGGCGCTGCCCTCGCTGCCGAAGGCGGAGGCGGCAGCCAGGCTGCCGGTGGCCGGGCGGTTCGACGTGGAAGGGACATTGAGCGGTACCAGTCAGCGCCCAAGCTTTTTGGGGACGGTCGCTTCCCAGGAGTTTCAGGTGGGCGGGTGGCAGTTCACGCAGGCCAATGGCCGGATCCGCTGGGATGGGTCGGCCCTGTGGGTGGACGGGCTGTTTGCTCACCGGCAGGGGGGCGGCACATACACGGTGTCGGGGCGCATCGACGGCGTAGGTTGGCACGCGGGTGAAGTGTTGGGCACGAGCACCATAGACGGTGGTTCGGGCCGCGGTCCGCGCCTCAACCTGGATCTCCAGGTGGACGGAGAACCTGCACAGCAATTGCTGACCCTGGCACAGCTGGACTTGCCTCTCGTAGACGGCACGGTTTACGGGCGGGGCAAAGTGCAGGGAGATCTTGGCAACCCCCGCGTTGCGGCCAACCTGGCTTTACAGGACGGGCACATGCTGGGGCGTCCCATCGACGTAGGGGTGGACGTCATCCTGGAGAATCACAAGGTTACCGTAAAGCAGCTTCACTTCTCCGGTTCGGCCTGGTCCATCCAGAACGGGCAGCGGGCGCCGGGCACGGGTGGCAGTTCTGTTTAGGTGCCGGTGGCGACAACGGGAGACCGAATCGCGATTCTTCGTTGGTATTTTGTATCATAGAGTTAGCGATTGAGGCCGCGGCGGAGGGGCGACAATGCTCGTCCTGTTCGGCACAGGGAGGAATGGATCAGGCCGCCCCGAGGAGAGGGATGGCGTCAGCCAAGCTCCGAGCGGGTACAGCTAATGAAAGTAATAAAGATAGCGAGGGTGCGGCGCAAGCAGGACAACGAGGAAAGTGTACAGAATTTAGGGAACAGATCGAGCAGGAGAAACTGGAGGAAAATGATTGACACCACGTGAGGTGCCAATACTTGGCGCCGCTTCCAGTTGTATAATGGCTCCATATGACGGGACCTTTTCCTTGGTCACGGCGAGAAGGACCGCTGACAGCGAGGAGAGTTGGAGTAATGGAATGAGCACGAACGACGGATACAGTGACGATCGCACTTTATGGAAATGGATGGCCGATCGCCTCCTGACCCTGCCTATGGAATGGGGTTGGGCACTAGCGAATTCCCTGGTGGAGGCGATCGAATCTCGCGAGAGCCGTGGACGCGGCCATGGCCTGCGTGTCGCCCGTTACTCCCGTCTGATCGGGGAAGAGCTGGGCTTGCCGGCCGATACCGTGGATCTCGTGGCGCTGGGGGGGTTCCTGCACGATGTGGGCAAGGTTGGAGTGGGAGATGCCCTGCTCCAGCGTCCGGATGCTTTGCAACCCCATGAACTGCAGATTTTCATGGAACACGTACGGATCGGAGCCGAAATCGTCGGGCGTTATGCGGCGTTGAAGCCGGTGGCCGAGATCGTGCTGCACCACCATGAATGGTATGGTGGCGGGGGTTATCCGGACGGGTTGAGGGGGGACGCGATCCCCCTGGGAGCCAGAATCGTGGGGTTGGCGGACGCGTTCGATGTGCTGACGGTGCCTTCGGCGTACGGAGGCCCCCTGCCCTGGCGCAATGTGGTGGACAGGCTGGAGGCGCTGGCGGGCACTCAGTTTTGGCCGGAGGGCGTGAGGGCGCTGCGGCAGCGGTTGCTGCGCGACGCCGCCAATGGCCAGTCGTATGTGCGAGAGCTGGAAGAAGGAGGACAAGGAAGCCGCCCCCGGCAGGAGATCCCGATGGATTTGGCGGCAGGGTGGGTGGAACGGCCACAGGGGGAGCGTCCGGAAGCCATCGGGCCGATCAGTCCGGTGACCACCCGGTCGTTTGCGATCCTGTCTCACCTGGCGACAGCGTTGCGAGCCGTGTTGGACTTGCGCAGCATGTTGGCCCAAGTGGTGGAGATCATCCAGCGAGATGTAGGCTACCAGGATGTGGCCGTATTTCTGCTCAACCAGGACGACACCCAGCAGTTGGTCTTGGAATGGGGTGGGGGGGCGTATCGTGCTCTGACCGGCCTCGTGATTCACGTGAGCCAGGGATTGTCCGGCCAGGCGTTGTTGTCCGGCCACCTGGTTTACTCTCCCGATGTTCGCAACGATCGGGATTACCTGCCTACGACACTGCGCACCCGCTCGGAAATGGCAGTGCCGCTGGCCGTGGAAGGAAAGACACTGGGAGTGCTGGTCGTGGACAGCCCCTATGTGGACGGGATCCAGCGAGACGATGTGCGGCTGCTGGGCCTGGTTTCGAACGAATTGGCAATGGCCATTCGCGTGGCTCAGCTCTACCACGAAACGGCGACCGCCTCCAACGTCGATGGTCTGACTCAGCTGTACAATCACCGGTACTTTTATGACCGGGCCGAGCAGGAGTTGGCACGGGCCCGCCGGTATGGGCATCCCTTGCAGGTAGCCATGATCGACCTGGACGACCTGAAAAAAGTGAACGATACCCATGGCCACCTGGCGGGCGACAGCGCTTTGAAGCTGGCGGCGGAAGTGCTGCGGGCCAACACCCGGTCTAGTGACATCCTGGCCCGCTATGGCGGCGATGAGTTCGCCATTCTCTTCCCTGAGACCGACCTGGCCGCGGCGGAGCAGGCGATGGAGCGGATTACCGACGCCATCTGTCATGCTCCGTTCTGGAAGGACGAACACCGTCTTTACCTGAGTGGGCTCAGCTACGGGCTGGCCAGTTTTCCCGAAGAGGGGAGCACGCCCACGGAGCTCATCAGTGTAGCCGATCGGCGCATGTACTTGATGAAGCAAGTGAAAGACAAGGCCGCGGCTGAAGCCCGAAAGGGTGGACCGCCAGCGACGGTTACCGCCCCCGGTGACCACAACGGACTACAACGGGTGCTGTAGCGTATCGACAGGGGCATAGTCGTCGGTCAGCAGCGGGGCTGCCGGAAGGGGCGAGAGGCCGGCGGCAGCGCTGAAGGGATGTTCAACGAGAGTGCTGGCGTAAGCGGCTACGTCCTCGGTGATGTGGCCGGATTCCATTGCGGCACGAGCTTGCTCCACCCATTGCGCTTCCGTCCAGACGGCTTTGTCGGGATCAGATTGAGTAGCCACGAGGATCACGTTGCGTTCCTCCCAGTCCATTGGGCCCATCCACCCCCCCACGGGGAAAAGGTAGACGTGGGGGAAGACCGCGGCGAAGGTACGGGTTATCGCGCGCAGCAGCTGGCTGTGGGGACCGGCCAGAGCCCCAATGATATTCGAGACAACAATCCCCCGGGGCGACAAGGTCGCTTTCAAGGAGCGTAAGAACTCCTCCGTCGTCAGGTGGTAAGGGATGGCGTCGGCGAAATAGGCGTCGACGACGGCCAGGTCATAGGTGGGCAGCTGGCCGGCGGCGATGCGGGCGGCTTGCTGCTGGACGAACAGGCGGCCGTCCTGCACGTATACGTGCAGGCGGGGATCGTTGGGGAGCTGGAAGTACCGGCGCGCGATGGCGACGACCTCGGGGTCGATCTCTGCCACGTCGAGAGCCTGGATGCCGGGATAGTCGTGCAGGAAGCGCTTGGGGGCCGAGCCCGCCCCCAGGCCGATGAAGAGCAGCCGGCGGGCGTCGGGGCGGGCGACCATGCCCAAGTGCAAGTAGGCCGTGTAGGGGAAGACCATACGCAGCGGGTCGTTCACCAGCATCGCGCTCTGGTACGAACGGTCGAAGTGGAGATGCCGCTCGTTACCGACCTGGTCTACGGTAATGTGGTGATACAGGGTGTCCTCTGAGACAAAGGTCTGGGCTGTGCCAGCAGGGTGAGGGCTGGCTTGCAGGGGCACGAGCCACCAGGACAGGACAAGGCCGGCTGCGGATACGAGGCAGAGGGCCAGGGCGATCACAAGAGTAGTGGAGCGGGCGGCAGCAGGGCCAGCCGGGGAACTCGACCGTGCCGTTGACGACGAGGTCGAGTGCGGCGCTGGCGACGAGCCGGACTGGGAGCGGGAAGAGTGTGCTTGTGGCGTCGACGACGGGGTATCGGTTCGTTGATGGTACCACAGGGCCACCACGGCCAGAACCAGCAGGATGAGGCCGAGGGTATGGACGATGTTGCGAACGCCCAATGAGGGGATCAGGAAAAACGAGGTCACCAGGGTGCCCACGATACTGCCGGCGCTGGAAATGGCGGAGAGGCGGCCGGCGGTATTCCCGATGGTCGCCAGGGTGCGACTGGCCAGCTTGACACCGTAGGGCGAGACGGTCGCCAGGAGGACGCTGGGGAGGAAGAAGAAGATCAAGGCGGCCAGCAGAGAACCGGTACGGGGCTCCAGGTGGCCGAGGGCGTTATTCACGGGGATGGACCAGAAGGGCAGAAAGCCGATGAGCAAGCCGGCCACGGCCAGGATCACGCCCAGGTAGGCGAGGCTGGGACGACGGTCGGCCAGGCGGCCGCCGAGGTAGTAGCCCAGGGTGAGGGCGGCCATGACGACGGTAATGAGCGAGCCCCAGACGTAGATGGATGTCCCGAAGGTTGGAGCCAGGAGGCGGCTGCCAATCATCTCCAACCCCATGAGCACTGCACCGCTGAGGAAGACGATCAGGTAGAGCACGAGGTCTTCTCCTCTCTCGAGAGCCCTGTTTGGTGAGCCTTGTTTTCAGAGGCCTTGGTGGCGGATCTTTGTCCGGTGTGGTTCTCCGGCGGGTTGCCGATTTCCATGCCGTTGCTTGGGTCTACGACGATGCGATCGTGCCATGACGCCCTGTGCCTCTCGCAAGCATCGGCGGAACCGGCGGTTGCGTGTACGGCAGGCGGAGATCGTTCATGGCAGTGCAGGCATTCGTTCACGAAGGGGAGTGCTCCTGCCGGTTCCTGCAGGCTCGCGGCTCCTGCTGCAGGCTTCGAACGTGGAGTGTGTCTCCTCCAGATTTCTGCTCCCCATGGAGTGAGGCTGCTCCACCTTGTCTGAGCTGGGTGGAGCGCTGCGGGCAGCAGGTGTCTCGCCGGTTTCTCCACGGGCTGGGTGCACGTCTGGCCGCCCATGGCTAAGGGCCGGGAAATGTCTTAGGCCGTTCATACTTTCGCCACAACTACTTGCTATCTTGACAAGTGAAAGAGGCCGTCCGCAGTGGCAGTCTATGGGCGGGCCAACCCCGGGTGGGCGCGAGCCGCCAGGGGCAAACGAGCCGAGCGGGCGGTCGGCGATAGGGTAGTTTTGGGGGAGGCGGAGTTATGCAGAAGTGGTCACGCATCTGGCATTCTCGCCTAGCTATGTTGGTGGCAGTGACCCTGGTGGCTTTTCTCGCCGGCGGGGTCGCAGTGTCGCTGGGATGGATTCCTAGTGTTTTGGACCGGGCCGCCACGGAGTCGAGCCAGAACCCGGTCGCTGATGCGAATGTAAGCCCGGCCGTGGCCGGCAGGCCGGATACCGGGATTGGCGGCGGCGTCCCGATGACGCAGTACACCGTCGCCGACGTGGCGGATCATATCTCGCCTTCGGTGGCCTACATCGAAGTGCAGTTCGCCTACGCCCAGGCAGGGAGCCGGCGGGGGCCAGGACGGTTGGGGCCGTACAGCGACCCGTTCAATAGTTTCTGGCAGTACTTCTTTGGCTTCCCGGGTCCTGGGCCGCAGCCGGGAACCGGTCCGGACGGGGAGCTGCCGCCATCGGTAGGTAGCGGCGTCGTGGTCAGTGCGGACGGGTACATCCTGACCAATCAGCACGTGGTGGATGTGCCGGCCGGGTTGAAACTGAGCAAGATTCAGGTGACCGTGCCGGGCGTGGATGGAAAGATGGATGCGGAGCTGGTCGGCAGTGACCGCAACCTGGACTTGGCCGTGCTGAAGGTGAAGACCAGCCAGCGCCTGCCGGTCGCACCGTTGGGCAATTCCGACGGTGTGCGTGTGGGCGAGTGGGTGGTGGCGATCGGCAACCCGTTTGAGCTAGATCACACGGTGACGGTGGGTGTGATCAGTGCGAAGGATCGGCAGATCCAGATTCCTGACCAGCAAAGTGGCACTATCCGGACGTACGAACACCTCATGCAGACCGATGCGGCCATCAACCCTGGGAACTCCGGTGGACCGCTGGTGAACCTGCGGGGCGAAGTGATCGGGATCAATACGGCGGTGCTGGATTCCAGCCAGGGCCAGGGCATCGGGTTCGCCATTCCGATCAATGCGGCGAAGGCGATGGTCAACCAGGTGACCAGTACCGGCAAGTTCGTGGCGCCGTGGATTGGCATCGGCTATGGCTCGCTGGATGACACCGCCCGGCAGTATTTCGGCATCGATTCGTCGGTGACGGGAGTCGTGGTCGGCGAGGTATATCCGAACAGCCCGGCAGCAAAGGCTGGACTGCAGGCAGGTGACGTGATCATCGAGGTCAACCGCCAGAAGGTTACCGACCAGGACTCGTTCGGCAAGGCGATCGCCGACATGAAGGTAGGCGACCGGTTGGCGTTCCTGGTGATGCGGAACGGGCAGACGCGGGTCATCACCGTCGTGGTGGGGGAGCGGCCGCCGCAATACTAAACGAGACAAGGTTGCCGGGCCGACAAAAGGTCGCCAGGCTGCCGGGGTGACTGGGCTTGGGGAAGCGTCCGATCCGTCAAGGTGAAAGGGAAGAAGGTAACGGAATCTGGGGTCTGGGAGGTCGTCCCGTGAGGGACGACCTCTTCGTTAATATGGGTACGGGCGAGGTGGCGATGTGTGGCTGCAGCCGCCGTGGCGGTTTTGGCAGCACTTGGCTGGCGCAAGCTGCGGTTTTGTTTGAACCCTGGCCAAGGGAGGGCGTCTACAGGATAGGCCAGTGAAGTGGGGTGCGGGTGTCCCCGGGGTAGGTCGTGGGGTACGAGGCCGGAAGGGGCCTCCCAGGTGTGGGTAGCGCTTCCGGTCGGACCACTACTTACAAACGTTCTAGCAGCAGGAATGAAAAAGGCCAGCTAGAATACTGGGGATGTCGAACGGCGAGAGCTCAAGAGTTCATCCCGAGGTCTTCGGTTCGAAACGAAGAGTGGAGAACTCCCAGGACTTCAGAACTCGAGGGTGGAGCCGGGAGACCGGCGGGTCACCGCCACGAACCTTGACAGATGAATTAGCGGAAGGTTTCCAATCTTCTGCTAATCGTCGTCAACACCACCGAACCTCCGGCCTCTCTTGCGAGAGGAGGTGAACCCCGAAGTGCGGAGAGCGGGGGTAGGCGGATGGGACGCAGGGAATGGTTCGCACTCCGGGAGAGATCAGCTAAGAGGAAACAAGGCAACTCTTCGCGTTATCTCCCCCCATCGCAGCAACACACGTCGCTTAGCCCTACCAGGTTTGACAGCACGCCGGAAGACCGCCGGGTGTCAAGAGGCGGTCGCTCACGGGATATGGGCAATATTCGGAGCACTTTTGCACTGCGTCCTGGTTCGGAGAGTCGAAGCACCTACGGTATGCTTCACACTTCATCATCGCAGCACTCATCAAGGGGGATACACATGAAGAAGTTCGCAGTCGTCGTTTCCGCAAGCCTCATGCTGGCTGCTGCCGCCCCAGTGGTGGCCGCAGGGCCAAGCATGACGGGGTCGCTCGAGGGCAAGATCAGCTGGAATCAGGGCAAGGATCCCTCCATTGCGGAGAACCTCGGCCTGACGCTGGGCTTCCAGGCCGGCGACAAGACCAAGGCCGTGCTCGGACTTGGTCCTTCGTTCGATGGAACGCACAACGCTTGGACGGCATCGATCGGGAGCATCGACGTGACCAAGGCGTACGTGGAGACCCAAGGGCCCTGGTGGAATGGGGGGCCGGAGGTAACCACCCGCCTGGGCGATCTCGACATCAGCTACTCGCCCTACGTGGCCACGATCGCCTCAACCGGGGGTCAGACCGCAGGAATCGGCATCAGCGGCTTGCAGGTTGGGCCGTTTGCCGTCGCTGGCTTCCATGCGTGGGATAAGAAGGCTGGGCCAGCTGATTCCCGGCTGCAAAACGAACAGGTCAGCGGTGGTCAGATCTCTGGTACGATCGCTGGCGTAAAGCTGGCGGCGACCGGAGTGCAGGCCGGCGAGAACCAGTCTGCCGTGGCCGTTGAGGGATCCACTCAGGTTCTGCCGAACGTGGGCGTCAGCGGCGTGATCGCCCGCGACATGCTCCACAAGGCTAACCTGTACCGTCTGGACGCCACGATGCAACCGGTGAACAATGTCACCGTGACGGCGGAGTACGGGCGGGTGCCGAGTGCGTTCCGGCCGCTGTATGCGTACGAAGACACCGATGCTGCTACCGATGGCACCACCACCGACGATAGCTGGGTCACGAACAATCGCGGGCAGTCCGTCATCAACCTGGGCGCTCAGACCCAGGTGTCCGGGTTTGACCTGGGAGCGGGCGTGAAGCTGGCTCGTCCGGAAGCTGCAGAGCAGTTTAGCCGGACCCAGACCACGTTGACGGCCGGCCGTCACCTGACGGTCGCCGGACAGCCGGTGGACGCCAGCTACACGCTGACGATCGACGCAGCCAACCAGCTCCGTCACGACATCACGGCGAAGAGCACGATCAACCTGATCCCGCAGCTGCAGAACGTGAACGTCGACGGTACAGTGACCATGGCCAACAGTCACATGACCTGGAAGGCTAACGCCGGGTACACTGCTCCGAACGGAATGACGTTTGGCCTGCACTACGACACCAACCCCGATGCGACTACAGGGGTTGTGCCGGGGGCGTCGGCGGACATGGGCCTGAAGGTCAGCTTCTAAGGCCAGGCGTCACAAGCCGAGCGGCAGGGCTGGCATCGAGAAGACCGGCGGTCAAACCGCCGGTCTTCTTTTTTACGCCCACCCCGGCTACCGCGAACTGGGGCGCAGCGAAGACACATTGCGAGGCGCTGAAATACGGGGGCAAGCCGCGGGTTACTCACATCCTGTGCTTCGTGTTATGCCAACTGGACAGACGCGTGCCAAGAGCCGGAAGATTACAACAACACCGCGCCCCCTTCCCTGCCAGGGGATTTCCGGTATAATCAGGACGAGCCAGGGGCTAGGTAAAATCTCTGCCATGCAGATCAACATCTGGCAGGAGTCCTGTCCCTTGCCTCGAATATGAGGATAGACGTGGCGAAGTAGAATTCGTTCACGTCCAGTATCTGGTTGTGTCGCACGGGCAGGAAGGGGGTGTCTCCAGTTTGGACCGGGCGAAGGCAGCCAGGTACGGCCGGAGGCAGGCACAGACGCTGGGGAAACGGGAAGAGGAAACAGGGACCACTCTTGTCGTTTCCCAGACGGTGCTTCGTCACCGGTTCTGTAATCCTCATTCGCGAATACCAAACTGAGGAGGCAAAAGCATGAAGCGGCTTTCTTATGTGTTGGCTCTCGCAGCTGTCCTCGCAGTGGCCGGGACCGCAGCGGCATCGCCGACCATCAACGGCTCGGCGTCGCTATCGCTGAGCGGCTCGCTGTCTACGCTGACGCCCAACGTGGGCGACCTTTCTTTCAGCTGGGATAACAGCTTCTCGGTGGCAGATGGTAGCAACTGGTATCTGAAAGGTTCGCTCGATGGGGACTTTACGGCGCTGAGCAACTGGCACCTGATGGTGCATCCGTCGATCTTCGAGATCCACGTAGCCAATGGTGGCCAGTATACGAATGCAGATCTCGGAGACGTCTGGTCAAGGATGGGCCTGTTCAAGTTGCCGGGTTACAGCGACGGAAACCACCTGCGGATCTTGTTCCCGCTTGGTTCATTCAAGGTGGAGTATGACCGCGGCAACTTCGGCCAGGGCGTCAAGGTGGACCTGCCGAAGAGCGACAAGCTCCCGTTGGACCTGGGGGCAATGACTCGGAACCAGGTGGTGGCGGGGTACGCGACGCTCTATCCAACGCCGGACATCACGGTTGGGGGAGAGGTGAGTGCACCGAGGACCCCGTCGAACACCCAGGATGCGCTGGCGTATGGTGGAACGGCGACCGTTAAGGTAACGCCTGCACTGACGGTGATTGGGACGTACAAGTACTGGGGCACGAACTTCCCGTCGGCAGAGACAACAGGGTCAGGGCTAGACCTGAGCCAGCATCGGTATGCTCGCTTGCTCCAGGCGGTGTACACACAGCCGCAGAATCAGTACCAACTGAGCGCTTGGTTCCATCAGGGCACGGACAAGCCGAAGACCGACGACTATGTCAGCCTTTCTGTGGTGCAGAAGGCGGGTGACCGTCTCGATTGGGCTACCACGGATACGGGAGATGGTTCTCTCGACTCGGTCGACCTGTACCGTGGTCTGAAGGGAGTGGCCCTTTACGGGAAGGCGAACCTGAACGATGGGTGGGGCAATCAGAGCTTGACGCTTGCTTTGGGGGCGCCCATCGTCGCCGGCAAGGTATCCGGCAAGGTGGTTGCCAACCTGCCCGGTTACTACAAACTGGGCTCGTTGACCGGCGTTGTGTTCGCTCAGGTAAGTGGGAAGCTTACTTCGGAGACCAAAGCCGTATATACTCCGCCCCCAGACGAGAATAGCTCGGCCCAGCTGTCTCTGCAGAACCGCTTCGTCTACACGCTGTCGGGCTCCTCGAGCATCGTAACTCTCCTGGAGAAGGGCTCGAACGATGTGAATTACAAGACGACCTTCAACGTGTCGTTCTAGCGTGTAGTTGGTCCGGCAGACGGTGGCGTCAGAAGCGCTTGCTGGTCTATCCGGCAAGCGCTTCTACTAGTGTCTTGGTGTCTCGCTGAGGAATCCTTTCTCCCGCGCTGGTCTGCGCCTTTCCTGTGCAGACTCACCCGGTTGGTGTACTCTTCTGTAGTTGGCAGGTGGGATGCATCAGTCAGAAGGAGGAGAGAACCGAGTGCACGAGAGGGCGTGGCCGGGGGCGGGGGTCATGTATTGGGCGATTGCGGCGTGCGCCGTGCCGACGTATGCGTTGAGCACGGCGTTGCCGAAGATCGCAGCGGACCTGGGGGTGACGTTGGCTCAGGCGGGGGCTGTGTATGCAGCGGCCTCGGTCGGCTCTTTTTTGTCGTTGCTGGGTAGTGCGTTCACCGTGGGGCACCGAGGCAAGGAGACGTTGTTCTCTCTGGCGATCGCGTTGTTGGTGGTGGGGACAGCGGGGTTTGCAGTGATTCCGTCCTACGGGTGGCTGTTGGCCATGGGGGCGCTGTTGAACGGTTCAAGCGCCGTAGCGCAGGTGATGAGCTTTGCGTTGCTGGCGGACCGCCACCCCGCGGCGGTAGTCCGTTATCAGAACATCGCAGGTATCTTCTGGAGCGCCGGAGCGGTGCTGTCCCCGCTTCTCGCAGGCTACTTGATCGGTAAGGGTCTGGGGTGGCGGGTAACCTTCGCTTTGGCGGCAGTATTCGCAGCCGGCTCGGTGGCATGGTTAGTAGTACAGATCCTCTCTCAACGTAAAGCGGGGGGCGGAGTCCGCACTGCCAGTGCGGGGCTGGGCAGCTGCGAGAATGTTGAGGTTTTGGTACCGACCGACCCACCGGCCGGGGTAGCGGGGAGAGGTCGCGCCTCCTCGCAGCAGGATGAGTTGCCCAGCGGGAGAGGGCGCTCTGTGTTGCGGCTGCTGCGGCGGCGGGAGTTTGACCTGGTGGTGCTGGGTTTTCTCTGCTACCTGGGGGCGGAGATTACCATCACCGGGTGGATTAGTTCGTTTTTGACAGAGGTTCAACAGGCCCCTGCTGTGCTGGCTGGGCTCGGCCTTTCCCTGTTCTGGGCGGGAATGGGGCTGGGGCGCATGCTGGTCGCGGCGGTGTTGGCGCAACGCCTGTCTGCTCCTCGCCTCCTCGTTTTGGCCATGGGAGGCGGGGCGGCAGCCATTTTGGCGGCCAGCTTTGCGCGCGGCGCCGCGGCGTCGCTCGTGCTATTCGCCGTGACCGGACTCTTCTTTGCGGCCGGTGCGCCCACCCTGTCTGGCTTCCTGGCGACCCTCTTTCCGGGCCTGAGCGGTCCCGCCATGAGCTTGTACTACAGCCTTGGGCAGATCGGAGCGATCATCTTCCCCGCCCTGGCTGGGGTGATCGCTGCCTCTCTGGGATTCCGGGTCGGGTTGTCCATGCCCGCCCTTCTCAGCCTCGGTGTGGTAGGGGTCGCACTCTGGTTCGAGCGTCAAGCCGGCCGCCGGCCTGTGCCCGCCTCAGGTGGCCACGGCGAAAGACGTAGCCGGCTGCCAGCGCCCGACCAGGCGAGCGGCAGAGCCCCGATGGTAGCTACGGCGGCGGACCGGTGACGCCGTCCTCGGCTGGGTCCACGGTGTGTGCCCGCATGCCCATCCACCGTCTGGCTCTAAGAAAAGTTTTGGTAGGCTGCTCGTTTCAGCAGGAAAAATGCAGGCGACGTGGAATAACGCGAGTGTCCGAAAAAGCCGATGATATGCGGGTTTGCGGGCAATTTGAAGACCAAGATCACGCTGGTTGACGTCGAGGCGTCAAGCGCATCTACGAGGAAGCAGTGAGATCTTGGCCAGGACCAGGCCAGGGGGACCAACGACACCGGGTAGACCAGAGACATCCAGGATGGAAATGCGGCGCAAGAGCCGAAAGAGCTGGAGAACGCCGCAGCGGAGAGGCCGGAGCGTACCGCCAGATTACAGGATAGACCCCGTGCGCAGGGAAGGGAGTGCTCCGGCAGGCTGACCCGTTGACCGGGCAAGCGGTCATTCGGTTGAGGCGGCGGACGGTCTTGCTCGGCCCTGGTCGGTTGGCGGTTCGAGGCAGGCAGAGGCAGGAATTTGAGGGGGAGGTAACGGGTTTGGCTAGTGTAACGCTGGAGAATGTGACCAAGCGATTTGGAAACGTCATTGCGGTCAACGGGGCGACGCTCGAAGTCAAAGACGAGGAGTTCATCGTCTTGGTCGGGCCTTCCGGCTGTGGCAAGTCGACGACGCTGCGGATGATCGCCGGCCTCGAAGAGGTAACGGAAGGAAACATCTACATCGGGTCAACGCTCGTCAATAACGTGCCGCCGAAGGACCGGGACATCGCCATGGTGTTCCAAAACTACGCTTTGTACCCGCACATGGATGTGTACAACAACATGGCGTTCGGTCTGCGGCTGCGCAAGTACCCGCGCGCGGAGATCGACCGGCGGGTGAAGGAAGCCGCTCAGATGCTGGGCATCGAGAACTTGCTGGATCGCCGCCCGAAGGCATTGTCCGGTGGTCAGCGGCAGCGGGTTGCCCTGGGCCGTGCCATCGTGCGTGAGCCCAAGGTCTTCTTGATGGACGAACCGTTGTCCAACCTGGACGCCAAGCTGCGTGTCCAGATGCGGGCCGAGCTGTCGAAGTTGCACAACCGTTTGGAGACGACGACGATCTACGTCACACACGATCAGACCGAAGCCATGACGATGGGCGATCGGATCGTGGTGTTGCGGGACGGCATCATTCAGCAGGTGGGTGAGCCACTGGAAATCTACGAGCGGCCGACCAACGTGTTCGTGGCCGGGTTCATTGGGACGCCGCCCATGAACTTCCTCAACGTCGTCCTGCGCCGTGAGAATGACGTGTACTACCTGGACGGCACCGCCTTCAAGCTACCGCTGCCGCAGGACAAAGTGGTCCGGTTCAAGAACCTCGCCCCCTACATCGACAAGATGGTGACGGTGGGTATTCGTCCCGAGGACATCCACGACAAGAAGCTGACGGCCAACCCGAAAGAGGAGTGGTCGATCAAGGCCATGGTGGATGTGGTCGAACCGATGGGCGCGGAGACCTACCTGTACCTGAGCATCGGCGAGCACTTCATGACGGCTCGCGTCGATCCTCGCAGCAAGGCGTCGGACGGTGAGCCGTACGAAGTCGTCCTGGACATGAACCGCATTCACCTGTTCGATCACGACACCGAAGAGCGGATCGAGTGAGCGAAGGGGAGCCGGAGCAAGCAGTACAAGGATGAAGCGATGGAGGCGGCCAGAAACGGCCGCCCTTTTTCGTATGAGCCTATTGGGAGTTGGCAAGCAGCCACCGGGCGACTGGCGAGCCCGTGCCGCCGGCCGGGGGGCGGACTGGTTGCACCCGGGCGGTTCGTGGTGATACAGTTTGGCCTATCAGATGCGTCGTGAGATGTCTGGTAGACACGAGGGCAGG
Source organism: Limnochordaceae bacterium (assembly GCA_014896305.1). Classification (GTDB taxonomy): domain Bacteria; phylum Bacillota; class Limnochordia; order Limnochordales; family DUMU01; genus Bu26. The sequence goes on from JADBKQ010000006.1 coordinate 66,511, forward strand.
AAGGGTGGCCGGGGTGGAGCAAGAGCAGACCAGAAGCGAGAAACCAAGCGAGCCGTGGGTCATCGGGGTAGACCTGGGGGGCACGAAGATCGCCGTGGGGGCGGTGAACCGCCAGGGCCAGGTGTTGGCCCGTACCGTGCTGCCCACACCGGTGTCGGACGGTCCCCAGTCCGTGCTTGCCGCCATCGCCGAGGGGATGCGGCAGATCGCGGCAGGGCAATCGACGCCTCCTGCCGCGGTGGGTCTGGCTTCGCCCGGGCCAATGGATAACAAGACCGGCGTGGCGGTGGCAGCTGCCAACGTGGGGTGGTATGACTTCCCAGTCAGTGGTCCTCTTCAAAGCCGATTCGGTTGGCCGATCTATTTGGAGAACGACGCCAACGCGGCGGCTCTGGGTGAGTGGGCCTTCGGGGCGGGCCGGGGCGTCGAAAACCTCATTTATGTGACCATCAGCACCGGCATCGGCATGGGGGCAGTGTTGCACGGCCGGCTCTACCAGGGTTCACATTTCACGGCCGGCGAGGCCGGGCATATGGTGCTCGTTCCCGACGGTCCTCTGTGCACCTGCGGTGAACGAGGCTGTTGGGAAGCGTTGGCCTCCGGCACGGCGATCACCCGGGAGGCCCGGGAGGCGGTGGCCCGCCACCCTGAGAGCCTGCTGGCCGCGCTGGCCGGAGGAGATCCCTTGCGGGTGAGCGTGGCCCAGGTGGGCGAAGCGGTTCGCCGCGGCGACCCAGTCGCCCAGGAGGTCTGGGAGCGGGCGGTTCACTATTTGGAGATCGGGTTTACGAACCTGGCCAACCTGTTCGACCCAGACCTGTTCGTGGTGGGCGGCGGGGTGACCAACTTGTCGGACCTGTTCTTGGGCCGAGTGGAAGGCTATATCAATGCCCACGCCAACCCCGGCATGCGGGGGCGGCTGAAGATGGTGCGAGCCGGTTTGGGCAGCGACAGTGGGGTCTTGGGAGCGGCGGCCGTAGCCTGGCAGGGGCTACCGTCCGAGTCGTGGGTGGAGCAAGCTCGGCAAGAGGCCGTGTGAGTAGGATGGGCCAAACCCGTGCCAGGTCAGCCACGAAGGCGACCGCCGTTACGGTTCCAGTACAGGCAGATCCAGCTACCCCATGGTGGCCACAACCAGTGCGGCCCCGCCGGGGGGAGATCTACCTGGCCAACCTAAACCCGGCATTAGGCAGTGAGCAAGGAGGCGTGCGGCCGGTGGTCGTCGTGCAGAACGAGGAGGGCAACCGGTTCAGCCCAACCACCATCGTGGCGCCCATCACCTCGCGCACGAACAAGGGAATGGGGCTGCCGACGCACGTGCCGCTGCCGGGCCTGACCGCGCAACTGCCGCTGGATGGCCAGATTCTGTTGGAGCAGATCCGGGTGGTGGACTGCTGGCGGTTGAAACGTCGTTTGGGCGTTTTGCCAAGCGATGTGTTGAAGCAGGTGGAACAGGCCTTGCAGATTAGCCTGGGCCTGTCCCCTGGCGCCAGCGAGGACGTGGGCCACCAGGCAGAGGGCTGAGCACCGGCGACGGCCAGCCCAGGGGGAACGGGGCGCGGCTGTCTCTGACCGTGTAGTATGTGCGGGAGTATCGAAAGGAGCAACCAGACGTGATGCCCGTGATTGGTCTGACGTGTGGTTCAGAGATGACCTCGCATGGGACGATCGATCACCGTGTGAACGAGGACTATGTACGAGCCGTAGCTGCCGCCGGGGCAGTGCCGGTGCTGTTGCCGCCGTTGCATGACCCGGCCCAGGTGGACGGCTTTCTTTCGTTTTTGGACGGACTCGTTCTGCCAGGCGGGGTGGACGTCGATCCCGCCTATTATAGTGAAGAGCCATTGCATAGCCTGGGCCAGGTCGACCCGGACCGGGACGAGTCGGAGCTGGCCTTGACCCGGGCCGCCCTCGCGCAAGGGGTGCCGGTCCTGGGGATCTGCCGAGGGATTCAACTGCTCAATGTAGCGGCTGGGGGCAGCTTGTACCAGGATCTCGAAGTCCAGATGAAGGCGAGTATCAAACATGAGCAGCAGGCCCCCCGCTGGTATCCCACCCATGAGGTGCGATTGGACGTGAGCAGCAAACTGTACGAGATTCTCGGCCAGGAGGTCCTCCGGGTCAACAGCTTCCACCACCAGGCGGTGAAGATTCCCGGGGAAGGATTCCTCGTGGCAGCCAAAGCCCGGGATGGGGTGATCGAGGCCATCGAGAGCCGGGATCATCCGTTTGCCATTGGGGTACAGTGGCACGTGGAGTGTTTGTGGGAGCGGGAGCCGCTCTTTGCCCGCCTCTTTGCCCGGCTGGTGGCGGAGGCCAAAAACTATCAAGTCCGTCGGATGGCTCGCGCCGAGGCTGCGACGGAGAGTGCGGCAGCATCCAGGTGCGAAACAAGGTAGTCAAACCCGTTTCGGGGTCAATTGCAGACAGGAAGGATGGAATCAGGGATGAGCATCAGCGTGAATCCAGCTGCTCAGCCGGGGCAGCCGACGGCGACGAAACCCGAGGGTGGCCTGACCATTTGGATCTCCATCGACATGGAAGGGCTGGCGGGGCTGGTCAACTGGGAGCAAGATCACGGAACCCGTGAGATGGAGTTTCGCCGCATCATGACGGGCGAAGCCAATGCCGCGGCGGCCGGTGCGAAAGCGGCCGGCGCCACTCGCATCCTGGTCAATGACTCCCATGACAACATGTTCAACTTGATCCAGGAGGAACTGGACCCTGACATCGAGTTGATCAGTGGTTCGCTCAAGCCACTCAGCATGGTCGAAGGGATCGACCAGCACGTGGACGGGGCGTTCTTTTTGGGCTACCATGCGGCAGCCGGTACACCCCTGGCCACGATGGATCACACCTACTCCAATGTTTCCGTATCCGAGGTCCGCATCAACGGGCGCCGGGTGGGCGAGACGGGGCTCAACGCGGGCGTTTGTGGATACTACGGTGTGCCGGTGCTGCTGGTAGCGGGCGACCGGGCAGTCTGTGAAGAGGCGCGGGCATTGCTCGGTCCTGAACTGACCACCGTCACCACGAAGGAGGCCGTCAGCCGGTTCGCCGCCCGGCTGCGCCATCCAGCCCGGGTGCGGGCGGCCTTGCAGGAGGCGGCGGCGGTAGCGGTGCGGAATCGGCAGCGGGTGCCGGTCTTTCAGTTCCCGACGCCGGTGCGCTTCGAGGTGGATTTCAAAGACCCGGCTATGGCGGACGCGGCGTTGCTCGTGCCGTTCACCCAGCGGCTGGGCGGGCGCACGGTGGCGTACGAGGACAATGACTATGTCCGTGGCTTCCGCGCCGTGCGGGCCATGATCAGCCTGGCCTCCCACTACTGAGCACGGGCGCATCAGCCACGGAAATCACATTCGCTAGGATCGCACGAGGGCGGAGGGGGCGCGGGCTGAGGGTGAACGGTTGGCAGCGGCAGGCAGCGGGCCAGGAACAGCTGGTTTTCCGTATTCCCGACGAGTCGGCCATGCGCCAGCTGGGGGCACGCTTTGCCGCCTGGCTGAGGGAGGGCGATGTCGTGGCGTTATATGGCTCGCTGGGCGCCGGCAAGACCGTCTTTGTGCGAGGCGTGGCGCAGGGGCTGGGCGTCGAACAGCCAGTGCGCAGCCCCACGTTCACCCTGCTGCACATCTACCCAGGCCCTCGTTTGACCATGTACCATTTCGATGCCTATCGCCTGCAGAGCCTGGCCGAGTGGTACGCCCTGGGGACGGAAGAGGTCGTGGGCAACCGGGGCGTCAGCCTGATCGAATGGGCAGAAAGGGTGGAGTCCGCCCTGCCCCAGGACCGGTTTAACGTGAAAGTGGAGGGGGTCGGAGAGGCAAGTCCCCGGCGGGTACAGATCACTGGAGAGCAGCGGCTGGCCCAATGGAGGGTTCAGCTGCAGGACGATCCTCAGGCGCGGGCCTGGCTGCCTGGGTCGCCCGACCATGGTTTTCCAGGGCATGAGTGAGGCAGGACGAGAATGATGCGGAGCACGTGGCGGGTCATCGCTCTCGATACGGCCACAGACCGGGGCGGAGTCGCCCTGGTGGAAGCCCCGCGGGCAGAGCCGGCGGCGGCGCAGGTGGTCGCTTCCGCTTGGGCGGAACGGGGCGGCCAGCACTCCGCCAACTTGCTCCCGCTGGCCGACAGCTTGCTGGCGGCTACGGGCTGGAAGCCGGCCGACCTGGACCTGGTGGCGGTGACGACGGGCCCCGGCTCGTTCACGGGCCTGCGGATTGGCGTCACGACGGCCAAGGGCCTGGCTTACGGCTGGCGCAAGCCGGTGGTGCCGGTAGGCACTCTGGACGTGCTGGCGGCCCAGGCCGGATGGAGCTTGGCTCCGGTTCTGCCAGGGTTAGGCGCAGGATGGGGCGAGCAAGAGCGGGGAGATGGCCGTTTCCGGGTGGTGATCGGGGCTGCCCTGCGCTCCCGCCGCGGCGAATTCTACGTTCAACTGTTTGAACTGCCGCCGCAACCGCTGCCTCTGGCGCTTCCGGCTCTGGGGGAACCGCAAGTGATGCGGTTGGCCGACTGGCAGGCGGCGGGCGTGGCGGCCGGCGAGAGCGATGCACTCGACGTATCATCTTCGAATGGAGAAAGTCTACTCGTGATGGCAGGAGAGGCATCGCTTTGCCGCCAACTCCGGGGGCTGTGGCCGGGTGGCCGGGGACGGATTGGCCACATGGAGCTGCGGTGGGCGGGTGAGGGGTGGAATGAGTGGGACAAACCAGAGCCGGGAACCGTGGGGAGGTTGGCGGTGGCCCAGGTGGCTGCGGCGGATCCTGGGGGGGCTGCGGACGCACGGGATGCGTACTCGCCACTTACCGTCGTCCCCCGATACTACAGTAGGTCGGAGGTGTAGGGTGATGGCGACAGAGCCCATGCCCGGCAAGATCGCCGTAACCATCGAACCCATGCGAGTACGCGACCTGGACCAGATCTTGCGGGTAGAGCGTCTGTCGTTTACGACCCCCTGGTCTCGGGCGGCGTTCCTGTCGGAGTTGCTGGAAAATGATCGGGCTCGGTATGTGGTGGCCCGTGTTGGCGATCAGGTGGTGGGATACACCGGCATGTGGCTGGTGGTGGATGAGGGTCATGTGACCAACGTGGCAGTTCACCCGCATTGGCGCAACATGGGGGTAGCCACCCAGTTGCTGACCGCCCTCATGGACATCGCACGGCAGAATGGACTGCGACGGATGACGCTAGAGGTACGGAAAAGCAATATTGTCGCCCACACGCTGTATGAGAAGCTAGGGTTCAAGGATGCGGGCATTCGCCGCGGCTACTACCAGGATAACAACGAAGATGCCATCATCATGTGGAAGGATCTGGCTTAGAATACCAACGCGTCGTCAGGGGCAGGTTCGGGTCGGCGTCCAAATCCCAACCCGCCCGTTGCCCGGCGGCCAGCAGGTAGCGGCCGGCGGCAGCGATCATCGCACCGTTATCCGTGCACAGCGATAGCGGCGGGGCAAACAGCTGCAAGCCTTGCTCGTGGCAGGCTGCTGCCAGTTGCTGGCGTAGTGCCTGGTTGGCGGCGACACCGCCAGCCAGCAGGACGGTGTGAACGTGAGCCCGGTGGGCGGCGGCGATCGTCTTGGTGACACACACGTCGACGATGGCTTGCTGGAAGGAGGCGGCCAGGTCGGCGGCAGAGGGAGCACCGGGGCTGCTTAGCACCTGCAAGGTGGCAGTTTTGAGTCCGCTGAAGCTAAAGTCGAGAGAAATGGAGTCCGGGTCGTCCGGATCTGACCGGCCATGACCGGTCTCCGGCAAAAGGGCGCGCGGCAGGTGAACCGCTTGCGGGTCGCCACTGCTGGCCAATGCTTCCAGGGCCGGGCCACCGGGGTAGGGCAGGCCAAGAACCCGGGCGATCTTGTCAAAGGCCTCACCGGCGGCGTCGTCGCGCGTTTGGCCGAGCAGTTCAAAATGACCGTGGGCAGGGATGTAGACCAGCTCGGTATGCCCACCGGAGACGATCAGGCAGACCACCGGAGGTTGCAGTTGCGGGTACGCCAGGAAGTTGGCGTAGACGTGACCTGCCGAATGATGCACGCCGACCAACGGCAGCTGTTGGGTGAAGGCGACGGCCTTGGCGGCGGCCAGGCCAACCAGGAGCGCACCGATCAGGCCGGGCCCCCGGGTCACGGCCACGCCGGCCAGCTGGTCCAGGGTGAGGCCCGCTTCGTTTAACGCGGTGTCGATGACCGGCAGGACGAGCTCGAGGTGATGGCGGCTGGCGATCTCCGGAACGACCCCGCCGTAGCGGCGATGGATCGGGATTTGGGAGGAGACCACGTTGGCCCGGATACCGCTGGCATCCACCACGGCCGTCGCTGTCTCATCGCAGGACGTCTCCACCCCCAGAACCGGGCCGAGCTGGGCCACGTCCACGGGGGGGACAAGCGTTGGCTGCCGATGCAGATCGCCAGCGGCTGTCAAGGGGGCTGCCGGCTGTACCATGCGGGTTGGATGGGCCATGAATTGGGAGAACTCCTTCCCATTTGGCCGGGATAAAGATAGTATACGCACAGGAGTATAGGCACAAGGAGGTATGGGCGGCAAGTTGGACACGGCCCAGGCACGGGCCGTTCGCCATACCTGATCCCGAACCACCTTCCGAAAGGGGGAGCGCTCGATGCGCTTTTTCATTGATTCGGCCAACGTAGACGAAGTCCGCGAGGCAGCGTCCTGGGGGATTTTGTCCGGCGCCACCACCAATCCGACGCTGGTGGCAAAGGAAGGCAAGGATTTTCGTAGTGTGGTGCAAGAGATTGCCGGGATCGTGCAGGGGCCGGTCAGTGCCGAGGTCGTCAGCCAGGAGGCGGAAGGGATGATCCGGGAGGCGGAAAAAATCGCGACCTGGTCCCCCCATGTGGTGATCAAAGTGCCGCTGACCGCCGAAGGCCTGAAGGCGACCCACCAGCTTTCGCAAAAGGGAATTAAGACCAACGTTACGCTCGTCTTCACCGCCGCCCAGGGGCTACTGGCCGCTCGCGCCGGGGCGACGTATGTCAGTCCCTTCATCGGTCGTCTCGACGACATCAGTGAAGACGGCATGCAGGTGGTGCGGGACCTGGCCGACATCTTCGAGATCCATGACTTGCCGACGCAGATCATTGCCGCGAGCATCCGCCACCCCCGTCACGTGGTGGAGGCGGCGCTGGCCGGGGCGCATATCGCCACCGTACCCTTCAAGGTCCTGGAGCAACTGCTGCACCATCCGCTGACCGATAGTGGGCTGGAACGCTTCCTGAGCGACTGGAAGAAGCTCCGGCCCGAGGGTGGAATCTAAGGGCAATTCTTAGGGAGGGAGCGATCGCGTTGTCGATGGCAAACGGAACGTGGGCAGCGGGGAGAGCCGTACCGCCGCATGGCAGCGATTGGCGCCAGTTTTTCCGCCTCGGCGTGGTTCATTTCATGCTGTATCCGCAAACTGCCACGGGGGAAGGGCCGATCCTGGAATCCCTCACGGAGCTGGCACGGGATCCGGACCTGGAGGTTGTGGAGATCACCCACATCGCCAGCCCCCAGGTGCGACAACAGGTGCGTCGGCTCTTAGAGGGGGCGAACCTCACGGCGGCCTTTGGAGCCCAACCTGTTTTCTTGCGAGAGCACCTGGACCTGGAAGCGGGTGAAGCCTCCGCCCGGACGCAGGCGCTGCAGCGAGCCAAAGCCTGTATCGACGAGGCGGCGGAACTGGGGGCAGTGGCGGTGGCCTTCCTGAGCGGCCAGGACCCGGCCGATCCCGCCCAGCGGGCGGCGGCTCGGGCCCGCCTGGTGGAGTCTCTGGTCGAGCTGAGCGCCTATGCGGCCAGGTGCGGGCTGCGGGTGGTGCTGGAGACCTTTGACCGGGACGTCGATAAGCACTGCCTCATTGGGCCGACTGTCGAGGCGGTGGAGGTCGCACAAGCGGTCTCCCGACTCCAGGCCAACTTCGGCCTGATGCTGGACTTGAGCCACTTGCCCTTGCTGCGGGAGAGCCCGGAAGAGGCGCTCCGCACGGCCGGTCGGTACCTGGTTCACGCCCATGTGGGTAATGCGGTCACGGATCCGGCCAGCCCACTGTATGGGGATGCTCATCCCGGCTTTGGTGAACCGGGCGGCGCCAACACTCCCCATGAGCTGGCCCGCTTTCTGCGGGAGCTTTTCCGCATCGGCTATCTCAACGACCAGGGCCTGCCTTCCCGTCCCATCGTCAGCTTTGAGGTCAAGCCGCAAGCCGATGAGGAGTCGCAGGTGATCTGGGCGGGGGCGAAGCGGGTGCTGACGGCCGCCTGGGCCGAGCTCTCGCTATAGCTTGGGGCTTCGCTGCATCGTGATACGAGCAATGTTGCAGACGCAGGTGCGTGTCAGGGATAGCGGGTGTGCCCAGCGATGATGGACGCGTGTGAGAGGGTAGGTGAGGAGTGGTAACGGGCGTTCCCGGTGTCAGAGGGATGTTCGACGACGTGCGACGAAGGAGGACCATCGTTAGCCATGAAGCCAAGAGTGCTGTGTACTCGGGAGTTGCCAGGTCCTGCCATGACGCGGCTGCGGCAAGAGACAGAGCTGACGCTCAACACGCTGGGCCGGCAGCTCACGCCAGAGGAACTGCTAGCCCAGGTACGGGGGCAGGAGGGCCTGCTCACGATGCTGGCGGACCCCATCACGAGGGCTGTTCTGGAAGCAGGGCGGCCCACGCTCAAAGTGGTGAGCAACTACGCGGTGGGATTCAACAATATCGATGTGGCGGCCGCGACCGAGCTGGGAATCGCCGTCACCAATACCCCGGGCGTGCTCACCGAGACCACGGCCGATTTGGCCTGGGCGCTGCTCCTGGCGGTGGCCCGGCGGGTGGTGGAGGGCGATCATTTCCAGCGGGCCGGGCGGTTCAAGGGCTGGGAACCGCAGCTTCTGTTGGGCCTGGACGTTTTCGGCAAAACCCTGGGTATCGTAGGGATGGGGCGGATCGGGCAGGCGGTGGTCCGCCGGGCGCACGGCTTCTCCATGCGGGTCCTGTACTTCAGCCATCATCGGCTAGAGACTGATGAGGAGAAGATCCTCGGGGTCACCTATGCGCCGCTCCCACAACTGCTCGCCGAGTCCGATTTCGTCAGCGTGCACGTGCCGTTGACGCCCGAGACTCACCACCTTATTGGGGAACGGGAATTGCGTAGCATGAAGAAGACCGCGATCCTGGTCAACACGGCGAGAGGCCCGGTGATCGACGAGACGGCGCTGGTCCGGGCGTTGCAGGAGGGATGGATCGCGGGCGCAGGGCTCGATGTGTACGAGAACGAGCCTTTGATGGCGCCGGGGCTGGCCGAACAGTCATCCGCCGTGCTCCTGCCCCACCTGGGCAGCGCCAGCCGGGAGACACGAGAGAAGATGGCGACCATGGCGGTGGATGACCTGCTGGCCCTCCTGCGCGGCGAGCGGCCGGCCCACCTGGTCAACCCGGAGGTTTGGTCGAAGATCGAGCAGACGAAGTAGGAGACGCGGAAGTAGAAGAAGAGGGGAACGGGGATGTCGTCGCGGTTTTGGCCCATTCACGAGGATGTGGCCGAGATTCTGTTGACCCAGGAGCAGATCGCTGTCAAGGTGGCGGAGCTGGGCAAGCAGATCAGCCAGGACTACGAAGGGAAAGACCTGGGCCTGATTTGTATCTTGAAGGGAGCTTCCATTTTCGCAGCCGACCTGGTTCGCCATATCGAGCTTCCCATCTCGCTGGACTTTATGGCCATCAGTAGCTACGGAATGGGAACGAAGACGTCGGGCGTCGTTCGTATCTTGAAGGACCTGGACCACCCGATCCAGGGACGCCACATCCTGGTGGTCGAAGACATCGTGGACACGGGCCTGACCCTCAAGTACCTGCTGGAGAGTTTGCGTTCCCGCCAGCCGGCCAGCCTCCATGTTTGTACGCTGCTGGACAAGCCCAGCCGCCGCCGGGTAGAGATCGAACCTGATTACAATGGTTTCCACATCCCGGACAAGTTCGTGGTGGGCTATGGCCTGGACTTCGACGAACGCTATCGTAACCTACCCTACATTGGAGTCCTCAAGCCGGAGGTCTATCAGCGTGAACTGGCAGGCAAGTGATGTTTGGTCAAGTCCGGCGCCAGCGACGTCATCCCCCGAGTCTGCGGTGAACCGTAAGGGTGTGCCGGTCCTGGTCCTTGACTTCGGCGGGCAGTATACGCAGCTGATTGCGCGGCGGGTGCGGGAGGCCCACGTGTATTGCGAGATCGCCTCCGCCCTGCTGCCCTGGGCTGAACTGGCTAGCCGCCGGCCGCAGGCGGTCATCCTGTCGGGCGGGCCGGCCAGTGTCTACGAGCCCGCTGCTCCCCAGGCCGACCCGGCCTTGCTTCAGGCCGGTCTGCCGGTCCTGGGGATCTGCTACGGCATGCAGTGGATGGCCCAGGTGTTGGGCGGCGACGTGCGCCGGTCCGACGAGGGGGAGTATGGTCCGGCGCAGCTGGAACGGAAGGCGGGGGGCCGGCTATTCGCCGATATCCCCTTCCCGACGCGGGTATGGATGTCTCACGGCGACCAGGTTTTGCAGCCGCCGGCAGGGTTTGCGACGCTGGCTGCCACGGCCATCACCCCGGTGGCCGCCATGGGAGACGAGAAGCGCCGGCTGTATGGGGTGCAGTTCCACCCCGAGGTGGTTCACACCGAGGAGGGCGAGCGCATTCTCCGCAATTTTCTCTTCTCTATTGCCGGGCTGGCGGGGGACTGGACCATGGGGCGATTCCGAGAGGAGACCGTTGCTCGCATCCGGGCGACGGTGGGCCAGGGCAAAGCGGTCTGCGCGCTCAGCGGCGGGGTGGACTCCGCCACGGCCGCAGTCCTGGTTCACCAGGCGATCGGGTCGCAACTGACCTGCGTCTTCGTGGACCACGGACTGCTGCGGGCGGGCGAGGCCGAGGAAGTGGTGCGCACGTTTCGCGACCGGCTGGGAGTGCCCCTGGTTCATGTGCAGGCGCAGGACCGGTTCCTGGCCCGCCTGGCGGGGGTGACCGATCCGGAGGAGAAGCGGCGGAGGATCGGCGAGGAGTTTATCCGCGTCTTTGAAGAAGAAGCGGAGCGGCTGGGAGACGTCCGGTATCTGGTACAGGGGACGTTGTACCCGGACGTGATTGAAAGCGGGGGCGGGCGTCCGAGGCAGCGGGCAGGCGGCGCCGCCGGCGCGGCGCTCATCAAATCCCACCACAACGTGGGCGGTCTGCCGGAGCACATGAAGCTGCAGCTGATCGAGCCGCTGCGGTGGCTATTCAAGGATGAAGTCCGGCAGCTGGCGGCGGAGCTGGGCTTGCCGGAGACTATCGTTTGGCGCCACCCGTTCCCGGGGCCGGGGCTGGCGGTGCGGATGATCGGCGAGGTGACCCGGCCGCGGCTCGAGCGGCTGCGGGCGGCAGATCAGATCGTCCTCGAGGAGATTCAGCGGGCTGGGCTAGAACGGGCCATATGGCAGGTGTTTGCCGTCTTGCCCGGGGTGCGGACCGTGGGCGTGATGGGAGACGAGCGCTCCTACACCGACCTGGTGGCGGTACGGGCGGTCACCAGCGAGGATGGGATGACCGCCGACTGGGCCCGCATTCCCTATGATGTCCTCGAACGGATTTCCACCCGCATCATGAACGAGGTGAAGGGTGTCAACCGGGTGGTGTACGACATCTCTCCCAAGCCGCCTGCCACCATCGAGTGGGAGTAAGCCGGCCTCCAGCTGGGAGGATGTCAACAGAGTGTAAATCCTCTCATCTCCTCCAGGGTTTGTTCGCATCGTGTCGAAACCTCCAGATGCTTCAACATCACCTGCCGGAGGGAGGATAGACCGGGCGGGGACACTCCAGTCGTACGGCGAGGTAGGTAGGTACGGTGTGGCTACGCCAGGAGGGCCTCGCACGGTCGAACGTATGGAGCGCTACTGGGGAAGGGGTATGGCGAGCCGTTGGTGGCAGACGGGAGTAGCGGCGTTGGCTGGCCTCGTGGTGGTTGGCGGGCTGGGGGTAGCCTCCGCCTCGGCCAAGACTACGGTCGTGTTCTGGCACGCGATGGGGGGGCCGCTGGGCCAAACGTTGGATCAGCTGGTCCAGCAGTTTAACCAATCCCAGAACGAGATCGAAGTCAAGGCGATGAACCAGGGCAACTACGGGGCGCTGCAGCAGAAGTTGTTGGCAGCCGTAGCGGCCCGGAAAGCGCCGACCATGTCTCAGGTTTACTCCAACTGGACCGACGAACTCATCTCTGGCAATCAGATCGTTCCCATTGAGAACTTCATCAAAGGTCCGAATGGTCTCAGCCAGGCCGAGTTCGACGATATCCTGCCGGGCTTCCGGCGAGGGAACACGTTCTACGGCAAGTTTTACACGATGCCATTCAACAAGAGTCTGTACGTGACCGTGTACAACAAGACGCTCTACGACCAGAAAGGGTTGGGTGAGCCCCGGACCTGGAACGACTTGCTGCGGGCGGCCCAGGCCACGACGGAGCGGCAGGGTGACACGGTGGCCCGTTACGGTTTCGGCATCCGACCTAATGTTGACACCTTTGCCCTCTTCTTCTTGACCAATGGCGGCGACTGGCTCAGCGATGATCTGCGGACCGCCCAGTTTAACAGTGTCGCCGGGCAGCAGGCATTGCAGTTGCTCGTTGATATGGTGCACAAATGGAAGGTGGCCTACATTCTCAGCGGCTACCTGGACCAGGACTTTGGCGCCGGCAAGGTAGCCACCTATACCACCTCGTCTCCCGGGCTGACCTATGCGGAACAGGCGGTAGGCAACAAGTTTACGATGGCGGTGTGCGGGTTGCCGTACAACAAGACCCAGGCCACGCCGGTCGCCGGCACGGATCTGGCCATCATGGCCCAGGCCGATCCTCGTGAACAGGAGGCCGCCTGGGCCTTCATCAAGTGGCTGACGGCCGCTCCGCAGACGGCTCGCTGGAGTGCAGAGACCTCCTACCTGCCGGTCCGCACGTCGGCGATCGAGTCCCCTGCCTATCAGGAGTTCCTCAAGACGCATCCCAATGACCGGGTCGTGGTCGCTCAGCTGAAGTATGCGGTGTCCGATCCGCCCATCGCCGAGTGGAACAAGATTCGTGGCTGGGTGTCGGACGCGACCGACGAGGCGCTGCAACAAAAGAAGACCCCCAAGCAGGCGCTGGATGAGGCCGCCGCCAAGTCCAATGAATTGCTGGCTAAGAGGAAGTAGCGGCTGGGGGAAGGTGAGACGAGCGGGGAGAGGGTGGCGCGGGTTGCCCTTTCCCCGCTTGCGCGAAGGGTGAGGGGGAACGACGATGCGGTCGGGGCACGTTAACGGGCTGGTCATACTGGCTCTTGCGCTCGGGATGATCGGCGTCACCGGCGGGCCAGGCGTCCACTGGGCTGCCGCGCAAGAGCCACCACAGCAGCAACAGCGACGCCAGCAGGAACAAGCACCAGAACGGCAGCAGCCACCGGCCGCGGCGAGTCTCGCCAACCAATGGGTCGTTTCGTCGCTGGCAGGCCGTTTGGCCACGGACCGGCAAGGGCCGGCGGGGCTGTCGGTCTATTTTGGGGATTTGCACTCCCATACGGGGTATTCCGACGGGGTGGGGACACCGGCGGATGCGTACGCGTACGCTCGGCAACAGGGAGGCCTCGATTTCCTGGCGTTGACCGACCACGGCTACATGGTGACCCCCACTCCGGCCCATTGGCTGGATACCTTAAAAGAGGCGGACCGGTTCACGGAACCGGGGAAGTTCGTCGCCCTGACCGGCGTGGAATGGACCAATAGCTCGGATGGCCACATCAACGTCTTTACCTCTCGCCAGGAGCACCCGGATCGGGACCAGCAACCCACCTATTTGTCGCTTTACCAGTATGTGAAGGACCGGCCGGACACGTTTGCCGAGTTCAACCATCCCGGTTTCGACATCCAGCGCAACTGGGATGCGTTTGCGTATTACCCATGGGCGGACGGAGCGGTGGTTACCCTTGAGGTCGCCAGCGGCCCGTATCCCCACAATCTCAAGTATGAATCCAGCTACCAGCTGGCTCTGGCCCGGGGCTGGCATGTGGCGGCGGTGGGAGTTTCCGACGTTCACCAGTGGGCGTGGGGTACGGCGACGCCGTCCCGGACCGGGGTGTGGGCGACCGCTCTCACTCGCCCGGCGCTGGTGGAGGCGATTCGGGCCCGGCGGACCTACGCCAGCGAAGATGCGAATGTACGGGTTTGGTTCAGCGCCGATGGTCAGCCGTTGGGATCCGTTTTGTCCCTGCCGTACGGAGATCCCCGCTCGACGACCATCTCCTTCGATGCTCAGATTTGGGACCCGGATGCACAGGACCGTGTGCGCCAAGTGGAGCTGGTGGACCAGAGCGGCCAGGTGGTCTGTGCCTGGCGGGCCGGTGAACAAGATTCCCCGGCGCTGCAGCAGGCGCAGGGCCTGGAGTTGCAGGCGACGGTACATCCGACTTCCTCCTATGCATACTGGTACCTCCGGGTGGAGCAGGCGGATGGGGATCGGGTGGTCACCTCCCCCATCTGGGCACAAGCTCCCGGCCCGGTATTCGCCCACGATCTGGAGAGCGGGCCTGCTCCGATGAAGGCGACGCAGCCAGCCTGGGTGCAGGGTTCGTTGGTCAATCTGGGCTCGGCGGATGCCCAGGTTCGCGTGGAGCTGGTAAGGGCAGGCGGGGTCCAGGGGGCTGGTGAAGAGCTGTTGGCCGCGAGTCCAACACCCCTGTCGGTCAAGGGTCAGGAGTCCGTGCCCTTCCGGTTGGAGTGGACTCCTCGGCTCACAGACATGGGGCGGCAGGATCTCTGGGTGCGGGTTGCGACCGCAGCAGCCAGCGCCGATGGGGCGGCGGGGACGGCCGCTGCGAAGCAGGAGGGCTGGTATCCCCTGACGGTGCAGGTCTACCCGGCTACGTTGCCGGAGTTGTGGATCGACGAGGGACACAACAACCGCGGGACCGGGCAGAGCGCCCCCCTGCAAAAGGCCCTTCTACAAGCCGGCTGGGATAGCCAGGTGCTCAGCGAGGGCTGGCAGGTGGAGGGTCCAGCCGCCTGGGACAGGGCAGCGGCAGTCTGGGTGGGTTATCCGGAGAGTGGCTTCTCCCTCTTACCCACCACATTTAGCCAGGCGGAGATGGAAGCTGTGGCCCGCTATGTGCAGGGCGGGGGGGTCCTCATCCTGGCCGGTGGGGCGGGAGACGAGGACGGTCTAGCGGAGCTCGATCGCCTGGGACAGGCGGTGGGCGCGCACGGGCGACTGAGCGCTCTGCCTGGAGTTCAGAGTGCGGGGGCGCTGGCGGTGTGGTATCGGGTAGACTCCGCGGGCAGTCTGGAGGCCTCCCCGGGGCCGCAGCCCGGGACAACCTCCGCTGAACAGCTGGTGGCAGTTGAAAAGGGGCTGCTGATGGCTGTGGACGCTAGCGTGGTACAACTGCCCCGGGCAGACGGGTCGCCGGAGGCAGCGGAGCCGCGAACGCAGGTGCTGGCCGTGACGGAGCACGATCAGGTGTATGCAGCGGCCGAGCCGGTGGGGCGGGGCTGGGTGATCTGGCTGGGATCGGCCGGTTGGCTGGGGCCGGAGCAGAGTGCCGGACAAGAACGGGGGACGGATAATCTGCGATTCATCAAGGCTCTGAGCCAATGGATCGAACGACAGCGGCAGCGACTGCAGGAGCGACCCCAACACCAGCCAGAAGCGCCACCGCAGCAGCAGGCGGTGGCGCATAGCCAGGGGGTGGATCGCGGATGAGGGGCCACTCTCGGCGCTACTGGCGGCAGACGGCCCTGGCGTATCTTTTTATCTTGCCTGCAGCTTTGATATTGCTGGTCTTTCACATTCTACCGATGTTTTTGTCGTTGGGCGTGAGCTTCCTGGACTGGAACCTGATCAGCCGGCCGGAATGGGTGGGCTTGCGCAACTATACGAACGCCTTCGCCAATCCGGAGTTTCGTCATGCGCTCTGGATGACGGTCTACTATGTGGGCACGTCGGTACCTCTGACCCTGGCCCTGGCGCTGGCTTTGGCGGTGGCTTTCCAGAGCAGGCTGCGGGGAACAGGGCTATATCGGACCGCATACTTCATTCCGTACGTGACGGCAGCGAACGCCGCCGCCATCGTTTGGTTTTACATTTTCTATCCCCAGTCAGGGGGTCTGCTCAACGAAGCGTTGCACGCCATCCACCTGCCTCGCCTGCAGTGGCTGGAAGATCCGCGGTGGGCTATGCCGGCTGTGGTCATCTACAGCCTGTGGAAGTATGTCGGCTACGACGCCGTCATCTATTTGGCCGGGCTGCAGAACATCCCGCGGGAGTATTACGAAGCGGCGGCGATGGACGGGGCAACCGGCTGGACCGCGTTTCGCTATATCACCTGGCCGTTGGTCTCCCCGACCACGTACTTTTTGCTCATCATCTCCATCATCTCCTCGTTTCAGGTCTTTTCGCCCGTCTACATCATGACGCCCGATGGCGGCCCGCTCAAGTCTACGACGGTGGTGGTCTACTACTTGTACCAGCAAGCCTTCAACTACTTTGACTTTGGATATGCATCCGCGCTGGCCTATATCCTGTTCGTGGTGCTCTTTGTCCTCACCTTGGTCCAGCGCCGGCTTGTGGGTAAGCGGGTGATATACGAATGAAGAGGATGGGGATGAACCCGAGCGGATCGGCCGCCTTCGGCCTGGCTCGACCGGGGCTCGTGGTCAACCGGCGCGCCCGCTGGACGGTTCCACTGTTGCATCTGGTATTGTTGGCAGGGGCAGCGGCCATGGTGCTCCCCTTTATATGGATGGTGCTCACCTCGTTCAAGCGGCCGGATGAAGTGTTTACGGTTCCGCTCAGCCTCTGGCCGCGGCACTGGGTCTGGTCAAACTATCCGGAAGCCTGGGCATCGGCGCCGTTCACCCGATACTTCCTGAATACGGTCTTCACCACGACGGCAACGACCCTGGGGCAGTTGGTGACCGGCATTCTGGCGGCGTACGCCTTTGCCCGCATGGAGTTTTGGGGGAGAGAGGTCATCTTTACGCTCTTCCTGGGGACGATGATGATCCCCGATACGGTGGCTACCATCCCTAACTACCTGGTCATCAGCAAATTGGGATGGCTCGACACCTACCAGGCCTTGATCGTGCCCTGGACGGTCTCGGTCTTTGGTATCTTCCTGCTCAGGCAGTTTTTCCTGACGATTCCCAAAGAACTGGAGGAGGCTGCGCTGATCGACGGGGCCTCCCGATTGACGTTTTTGTGGCGAGTGATGTTACCCCTGGCCCGCCCGGCTGTGCTGACGGTCACCTTGTTTAGCGTGGTGGGCGGCTGGAACAGCTTCTTTTGGCCCCTCATCGTCACCAACTCGGACGAGATGCGGACGGTGCAGGTGGGGGTGTCGGCCTTCTTCCAGGAGTATGGGACACAGCCTAACCTGGCCATGGCGGCCTCTACAGTGGCCGTGATTCCTGTGATCATCCTGTTTTTGTTCATCCAGCGGCAATTTGTGGAGGGGATTGCCCGGACTGGGATCCGGTGATAGAGACGCACAGAGCCGCAGAACGAGGCCAGTGAGGCGATCCCCGCACGGCGGGCCGTGCGCTTGGCGGCTGCGGGCTGTGGGCGGTGGATTTTCGCCCGGATGACCTGGATGACAATGTAACCGGACGGGAGAGTTTGCGGGGCAGGGGGATAGCTAGATGGAGCAGGGCCACGGACAAGATCAAGACAAGCAGGCGCGGACAGGCAGCGAGCCATCGGCGGGTGGTTGGCCGGGCAGGCGGATCGGGAGTGAACCGGACACGGGGCCTGGCTATGAGTCGGACCCGGGAAGAGGGGACGAACTGGGCCGCCGGGCAGGTAGCGAGCTGGGGAAGGGAGTGGCTGACATCGAGAGGATGGGTGAGGTCGATATATACGAGTGGCCGTACACCCGTGTACAGACCCCCCGGGGGATGCGCGACCTCTTGCCGGACCAGGTGAAACGGCGTCGAGCCCTGGAGGCGGCGCTGCGAGAGGTTTTTGCCGAGGCAGGCTACCAGGAAGTGGAGACCCCCCTCCTCGAATACGCCGACGTGGTGGCGGCCGGGAATCTACGGGCGGATGAGGCATCCGGCGCCACTACCGGAAGCTTCGACGTCTACCGGCTGTTTGATCCCGAACGAGAATCGCTGGTCTTGCGCCCGGACATGACCACCCCCATCGCCCGGCTGGCTGCCACTCGCCTGGCTCGCTGGCCGCGGCCGTTGCGCTTGTACTACCTGGCGGATGTCTTCCGTTTTGAAGAGGTTCACGCGGGGCGGTTGCGGCAGTTTCGCCAGGCAGGGGTGGAGCGGATCGGCGAAGAGGCCGACGCCAGGACGGGCGGGGCGGCGGAGTCCCGGCGGGATGCCGCCGATGCCGAGATTGTCGCTTTGGCCGTCCGCTTGTTGACCGCCGCAGGCTTACAGCGGTTTCGCATTGACATCGGCCACGTCGGTCTGGTGCACGCCTTGCTGGACGCGGGGGGCTGGCAGCCCCGCCATCGCCGGGCCCTGCGGCAGGCCTTGATGGAGCGGAATCAGGTGGCTTTGCAGGCGGTACTGGCGGAAGCCGGGACGGAGAACGTATCGGCGGCCCAGCAGGCGGCACGCTGGCAATTGGTGGAGTTGCCGCAGTGGTGTGCTTCGGCGGAAATCCCTGCCCCTGCCGAGCGGGCACTCTCCGCCCTGCGGCTGCCGGCCGTCGACCGGGCCCTGCAGGAGTTGCACACCCTGCTACAGTGCGTAGCTGCGGCCAAGGTTCCGCTGGAGCGGGTGGGAATCGATTTGGGCCTCGTTCGCGACCTGAACTATTACACTGGCCCGGTGCTGGAGGGGTTCAGCCCCGACCTGGCGCTGCCACTGCTGACCGGTGGGCGCTACGATCACCTGGTAGAGCAGTTTGCTCCCCGGCCCGAGCCGGCGACGGGATTTGCGGTGGGATTGGATCGGTTGGAATTGGCGCTCGACCGGCAGGCAAACAGCAGGTAATTGGCGTCGGATGGCGAGAAGGCGGCGTTGCCCTGGGCTGACCTGCACGGCCCGAACGAGGTCCCTGGTTGACTGTCCTTGCCTGCTATGGTAGCATGGCGACAACCTTGCGAGGGGGCGGTCCGTTGCCGGCGTTGAGTATCGCGTTGCCCAAGGGACGGGTGCTGGAGAGCGCCGTCGAACTGCTCGAGCGGGCGGGTGTGGGCCCGCTCGATGGGCTTTTGCATTCCCGGCGGCTGATTTGGGACTTGCCGGCCGGTGCGGGAGGAACCCCTGGTTACGTTTTTCGCTTTGTACTGGCCAAGCCGTGGGATGTACCGACTTACGTGGAATATGGGGCAGCCGTGCTGGGACTAGCCGGCAAGGACGTTTTGGTGGAGCGGGAAAAGCCCGTGGCCGAGCTGATGGATCTGGGGGTGGGCCGTTGCCGGATGGTATTGGCCGTTCCTGCAGGCTCCCCGGTACGATCGTTGGAGGACATTCACTTTCCCTGGCGCGTCGCGACGAAATACCCTCATGTGGCCACCCGGTTTTGCCAACGCTGGGGCGTGCAAGCGGAGATCATTAACCTGCAAGGCTCGATCGAAGTCGCACCCTTGGTGGGCCTGGCCGATGCGATCGTGGACATTACGGAAACCGGCACGACCTTGCGGGAGAATGGGTTACGGGTCATCGCAGAGGTCCTGCCTGTTTCGACTCGTTTGATTGCCAACCCAGTGCTTCATAAAGTTCATCGAGAGGCTGTAGAGCAACTGTCGGCGCAACTGCGGCAGGTGGTGCAGGTGGTTGACCCGAATGCCGGTCATGCGGCCGGGGGAATCACGACGTGGAGCAGGGGGGAAGCAGATGCGGGTCATTCGGTTGGCGGAACTGGGGGAGCGGCCGGAACGGGAGATTCGTCGCCTGGTGCGGCGGGACACCTGGCGGGAGTGGGGAGAGAACGCTGACGCCCAGGTATTGGCCCGGCTGAACCAGATTTTCGGACACCCTATCACGGTACGGGATGCTGTGCGCCAGATCGTGGCCGATGTGGCGGAGCGAGGCACGGAGGCCGTGCTGGAGTGGACCCGGCGCATCGACGGGGTGGAACTGGCCGCAGAGGACCTGTGGCTGGGGCCGAACGATTTCGAGCGAGCTCTGGCTTCCTTGAACGATACCATTCGCTCCGACCTGGAACTGGCAGCAGAGCGCATCCGGCGTTTTCACCGGGCGCAGATGCCCCGTTCCTTCTTTTTACAGGATGATACCGGCAATCTTCTGGGCCAGCGTTTCTTGCCGTTGGAACGGGTAGGTGCCTATGTGCCGGCGGGTCGAGCCCCACTGGTCTCCACGTTGCTCATGACCGTCGTGCCGGCCCGGGTGGCTGGCGTGGAAGAAGTGATCGTCGCTTCACCGCCCGGCCCGGGGGGCAGCATCCACCCGGCGATTTTGGCAGCGGCGCGCCTGGCGGGAGCGAGCGGTCTATTGCGGGCCGGCGGAGCGCAGGCCATCGCGGCCCTCGCCTTTGGTACGGACCAATCTCCGGCAGTGGACAAGATCGTTGGCCCGGGCAACATCTTCGTCACCCTGGCCAAGCAGATGGTGTTCGGTCAGGTCGGCATCGACATGCTGGCGGGCCCAAGCGAGGTGGCCGTGGTGGCTACCCAGGGCAAGCCCGAGTGGCTGGCCGCCGACCTGCTCTCCCAGGCAGAGCACGACCCGGATGCGGCGGTGATCTTGATAACGACCGACGGGAAGCTGGCGCAGGCCGTTCAGGAGCAGATCGAGGCAGAGCGGGTACAGCTGCCGCGCCGGGAGATTGTTGCCCGTTCCCTGGAGCGGCACGGGTTCATCATCGAGGTACGGGATCTCGAAGAGGCGGCCATGGTGGTCAACGCGATCGGCCCGGAGCACCTGGAACTGCAGGTAGCCGAGCCGTGGGCGTTGCTCAGCCAGATCCGTCATGCGGGAGCGGTCTTCCTGGGGCCGTTTTCTTCTGAACCCGTCGGCGACTACCTGGCCGGCCCCAACCATGTACTGCCCACGGGCGGTACAGCCCGCTTCTCGTCCATGCTGGGCGTCGACGACTTTCTGCGGCGCAGTTCAGTGTTGCAGATGAGCGAAGAGGGACTGCTGGACGTGGGGAGCGCAGCAGTACGGTTGGCCCGCCTGGAGGGGCTGGAGGCGCACGCCCGTTCCATTGAACGGCGGCTGGACGCCAGCGGGGACGGGGAGAGCCGCTCTGCCGAGGATGGGGGCGGCGGGCGGAGGAGGAGAAACGATGGGCCGGCAGGCACGAGTCGAGCGGAAAACCGCGGAGACGGATATCACCGTCGAACTTGACCTGGATGGGGTGGGCACGAGCCAGGTGCGGACCGGCATCGGCTTTTTCGATCACATGCTGGATGCCCTGGCCCGGCACAGCCTATTCAACCTCAAAGTCGAGGCGACCGGCGATCTCCAGGTGGACGGCCACCATCTCGTGGAGGATACGGCGATCTGTTTGGGACGGGCCCTGGAAGGGGCGCTGGGAGCAAAGGGGGGACTGGTCCGGTTTGGATGGGCGGCCGTGCCGATGGATGACGCCTTTGTCTTGGCGGCCGTTGACTTGAGCGGCCGGCCGTACTTCGGCTGGGACGTGCCGCTGACCACCCCCCAGGTGGGGCAGCTGGATACGCAGTTGGTGGCGGAGTTTTTCCGTACGTTTAGCTGGGCGGGGCACTTCAACTTGCATGTTCGCAAGCTGGCGGGGAGCAATGACCACCATATCATCGAGGCGGCCTTCAAGGCGGTAGCCAGGGCGTTGAGCCAGGCGGTGGCGGTGGATGAACGTTTGGGCGGGCGGGTGCCTTCGACCAAAGGGATGCTGGGGGAGAACTTACCGGATGGCGACGGAGCGAAATAGGGATGCAGCCTTTAGGGAAAGCACCGGCGGGGCATGAGCACAGGCAAGGTAGAGGCGTAGTGGGATGAAGTCGATGCAGCGGATCGCCATCGTGGATTACGGCATGGGCAACCTGCGCAGCGTGCAAAAGGCGTTGGAGCGAGCGTTGTCGCCTCAGGACGCCCGGCGTGTTCCAGGCAGCAAGGATGGCTGGAGCGTTGCAGATGGCAGGGAGGCGGGGCTGGCAGCGCCTGCCGGGGTTGTTGGGGAGGGCCAGTTTGCTGTCGAGGTCACGGATGACCCGGTGCAGGTGGCACAGGCTGATGCGGTGGTTTTGCCGGGAGTGGGCGCGTTTGGCGCCGCGATGGCCAATTTGCGAACAGCGGGGTTGGACGAGGTCGTACGCCAGGCGATTGCCGAGGATCGCCCGTTTCTGGGGATTTGCCTGGGGCTGCAGCTGCTGTTTGACGAGAGCGAAGAACGGTTTGGCGAAGAGCATGGCCCGAGAGGACTCGGAGTTTTGCCCGGACGGGTTCGACGCTTCCCGGCTGGCCGGAAGGTGCCACAGATCGGCTGGAATTCCCTGGAGTTAGTCCCCAGCCCCTTGTGGGCAGGGCTCGAGGGAGAGCCCTACGCGTATTTTGTTCACTCGTATTACGTGGATCCGCTGGACCAGGGGCTGGTTTCGGCCTGGGCAGAGTATGGGGTGCGGTTTGCGGCGGCGGTGCGCCGGGGGAATCTGTTTGCCGTTCAGTTTCACCCGGAAAAGAGCAGCCAGGTGGGGCAGACCATTTTGCGCAATTTCGGTGCGGTGGTGAAGCAAGCCGCGCGAGCGCCGCAGTTTTTTGTGCCTGCCATCGACCTGCGCCATGGCCATTGCGTCCGCCTGGTGCAGGGTGATCCAGGCCGCCAGACCGAGTATGCGGACGATCCAGTGGCGGTGGCCCGGCGGTTGGCCCAGGCCGGAGCCGGGCGGTTGCACGTGGTGGACCTGGATGGGGCGCTGGCCGGTTCACCGCAGCAGCTGTCGCTGGTGGCGGAGATCACGCGGGCCTGCCCCGGAGTGGCGGTGGAGCTGGGTGGGGGTCTACGCACGCTGGAGCAGATGGAGGCGGCCCTGGCGGCCGGAGTTCACCAGGTGATTTTGGGGACGGTGGCGCTGGAGCAGCCAGAGCTATTGGCTCAGGCTGTGCGGCGCTTTCCGGGGCGGGTGGTGGTTGGGCTGGACGGCCGGGAGGGGCTGGTGGCGATACGCGGCTGGCAAGAGCCGTCCCGCCAGCGGATGGCGGACGCGCTGCGGCACGTGCTGACGACGGGCGTCCGGCGAGTGATCGTCACCGACATCCGGACCGATGGGAGCCTGACCGGCCCGAACTGGAGCTTGTTGCAGGAGCTGGCTGCCGTTGCGGCAGAGGCCATCGGGGCGCAAGAATCCCATGAAGGCCAGGGACCGGCGTCCCGGGTCGAACTGGTCGCTTCCGGTGGCGTCCGGGATGCGGCCGACGTGGAGGCGCTGGCCCGTTCTCCGCTGGAACTGGCGGGGGTCGTGGTAGGGAAGGCATTGTACGAGGGGCGGCTCAGTGCAGAGCAAGGGTTGGCGGCCGCTCGGCGTGGGCTGGTGGCTCGCCTGCCCATGTCGCCTGCCAGGGCCGAGTTGGAATCGGGCGATTCCCCGGCGGACCACTGCGGAGTGAGCGGGTAAGGTGGGATCGGGGAGGCCGCGCAGGAGTAGCAGGAAGTCTGTGGACCTGAACAGACCCAGAGATCGGTAATGCAGTAGTGAGGAACGGAACGATGCTGGCAAGACGGATTATTCCCTGCCTGGATGTAAAAGACGGCCGGGTGGTGAAGGGTACCCATTTCGTTGAGCTGCGGGATGCGGGTGATCCTGTGGAACTTGCCGCCTATTACGACCGTCAGGGCGCCGACGAGCTTGTCTTCCTGGACATCACCGCCTCGGCCGAGGGGCGGCGGACGACGGTGGAGATGGCCCGACGGGTGGCGGAGGAGGTCTTCATTCCGTTCACTGTGGGCGGGGGGATCTCCAGCGCCGAGCAGATGCGGGATCTGCTGTTGGCCGGAGCAGACAAGGTCTCCATCAACACCGCGGCCGTGCAACAGCCGGCGCTGATTCGGCAGGGGGCGGAGCGGTTTGGCAGCCAGTGCATCGTGGTGGCGATCGACGCCCGGCGAACGGCCAGCGGTTCACCTGAGTACGAGGTGGTTATCCACGGGGGGCGGACACCGACCGGCCTCGATGCCGTCGCCTGGGCCAGGCAAGCGGAGGAGCTGGGGGCGGGGGAGATCCTGCTGACCAGCATGGATACAGACGGAGTGCAGCACGGGTATGACCTGGCGCTGACCCGGGCGGTGGCGCAGGCGGTGGGCATCCCGGTGATCGCCTCGGGCGGCGCAGGCAGCCTGGAAGATCTACGGCAAGCGCTGACGGAGGGGAAGGCGGACGCGGCGCTGGCGGCTTCCATTTTCCACTACGGGAAGTTCACGATAGGAGAGGCGAAGCGCTTTTTGCGGGCGGCCGGCGTGCCGGTGCGGGTAGTGTAAGTGAAAGACGAGTTGGCGGGGACGACGGGGGACAGCGGGAAAGGGCGAGGCTGGTTGGATAGCGAGCAGAGTCGCAACAGTGACCAGAACAGTAACAGCAACCAGAACAGCCACGAGCTCGGGAACAACGATGGTAGCAAGAGCGAGGGCCGTACGGGGCGGGTGGCGCCGGCCCTGCGTTTCCGGGACGGCCTGCTCCCTGCCATCGTGCAGGATGTCCGGACGGGTCAGGTATTGATGCTGGCGTACATGAACGAAGAGTCGCTTCGCCGTACGCTGGCTGAGGGCCGGACCTGGTTTTGGAGCCGGACGCGGCGCTCGCTCTGGATGAAAGGCGAGACCAGCGGCAACGTGCAAAAGGTGGTTTCGGTCACGGAAGATTGCGATGGAGACGCTCTGCTGGTGCAAGTGGAACAGCAGGGGACCGGCGCCTGCCACGAGGGCGATTTCTCATGCTTCCATTATCCCTTGAGCGAATTTTCCACGTTGAATCGGGGGGCGGGCAGCGTCGCGTTGTCCCCGTCGACTGCGGCGGTTGCGCCTACCGAGCCGGCTGCGGCGACGACGTCAGCCGTGTCAACGCCCACCCCTGCGATGACCCCGGCGAGCTCACCGGCGACATCTCTTGGACCTGGCGCGGCGGACGCCCCCTTTGCCGGGGCGGAGATCCTGGCAGAGCTGTGGCAGGTCATCGAAGAGCGGCGACGGCAACCACGGGAGGGCTCATATACTTCGAAGCTGTTCGCTCAGGGGATGGAACGGATCGCCAAGAAGGTGGGCGAAGAGGCGACCGAGGTGGTCATCGAGGCCCTGAAGAAGGACAACCGGGCCGCTTTTGTCTACGAGAACGCCGACCTCATCTACCACCTGTTGGTGATGCTGGCCGCCAAGGGTGTGACGCCTGCCGAGGTCTTTGCCGAGCTCAGCCGCAGGCGTTGACAAGCCCAACCCTATGTCGAGGTCAACCAGCCGGAATACCCGATGCTGGTGTTGAGGACAACAGGCGGGCGGCCACACACATGTCACGTCCATGTCAGGTCAATAAGACGGAGGATGCTAATGGAACCGGTGAAGCCATTGCGGCGCTTTCAGGTAGATCGACTTACTGTGCAGATATATGAGGACCGGGAGAGCCTGGGAAGGGCGGCGGCAGCTGCGGTCGGGCAGCTGTGGCGGCAGCTTCCTGGTTCTGGGCCGGTGCGGATGATCTTTGCCGCTGCTCCTTCGCAAAACGAGTTCCTGGCTCATTTGCAAAAGCAACCCGAGGTAGACTGGGGCCGGGTGGTCGCTTTCCACCTCGATGAGTATCTGGGGCTGCCCGCCTCTGCTCCTCAGAGCTTTCACACCTATCTGCGTTCGCATCTGTTTGACACCGTACACCCTGGAACCATTCACTGGCTGAACGGCGAGACGACCGTTCCGGCGGCAGAATGTGCCCGGTACGGTGCCTTGCTGGACGCGGCGCCCCTGGACATCGCTTGCGTGGGCGTGGGTGAGAACGGTCACCTGGCGTTTAACGATCCGCCGGTTGCCGACTTCGAGGACCCGTACACCGTGAAGGTGGTGGAACTTGACCCCAAAGATCGCCAGCAGCAGGTGAACGATGGCTGTTTTCCCAGTCTGGACGCAGTGCCCCGCCAGGCGCTGACGGTGACCATTCCTCCCTTGATCCGTAGCCGGGCGATCGTCTGTGTCGTGCCAGGGGAGCGGAAGGCGGTGGCGATTCGTTCGCTGCTCACCGGTCCCATCGACACCAGCTGCCCGGCCTCTATCCTGCGTCGCCATCCCCAGGCGGTTCTGTTCCTGGACCAGGCATCGGCTTCGGCCTTGGCCTAGGGCGAGCCCCCCCTCTTGCTCTCCTGGCAGGCGCAGCGGGTCAGACCTGCCGCACGGCGGCGAGGCGGTCCGGGCGATTGCTGATGAGGCCGTCCACACCCCAGTCAGCTAGAGTTTGCAGGCGGTGCGGATCGTCCACCGTCCAGGCGATCACGCCCAGGTCGGCGGTATGAGCAAGGGCGATCAGTTCCGGCGAGATGAAGAGTTCAAGGGGGTGCAGGAACTGGGCCTGTGCGAACTCGGTCATCGCCTGCCAGGCAGCCGGGCCGGGGTTGGCAGTGTACAGGACGCCGCGGGGAATGGCCGGCGCCAGCTGAGCCATGCGACGCAGGGCGTAGTGTTCAAAAGAAGAGAATAGGAGTGGCTGGTCGAACTGGCTGGCCTCGATGACCTGCAACACAGCCTCTTCAAAGCCTGGCTGCAGCAGGTAGCTGCTTTTCAGCTCGATGTTGAGGCCGGCGCGGCCGCGGCACAGGTCGAGGACTTCGGCCAGGGTGGGGATGCGGGTGCCGCGGTAATTCTCGCCAAAATGTGCGCCTGCATCCAGTCTCTGGACCTCGGCCAGAGTGAGCGAGGCCACCGGGCCATGGCCGTCGGTGGTGCGGTCTACCGTGGCGTCGTGCAGGACAACGATGTGGCCGTCCCGGGTCATCTGCACATCCAATTCGATGAGGTCGACACCGAACTCCAGCGCTTTGGCGAAGGACGGTAACGTGTTTTCGGGGGCGAGGGTCGGTGCACCACGGTGGGCGATGCGCCACGGGCGAGGGCGATGGAGCAGCAGCGGTAGGGTAGAGGACGGGGTCGGATGGGCGGGGGGATTGGGCGCATCAACCATATGACCAGCCCTTTCTGTAGACATCGAGCCCAGGGCCAGCTCGTGCACTCTCGTTTGTCACCCAGGAAATTACAGGCTTGCCTTGCTTGCAGTCATTCGTTGTCTTGGTGTCACTGCATATTGGCCATAGCCCTGGCTTTTCCTTCTAGAGGTGTTGTACCTGTTGGTGACCTTTTTGAGCAGGGTGGGCTCTGGCTAGCCCTGTTATCGGCAGATCCGCTACTGTGGCGAGCTAGCCAGAGGGGGTGTCGTCGGAGTATAGAGTATATCGATATAAGAAACGACTATTCGGCAGGAGGTATACCTTGCCCGTCGAACATCCTTACCGCTGGTGAGCACACCATAACCAGGAAAAAAGAAAGCGATTTCACTCGGGGTGTCTCGCCAGCCTTCGGGATCAGCCATGGAAGAGAAGGAGGTAGGTTTGGGTGAAAGGACAAGGGCATTGGCACAGGAGGACGAGAGTTGCGTTCCTCGCTGGTATGCTGGCCGTCGCAATGGCTGCAGGCCTGGCCGGGGCACTGGCGGTGCCGACTCGAGCCGCGGGCAGCCCGGTGACGATCACCTGGTGGAGCTGGTCGCATGATGCTGAGTTGGAGAACGTGAAGAAGTACGTCGCACAGTTCGAAAAGGCCAACCCGGACATCAAGGTCAACCTGGTCTATGTCAACTGGACCGACATCCCGAAGAAGCTGCCGATCGCGGTAGCGGGGGGCAGCGCTCCCGACGTGGTCAACGTAGACCCATACTGGGCCTATGATCTGGCCGATGCTGGCGTCTACTACGATTTGACTGAACTGGCGCAAAGGGATCTCAAAGCGGACCCTGCTTACGACATTGCCGATATCTTCCCTGGAGCTCTGCAGATGTTCCAGACCATGGACGGAAGGCAGTTTGGCTGGCCTGACAACCTGGACATTCAGGGCTTCTTTTACAACACCGATCTCTACGATGCAGCCGGGCTTGTTAGCCCGAATGATCAGCCTTGGAATTGGCAGACTATGCTAGAAGATGCCATCAAGCTGACGCGGGATACCAACAATGATAACAAACCGGAACAATACGGTTTCAGCGAGTGGTATTTCGACTGGTATCAGCTGGTTCTGGCCAACGGCGGCCAGATTATTACCAGTGACCTCAAGAACGCTCTCCGTTCCTCTGCTGCCCGGCAGGCTATGGAGTATTGGTACAAGTTTAATCAGGCCAAGGTTATTGCCCCCTATGTCACTGGCCAACCCAACCCTGCTCAGATGTTCAACCAGGGTAAGGTGGGCATTCAGCCTTGCGGCTATTACCTTAGCTTGACACTGAACAAACTCGAACGCCCGATTGGCTACGATGTCACGAACCATCCGCTCAGCCCCATCGGCAAGCGGGCGGCGACGGCGGGTGGCGGCGGGTACATCATCCCGAAGACCAGCAAGCATGTGGAAGAGGCCTGGCGGTTGATCAAGTTCCTGACGTCGAAGGAGACGTTGGCGCAGGTCTTGCAACAGCCTGGTGCTATGCCGCTACGTCGTTCGCAGGTGGGCATGGCCTTCAGCGCCACTTTCCCACCCAAGCACAAGGCGGTGTTCGGCCAGATCCTGGGTTACACGGTTTCGTCGCCGCAAGTGCCCCACTGGAGCACAGTGCGCGAAAAGATCATGGGCGACATGGGGAAGTATTTCTCCGGCCAAGTCAGCATGGATCAGGCGCTGGACCAGCTGGACAAGGATTTGGCGGTCATCTACCGGGATCGGGCGACAAAGTAGGAGGATGGCGAAGCCGGAGTAGAAGGGGAGCGAAGCCGGAAGCAGGAAGGTAGCGAAACCCGAAGCAGGTAGGAAGAAGCGGAAGAAAACGGACGGGCGTGCCCTTTACTCTCGGGGGCACGCCTGCCTACCAACCCATCTGCGCCTGTCAGAGCGGGAAAACGTCAGAGTCGGGCCTGTACGACATCCCGATCCAGCCCTGCTACCGCAGCGCGGACATTCTGCTGCAGTTGCCCATCGGTGGGCAGGGCCTGGCTCATCTGCCGCAATAGGTCGATGGCTTGGCGACAAACGGTCACCAGGTCCCCCGGTTCGAGCGGGTGTCTTTCCAAAAGTTCGCCCAGGCTGATGCCGGCTGCCCATTCTTCCAGCGGCTCGGCTGCCGCCATGGAAAGCCGCAGTTCCCGGCCGTGTTCTTTGTCGGAGTAGCCGGCTCGTTCCCAGCGACGGCGCAGCCGGTCGGCCACCGCTGCCGCCTCCTTCCACCAGGCGGGTGGCCGGGTCGGCAACGGCCAGCGTACGCCGGTCTCCAGCGCTTCGTCACCGACGATCGCGCCCGCCAGGCCCGCCAATTGCGCGGGGGTGAGGCGCTGCGGTACCCCTTCATAAAGGAGTTCAGTCACCAAGAGCTCGTGAACATACAGCCGGCGGCAGATCTGGCCCCGCGGCAACAGGCGGAAGCCGCAGTACGGCCGTACGGTCGCACCAGGAGTGGACGCGATCGGTTCAATGTATTCAAGCTGCGTCAATGTGGCCAGACGCTGGTGATACTCGACCAGCAGTGGGGAGGGATTCTCCTCCAACACCAGGGTTGGCCGTGATTGTGACGTATTTTTGTCCTCGCCTTGGTGAGCAGAAGAAAGACGCGAAGCAGCCTGCTTCTGCGATTGTGACGTATTTTTGTCCTCGCCTTGGTAGGCCCTGAGGGAACGACGGAGTACCTCTTCGGCCTGGGCCACTCCCCGTTGCCAGGTCAAGTTGAGAACGAAGTTGTACGACAGATGCAGGTGGCTCACGATAGGCTCGGCCTGTACCTTTTCCCAGTCTATGGCGATGGGCAGCTCCGGCCAGCGGTTGGTGGCCAGCCAGCGTTGCAGGTCGTGGAACTCGATGCGGCTGATCACCATGCCTACCCGGTCGATCCCCCGCCGCCCCGCCCGTCCCGCCATCTGCAGATACTCCTGCCGAGTGAGGGGGCGCAGGTGCGCCCCGGCGTGCTTCTCCAGCGTGTCGAAGCAGACGGCCCGGACCGGCATATTCACGCCGACGGCAAAGGTCTCGGTGGCATAGAGAACCCGCAGTACTCGCCGCTCCAGCAGGCTTTCCACGATGCGCTTGACGGCCGGCAGCAGGCCCGCGTGATGGTAAGCGATGCCCCGCTGCCAAAGTTGCATCAGTTTGGGCAGGTCGGGGATCTGGGCTGCCACCAGCCCGAGTTGCTTCAGGGTCTGCTCCACCGTGATGCGCACAGTCTCCTTCTGCGCTCGCCGTAGGTAGTCGTGGTGGCGGGCGAGCTGGGAAGCATACTGTTCACAACTGCGACGACTGAACACGAAGTAGAGGGTGGGGAAGAGGAGCTCGTCTTGCGCATACTGCACGAGCTGCAGGTGGGTGGTGCGGGTGCGCAGGCTGCGGTTGAACCGGCCGCCCAGCGCCAGCGCGGCCAGCCTCGATCCCAGCTCCTGCCAGTCCAGGGTCCGCCCCTTGAGCTCGAGGTCATCCCGGTCAGGGTAGGCCCAGTGCGTGAACGAGGCGAGCAGGCCGGAGGCATCCTGGACACCCGACCGTTCATTGAAGAAGCGGTGTACCAAAGGCACGCTGCGCTTGTGAGACTGGACCAGCGCACACGGTTCACCGGTGGCCTGAGTGATCCAGGCAGCGAGCTGGGCGGCGTTGGCGATGGTCGCCGACAGCCCGAGCAGGTGAACTCCCGGCGGCAGGAGCAGGATGGCTTCTTCCCAAACCGTGCCCCGCTCTGGGTGGTCCAGGTAGTGGATTTCATCGAAGATGACCCATGAGACGCCAGCCAGTACAGACGGCCCGGGAGAAGGGATAGCGGGCGACCGGGCCGTGCCGGAGGGTGTGGCAGGTGGCTGGGGTGTGCCGGGCGGTGTGGCGGACGACTGGGGCATGCCAGAGGGTGTGACGCACGACTGGGCCGTACCAGGTGCGGCGGGCGACTGGGCCGTGCTGGGGGCGGCGGGCGAATGAGGCATGCCGGAGGGTGGGATGGGCGACTGGGGCATGCCGGAGGGCGGGATGGGCGACTGGGCTGCGGGCAGCGGGGATGCTGTCAGTGCCAGCGGTTCACCGGGCGGGGTTGCCCACGGCGAAGCGGCTATATCGTCGGTGTACAGCAGCATATTTCGCAAAACCTCGGTGGTCATGAGGAGCAGAGGAGCGCCGGAATTGGAGGAGACATCGCCGGTGAGGATTCCCACCCGGTGCGCGCCAAAGTGGCGGGCAAACTCGCGGTACTTCTGGTTCACCAGGGCCTTGACGGGGCCTGTGTAGTTGATACGCTGGTTGACTTTGAGAGCAGTGTCGACCAGGTAATCAGCGATGAGAGTCTTGCCTGTGCCCGTGGGGGCGCACACCAGAGTGGAAGTCTGCTGGTTGAGATACATAATCGCCTCAGACTGGAATGGATCCAGGCTGAGGCCGTGATACTCCCGGACCAGTGCAGCGAAGGGGCGTTGGGACGACTTCTTCGCCGAGACTCCTGACGCCAGCCCCGCCAGACTACCGCTGGAACGTTGGGGCAGAGCTACTCCGGCGGAATGCTGGGGCGGAGCTATTGCCGTGTCCCCCGCCGAACCTTCGGTTGGCTCCTCTTGCTCGTCCGGACCGCCCGCTGAGGAGTTCGCCGGGGTATCGCCAGAGGTTCGGATTTTCCCCAGTTCGCCTAGGGGAATCGTCAGCCGGTGTTCGTCCATATCTGCCACTGCTGTCATTCCTGTACGATGATGTCTCAGGTTCGGCTGCGGGTCCGCTCGTACCTGCGAGAACGCCCAGCGTTTGCAGAGCTTAAGCCTGTCTGTCTCTATGTGCCAGAGCGCGTACAGATTCGGCTGGCCCGTGTGCTCATGTTAGGTTTCTCTGTGACCTGGCGTCAAGCCCGCTTGTCTACCAGGCGGCCAACCTTCTTGCCTTCCAGTGGGTCCGCCTCATTGACAGTACACCGCTGGATGTATCGGTTCGAGATGGCTGTTAACTCGACTAGAACAGGATCGTCCGGATCCACCTGCCGGAGGGGGAGCAGAGATGCGACCTCTTTGAGCTTTTGCTGCATTTGCCGGGGGGTGAGGTCGGTGGCCGTAATGATGATCAGATGAATCTGGTGCTGCTGACTCATGCCCGATTTCGCGTAATCGTACAGGATCTGTCGCTTTGCCTGCTCCTCGTCGGGGTACTTGACGGTAGGCCCATAGTGCTGTGGGCCGTTGAACTCGAAAGCGACGAAGGGCGGATAGAACCGATCGAATTCTAGGATGCCCTCGGTGAGGGGATTGCGTAAGAAACCAGGTCTGGCGTTATCGATGTAGTCGATTGTCCCAATAAGAAGGTTCAGCCACTCCCGCATCAGGGCCTCCCCCAGTTGCTCGGCCTGTTGCAGCCGCCGGTGCATCTTCTTAAGCTCTTCCAGGCGCTGCTCGCGCCATCGATCGTGCAGATGCCAGTGGGTTATCTTGCCAGAACGCCGTTCGATTGACAGCCAGCCTGTCTCTAACAGCCGTCGTATGTAACGCCGCACGGCGGGGCGCGAAACCCCCAAGCACCTGGCCATCTGAGCATTGCTAATGGCGAGCTTACCGTCGCGGCCGGCCTGTCTGGTCATCCAAATGTAGAAATACTGGGCCATGACGGGGAGATCACCATCAAGCAGGTGGTAAGGCACTTTCACAGCATCCATGCACCTTGCCCTCCTCTGCATGTCATGCCATATTTGGATATTATAACCAATCATAGCATCTAAATCAAACTCAGATCAAGCCCTTGCGGCCGGTGCGAGGACACAGAGTGCCGTGGCTGAAGCTATCGGCGGAGACCCCGCCTGCTGCACATTCGGCAGGATGCGAGGATACAGAGTGCTATGGCTGTAGGGCGATTGTCTGGCACCCACCGGGTTCGGAGCGACGCGCCGTCCGTTGTTAGGCGTGACCGACCCAAACCCGGCAGATGGAAAAATAGTTGCCCGTCCAGAAGGCCAAAGACAGGAAATCAAATTGCCAGCACCCCCTCGAAGTCGGTCGGAGCGACCGAAGGGCTTTGCGCTTTGCAGCTAGGGCTGGCCGGAAGCAGGGGGAATGCCTTGGGGGGGAGGAGGGCTGAGGTTCGCCCGGAAGAGAGACTCCTCGTCTAGCAGCAGCTAAGGTTTGCGCAGCTACAGCTCTGTCGCGTGCTAGCTGGGATTTTGGAGTCCGGCAGGTGGGAGCAGACGGCTGGTGGCAATATAATTGCCGACTAGTCCTCCGAGGGATGGGTATTATTTTTTCCACCTAATCTTTGGTCGCCCGGGTCAACGGTCTAGCCGGGCGATCGCGCATGGTGGCCGGCACCTTCTTTTGGCCGCCCGGCTGAACGACATCCTGCCCATCCACGCCGGTTGGTCAGGTCGAAATGCCCGTACGAACGGGCGCACACTGTATGCCTGTGCCTGCATCAGGACTGTGGGGTGCTCGAACTGGCTTTGGTCGGCAAGGGGGCAGGAACCCTGCCTTTGGGGGCTCGCTTCCAGTAGTCAAGGGCAGGGTGTGAGTAAAGTGTTTGTGGGTTCCAGTTGATCCCTCCCGCGGGAGGGGGAGGCCAGGGATTGGGCGCAGGTGTGGATCCCGCGCGGGGCGCAAAGCCCGGGGGTTCAGACCGAGCCCAGGGCAGGAGTGGTGATTGACAGGGGCAGAAGAAGCGGGTATTATCACGGTTAATCTCTCCTCTGATATGGGCGGCTATTGCCGTCCTGGTCTGAGGGGATGTTTGAGCTTCGTCGGAGTCCAACGCCAGGGTTGACAATGCCATCTCATAGAGACGTTGAAGGGGAGGAGTAGCTGGCCAACGGGCGTCCAGAGAGGCGGCGATCGGTGGGAAGCCGCTGCGCCAAGGGCTAGTGAAGTTCGCCCCGGAGTCGCAGGCTGAAGTCGCCGGCCAGCATGTGCATGATATGCAGGCCCAGCTTATACGGCTGGTGATGGGCTAGGGGGCGATGGGTAGGCCGAGCCGGACCTCTGCCGTTACACAGAGCAGATCTCGCCAGTAATATGTCCTGGCAGCACGTGTCTACGGGCACAGAGCCTGACAAAGCCTGATCAGCTTGTCAGCTTGATGGCTTTCGGAAACGGGTGGCCCAAGGGCATAGCGGGCGGTATCTGATAACAAGGCTGTACAAGAGAGCGGTCGACAGGCCCGTGACCTATCGAGTGTGGCAAGAAAGCTCGAGCCTGGGCTGAACGCCGTTGCCAGTGTGCCTGGGTTGTACCTGGGTTGTACAGCGAAGTCGGGTGGTACCACGGGGAAGACCTCGTCCTGAAGCAAGGACGGGGTTTTCTTTTTTCGGCTTGTGTTTCGCACCGTGGCCTGGCTACCACGATGGCGGCGGCGGCAGTGGCAGTTACGGTGGCGATGGCGGTAGGGTAGTAGCTCCGGCGACGATGGCGGAGATGGCGGTGGTGGCAGTTCTGGCCGTGTGACGCGGCGCGGGCAGTGCAGGGGGACTGGGACGTTGTCGTGGGCTGGGACGATGATGCCTGCTGGGGCGATGACATCTCCCTCGAACGATGGCCGATGACGTCCGGGGACGTCGGGCAGTGGATGGACGGACGACAGATCAGTCTTGCTGACGACAGCGAGGAGGCGGTGGCTGTGATCATCGTGATGCGGCCGGGGGCGTCGCAAGAGCAAGTAGAGGCGGTGCAACAGCGGTTGGCGGCGCTGGGGTTTGCGGGGCATCCGATTTATGGTGACCATCAAGTCGTGATCGGCGCTATCGGGGCTAAGCCCCTGCCGGACCTGGAGGTCTTGGAGGAGCTACCAGGAGTGGAACGGGTCGTACGAGTCATGCACCCGTTCAAGCTGGTGAGTCGTGAGGTGAACCCGGCCGGCAGCGTGGTCATGGTTGGGGATGTGCCCGTCGGGGGCCGGCAACTGGCGGTCATCGCTGGCCCGTGTGCGGTGGAAAGCGAAGCGCAGCTGATGGAGACCGTCACTGCGGTCCGGGCGGCGGGCGCAAACCTATTACGGGGCGGGGCGTTCAAGCCGCGCAGTTCGCCCTACAGCTTCCAGGGAATGGGCGAAGAGGCGCTCAAGCTGCTGGCAGCGGCACGGGAGAAGACCGGTCTTCCCGTAGTGACGGAAGTGCTGGCCGTGCGCCAGGTGGAGCTGGTGGCGCAATATGCGGATGCGCTGCAGATCGGCGCCCGCAACATGCAGAACTTTGAATTGCTGCGTGAGGTGGGCCGCCAGAGCAAGCCGGTGTTGCTCAAGCGAGGAATGTCGGCCACGATCGAAGAGTGGCTGATGGCGGCAGAGTACATCGTCAACGAAGGCAATCAGAACGTAATTCTGGTGGAGCGAGGCATTCGCACGTTCGAGCCGGCCACCCGCAGCACGCTGGATGTTAGTGCGGTCGTGGTTGCACGTGGGCTGACGCACTTGCCGATCCTGGTCGATCCCAGCCACGCGGCCGGCAAGTGGCAGTGGGTGTCGGGACTGGCCCGAGCCGGGGTGGCGGCCGGAGCGGATGGTCTCATGGTCGAGGTTCATCCCCATCCGGAACAGGCGCTCTCTGACGGACCACAGGCCCTTACCCCGCCCGTTTTCACTGAACTGATGCGCAGCCTCGCCCCCCTGGCGCAGGCGGTGGGGCGTTCGTTGCCCCAGAGGCATCCGGTGGCGGCGGCTGTCTGAGGTTGTCTCCAGCTGTCCAGGGCCGGTTGGGTTGCCTCGCGTTGTTGACCGGCCTAAGCCCATCCAGGTCTGCCTGGGGCTATTCAGTGGCCTGATCTGAGTGAGAGTGAGTGTGCAGGTGTGCCAGCTGTGTTTTCACCGCTCGGTAGCGGCGCTGGGCGTGGGGTGGGCGATACGAGTCATCGAGCAGCTCCAGCAGGTGAACCGCCTGCCCTCCTGTCTTGCCCTGCACCAACCCGTCCTCCAGCTGCATCATGCAGGCTGGGCAGGCCGTGGAGAGCAGCTGAGCCCCGCTTTCGCGAAAATGGTCGACCTTCCGCTGACGGATGCGATCGGACAGCTGGGGATGTTCCAGGAAGTAGATGCCGGCGCCGCCGCAGCACCGATCGGCTTCAGCCATTTCGACGAAGGTCACCCCAGGGATGCGCTGCAACAGCTCACGGGGCTGGCGGCGCACCCCCTGGCTACGGGCTAGATGGCAGGGGTCATGATACGTGACCGTGGCCGGGCGGGCCAGCCGATACGGCCCGGCCTGAACGTGGAGTTCATCCACCAGGTACTCGCTGGCGTCCCGTACTCGCGCCGCGGCCTGCTCCAGCCGGGCGCGGATCTCCGGCTCGTTGCGGAAGAGCGCAGTGGCGTGATGGCGTAACTGCGCACCGCACGAACCGCAAGCGGTCAAAATGCGTTCCATGCCGGCCTTCTGCAAATCCTCCATGATCTGCAGGTTGTGCAGGACCTGGCGGCGGGCCTGCACCCACGCCCCATGCACTTGCGCCGGCATTCCGCAACAAGACCACTTGGCGGGCGTCACCATCTCCACCTGGTTTTCGGCCAGGATGTGGTGTAAGGCGATTCCTACGTCGGTGTACGCCTGCGAGATGAGGCAGCCCGGGAAGAAGGCGACCCGTTGCTGCGGATGAACCGGCTTCTTCTCCCGCGCCAGCTGGGCGATGAGCGAACGTTTGGCCAGCTTCGGGAAAACCCTCCGCCCGACCCATGGCAACGGAAAGCGGGGCTGCTGCGCACCGGGCTCTGTCGGCTGAACCCCGCCGCCGGTGGCCACCGAGTTGGCGGCCGAGCGGGGGGCAGAGGCGGCAGCCCAGACCGGCGGAGCGGCAGAGGCGACGGCCGACGCATCGGCATCGGCGGAGGCAGACGCCTCAATGTCGGTGGGGGCCGGTGCATCGGCAGCGGTGGAGTCCGACGCATCGATGTTGGCGGCGGCAGGCGTATCGGCATCGGCGGCGGCCGGCGCCGCGGCAGCAGTTGAATCAGAGGCAGAACCGATAGAACGCATGATCAGACCCTGGCCCAGAGCGCCAAGGCGCGCCCCCACTCGCAAGACCGTGGGATGGCCCAGTACCCCCTGGATCGCAATCCGCTTGACCCACGGCAGTCCAAACAACCGTTGCCAATCGGCCCGCGCTGCGCTAATCACTTCAGTCACCGGCACACCCGCCGGGCAGGCGGCGACGCACGCCCCGCACTCCAGGCAGGCGAAGAGAGCCTCGAAATACTGCCGGCGAGCGGGTCCATCGATGGGTTCGGGAGAGGCTTCAAACAGGCCCGAAAAGGGAGCGGGCACTGGCGCATATCGTTGCTGAATCAGGTTGAGGCGGCCACGGGCCGCATCCGTCTCGAGCCCGCTCTCCGCGTACGTCGGGCAGGGGCCCATGCAGAACCCGCACTTGAGACACCGATCCAGGTCCGTTATGAACGGAGACACTTCGGAGCGCCTCAAGGTTGGTGCCGGTGTTGATATTGGTGTCGGTGCTGGCGTTGATGTAGACGTCGGTACTGGCGTCGATGTTGGTGCCAGTGTTGATGTCGGTGACGGTGTGGGCGTCGATGTAGACGTCGGGGCTGATGGTGATGTTGGTGCGGGTGTCGCTCCAACCCCCGAGGGCACTGGGGTGGCCACGCTTATCGCCTCCAGGTAGGAGTTCGCCTCCGGGTACGAGTCACGAGTCCTTCGGGTGCAGGAGGTGCAGTACAAGACTCAAGACTAAGGAATGACCCCCAGCGCTTTTCCAGGGTTCAGCAGCCCCTTGGGGTCGAACACTTCTTTGATCCGGCGCTGCAGCTGCACCCCGGCTTCCCCCAGCTGCAGATGCAGGAAACGGTTTTTCGCCAGCCCAATACCGTGCTCGCCCGAGAGCGTGCCCCCCAGCGCCAGGGCGGCGTGAAACAGGGCGTCTACCGCGGCTTCGACCCGGCGAACCTCGTCCGCATCCCGCAGATCGCACAAAATGGTGGGGTGGAGGTTGCCGTCTCCCGCGTGTCCAAACGTGCCAATGGGAAGCTGGTACTGCTGGGCCACCCGATGGATCTGTTTGAACATCTCCGGCAGTTGCCGCCTCGGCACGGTCGCATCCTCGATCACGGTGGTCGGCCGCCGTCGCGACAAGGCGGCCAGGGCAGCCCGCCGTGCAGCCCAAGCCCGGTCCCGCTCTTGTTCATCCCGGGCGGCGTGCCATTCCGTGATGTGCGGCTGCTTTTGCAGCACCGCTTCGACCTGGGCGGCTTCTGCCTGAACCTGGGCCGGCTGCCCGTCGACCTCGATCAGAAGAAGGGCGGCGCTATCGGTCGGCAGCCCGAGGTGGGCATACTCCTCCACACATTGGAGAGTGATCTGGTCCATGATCTCCAGCGTGGCTGGCAAGACTCCGCCGGCAATCAGCGTGGGCACTGTCTGCGCCGCGGCACTCAGGTCATTGTAGAACGCCAGGAAGCTCCGGCGGTCGGCCGGCTTCGGCACCAATCGCAAAACCAGCCGCGTAAACAGGGCTAATGTCCCTTCCGACCCTGTCAACAACTGGGTAACGCTATAGCCGGCCACATTCTTGAGCGTCTCGCCTCCGACGGAGAGCACGGTGCCATCCGCCAGCACGGCTTCCATCCCCAGCACATAATCCCGGGTGACCCCGTATTTGAGTCCACGCAACCCGCCGGCGTTTTCTGCGACGTTGCCGCCCAGCGTGGAGACGGACTGGCTGCTGGGATCAGGAGGATAAAACAGCCCTTGCGCTTCGACGGCCTGATGAAACCGATCGGTGATCACCCCTGGCTCCGCCTGCGCGGTCTGGTTGGCCAGGTCAATGTGATGGATGCGTTGCATGCGGCTGAACCCGATGACGACGCCGGCCTCTACAGGAATTGTCCCGCCGCTGAGGTTCGTCCCTGCGCCCCGCGGGGTGATCGGCACCCCTTCCTCATAACAGAGGCGGGCAACCGCCACCACCTCTTCCGTTCGCTCCGGCAGCACGACCACCTGCGGCAACGCCCGATACCCTGCCGTGCCATCGTATCCGTAGCTTTGCAGAACGGCCCAATCCGTGTAGACCCGCTCCGGAGCGACCCTCTGGCGCAACTCCTGAACAAAGCGGGCCGACACCTCTTGCCTGGTGCGGACAGCCATGTTGCTGCCTCCCCTTCCCCGCCGTCTCTGGGCTCCCGTTGGGCAGGGCTGAGCTGGCTTTTCTGCCTTTCCACCGCCGTTACATTTTATACTACGTTTCGCTGTCCACCCCGTGCTTCCTGCGATGATGAGAGCACGGAGAGGCAGGCGACGGCCAGGGGATTTGCCTCACTGCCGCGCCTGCCCATCACTAGACTTAAATGCTTGTTAGGCCATCTCTTGAACTGCCTGCTCACCACAGACCCAGCGCCGTTACTCTCCGGCTGGTGGCGAGGCCGGCCGGCCGTTGGCGGTTGTGGTGGCGGCGGAGACCGGCGAGGCCTGGGCTGCCTGCCGTAGGAGCTGGATTACCGCATCCAGCAGGCTGTCGGGAATGCTGATTCCTTTCCCGGGACGGAGCTCCCCATCATCGCCCGGGTAGAAAGTGCGGAGGTCGACGTAGGCGCGCCCCCGCTTGGTGACCCGCTTGACCCGAATCACCTCTCCTCGGGCATTCTTGGACACATCACCGACCAGTGTTTCTGCATCCCAGAAGTCGTTCGTGGCTCGGCCGTTGTTGCGGCCAACCATCCCGTTGCCGGCGCTTCCTTGTGCTGCTACCATTCAATCGCTCCTTTCTTTTAGACTCTTAGTGCCGGTCTTTGTGCTTACGTTACCCGTATGTCTCAAGGTCTGATCCTAGGATACAACCCAGAGGTTGGGAAGACTGTCGAAGGGAGCCGAGACGCTAAAATTTTCCTGTCCGGCAGGCGAATGGTCCCTGGGCAAGAATGTACGTACGCGATGGCCCGTACGGCGCAACACCGTGCGCCAAGTGGCTGCAATTACTTCCGTACCAAGAGCAGCCCAGGGACGGACCGATAGCGATGCGAGGAGGCTCGCAACATGGACGATGCTCACAACCTGAATAATACTCGCAACCTGGACGACGCCCGCAATATGGGCCATACCCGCAGCACGGAGGGGGACGACCCCCGGCCCACGGACAACGCCCGCAACACGGACAGCCCACGACCCCCGAACGACGCTCGCGATACGGACAAAAACGGAACGCCGAACCTGCCGTCTTCACAGGTCCTCTTGACGGAATCCGTAGCGGACAAACTCATCCGGTATGCTCAGGTGGAAAGCACCTCCAGTGACGAAGGGGAAGGGGTGCCCAGCACACCGCAGCAGTGGCAGATGGCCCGCCTGCTGTCGGCCGAACTCCAGGCGATGGGCCTGGAAAAAGTGGAGGTCGACCGCTACGGCATCGTAATGGCGACCCTGCCGGCCAATCCTGCAGATTTGAAAGCGCCCGTGGTGGGGCTGATTGCCCACTATGATACCGTACCTCGGGTGCCGGGGGCGGGAGTACGACCCATCATGCACCATCACTACGATGGTGGCGAAATCCAGCTGTCCGGCAGTGGCACGGTGCTCAGTCCGCAGGATTGCCCGCTGCTCAACGAAGTGGTGGGGCATGACATTATCACGTCGGACGGTACGACCCTGCTGGGGGCGGACGACAAGGCAGGCGTGGCGGATATCATGGCTGCGCTTTGCCAGTTTCTGACCCATCCGGAATGGCGGCACGGGACGATCAAGGTGGCGTTCACGCCAGATGAGGAGACCGGCCGGGGCGTGGAGTTTTTCGATGTTGCCCGCTTTGGTGCCGACTTTGCCTATACCGTAGATGGCGGAGAGCTGGGCGAATTGGAAGCGGAGAGCTTCGAGGCGGAGAACCTCGAGATCCGCCTCACCGGTCGCAGTGCTCACACCGGTTCTGCCCGTGGGGTGATGATCAACGCCCTGCACCTGGCATCTACCCTGATTGCCGCCATTCCCGCCACGCAGCGGCCGGAGACCACCGACGGGCGACTGGGGTTTCTCCATCCCGAACGCCTCGACGGGAATGTGGAGCAAGCCCGCCTGTTAGTGCTGGTGCGAGACTTTACCGTGGCCGGCCTGGAAGCCAAGAAGGAGTACCTGCGAACCAGCCTGGACGCACTGATGGCGGCGTACCCTGGCGCAACGTACGAGATCCGCCGGGTAGGGGGCTATCACAACATGGCCTCCGAGTTGGCGAAGGAACCACGGCTGGTGGAGCTGGCTGCCCAGGCCATGCAGGAGCTGGGCATCCCCGTGAAACGCCGCGCCATTCGGGGAGGTACGGATGGGGCGCGCCTAACCTGCGAAGGGCTACTGACACCGAACCTGTTCACCGGCGGGGCCAATTTCCACAGCCGGCAGGAATGGGCCTCGGTGCAGTGGATGGAACAGGCTGTGGCCGTGCTGGTACGCCTGCTGCAGCTGTGGGCGGATCAGGAGCTTCCGGTAGGACGGGCGTCCCGCCGGTAGAAGAACGGCCCGGCGGGGCTCAAGCCAAACTGAGCGGGCGAAAGAATGGCCTCGGTGGCACCGACGAACAAGATGCCGCCGGGCCGCAAACTCTGGGCCAGGCGGCGGTAGACTCGTTGCTTGGCCTCTTCATTGAAATAGATGATCACGTTGCGGCAGACGATCAGGTTCAGGCCGATGGGGTAGGGGTCTTGCAGAAGGTCGTGCCGCCGCAGCTGCACGCGGCGACGCACCTCTTCCTTCACCTGCCAGCGGTCGGGGCCGGCGGGCGTGAAGAACCGTTGCAGCCGTGCAGGCGAAACTTC
This sequence comes from Limnochordaceae bacterium, assembly GCA_014896305.1. GTDB lineage: Bacteria > Bacillota > Limnochordia > Limnochordales > DUMU01 > Bu26. The sequence goes on from JADBKQ010000006.1 coordinate 108,307, forward strand.
ATGGAGCAGGGAGGACGGATAGATGGCCGTCCTGGCCTCGGCCAATGCCTTCTCGTCGACGTCGGTGGCGATGATGTGGGCGGTGGCCGGAGCCATGGCCTCCTCCAACAGGATGGCCAGGCTGTAGGGCTCAGCTCCGATCGAGCAACCGGCGCTCCATATCCGGGTGTTCCCGGCAGCGAGCAGTTCAGGAAGGATGCGGTCGGCCAACGTGCGCCAGAACGGAGCGTTGCGGAAGAATTCTGAGACGTTGATAGTGAGGAAGTCCCGTAGCGCTTCCACCTGTTCGGGTGAACGGCGCAGCAGCAACCCATACTCCTCCAGTGAACGGCACCCTACTCGTTCCAGCTGCCCCCGCAGGCGGCGGTAGAGCTGGCGGGGGTTGTACGCCGTCAGATCCAACCCGATCAGCTGCTGAACCAGGCGGGCGAACGCGGCAAACCCTGGTAAAGGCTCCACAGCCGGTCGCTCACTCGAGGCCAGAGGACCGGCGTCAGGCTGCCCAGCGGAAGCCGGGGGCGCTGCCGCCGGTCGTTCAGCGGGGGCCGACGACTCTGGGGCCGCTCGTCCGGACCAAACTGGAGGTAAAGCCGGAGCTTGGGGCTGGCGCGATTCCTTCTGGGTGGGCATGGTCCGGATCACCGTCCCGTCTGGCTGGGCGCACGAGTGAGCAGCTGGTTCACCAGCTCGCTGAGGGTGGCCGGGATCTCCGGCAGCGGGCAGATGCGATCGGCCTCGCCCCACTCCGCCACGACCTTGGGCATTCCGTAGACTACGCTAGTTGCCTCGTCCTGGGCAATCACCTTTGCCCCGTGCCGGCGGACCTGACGGGCTCCTGCCGCACCATCCGCACCCATACCGGTCAAGATCGCTGCCACGACCGGGCCGTGGAACTCCGCAGCGACGGATTCGAGAGTCGTATCGATCGCGGGCCGCACGCCATGTCGAGGGGGAGTGTCCACGAGAGCGATGCGCCGGCCGGAGGGGCGCAAGACCATGTGTCGCCCACCAGGCGCGACCAGGGCGACGCCGGCCTCGAGGGGAGCGCCGTCATACGCCTCCATCACCCGAAAGCGGGACAGGCGGTCGAGTCGCTGGGCCAGGCTGTGGGTAAAACCGGGGGGCATGTGCTGAACCACCAGCACGGCGGCGGGCAAGTCGGTGGGCGAAAGCCCAGCGAAGATCTCGCTCAATGTACCTGGACCGCCGGTGGATGCACCGATTACGACCAGCGGCAGTTCACCGCCCGGGGTGGCCGAGGCAGCGGGCGGGGGGTTGCCAGAGGCGGTGGTCGGGAGCGCGGGAGGGGCGGTGGAGGGTGGCAAGCCGGGGGCGGTCGGTACTGCCGAGGCTGTTGAGAGTGTCGAAGCTGGGGAGGAGTACAGCTGCCGGAAGCTTCGGGGGCGGGCATGGCTGGCGAGGCGGACTTTGCGGACGAGCTCTTCTTCCCAGGCGGCCAGGGATCGGAAGACGGATCCAGTCCACAACCCTGCTCCTGATTCCGCTCCCAACCCTGTTCCCGGTACTGCGGGGCCTGCTCCAAAGCCTGCCCCATACCCGGGCTTGAGGACCACATCCACTGCCCCCCGCGCCAGGGCTTCCACCGTGGCCGGGGCTTCCCGGGCCGTGAGGTGCGAGACCATCAGCACAGGAACGGGCGCGAGGTGCATAATCTCGGTCAGCGCCTGGAGCCCATCTTTGACGGGCATCTCAACGTCGAGGGTGACTACGTCGGGACGAAGGCGCAGGACACCGTCGACGGCTTCCTGGCCGTTGCGGGCAATCCCGACGACAGTAAATCCGTGCTCGGTCAGAATCCGCCGGATCATTTGGCGCATGAGCGCTGAATCGTCGCAGACCAGACAACGGACCACGGCCTCTCCTCCCTTCGCTGCGGCAACTGACACGGAGGTGGCTACGCTCGTATCTCCCAGGTGGTGCTGGCGTTGCCCGTCTCCCGGACCTCCAACCGCCGCTTGGCCGGCCAGCACCGCAGCGTTCGCCCCAAGTGGCCGCCAGTGGCCTGTCCGGCAATGGGAATGTGAAAGCGTCGCAGACTCTCGCTCAACACGCTAACATTGTGCGGCCCCACCGCTGGGTTCATCTGCAGGGGCAGGAGCTGGGCCCCGCCGGCCAGCCACGCCTGCAAGAGGTGGGCGTCGTCTGGCTTTATTTGCATTTGGTTCAGCAGAAAGGGGACGACCGTTTGAGCGTAACGAGCGGCGTTAGGAATCGTGGCCAGCGACGTTGCATCCGGCTCGAGTTCGTTGGTCACTCCGAGGGACGGATATGGGGAGGGCAGCACGACGTGGGCGATGCCAACTCGACTCCAACTCGCATCGGCTAAAACCAGGGCTACGCAACTTCCCAAACCATAGCAGACCACTTCATCGGGAGCAGGCTCGGAATCACCAGGACGATTTTGACGAAACACAATCCAATCTCCCAGACCCAGAGACAGGCTACGACGGGCAACAAACACACAAATCCTCCTAAATACATAGGAAATCTGGTCAGAGAATTATTGAACTGGGATAAGCAGGCTAAACAGGACGGACCGGCAAGGGGCCGCTGCCATCCGAAGCGCTGGCGTCCGCGCTGGCTGCTGCTGCTGCGGCCGCCGCCGCAGCCAGCATTTCGGCGGAGGTGGCAGCGGACAGCCAGATCAGCATCGCTTCCACTTGCCCGTCCGGCGTGCCAAAGCTCGTATGAACCACCGAGACGGTCTCTGCCACCCGCCCGGCCCTCTCGAGGGTGGAAACCAGGGCGGTCGAAAGGAGCGCTCCCGCCATGTCCGCCACCACGGACGGCGGAGATGGAATTAGGCGTCCGGCGATGGAATCGGCCATCACGTTGAGAAAAGCCGAGCCGACGACATTGTCGACCTCCGCCAGCACTGACAAGGCCATTTCGTCCTCGAGAAGGTGACTGGCCTCAGCCAGGGAGGTGAGATCTGCCTCCTGGGCGGAGACTGCCCCTGGGGCGGGGAGATCTGTTCCTTGGGCACAGGTATCTTTGCTAGCAGCGGCTTCGTCGGCAGTCAAGGTGGCGTCCGTGGTAACGGGTTCATCCAGATAAGGGCTGAGCATCATCTGGACGAGCCGGGAAGCGGCTTCCGCCGGGAAGAGAAGGAGTAAGAGACCAGGAATGCTGCCGGAGATCTCTTGCAGGCCGGCGATCATGGGACTCTCTTCGGGTCCCGCCAGTTGCGGAAAGCGATCGAGAGGGATGAACTCCTCGGCGGTCTCCTTCACGGTGACGTCTTGGTTCGTCAAACCCGACAGCGCCTGGCCAGCTTGTGCCAGCGCCCGTTGAACCGAGGCTTGCCATATAGCGGTGGAAACGGCCACTGCCGGGTGAACCCCGGCGGCAGGGGGGTTAGACGGTGAGGTAACTGGCATTGGTACGCACCTCCGCGAATAGCCCGGGAACATCTAGGATGAGGGCAACGCGGCCGTCCCCCAGGAGGGTTGTGCCGGCCAATCCTGGGATCTGGCCCAGGAACTTCCCAAACGGCTTGACCACGACTTCTTCCTCTCCCAACAGGGCATCGACTTGCAGTGCGAGTTGCTCGTCACCGATCTGCACGATGACAGTGGGAACCTGATAGAGGGACGAACGTACCTGGTGTTCGGCCGGGGGGGTGGTTTCCCAGAGGCCGTGCAACGCAAAAAGAGGCAGGATGTCGTCCCGGTGGCGCAAGACCGGCCGGCCGTTCACCATTTGCAAAGCGGACACTTCCGGCTCGACGGCCTCCATGACGCTGTTGAGAGGAATCGCACACACGACTCCGCCAACGGAGACCAGCAACGCTCGGACGATCGCCAACGTCAGCGGCAGGCGGATGCGAAACGTGGTACCTTTTCCTTCCTCACTGTGAACGTCGACCGTGCCTCCCAGATGCTCCACGGCCCGGCCCACGACGTCCAGCCCCACTCCCCGGCCGGACACCTCAGTCACCTTGGTGCGCGTGCTGAAGCCTGGCCGGAAGAGCAAGCGCAGAAGGTCAGCGTCACTCCACTGTTGGGCCGCCTCGGGGCTCAGATCTCCCCGGGCGATAGCGACTTGGCGGATCTTCTCCCGGGAGATTCCACCGCCGTCATCGCTCACTTCCAGGTAGAAGTGGCCTTCCCGGTGATACGCGCCGACGTGAACCAGACCCTCGGCCGGCTTGCCGGCCGCCAGGCGGGTCGCTTCGTCCTCGATCCCGTGGTCCACGGCGTTACGCAGGAGGTGGAGCACGGGGTCATGCAGTTCCTCGATGAGGGACCGGTCCAGTTGGGTGTCGTTGCCGGTGATCTCCAGCCGTATCTTCTTACCCAGCAAGCGGGCGGTCTCCCGGACAACCCGGGGGAGCTTGCGGAACAGGGAGTCGATGGGTACCATCCGCAACTGCATGACGGCATCTTGCAGGTCACCGGTCAGGCGAGACAGGTGGGCGGCGAGCTGGGAGATCTCATCGTCGCCCGTCGCATTGGCATGGTTCCAGTGGCCCTGCCCGTTCCCCTCTTCGTGTTTGTGCCCCTGTTGGCTACTGAGCAGCAAAAGCCGGTTGCGGTCAATGACGAGCTCGCCCACGAGGTTCATGAGCAGATCCAGCCACTGTACATTGACCCGAATGGTGCTCGCTTCCACGGCCGCCGCCGACCGGGAGCCGGACCCGGACGAGGAAGGGGCTCGGGGCTGCGAAGGTGCGATGTCGCTGACGCCAGCGGCGGATGGAGTTGTGCCTGAGGTGGCTGCGGGGAGGGCGTCCGGAGCGGCGGGAGGGGCCGAACCGGCCTGGCCGGCCTGAGTGGCCTGGGTGGCTGAGGTAGCTGAGGTAGCTGAGGTGGCTGAGGTGGGCGGGGTAGCGATCGGCGCCGCGCTCGGTTCAACCTGGACGGAGGCGATCTCCGGGATCTCCTGAACCGCTTGCTGCAACCTTGCAGGGGGCAGCGAAGTGCGCAGCCATACGTGCACCGGCTGTTGCCGCCAGACGGCATCACGGTCGTCATTGTCGTCACTGGCAATGAGCTGTTCCACGGTGTCGGCGGTGGGGTCGGTAGCAAGCACCTGCCCCCACTCGACGGCCCGGGTGAACAGCTGATAAATCCTCACCGCCGGAAGTCCACAATCTGGCCGTAGTTGAACTTGGAGTTTCCAGTCGGCTCTGGCGGCGTTGGAATCGTCGGTAGAGTCGGGCGTTTGCGCAGGACCGCTGGGGGCGGCCATTCCAGCGGGGTCGGTCTCGGCTGCTCCCGTACCACTGGCCGTGCCTGGCCCAAGGGTCTGAGCGGTTGTTGCTGCCTTCAGCTCCAGTTCCAGCTGAGCGACGGACGGGTCGGGGACTTCCCGCCCTCCTTGCTGGACGCCCGTGTCAAGTAGACCACGCAGGGTATCGAGGGTGCGCAGCAACAGGTCCATGACCTCTTTGTTGCCCTGCAAAAGCAGCTGCCCTTTACGCGCTTGATCGAAGAGGGATTCGAGAGCGTGGGTGAGTGAGGCCATCTGGTGGAAACCCACCGTGGCGGAGTTTCCTTTGAGGGTATGAGCAGCCCGAAACAGACGGTTGATGCCGTCGGGACTGGACTGCCCGGCCTCCAAGGACAACAAGAGGTCTTCGATATCCTGTAACTGCTCTTCACCCTCCTCGACGAACAGCTGAAACTCTTCTGGCGTGATCTCCAGTTGGTCGGAGGTGGTGCTGCCCTGGGCATCACTGCTGGCGGCACTCGCCCCTGACGGCGACGGGGGCCGGAGTGGCGAGGGCGATGACGGCGTCGAGGGCGTCGAAGGGGATGATGACGCCGAAGGTGAGGAAGTCGATGAAGCCGATGAAGAGGAAGGGAGATCCCGATCGATTGGCGTTCCCACTGGGTTACGCCCCTTCCTGGGCGTTTTCAACGCCGGTCGTCTGGTCCTGGGCGAACTGTTGCAGGCTCTCCTCTTCGCCAGGGTTGAGCACACGGGTCAGGTCCAGCAGGATCACCAGGCGGTCCTCCAGTTTGAGTATCCCGGTGATGTACTCGGTGTCTACGCTGACCACGTAAGGCGACGGCGGCTCAACGGCGGCCGGGTCCACCGTCAAGACCTCGGAGACCGCGTCGACGATCATTCCGATCGTTTCTTGCCGATGTTCCACCACCATGATGCGCGTATCCCGGCCGTTTTCTGCCGGCAGGCCGAGGCGTTTGCGCAGGTCGAGGACGGGAATCACTTTGCCGCGCAGGTTGGTGACGCCTTCGATGAAGTCAGGGGTGTGCGGCACAGAAGTGATCGGCTGGAGGGCGTTGATCTCCCGCACCAGGTGGATGCTCACGCCGTATGACTCGTCTGCCAGCTTGAAAACAACGATCTGAGACAGCCCGCCTCCTACCTTGCCCGTGCCCTTGCGGACCCCAGTTCCGGCGGCCGCTGTTTCAAAACCCGCCATATGGTCATCTCCCCGAGCCGTTCTCATCTGTCTGTTGACATATTCGGCACGGCGAGGCCCGGTCTTTATGGAACGCTGCGTGGCCTGCTGGGACGGGGGCACTGCACTAAGGTTCAAAGGGAGGGATGTGAAGCTTGACCTTTGCTGAGCAAGCCTTGTTGTCCTTGGGGGGCACTGACTGAGGTGAGGCGGCTGTACGCCGAATGCCCGATACCGTCTGTTGCCCGGCATGGCAGAGGACTATGTGCGGAGCGCTGCCGGCTCCCACAGGTTATGCCATGGCTAAGGATTGCAGGTGGTTTGTCTACACCCGAGTTCCGAGCGAAACCGTCACCCGACTCCCAGGAGGGTAGTCTTGGGGATGCCGATGTAGACTGATGTAGACTCCAGGAAGGTGGAAAAAAAGTTGCCCACCCAAAGAGGCGGAGGTAGGAAATTTAATTGCCAGCAGCTGCTCCGAAGTCGTCTGGACAGACCGAACGGCCTTGGTCCCCCTGATCAGAGGTGGCTGTGAGCAGGGAAAACGAACGGGAAGGCAACGGACGGCGCAGCTGAGGTTCATCCTGGATTGCTAAGGCTTGGGCAGCTAGATTGCACTAGCTGGTCTTTTGGTGTGGGGGCGGTGGGTTCAGGTGTGTGGTGGCAATATAGTTACCACCAGGTTCAGGAAAAACCGGGCAATTCTTTTGCCACCTTGACTGGGTTGCGCGGGGGTCCAGGTCTGACGGGAGAGTTTGAGCATACCCACGCCCACCTGCAGCCATCAGGCCCGCAGAGCGGTCGACGCCCGGGCGCAGGGTGATTGCGCGAGCGACATCCGCCGGCGTCGCGAAGTCTTGCAGGCCCACCTATAGCAACAGTCAGGCCCGCAGAGTTGAAGGTTCACCAGCCGGACGGTCAGGGCGTGGAGGCGGCTAAGAGCGGTGTTACGGCCTGAGCGAAGGCTTCCGGCTGCTCGAGGGCGGTCAGGTGGCCTGCTTGCGGGATGCGCACCAGGCGGGCGGTGGGAATGTTGGCAGCCATGGCCGCGGCCTCGGCCGGGGGCGAGAACTGGTCTTCTTCGCCTACGATGACCACGGAAGGTACATTGATCGTGGGAAGCAGGAGGGTGGAATCGGCGCGTTGGGCCATGGCTCGGGCTGCGGCCACCAGGCCGTCGACGGAGTTTTGCAGGATCCAGGTGCGAAGCTGACCTATGAGTTCGGGACGGGCGGATCGGGTGGTGGGGCCGATTAGCCCGGGCACGAACTGGTCCACGGCAGCAGCAGCTCCCTCCGCGTGCAGGCGTTCAATGAGACGGAAGCGGTTGTCACGAGCGGACGGCGAGTCGGCGCTGGCCCTGGTGTCGGCCAGAACGAGGCCGGCAACATGCTCACGATGAAGACGCCAGAGGGCCAGGGCGATGTACCCCCCCATCGACAGCCCGGCAAAGATGGCGCGGCGGACACCAAGGCCATCCAGGAAGCGGACGATCGCGTCAGCATAGGCGTCGATAGAAGCCAGGGCGTCGATGGAAGGCAGGGCGTCGCTGGAAGCCAGCTCAACCCCATCGCTAGCTGGGTTCTCTACTTGGTCAGTACCAGGTAGAGAGCACCCATTTTTGTTGGCGTCGGACGTGCCGGCAGTTTGACTCTTGTCCGCCATGAAATCACCTCCAGGCACCGTTAGGTTGGTGTCGGACGTGCCAGCAGTTTGACTGCTGCGACTTTTGCCAAACCCAGGCAGATCGGGGGCTATCACCCGCGTTGCCTTTCCGAGCAGTTCTAGTTGTTTCGTCCACATCGCGCTATGGAGGGGGTAAGCGTGAAGCAGGACGAGGGGGGCGGAATGGCTGCTTGTCCCCGAGTCAAGGTAAGACCAATGAATCGGGCCAAGGTCTAAGGATTTCAACGAGTACTGGGGCCATACACCAGCCTCAGGGTTACTTCCCGGATGTCTGGATGGTGATACACCGGCTTCCCGGTTGCTCTCCAGCCGCCCATGTGGTAACAAACTACTGGCCACAGGGTCACTTCCTGGCTGTCTGTGCAGCATCCGAATGGTACAAGCCTCCATAGCAAGACAAGCCTCCTTTTACTCGAGGCCTCCTTTTTCCTTCCTTCGGCCTTCCGTATCTTGCCCTGGCGAACTGCTCACCGACGTAGCCGGTGAAGAGGGTTTTCCACTCCGACTGCCGTCCGTATCTTACCCTCGCAAACTGCTGGGCTCAACCCGGCCCCGACAGCAACCACGCCTTCACACCCTCCAGCCACACTGTCATACGCCACTCCACTGCCTCGCAAGCATCGCCCCGAGCAGCCGACGCGCGGGATGGCGCGCTTGGCTGGATGTCGCGTTGGGCCGGATGGTGCGCCGCACACCTTTGGCTTGTCCGAGCAGGGGCGCACGATTGACCTTTCGCTCCCCAGACACTTTCCCGACGAGGCTCGGAAGTTCGCCCCCGCTCCGGGCCGAGCGCAGGCAGCCTGGTCCGGGAAAGTGGACATGAAGTGTGAACCCCAGGCATAGATGCGGGACGACGACGCCATTCGGAGCACCACCCCGTCTCGCATGTGTGCCGGAAGCGCTGGTAGGGGGTGTTTCGACGAAAACTCGGCCCCGGCGGCAATCCCCTGTATGATAGAATGATGCGTCGTTGCATTGCCGGGGTACAGGGGGCGCAGGCCATCATGCCCGCCTGGGCAGTACGTGATCGGTGGTGCGTTGCCCGGGGTACAGGGGGCGCAGGGCGATACGGAGCACAGGGGGCACTCGGATCGCAGGCGTCGGAAGAAGGTGAACGTGATTGAGCGAGAGGGAGCAAGCTGGCCGGCTCAACCGTACCATCCCGTCTCCGTGGGTGGCCTGGCGCGCCTATCTGCGGGCAATGGCCGTGGCCAAGCGCCACTGGCTGCGCATGGTCCTGGCCTTCGCGGGCATGCTCATCGACAGCGTGACCATCTTGGTAGTGCCTCTGCTCTTGCGCTGGGCCATTGATATTTTGACTCATCCCGATGCTGCCGGTGGCGCGGCCGTGTCGCTGGGCGTGGGCGGGTGGCGTCTGTCTCCGGCCAGCTGGCAGCTGGCGCGCATCGCCTTGTTCAGCCTGGGGCTGGCTCTGGTACGGGCCGCCGGAATCTACCTGGAGATTTTCATGCAGGAGTCGGTGGGCAACTGGATCGCCAGGGATCTCCGCAGCCTGCTATTCCAGAAGATGCTGCGTTTACCCTTCGCGTTCTTCGACCGTCGTCAAACCGGCGACATCATGTCCCGGCTGACGAAGGATGTCAGCGCGGTACAGGATGGCACCGGCTTCGTGGTTCTCATTACCATCGTGAACATCTTCCAGGTGGCGGGTGCCGTCGCCGCCATGCTCCTGATGGACCCCACCCTGACGCTGGTGGTACTGTTGATCGCACCCCCGGTGGCTTTGATCACGCTGGCATACACGAAGGCCGTCAGTCCCTTGTACCGGGAGGTGGAGGCCCGTTCCGGTACGTTGCACACCGTGGCGCAGGAGAACATCTCCGGAATACGCGTGGTTAAAGCGTTTACTCGTGCCCCAGAGGAGATCGAGAAGTTCGAGAAGGAGAACGAAGCGCTCTTCACCGCCAACCTGCGCATCGCCCGGCTCAGCAGCCTCGTGGGCCCGGCTCTCGATCTGATGAGCGTTTTGCTGTCGCTGGTGATCCTGGGGTATGGGGGATACCGTGCCGCCACCGGAACGCTTGAGCTGGGGACCCTCATGGCGTTCAGTAGCTATGCGGCCTTTCTGTACTGGCCGCTGCGGCAGACGGGCTGGCTGGCCGACTTGATTAGTAAGGCCCTTGCGGGCGCAGTCCGCATCTTCGATCTTCTGGACGAGCAAGAACAGCCGCTGGGCGGTCCCGTCGCACCTGTGAACGAGGTTCGGGGACAGCTGGAGTTCCGGAATGTTTCTTTTGCCTACAAGGACGCAGACTTCAGCGGAGTCTCTGCAGCGGCGGTGGGCGGGGCGGAAGGGACTTCTGCCTGGCAACGGCGGAACGGCGACGATGACGGGTATGCCCTGCGCGGGTTCAACCTGATCATCCGCCCTGGTGAGCGCGTGGCGATCATCGGTGGCACCGGTTCAGGCAAGACCACCGTGGCCAACCTGATTGCCCGCTTCTATGACCCTACGGCCGGCCAGGTCCTGCTGGACGGGCGAGATCTGCGGGAGTGGCCTTTGGAGCAACTGCGACGTGCCGTGGGCTTCGTCTTTCAGGACAACTTCCTGTTTTCGCTCTCGGTGCGGGACAACATCTGCCTTGGCCTGCCGGGAGCGGATCCGGCCAAGGTGCAGGAGGCAGCCGAGGCGGCCCAGATTGCGGCTACCATTGAACGGCTGCCCCACGGCTACGACACCGTCGTAGGGGAACGGGGCATAGGGCTGTCGGGAGGGGAGCGGCAGCGCATCGCGCTGGCGAGGGCACTGCTCGTCAACCCGCCCATCCTGGTGCTGGATGATTCCACCGCCAGCCTGGATGCGCATACAGAGAACGCCGTTCAGGCGGCGCTAGACCGGCGGGCGGCGGGGCGCACTGTTGTGATCATCGCCCAGCGGGTTGCCACTGCAATGCGGGCGGACCGGATCGTGGTCATGGACAAAGGGGTTATCGTGCAGGAAGGCACCCATGCTGAGCTGGTCGCACAGGAGGGCATCTATCGTCAGCTATACCGGGAGCAGATGGCGTTGCGGGCGTCCAGGCCGGTAGGTTTGGATTCGGATGTGGATGGGAATCTCGCTGGGGATGTGGACGCGGTCCAGGCAGCGGAGGCCGGCTGCTGAGCCTGAGCGGCGTGTAAAAGGGGGTGAACAGAATTGCCCGAGAACCATGATGAGCTAGAAGCAGTGGAGTCATCGGAAGCCCAGAGTGGCAGAAAGTTCACCGCCCTTTGGGCCTTCGCCCCGTACTTGCGACCACACCAGGCACACTTGGTGGGCGCAGCGACGTTGATGCTGGTCAGTGCGGCCAGTACCATGTTCTTGCCGTATGCCAGCCGAATTGCTCTTGACCAGTACATTATTCCGCATCACCCCGAGGGCTTGCTGCAGTTCATTGTCCTGGTGGTGGCGGTGGCCGTGGTGGGGGCACTGGCAGGGACTGTGCGTGCCCGCCTGATGGCCTACGTGGGTCAGGAGTCGATTCGGAGCATCCGGCGGGACCTATTCACCCACCTTCAGCAGCTCCCGGTGGCCTTCTTTGACCGTATCCCCGTGGGGAAAGTGATGACCCGCCTTACCAGCGATGTGGATGCGTTGGCCGACCTGCTCAGTGGTACGATCATCCAGATGTTTGGCGATGCGCTGACCTTGGTAGGCTTTTTGGCCATTATGTTCGCCGTCGACTGGCGGCTGGCTCTGGTGACGGTGCTGGGTGTGCCTCCCCTGGTATTCGCCTTTTCCGTCCTGAGCGGGCGGATCCATCGGGCTGAGGATGTTGCCCGGGAGCGAGCCTCCGCCGTTAACGCCACGTTGCAAGAGAATGTGTCCGGCATCCGGGTGATCCAGGCCTTCTGGGCCCACCGCCAGTTTGGCGAGCGTTTCGAAAGGGCCAACGAGAGCCTGTTTGCCGCGAACTTGCGGGCGCTCTTTGTGTTCGCCTTCTTCTGGCCGACGGTCGATTTCACCTGGATCAGCAGTACAGGCCTGCTCCTTTTCGCCGGTGGATACTGGGTCTTGCAGGGAACCCTCACCATCGGTACCCTATCGGCCTTCATGGGTTACGGCGGGCAGTTTTTCGGCCCACTGCACGGGCTGTCGCAGGCGTATCGAGTGATCCAGCGGGCACTGGCGGGGGCGGTGCGAATCCAGCGGATCCTAGAGACTCCGAATGAACGCACTGCCGGCTTGCCCAGCATGCCACCGATTCGAGGCGAGGTAGAGTTTGACCACGTTACGTTCGGATACGAGGCAGGCCGTCCGGTGTTGGCCGATGTCAACCTCCGGGCACAGCCAGGCGAGACAATCGCTCTGGTAGGGCACACCGGGGCCGGTAAGACGTCGGTGATCAATCTGCTGTGCCGGTTTTATGAACCGCAGGCCGGCACGATCCGGGTGGATGGCCAGGACATCCGCCAGGTGGATCTGGAGTCCTATCGCCGGCAGATCGCTCTGGTCTTACAGGAACCATTCCTGTTCTCCGGCACGGTACGGGAGAACCTTCGCTACGGAAACACGGAAGCGACCGACGAGCAGATGCGGGCGGCGTTGGCCGCTGCCGGCCTGGAGGACTTGCCGCTGGACCTGGTCTTGCACGAGCGGGGCGGCAACCTGTCCTCCGGCCAGCGCCAACTCCTGTCCTTCGCTCGGGCGATCCTGGCGGATCCACGCATTCTCATCCTGGACGAGGCGACGGCGCACGTGGACACGTTGACCGAGCGCCAGGTGCAGGCGGCGATGGAACGGTTGCTGCAGGGACGGACCGCCTTCGTCATCGCTCACCGGCTTTCGACCATCCAGTCGGCCAGCCAGATCCTGGTCGTCGAGGACGGCCGGGTAGTGGAACGGGGCACCCATGCGCAGCTGCTGGCCGCCCGCGGCCGCTACTGGCGCTTCTGCCAGGAGCAAAACCTGCTGCTGAGCGAGGGCGATAACAACGGGCTGCCCGCCGAGGGCGAACGGGATGGACGGCAGGGCGAGGGTGGCGCCGTAGGCGACCGGGTCACAGGCAAGGGGATCGCAGGCGACGTCTCTGCTGCTGCCTTCGCCTAGACGACAGGATGCAAGGAGTGTGCGGCGAACTTCCCAATGCCTTGGAATCGGAACCGGGTGCAGCCCTGGCAAAGGGAGGGTTCGAAGTGAAGCTCCGGTGCAAAGTGACGTCCGTTGTTGTGGCGAATCTGCTCATGGTAGCGACGGTAGCTGGGTTCTGCTTGAACGTGTTCCCTCCGGCAACAAGTACAGGGATGGCTCTAGCGGCTGCGCACAAGCCAGTGACCATTCGCTTTTGGAACTGGTGGGACGCTTCCCGTGAACCCCTGATGAACGAAGTGATCCGGCGCTTCCAGGAAAAGTACCCGTGGATCACGGTCAAAAGTCAGGTGGACGGCTGGTCGGGACGGACCGCCAAGGTGCTGGCAGCTTACGCCGCCGGCGCCCCGGCAGACCTGACGATGGTCACCCGGGCTGAACTGGCTTCCCTGGCCGACCTGGGGGCAATCACGCCGATCACCGACTGGGTGAAGCGGGATAAGCTTGACCTGACACAGTTTTTTGCGGCCGAGGTCGAGGCTTTCTACTGGGACGGGCAGCTTTGGAGTCTGCCCTTGCCGACGGTATCAGGCGAAGGCAGCATGTACTACTACAACAAAGATCTGTTCGAAAGAGCGGGGCTGGATCCGGATCACCCTCCGCTCACGTGGCGGGCCTTCGCCGAGACCGCGCGCAAGCTGACGTTGCGCGACGACACCGGTCGTATCCGTCAACTGGGAATGGACACGTTTCCGCAGCTGTGGGTTCATCTGTTGTACTCGAACGGCGGTGAACTCCTTTCGTCGGATCGGCGGCACGTTCAAGCCGACACCGAGCGGGGGCGTGAGGCATTGCGTTACGCGGTCGATTTGACCCAAAAGTTATTGGGAGGATCGGCCGCGATGGGCCAGTTTCTGGCCGGGACGACACCGGCCATTGCCTTTGCCCAGGGACGTCAGGCGATCGTCCAGGGGCATCCCAGTGTGATGGCGGTGATTCTGCAGAACGCGCCCGCCGGCTTTCGGTGGGGGGTCATGCCGGCGCCGTACAACGACCAGCGGCCGGAGGCAAAGTCGCGAGGCATTGCCGGATTCCAGTGGGGCTGGGGATACGCCATTCCCAAAGGACTTCCGCCAGAACGGGAAGAGGCAGCCTGGCTCTTTCTGAAATTCATCACCGCGGATGAGCAAGGCGCTGGCTATTTCCTGGTCAAGCAAGGTCGACCGGCCTCGGTGATTCGGTTCAACCTCAACCCGGAGTATTCCAAGATTGTGGGGCCGAATTGGCCCCTCATCATCAAATACCTCGGCAATGACGTGGCGTTTCCAGCACTGCCCGTGATGGGGGATATCTTTAACAAGCTAGTGGAGCGTTCTTACGCCCCCATGGGCGGGACGGTGGAGCCCGATAACGCTTTGCAGGGGATCCAGACGGACCTGCAGCGCATCGTCGACGACTACTGGGCCAAGCGTAACAAGAGTTAATTCGCCGGGGGGCGGTGCGCTGGCCCCGACGCTACGTCCTCGGCGAGCAGTCGCTGATAAAGCTGATGAAAGGCGGGGTCTGGTTGCAGCGTGACTCCGGGTGGGGGTGGCAGGCACTGAAGATCGGTCAAAGAGGGCAGGAGGCCGGCCGCCCAGAGCGCCAGACGGGCTGCCCCGCGCAGGGAGGACTCGGCGCTGGAGGCGAGCGCCAGCGGTTCACCAAAAACGTTGGCGATGATCTGCGCCCACACCGGCCAGTTGACCAGCGCCCCGCCGCCAGCTTGCCAGGTGACTGGGCCTGGGATGAGGCGGGCGGACTGGAGTTGGTGGCGGATGGCGTGCAGCTGGAAAGCGACGGCCTCCAGCATCGCCTGAACCACCTCCACCGGCCTGGTCTCCAGGCACAAGCCGGCGACGGTACCGCCGGCCACTGGGGCTGTGGCAGGCCAGTCTGGACTGCGGCGACCGGCCAGGTCAGGGCTGACCTGCAAGTGGGCGGAGGCTGGCGGCAGGGCGGCCAGCTCGGCCTGGAGTGCTGCAGGGTCATCCGGGAGCAGGAACGTGTGCCGGCACCAGTCGAGGAGATTCCCGCCGTTGCTGAGGGCGCCGCCCACCACGACCAGGTCGCGCAAGAGCCGATAGGAAAAGAGCGAGGGGGCGGGGGTGGACAAGGCGGCCAACGGCAGCAGGATGCGGGCGGCGGCGCTGGTAGCGACCATGACGGCGGGGTGCTGCGAGTCGAGGGCGTGCTGACCCAGGTTGTCACAGGCGCCGTCGCCGGCGGGTAGCAGGAAGGGGACGCGGGCCAGGCGAGGCAGCCGTTCACGATAGGGGGAACGAAGGCCGGCCCGTACCCATTCGATCTCGGCTGGGCGGGGAAGCTGTTCACGTTCGAGGTGGAGGTAGCGGAGCACGTCGTCGTCCCAGTCGGCGGTAGCGTATGAGAGCAGGCCCGTGCCGGAGGCTAGCGAGAAGCTGGTGAGGACGGGTGGGCCGAAGAGCTGCAAGTACAGGTAATCGGGTAGCGACATCCAGGTTTGAACCGAGCGGCAGAGGGCAGCGTCCTGTTCCTGCCACCAGCGCAGTTGAACGGCGGGGAAGCTGGGGTGGATGAACGCCCCGGTGCGTCGATGGTACTCGTCCTGCCCCCACTCTGCTTGCACGGACTTGGCCTGCGGGGCGGACCGCCGGTCGCCCCAGAGCAGGGCTGGGGTCAGCGGGCGACCCTCGACGTCGACCGCCAATAGGCTGTGCCAGAGGGCGCTCACACCGACGGCGGCGATGGGCAACCGGCTGGGGGGCAGGGATGGGTTGATCAGAGCCAGCAGTTCCTCGAGCGTCTCCAACAAGCTGGCCAGGACGATGTCGGGGTCGACCTCCATGCGGCCGTCCTCCGGGCTATAGTGAATCGCCTGCGGGCGGCTGGCCACAAAGCCCGGCAAAGGAGTGAGGTAGCGGTCAAAGAGGCGGGCTCGTATACGGCTCGTGCCGATGTCGATGGACAGGACGAGGGGGGTGGCAAACTCCTCCGGCGACGCCCCTTCTGCTTCGTCGTGCACGTTCAGTGCGTTTGGCACAGCAGTGGCGCTGTGCAATCCCTGCACGGTCTGCAGGTTAGCGCCGCGTAGCTCGTTCAGCGAGCGTTCACGCCACTCCAACCCACCTGCCTCCCCCCTGCAAGTGCCGATCCAAGTAGTCGTCAGCGTCCTACGATAGCCCAACATGGCGAGGGCTTGGTCTTACCACAACTCTGGGGGCGCTAAAGCCTAGCCTCACGACAATCCCAGGTGAGCGAAGGCTTCGGCCAGCGAGGTCTCGGCCACGGCCGTGCTCTCATCCGCAGCCCCGTAGTAAAGGAAGATACGACCGTCGTCTTGGGCGACCCACCCACAACTAAACACCACGTTGCCAAAGAAGCCGCTCTTCTCGTAAGGCGCGCTGGGAGCGAGGAATGGTTCTTTGCTCCTGGCCAGTACCCGGTGGGGCTCGGTACGGTCGAGCAGGAGCAAGCCCAGGCAGTAGGTGTTCGTTTCGTTCGCACCGTGGTAAAGCTCAAGCCAGCCGTCCGGCGTCAGCAGCGGGGGTGCCCCTGCTCCGATGCGAACACTGTCCCACTGTCTGGGCCGGACACCTGCCACGTGGTAGTGTTCACCCCAGTGAACCAGGTCTGGCGAGTACGCCAGCCAGATGTCGGGGGTGCTGCCCAAACTCTGCGTGTACGGCCGGTGCAGCATGGCGTATCGGTGGGCCGACGAGCCAACGCCGGTTGATGCCGCAGCCTCCAGAATGCCGGGGATGATGGCAACGTCCTTGTTCTCGGGTGGCAGGCAGACGCCTCGACGCTGGAAGTTCACCCAGTCTTGCGTGGTGATGGCGGAGACAGTGATTCCCAGCTCGGAGACGGACGTATAGGTGATCCAGTAGGTGTCGCCGATTTGACTGATGCGAGGATCTTCGATACCGTAGCGTTCATACAAGCCGGATGGCAAGATCGTGGGCTTTGGGTCAATGGTGAAATGATAACCGTCGTGGCTGCGGGCCAGACGCAGGTGGGAGATGGAGCTCAGGTAGGTGCAGCCTTTGTACACCACGGCCCGGGGATCGGACGCGTCGACGTCCGGGTCGGTACGGCGCACCTCCACCCGGCGCAGGACCGATCGTCCGTCTTTCTCCTCGATCAGAGGGAAAGCCACCGAGTCGGGGTCGGTTGTGATCGGTCGTTCGGCCACCCGCAGGAGGAGCAGGATCTCGTCGCGGAAGCGGGTGGCGGCCGCGTTGAACGCTCCCACGACCTCCATACCAGGCGCGGAGGGGGTGATATCAGCAGGGGTGATGATCGGGTTTCCGGAATAGCGCTGCATGTATCCATCAGCCAGCCTTTCCTCGAGCTTCGATGTCATTCTCCCCTGCAGGGGCGGCTGGGTCAAGCACCGGCCGGGCACTTTTGCCACGCGCCGGGTGAGGGCGGAGCTAGGCAACATGTGCCTGGCTGACGCGGCGTGAACTCGCAAAAAGGTGCTTACCACGGACCTTGGCAAGAGCTACGAGGGGGGATCGGGATTGGAACTACTCCTTGTCCTGTTTTTGCTTCTGTTTGGGTTACCTGTGCTGTTTGTCCTGTTCTACGCCAACGTCGCTACGCTATCATTTGCCCGCCTGGGCTTGTCTCCGGAGGGGGCGTTCTGGCTGTTTGCGCTTTCCCTGGTGGGCGGTATGGTCAATATCCCAGTCTCACGACGCCAAATGTGGGTGCACCCGCGCCCAACACTTTGGGATTTCTTTTACTACTTCCCCCCTCGGGTTGAGCAGCAAGTGATTGCAGTGAACGTGGGCGGCTGCCTCATTCCCCTCGCGTTCAGCCTCGCCTTGTTGTTGCTGCAGCGTGCGCCGCTCTCCACGACTCTGATCGCCACAGTGATCGTCACCCTGGTCACCAACCGGATTGCCCGACCCGTACCAGGGCGGGGAATCGTGATGCCGGCGTTCCTGCCCCCGCTGGTCACGCTGGCCACGGCTCTCCTCCTCGCCCCGCGTGGGGCGGCGGCGCCCGTCGCGTACGTTAGCGGTACGGTCGGGACTTTGATCGGGGCAGACCTGCTCCACCTACCGTCGCTGCGGCGGATGGGGCCGGGGGTACTGAGCATCGGCGGGGCCGGGGTATTCGACGGCATCTTCCTCGTCGGGATCGCCGCTGCCATTTTGGCGTAGCCCGCGGTCAGCACGCTCGCAACACGTTCGGTGGGGCGAAGGCGGGGGAGGGGGACCGGTGACCTACCGCAGGGTCATCTTGTTGCTGAAAGCCGGTGAGAGCAGGCGGATCTCGGCAGCAGGGGTTGCATTTTCACAGCCCTCAACCGTATAATTATGCATCAGCTCGGGCGGCGAGGGGAGCGGCAGTGCAAGACGGGGTGCAAGAGCCATCGCAGTTGCCCGGGACATCGGGCGTACGAGGGGTGCAGGACGTGGCACACGCACACACACACGGAGCGCAAAAGGTCAACAAGGTTGTACTGGCCTACTCAGGAGGGCTGGATACATCCATCATCATTCCCTGGTTGAAGGAAAACTACGGCGGCTGCCAGGTGATCGCCATGGTCGGGGATGTCGGCCAGGGCGACGACATGGCGGCGGTGAAGGCGAAGGCATTAGCCAGCGGGGCGGACGAGGTCTATGTCGAAGACTTGCGCACGCCGTTTCTGACCGACTACGTCTTTCCGATGCTGCGATCCGGGGCAGTGTACGAACGCAAATACCTGCTCGGAACGTCCATCGCCCGTCCCATCATTGCTAAGCGCCAGGCGGAACTGGCGTTGCAGCTGGGGGCGGATGCGGTGGCCCACGGCTGCACGGGCAAGGGCAACGACCAGGTGCGGTTCGAACTCACCTACAAGGCCTTTGCGCCTCACCTGCGTGTCATTGCCCCGTGGCGGGAGTGGTCGCTTCGTTCACGGGAAGAGGAGATCGACTACGCTCAGGCACGGGGGATTCCGGTGCCGGTGACCAAGGCCAAACCGTACTCCATGGATCAAAACCTCTGGCACACGAGTTACGAAGGTGGCGTGTTGGAGGATCCGTGGCAGACGCCGCCCGAAGATATGTTCACCCGGACGGTGGACCCGCGGAAGGCGCCGGATACGCCACTCGATGTTGAGATCCGGTTCGAGAACGGCTGCCCGGTGGCGGTGGATGGGGTGGCCTTGGCACCCGTGCCCCTTCTTGAGCGGTTGAACGACCTAGCCGGCGCGCACGGGGTGGGCCGGGTAGACATCGTGGAGAACCGGCTAGTGGGGATGAAGAGCCGGGGGGTGTACGAGACGCCGGGCGGGACGCTGTTGTACACTGCCTGGCGGGAGTTGGAGGAGCTTACGCTCGACCGGGAGTCGCTTCATTACAAGGACCTGGTGGCGCTCAAGTATGCAGAGCTGGTCTACTACGGCCAGTGGTGGACGCCGTTGCGGCAGGCGCTGGATGCGTTCATCAGCAGTTTGACGGGAACGATCAGCGGCACGGTGCGGCTGCGGCTGTTCAAGGGAAGCTGCACGGTGGTGGGGCGCAAGGCGGAGCATTCGCTCTACCAGCAGGATTTGGCTACGTTCGGCGCGGATGAGGTGTACCGGCAGGCGGACGCGGCTGGGTTTATCAATCTGTTTGGCCTGCCGTTGGCGGTACAGGCCCGGGTGTGGCAGGGGCAACCACCGCACCAGCAGCCACCGCAGCAACCAGCGGCGCAACCGTCACAGCCACAGCAACCGGCCCAAGCCCAGGCGTCGGCGTTGGCACGAGCCACGGCAGCGGACGAGGTGGCAGCCTCGCATTGAGCGGAGGCCAGAAGACAGCAGGGAGTGGGATCGGTGAAGTTGTGGGGAGGGCGGTTCAGCCAGCAGACGGCGGCCACGTTGGCCCGCTTCCAGAACTCGCTTCCGTTTGACCAGCGCCTCTGGCGGCAGGACATCGCCGGGAGTTTGGCCCACGCCCGGATGCTGGGGCGGCAGGGGATCATTCCTGCGTCGGAGGCGGAACAGATCTGCCGCGGGCTCGAGGAGATCCGGGCCGACCTGGAGGCGGGGCGGCTGGCTTTCCCCGAGGATGTGACGGCGGCGGAAGACGTTCACACGGTCATCGAGGGGTGGCTGGTGCAACGGATCGGCGAGGCGGGCAAGCGGCTACACACGGCCCGCAGCCGCAACGACCAGGTTGCGACGGATCTGCGCCTCTTCCTGCGGGAGGCGCTGGTAGGGCGAAAGGCGGTAGGGCCAGGGGTAAAGCAAGGGGTCGGTCAAGGGAGCGCGCAGAAGGTCGGGCTCAGGGCTGGGCAGGAGGCGGCCGGTGCGACGGGTGTGACCGGCGACGGACGGCCGGGCGGCAATGGGGGCGATGTTCAACAGGGCTCGGTCGACGATGACATCGCCAGCTTGCAGCGTGTTCTCGTTGAACTGGCTGAGCGAGACGGTGAACTGATCCTGCCCGGATACACCCACCTGCAACGAGCGCAGCCGATCCTGCTGGGCCATCACCTGCTCGCCTACTTCTGGATGCTGCAGCGCGATCGGGGGCGGCTGGCGGACTGCGTGCGGCGGTTCAACGTGTCACCGTTGGGAAGCGGCGCGCTGGCGGGCGTGCCGTACCCGATCGATCGGGAGGGCATCGCCCGGGAGCTGGGTTTTGAACGGGTGAGCGAGAACAGCCTGGACGCGGTAGCCGACCGGGATTTCGTGGTCGAGGCGCTGGCGGCGCTGGCCATCGTGATGGTTCACCTGAGCCGCCTGGCCGAGGAGATCGTCTTGTGGGCCAGCGCCGAGTTCGGGTTTATCGAGTTGGCGGACGCTTATGCCACCGGGTCGAGCATCATGCCGCAGAAAAAGAACCCGGACGGGGCGGAACTGGTGCGGGGCAAGAGTGGGCGGGTTTTCGGCGATCTCATGGCGTTGCTGACGGTTTGCAAGGGCCTGCCGCTGGCGTACAACAAGGACCTGCAAGAGGACAAAGAGGCGCTGTTCGACGCGCTGGACACGGTGCGAGGAAGTCTGCAGCTGCTCGCTCCCATGCTGGCTACTGCCCGCTTTCAGGGTGAACGGATGGCTGCTGCCGCCCAGGACGGCTTCCTCAACGCCACCGATCTGGCGGACTATTTGGTGCGGCGGGGTGTGCCGTTCCGGCAGGCGCACGCCATGGTGGGGCGGGCGGTCCGCTGGTGCATCGACAAAGGCTGCCGGCTGGAGGAACTGACCCTGGACGAGATGAGGACGGCGATGCGAGGCGGTCAGGGTCTACCTGCCGCTGTGCCCATCGCCGAGGATGTCTACCAGGCCCTTGACTTGCGTCAGGTTGTTGCTGCTCGCCAGAGTCCAGGGGGTACAGGGTACAGTGCTTTGGCACAGGAACTGGAGGCGGCTCGTCGCCTGTTGGCCGTGGTTCGCGAGTAGAACCGGTTATACGCTGCTTTCCTCGGGTTGGTCACCCAACCCCAACCCCGCGGGGCTCGCACCCTGGCTCGTACCCTCCTCTTCCATGACGTCCGGGCGGCAATCCTCTTGCGGATTGACGGGGTTCTGAACCCAATTTTCATCTATTAGTATCTCCTACGGATGTGCCACGTCCTGGGTCTCCGTACCATACGGTAAAAGGGATTAGGTACGAGGTCAAGCCCATCTCGGTAAGAGCTGGATTACTGATCCCCCTCCGCATCCCGCACGCTAAGTGCGAGGTCAAGCCCGTCTCGGCAAGAGCCGCTGCCGTCATCTCGGTCAACAGGGGCGCGATGACCGCGAAGGGAGCCAGGGCGCGGCCCAGAGGTAGGTAGCAGCGCCCTGTGAGGCAAAGTGGGGCGCCGGTGTCCCAAGCTAGGGGCGAAAAGTGGAGCGAGAGTGGGCCAGGTTTCAAGGCGAGAGTGGGGCGCCGGTGCCCCTGCGCTGGGGCCACGGCGGCGGGTGAGGGTGAAACCGCAGCGTGCAAGGGTCGGATCGCGGGAGGGATAGGGCGAAAAGTGGCAAGCGGGGGCTGTGATTGGGGCAAAGGCGGGGACTGAGCGCAAAAGTGGAGCACGGGTGCCCCGCGTCTGGCGGTGAACGTGGGGTGCCGGTGCCCCAGGTTGCGGTGCGCGAGAGGGCGACCAGGGCGTGTAAATGACTATGCCGGGGCTGGCGACGATAGCGATGCCGTTGCCACAAGAAGAGTGGCCCATCGGGCGATGATGGAGGACGGGGGGACGTCACCGTTGGTGATTCACCTCCAGCCCAAGCTACAGGTCCGCGCTTCGAGCGGCCCCGTACCCGGTGGCGGGCCGAGAGATTGAGAAAGGAAGAGCGAGGCCGTGCGGATGGTGGTTCAACGAGTCACCCAGGCGAAGGTGGAAGTCGGCGGACTGGTAGTGGGATCGATTGGACAGGGACTCTGCGTCTTTTTGGGGGTGGGGGCCGGCGATACAGAGGCGGATGCGGGCTACCTGGCCCAAAAGCTGGTGGGGCTGCGCATTTTCGCCGATGAGGCGGGGCGCTTTGACCGCAGCATCCGCGACGCAAAAGGAGAGGTGCTGGTGGTGTCGCAGTTCACCCTGTACGGCGATGTACGGCACGGACGGCGACCCAGTTTCAGCGAAGCAGCGCCGCCCGCACAGGCTCGGGAGCTGTACGAGCGTTTCGTGGAGGAAGTGCGGGCGCAGGGGGTTCCAGTGCAGACGGGCGAGTTCGGTGCACACATGACCGTATCCCTGGTCAACGACGGGCCGGTGACGATCCTGGCAGAAAGCGTGCCGACGAAGAGTTCGTGACGTGAGATGGGGTGGTGCAGAGAGGTAGAGATATGATGGGATGTTGATGTAGAGGTGATGTAGAGATGTAGAATGGGGCGGAATAGAGCGGAACTCCGGGACGTCTGGCACGTGGTGGGGAGGAAGGCGGTCGCGTGGCGGAAGGGCGGGCGAAGGAGCAAGCGACAGGGCAGGGGCTGCCACCCAGTCAGGGGATGGAGCAAAGATTGGAGCGGGGCGAAGCTCCAGGGGTGCAAGAAAGGTCACGCCAGGAAACGGTTCAACAGTCGGACACGCATACCGGCAGCGGAGTCTCCCGCCGGCAAGCGATCCGCTTCATTGTGCTACTCGGCTTCGTCAGCCTGTTCTCCGACATGGTGTATGAGGGGGCACGCAGTTCGACTGGACCGTTTCTGCTCTCGTTGGGAGCGAGCGCAGGTGTGGTTGGCCTGGTCTCCGGCGCTGGCGAGCTCCTGGGCTACGCACTTCGCCTTGTCTCCGGGGAGGTGGCAGACCGTTCCCGCCGGTACTGGCTCCTCACGGGCCTGGGATATGCCATCAACCTGCTGTCCGTACCGTTTCTGGCGCTAACAGGGCGCTGGCAGTGGGCGGCTCTTGGTCTTGCTGGAACGGACCGGCAAGGGCATCCGCACGCCTTCGCGCGACGTCCTGTTGTCCTATGCCACACAGACGGTGGGTCGTGGGTATGGCTTCGGCTTGCACGAGGCCCTGGATCAGATCGGCGCGATTGCAGGGCCATTAGTGGTGGCCTCAGCCGCCTTTGCCGGAGAGGGATACCGCACGGGTTTTGCCTGGCTGGCCGTCCCCGCGGTTGTGGCCCTGGCGGTGCTGGCTGGGGCAAGAATCTTCTACCCTGCCCCGCAGGCGTTGGAGAGTGAACAGAGCGACGGCGGCCAGCAGGCGCCGGCGTCGTCGCAGACCCAGCGCCGCCGTCCAGCTTCTGCCACGGCGGGTACGCTCGCTTCGGGAACTGCGGCTCCGTCCGATTTCGCCTCGGCAGCAAGTTCCGGCACCACCACTGCAGGTGTTTCTGATTCCGCCAATAATACAGGTACAGCCAATACAGGTACAGACGAACCGGGCCAGGCTTCGGCCGAGCCCGTGCGGTTTGGGCGGGCTCTTTGGCTGTACATTGCCTTCTCCAGCTTGGCGGTGCTGGGCTTTGCCAACTTCCAGCTCTTGTCCTACCACTTCAAAGCGGCCCATCTGATGGCGGACGCCTGGATCCCCGTGGCCTTTGCTGTTGCCATGGCGGTGGATGCGGCGGCCGCGCTGGTGGTGGGAAAGCTTTACGACCGGGTCGGTCTCCGGGTGCTTCTCGCACTCCCCTTGGGGACATTGCTCGCCGTCCTCTTGGTGTTTAGTTTCCGCCCGCTCCTGGCCTGGGCCGGAGTGCTAGTTTGGGGCATCGTCATGGGGGTGCAGGAGACCATCATGCGGGCAGCGATCGCCGATCTTTCGCCCCTGGCCATACGAGGGCGGGCCTACGGGGTGTTTAACACGGCTTTCGGAGTTGCCTGGTTTGCTGGTAGCGCCATCATGGGCGCTCTGTACGATATATCCGTCGTGGGCGTGGTCGCCTTTGCCACGGCTGCTCAACTGTTGGCGTTGCCGATCTTTGTTATACTGCGCCGGCAGGTTGGCCGCCCGGCCTCAGACCGAGGAGCTGTTTGAGCCGGGCTTTAATGGTCGCAAGGAGAGTGGTAACGCCCAGAGAGGGCAGTGCCAACGCCCAGAGCAGAGTGCGCAGAGCCAATGCGGGGCCAGCGCAGAGTAAGTGCAGAGACCACGCAGAGCCAATGCAGGGACCACGCCGAGCCAGTGCAGGGACAAAACAAGCACGAAGCCGAGACGGTAAAAGAAAGCCAGGAAAGACAGGAAAGAGTGGAGGCCACCGGAACATGCAGGACCGACAAGGCCAAGGAGAAAGACAAGGTCAAGGAGAAGGACGAGGCCGAGGAGAAGGACAAGGACATCCAGGACTGCAGAATCCCCAGCGGCCGACCGAGCAGCGAGAGCCGACGAGCTCTTCCCAACCCGTGGTGAACCGTCAGGCCATCGTGGACGGTCTACGGGCCCTAGGCGTTCGGGAAGGCGACCGGATCCTGGTCCACTCGTCCCTCAGTCGCTTTGGATACGTCGAGGGGGGCGCGCCCACCGTCATTCAGGCGCTGCTGAAGGCGGTAGGGGACAGTGGAACAGTGCTGGTGCCGACGCTCACGGGCAAGCCCACCGACGGACCCGAGCACCCGCCGGAGTTTGATGTGCTCCGAACGCCCTGCTGGACGGGGCGGATTCCGGAGACCTTCCGCCAATGGCCGGGAGCGGTTCGAAGCCTCCATCCCACCCACTCCGTGGCCGCCCTGGGGGCGGATGCTGTCCGCCTGACAACCGGCCATGAGGATTGCCGCCTGCCTTGCGGAGAGGGTTCACCCTGGGTGAACCTGGCTCGTCTGGGCGGAAAGCTGATCTTCTTTGGCGTTACGCTGGACTGCAACACCACGTTCCACGCAGCCGAGGAACTGGCAGGCGTTGCCTACCATCTCCAGCCGCAGCCGACCCGCTGCCGGCTGACGGACGCCGAGGGGCACACGCTGGAACGGGAGTACGTCCTGCACCAGTGGGGGACCCCCCGTCGCTTTGCGGCGATGACGCCCGTGTTAGAGAGGGAGGGGATGCTGCGGCAGGGGCAGATCGGCGCCGCCACGGTCCTCGTTGTGGATGACGGGCCGATGTTAGAGTTCACGGTGAACTTACTTCGCCGTGACCCCTGGGCGTTGGCCTGCAAACCAACCTCTCCTTAAGCTTGCTGGACTCCCAATGTCTCCTGCAACCAGGCCACGGCGTCGCGCATGACCCGGCGGTCGTTATAGAGGAAGTGGCCTGCTTCGGGGTAGGTGATCCGCTGGGCGGGTTTTGCGGCTACCAGTGCGGCCGATTCTTCGGGCGGAATGGCCCGGTCGTCCTCGCCGTGCAGGATCAAGACGGGGATATGCACCTGCGGCAGGACTGCTGCCGGGTCAAAGCGGCTGTTTTGCAGGAAGCGGGCCAGGTTGATCACCGTCTTCTGGTTGCCCACTTCCACCGTCGTCGTCTGCTCGCCCCGAGCCACCTGCTGGGCGACGCTGTCCATCTGCCGCTGCCACTGACTGAGGCGAATCTGCACTACTCGTTCCGACAAGCCCCGGCTGGCCGCCAACCGCCGGATCTCCCGGGTAAACCGCTCTTGTGCCGTGTAAAACGGCGGTGCCATCAGCACCAGGGCGTGCACCTTGCCTGCTGCTGCCAACTGCAGGGCGAAACCACAGCCTTCGTCCCAGGCGATGGCGGCCAGGGCATGCTGGTTCACTTCCGGCTGGGCAGCCAACATGTCGACGGTCGCCTCAGCGTCATGGTACAGGGCGTCGCGATCGGCATCGAAATAGTGGCCTGTGCTCTGTCCACTCCCCCGCTGATCGTAGCAGAGCGCGACAAGGCCAGCCTCGGCTAGCTCCTGCGCCCACAACAACGGCCATTGCTTGCCGCCCGTTGCATTCGAGCGGCTCAAAGGACCAGGCCCTGGCCCCCCGATGATCGCGGCTCCGGGCTGGGGTTCGGCAGTGCTGGCTGTGTCCGGCAAAAACAAGCTCGCGGCCAGAACGTAGCCCGCCGCACTCTCGCTCGTGGGGGAGGCCAGGGTGTGATCCACGCCCACAGCACCAGCCGTCTGTTTCTCAGCACTGCCGGCACTGCCGCCATTGCCAACACCGCCGACGCTGTTGCCGACATGGCTGGCCGCTGCCTCTGGAGAGATGGGGATGGCAATCGAGTGAACCCGCACGCTATGACTCATCGAACTACTCCTTGCCTTGGCGTCTGAGCTTCGCTTCCGAAAGTCCGCAAGACGGAGTCGACCATCCTGTGAAAGCGAGGTGAATCACCCTGGCGACGCGAGGTCAACTCTCCTGCCACCTCCTGCAAAGGCGGGCCCGGCCATCCTTTCGAAAAGAAAGACCGATCATCAGTATACCAAAGGGGGACGGTGGTCCGCACACCCGCGCCTGTCCCCAGGAGTGCACCGCTGCGCCAGGAAGTACTAAGCGCCGTGCGGTCCGGCTGAGCGGCGGCGGCGCGGCTGGGCGCTTGTGGGGGGCAACACGGGACTCGCAGGGCCGACGGTTGACCCCCTCGAATCCGGGTCAGCGGAGTACCCGCAGGCTGATGCCAAGGCTCAAGTTCGCCCAAGCGTGGTCGGTGGTTAGCGCGGTCGCCCCGGTTTGTTGGGCTAGTGCCAGACAGGCACGATCTCCGAGCGATAGCCCTGCAGTGTGTGTCGCTTGCCGGAGCATGCCCGCACGGTAAGCCAACTCCTCACCGAAAGCGACAATCGTGAAGGGTAGTGCTTCGAGCACCTGGCGGATGGCTTGTTCAGGCATCCCCGCATCACTAAGCTTAGCTACCACCTCAGAGACGTTGACTGCCGTTACTAGGGCCCCTTCACCAAGGACCTGTTCTACCTGGCCGCTGCCAGGTTCGTGGTTGAGGAGCGCCAGAAGGGCCGAAGCGTCTAGCACCCATCTACTACTCATCGACGGTCTCCTGGTGGCGCTCGCGCACCAGTTCATCAGCTAGCGATCGATCGGACTTCACGTACTGGCGCACGATACCTTGTGCGTAATGCACAGCCTGGCGTAGGGTGAATACTTGCAGGCGGTCACCGTCCAACTGCACTACCACCTGGTCTCCTGCCCGCAGGCCCAGCACTTTGCGGTAATCAGCGGGAATAACCAGTCGGCCCGCTTTGCCGAGCTTCACTTGCATGACTCTCATATGACTTCCTCCAGGATGAAGGACACAACGAGCCAAGCTGTCAACGGGGCAGATTCACGTCAAGCCGCTATAAGTATACCATGACGCGCATTGTATGTCATGAATGTCCGTGGCAGCGCACCCTTCGGCAGTGGTGTCCGTTTTCATTCCGGCGACTTGGAAAACGCCAGGAAAACGGTAGAATAGGGGATGAAGTTGGCGGGAAAGGACGAGTGTGATGGCGGGGATCCGTGAAGTAGCAGAAGCAGCCGGAGTCGCAGTCAGCACGGTGTCGAAGGTGCTCAACAGACCAGAGTTTGGCAGCCCGGAGACCCGTCAGCGGGTGATCGAGGCGGCCCGACGCCTCAACTATCGGCCGCATGCGATTGCCCGCAGCCTGGTCAGCCGGCATACGGAAAGCTTGGGGCTGGTCATCCCTGATCTGATGAACCCCGTCTTCCCAACCGTGGCCCGTGCGGTAGAGCGGGCAGCCCGGGAGGAAGGGTACAGCCTGGTGTTGGGAGCGACGGATCGCACTCCAGCTGTGGAACGTCAGTATCAACAGCTGTTTTTGGAAAACAAAGCGGATGGAGTCATCTTCTTTGCGGCTCTGGAAGCAGGGAACGTCCGTGCCCTGCGAGAACAGGGCGTGCCGATCGTGGTGATCGAGCGTCCTTCGAGCCTGGCCGAGGTAGATTATGTGGGCGTGGACAATCGCTTGGGCGGCTATCTGGCCACTCGTCATCTCCTGGAGCAGGGATGCCGCCGTGTGGGCCTGATCGTCGGCCCGCTGCCGGGTGAAGTGGAAGAACAGCGCTTGGCCGGTTACCGCCAGGCGTTGGCCGAGGCAGGCATCGAGTTTCGCGACCAACACGTCGTGACCGCCGACTACACCGTTGAGGCTGGCCGGGAGGCAACGGCGCGCTTGCTCGACCAGTGGCCCGGCCCGGGCCCGCGGCCGGATGGCCTTTTCGTGGGCTGTGACATCCTGGCCATCGGAGCGTTGCGGGAGCTGGCGGCGCGGGGGATCGATGTTCCTGGGCAGATGATGGTAATCGGGTTTGACGACACACTGTCGCAGTTCACGACGCCGGCCTTGAGCACGGTGGCCCAGCCTTTCGAGGAGCTGGGGCGGCAAGCGGTCCGGCTGCTGCTCGACCGTATCCGCCACCCGGAGCACCGCTGTGGCGAACACATGAACTTTGAACCCCGGTTGGTCATACGGGAATCTACGCAGCGGCGGTAAGACACGAAGGGGGGCGGATCCGTTGAAACTGAAGGAAGTAGCCAAGCAGCTGGGACTGGCACCGTCCACTGTCTCCCGGGCGCTCAACCATCCCGAAATGGTCTCCGCCGAGACAAGGGTCCGGGTCGAGGAGGCCGTCAGACGAGTTCGGTACCAGCCGGACCGGATTGCCCGCAGCCTGAGGGTGCGGCAGACCTCCACCATTGGTCTGGTCGTCTCCGACATTCTTAACCCCTTCCATGCGGCCCTGGCCTCGGCCATTGAAGAAGCGGCGCAACAGCACGGGTTCACCGTGATTTTGGGGAACAGTAACGAAGACATCCAGCGGGAGCAAGCCTACCTGGAGGTGCTGGTGGCCAGTCGGGTGCGGGGCGTGATCCTCGTGCCCAGCGGGGTCAACACCAAAGGAGTGCAATGGGTTGTCGGCCAGGGAGTGCCTCTGGTCCAGGTCGATCGACTGACTCCCGGGGTCAAGACCGATGCCGTCCTGTTGGACAACCAACGAGGGGCGGCGCTCGCCGTCGAGCACCTGGTCGGCCTGGGCCATCGCCGGATCGCCATGATTGCCGGCCCGCCGCACCTCACCACGGGTGAACAGCGCCTGCAAGGCTACTGGGCCGCCCTGGAGCGGGCGCAGATCCGCCCGGATGAACGGTGGGTGTTTCCGGGCAACTTCCGGGAATCCGGTGGTTACAACGGCGCCCGTAGTCTGTTGTCGCTACCGCCCGACGTTCGCCCCACCGCCCTGATTACTGCCAACAACGAGATGGCTGCCGGCGCGGTGAAGGCCTTGGGGGAACTGGGTCTCGCACTGGGACGCGACGTCTCGCTAGTAACGTTTGATGACGCCCGCTGGGCCCAATACATCTTGCCCCCCCTCACGGTCGTGGCTCAGCCGGTCGAAGAGATCGGCCAGACCGCCGTGGATGTGCTCTTTCGTCATTTTGCCGGAGGCAGCGGACTTCCGGCCCGCCCCACAGTCTATACGTTGCAGCCATACCTGGTGGCCCGTGCGTCCACACGCCCGCCAGCGGTAGGTGCAAGCAAGGAGGAGGTGGAAGCCCGGTTGCCGAACCTGGAGTCGTAAATGGCGTGACCCAGGACGGAGTCGTAAAGGGCGTAGCCGAAGACCGAGTCGCAAACTGCGTGACCAACGACTAGAATGGGTTACGGCAATCGATTGCTACCATGTTGCAAGGAGGATATCTCGCATGAGCACAGTGCCGGGGTTCGCTGGAGAGCAGGGCGGAATTCCGCTTTGGGGAGGAATTGGCTCGCTGCCGTTTCTGGGCGATTTTGAGACTCGTTCGATCAGTGCGGAGAACCCGGATGGCAGCAAGGCAGGCGGCGCACGGGCCGTGCCTGAGGGGGGACCCGCTCGAGAACTGGGAAAAGGATGGAAGGTACGGCCTGCCATTTCGTTGCCGGCCGGCTCGACCACCACTCTGGCCGAGATCACGGGTCCGGGCATGATCCGTCACATTTGGCTCACCGTTTCGCCCATCGCCTATCGTGACTGCGTGCTCCGTTTTTACTGGGACGGCGAGGAAACCCCGTCGGTCGAAGTGCCGCTGGGGGACTTTTTTGCCAATGGCCATGGCTTGCGCTACAACGTCAACTCCTTGATGGTGGCGGTCAACCCCAGTGGCGGCTTCAACTGCTACTGGCCCATGCCTTTCTACCGCTCGGCCCGGATTACCCTCGAGAACCAACGGGATGAAGACATCCACGGTTTCTACTACCAGATCTCTTACCTCCTCGGCCAATTGCCGGCAAACCTGGCCACCTTCCACGCCCAGTGGCGGATCAGCCAGACCCGCCGGGAGCACCCGGAACACACCATCCTGGACGGTGTGCGGGGCGACGGGCAGTATGTGGGTACGCACCTGGCCTGGGTGCAGATGTCGGACGGCTGGTGGGGCGAGGGCGAGATCAAGTTCTACATCGACGGAGACAGCGAGTATCCCACCATCTGCGGCACCGGCACCGAAGACTACTTCGGCGGAGCGTGGAACTTCGGCGACACGCCGTTCACCTCGATCTATAGTGGTTACCCGCTCTATCAGCGGGAAGACGTGCGGGTGCCCAAGCACGGGATGTACCGTTGGCACGTGCTCGACCCGATCCGCTTCCGCCATGACCTGCGGGTGACTATTCAGGCGCTGGGCTGGTGGCCGGGCGGCAAGTTCCAGCCGCTTACTGATGAGATTGCGTCCATCGGCTACTGGTATCAGCGTGAACCGCACGCCCCCTTCCCACCACTGCCCGGGCGCAACGCCCGCCTGCCCCGGTAGCCCGCCTGGTCGGCACGACGGCGAGCAGACCCTCGGTGGCTTCGTCAGGTGGCCCCATTCGGTCGCCTGACGAAGCCTGTTCTTTGCCGGCGCTAAGCTGGGGAGGGGTTCACGCGCACATTTCGGCCTGGCACATGGAGGTAAAAGGTGCCTACTATTTTGCGCCCCCGGGTCGAGGAGACACCTCGATGCTGCGCGCCTCCTAGCTTGTGGGGCTTAGGGAGATCTCAAGCAGGGCAGCCCCGCGGCATGAGGGAAGGGTGAACTGGTAGCGGTGCGGCCCCACCCGCTCCCAGGAAGCCAGCGAGCGGGCGGGCGACGCGTCGGCTGACCACCAGGCAGCCTGCGGCGGGGCAGGGAGCTGCAGCGTAATGCTGCCACGGGGCAGGGGGGGGACGCCTCGCCACGGCCGCCGTGCAAAGGCGAAGTCGCCGTCCATAACGTAGGCCCGGACCATGGCCAAGGCGGCATCCGGTATCTGTTCGCTCTGCGCATCGGCCGGCACCCTGGCCAGCGTCAGACCTGCTGGCTCTGCCGGGCGCGCTGACTCGGCCAACCTTGCCGCATCTGTTGACGCCGCCGGCCCTGCCGCACCTGCATGCTGCTCTGCGCCCTGGGCCGCCTGGACGGGGACGAGCTGGCTGACCCGGCACAGCAGCGGCCGCTCGGCATCGACGGCTAGCGGGGCGGGCTGCTGGGCCGCCCACTCGGCAGCCGAGCGCAGCAGCTGTTCTAGCGCCACGTCCGGAAATTGGCGGTAGAGCGCGCCGAGGGGGAACGGGAAGCAGACGGTGCGCCCCTTACCTTTCTGATGCGCCAGTATAGCGGGGGAACGGGTTTGCGCCATGCCGCCCCAGGCACTTTCCTGAGATAGCAGCCAGCCCCAGGTCTGGGCCCGGTCGGGTTCCAGGGCGAACCAGCGGGGGTAGGCAGGCAGCAGGTCAGCGCCATGGGAGGCCGCACTGGACAGCATTTGAACATAGGCAGCTTCCGCTTGCCGGGGCCCGGTCGCCCGGGCCACACCCAGAAGCTCCTGGAGCACCGGCGCGGCCTGCGCCTGGCGATCCGCCAGGACCCCCGGGTAGGTGGCGATGACGCCGCCACCCTGTTCCACGAAGTCGGTCAGCCATTCCGCGAGGGGCAAGGGCAGGTGGTTCAACCCGGGAAGGACAATGACCCTGAATGCCTGTAACGCTTTCAATTGGGCCGGGTCATGGGCCGCTTGTTCCAGGCTGATCACCTGGAAGGGTAGATTGGCTCGACTGAGCGCGTCGTACAACCCATGAAAACAGGCTGCGTGGCTGGGCATGGCGTTCCGGCCGTGTTCGGTGTACCAGTCCTGCTCAGAGTAGACAAGGGCGAGGTAATCCCAAAGCGGGCGGCGGGTGGGCTGCAACAAGTATCTCTGACTGGCAACCTCCACCGGCTCTTCGGGGGCAAACCGACCCAGGTCCAGACAGGCGACCGTCTGTCCGGCCGCGGCCAGTCCGGCCACCGCCTGTTGCAGGCAGGAGGCGGGCACAGGGTAGTGCGTCCAGGGCGCATACGAAGCGGACAATGAGGCGGCAAACGCGCCGGGCGAAGTTAGGGCTGCCCCCCGGTCCCAGCGGTTGAACGTCTCCAATAAAGGAGCCGAACTGCGTTCTTTCGGCTCACCGGCACAGATGACGGCGTCGCTCACGGTTGCCAGTTGAGATAGCTCCAGGCCGTACGCCTGGGGCTTTTCTGCGAGGGCCTGGTCGCTCATGACCAGAAGTTGGCGGTCGGCGGCCCCGGCGTGCACCAGCCGGGCCAAGCTGGCCACCAGGCCACTCACCGACTCTACCTTCCAGTCCAGCCAGCGGGCGGAGGTGGGGTAGTCGGTGCGCCCGTTGCCAGCTGGAGGTTGCACCCCGCGACGGGCACGAAAGCCTTCCTGGCAGGTTTCGCAATAGCAGCCGTCCGGGTCGTACTCCGGGTTCAGCAGGACAAGCCCTTGTAAGGAGTACGTTTCCAGTAGCTCCTTGGCCACCGACCGGATCCATTCCTGCCAGCCGGTCCGGTAGCAGCCGCGGTAGAACGGGCCATAGGCCACACTTGCCTCGCCGGAAGGATGGCGCTGCAGCCAGCGGGGGTGTTCGGCGGCTAGAACAGGAGGAAGGGCTCGGCACTCGATGGCTGCCAGGATGGAGACAGCCTGTTGCTCGGCGGCCGCACAAAACGCTCCTAGAAGGTCCTGCCCGTGACAATGAGGCGCAAGCGGAGCTTGGCGGGTAGGGTAGTACGCCCCCCAGGGGTTGACCGCGTCTACCACGAGCGTGGTGTACCCGGCGGCGGCCAGCTTGCGGACGAGTTCGGCAGGGGCGAGCCTCTCCGGGTCGAGCTCGGTCAGGCTGACGAAGTACAGGCGTGAACCTGGGACCAGACGCCGCAGATCCGTCGCAGGCAAGAGCGCTGGCTGGGTGGCAACGTCGGGTCGCCCGGGTGTCGGCGGGGTGAGTTCAGGGGAAGGCAGTAGTTCAGAAAGAATCACGGCATCGACATGACCATTCTCTGAACGGCGGGCGATGGCGATGGCCCGGTCCAGGTGGTCGATGCTGGGAGCAACCACCCGACAGACATACTCGGCACTGCCCAGCGTGCGGTAGACCTCGGTGACTTGCACCCCGCTCTCTTGAAGTTCATGCACCACCCGTTCCAGGTCGACGGCGAGAGGGGTTGTGAGGGTGACCAGGGCTTCCACGCCGGCGACGGAGAAGCGCGGGTCGACCACGAGGCGATAGCCCTGAACGACCCCGGCTTCGGTTAAACGTTTGATCCGATTGGAGACCGTGCTCATGGCGACGCCCAACTGCAGGGCGATGTCTGCCAGCGGCATGCGGCCGTTTTGTCGAAGGAGTTTCAGAATTTGTCCATCCAATTGGTCCCACTGCGGGGTTGCCGGGTTGTGCATGAAATAATTTCACCTCATCCTCACTCTACCTTCCTTGTTGCTGACTGGCAAGAGCATACCGTTGTAGTCGCAGTTGTGCTGGTGACAGGGGGAAGCCGTTTGGACCGTCAGAAGTGCACAGGCCCATGGGTCGGCGTGTGGATGGAGATCCTCTTGGTCGAAAGCCAAAGTAACCGAAGAAATTCTACCAAACTGCAGGAGTGTGACAGCCTTTGGAGAAGGTAGTGAACGCAGTGCAATAGCTCCTGGGACGGTTAAATAAGTGAGCGTGGCATGCAGCTTGGCTCGGGGGAACGCGACCTGCACGTTTTTCACGAAGAAAGCGTTTCTTAACAGGGGGGGTGGGATGGTCATCCGGCTTTGAGTAGGCTCGCCCTGAAAACGACCTTGGCGGATCCGAAGCGAGGGTTCACTCCAGGAGCCAATCGGGAGGGATGAAGAATGTCACAGGGTACGAAGAGGTGGCAGCAGCCAAGAGGCGGCCCGCAGGCGGAGTTGGCCTGGCGCGGTCGGTGGCCGCGGGTGGGTGTGATGGCTGCTGGTGCTCTGGCACTGGCGGGGATGGTGTGGGGGACGGTGGTTGTGCCCGGTGAAGCGGCTACGGTGGCCACCGGGAAGGCCGTTGGCGATGTTGTCTTGGTCGACCTCGGCCCATACTTCAACAACGACGGGGTAGCCACCGAGGAGGATTTGGTCGATGGTGACCTGGATGGGTTGGGCTGGTCGCTGATGGCGGAGGAGATGCCTGATCCTGGTAGTGTGTTCACCATCGACAAGGTGGCATTCCAGATCCCGGAGACCCGGGCGACCAACGCTCGAAACAATATGGTCTTATACAACCAACAGGTAGTTGTTCCAGCAGGGCACTATTCGGATGCGTACTTCCTGGCAACGGCGACGGGCGGGTTGAAGAAGGCCACGATCACGTTTGTCTATGCCGACAACACGGCGTCGAAGGCAGACCTCAAGGTATCCGACTGGGCCGGCCAGCCCTCGCAGGGTGAGGTGGCCGCCATCCGGATGTCGGGGCGGTACAACGTCCTGGGGAAGCAAGATCTGCCAGTGTCGCTCTATGCGAGCAAGCTGGCACTGAACCCAAGTAAAGAGCTCGTGCGAATTGACTTTCCCGAAGAGGTCGGCATCCACCTGTTCGCCCTCTCGCTGGGAACAAAGCCGGGGCTGTTGCAGGTGGCGGAAGCACCGGCGTTCCGTGAACCGGTCGTTCAGGTGGTAGACCTCAGTGGGCAGTTCAATCAGGATGGTATCGGGACGGCCGCGAACCCGGCCGACGGGAACTTCGACGGGGTTGGCTGGAACCTGGCGGCAGAGACGCTGCCTCCAGCTGGCAAGGTGACCAAACTGGCAGGGGTCGACTGGTTGATGCCCAGCTACCTGGAGGGAGAGCTCAACAACATTCAGGCGAAGGGCCAGATGATTACGCTGCCCGAGGGGCAGTACAGCGGGCTGTATATCTTGGCGACCG
This sequence comes from Limnochordaceae bacterium, assembly GCA_014896305.1. Classification (GTDB taxonomy): domain Bacteria; phylum Bacillota; class Limnochordia; order Limnochordales; family DUMU01; genus Bu26. The sequence continues at coordinate 143,909 of JADBKQ010000006.1, forward strand.
CCACGGGCGGCGGGCAGACCGGGAAGCTGACGCTGCAATATGCGGATGGGAGCACTCAGGCAGTCGACATCCGGGTGAGCGATTGGTGCGGCGATCCCAGTTTTGGGGAAGAAGTGGCGCTGAAGATGCCGTACCGGTATGACCGGCAGGGACAAACCGGACCGGAACCGCGGCTGTTCCGGCTGTGGTGGAACATCGACGCGAACAAGCAGCTGACCGGGGTGACATTGCCCAACAATCCGAGCATTCACATTCTGGCGATCTCCTTGGGCCTACCGGTTGAGCGGTGATGTGCCAGGACATGTGCCTGGGCAGGAAGCGTGGATACCGCTGGCGGGTGTTGATTACCGGCGGTAACTGTGCGGTCTGACGGCTTGGTTACTGGCCGGGTGCTGATGGTCAGGCATAGCAGAACTCTGCAACAGAAAGGGGCGGTGTAAATGTCCGGAGCCGTGATAGGTGTTCAGGTGAAACAGGGAGGCAATGTCCGGCGGGGGGCGTTGGGGCGCAGATGGGCAGCGTGGGCAGCCTCCGCCGTCTTAGTCGCAACCGGCGCAGCGACAGCGTCGGCAGCGACCACCATCACCTTCTGGCATGATTGGGGGAGCGGTTCATCAGGGGGACAGACGATTGAATCCGTTGTCCAGCAGTTCAACAAAAGCCAGTCGGACGTCCAGGTAAAGATCGTCGTGACCAGCAACCAGGGCCAAAAGCTGATGGCTGCGGTGGCGGGCGGGGCTTCTCCTGACGTCGTATTGCTGGACCGCTTCACCACATCGCAATTTGCCGCCAACGGAGCGCTGCGTCCGCTCGATGATTTGATCGCAGCGGATGGGTTGTCGCCAGCCACGTTTTTCGGCCCCACCTGGCAGGAAGCGAACTGGCAGGGCAAACAGTATGGCATTCCAACCAACACGGACTCCCGGGTGTTGCTGTATCTGAAGTCCACCCTGGAACAGGTCGGTATCGATGCGAATCGTCCGCCCGATACGTGGGAGGCGCTGCGATCCGCCTCGTTGAAAATGACCCAAAAGCAGGGCGGCAAGCTTTCGAAGGTCGGCTTTATCCCAGACTGGGGCAACATCTCCCTCAAGGAGTATATCTGGTCGAATGGTGGCAGCTTGCTCAGCCCGGACATGACCAAGGTCACTTTTGCAGAACCGGCGGCCCAAGAGGCACTCCGCTTCGTAGTGGACTTCGTGGATCAGTATGGTGGGCAGGAAGCCATCGATGAGTTCGGCCAGCGGGTGGATTGGACGGCTGGGTCACTCGGGCCTATGCTCAGGGGGCAAGTGGGTCTGATCTTTGAAGGCTCCTGGGCGCTGGGGGATGTGCTCAAGAACTTCCCGGCGCTGTACCACAACGAGCTGGCGGCCGGGCTGCCACCCGCCATGGTGCGCCGGGCCACCCTGTCGGGCGGACACGGCCTGGTCATTCCCGCGGGGGCAGCGCATCCGCAGGCGGCCTGGAAATTCATCCGGTACTTCACCAGCCAGGAAGCACAGATTCGCTTTGCGTTGGGGACAGGAATCATTCCGGCCAACCGGGAGGCGGCGGTGAGCCCGCAGTTGATCCAGGATCCCGTGCGGCGGGTCTTCATTCAGGCGATGGAGTACACTTTCGTACGGCCGAATCACCCAGCCTACCCGCAAATCGATGCGTTGATCAGTGATGCCTGGTGGAAGGCAATCCGTCACCAGATGTCGCCGCAGTCGGCATTGGAAGAGTCTGCTCGCCAGGCGCAGCTGATCCTGGACCGCTACAATCAGCACTATCGGAAGTAGCGGGGAGAGTGGGGGGAGTAGGGCGGCAGGTAGCACCGGAGTAAGAGCGGCCGTCCACGTTGCTGGCACGCGATCGGTAATGCGAAATGGGCGATGGGGAGGGTCTGTGCTCCACATCGCCCAAAAACTTCTGCGACCGCTGGTCCGCGGTCCCGAGAAAGAAAGGCGAGTACCTTATCTGTGAGTCGGCAGGAGAAACGGGCCTCGTGGGCGAACTAGAGCGTGCCCCCGAGAGGGTTTGCGGGCTCGCGCTCGCAAGCCTCCCTACAGTCGATTAAGATCAGCGGGGAGGTAGGAGGCGTGGACCAGGAGCTTCGGCAATACTTAGGCGAGCAGTTCGGGAAGATCGACCAGCGGCTCGAGCAGATCGACCAGAGGTTCTCCCAGGTTGAGCACCGGTTTGAGCAGATTGATCAACGGTTCGAGAGGATCGACCAGCGGTTTGAGCAGATCGACCAGAGGTTCTCCCAGGTTGAGCACCGGTTTGAGCAGATTGATCAACGGTTCGAGAGGATCGATCAGCGGTTTGAGCAGATCGACCAGAGATTCGAGACGATCGACAAGCGGTTCGAGCGGATCGACAAGCGGTTCGAGCGGATCGACGAGCGGTTCGAGCGGATCGACGAGCGGTTCGAGGCGATGGAGCAGCGTGTGGCCGCACTGGATGCCAGGGTGGAGGACCTCACCGAGCGCGTTCAGGCGCTGCAAGTCAGTACCGAGGATGTGGGACGCCAGGTACAGGCGGTAGCAGAAGGACATGCCGTTCTCTACGGAGCGTTGCGGCGTCCCCACGAGAATCTCCGGGCCGAGCTGGAGGATGTCCGGTCTTTGCTGAAAGCTTGGAATGCCACCCTGACGAGCCGAATCGATATGCTACAGAAGCGGTTGGAGTTGGTCGAGAAGCGGGGCGCATAGTTCTTGTGCTCTCACCTCCAACGTGGTATCTTTATCCCGAGCGAACCTTCGGGGCAGGGTGAGCCGGAGCAGGTCTCCGGCAATTCCCGACCGGTGGTGGACCAGGGTAGTGGCGGAAGGGCGAGTTGGTACTCGGTGGCTGGGGTGTTCCTGGCGTCAACAGCGCAAAGCGTCCGGGCCAGATGCCAGCCGTACCTGCAGTTTCAAGTCACACCACTCCTTGGCGAGCCCACGACCTCAGTTGCAGATGGATGATGTCGGCAGATTCAGCACCATGTCGGGTGGTCGCTGCTACCGGCGGGGTGGTACGGCAACTGGGTGGATCTGGCTGAGCCAGAGCCGACGGTATAGTCCGGAGGGGAGAAGGTTCGGATCGCGCAGCCGTTGCGGCAGCCCTTGGTGCATGTGCGATGTGGCGCGGGTGTGGGAAGCGGCTAGCCCGTGTCAAAAGGATAGGGCTGTTAGCGCACATCGACGTGGTCCGCAGAGTCATCTTCTCCCAAACTTGAGTAAACCCGAGTCATTAAGCCCTGGAGGTGTGCTCCAGGGCTTTTCCGTATCTTTACTTTGCCGGCTCGCCTCCGGGCGGTGGTCATCGTCGCCACCTGTCTGGGCCAGGTCAGTCGTAAGGGCACGCCTATGGCCGTTGACTGCACGAGTGGAACTGGTACCGGCTGGCCAGCCGGGAACTGTACGAGACCCCAGGCTTGTGACGGCGGTCACGACGAGTGCCGGTGAAAGTAGGGCACAGGGATTCTGCGAGGGAAGAGCCCCGCGGCCGCCGGTCGTCCACGTCACGAAACGTGAGGGCTCGTCACGACACGTCGGAGTGCGGCCGGGTCGCCCACCGGGGCACCTCAGGGCAGGGCACGGCAGGCCCGGACGGCGTAGGTAGCAGTCCGGCAGGGGAGAAAAACGGGGTCCGGCCGGGCAGCAAAAAGGAGAGCGGGCACAGGTGCAGGACAAAGAGCGAGGGTTCGGTCCGGGTGCCGGCAAGGATGACGACGGCTCGGAAGACATCCACGGCTCGAAACACGTCCGTCGCCCGGAGAACGGCCACAGTCTGGAAGGTGGTCACAGCCCGGCACATGGGCAGAGCCAAGAGGATCGCCACGCGGTGGACGACGCTGCTGGCGTTCTCTCAGGTGAGGTCGACGTTGATGTCGCTCGTGTTGATCCAGGCCAGGCCGACGTCGACGCCGCTTGGATGGACCGGGCGCTGGCTCTGGCCCGCCAGGCGCTGGGGCAGACCTCGCCCAATCCGCTGGTGGGGGCGGTAGTGCTGGATGAGACGGGCCGCCTCGTGGGCGAAGGCTACCACCACCGAGCGGGTGAACCCCACGCCGAGCGGCTCGCTCTCGCCCAGGCGGGGGCGGCGGCCCAGGGCGGGACGCTCTATGTCACCCTGGAGCCGTGCTCGCACTATGGTCGCACCCCTCCGTGCGTGGACGCCGTGATCGCCAGTGGCGTGCGGCGGGTGGTGGCGGCTATGGTCGATCCCAACCCGCTAGTGGCCGGGCGGGGGATCGCTCGCCTGCGCCAGGCCGGTATCGATGTGCAGGTCGGAGTGCGGGAGGAGCAGGCCCAGCGGTTGAACGAGCCGTTCGTTCACTACATCACCACCGGACGGCCGCTGGGGGTTTGGAAAGCGGCCATGACCCTGGACGGGAAGATTGCCACCGTGGCGGGAGAGTCGCGCTGGATCAGCGGCGAGGCGGCCCGGGCGCTCGTTCACGAGTGGCGGCAGACTTACGACGTAGTGCTGGTGGGAAGCGGCACGATCCTGCGGGATGATCCGCAGCTGACCACTCGCCGGGCGGGTGGGCGACCGGGACGGGATCCCGTAGCGGTGGTGGTGGATTCTAGTGGCAGGGTACCGGTGAACGCCCGCCTCTTCACTACGCCCCGGACACGTCCCCCGGTACTGGCGACGACGGAACGTTGCCCGCAGTTCGTGCGGGACGCCTGGGCCAGGGCCGGGGCGCAGGTGTGGGTGGTGGCGGCTGAGCCGGCGACCGGCCGGGTGGATCTGGCCGATCTGTGGCGGCGTCTGGGGGAGGCTGGGCTGACCAGCGTCCTCATCGAATCCGGGGGAGAGGTGGCCTATTCTGCCCTGGCGGCCGGGCTGGTTCAGCGGGTGAACCTCTTCATCGCTCCCCTCCTCTTTGGAGGGGCGAGCGCCCCGACGCCCTTGGGGGGCACAGGCATCCGCCGCCTGTCCGACGCCTGGCGGCTCACGTCCGTCGAGGTGAGCCAGATCGGGGACGATGTGTTGATCACAGGGCGGGTGCGGTCGGGTACTGGCCCGAACGCTGGACAGAAAGGGAAAGGAAGCGAAGCGGCGGGATGTTCACGGGAATCGTAGAGGAGATGGGCCAGCTGGCGGAACGACGCCAGCAAGGGCCGCAAGCGCAGCTGGTGATCGAAGCGAAGCGGGTGCTGGAAGGCACGCAGGTGGGCGACAGCATTGCGGTCAACGGGGTCTGCCTGACCGTGGTGGAGCACGACAATCACTGCTTTCGGGCGGACGTGACCGCCGAGACACTGCGGCGCAGCAGCCTGGGGCAGTTGCAGATTGGCCAGCCGGTGAACCTGGAACGGGCGCTGACGCTGCAGAGCCGCCTCGGCGGCCACCTGGTCCTGGGCCACGTTGATGGGGTTGGCAGGGTCGAACGGCTTTTGCCCAGCGGAGAGGGCTTCCGCCTCGAGGTGTCGTACCCGCCCGAGCTGGGCCGATTTATCGCGGAAAAAGGGTCGATCGCCGTGGATGGGGTCAGTCTGACCGTGGCCGGACTGCTCGAGCCACAACGGTTTTGGGTGGCCATCATCCCGCAGACAGCCCGGGTGACGATCATCGGGCAGTACCGGGTGGGGCAGCCGGTCAACCTGGAGGTCGATGTCCTCGCCCGCTATGTTCAGCGTCTGCTGACGGGCGGCGGTGGCGGGGGTGACGGCGGTGGCAGTAGTACTGGCAGGGACGACGGTGATGGTAGTGATGGCGACGATAGAGCTGGGGGCGGTGGGGGGTTGACTCTGGAGAAGCTGGCGGAGCACGGGTTTTGTTGACTGAGTTGAACTGAGTTGAGCCCGGGACGGCAGTTGGCCAGCGATTCACGGCGGCCGATTCACCGGCGAGCACCAGGCGATGTAGGGCGACGCAGGTAGAAGGTTAGGGGGCACGCGCAATGGCTAGGAACGAGGAAACCACGAAAGCGGGATCGGACGAGAAGAACTGGTTAGAGAGCTACCGGCGGGAGCTGGAGGGGCGGGCGCCGTGCGCAGCTGCAGGTGTAGAGCTGGCCAAGGCAGCGGCGGAGGCAGACGCTCTGCCTGCGGCAGATGCGCCAGATAGCCCCGTCGCCCCCGCAACGCCAGCGCCGGGGGTGGCAGCGGCTCCGGTAGCGGCATCCAGCCCGGCGATTGGGTCGCCGTCCCAACAGCCTCCCGTCTTTGCCACCATTGAAGAGGCGCTGGACGAACTGCGGGCGGGGCGCATGCTGGTGGTGGTGGACGACGAGGACCGGGAGAATGAGGGTGACCTGGTCCTGGCGGCGGAGAAGGTGACGCCGCAGGCCGTCAACTTCATGATCACCCACGCTCGTGGACTCCTGTGCGTGCCCATGGAAGGGAGACGGCTGGATGAACTGGAGATCCCGCTAATGACCGAGCACAACACGGAGCCGCTGGAGACGGCCTTCACGCTCTCAGTGGACGACCGGCAGTGCCGCACTGGCATTTCTGCCGAGGAGCGCTGCCGTACCATTCAGCGCCTGGTCGACCCGCAGGCCCGTCCCACCGATCTGGTTCGGCCGGGTCATGTGTTTCCGCTGCGGGCGCGGGAGGGGGGGGTACTGCGGCGAGCGGGCCACACGGAAGCGGCCGTAGACTTGGCCCGCCTGGCTGGGTTGTTTCCGGCCGGTGTGATCTGCGAGATCATGAACGAGGACGGGACGATGGCCCGTCTGCCCCAGCTGATCGAATTTGCCCGCCGCCACCAGCTGAAACTGGTCACCATTGCCGACCTGATCCGCTGGCGGGTGCAGCGCGAGCGCTTGGTGGAACGAGTGGCGGAAGCGGATCTGCCGACGGCCTATGGTCATTTCCGAGTGATAGGCTACGACAGCAAGACCGACGGCAAAACCCACGTCGCCCTGGTCAAGGGTGAGGTGGCCGGCCAGCCCAATGTGCTGGTGCGGGTTCACTCGGAGTGCCTGACCGGCGATGTCTTTGGTTCGCTGCGTTGCGACTGCGGGCCGCAACTGCATGCGGCGATGGCTCGCGTCGAAAAGGAGGGAAGAGGGGTTATCCTGTACATGCGCCAGGAAGGAAGGGGGATCGGCCTGGCCAACAAGCTGCGGGCGTACCAGCTGCAGGATGCCGGTAAGGATACGGTGGAAGCCAACCTTGAGCTGGGCTTACCCGCCGACCTGCGCGACTACGGCATTGGGGCGCAGATCCTGGCCGATCTCGGCCTATCCACCATTCGCCTGCTGACCAATAACCCCAGGAAGGTCGTGGGGTTGGAGGCGTATGGGTTGCGGGTTGTCGAGCGTCTTCCGCTGGAAGTGGGAGAAAACGAGGTCAACCTGCGCTATCTGGAGACCAAGAAACAGAAACTGGGTCATCTGTTGCATGTGTAGCCTCCCATCGCGGCGAAGCTTGCAAGGGAGTCAGAGCCACTCAAAGCCACTCAGAGTCAGTCAGGCCACGAGAGTCACCAGGTAGGAAGGAAGCTGGACGAATGCCAAACACATATGAAGGCCAACTTTTGGGCATGGGATTGCGGTTTGGAATTGTGGTCAGCCGGTTCAATGAGTTTTTGTCAGCCAAATTGGTGGATGGTGCCCTCGATGCCCTTGGTCGGCATGGGGTGCGACCGGACGACATCGACATCGTTTGGGTGCCGGGAGCGTTCGAAATCCCGTTGCTCGCCAAAAAGCTGGCGGAATCACATCGCTACGACGCGGTGATCTGCCTGGGCACGGTCATTCGCGGCGCTACTCCCCACTTTGAGTATGTGGCGGCCGAGGTTTCCAAGGGGATCGCTCAGGTAGGGCTGGGCAGCGGCGTTCCCGTTCTCTTTGGCATAATCACTTCCGACACGATCGAGCAAGCCGTGGAACGGGCCGGCACCAAGATGGGCAACAAGGGATGGGACGCCGCTTTGGCCGCCCTTGAGATGGCGAACCTGATCAAGACCTTGCCCTGAGCCTTACTTCCGGCTGCTTGAGTGCGGGCGCGCGGGACCCCGGGTGGCGCGGGTCTGGTTGGGCGGCAGGCCGCCGAGACGCAGACCGGACCCATCCACCCGGGCAACTCCTTCCACGTTGGCTGCAATTTCGACTGCGGCTTCGTAAGCGGCCTCATCCTTTACCCAACCCCGCAGCTGAATCGTGCTGTCCCGGGAGTGCACCTCAATGTACTGGGGGTCGACCCCGCGGGTGGTTGCGCCTGCCAGCGCTGCTTCGATCCGGTTGACCAGCGTGGCATCGTCGGTCTGCGCTTGATCGTCCAACACGACGTGGGAGACGAGGTCACGAACTCCACGCGCCCGTGCAGCTGCCTCCGTCGCTGCACGCACCATTCCCTCGTGCGGGGCCCTTCCTTCCAGGTGAACTACGCCCCCTTCCACCCGTGCTCCAATCAGCCGCTGGTCCACTCGCGGGTCAGCGGCCAACTCTTCGGCCACTTCCATCGCAATGTCCTCATCGTCGATCTTCCCGTCCGTGGATATAGAGAGTGCGTTCTCTACTGCCACGACGCCAGGAGTCTCCTGGGCCAGTTTGCGAGCCCGTTCCTTGTCTGCGAGAACATCGACCACGCCCTGCAGGGTCACCACACCGTCCTGGAGGGAGACCTTGATACCGTACGGTCGCAGGCCTGGATCATGTTGTAGCCGGTCGGCCACGGCCGCAGCCAGACGGTCGTCATCGCGTTCACTAGCGGTCGCTGCCCTGGCCCCCCGGTCGGAGCGCGCAGCTGTGACTGGGGCAGGAGGACGACTCTCCTGCTTAGATCGGTCGGTACCAGACTCTGGCGACAGCTGGGAGCGGGGGGCGCCTGGGCGCCGGTACAGATCGCTCACGGCAATCCTCCTTGGGGCTTTTGATTTCGTGGGGTCGCGGCTCAATCCATCGTATGTGCCGATCGTCTCGTCCATATACGCTTTGGCCGCCATTCCGTTCCTCGTCGGGGGCGGCTGGTCGTTGTAGGGGAGCGTCCAACCTGTGTCCTGCTCCTGCTATCCAGTAATTACAAACCTTAATGAGGAATTTGATCCAACAAGTGGAGGGATGTTGGGGTATGCTAATAATGATGCGACGGCCGTCCGACACGCAGTTTCGACAAAGGGAGGTGGCACGCATTGGTCGTGGAAGTCCGCGATCTGCAGGAACGAAACCAGATCGCCGCGCAAATTGCCCGCCTGCTGCTGGAACTCCGGCAAGCAGGAGGGAGGGTACTCGCCTTCACGGGTGCCGGGATCAGTACGGCCTCCGGCATTCCAGATTTCCGTTCTCCGGGGACGGGCTTGTGGGAGCGGGTGGATCCGGAGCAGGCGATGTCCTGGGACAGCTTTCGGCAGGACCCGGTTCACTTCTATCAAGTGGGCTTGACGACATGGCTTCCCCCGTTGTGGCGGGCACAGCCGAACCCGGCCCACAAGGCTTTGGCGCAACTGGAAAGGGCGGGCCTTCTAACCGGAGTGATCACGCAAAACATCGACGGATTACATCAGATGGCCGGCTCCCGCCGCGTCTGGGAGATTCATGGTAGTGTGCGAACCGCTAGCTGCCCGACCTGCGGGCGGCGGGTGCCCTTGCTCGTGCCCCACGCCTGGCTGGCCGAGAAAGCCCGTCATGCCGCCCCTGATGCACTGTCGCCCAGTTGGAGGTGGCCGGAGGGGTACCCCCCTCGTTGTCCTGACTGTGGAGTGGTGCTCAAACCGGATGTGGTTCTTTTCGGTGAACCGCTGCCGGCCAGCTTCGAGCAAGCCTGGGACGAAACCGCCCGCTGCACCCTGATGATCGTGATCGGCAGCAGCCTGGAGGTGGCCCCCGCCGCCTACCTTCCCGAGCGGGTGGGGCGGTTGATCATCAACAATCTGCAGCCGACCGCCTGCGATGAGCGGGCCGAGTGGGTTGTCCGCACGCCGGCTGCCGAGATCTGGCCCGCCGTTGTCGACGCACTCACCGAGGCTAACCCTGCCTTCGCGCTGCCGCCATCGGCGTGGTAGCATACTGTTACTGTCGCCGATGCCGCCGCCGAGGCGCGCCGGTGTGGTGCGCAGGCCCTGGCCGGTACGGCACGGAAGGCGGGGACTATTCCTGATGAACGTTGAGCAACTCCCAGGATCTTACACAGGCGGTAGGCCCGCTCACGTTGCTTCCCAGCCGATATTCGAGCCTGGGCAGCAGGTGACAGCGACTATTCTGGCGGTTGGACCTGGTGGGGTGGGTGTAGCCTACCTGGAATCGGTGGCGCTGGGGTTGGAAGTGGAGAAGGTCCTGCCGGGCGAAAAGGTGCAGGCGGAGATCCTCTGGCTGCGCCCCTTGCGCGGCCCGTACCGGCGTACCTGGCAAGCCTGGCAGCAACGGGTGCCGGCGTTGGCGGCTGTGGCCACGCCTGGCTGGTTTGGGCGGGCACAGGCAGTTGGCGTCCTTGAGCCGGTGCAGGCCCGGCAAAGCCCAGCCTGCCCCCACTTTGGGGCGTGCGGGGGCTGCTCCTGGCAGCACGCGCGGTACGAGGTTCAACTGGAGCGCAAGCGCCAGACCGTCATTGCTGCTCTTGGACGCGTGGTGGGGAAAGCCTCGCCGCCTGCTCCTGGACAGACCGCCAGCGGGGCAACTCAGACTCCCCTCGTCGACCTGAACCAGTTGGTCGAGCCAGTTATCCCCTCCCCTCGCCAGTGGGGCTATCGCAACAAGCTGGAGTTCACGTTCGATGCCCAGGCGAACCTGGGCTTTCATACGCCCGGCCGCTATTGGGAGATCCTTCCTGCTCCCCAGTGCCGGATCGGCTCCGAGGAGATGGTGGCGGCCGCCCGCCTGGTGAGCGGCTGGGCGAAGGAGAAGGGGCTGCCCGGCTACGACCAGCGCAACAGCACAGGCTTCTTGCGCCACCTGGTGGTGCGGCAAGCCCAAGCCACCGGTGAACTGATGGTCGCCCTTGAAACCTTTCCCCCGCCTCCGCCAACTCCTCAGCCCCCGGCTCAATCGCCCGAGCCTGCTGGCGAGCTTCTGCCACAGTCACCCGAGTCTGCTAGCGGGCCTTCGTCGGCACCGCCCCAGCTTGCTTCGCTGCCCGAGTTGCCGGACAGCCCTGCTGCCTTTCCTTATGCTGGTGAACTGGTTGCCCGGCTCAAGGCGGCGCTACCCCATTTGACCAGCGTGTTGTGGTTGTGCAACCCTTCTCCCTCCGACGTGGTGAAGGTGGAGAACGGGCGGTTACTCGTGCTCTACGGTCGGCCCTACATCGAGGAGAAACTGGCCGGTCTCACGTTTCGTATCGAGCTGCCCACGTTCTTTCAGACCAACACCGCTCAGGCGGAGACCCTGGTCCGCTTGGCCCGGGAAGCGGCCGCCCCCAACCCTTCCGACCTTCTCTTTGACTTGTACTGCGGAGTGGGGACATTCTCGTTGCCTCTGGCGTCTGCGTGCCGCCAGGTCGTGGGCATCGAAATCGTCGCTGCGGCGGTTGCGGCGGCTCAGGCCAATGCCGAACGGAACGGGGTGGGCAACGCCGCCTTCCTGGCCGGCGACACCCGCAGGGTGTGGGATCAGGCCGTGGCTACCTTTGGTGGACCAGATGTCGTACTGCTCGATCCGCCCCGCTCTGGGGCGGGGGGGAAGGTCATCCGGCGCATTGGCCGCACCAGTCCCCGGCGGGTGGTCTACGTCTCTTGTAACCCGCAGACCCTGGCGGACGACTTGGCGGAGCTTCTGCCGTTTGGTTACCGGCTGGCCCGGGTGCAACCGGTCGACCTGTTTCCCCATACGGACCACGTCGAAACCGTGGCCATGCTGGAACGAACGGGCCAGGGAGGGAAAGAGTAGCTCTGGTGGAAGTATCTTTCGAATCCCGGCGTGACGTCAGGGGAGACCTGCGATCCGGACCAACCATTCGTGCGAGGTGATGGAAAGGGTGCGGTATCAAAACGGCAAAGGGGTCCGTCCAGCGGGGGTCAGGGTTGGACTGATCGGGGCGCTTCTCCTGGTCGCGGCCGGGCTAGTTCTGGGGACGGCACGGTGGGGAAATACCTTGAGGGTGCCAGGCGCGACTGCCGCCTCGCCTTCATCAGCAGCTACGCCGGCGGTGCGCGCCGGGGCGACCGTCGCTTTCCTGGATGTTGGCGAGGGTGAGGCGGTCTTCATCCGCAGCCCTGAGGGGCAGACCCTGCTGGTGGACGGCGGCGAGCAGGAGGCCGGACCACAGGTCGTCTTGCCGTACCTTCGCAAACAAGGGGTCTCTCGCTTGGACGTGGTGGTAGCGACCCACCCCCACTCGGACCACATCGGGGGTCTTCTGGCCGTGCTCGAACAGATGCCGGTGGGGCGGGTGCTGGCCGACGGCCAAATCCATACCTCTTACACCTACGAGCAATTTCTGCGGCTCATCGAGCAGAAGCGAATCCCATTTCAACTGGCCCGGCGGGGAGAGCAGTGGCGTCTGGGCTCCTGGACGGTCACTGTCCTTCACCCGAGTGAACCCCTGCTTCCTGCTGGTCTCAACAGCAACTCAGTGGTACTGCGCCTTACCTATGGCCAGGTCTCTGTCTTGTTGACGGGCGATCTGGACGACGCCGGCGAGGAGCGTTTGCTGGCGGAGAGGGGGACAGAGACAACGAAGGCGACTCCCTCTGGGAACAGCCGGAAGACGGCAGGCAGCTCGGACTCGCCGGCAGCTGAGGTTGCGGATGTGCGGGCCACAGTTTTACAGGTTCCCCATCATGGCAGCAGGGGCAGCACATCCTCTGCTTTCCTCGCCCATGTGTCACCGTCGATCGCAGTGATCCAGGTGGGGGCGGACAACCCCTACGGTCACCCGCATTCCGAGGTATTGCACCGGCTGGCTGCCATGAAGGGTTTGCGGGTCTTTCGCACGGACCTTCAGGGTACCATTACCATCCGGACGGACGGCGAGCACGTGGAAGTGGAGACCGAGCGGGCGGGTACGGGCGTACAAGCTCCCCCAGCTGCGGCGAAAGTCAACCTCAACACAGCTACTCAGGCTGAACTGGAAGCGGTGCCGGGAATCGGCCCAGTCCTGGCTCAGCGGATCATTGCATACCGGGCGAACCGGCCGTTCACGAAGGTGGAAGACCTGTTGGCGATCAAAGGCATCGGCCCCAAAACGCTGGACAAGCTACGGCCCTACGTCACGGTAGATGGGACATAGGCATCAGAGGGAGACGTCTGTCACTAAGTATGAGGCACCGCACTGCGGAGAAAGGGAGGGTCAACCATGGGAGGCGACGGCCACGCCGAACCCTTGGCGACCAGCTTTGAAGTGACAGTGGATCGGGGCGAGGGCGACCAGGTGATCTTGTTGGTCCGCAGGGAGGGAGAGGCGACCCGTATCGCCTTCCCTCGTCGCCTTCTCCCGGCGGGGACACATGAAGGAAGCGTCTTACGGGTCACCATTGAAGATCGGCCGGACGAAGAGGCGGCGGCCCGCGCCCGGGTCGAACGGCTGCTCGACCGCCTGCTGCAAGCAAACCGGAGCGGAACTGCCGGGCCCTCGAGCTCGCCAGCGGGCGGGCCGGACAAGCCGGCAGGTAGGCCAGATGAGCCAGCAGGCGGGCTGCCGGATAGCGGGTTGCCGGAGTGAGCGAGCATCGTCCCTCCGTTGGGCCCAATTCGCCTAGCCCTCTGCGGACGGGGCGGGCCGAGTCGCCGGCGGCGGAGTCCCAGCGGCTGGTGGGTTGAGTGTCCTCTGCAGACGCTCCTGTAAACTTGCCCGAACTTGATCTTCCAGGGAAGGCAGCAATTCTACCACCAGAGGCTGGGTGGCGGGCCAGCGCCCCCCTTGCTGCCATTGGGCAGTAGCCAAGCTTGCCCAGGAGAGACCAAGCATCATCCCTTCGTAGACGGCAGGGGGCTGGGCTGAAGAGTCGGTGGATTTCCCTGTGAGGGGGCTGCGTAGAAGCGTGGCCGCCACCCAGAAGCGAGCAGGCAGCGGCGGAGGAATCTGGGTTTGTGCCACCCATAGCCCCTGGGCCTGGGGTGTGGCGGTTGCGGCCGTCGTGGATGGCTGGAGTGGCGCCGAGGCAACGGCCTGGTACAGGTAGCCGGCATACACCAGCCGCAGCCAGCCGTCCTCGACCTCGTCCACCGTGTAGGCAGCAGCCAACCATGGGGGGGAAGGAACTGCTGCAAACGTCATCCCGGACCTGCCATCCTTCCCCCCGAGTCCCCACCGCAGGCCAGCTCGTGGGGTCAGAAGTCCGAGGGCGACGACGGCGAAAAAGAGCAAGGCCATCCCGTAAAGGCGGGCTGGGGTCCAGCGGGATAATACTGGACAAAGGCGGGCCAGCGCCCGGCGGGGTGGCAAAAGACGGGAGCGGGTGCGAGGGCCGGCCAACGGTGCAGAGCCAGGCACGATCATCGCCTCCCGGTTCTAGGGAAGTGTCTAGTCGATAGGCTGCTCCAAGGGCGGCCGAGACAATGCGGGCGTGGGCCGCGACTCTTCCGTCATTCCTGATGGGATAGTTCGGGAGGTCTCTGGTTTCTCCTGCCAGTTTAAAACAGAAATGGGCGAACCATCCTCGGGTTCGGCCGTCCAACGAGAAGCAGAGCTACCGTGCGGTGGGGGCTCTCAGGACTTCCCCAGCCGGTGGGCGGGTCTGTGAATGCGTCCAGTGCATTGCTCAGGCGCTCACAGTTTGAGGGACGTTCCCGGGCAGCGTCAAGCGCATGCTTTGGCCTTCCGAGCCTCATGGGCCAGCATTGTGGCGAAGAAAACCAACGCAATGGCAGCGACCGCGCCCGCCCAGTCAAACAAGGGGGTTACCCGGCCCAGGCGCTGGTAGAGCTCGCCGGCCAACAGAACTCCAACGCCTGGAGCAAGACCATTACTGACCGCAGCCAGGATAGACTGGCTGCTCGCCCGCCAACGGGGCTCCGTCACCTCGTTTACATAAGCGACGGAACCGACCCAAAAGCAGGCGAATGTGAAACCGTGGAGCAACTGGTTGGCGTAGATCATCCAGCCACTGATGTGAGCGTAGGCCGTCCAGCGGATTACCGAAGCAACGAAGGAGATCAGGATGACCCGCCGGCTGCCCCAACGGCGCACCATTGCCGGAATGAGGTTCATCACGACCACTTCGCTGCCGATTCCCAGCGCCCAGGCGAGCCCGATCGCTCCCTCTGCAATTCCCCGTTCATCCAGGTAGATGGAGAAGAAATTGTAGTACACGACCGCACTCAACCGGGAGATGAAGAGAGCGATCAGGAGAAGAAGCACTGGACGTTGACCCAGGACATGTTTCCAGGCTGTGAGCAGCCCTACAGGCTTTGAGGGATCCGCCTCACCTGCTGAAGTCGGTTTGGCGGCCCCGTTGGAGTCAGCCGGCGGTGGCGGTGCGTTGGCGCGGCGAACCGCCACTGTGGGGGTTGTCCGATAGCGAGGCCAGGTAGAGGCTGCCAGGGTTGCAGCCGAGAGGGCGCCCACATAGACCCAAAGGAAGCTAGCAGGCCCCGCCTGTTGCAGGACACGGCCGGACAGGATCGCTCCTACGGCAAACCCCAGCGAGCCAAAGACCCGTACCCGGCTATAGTCGCCGCCGCTTCGTTCCAGCTGGTCCAGGGTGGCCGCGTCGGCGAGCGGCACGAGAGGGCTGTTGATCAGGGCGAACAGCAGCGTCACCAGCAGGATCGAAGCAAACTGCTGGACTCCAAAGTATGCAGAGAACACGAGCACACTGCCAACCAGGACGCTCAACAGGGCAGAACGCTTGTTGGAGTGCAGATCGACCCATGCTCCCACAAAGGGCGGCACGACCAGGACCGCCAGGGGGGTGAGCGAAGCAAGCAGGCCCAACTGGCTGCCGCTGAGGCCCAGCCGCTTGAAGTATAGGTTCATGAAGGGCTGATAGGTGCCCATCCCGATGAAATAGAGCAAATAGAACAGGCGGTACCGTCCCAATCCCAAGCTTGCGCGTGCTCCAGTGCCGGCCTGGGATGGAATGGCTGCTTCTACGCCTGGACACCCTCCGCAGGTTGCCTCCGATTGAACGGCTGCTTTCGCCGAGAGGTTGGGAGACGATGGCAAGCGATCACCTGCTTTACACAACTAGACCCATCTTAGCTGGTGAACGGGGCGCAAGCAATGGGCTGTGTACAATCTCGCTAGGGCCAGGGCTCGTCTGTGCCGAGGGGCCGAGAAAAGCGGGGGAACAAGCGAGGAAGCGAGGGAAGGATAAGGGGCTATCCTATCGAAGCCTTTCCCGGCGAGAGCAGGCTTTCCGCCAGGGGCGACTGGTCACCAGCTCGCAGAGGTGTGGGTTGAAGCGACAGAGGCGGTGGACTCTGGCGGATGAGCATGGTTGCCCTCGTTGGAGGCCTGGATTGAAACTCGCCATTGGGGGCTAACATGGGACGCCTATTGGCAGTGGCCAACCAGAAAGGCGGGGTCGGCAAGACCACCACCGTTTTACACCTCGCAGCCGCCCTGGCCACGTTCGGTTACAAGGTGTTGGCCGTCGACCTGGACCCGCAGGCCAGCCTGACCTTGTGGAGCGGCTTTGAACCGGACGACCTGGAACCTACGGTTTACCAGGGACTGGTCGGCCCGGCGCGGGTGCGAATGTCGCTCGCAGAGGCGGAGGCGGCCGCCAGCTGTGAGGACGGCAACGATCGTACGGCCGGCCGCGAAGATGGCGCTCGTCACGATGGGGGGGAAGAGATCCCAGCGGACGAGATCATTCTGCGCACTCGTCTCGGCTATGACTTGTTGCCCGCCAACGCCGACCTGGCTTTGGCCGAGATGGACCTGGTCAACCTGATGGCCAGGGAACGCCGGCTGGGACTTCTGCTGACACCCGTCCGTTCACAGTACGACTTTATCTTGATCGATTGTCAACCTTCGCTCGGCCTGCTCACGGTGAACGCTCTGGCCGCCTCAGACGAACTGCTGGTCCCCGTCTCCTGCGAGTTTCTCGCCTGGCGGGCGTTGCGCGTCCTCTTCCGGCTCGCAGGCAGGATTCGCCTGGAACTGAATAGCCAGCTAAAACTGACCGGAGTCATTCCCACCATGCTGGATACTCGTACTCGACATTCGCGAGAGATCCTGGAGACGCTGGAAACCAGGCTTGCCCAGGTGATCCCCGTTCTTGAACCGCCGGTACACCGCAGCATCCGCTTTTCCGACGCCTCGCAGGCCCGGCGCTCCGTCTTCGAGATCGCGCCGGACGTCCCGGGGGCGGCTGCTTACCAGCAGTTGGCTCAGGCCGTGGCTGCGGCAAAGCCTGCCCGCATGCGCGCCTGGCGGGAGATCCTGGCGGCGATCCGCTAACAAGGTTCATGGCAGGGGGACCGGACTGGCCGGTATTGGATCAGGACCAGGCCAGGGGGGTAATCGGCAGGCAACGGGCCATTTCTACCTGTGTGGCGGCTGTGCCGCAAGTTACGGAAAACTTTTCCTGGAGGCGGCGGACGGCCATGCTGGCTCCTGCCGGGCCGGTATCCAGGTACAAGACCAGCAAGGTGGACGGGGGGATGGCGCAGATGACGTCGCTGCCGCGCAAGTGCTGGCAGGCGGTGGCTGTCAGCGAGCGCAACGGTTCGCCCGAGGCCGAGGGACCGTCGTGTATTCGCAAGACGACCAGGGTGCTGGGACGCTGGCTCCAAACCAGCCGGCGTCGTTCCCAACGGACTACTTGCCGAAACAGCCGGGGATGCCAGCCGGCGAGCGGTTCTGGCGGTTGTGGACGGACCGTGCTATACCGCATGGATTTTTAGAAGCCCTCCCTTGACGGTGGACGGTGCGACTTCTTTCATTTGGAACGGACCCACGATGGCAGTCTGTCTCAGCGATGTTGGAGAATTGTTGCACTTGATGTGATCCATCCGCCGCACGGTCCCCTCTGCCTCAGTATGGGGCTGGTAGGAGAGGGCGGGATACGTCAGCGAAGGAAGAAGGAGGGAGGGCAGGCTTTGTCGAACGGGAAATGCTCATGATAAACAATGCGCGTCCGTTGGAATCCAAGGAGCATGCGGACGGGAGCGGGGTTTCCCTCGCCCCGGTCTTGCGGGTCTTCGTCCTGGGCCCGTTTCAGGTGCTGCGGCCGGGCGAGGATCGATCTATTGTGGCGCGCACGCGGGACAAGTCCTGGACACTTTTCAAGTATTTGGTCATCCATCGCGGAACGGCGGTAGCAACGGACGAGATCCTCGACCTGTTTTGGCCGGATCGGGCGGATGAGGACGGCACAGGTCCGCTGCGCAGTACGTTGACCCGGCTCAAGGCCCGGCTCGAACCGGGACGGGCGGCGTACTTACCCAGCCGTTACATTGCCTATAGTCGGGATAGTTGCGCACTCGATCCCGAGGCAGCGATCTGGGTCGATTGCGAGGAGTTCGAGCGCCTCTGCCAGGCTGCCCGCCAAGAAGAACAGCGCCGTCCGGAGCAGGCGGTTCACCTATACCTGCAGGCTCTCCGGTTGTACCGTGGGGACTTGCTGGCCGATGAGCCGTATGCGGATTGGGCCGTTTTGCCCCGGGAGTATTACCACCGTCTCTATGTGGTTGGGGTCAAGCGGGCCGCAACCATGCTGACATCATTGAAAGACCTCGTTCAAACGCAGGCGGTTCTCCAACGGGCCCTGGTCATTGAGCCCTATGATGAAGAACTGCATCTCCAGCTGATGAAAATCTGGCTGGCCCAAGGGCAGTGCAAGGCGGTCATCCAACACTATGGTAAGGTGACACGGCTGCTCTACCAGGAGCTGGGCGTTGCCCCCACCGCGCAGCTGACCGAGCTCTACCAGCGGGCCAAGCAGGGTGCAGCAACTGATCTTGGCGTATGCCGGTCGACCCCGAAAATGAGGACGGAAGCCCATCGCCAGACGGCGATACCAGCTGTCCGTTCCGAGCCCGAGTGGGTGCCGTCGCCCCAGGAGACTGCGGGACGACGGTATGGGCTGGGGGCGTTCACCTGCGACCCGGCGACGTTCACCCAGTTGGTACAGCTGGAACGGCGTCGCCTCGCCCGGCAGTCCACCGCCTCGACCGTGTTGCTGCTGTCGGTGGTGGAGTCCGCTGGCCGGTCAGGAGAGCCTGTCGTGGACAAGGGGGACAGGGGTGACGGTGCGGGCGGAGGCGACGGGCGGCCCCAGCCGGTGCGTCGACTGCTGTCCTTGTGTCAGGAGTGTTTGCGGAGTTGCGATGTCCTGTCGCTGCGGCGTTCCGGCCGGCTGGGCGTTTTGTGTCCTGATACGCCGGTCAGCGGCGCACGCGTAGCAGCGGCCCGGATCAAGCAGGCCTGGGCGGCGGCCTGCCCGCAGGCCAAACTTCGGATACGGATTGTGCCCGTTCAGCCGGAGGGCGGGCTGCGGCAGCGTAGCCGGGCGGAGGATCGGACAGGCGTTCGTTGACACCGATGCCCGATCCTGGGTAAAATGAAAGCAGTCCGGGCAGCCTGGGAGAGGGTGACGTCGCCCAGGAGCCCAGGGGTGCAGAGACCCAAGAGACCCAACCAAAGCTTTGACAAGTTGCATATAAACCCGAGGATAGGGAGAGCTGACCCGACGGTTGCCAGAGAGACGCCGTCAGCGGCTGAGAGCGGCGTTCAACGACAGCAGGTCAGCGTGCACCCTGGAGGGGCTTGCCCGAAAAGGCTGGTATCTGCGGTGGACTGGATGGATCAGCAGGGCCGGGCGGAGTAGGGTGAGACGGGAGCGCCCGTTCTAGCGGCATGAGAGCCTGGGATCTGCGGGTGTGGCATTTTTTGATACCCGCGATTGCCAGGAAGCCGAGTGGAACCGCGGAGACCCTCCGTCTTGGCATCGTCCAGACGGAGGGTCTGTTTGTTGTGACACCCTGTTTGAGGCGTCGATGTGGCAAAGGAGGGGGTTTCGATGGGTTGGCGTGAGACCTTGCGCAGAGATATCCAGGCCGTCTTTGAGCGTGACCCTGCCGCCAAGAGCGTGTGGGAGGTCGTTTTGTGTTACCCTGGCCTGCACGCCCTCTGGCTGTACAGGATTGCCCATTGGTTCTATTTGCGGCGCTGGTACACGGTGGCCCGACTGATTTCACGGCTGGGGCAGTTCTTGACCGGAATTGATATTCATCCGGGAGCCAAGATCGGCCCTGGACTCTTCATCGACCATGGTGTGGGTGTGGTGATCGGCGAGACGGCGGAGATTGGGGAGAATGTCACCCTCTACCAGGGGTGCACGCTGGGTGGGACAGGCAAGGAAAAGGGCAAGCGTCACCCCACCATCGGCAACAATGTGGTCGTGGCTGCCGGGGCGAAGATCTTGGGGTCGTTCCAGGTAGGGGATAATGCCAAGATCGGGGCGGGCGCCGTAGTGTTGCACGAAGTGCCCCCGAATAGCACGGTTGTCGGTGTACCGGGGCGGGTCGTGATACAGGATGGGAAACGCGTGGGTGTGGACTTGCGCCACGACCAACTGCCGGATCCAGTGGAACGGGCATTGCGACAGATGCAAGAACGGGTTAACGAGTTGGAGCGGCAGTTGGCTGAGTTGCAGATGATCGTGCAGCCGGCCAGCGTGCCAGACTGGAGCGGGGAGTGGGCCAGTTTGGCCAGCATGGAAGGGGTCGCTGCCCCAGTGGGTCTGGCGGTTGGGGGAGCGACGGCAGCGGCTGGAGCTGGACGAAATGGGGCGCACGGCGCCGGTGGACGGACGGCTGCGGTCAACGGGCGGGGACCGTCGTTGGTATGCCTGCCAGGTGGCCAGCGGGGGTAAGCAACTGGTGCAGGGCGAGCCTGCAGGCACAGCCTATCGATGGGGTCTGCGGGTACAGTGTACGGGTGTGATGTGGTCTATAGTCCAGGGAGAGGAGCGGGGAGGGCGTGGGGCAGCCAGCGTTACCAGCATCGGAGCTGAACGTGAACGCTCAGCAACATGAGGACTCCGAGAAGCTGGGTGAATTCTACGTCTACAACACGATGACCCGCGAGAAGGAGCGGTTCGTGTCGCGGGATCCCGGCCGGGTCGCCATCTACTCCTGCGGCGTGACTCCTTACGATGAGAGTCACTTGGGTCACGCCCGACCGGCGATCTTCTTCGACGTTGTTCGCCGGTACTTGACCCGGCGGGGGTGGCAAGTGCGATACGTGCAGAACTTCACCGACGTCGACGATAAGATCATCGCCCGGGCCAATCAGCGAGGCGAGCCGCCTCTGGAGCTGGCTGCCCGCTACGCCGACGACTACCTGTCCGTGATGGATGTCCTGGGAGTACACAGGGCAGACGCTTACCCGAAGGTAAGCGAACATATCGAGTTGATCGTGCAGATGGTATCCCGGCTGGTGGAAAAAGGCCACGCCTATGTGGCCAGCAATGGCGACGTCTACTTTGCCGTGGAGACTTTCCCGCAATATGGGAAACTTTCTCACCAGCGGTTGGAGGACGTGATGGCGGGAGCGCGGGTCGAGGTGGGAGAGACTAAGCGCAACCCGGCCGACTTTGCCGTCTGGAAAGCGGCCAAACCCGGTGAACCGTCGTGGCCCAGTCCCTGGGGGCCTGGACGCCCGGGCTGGCACATCGAGTGCTCCGCCATGTCCCTCCATTACCTGGGGAACCACTTCGACATTCATGGCGGCGGGGTGGACCTGGTTTTCCCGCACCATGAAAATGAGATTGCCCAGTCTGAGGCCTTTACGGGTGAACCACCGTTTGCCCGCCACTGGTTGCACAACGGCTTGATCACCACCCGCTCGGAAAAGATGTCCAAATCCCTGGGCAACTTTACGACCATTCGGGCGTTGCTCGGCCAGTATCCAGCGCCATTTCTCCGTTTCTTCCTGCTGTCGGTCCACTACCGCACGCCGCTGGAGTTTAGCCCGGAGACGATTGCGAATGCCTGGCGTGGCTGGCAGCGCCTGCTGCTGGCCTGGCAGCAAGTTTACGCCCGGGAGCAGGCGGTTCGTTCACGAGTGGGGGCTGCAGGCTTGGGGGCAGACGCAGGGCGGCAACCCGGCGGCGGCAGCGCAGGCGATGAGGGACGGGCCGGCAACGACCACCCACTCAGCCCCCTGGAACAGGCGGTGGCAGCGAGCCGGACCAGTTTCGACGAAGCCATGCAGGACGACTTCAATACGGCGGTGGCGATCAGCAGCCTGTTTGAACTGGCCCGCCAGGTCAACAGCCAGGCGGCTGCTGACCCCCCTGTGGACGATCCGGGAGTTGCCCGCGGCTGGCTGGCCGCGGCGACCGCTTTTCGTGACCTCGGGGTCGACATCCTGGGAGTTTTACCCGACGACCCCAACCGGGCGCTGCAGAGCGCTTCTCCTGCTGCTGCAGCCGCGGCGGGGAGCGGGAACGAGACGGCGCCGGGGGGCGTGACGCCGGCGAATTGGTCGGCCCTGGTGGAACTCATTTTGGAACTGCGGCAGCGGGCGCGGGCGCGCAAAGACTGGACGGAGGCGGACGAGATTCGCCGACGACTGGGGGAAGTGGGGATTGTGGTGGAAGACACGCCGCAAGGCAGCCGGTGGCGGTGGCAACCCAAAGGAGTCTGACCGGTCGCCCGGCCACGAAAGGTCGCCGATACCGACTCCAGGGATCACCGGGCCACTGACACCCACGGCCGGGATTACGGGACTACCGGCGCCGATGACAGCGCCCCCTGGGCAACCGGCAACGGCGACCAGGATCGGTGGGGTACCGGCGTCGATATCCGGAACCGCTGGGATGTTGGTGCCAACCCCAGGAGCGGTTGCGGGACCGACGCCGACGACCGGGATGCCCGGGCCACAGGCCAGTGACTTGCCTCCACTAGCTCTGGCCTACGTCGGAGATGCTGTTTATGAACTGCTGATCCGCAGCCAGGCCATCCGGGCGACGGGTGGGCAGGTAAGGTTGGCGGAGTTGCACCAGCAGGTGGTAGCCCGAGTGCGGGCCGGCGCCCAGGCGCAGGCCCTGCATCGCCTGCTTCCTCTCCTTACCGCGGACGAAACGGCCGTTGTGCGGCGGGCGCGTAACGCTCGTCCAAGCCATCCCGTTCCCTCGGGGGCGCAGCCGGGGGAGTACCGTTACAGCTCCGGCCTGGAAGCGCTGTTTGGCTACTTGTACTGGCAGGGGCGTTGGCAACGTCTGCAGGAATTGGCTGAGGCAGTAGCCGCTTTCGGTGAGCGGACAGCAGCCGGCCCCCAAGCACCTATGCAGACCACGAGGGAGCGGAGGACGTGACAAGGCGGGAACAAGGACCGCAAGGGCAGCCGGCGCAGCAAGGTCAGGGGGTCATGGTGTGTGGCCGTCGGCCTGTGACCGAGGCATTACGGGCGGGGCGACCCGTTCACAAGCTGTGGGTGGCTTGGGGGATTGGAACCCGGCAGGAAGGGATCGCAGGCCTGCTCGAGCTGGCACGGCAGCGCCACGTGCCGGTAGAGGAAGTCTCTCGTGAACGGCTGGATGAGTTGGCTGGCGATCATCACCAGGGGGTGGCCGCCTGGGTTACCCCGCGGCCGTATCTCGCGTTGGAGCAGCTGCTTGACCAGGTGTCTGCCGCTCTCGCAGGGCAGCGGACGAGGGGAAACCTGCCCCAGGCCCGGGAGCGGCTCGGTGTGCCTTGGCCACCATTGGTCCTGGCGCTGGACGAGGTTCAAGATCCGCGTAACCTTGGGGCGCTCTTGCGTACGGCGGAGGCAGCCGGGGTCGATGCCGTGCTGATTCCGGAGCACCGGTCGGTGGGGTTGACCGGGGCGGTGGCCAAGACGGCGGCGGGGGCGCAGGAGTGGTTGCCGGTGGCCCGGGTCGGTAGCCTCACCTACGCGTTGGACCAGTTGAAGCAGGCTGGTCTCTGGGTGGTGGGCACTGCCGGGGAGGCTAGTCAAGTGGTCTACGACACGGACTTGTCTGGGCCGCTGGTGCTGGTGATCGGCAGCGAAGGGAGCGGCCTGCGGCAGACTGTGGCCGCCCGCTGTGATGCCGTGGTAAGGCTGCCCATGCTGGGACACGTCGAGTCTTTGAATGCTTCGGTGGCTGGAGGGGTTTTCCTGTACGAAGTGGTCCGCCAGCGGCTGAGCCGTCGCAACCTGCACCGGCAGAGTGGTTAGACTGGGAAGAGAGCAGTAGGAAGGTGGGGACGCGGGGTGCGCAGGCACAGGTGGAAGCTGGTCCTGGGCCTGCTGGTTTTCTTTCTGGCACTGAACCTGGCTTGGACTCTGGCGGCGGCTGGGCTACCCCGGCTGGATGAGGCGGCACGCCGGCGCCTCGGTCTGGTCTACCTGCAGGCTCGCTTTTCCACGTACTTCGATCTGAACCTGCCCGACCGGGTACACAATATCGAGCTTGCAGCCAGGCAAATCGACGGGTTGCTGCTTCAGCCTGGTCAGGAGTTTTCGTTCAACGCGGTGGTAGGGAAGCGGACAGCGCAGCGTGGCTTCCGTTCCGCTCCTGTGCTGGTCGGGGGCGAGTTGGTGGACGGCGTCGGCGGCGGCATTTGCCAGCTGTCGACGACGTTGTACAATGCGGCGCTCCTGGCCGACCTGCCGATTCGAGAACGCGTGCATCATTCGCGCCCACTGGGATACGTAGCGCCGGGACGAGATGCTACCGTCTACGACGGCCTCTATGACCTTCGCTTTATGAACAATCGGGACGAGCCAGTCCTGCTCAGCGTGGAGATCATAGAAAACCGTTTGACGGTGGCGGTTTGGGGCTCGTCTCCGCCGAAGCACGAGGTGAACGTGGTGACGGTGGACCGGAAAATCGTGCCAGCACCGGTCGAGTGGGTGCATAACCCGGCCTTGGCGGCTGGCGGCTTCCGGGTGCTGCAGATGGGTTGGGACGGAGTGAGCGTGCGGGTTTACAAGGAGTATCGAGGGCGCCCGGGACGCCGTTTCGTCAGTATTGATCTGTATCCTCCGCGTCCGTACCGAATTGAACTAGGTCCAAACACCAGCAAACAGGATATCCTGGCTGCTGTAAAGGGCGTGGCGGGCGAGGAGACTCCGGCCGACACCGGTTCAGGAAAGGCCGGGGATGTGCCAGCCGGGGATGTGCCGGCTGAGCGTGGACCCGGAGCTGTACCCCTTTCCCCGCCAGCCCAGTCCGGTGCAGACGTCGAGGTCGAATCCGACTTTGGCGAATTTCCCCCGTTTCCTTGACCCATTGATAGGACAGGCCGTATAATGCTTGGTGTACGTAACCCTTCCGTAACGTTGCGACAGAGCCCCCGGCAATGGATTCCAGTCTCATGACATGCCCACGGGACGGGACAGGCCCCCTGGGTGAGAACGCGCCGGCCGATCGCACCCGGAAAGGTCCTCTGGGGATGCCTGCAGTCTGTTTCACCTACCTGGAGGCGATGGTGTGAGCGCAAATGCCCCGGCCAATGCCCAGAAAGACATGTACGGTGGTTACGAAGAGATGGTGGACGAGGAGCTCGTTTTGCTGGCGCAAGGGGGGGATGAGCTCGTTCAGGAGTACCTGATCAACAAATACCGAAACTTTGTTCGCGCGAAGGCCAGAGCGTATTTCCTGATCGGAGCCGACCGGGAGGACATCATTCAAGAGGGAATGATTGGTCTGTACAAGGCGATCCGGGACTTCCGGGCGGACAAGCTTTCGTCCTTTCGAGCCTTCGCAGAGTTGTGCGTGACTCGGCAAATCATTACCGCGATCAAGACGGCTACTCGCCAGAAGCACTCACCGCTGAATTCGGCGGTCTCGTTGAATAAGCCCATCTATGATGAAGAATCCGATCGTACTTTGATGGATGTGTTTATCGCCGACGTCAACGATCCAGAGGAAGTCGTGATTCATCAGGAAGAGTATGGCGATATCGAAGCCAAGATGGGGGAGTTCCTGAGCCCGCTGGAATGGAAAGTTTTGTTGTTTTATTTGGAAGGGAAGTCGTACCAGGAGATTGCGGACCGCTTGCATCGCCACGTGAAGTCGATTGACAATGCGTTGCAGCGAGTCAAGCGAAAGCTCGAGCGGTACCTGGAAAAGCGTAACGCCTCTTTGCACGAGCACGCCTGAGGGCTAAACTGCTTGCTCCCGAGGCCAGCCTCCCCGAGATGGGCGGGGCGAATTCGCGTGACGGGTACATCCACGTCGGTTCAGGGTGTAGCCCTGGGGCGGGAGGTGTGGTAGAATAATTAACGCTCGGCAGCCGGCGGGGTCCACTCGCGGCTGGGGGCCGAGGCGGCCGAGCCGGTGTAGCTCAATGGCAGAGCAGTGGTTTTGTAAACCTCAGGTTGAGGGTTCGACTCCCTCCGCCGGCTCCAACTTCGGACATCGGGCGAGCGCCGGTCCAGCCCGTGGCGAGGGTTGACAGGCGGCGATGTTGCTGATAAAATGCGCTCGTTAGGTCGTCAATGGCGCGATGCCGGTGACGAACCCGCTGATGTGGGGAGATCGTGGAGGGGTTCCCGAGTGGCCAAAGGGGGCAGACTGTAAATCTGTTGGCTCAGCCTTCGAAGGTTCAAATCCTTCCCCCTCCACCAGAAAGTTTGGCTTCCGTCAGAAGGGGTTGGACGTGCGGCCAGACGGAAGATTTTTTCGTCGCGGGGTGGAGCAGCCTGGTAGCTCGTCGGGCTCATAACCCGAAGGTTGTCGGTTCAAATCCGGCCCCCGCAACCAAGTTGTTGGCCCGCATAGCTCAGTAGGTAGAGCGCATCCATGGTAAGGATGAGGTCATCGGTTCGATTCCGATTGCGGGCTCCATGGTTCGTGTGCCCTCTGGGAGAGCATCCCGGAGGGTTTTTTGTGCCTGGGCAGCCTCACTGGAGGGACTTATTCGGAGCTTACCGGTCCGGCAATGCCCCGCTGCGGGAGTTGGCCTTCGACGCAAAGATCCCGACGCCAGGCCTGGTTGCGGAGCGCCCTGGTGGTTTGGGCAGTGTGGACGGTGGGGATTATGGGATCCCATTAAGGACCCAGAGTCTGGTAGCTGCGGTGTGGCCGATGTTCGTTCGGGGTTGTCAGATGGAGCGGAGCGATCTCCTGCACCAGCACCGAGGCCCGCTCTCCCCGCCGCTGGACCCGGCCGGTGACGACCAGTGCAGGCGCTCCGAAGAGCAGCTTGCCGTAACGCTGGTAGGTGGGTTCGAACGCGGTCAGGTCGAGCAAACCCGTCTCATCTTCCAGCGTGAAGAAGACGACCACTCGGCCACTGCGGGTAGGGGGGCGATGGGGGCGTATCAGCAGACCGGCTACCCGTACCCGCTCTCCCTCCGCCCGGGCCTGTACTTCCTGATTGGAGCTCATCCCCAGCGCTCGCCACTGCTCCCGGTAGAAGGAGAGGATGTGGCCGCTCGGGCTGAAGCCCAGGACGGCAAACTCCCGCAGGCTTTTTTCCAGGGGGGTGAAGTCCGGCCAGCTCTGCTCCACCGGCATCTCCAGCGCCAGGCGCAGCTGCTGGCCCGACTGGCCGGAGGCTGAGCCTGCGGCCTGTGGCCTTGCGCCGAGAAGATCGGGGAGCTGGAAGAGCAGCGCGCGCCGGTGGGGGGTAGAGGTGAGGGAGTCGAACGCTCCCGCCAGGATCAAGTTGGCCAGCACATCCCTGGGCAGGTCGACGCGGCGGACGAAGTCGGTGAAGCTGTGGAAGCCTCCACCCTCCTGACGGGCCGCCAGAATCTTGCGTACGCCGGCCTCCTTCAAGCCGTCGACCTGAAAGAGGCTCGGCCGGATGCTGTGCTCATCTTCCACCGTAAAGCGCCAGCCATCGCTCTTATTCACATCCGGGTTCAAGATCTTGATTCCGCGCCGGGCGGCCTCCACGGCCAACGCGTGCGGCGGGTAGAACCCCATGGGCTGGTAACTGAAGAGCGAGGCATAGAAGGCCGCTGGATGATGCTCGAGCAGGTAGGCAGTCTTATAGGCGGTGTGGGCGAAGGCAGCTGCATGGGCCTCACAGAAGCCGTAGCCGGCATAGCCCACGATGTAGGAAAAGATGGTGCGGGCGAGGTGGGGCTCGACCCCCCGGGCGATGGCCCGGGCGACGAACTCTTCGCCGATGGCGTCCATCTCTTTTTGTGAACGGTAGTGCGTCATCACCCGGCGCAAGCGGTCGGCTTCCCCCGGTGTAAAGCCGGCCACCCGGCTGGCGATCGCGATCACCTGTTCCTGATAGAGGACCACGCCGTAGGTTTTGGCGAGGATGGGCTCGAGCTCGGGGAGCAGGTAAGTTACCGGCTCCCGGTGGTGCCGGCGGGCGAGAAACGGCTCGACCATGTCGCCCTTGATCGGGCCGGGGCGGATGAGTGCAACGCTGGCCACCAGGTCTTCGAAACGGTCGGCCTCCAGCCGGGCCTGCAGCGCCCGCTGGGCCGGGCTCTCCAACTGAAACATACCCACCGTCTCGCCGCGCCGGATCCGCCGGTACGTGGCAGGGTCTTCGTCCGGGATCTGCGCTTCGGAAAAGCTCGGGTCGACTTGCCGGGCGGTATGGACCGCCTGGTCCAGGGCCGAAAGGGTACGCAAGCTGAGCAGGTCGAGTTTGATCAACCCCAGGTCCTCGATAGCATCTTTGTCGAACTGGATGATCTCGACCCCTTTGGCTGCCAACTGCAGGGGCGATATCTCCGGGATCGGGTCACGGCTGATGACCAGCCCTCCCAAATGTGTCCCGATGAACCGTGGGAAACCAGCCACGCGGGCCGCCAGCCGGAAAAGCAAATGGTAGCGTTCCAGCGGAAGGTGGCTGTCGCGGATTTCCGGTAACGTGGCTATGGCCTTCTCGATGGCGTCCGCCGGAATGTGCGGAAACTTCTTGGCCAGCCGGTCCATCTCTGCCTCTGAAAACCCCAGCGCCTTCCCTATCTCCCGCAGGGCGGAACGGGCATGGTAGGTCGAGAAGGTACAGACCGAGGCCACGTGCTCTCGTCCGTACTTTTCATAAACGTACGTGGCCACACGGTCCCGGTGCTCGGCGGCAAAGTCGATGTCGATGTCGGGTTTTTGCGCTCGCTCGAGGCTGAGGAAGCGCTCGAAGAGCAGCCCCCGCTTGAAGGCATCGACTTCGGTCAGACCGAGGCAATAGGCCACGACGGAATCGGCCGCCGAGCCACGTCCGGCGAAACGTATGCCCTGGGCCCGGGCAAACTGCACCAGATCCCAGACTGCCAGGAAGTAATCCTCGACCCTCAGCTGGGTGATCACGTTCAACTCGTGCTCAAGGCGACCGGCAAGCGGCGGGGGGATCTCGCCATAACGCTGTCTGGCCCCGGCGTCCACCAACCGGCGGAGAAAGGTGGCTGCCGAAACCTCACCCGGGGGAAGAGGGTAGGAGGGGAAACGGGGACGAGAAAGGTCGAGCGCAGGCTGGCAACGCTCGGTGATTTCCAGGGTGGCAGCCAGAGCCTGGGGATACCTCGCAAAGAGCACCGCCATCTCCTTGGTCGATTTGAGGTAGCTCTCGCCATTGAGAGGACGTGCCGGATGCACGTCCTCCAGGGTCGTGCCGGTGCGGATACAGGTCAGCACGTCATAGAGGGGGAAATCGTTCCGCTGCAACTGGTGAACGGGATTCGTAGCCACCACCGGCAGGTGCAGGTATTCCCCCAGATCGACCAGTGCCTGGTTGAGCCAGGAGCTCCGGGGAAGCCAACGATTTTCCAGTTCAAGGTAAAACAAGGAGAGATTATCCCGAAAGAGACGGGCCACCGCCTCAGCTTCGGCTCGCCTTCCGGCCAAGAGCAGCCGGCTGATCTCCCCCTCCCGGCCGCCGGAGAGAACGATCAGGTCTTCCCACAGCTGGGGGGCTTGGTCTGGAAAGGCAGAACGGGGCAGGCAAGGACTCTGGCGGGGGCTGTTTCGGTAGGCCAGCGTCACCAGACGGCAGATGTTGGCATACCCCTGGGGATTCTGCGCCAGCAGGATGAGAATGGCGGACGCCGGCACCGAGGTGGTCGGCGTCGGGGATAAAGAGGCTGCAAGACGGCGAGAGGAGGGGGCAAACTGCGGAAAAAGCCAGGGGACCACCAGCTCAACCCCTTGAATGGGTTGGAGACCGGCCGCCTGCGCCAGCTTGTGGAAGGCCAGCGCGCCACTGACGTTCATGCGGTCAGTCAGCGCCATCGCCGGCATCCCCAGGGCCGCTGCCTTGGCCACCAATTCCTCCAGGGTGGCGGTGGCGGACAGAAAGGAATAGGGGGAGTGTACGTGGAGGTGGATGAAAGGGGTCGCCATCCCCATCGTCGTTACCACCGCCATCGTGAATCTTCAATCTTCTACCTGGTAGAGGTACCACTCGCCGCCGGGTAACTCTCGGTAGAGGGTGTAGCGGTCGGCCAGAGTGGTACGCACCTGGAAGAAGGCTTTGGGGGTCTCATTCCGCCACCAGCTGCCTGTCTCCAGCCAGGAATCCAGGATCTCCTGGATCTTTCGGGAGAGGTTCTGCCAGCGGAAGGAGAGGGGGCGTCCGTGCGCGTCACACCGGACGGTCACCTTCTGTCGGATCAAACGGCTCATAGGAGCTCGTACGCCTCCCTCAACAACTGATGCACCTTCTCCCGGCGGTCTGGCGCATACTCCCCAGCCAGTCGAATGGTGCCGGGGTCAAACCGGCCTTGGAGGAAATTCACCAACTGTAGGGGCAGCTTTTCCCCACGCTGGACTTGGCTGCGGGCGCCAAAGGAGAGACGCATTTGCTGCCGCGACGCCCGTACGAGGCGTTCCGCCCGCAGGGTGAGCTGCCATTCGCCGGCGAGGTGGCCCTGGCCCAATTCCGGATATTCCCGTTGCAGGCGATTCAGTAGCCGGGTGACCAGCTGGCGGCTGGTGAGGTGGAGCCGGTCAGAGTCTCCGGGGATGGGGGTAGGGGGAGTGAGCACGACCTCGTGGCTCTTACGGTTTGCGCCTGGTTTTCTCCTCTCAAGTCCAGTCAGGGTCAGGGCCAGTTGGCTTGCCGCCCAGTCTCCGGCAGCGAGCCGGGCAGCCAGGGAGCGAGCGAGTTCCATAGCTGCCGGCATGATTTCGGAGTCGAATTGTCCGGTCTGACTGACCTCGATCCAGGGAGGGTTGGGCAAGGCCTGTAGCGGGCGCAGGTCTTCGCCCTGTGCCAGGCGCAAAAGCCGGTTTCCGGTCTCCAGGCCCGCCTGGGCCAGCAAGTAATGGGCAGGGACAGACGACACCTGCCCCCAGGTGTGGATACCCAGCTGCTCCAACCGGCGGCAGACCTCTTCCGGAATCTCTTCCGCCCAGCGGATGGGCAGCGGTTTCAAGAACGCAGCTTCGTGGCCGGGAGGGACTAGGGTCAGTGCCGGCAACTGGCGGGTACTGGCCTGGCGGGCAGCCATCTTCGCAATCCAGCGGTTGACTCCCCAGCCCAGTGCCGGGCGCAGACCGGTGGTCAGGACGATTTCCTTCAGTAAGGTCGGCATGATGGTGCTGCTGTCGGGAAGCCGGGAGAGGTCGAGGAAGATTTGGCCGGCCTGGATAACTTCCACTACTTCGGTATAATTGAGACAAGTTCGCAATAACGATGGGTCCGCCTGTACGGCCACTTTCGGAGCAGTGGGTATGGAGTCATGAGGCAGGAGGATGCAGGCTACCTGGGACATCATGGGTCACCCTCACCCTTGGCCGTCGGGTCACCCGATTGAATGGGTATCCCCCAACAAGTGTTCGCCTATATTATAGTTTGCTTACCGGCGGGCGTAACAGCTCCAAGGGGGATCCGGGAAGGAACTTTTACCCAGGGTGACTGGGTTTCTGCAGGAACCTTGGAGTATTTGGAGTATGGTGCGAATTGACGTCTCAATTCACAGATCAACGAGGTGTCGGCGTCATGCTCCGTTTGGACCCGGTCCCCCGTGAAACTTGGGACACGAACGGTGATGCTGCCCGAAGAGGTCGCCATTCTCCATGAGATGGTTCGGAGCCTGCCGAGGCGATGGGGCTGGACGCTCCAGCCTGGACCATGGAACTGTTACAGCGGACCCCGCTGGCGCGGCGCCAGAACAGCTCCGGGTTGCTGATGTAACACTCGGTTACCTTGCCATCGCCCCAATCTGATAGCCTGACTTCATCAGTTGGTTCGTAGTTCATCGGGTGGAGATAGTAGATGATCCGTTCCTTTGGTTCAGATTCGACATTGAACTCGCTCCTCGCATTACAACTAAAACGAAAGAGGTTCTTCGCCATGTAGCCGAGGTATCCCTCTCTGGTAACAGGCTGGCCATTCCAGTTGATCGTCTCGGGTAGGTGGACGGCCCGATTTCGGATAAGGTCTTCCCTCAGTTCCTCGATGCCGAGAAGATTCCCTTTTTCATCGGTAGCATACGCTTCAAAGGTGGGGTCAACATAAATCCATCTTTCCAGCGAACGGGCATACACGATGCTTACCACATGGCAATCCTGAAAATCCATGCCCATTGGCATGCAAGTGATGAACCTGGACTTATATCCCATGGCTAAATATACTTCTGTCAACGTGATGGCAAGCATCCTGCAGTTGACGCCACGATTCTCTTCCTTACACACCTTAATGATATTCAGAGCATTGCGTGGTGAAGGATTGCTGGAGCTCCCGTCATGCCGCAGGGTGCGGTGCACCCAGCGCATCAAGTTCATTATCTGTGACAACTCGTCCCCATCGCCGGCAACATGGTCCAGTTCATATTGTTTCCTGAGCTGCAGAAGGTTTGCGTCCGAAGAGTCCTGGTACGTAAAATCCTCCATCAGGGACTTGGGCTCGTATCTATAAGACCCGAACAGACGCAGGAAATAAAGATAATCATTGCGGTGCTTGGCAAATTGCTGCACGAGCTGGGCGCCCCCTTCCCACAGTCATCTTCAGTACCTCTCGTACGACCGCGCCGCCATCCGGAGCGATGCACCGGCCTCCTCCCCCTCACGGCCCGCCCACCTCCCCCGACGCATTCCCAGGAAAAATCCTCCTCGCCAGATCTGATCTGCATGAGGGATGCGCCAGACGTGGCCCAAAACCCCGGTCTGGCAGTATGTGGGTTATGCTTGGAGTAAATTGTCCGGCACAGGGTCACATGCGAAAGGAGTCGGCACTATGAAGTCTACCACAGCAGCTCGTTTTCGGTGGGAAATCCGCCGGTGTGAAAGGACTTTCGAAAG
>JADBKQ010000007.1 GCA_014896305.1 Limnochordaceae bacterium
TCCTTATGTGAGTGATCGGTCTCACTTCGGTAAGATTCTTTCGTGAGTTGACACGCGTGGCACTCTGCCGCCCTTGCCACTCCTCGTCAGAGTATACCTCGATCCCTTCTTGCCGCAGGGCAGCGGTGGTCACTCCTTGACCCCGCACCACAAGGCCTGTATGACTACCATCATGTATCTGATGAACCCCACAACTGGGACTCCCCTCCTTAAGTACGGCCTGCCGCACCCCAGCGGCCCGGGCCACAGCCGCCGCTTGCCTGGCCCCCTGGCGATACGCCTCGGTGACGTCCTGTCCCGACTGCGTCAACACCCGGCCCTGCCCTTCCCAGACCGCCTGGCCAGGATCTTTGCCGGTAGCGCGGGCGCGGCGGTCCGGCACGATCTCAGCCGGCGGGCGGGGTACCGGCAACCCGCCGGCCATCTCCGGGCAGAAGGGGATGGCCTGGCCATTTTGTACCAGGGCTACAAACTCGGGCCGGGCCCGGCTCAGACCATCATACCGGCAAAGCCAGCCTGCCAGGCAGGCACTGACAAGAAGTGGACGAGCCTGGCCCGCTGCACCCGGCTGGGGACCACCGAGATCAAAGGAATCGCGGGGGTCAGTCAAAGGTCTCCACCTACCATTCTGCGCTGCGTGTGAGCGATAGCCCGCGCCGACGTCCTGGTTCGCAATGGTGCCGCTCACATTGTACCGCCCAGCACATCCGTATGGCAAACCGGAGCAGGAACGGTGCAGCCACGCGTGCCGCCCACCTGGCCCTGGCCGGGACGGAGCAGACTCAGTGGCTGGCGTGCCTGGCTCTGGAGCGGAACTCTACGGCTGGCGCCCCGGGCTCTGGATTGGAGCCAGGAGAAGGCGGGTGATTTGGGCGTCCACCTCTTCACCAGGGGTGTCGCCAGCCAGCCACGACGCGGTCAAACCGGCCAGGGCCTGCATCGCTTGTTCCCGGGCAGCTGCGAGCGGCTCTGGCAATAGTGCGGGTGGCGTGAGCCGGTCGGCCGTCTCCAGCCAATGCTGAACTTCTGGCATTCGCTGCCAGCCCAGCGCTTCCCCCTGCGCCAGCCAGTACTGGCGGGCCCATTCGAGATCGTCACGCCAGGCGGGGACGAAGGCGAACTCCTGGGCCCCCCAGCGGGCGGTGCGCCGGGCCAACAACAAGGCGAGTTCTTGTGCCAGCTGGCTGCGAAGTGTCGCTGAACCTGTCGCACGTGAAAACAAAACGTACCCGGAAACCGAGGCCGGCTGGGGCGCTGGCGTCTGCGGGCCCGCAATCGGCACGATGGCCAGGGCGCTCGGCCCCGAACCGCCCATCCCGCTGTTGCCCCCGGCGCTGGCCGGAGTGACTGGGCTCGCCAGCGAGGGCTGCTCCGTCTCCCCTGCCCATTCGGTGAACACGAAGGGCCTCAGGAATGCCCGGACGGCGGCTGGTCGTACCGGGCCGGCCAATAGCGGGCGGCCCTCGCGAAGGTTAGGAAGCCATTGAAAGACCTCCTGGCGAAAGGCATCCCTGGCCATCGTTTGACGTTGGGGATCCGGATAGAGACGGTCCCACCAAGCTTTCCAGGCCGAAAGAATCTTCTGCAGCACCGGGGCAGACCAGAGCAACTCAGCCGGGGCAGGGATCGGAGCATCTAGCGTTGGCTCTTTCCACCCATAAGGCGAGGGGACGCGGGCCGCGGTGAGGAAGGCTTCCCAGCTGTCCGCCGAGAAGCCGAGCTGCAGTACGGGAGGCCGGACGGACCGGGCGCCGCTGCTCCCGACGGCGCGCCGCAGAAAGGTCACCACCTGATCGTAAGTCCATCCCGTTTGAACCACTGCCGCCAGGTCCATGCCGGCTTTCTGCCAGAACGGCCTGGAGGTGATCCAGAACCGTCCTTCGATCCAGCGCGGGATCATCCAGGCGGCTGCCCGTTTGCCGTACGCCGGCAAGGCGATGGCGGGCCAGACCGTGGGCAGCAGATGGCTGTTCAACTCCGTGGTCAAAGCGGAGGAGAGCCGCAGCGGCCCGTCGAGGCCCAGGAGGGGAGAGGGCAGAGCGGCCACATCTGGCAGTTCCGCCTTGGGGCCGGCCAGCGCTTGCCGCAAGTTTTGGACGAGATCGGCCTCGTTCCACCAGCGGACTGTCACCTCGACTTGCGGGTACCGCTCCCGAAACTCCTCGATGGCGGCTTGGACCACTTCTTGTTGGGACCGGGCCGGACTTTGACCAGGGGTCGGCACACGGTACTCCCAGACTACCAGTGGGGAGAGAGCTCGCGCCTGCTCAGAGGAGACAGAAGGGGCGGGTGGCGAGGCTACCGAGGCCCCTGGCAACGGGAAGGAGACTTTGGGCGCTTCTGTGCCAGGACGGTCAGTAGAGGAACCGGGCCACAGGAACCAGGACACCGGGCGGCCAGAGGTGGTAACGGGAACGGCTTGCGGGCCGGTGGGCAGCCCTAGTACAGTCAGCGCCCGGTGCAGCTGCCGGCTGAGCAAGTCGGGCTGGTCGTTGAGGGCGACCGCCGCATATCCGAGCAAAAGGCCGAGCAGCAGGAATTCAGCCCCGTGCAACAGGCGCCGAATGCGGCGGGCGAGAGGAGAGGGTTGAGGGAGGCGTGGACTGGGGTCAGTCAGTGAACCCGCTCGCATCACGGTTGGATGGTATCGGCCCTGGTTCATACCGTCATCCTCCTGCTCACAACTGCGGCAGTGGTCGCAACCCCAAGAAATGAAGCAGGTCTGCTTCCACTTTGCCGGTCACCGGCCATCCCAACGCCTCCTGCAACGCCCGCACGGCAGCTTCCGTAACGGGCCCATAACGGCCGTCAGCCTCGGGGACATCGAGGTTGGCGCGGCGCAGAGCGAACTGTAGACCGACCACATCTTTCCCACTCGACCCTGGCCGGAGCGTGCGCCCGTAGACAGGGCGGGGATGATCTCCCTGCACGATGACGGGGGTATTGAGGGGGACCCAATCCCAGAGCTCTTCCACGTCCTCGTTGAACATCCGGAAGCATCCGTGGCTGGCCCTGGTTCCGATCGACCACGGCTTGTTCGTTCCGTGAATCCCGTAGATTCCCCAGGGCACATTCAGGCCCAGCCAACGAGAACCAAAGCCGCCACCCCAGCCCTGGTCTTTGTTCACCACTTTCCACTCACCTACAGGGCTGCTGAGCAAGCCTCCTTCACCAACGGCGATCGGATAGGTCTTGAAGGGCTTACCCTGGCTGAAGAGAGTGAGCGTCAGCTTGTCGATGTCGATCAAGATGGACAAGGGCCCGGGAGGCGCTGGGGGCCGCTGTGGGTGGGTGCCAGCGGTCTGTTCGTGGTGGCGTTCGCCCAGGAGAGGTTCTCCCAGACGGTACAGGGCGAGCCAGGTGCTCTCTCCCACCACACCGGTGCTGGGCAACCCGGCCAGGGTCTGAGCGCGGCGGACAGCAGCCACGGTGGCCGCATTGTAGACGCCGTTCACCGGCCCGTTGTACAAGCCCAACTGCAGGAGGCGGGCTTGTAACTCTTTGACGTCATCGCCGGTGGGCGGAGGCTGGCCGGGCCGCAGTTCACGCACGGTCTCGCAATCGGGCCGTCCCTCGGGGGTCAAGCCGATTCCTTCCGGGGCTGCTGTCTCCGTACTGAATCCTGGTTCACCGCTGGTTTCCTGTTCGGCAACGGCCGGCGTACCGCCAGCCTCCCGCAGGGCCGAGGGCGGAGCAGAGCCTTCCGGGGGCGGTATCCGGCTCGGTCCAGGCCCCAACGTCGGCACCGGTGGCAGGGACGGACCCGACCCCCGGCGAGGAGCTGGGGCGGTTGGCCAGAAGAGGGCTGCCAGGCCGATGACAAGCAGAGTAAGCAAAACGAGACGCCGGTCCCATCGCCCTCCCCAAGCTCCCCAGCGGCTTTGGGAACGGGCGGGCGGCCAGCGAGGCGGTGAGCTGGGCCGGCTGCCCAGACCGCCAGCGACCGCCTGGGGACGGAAGGAGGGACGAGCTCGAGATGGGGTAGGTATCTTGCGCATGGTGCTCCCCCCGCGGGTTGCCAGTGGACCGCCGCAGATGGCCTTCCAGGAGACCTCGGTCAACCCATGGGTATGGACCAACCCCTGGCGTTATGCCTGCCTGTTACCGGTACACGGTCCGTGCCAGGCCAATCCCTACCCCGCACTCCCCGCCGATCCCTTCCCTTGCCAACAGCGGTTTGACAGGCTGGGGAGGGCCGGATATACTCGCTTCAACAAATGAATAGCGGCGCTCTTCTTATCGAGAGAGGCAGAGGGACTGGCCCGATGAAGCCCGGCAACCAGTCAGTTCCGTTGGTGAACTGACCAGGTGCCAATTCCTGCCGTAGTCCCGGGGCGGGTCTACGGAGAGATGAGGAGAGGTCAACCCAGCGGTATGACCTCTACTCAGAGGTCTTTTTTGTTGTCCCAGACGAGAGATTGGACGCCGCTGGAGGTGGTCGAAATAGCCACAGAGGTCGTGCCAGCCGCCGCATCCTCAGGCCGTCCCATCATCGAGGTGGAGCACCTGCGCAAGTCCTTCCGGCAGGCAGACCAGCAGGTCGTCGCCTTGGACGACATCAGCTTTCAAGTTGAACCCGGCGAGATCTTCGGCGTGATGGGGTTGAGCGGCGCCGGCAAGAGCACCCTGATCCGCTGCATCAACCTCCTGGAGCGACCGGACGGGGGGGTAATCCGGGTAGCAGGTGAGGAGATCACCCGGCTGCGGGGGCCGGCCTTGATGGCCGCCCGCCGACGGATCGGCATGATCTTCCAGCAGTTCAACCTGATGGCCTCCCGGACGGTCGCTGCCAACGTGGCATTTCCCCTGGAGATTGCAGGCTGGCCGCGCTCCCGCATCCGTCAACGGGTAGCCACCCTTCTTGAACTGGTGGGCCTGAGCGATCGGGCCAACGCCTATCCGAACCAGTTGTCTGGTGGGCAGAAGCAACGGGTGGGCATCGCGCGAGCGCTGGCTCCCGAGCCGGTGGTCCTGCTCTCCGACGAGGCGACGTCTGCCCTCGATCCGGAGACGACCTTGTCCGTGCTCGGCCTGCTTCGCCGCATCAACCGGGAGATGGGGCTGACCATTCTGATGATCACCCATGAGATGCAGGTGATCCGGGAGGTCTGCCACCGCGTGGGGGTGATCGACCACGGCCGGCTAGTGGAGGTGGGACCGGTCAGCCAGGTGTTCTCCCGGCCACAAAGCCCGATGGCCCGGCGGCTCTTGCGGGCTCATCTGTCGAACGATGTGCCGGCCGACCTGCTGGCCCGGCCCCGCAGCGATGGGCGGCAGCTGGTACGCCTCACGTTCCTCGGGGAGGTTGCCGAGCAGCCGATCGTTGCCCAGCTGGTGCGGGAGTTGCCCGTGCTGGTCAACGTGTTGTACGGCCGAATTGACCGCCTGGGGGGGCAACCCTGGGGTCGATTGGTCGTCGAACTATCCGGGCCGCCGGCCGCCGTGGCCTCTGCCTGCGCCCGGCTGCGCCGGGAGGGCGTAGAGGTGGAGGAACTGGGCGTGCCTGAGCCTGCTACCATCCAGCAAGCCGGAGCGAACGGGTTGGGCAAAGACCGGGACGAGCAAGACGAGGCGAACGAGCAGAGCCAGCTGGCTGAGCCTGTGCCCGGCGTCGCCGCTCGCGCCGACGTGAGAGGAGGTGCAGCGTGATGGGTCTCGGGGAGCTGATCCGTAGCCCCTACCTGTGGGAACAGTTGCGCCAGGCCAGTGGCGAGACGCTGGCCATGACCTTCATCAGCTTGGCCCTGGCCGAAGTGATTGGCATCCCCATTGGGGTTTGGCTCACTCTTTCCCGTCCGGGCCACCTGCGCGCTCACCCGGCGGTCTACCAGGTGTTGGGCACGATCGTGAACGTGGGGCGCTCGTTGCCGTTCATCATCCTGATGGTGGCCATCATCCCGTTCACCCGTTGGGTCGTCGGTACATCGATCGGCACCTGGGCGGCGATCGTGCCGCTCACGGTGGCAGCCATCCCGTTCGTGGCCCGCCTGGTCGAGACCTCGCTCAACGAGGTGGAGTGGGGGGTCATCGAGGCCGCCCAGGCGATGGGAGCGTCGCTGCTGCAGATCGTCTGGCGGGTATTGCTGCGGGAGGCCCGGCCAGGGCTGGTGGCAGGGGCGACGATCACCGCCATCAACCTGATCGGCTATTCGGCGATGGCCGGCGCCATCGGTGGGGGTGGGCTGGGCGACCTGGCCATTCGCTATGGCTACCAGCGTTTCCAACCGGCGGTGATGTTGGTGACCCTCGTGGTGTTGGTCGTGGTGGTGCAAGGAATCCAGTTTACCGGCGATGTGCTGGTTCGCCGGCTCGACCACCGGGGGTAGGGATAGCCGTGGCAACAGGGTGACGCCCGTCACCCGCAGAGCATTGTGCGTCGGGCCATATCGGGAGACGGTGCAGCGTCCGGGAACAGAGTACGTACAAGGACTACAGAGAACTGGAGGAGTAAAGATGCAAAATCATTTCGTTCAACAGGTGGAGTCTCATCGGGCTGAAAGTGGAGTGCGGCCCGCTGGTCTCAGGGCAGCTCTGGCTCTAGCCGGCCGGACCCTGGCGGCAGGACTGAGCGTGGCTCTGGCCGCAGGGTTGGCGGTAGCTGCCGGGCGAGCGCCGACCGCAGCCGCGGCGGCACGGACCGTACTGAAGGTAGGGGCGACCGCCGTTCCCCATGCAGAGATCCTCAACTTCGTTAAACCTTTGCTGGCCACAGAGGGCATCGACCTGCAAATCATCGAGTTCCAGGACTATGTGCAGCCGAACCTGGCCTTGGCCGATGGCGAGCTGGACGCGAACTATTTCCAACACATCCCGTATCTCGAGACCTTCTCGAAGGATCACCATCTGGACCTGACCTACATTGCCAAGATCCATATCGAGCCGATGGGCGTGTACTCCCGCAAGATCAAGGATCTGAAGCAGTTGCGGGACGGAGCGCAGATCGGCATTCCCAACGATCCGACCAACGGCGGACGTGCCTTGCTGCTCCTGCAGGCGGCGGGGTTGATCAAGCTGCGCGCGGGAGCGGGCATCACCGCCACCCCCTTTGACATCGCCAGCAACCCGAAGCATCTGGTCATCCGGGAGCTGGAGGCCGCTCAGTTGCCCCGGGCGCTGCCGGACCTGGACGCGGCGGTCATCAATACCAACTACGCTTTGCAGGCTGGTCTGGTACCGACAAAGGACGCTTTGGTGATCGAGAACGCCCAGTCCCCGTACGTGAACGTGTTGGCCGTGCGGACACAGGACAAGAACAACCCAGCCTTGCTAAAGTTGGCTGCGGCGCTGCAGCGGCCGGAGGTGCGGCAGTTCATTCTGGATAAGTACAAGGGAGCGGTTGTACCCGTTTTCTAGGAAGACGGCCCGTCGCTAAGTCACACATCGAGTTTGTCAGACCGCCATCGCCCGCTGCCGCCTACCACGGCAGCGGTTTTTGCCTGACCGGCTTTCAGGGCTGGCCGCGACGGGAAGAAAGGCGCCGGCAGGCCGCCAAGTGGTTGCAAAACCCGAAGTGCGCTGCTCCCGTCGGTGCCAGCCCATCGACTGGTTCAGTTTAGCGATGGATTCCTGTAGGGATGCACCGGTACGTTGAAACGACCTCTGCCCGGGTTGGTCCTGCCATTGTCAAAGCTGGAGATGTCTCTGCCCGCAGACACGTAAAGCAGACGCGGGTTGGCCAGCAACCGCTGTTCCCAGGCGGCCCAAGTCCAGGCGCGCTCAGGCGGGGAGACCAGTGTGGGGTCGACAACCTGGATACGGGGTACAAAGTACGGGTGAAACTGCGGGCTGTAAGGAGACGCCGCCGGTCCCGAGCCGACTAGCAGTGCCCCGATGATGTGGTAGGGCTGTCCATCCACCACGCCGCTCCACACGTGACTATCCGCCAGCTGGCGATCAAACGCGCCAAACGGGTATGCCAGGGTCTGGACGTGGTAGCCCGGCGCGACCGTTTGCACCCAGGCCGCCACTCCCCCGATCTCGGCCTCCGCCTGTTTGGCATCCACCCGGTTCAGAAACACATGATGAAGAGTATGGTCGCCCACTTCGAACCCGTGCGCGACCAACCAGCGTACCTTGGCCGCGCTGTCTTGACCAAATGGATGGGCATTGACGTAGAACGACGCTTTGAGGGCCCAATCCGGATGCTGCTCGTGAAACTGCCAGAGGATCCCCACCGCACACT
The DNA here is from genome assembly GCA_014896305.1 of Limnochordaceae bacterium. Lineage (GTDB taxonomy): Bacteria > Bacillota > Limnochordia > Limnochordales > DUMU01 > Bu26. The sequence goes on from JADBKQ010000007.1 coordinate 8,183, forward strand.
GGGGATCGGGGCGGCCGGGCTGCCCCGGAGCCCACGAAAACTGCGAAGGATCGCCATCGTCGAAAGTGAGCACGACCGGGGCGTACCCTCGCCCCAGCGAGATATGGCCGGTCACCACGTCGACGAAATTGACGGGCCGAAAGCCGTGTCTGTACAGATCGTCGATCACCTGTGCGAACGCAGCGCTCGTCAGTTGCCAGCGCCCCATCCGCGCTCCCAGCCGGTGAAACTCGAGAATGGGAATGCTCCCCATCCGATTGGGGGTGAAAGGCCCCTCGGGAGTCAACTCACTGCCTGGCTCAATCCCGTGCCCGCTGCGACCTCCAGCTCCTCTCCCCAGGGCGTCATAGCCTTCGCCCCCGCTAGCAGGAGGCCCGGCGGGCCGGCCGGGCGAACCGCCAGCTCCAGCCGGCGGCAGGCTCTTGGCCTGAGCCCTCACCGAATTCGCCCCGGCTATTCCCCATGGCAACAGGGCGACCAAAGCCACTGCAACCCCGAGGCTCAAGATGCCCATAGCTACCTTAACCCATCCACTATACCGTCCCCACCGTGACGCCCGCATTTCCTCCACCGCCCTTCGCCTCACCTGGCCTCATTTTGGCACCGCTTGGGGAGATTGTCACTCCTGAGCAGGCTGGCGTGCGGCAGACGATTCTATCCTGCTTTGCTGCGGCTTTCTGGGGTCCCGCTGGATTCCAGGCCCAGGTAGTTGGCGCCCCCGCGCGATTCTTAAGGCTGCCTCAGGAGACTTCCATCTGGGTTTCAGGATCGCCTTGCCTACCACGAACGCTGAAGGAGTTCAAGGACGACGCTGCTCGCGGTGGCAAGTTGCCTCTCCGGCTGGATTCATCTTGGTAACAGTAGCTGGTTAGGAGTACAATGGGGCTGCAGGGTACCCGTGAGGGTACCCTGACTGGCCCTCCTGATCGCTGTCGACCCCACTGGATGGACCACCGATGGGGGATCCTGAGGCGGAGAAGGGCTGGGGATCCGGAGAAAGAGGGTAGTCGCATGAACGATGCGAATCACTTGGCCGTAGCCACAGGCCGTGCAACGAAGGAGCAGGCGAGAGAAGTTACGCGGGTGACGTTGCCGGTACAAGGAATGACCTGCGCTACTTGCGTTCATACGATAGAAGAGGGCTTGAAGGAACTCCCCGGCGTCCTGCAAGTCAACGTGAATCTGGCAACCGAGCGGGCTCTGGTCGAAGTCGATCCTCACCAGGTGAAGCCCGAACAGCTGGTCGCCACCGTCGAGGACCTTGGCTACAAAGTACCCACCGAGCGAGTGAAGTTGGCGGTGACCGGCATGACCTGTGCCAGCTGTGTGGCGCATGTGGAAGAGGCACTCCGCAGCGTGCCGGGGGTGGCTAAGGCGACGGTCAACCTGGCGACGGAAACCGCGTTCGTTGACCTGATTCCCGGTACAGCGACGGCTCACCAGCTCGAAGCGGCCGTGGAGGATGCCGGTTACCATGCCGTGGCCGTCGCCCCTGCCGGGACGAGGGAGCGGGAAGGCCAGTCGAGAGTGGACACCCAGGCCCCCGGGCGTGATGTGGAACGGGAGGCCCGCGAGCGGGAGATCCGCTACCAGAAGCTACGGCTGGCGGTGGCGACCGTCTTCTCAATTCCTCTGGTCGTGGCCATGCTGGGTCACATCTTTATGGTAGAGACTGCCTGGATGCACGGGTTGCAAAACGGGTGGGTGCAATGGGTGTTGGCCACGCCGGTCCAGTTCTGGGCCGGTTGGGCCTTCTACCGGGACTCGTATTTCAATCTTAAGCACCGCAATGCCAACATGTCCGTCCTGGTGGCGCTGGGCACGTCGGCGGCTTATCTCTACAGCTTGGCCGGAGTACTCTGGGGGACTCGGATCGGCATCACCGGCCTATATTTCGAGACCAGCGCCATCCTGATCACCCTTGTCATCCTCGGCAAGCTGCTCGAAGCGCTGGCCAAAGGCCGGACCAGTGAAGCGATCCGCAAGCTGATGGGGTTGCAGCCGCGCACCGCCCGGGTGATTCGAACCGATCCAGCCACGGGGCAGCAGACCGAGCAGGACGTGCCCATCGAAGAGGTGCAGGTTGGCGACCATATCGTTGTCCGCCCGGGGGAACGAATTGCCGTGGACGGGCGGGTTGTTTCCGGTTCGTCAGCGGTGGACGAGTCTATGCTGACGGGGGAGAGCTTGCCAGTGGAAAAGGCGCCGGGCGACGAGGTCATTGGGGGCACGATCAACAAGAGCGGGTCGCTGACCTTCACTGCTGAACGAGTGGGCAGCGAGACGGCGCTGGCTCGTATCATCCAGATCGTGCAGGACGCCCAGGCGAGCAAGGCGCCGATCCAGCGGTTAGCTGACGTGGTCTCGTCCTACTTCGTCCCCGGCGTCATCGTGGCGGCCGTGCTCACCTTCATTGGGTGGTACCTGGGCAGCGGGGACTTCACCCGCGCCCTCCTCAACATGACGGCGGTGCTGGTGATCGCCTGTCCTTGCGCCCTGGGCCTGGCCACCCCGACGGCGATCATGGTCGGCACCGGGCTCGGAGCGGAGCACGGCATCTTGTTCAAGAGCGGGGAACACCTGGAGTTGGCGCACAAGGTGCAGGCGGTGATCTTCGATAAGACGGGAACGCTTACTCGCGGCGAGCCGGCGGTAACGGATGTGGTACTCCTGGATGGGCTGGGGGGCGGATCGCTGGACCAGGATCCAGACCCGGGTCCGGGTCGGGCGCAGGAGGAGCAGCTGTTGCGCTGGGCGGCGGCCGTGGAGCACCTATCCGAACACCCTCTGGGCCAGGCGATCGTCCACGAGGCGACGCGGGCGGGTGGGCAACTGCTGCCGGCCGAGCAGTTCCAGGCAGTACCCGGCCAAGGCGTGCAGGCTCGGGTGGAGGGCCGGCAGATCCGGGTCGGTTCACGGCGGCTAATGGAGTCGGCTGGACTCTCCCCGGAGGCGGCCGAGCCGGTCGTAGCGCAGTTGGAGGCCGAGGGAAAGACCGCCATGCTGGTCGCGGTGGACCGCCGGGTGGCCGGAGTCATCGCCGTAGCCGACACGGTCAAGGAAGGTGCGGCGGATGCCATCGCCCAGCTGCTGGCGATGGGAGTGCAGACCTTCATGATCACGGGGGACAACCGACGGACCGCCCAGGCCATCGCTGCGCAGGTGGGCATCACGCCGGATCACGTTTTGGCAGAGGTGTTGCCCGAGCAAAAGGCGGAACAGGTAAAGAAGCTGCAACAGCAGGGGTTGACCGTCGCCATGGTAGGCGATGGGATCAATGATGCCCCTGCCCTGGCTACGGCCGACCTGGGGATCGCGATCGGTACAGGCACCGATGTGGCCATGGAAGCAGGTGACATCACGCTGATGCGGGGCGAGCTGGACGGTGTGGCGGCCGCGATTCGGCTCAGCCGCCAGACGATCCGTAAGATCCGCCAGAACCTATTCTGGGCGTTGGTCTATAACACGGTGGGCATTCCGGTCGCGGCGGCTGGCCTGCTCAACCCGATTATCGCCGGGGCGGCCATGGCGTTCAGCTCGGTTTCGGTGGTGACCAACGCCAGCCTGCTCAAGCGGTATGACCCGACCGCCAGGGCAGGAGAGCATTGACGCCTATGCAGGCAAGAGCTGCTCCGGTGTGGCGACTACGACGCCAGGGATCCCCTCGAAAGCGGCACGGTCGTAGGTACAGATCGTGTCGATCCGGTGGGCTCGCATCTGCGCCGCCAGAAACAGGTCAAAAATGTGTTGGCCAGCTACCTTCCGCTCGGAAACGAACCGGCCCAGAGCATCGAGAGTGTCCGAGATAACCGGTAGGACCGGAATGCTCGCCCGTAGGGCGGTCACCTCGTTCCATGCTGTCTCCGGATCCAAAGGGTGCTCGACCCGGCGCGGGCAGGTGATGACCGCATAGAACTCCAGCAGTACCTGCGGAACCAGGATGGCCGGAAGCTGGCGGCGCAATGCGCTTTCGAGGACAGCCCGACTGGCCGGGTGTTGCGGGACATCCGCATTGATGGCGTAGACCAGTACGTTTGTGTCGAGGAGGATCACCTTTCCAGGCGCTCCTCATAAAGGTCACTGCGAACCCACGATTTTACCTTTCCCAAGTGGAACTGGCCAACGGAGGGAGTAAGGGTTGTTAGATGCTGCTCCAGAGCCGCCAGGACGATCTCATTCTTGGGCCGTCCCGTTGTCTTGGAGACAGTTTCCAATACGTTGAGCAGGTGCTGTTTGTCTGCCGGAACGTACAGGTTGAGTTGCATCACGACCGCCTCCCAGGCGAGCATACCATAGTGCCTATCGGCTTACAATAGGGCCTTGCCACTGACCGCCAGGTCGACGCTAAGGCGGCGAAGAGGTGTGCGGCAGGTCTGGGGGACGGTAGCCGTTCCTTCCAACCTAGTGTGACCTGGGTGAGTAAAGGGTTTGTGGGTGACCTGGCGGAAGTTGACAAGGTCGCCCCTAAAGCGGTAGAGAAGTAGCATTGGAACTTTGACCGCCCGAACGGGCGTTGCAGGGACGGCAGTTGGTGATGCCCACAGTGCGGCACGGGCCGGTGTGCTGGCAGTGCGCCGGCGCTGGCGGGAACGAGCGGCCGGGCAGGAAGGGGGCGAAGGGCGATGAGAGAGCTAGACGTGGCCCGGGTGACCGAAGCTGTGGCTGAGTTGTGTCAACGGGCCAATACTCTGCTGCCTGCGGATGTGACCAGGGCGTTGCGCCAGGCGGAGCGGGCGGAAGAGTCGGCGGTGGGGCGGGAGATTCTAGGGCAGATCCTGGAGAACGCTTCGCTCGCCGCGCAGCAGCGAGTGCCCATGTGCCAGGATACCGGGATGGCCGTGGTCTGGGTGGAGGTTGGGCAGGAGGTTCACCTGGTGGGCGGCTCGCTGGAGGAAGCGGTCAACGCTGGCGTACGGCAAGGGTACGTGCAGGGCTACCTGCGCAAGTCCGTGGTGGCCGACCCCTTCGGGCGGCAGAACACCGGCGACAACACCCCCGCCATCGTACACTTTCGCCTCGTGCCCGGTGACCAGGTGCGCATAACGGTGCAGCCCAAGGGGGCCGGGGCGGAGAACATGAGCCGGCTCGAGATGCTTACCCCGGCCGATGGCGTGGAAGGGGTACTCCGCTTCGTCGTGGAAACCGTTGACCGGGCCGGTCCGAACGCGTGCCCGCCGCTGGTCGTGGGGGTGGGGGTGGGGGGCACGATGGAGAAGGCTGCCCTACTGGCCAAGCAAGCTCTCTTGCGGCCGGTGGGCCAGCATCACCCCAGCCCGGAGATGGCCCGGCTCGAACAGACGCTTCTGGAACGAATCAACCGGCTAGGGGTAGGGCCGCAGGGGCTGGGCGGCAGGGTGACGGCCCTGGCGGTTCACCTGGAGGTGTACCCGACTCACATCGCTTGTTTGCCGGTGGCGGTCAACCTGCAATGCCACGCCGATCGACACGCAGCGACGGTGCTGTAGCCGAACGCTGGATAGGGGGGGAGCAGGTGAATACAGCAGTCCAGCGGGCCGCCGAGGGGCCGGGGGGAGGGTCTTCTTCCCAGGACTGGACGCGAGTGGAGACGCCGCTGGCGGAAGAGGCGGTGAACTCGTTGCGGTGCGGCCAGCGCGTCCGGATCCATGGCTGGGTGTACGCCGCCCGGGATGCGGCTCATCAACGGTTGTTCCAGTTGTTGCAGGAGGGGCGACAGCTTCCGATTGACCTGCGCGGCGCGGTCATTTTCTATGTTGGTCCGTCACCAGCCCCGCCCGGCCGGCTGCTGGGGGCGGCCGGCCCGACGACCGCGGGGCGGGTGGATCGGTTCACACCGGCTCTCTTGCGAGCGGGTTTGCGAGGGATGATCGGCAAAGGCTATCGTAGCGAAGCCGTCAAGCAGGCCATGCAGGAGTATGGCGCAGTCTACTTCGCGGCGGTGGGCGGGGCGGGGGTTTTGCTGGCCCAGCACATCGCTGCCGCTGAGGTGGTTGCCTATCCCGAGCTCGGCCCGGAGGCGATTCGGCGGCTGCGGTTGGTCAATTTCCCCGCGATCGTGGCGGTGGATCGCTATGGCGGCGACCTGTACCAGATCGGGAAGAGCACCTATCGACGAGACGGGGCGGGGGAGCCATACAGACACGACGGCCCGGAGCGGCCCGGGCCCGGCGAGGGTGCCCTCTCTGGCCAGGCGGATACGAGCGAATAGCCGGGGGCGAGGGAGTGGCATATATGGACATGAACGAAACGGGCGACGCTGGCCAGCTGCCCGCGCGACCCCAGGGTGGACGGGCAGCCGACGGCGCGCTGAGTGCCGAAGCGTTGCGCTTGCACGAGTACTATCACGGGAAAATCGAAACGGTGGCTCGCTGCCCTGTTCGGCCCGGGCAGGGGGACTGGGCGGTCTGGTACACGCCGGGGGTAGCGGCGGCTAGCCGGGCGGTTCAGCAGGATCCACAGGCGGCTTACCAGCTCACGTGGAAGGGGAACAGCGTGGCCATTGTGAGCGACGGGACACGGGTACTGGGCCTGGGCAATATCGGCCCTCACGCCGCTTTACCCGTGATGGAGGGCAAAGCACTGCTCTTCAAATACCTGGGGGGTATCGACGCCGTTCCCATCTGCCTGAAGACAGAAGACCCAGACGAGTTTGTGCGCACGGTTCAACTGCTTGAACCCTCTTTCGGCGGGATCAACCTCGAGGATATTGCGCAGCCCAAGTGCTTTCGCATTCTGGACACGTTACGACGGACAATGCCGATCCCGGTATGGCATGACGACCAGCAAGGAACGGCCACCGTGATTCTGGCCGGGCTGCTGGGAGCACTGCAGGTGGTGGGCAAGCGGCTGGACCAGGTGAGGATTGCCCTGATCGGGGTGGGTGCGGCCGGTACCGCCACGGCCCGGTTGTTGCTCGCGGCCGGCGCTGATGCGGAGCGAATGATCCTGTGTGATGTGCACGGCATCCTGCACCGGGGGCGCACGGATCTACGGGCGGAGTATCCGGTGCAGTGGGAACTGGCCACTCGCACCAATGCCGAGCAACGCCAGGGGGGGATCGCTGAGGCGATGCGGGGAGCGGACGTGGTCGTGGCCGCCTCGAAGCAAGGGCCAGGGACGATTCTGCCGGAGTGGGTCCGGCAGATGGCAGACGATCCCATCGTCTTTGCCTGTGCCAATCCCATTCCCGAGATCTGGCCTGACGAGGCAAGGAACGCGGGAGCGGCGGTGGCGGGGACGGCCCGTTCCGATTTCCCCAACCAGGTCAACAACTCTCTGGTTTTTCCCAGTATCTTCCGGGGAGCGCTGGACGTGCGGGCCCGGGCGATCACGGACGGCATGTGCATTGCTGCCGCTCGTGAACTGAACGCCTACGCCTGCGAGCGGCTGGGCCTGCGGCCGGACCGGATTCTGCCTACCATGGACGATACCGAGGTGTTTCCCCGGGTGGCGGCGGCTGTGGGCGTGCAAGCCGTACAAGAAGGGGTGGCCGCCGTCCCCGCTACCGCGGCGCTCCGCCGCCAGCTAGAGGAACGAGCCCGGGCCATCATGACCCGGGCTCGTAAACAGGTGGATGTGCTTCTGCAGACCGGGGTGATCCCTGCCTGGCCCTCCGCACCGGCTGAGCGCCAGACCTAGCAGGCCTAGCGCTTCTTACCGGGGGATCGCCAAGCCCAATCCCTCTTCGCCGGCAGGTCGCCAGGCTTGCCCTACTGCCTCACCTGACCTCGTCCAGGCCTGACCTAGCCTTGCAGATCGCGCCGCACGTCGGCCAGCACCTTGCGTACATAGGCAATGTCCTCGGCGGCGGCCCGGGCAGGATCGCCCGCCCCGCAATACTCGATGGTCATCGGGCCGGCATAGCCTATCTCGGCCAGAGCCTTGAAGATCCGGTAGTGGTCCAGATCGCCCTCTGCGAGTGTCCAGGAGTAGTCGTAGGTGTTTGTACCGGGGATACGACGGCAGTTCTTCAAGTGAACGTAGCCCAGGTGTTTGCCGAGCAAGGCCACGGCGGCGGTCGCCTCTTCCGCGTGGGGAGTGGCATACATGTTGCCCGCGTCCAGGTTGGCCACGACATGCTGAACCCCGCTCTCCTGGATCAGGCGCAGGGTGGTTGCTGCCGTGTCGTGCACCGAGTTCATGTGAATCTCGAGTGTAACCTTTACGTGTGCTTCGGCGGCAGCTTCATCCAGTGCCTTGAGCCCTTCCTCCACCCATGCGTACGTCTGATCTGTTGCCAAGCGGCTGCCGTTGTCGCCGTACGCATCCCAGCGGGGGCCGACCAGACCGGCCACACCCCCGTTCACGAGCGGGATTCCCAGCTGCCCGGCCGTCCGGATGAACCGGATGGCGTTCTCGAGACTCTGCTGCCGAGCCGCGGGATCGGCTTGCGCCAGTTGAGCGCCGAAGCTGAGCGCGCCCACTGGCACGCCGTAGCGACGGGCCAGATCGACTGCTGCCGGCACGGCGGCCAGGGGGTTGTCGGCCGGCAGGTGGACGGTCGACAGCTCCAGGCCGGTGTAACCAAATTCAGCAGCTTTCTCGACTGCCCGCCGCCAAGGATACCCGCGAAATGTGTAGCTGTGCATCCAGATCAATTCGAGGAGACCCCTTTCTTCCTGTTGCTGGCCGGACCAGCCAGCGTACTCTTCTACGGCTGCGACTGATTCGGCAGGGCGGAGAGCCGCTCCTTCTCTGGCCCCAGCCAGGGGCAGATCCCTGCGCCAGTTCGATGTGCAGGTTCTCTCCCCTCTTCCCCACCGTGCCCCCCAGCTTGTTCTGCCAGAAGTAGAGCGACGGCTGATTCTCATGGGGGTGACCGAAGATCCCTGTAGCTTCCGATAGGTTGGTCATTGGGTAAATCGGTCAATTGGGAGAGCACTGCCTCGACTGGGTCTCAGTCGTCGGTATATCCTGAGAAGCCCATGATTACAGTATCCAGCAAGATCCTACTGGCCTGATGGGCTATTTTTGAGTGTTCTCCTGGGATGGCTGACTGGGGGCGCGTGGAAGGGGAAAAATTGTTACCTATCCAAAAGAGCTGCGGTTGGCAATTTTATTGCCAACTCCCGCCCGGGAGTCGGTTGGGCAGACCGGAGGGATCGGCTCCTCGGTTGTGAGCTGGGCAAATGCCAGGCTAGGCGTGAGCTCGCCTCGCTCACACCAGTTGGCGCGGATGGCTGGTGAATTAGCTAGCTGGGGCTAAGATTTGGGCAGCTACGGTTCGGTCGCGTTCTAGCTGCACTTTTTGAATTTGGGAAGGTGGCGTCAGGTGGAGGTGGCAATATAGTTACCCATGAATTTCGGAAACGGTGGGCAATTTTCTTGCCATCGTATGAAAGCAGGACCGGAGTGGGAAGTCCTGTCCTTGGGATGCCCCGGCGGCTGAGCGCCGGTTGATTCAGCGCTCTCACTTCGTGCGGTGTCTCCGGATCTGAGCTCTGCCAGCGGGTGAACAGGTCCCCGAGCCCCGGGAGGGAATGCTTGTCCTGCTGGCAGCAAGGAAGTAAAATGTTGCCATGAACTTTGGTGCGGTGCGCCACGGCCCAGGTGCGCGGCTGCCGAGCCTGAAGCCTGAAGCCCGAAGCACGAGATCCAGGGGAGAGAGGAGGGGCAGGCGGTGGAGGCGTGGGCGAGCCAGCGGGTGGACAAGATCTTCAAAGATCCGGTGCACGACTCGATTCCGGTCGTCTGGCGTCTGATTCAGGATTTGATCGATACGCCCGAGTTTCAAAGACTCCGCCGCATCCGCCAGCTGGGCACCGCCGCCGGTGTTTACCACGGCGCTGAGCAGAGCCGTTTCGGCCACTGCCTGGGGGCCATGCATATCATGAACCGGGTGGTGTCCCACCTGCGGGAGACGGGCACAGGTATACCTGACGACGTCGCTTGCGAAGCGGCAGCTGCCGCACTCCTCCATGACCTGGGCCACGGCCCCTTCTCCCACGCACTGGAATCGGTGCTTACCCCATTCACTGATCACGAAGCATGGACGGCTCGCATTCTGACGAGTCCGGACACCATGGTGCATCAGGTTCTGGCGGCGGCCGACCCGGCGCTACCGCAACGTCTGGTTGAGGTCTTGAGGGGGCAAGTGACGGCTCGGTGGAACGAGTATCCGTATCTGGTCTCCCTGGTCGCGAGCCAGGTTGATGTCGACCGTATGGATTATCTACTCCGGGATTCGCTGTATACCGGTACGCTATACGGCGCATTCGATCTCGACCGCGTGATTCACACCTTGACCGTCCGTGGGGATCAGATCGTCTTTATGGAGAAGGGGGTTCCATCCGCAGAAGAGTACGTATTGGCTCGTCACTACATGTACTGGCAGGTCTATTTCCACAAAACCACCCGGGGAGAGGAGCTTTTGTTGCGGGCGGTTTGGCGGCGGGCGTACGAGCTGGCACAGGCCGGCCAGTTGCCCCTGGCCCAGACTCCCGCCTCCCTGCACGTCTTTTTCCAGGGTAAGCCGATGCTGTCCGACTTTTTGCGGCTCGATGACACGGACATCGTGATGGCCCTCAAACTGTGGCGACACAGCGACGGCGACCCAGTCCTGGCCGACCTCTCCCGTCGCCTGCTCGACCGGGACCTGCTCAAACCAGTCTTCAAAGGGCATCGCAGTTATATGCCGATGGACCGGTTGCCGGCGGCGATGGAGATCGTGCAGCAGGCCGGGTTCGACTCCCGCTACTACTGCTTACCCGACACGGCGGCCGATGTGGCCTATGATTACTACACCGAAGAGGAAAGGGGCGGCGGCAAAGGGAAGCCCCAGGCCATCTTGGTGGTGGACGAGCGGGATCATCTGCGCGAGCTGTCGAAGTTGTCTGAGGTAATCCGAGCGCTGGTCAGCCGGCAGCGGACGGCCGTCAACCTGTTTGTTCCAGCCCGTTGCCGGCAGCAGGTACAGCAGCTCTTTGAGGAAGGGTGAACCAGACCCTATGGATCTTGGCATCGCAGGCCGGCAGGCGCTGGTCACCGCCGCCTCCCGCGGCTTGGGGCTGGCCATTGCCCGCCGCCTTTATGAAGAGGGCGCCGATGTAGCCATTTGCGCTCGTCATTCAGCCCCCCTCGAACAGGCCGCCTCCCAACTGCGGCAGTGGGGCAGGCAAGCCGGGAGGGACGAGTCAGCCCGCGTGATTCCCGTCGTGGCCGATGTGAGCCGGGCTGCGGACGTCCGTTATCTGCTGGACCAGGTTCAACAGGCAATGGGGGCGGTGGATATCTTGGTGGCCAATGCGGGTGGGCCGCCGCCCGGTGCGTTTGAATCCATCACAGAAGAGCAGTGGTGGGCGGGCCTGCAGCAAAACCTGTTGAGTACGATCCGCCTGTGCCGGGGCGTGGTGGAGGGCATGAAAGAGCGCCGGTGGGGGCGGTTGGTGGCCCTCACGTCGATCGGAGCCAAACGACCGTTGCCGGACTTGATGGTTTCCAACACGGCCCGGGCCGGTGTGCTGGGATTCATGAAGAGCCTGGCCCGGGAGGTCGGGCCGTATGGGGTGACAGCGAACGTGGTTTGCCCCGGATACACACTGACCGAGCGGTTGCAGGAGTTGGCGGCGGCTCGCGAAAAGGCCGGCCTGGGTTCACGGGAGGAGACGTTTCGCCTGTGGGAGCAGAACATTCCCCTGGGACGCTTGGGACGGCCAGAGGAGCTGGCGGATGTGGTGGCCTTCCTTGCCTCTGAACGAGCCAGCTACGTGACGGGCACGGTACTGCAGGTGGACGGGGGTTGGGTAGAGAGCCTGTATTAGGACTGGGGTGGGGACAGAGGCTGACCTCGCGAAACCCGATCCGATCTTACCGCACCGTACCAACCCCGGCAGCCACCGCGACCCCTCCGTTCTCATCGTACCGCGGGCAATGCGGAAAGGAGCAGAAAGAATGGCAAACGCCAAACGTCCGGCACATCCGGGTGCCACGGCGATCACCCGCCCACCCGAGCCGTCCGCCGCCGGTTCGAAAGCGGAGCGGGCCGGGGCGGTCTCCCAACGCCGCTTTTTCGAAGTGTTCTTGTTTGTCTGTGGGATGGCGGTGATGATCGTGGAGTTGGCTGCCTCCCGCCTGCTTGCTCCCTTCTTCGGAGACTCGCTGGTGGTCTGGGCCAACCTGATCGGCATCATCATGCTGGGACTGACCCTTGGTTACTACTGGGGCGGTCGCTATGCAGATCGCCACCCGCATGTGCGGCCGTTGCTGGTCGTGGTGGCGGTGGCGGGCGTCTGGGTAGGGCTGCTCCCGCTCCTGTCCCGTCCTCTTTTCCGCTTGCTGCAAGCCGGCATTTTCGGCACCCCCGCCGGACTCATCGTCCTCTCGTTTTTTGGTGCCACCCTGGCATTCCTTCCCCCCGTCATCTTGCTGGGGTGGGTCAGCCCGTATGTGTTGCGGCTCTTGAACCGTTCCGTCGAGGAGTCGGGTCAGCTGGCCGGCCGGCTGTATGCCATCTCCACCCTGGGGAGTCTGGCCGGAACGTTTCTGCCCTCGCTGGTCACCATTCCCCTGCTAGGCACGACTGCCACCTTTGCCATCGCTGCGGCGGCGTTGATTCTGGTGAGTGCGTGGGGCTGGTTGGCGACCCTCTCCCGACCTCGCTCCTCCCGCCTGTTCGCGCGTTTGCCCGCCCTACTGGTTTTCCTGGTTCTACTGGGAGTCCCTGGAGTCGTCGGCTTCCGCCTGACCGGCCCTCTCAAGCCTGTCCCTGGCCTGGTGGCGGAGGTGGAGACACCCTACCAGTTTGCCCAGGTGATCCAGGCGGGGGATACCCGCTACCTGACGGTCAACGAGGGCGGCGGAATCCAATCTCTCTATCGCCCCGGTTCACCCTATGGCACGGGTTTCTACTATGACTACTTTGCTCTCCTGCCCTACCTCCTTTCCCTGAACCACTCGCTGGCGGAGAGACGGCAGGCACTGCTGATCGGTTACGCTGGCGGCACGGTGGCGCGGCAACTGGTGGAGCTTCCAGCTGCCTACCGCATGCAGGTGCAGGCAGTCGAGATCGATCCCGCCTTGCTGCGTCTCGGCCGGGAGTATATGGGAGGCATTCCGCCGCAGGTCAGCGTGGCGGTGGGCGATGGCCGCATCTGGCTGAGCGCCGACCGGCGCCGGTACGACCTGATCATCGTGGATGCTTACGCGCAAGAGATGTACATTCCGTTTCAGCTGTCGACCCAGGAGTTTTTCACCGAGGCGAAGAAGCGACTGAGTCCTGACGGCATTTTGGCGATCAATGTCAACGCCACCCAAACCGGCGGCCTTTTGGCTTCGTTTTACCGCACCCTGGCCAGAGTCTTTCCCTACGTATACTGGTCGCGGGCTGGCGGGGTGATGAACTGGCTCCTCATAGGTAGCAGCAAGCCTTTGACGCCCGCCGGCCTGGCCGAGCGAGTTCGCCGCGACGGCCCGGTGCAACTGGCGGAGGTGGCGAGGCAACTGGAGGCGGGGTGGCGCAGTACCCCTCCTTCCGGCCGGGCTGTGCTCTTGCGGGATGATCGGGCGCCGGTCGAACTTCTGACGGATTGGATGATCTTTACCTACCGAAACCCTGCGTCGCCGCCCGCCCGGTAGGTGCTGTGTACGGACGCTGACACTCGCTTACGAGCAGGGATGCAAAGGAGAACGGCAACAGAGTGGTCAAGGAGACACAGAAGGAGACGCAGTTTACTAGCTGGCAGAACCCGTCCGGTTCGGCGAAGAGCCCGCAGCCGCAGGCGTTCATTTTGGACCTGGATGGGGTGGTGTACCGCGGCAATCAGGTGATCCCGGGGGCGCCTGCCTTTTTTGAACGGGCGGCCGCTCATGGCTGCTGCTGGATCTTTGTGAGCAACAACTCCACCCGCACACCGGAAGCCTTTGCGGAGAAGCTGACCCGGATGGGCATACCTACCCGCGCTGAGCAGGTGGTCACGTCCGGCCAGGTGACCGCTGAGTTCGTCCGCGACGAGCTCCGCCGGGAGCTGGAGCAGCCCCCTCGGCTCTTCGTCATCGGGGAGGAAGGGCTGCGCACCCTGCTGTTGGCTGCCGGTGCCGAACTGGTAGAGACTCCTGAATCGTGGCAGGAGCTACCGCCCCCCGTCGATGCGGTGGTGGTCGGCCTGGACACGGCCTTCACCTTCGCCAAGCTGCGGGCCGCCTGCCATTGGATTCGGCAAGGAGCCCGGTTCATCGGGACGAATCCTGACCGGACCTTCCCATATCCTTCTGGAATTGGCCCGGGCGCGGGAACGATTCTGGCGGCTGTTCAGGCGTGTACCGACGTGGAGCCGCTGGTGATGGGTAAGCCGTCGCCGCCAATCCTGCGGGCGGCGCTGCGCCGTTTGGGGGTGGCCGGGCCGGCAGCGGCTGCCGAAGTCTGCCTCGTGGGCGACCGGCTGGACACGGATATTGCTGGGGCCCATAGCGTGGGACTGTCCTCCTGCCTGGTGCTGACCGGCGTCACCAGTGCGGCGCAGGTGGCCGACCCGGGGCAGCTGCCGGCTGCCTGGCGGCCGAGCCGGGTGGTGGAGAGTCTGGCCGTCCTGGCCGATCAACTGTGGGGCAACGAGTAGCTGGCGGAGCCAGGTGGGCGCAGTACGGCTGCCCAGCAGGCGATGGACCATGCAAAACCAGGCCGCTCCCGCCCCCGGGGTTCACGAATGGGAGCGAAGATGCGTGTGCAGCAGGAAAAGGGCAGCCAGGGTCTTGGCATCTTGAATGCGGCCCTCCCGCGCGCCGGCATCCAGTTCGGCGAGACTCCACCATTCGACGGGAGAGATCTCTTCGTTGGCTTCAGGGTGCGCGCCAGCCGGCTCGTCTTCGGCTGCTTCAGCCAGAAAGATGTGCATGAATTCAGAGGAGTACCCTGGGGCAAGAAAGAAGCTGCCTAGTTCTATCCATTGGCCAGCCTGCAGTCCGGTCTCTTCGGAAAGCTCCCGCTTCGCACAGGCCAGCGGGGGCTCGGGAGGATCGATGGTTCCGGCAGGAAACTCCAGGATCTCGCGATCGATGGCGGGACGGAATTGGCGGATCAGGCCGTAGCGATTGGCACGGCTGGGCACGATGGTGACAGCGCCCGGGTGGTCGATGACCGTGTACAGATGGGTGTGGCCGTTCACCGTATGGGGCTTCTGGACAACGTGAAACACGGGAAAGACTCCTTTCCACAGTTTGAACAGGTCGCCAGCTGCCAGGCCGGCGGCTTCAGCGTAACTCCAGTATAGCCTGAGGGCAGAAAGCATGATCAGGGCTGACGCGGTGCAGGGGATAGGGATCCCCTCTACTTTCGGCGCAAGCACTTCACCTAGTCGTGCCTGTGCTCGACGACGACAAGCATCTCCCCTTGTTCCAGTTCCACCTGCACCTGCTGCTCCACACTCACATTACTGATTCCTCGTGAACTGCCGGCGGCCAGGTAGGCCCCCTCCAGCGGCCAGCGCAGCCCGGCGAGAGTGACGCCGCGGCAGTCGGTCCACGGGACGAGGTTGACGGTCTCCCCAGGCGGGCCGGCCCAGGCCATTCGTTGCGGCCCGGACAGAAACCAGATGGTCTCGCCCGGTTCTTCGACCCGGGCGGCCAGGCCCGCCTGTGCGGCTTGCCGAAGAAGCATCAGGTTGCCCAACCACTGCGAAGTCCGTCCCCCACGCACCCCCGTAAGGATTACGCCCGGGGCTGGCCGGGCCAGCTCGGGAACAAGGCGCAGCGCCAGTTCGCCGTCGGTCGCGTCTTTTTCCCGGGGGTAGCGCCGGACCTGGCCACCGGACCTTTCGATCAGGCCAGGCAGGGTCTCTTGCAGCTCCAGCGGCAACGAGTCAAGATCGCCCACCAGATAGTGGGGGAGTAACCCCGCCTGCCAGAGGGCCGCCGCCCCTTTGTCCACCCCAATCCACCAGCGTTGGCCAGAGGCGAGGCGGGCCAACCAGTCTGCGGGTGGAGGGGTCCCGCCAAGGACTAACAACGCATTAGTTCGGGCCTCATGGGACTCACCTGCTCGCTTATCTGGCCTCATACCTGGTCCTCCTTTTCCGCGGTACATACAATCCGGACAATCCGGCCACACGTCACCCGTACGGACAGCCACACGGAAACCATACAGGCAGCTACAACCTGACTCGTGCGGGCGTCGTCAATGGTTGCCATGGGGCGTGGACAGCGGACGGACCACGGGGGAGATCCTTCCAAGCCTAACCTGTCTTCGGTAGAGACGCAATGGTGCTGGGGCTGTGGCGTTCTCTCCCGGGACAAGGGCTGCTGCCTGCGGGGGTGGAGTTCGGCACCGCGGAAGGGGGTTCACCATAGGATAACCGGGCAGGCCCGGACCCGCCGGCCTGCAAACGGATGGCGGTGGGGTAGACGAGATGATCAGCTTGACGTGGACTCAGTGGGGTCAGCTTTTGCTGCTCACCGTGGTTTTGAGCCTGGACGCGTTGGCGGCCGGGGTGGCTTACGGATTACGCCGCATCCGGGTGCCGATGCCGTCGTTGCTGCTGATGAGCGGGGGCTGTGGCTTGCTGTTTGCGGGTGCCAATAGCATCGGGCATGTTCTGACCTGGGCGCTGGGAACGACGGCCAGTCACTGGCTGGGCGGGATCCTGTTGATCGGTCGGGGTGTCTGGATGGGTCTGCAGCCCCGTCCTGAGCAGAACGGAGCGGTGGCAGCCACGGCGGAGGGCGCGGGCGGGGAAAGCGCCACGGCCGCACGCCCCTGGGTTCACCTGGAGATGAAGCTGCGCTCGGTGGGGCTGGTCATTCAGATCCTGCGCTACCCGGACACATCGGATCTCGATCGTTCGGGGTTGATTAGCGGTGCAGAAGCGGTGTTGATGGGTTTTGCGCTGGCCCTGGATTCGCTGGGGGTGGGGATGGCGGCGGCGTTGGGCCACGACAACGGGTGGCTCGCTCCTGTCTTGCTGGCGGCTGGGACGGCTCTGGCGCTCTGGCTGGGCAGCTGGTGGGGTGGACGGGCGACCCGCCGTTGGTGGGGACGACGGACCGGGGAACCGGCGGCGCGCGGCGAGCCATCCCAGGCGTTGATCCTCGCTCAACAATGGCTGGCGGCGGCCGTGCTGGTGGGGCTGGGGGCAGCCCGGCTGCTGGCCATGCTATGGTAATGGTAGAGGAGGAAACCGCCAGCTTGGACGGTTGCGAGTCTTGAGGTGATTGGAACGTTTGGATTGGGTGCGGCGACGGGATGGAGGAATGTATGTCTGAGCAAGGCTTGAGGTGATTGGGGCGTTTGGGAAGCATTGACACTGGGGGAGGGGTATGCTACCATCTGGACCTGGACAACCCCCCAACAGGAGAGGGAGAGCACCCTCCTCTGGGGCTTTTTTTGTCGAGAGGAGCGGGCCGCAGAAGGACGAGGAGGAGCGTAGGCCATGCCGGAGGCAGCTGGGGAGGGACGGCGTTCACTTTTCACGTCGGAATCGGTAACGGAGGGGCATCCGGACAAGATTTGCGACCAGATTGCGGATGCCGTTCTGGATGCGATTCTGGAGAAAGACCCGGACGCCCGGGTCGCTTGTGAGACTGCAGTGACCACCGGGTTGGTGCTGGTCATGGGAGAGATTACCACCCATTGTTATGTAGACATTCCTCGCATCGCCCGGGAGACCATTCGCCAGATTGGGTATACCCGTGCCAAATACGGGTTTGATGCGGATACTTGCGGGGTCGTGACGTCCATTAAGGAGCAATCTCCCGATATTGCCCAGGGGGTACAGACTGCCTGGGAGGTTCGGCGAGGCAGCGCCTCCGGGGAGGAGGAGCTGGAACGGCAGGGGGCGGGCGACCAGGGGATGATGTTTGGCTATGCCTCCGATGAGACGCCGGAACGGATGCCCATGCCCATCAGTTTGGCCCAAAGGCTGGCCAGACGGTTGGCGCAAGTACGGAAAACACAAGAACTGCCGTATTTACGCCCGGATGGCAAGACGCAGGTGACCGTCGAGTATCATGACGATCGGCCGGTACGGGTGGACACGGTGGTGGTCTCGGCGCAACACCACCCCGATGTTAGTCTCGAGACCCTGGAGAGAGATATTACGGAGCATGTGATTCGGGCTGCCATCCCGCCCCAATTGCTGGACGAGCGGACCCGCTTCTTCATTAATCCCACGGGCCGATTCGTGGTTGGGGGTCCGGCAGGGGACACGGGACTGTCCGGGCGCAAGCTGATCGTCGACACGTATGGGGGCATGGGTCGGCACGGGGGCGGCTCGTTCAGCGGGAAGGATCCGAGCAAGGTCGATCGTTCGGCAGCCTACGCAGCCCGCTATGTGGCTCGGAACCTGGTGGCAGCCGGCCTGGCCCGGCGGGTGGAAATTCAGCTGGCGTATGCCATTGGGGTTGCCCACCCTGTGTCCGTTCGGGTAGATTCGTTTGGAACTGGAGTTCGTCCAGACGAGGAGTTGGAGCAGCTCGTCCAGCGTTTCTTCGACCTTCGTCCGGCCGCGATCATCCGGAATCTGCAGTTGCGCCGTCCCATTTACCGTCAAGTCTCCGTCTACGGCCATTTCGGTCGTCCGGATTTAGACCTACCCTGGGAACGGGAGGATAAGGCCGAAGCATTAAGACAGGCAGCAGGATTGTCCGGTCCACTGCCATCCCCCACCGTGTGGCATTGGTGAAGAGCAGGAAAGGGGAGCGAAGTATGGGGAGCATCGGCGACCAGGGGGCGTACCGGCAGGCCGGTTTGACCCCGCGGGGAGTGCAACGGATCGAATGGGCGGCCGAGCAGATGCCGGTCGTGACCGGAATCCGCCGGGAATGGGAGAAAGCGGAGGCTTCCGCCAAGCCGTTGCAAGGAATGCGGATTGCCGCCTGTTTGCACGTGACGACCGAGACGGCCAACTTGATGCGGGCGCTGGTGGCCGGGGGGGCCCAGGTGCGGCTGGCGGCCTCCAATCCTCTCAGCACCCAGGACGATGTAGCAGCGGCCTTGTCTGAGATATACGGCGTGCCCACTTATGCCATGCGGGGAGAGTCGTCCGAGGAGTACTATGAGCACATTCAGCAGGTACTCGACCTCGAGCCCCACATCACCCTGGACGACGGGGCAGACTTGGTGACCACGCTTCACGAAAAGCGCCCGACCCTCATCGAGCGCATCCGGGGAGGGGCGGAGGAAACTACCACGGGCGTCGTCCGCCTGCGGGCGCTGGCCGCGGCCGGCCGGCTCCGTTACCCGATGATTGCCGTAAACGACGCCGACACGAAGCACCTGTTCGACAATCGCTATGGTACCGGGCAATCGACCATCGACGGAATTCTGAGAGCGACCAACTATCTGTTGGCCGGCTCTACCTTTGTGGTCATCGGCTACGGTTGGTGCGGCCGAGGAGTGGCCAGCCGTGCCCGCGGGATGGGAGCCAATGTCGTGGTCTGTGAGGTAAACCCGGTGCGGGCTCTGGAGGCCGTAATGGACGGATACCGGGTGATGCCGTTGCGGGAAGCGGCAAGCATTGGCGATCTTTTTGTGACGGTCACGGGCGATCTCCATGTCCTGGACGCAGAACACATCGCTCAGCTCAAAGACGGCGCGATCCTGGCCAACGCGGGTCATTTCAACGTCGAGATCAATTTGGAGGCACTGGCGGCGCAAGCGGTCAGCCAGCGCGAAGTACGGGAGAACGTGCGGGAGTATCGGCTGGCGGATGGACGTCGCATCCGGGTGCTGGCAGAAGGTCGGCTGGTCAACCTGGCAGCGGCAGAAGGACACCCGGCGGCGGTCATGGACATGAGTTTTGCCAACCAGGCGCTGGTCTGTGCTTGGTTGGCCCGAACCACGCCCGGACAGCTGCAGCCAGGGGTCTACCCCGTGCCGGAGGAGATCGATCACGAGGTGGCCCGGCGCAAGCTGGCTGCCATGGGGGTTCACATCGATGAACTCCGGCCCGAGCAGGTGCAGTATCTGCGCAGCTTTGCTCAGGGCACATGAGTTAGTGCAAGGCTGAACGGCGGCTCGTTGACGTTCCCGGTCACTCAGGTGATCGGGAACTTTTTGTTGAACCGGCTCCTTTCGACAGACAGAGGAAGGTGTTTCCTGTTACGATAGGGCGTGCCTGTATAGTCCAGAATTGGGTTTAACAACCAAAGGGAGGGATCTGGATGAGTCTACAGGAGAAATGGCAGCGAATGGGTCGAGGTATGGGGGAGTATGGCAGGTGGCGGTGGAGAGACCAGGGGTCTTGCCATTCCAGTGGGGGAAGGGGCTCATCCCTGGCCGCCGTTCTTGCCGCTGGCGTCATGTTGGGAGCATGGCTGGGCTACGCGCCGCCCACACGGGCGGTTGGGCCTTCCATCAGCGGTCAGACCGTGATCAGCGTCCGCATTGCCCCGTCCATCGAGGTGGACATGTGGCCAAGCCCGCTCATCTCGCTCGCCGCGGCCATCCCGCAGCGTCCGGTGGTCTCGTCTGCCTTGACTCTGCGAGTGCGTGCCAATGCCGCCTGGGGTGTGCAGTTGTCCACCGATCACCCTGGGGGACTGTTACGGCCCTGGAACGGTTCTTCCTACGTACCGGACGGCAAACCGCTCTCCCTGCCGCTGGAGTGGGGCACGAGCCCGGCCGGCCCGTGGACACCCTTTACAGGGACCGCCGCCGCGTGGCTGACCAACCAACCAGCTACGGGGGACCAGCCCGCCGAACGCACATTTTATGTCCGCTTTACGCCGACGTTTGCGGACATGGCAGGGGAGACCGAGTACCGGGTCGGTGTCACCATGGCCGCGGGGGTGGGCTACTGATGCGACCAGCTGACAGGCGGGGGGAGCGTTCGGTCTCCCCCGTTCATTCCTGGTGGCGAACGGTCGGTCGCCTCATCCTGGGCGTTTCGGTCGTGACTGCGTCCAGCCTGGCCATGAGCCCTTGGGCCACCGCAGGTGTGGAAGTCTCGCCGGCCCGTCTCTGGGTGCAAGTACGACCCGGGGAGTGGCTGCCTCCCGTGCACGTCGTGAACCACACGGAACGGGCGATCCAGCTCACCGCGCTTCTAGGGCCGGGCGGACATGACGAGACAGGCACTCCTTTGTATCAAGGGGAAGTGCGGACGCCGGAAGAGAGTGCCTATCCCCTGCGGGTACTGGTTCATCCGCTGCAGTTGGAACCGGGAGCGACTGCACTCGTTTCCATCCAGGTTCTAGCAGACGCGCAGCGCCTCTATTCCGGTGGTTTGTACCCCATCCTCTATCTGAAGGTGTCGCCGGCCGGTGATCTGCAGCCGGATTCGCCGTTTCGAATCGCCATTCCGGTGCTGGTCACGTGGAAAGATGGCCCCCCTCCAGCGGACGTCACAGTGTTAGCCGCGGGCCTCGACCGGCCGGAGTCGGGGGACCCAGCAGCGCCAGTTCGGGCCTGGGTACGGGTGCAAAACCAGGGGTTGAGCTTGGGTCAAGTGCAAGCTCACTTTCGCCTCGAAGACTCAGTGGGACACGAGCTCGCCCAGGCCTTCTGTGAACCGCAAACAAGCCTGGTGTTGCCAGGGTACACCCGGCGATTGGTGTCCACGCCTTGGGCGGCCTTGCCAGCTGGGAGGGAAGCTCAACTACGAGTCACCCTCTGGGTGGACGGGCACCGCTTGCCCGTGACCGTGTGGCCCGTAGCGGAGGCGGAGCGGAGGGGGGGTGGCTCGGATGACCGCCTGCCGGGTCAGAGCTGGCCGACACCCCGACCAGAGCCAACGTGGGAGGGGCGTCTACAATACATCCCTGACCTTCCTGGTCTGCCTCCTGCTCCTGGTCGCTACCGCGATGGCTCCGGCGAGCCAGGCTGAACAAGTTCGGATGGCGTGGAATGGTGGGTGGGTCGAGCCGGGCCAGACCAAGGAGATCGGAGTGTTGACCCTCGGTGTCCAGTACACTTACCGGTTGAAGCTATGGGTATGGTGGGATAGCCAGGCCCAGGGAGCAGGCTACCGTATCCCTGCTGAGCATGTGGAGATATTCGTTACGGCCCTGGATGCCCGGAAGGGAACGAGGTTGGACATGGGAGGGTGGCTTCCCTTGCCGGCCAGTCGCGGCGAGCCGATCGCCTTTCCGGATACCTTGACCGACGGCTCTGTTTCCATACGGTTCCGCCTGACTGCACCTTCACAGACGGAATTAGGGCTGGCATTTGTCGGCTTTCGCTTCGAATTGGCGGCGGGAATGTACGGTTGTAGCGAGGCCGTGTGGACCGATTACACGGTGATCACTGCTTCCACCCCCAACCCCGTCCGGGTGCATTATCATGCGGACAGCCTTTTTCTGGACAAGCCGGAGACGCGACTACAGACGCGTGTGGTGGTGACGGGCGGATCGGTCACGTACGACCTCGGACGTCTGCAGCCAGAATCTGTTCCACACGAGTTTTACGTGGACTGGGACCGCTCACAAATTCAGGTGCCGGATGGCGACTACGTGATACGGGTCACCGGACCTGTCAGCTGGCATGCGGAGACTCCAATCTCTGTTCGACAGTCTGGATCGGGAATGGGACTCGCCTTCGAAGCGGAGCAGCCTGCACGCCGCCCTCCCCGGATTTCCAACGACAACGGCGAGCCGTCCCGTAACGACGGGCCAGCATCGCCGGCAGTGAGTATCTACGCCCATACCCCACGGCTGGTGGCTGGGACGGATCTGTTGGCGTGGGACGTGGAGATTACTAACCTGGGCTATGAGCCGGTCCAGCTCGATCACGTCCACGGGGCAGGACCGCTGGCAGATGCAGTCTGGCGTCCAGAGTCGTCCGGCCCGGCGAGTACCTGGCTCGCCCCTGGTGAACCACTCCGTGGCCAACTGCTGGCTCCCATCTGGCTGGCCGCTGGCCACGAGCACCTGTCGCTGTGTGTCGAATACCGATCAGTCGCTGCGCCCGGTGGCCTTACGGCCGGCGTCCCTGGCCCGCAGGACTCCTGCCCCTCCCTGGGCCCGCCGGTTCGTTGCATGGCAGAGGTACCACCCTGGCAAGAGGAAGGTTCGTACTCAACGGCAGCATCTGCCTGGGGAGGACCTCCGCGGATCGCCATCCAGGGGGTTTCGGGATCCGGTAGCCGTCCTACGGCTGTTACGGGCAGCTGGTCTGTCCGCTGGCAACAGCCTGGATCCGTGCCCTGGACCTCCCCGTCGAGGCGGGAGCAGGGGCAGTGGTTGGCCGGGGCATGGAGCAGTGACGGTCAACTCCGCCTGATCGAGCCGGCCGGCATCCGGTGGGCAGGTCGCTGGCAAGAGGGGGCTGCTGACGCAACCTGGGAAAACTGGCGTGCGTGGGAAGGAAGTGAGGGATGGAGTGTCCGGCTCGGGCTGAACCAGGGGGGATCATCCTGGGAGGCACAGGTGACGCATCAGGGTGGCGCACGGATGCTCCTCCGCCGCCGCGGTACCGAGGTGTCTGGTGTGGAAGTGACGGTAGAGGCAGGGCGCTGGAGCGCGTCTGCCTTGTCGAAGGAGTATGTCTGGGAGCAGGCGTCAGGCAACCCAATGGGTTTGCGCTGGCAGGTGGGGGGCATGGGGTCATTCTCCAGGAGTCCGTCCGGATCCTGGAGTCTGGAAGCGGTACCCCTTTTTCGCAGCAGATTCATCCTTCCCTGGCGTCTGGGGGTAGATGTCCGGTTGGATCCAATGGAACCCCGGTGCCGTCTGGAGTGGGGTAACCCTGAGGCGGCTGGAACGGGCCGACCCGCGGCCGAACATGGGTGGCTGGAAGTGTCTAGCCAGCGGTCGGAACGGGTCATCGAACTGGGCTGGAACCGTGCTGGTTCGCAACTGAGTTGGCGTTGCCAGCAGGATGGACCGCAGACCACGTGGAGTCTCAGTCTGGATGTGGGTGACGCAACGCAATCCTGGCATTGCTCGCTGGCTCGGCAAGAGTCCCAGGACGCAGTTGAACCCTCTTTGAGCAGGATGGCGGCGGGTGTACCGATCCGCTCCGATCAGTGGCAATGGGAGATTGCACGAAAAGGGGCGATAGGAAGGATCCAGTTGATGGCCAACTGGCGAGAGGCTGCCTGGTTACCCCAAGGCTGGTGGCGTTCGCTTCATTGGTGGGGGGAGTGGGAGTCGGTTGCCGCCGGCACGATCGACCTTCGGTACGAGCGGACTACCCTGACTCTTCCGGCCGCCTCGACAGGTCCGGCTGCAGCGGGTCAATGGCAGCGAATGCTGGTGAGTTGGACGAGCCCCGAACATCGCTTCCATCTGCCAGGGCTCTCCTGGAACTGGCGCTGGGGGCTGGCCTGGGCTGGTCGCTGGGGCCGGCTGACGCCGTGTGAGACGAGCTGGTACCCATTTGTGTCGATCTATACCCCCTTGTCTTCAAAACCGCAATGAAACCTAGGAGTATCTCGATTTGTCTGGGGAGGGAGCAAACCATGGGAATCGAACTACTAGCCCTCGTATGTAGCTGGAATTACCTTCGTAGAGGAGGCAGAGAGGGCTGCGTGGTCCCACCCGGACCCCGGGGTCTGGCTCGAAGGGCAGGATGGTTTCTCACGGCTGGCCTCGTGATGGTTGCCTTGGCGGGCTGCGGGGTGCGGCGCCTGCCCAGCCCGGGCGCGGCAGGGCAGGTGCAAGTGCAGGTGGTCGCCCAGGCCATGGTACAACCCGGGTCAGGGGAGACAGTGGTGGCAGTGCTTCAAAAAGATGGTTTGGAACTGCGGACGACATTAGCGCCTGACCCAGGGGGCACGGGGTGGGCTGGTTCCTTTGCTAGCGTACCCATTGGGCGCTGGCGGCTCACTGTCACGTTGGCGGACGGAGCCGGAGCTGCCCGGTATGTGGGTAGCACAGACGTCGAGGTGGACGCCAATCAGACCAGCATGGCACAGGTGCGCCTGCAGCCGGCGCCGACCCAAATCCGCATCCAAGTGGACCTGGCGGGTTTCCCAGCGAGGGAGCGGGTGCGCATGATCGCGGTTCGAACCTACCCCAGCGTGGGAACGTCCACCAAGATTCTCCCGAGCGAGTCGGGTCGGTACGAGGTGACGTTATCCGTTCCGCCCCGGACCTACGACATGAGCCTGGAGCTGTATGAGGGAGAGAACTTGAGCGACCCGCTGCTGTACGCGACGCCGTGGCGGCAAGTGAAGGCGGAATCGGGGACGTCGATGACCCTGGTGTGGACTCTGGATGGCGGAGGGGTGCACGTGGGTGGGCAGGTTGACGACAGCCCCCCTGCCCCTGTCCGGCTGACAGCCCAGATGATTCCTGCTGGGGTTGAGTTGGCCTGGCAGATTCCAGAGAACGCAGCTGCCGATGCCCGGGAATACATCATCTATCGACGACGTGACCGATTCGGCCCGTATGACGAGGTTGGGCGGGCCGAGGGGAGTAGCCGTACCTTCATTTACCGGCCTTCCTCGTCGGATCGTGGGCGTACACTCTGGTTTGCGGTGAGCGCATGGGACGGTTTCAACGAGAGCGTGAGGAGTCCCGAAGTAGAGGTGTTGGTTGCAAATGAGACAAAGGCGAATTGAGCTTGGATGAGGTCAGAAACATTCAGAAAGGAGATTCGGCTTGACTGGATGCCCAATATCGCTGAGAATACTATCAAGGAGCGGTTCGAGAGCGGAGCGGAACCGCGTTCCCCGGCACGACCACGGCAACCAAAGAGGGGTCGTCACGATGGGTCTAGGGGGACAAGCACGGACGGTGATAGCACCAGCGGAGCGAAAAGCGAAACTTGAGGAATTGGCCAAGTCCATCGAGGAACTCCGACAACAGTTGTACCGAGTCGAGGCCGAACGCGATCTGGACAAGCTTAAGCAGGTCGAAGCCGGGTTGGACCGGTTGATTGCCGAATACATGTGGCTTCAACGGGGCTAAGGGGAAGGCGATGGCTCAACGGGACCGCTCCTTCTTGACGCTTGGCTACTACGTTGAGCTTGCAACGTTTTAATCCCTGATCCAAGCAACGTTTACAACCGTCGGAGGAAAGCATGAGGTTACGTGGAGCGATTCGGGTAGAGTTCGATCTGAGCGAGCTTCTTCAGGAAGCAGCACAGCCGTCCAACGGGGTGGCTCCTGAGCCGACAGAGGGTAGCCTGATTCCTTTGTCTCCTGTTTGGTTCGATGACGGGGCGGAGGGTCAGGCAGTCACCCTGCGAGAAGAGGTTTGGCCCGCAATCCTGCAACAGCTGGCTCGCCGAGTCGATCTAGGCCTCTTATCCTCGCTGATGTTGTATCGTTCGGGTTCCACAGTGCATGCAGTGGGGTTGCTCGGAGAGCCACGGGCTGAACCATCCCTTCCGCCGCGGGCGGCTGAACCAGTCAGCCGCTGTCACTGCCGCTAGGGTGGACGGTACGGCAGGGGTGCTTCCTGTAGGAGAGATCACAAGCGGCTCCTTCTAGATGGAAGAGTGAGTGGAAGGGTCGGAAGCCCCCCGGACACGCGGGGGGCTTCCCTTTTGGCTGCCCGATCGATTACCATGGTGGGTAGTCTTTGTCTGCAGAATGCCCCCCAGGAAGCGATGGCGAGGGGCGCAGCCACGGGTCAGGGAGGTGGGTTCATGGACGATGCCCTAGTAATAATTCCTGTTTACAATGAGGCGGCCTCGGTCCAACGCGTGCTGGCCCGAGCACGGGAGTGCTTTGCGGGGCCGATTCTGGCGGTGGACGACGGGTCGACCGATGGCACGGGCCGGTTGCTTTCTCAGGTACCGGATATCGTAGTATTGCGCCATACAACCAACCGTGGTTACGGCGCTTCGTTGAGGGACGGGTTTGCCTATGCGCAGTCGCAAGGGTACCGTTACGTCATTACGTTGGACGCGGACGAGCAGCACGAACCCTGCCGAATCGGAGACTTCCTGTCCGTTCTGGCCCAGGGCGAAGTCGATATCGTCTCTGGCAGCCGTTATCTGACTCCGCCTCCCCCGGGAAGTGCTGTGCCGCCCGAGCGCCTGCGCTTGAACCGATTGATCACCAGCCTTCTCAATGAGCTGACCGGCTGGCAGCTGACCGACGCCTTCTGCGGGTTTAAGGGTTACCGGGTGGAGAGCTTACGCCGGCTGACCTTGACGGAGCCGGGCTATGCACTCCCCCTGCAACTGTGGATTCAAGCATGGAAGGCTGGCCTACGGATCACGGAAGTGCCGGTGGACTTGATCTACAAGCCCAATTTCGAGCGCCGGTTCGGTGGTGGCCTGGACGATCCGGCGGCTCGCCTGCGGTACTATCTTCAAGTGATCGGGCGGGAGCTCCAAGATGAGCCCATGGCGGCGGCACAGCAGGCGCACGAAAGGGAAGTGAGCGCATGATCGATATCCTGGCCATCGGTGCCCATCCCGACGATGTAGAAATCGGCATGGCGGGTACAATCTTGCGGGCACAGGCCGAGGGGTTGCGGGTGGGCGTGGTCGACTTGACCGACGGCGAACCCACCCCGTACGGTTCGGTGGAGACGCGCTTGCGGGAGGCCGAGGCGGCCGCTGCTGACCTGGGCGTGGTGTTTCGGGAAACGTTACCATTTCCCAATCGCTTTCTTCAGGACACGGTGGAAGCCCGGAAAAGGCTGGCCGAGATCATCCGCCGGGAGCGGCCGCGCTGGCTGTTCGTTCATTACTGGGAAGATGCCCACCCCGACCACCTGGCCGCGCAGCAAATCTCGGAAGCAGCCCGCTTCTATGCAAAGTTGACCAAGACCGAGATGACTGGAGAACCCTGGTGGCCAGAAAGGGTTTTTCACTTTTTCAGCGTCCACATCCGCAAGCACCCCGACCCGGCGTTCATCGTGGATATCTCGCCGTATCTGGAACAGAAGCTGGCGATTTTGCGCCGCTACGAAAGTCAGTTTATCGTAAGACGCCCCCAGAATCCATTTTTCGACCGGGTCCGAACACGGGCTGCCTATTGGGGCGAGCTGATCGGTGCGGCGGCCGGGGAGCCGTTCGCCACCCGCGAGAAAATCGGGGTGAGCCAGCTACGAGCGTTGATGTGATGGAGATGGGGAGTGGAGTGAGCGTGGAAAGGTGGGGGAAGGTCTACCGGGTTCCCCGGCAGGACGGGGAGCTCCTTTGCGACCCGGCCTGGCCGGAGTGGCCACGGGTAGTGGCCGCCGGGGCACGAGAACGGGGTGGGGAAGCAGGGAGTTTAGGACCCGCCGGCTGGCCGCTGCCTCTGTTTCGCCAGCAGTGTCGCCAGACGGTGCGACGTCTAGCCGCCTGGTACACGCGGCAGTTGGACGGGGCGGGGGGTGTTTCCCGCTGGGCGATTGACCAGAGCAACGGAGTACGCGGTCGCCCACGGCGGTACGAGGTGGACCGCGACCCCCAGGCAACCTTTCTAGTGACTGGCCATCAGCCCCTCTTCGCCCACCCCGGAATCTGGGCGAAAAACGTGCTGGTCGCTTTGGCCGCCCAGCGTTGGCCTGCCTGGACAGGGCGACCCGCGTACGCGTTGAACCTTGTAGTGGACTCCGACGTAGCGGACGATCCTGCTCCTCTGGTTCCCAGCTGCCAGGGGTTGGCCACGGTAGGGGAGGCGAGCAGGAGCGGGGGCGATCGCGGCGAGGTGAGCAGAAGCGGGGTCGCCCAGTACGACGCGGGCGAGGTTCCCTCCAGCCAGCTGAGTCATGCGAAGGTGGCCTGGAGAGGTCTCAAGGCTGGGGTATGGGAGGAACTGCCGATCCCGACCTGGGATAGTCTGGACGGTTGGCTCGACCAGCTCACGCACTCCTTCCAGGGTCTCGAAACGGAGCGCATACTGGCCCAATGGCAAGCCCACCTGCCTCTGCTGGCGGCCGCCTGGCAACAGGACGGAGCGCTACCGGTCTGGACCACCCGTGCCCGAAGACTGTGGGAAAAGCTGGCGAGCCCTTCGTTCTCACACTACGATGAGCTACCCGTCTCCTGGCTCTCTCGAACCCGCTGGTTTTTCTGGTACATGCTGGATCTGGCCGGACGAGCTGCTCACTTCCAGCAGATTTACAACGCCGCCCTGGCTTCCTACCGGCAAGTGCACCGGCTGCGAACTCGGGCCCTGCCGTTTCCCGACTTGCAGCAGGCGGAGGGATGGGTTGAGCTGCCGTTTTGGGTAAAGCCCCCGCAGGCAGAAGCCGGGTCCGGTCGCCGCCGGACCCTGTGGGTGAGCGAAGGGGGCAAAGATGGGGAGCTTCAACTTGCGGCCGGAAATGAGGAAGGACCGGATCTGGCCTTTGGGGTCGTGCGTATTCCCCGGCCCTCGTCGTCCCTGTCTTGGGCCGCCTGGCGCGCCCTGGCCTGGCAACGGTGGCGGGCCAGTGGCTGGCAGGTACGGCCCAAGGCGCTGACCCTCACTCTCTTTGCCCGGCGCTATCTGGCGGATCTTTTCGTCCATGGGGTGGGTGGGGGACAGTATGACCAGGTGACCGAGCAGGTCGCCGTCGAGCTGGACCGTACGCCCCTCGCCCCTATGGCAGTGGTTTCGTTCACCAGCCACCTGCCCATTGAGCACCAGACGGGTGTGGAGGAGCAATATCGGCGGCTGCAGTGGCTGCGGAGGGACCTTCGCTACAACCCTCAGCGCCATCTGGAGCGTCTGCACGACGGCAACCTGCGGGAGATCGCCGAGCGTTGGGCGCAGGAAAAGGAGAGACTGATCACGGCCCTGGCGGCGGCCCCTACCCGCCGTGCCCGCCGCCGGGTTCACCGGCAGCTGACCGAGCTGACACGCCGATTGGCTCGTCTTTTCGAGGCAGACCGCGAGAGCTGCGACCAGCAGCTGGCGGCGCTCGCAGTGGAGCTGCGGCGAAAGGAGATCGCCACGGAGCGGGAGTATCCCTTCTTTTTGTACGACCCGGCGCAGCTGTATGCCCGTATCGTTCGGCAAGCGGATACTCCAGCCGCGTGCCCTGCTCATACCCGTCGCACGACCGGGTCACCCACGGAGGGCGAAGGAGAGAAAAACGATGGCGAAGCAGATCGATCCAAGCGATGTACATGCACCTGTGGCGGCCAACCCCGCTAGAGCCGAGATTGGCATTTTCGGAGGTTCAGGCTTCTACCATTTTCTGGATAATGTAGAAGAGATTTGGATGGAAACACCGTACGGGCCGCCCAGTGAGCGGGTTGCCATCGGGACGATCGCGGGCAGAAAAGTGGCGTTCTTGCCGCGCCACGGTAAAGATCATCGCTACCCCCCCCATCGGATCAATTACCGGGCCAATCTCTGGGCGATGAAGAGCCTGGGAGTGCAGCGGGTCATCGGCCCCTGCGCCTCCGGTAGCCTGCAACCGCAGGTCCGCCCGGGAGACTTTGTCTTCTGTGATCAGTTTGTCAACCGGACCTGGGGGCGTGCGGACACCTTTTACGACGGTCCTATTACCACTCACGTCAGTGCGGCGGATCCCTACTGCCCCGAGATGCGAGCAGTCGCGATCGAACAGGCTCGTCGCCTGGGGCTGACCTACCATGAACGGGGTACCGTGGTGGTCGTGCAAGGCCCACGTTTTTCCACTCGGGCGGAGAGCCGCGAGTTTCATGACCACGGGTGGGATGTGATCAACATGACGCAGTATCCCGAGGTGATTCTCGCCCGGGAACTCGGCCTGTGCTATCTCAATGTCTCGTTGATCACCGATTATGACGTAGGGCTCGAGGGTCAGCCTGGCATCGTCCCCGTTTCGCACGAAGAGGTCATGCGGGTCTTCGCCCGTAACAACGAGCGACTCAAGGAATTGTTGTGGGCCGTGGTGCAAGCCCTGCCCCCTCAACCCGCCTGCACTTGCGCCCAGGCCCTGGCAGGAGCGCGGGGCTAGCCTGGCTTTATGCGAAGGGCAACCTCCTGGTGTGTCCGTCAGAGCGTAACCCGGAGATCCATCTCCTGGTCCTCGCGCACGCGTTTCGTAGTGCAACGTGCTCCAAGACGACGACGAAGTAGGAATCGAGAAGTACTTTTCGGCAGCGGCCGCATACAATGAGGTACCCCCTACCCCAAACCCCTGGAAGGGACGCCGGATGTCAAGTAGACCGGCGTCTCTTCGCGTCTTGTGCGAACAGGGGGCCTCGGTCCCACACACTTGCCCAGCAGGCTGAGTACTATGGATAGACAGATCGGACGGGATGTCCTGAGGCTATGGCGGGTGCAAAACGGGCGGGGTGAACGAGGAGGGGGCGCTCCGCTTCTAGGATTCCAGCTGCCCGTTCACAAAGGGCCGGGCTGGATCCGGTGGGAGGAGGAGCTATGCATCGAGACGACCGGTCTGAACGAAAGCCGATCGTGCAGCCGCTGCCAAACCCGGGGGCAACGGGGTCTTCCACCGTGGATGAAGGGCTTTACTCGCTCACTCCCCGGGAACGGGAAGTGCTGGCGCTGATGGCTCGGGGGATGAATAACCGGGAGATTGCCAATACGCTGTTCATCAGCATGCATACGGTGAAGAATCATATTAGCAGTATCTATCGGAAGATGGGGAGCGGGGACCGGACCCGGGTCGTGCTTACCGCGATTCGCAAGGGGGTGGTACCGTTTGAGTAACAGTGGCTGTATCCTGTGCAATGAACCGGGCGCGAAAAGGAAGATGGCCGATGCCGCCGAATGAGGCTGCTAACTGGTAATGGTGAGACAGGGGGGCGGCAGATTGTCGGCACCAACAGTCCTGGAAGGGGAGGTCGAGCGGATCACCTTTCACGATGAAACCAGCCTGTTCACGGTGGCCCGGCTGCGCCCGGACCCCCCCGGGGGGCCGGTTTGTGTCATCACGGGCTCGTTCGTCTCCCTGCATCCTGGCGACCGACTGCGCCTATGGGGCGACTGGCAGACCCACCCGCAGTATGGCCGCCAGTTCCTCGTCGACGAATATCAAGTTTTGGCACCAGAAACCCTGAAAGGCATCGAAGCCTATCTGTCCTCTGGTCGGATCCCGGGCTTGGGGCCGGTGACGGCCCGCCGGCTGGTGAAAGCGTTTGGCCTCAACACGTTGCGGGTGCTGTGGGAGACTCCCGAACGGCTGACCGAGGTGGAGGGAATCGGACCCCGGCGGGCTGCTCGCCTCGCTCGTAGTCTGCAGCGGGAGAAGGCCTTGCAGCAGGTGCTCATCTTCCTGCAAGGGCACGGGGTCAGCAGCGCCTATGCCCTGCGCATCTATCGCCGGTACGGTGAACAGGCGGTGGAGGTCGTCCGCCATGATCCCTACCGCCTGGCCCGGGATGTGCCCGGGATCGGATTTCAGACGGCGGACCGGATAGCCCGGGGGCTAGGCTTTGCGGCTGATGCGCCGGCGCGCCTGGCGGCCGGCCTGCATTACGCTCTCTACCAGGCCTCCGAGGCGGGCCATCTCTATCTTCCCGCTGGTGAGCTGGTGAAGGTCACGACCGGGAATCTCTTGCGTTTGCCCGACCCCACCGGCGTCCGGCAGCAATTGGAGCAAATGGCCGCTAGCCGGGAACTGGTCGCCCTGGAGCAGCCGCTCACAGACACCACCCCCGTTTTTCTTCCGCACTGGAACGACCTGGAGGCGGAGGTCGCGCAGCGCCTGCAACGGCTGGCCCAGCGCCCGCTGCTGTTGTCACTGCTGCGCCTCCCCAGCCAGCGGGAGAAAGCGCTGGCGGAGTGGGAAAAGCAGGAGGGGTTGACCCTGGCCCCGGAGCAGAGACAGGCCATTTTGCGGGGGCTGGGCGAGGGGTTGCTTCTGATCACGGGCGGCCCAGGTACGGGCAAGACGACGCTCCTTCGCTGTCTGGTTCACCTGGCTGAGGAGGAGCAACTGCGGGTGGCCCTGGCTGCCCCCACGGGCCGGGCAGCCCGGCGCTTGCAGGAGAGTACCGGCCGGCCGGCCCGGACGCTCCACCGGCTGCTGGAGTTTGGCCGGCGCAGTGACGGAAGGGGTTATGGTTTTCGCCGGGACGCCAACCATCCGCTCAACGTGGACCTGTTGATCGTGGATGAAAGCTCCATGCTCGATTTGGAACTGGCGGCTGCCTGTTTGCGGGCGATCCCCGACTCGGCCCGCCTGGTGCTGGTAGGGGATGCGGACCAGCTGCCGCCGGTAGGGGTGGGGCAGTTTTTCCAGGATGCGCTGGCCAGCGGCGTGGTACCGACGGTGCGGCTCACCCATATCTATCGCCAGTCCGAGGAGAGCGGGATCGTTCTCAATGCTCACCGGATCAACCAGGGGCAGATGCCGCAGTGGGGGTTCCGTGACTTTTTCCTGGTCAATCGCAGAGACACGGCGGAGATCGCCCGTTTGGTGGTGGACTATGCCGCCCGCCGTATTCCCCGGGTGATGCACTGGGGCCGTTCGGAAGCATTGGAAGCCGTTCAGGTATTGGCCCCGTTGCGGCGTGGTGCGACCGGCGTGGACCAGCTCAACCAGCAACTCCAGCAAGAGCTCAATCCCCCGGCAGCGGACAAGCCCGAGCTGGTCAGCGGCGGTCGAGTGTTGCGGGTTGGCGACAAGGTGATGCAGGTCCACAACGATTATCGTCTACGCTGGGTTCGGCCGCAGGAGGGGCAGACGTCTGCCTCGCTTTCCACATTCCATCCTGGGGACCCGGCGCTCTGGCCCTGGCTGCGGGCGCTGTGGACGCATGTGCGGGCTGCGAGCGGAGCGTCGCCTATGGCCGGTGAGGCCGGAGAGCAGGATGAGGATCTGGGTGATACCGCCCTTGACCTGGCGGATCCCGATGGGGACGAAGAAGAGGAGGCGGACGAAGGGGAGGGTCCTGACCGGTACGGCTTCGAAGAAGCGGAAGATCCCGGGCCGGCCGACGGGAATCGCCAGGCCGGTACCGCACCAGACAGGCTATGGGGGAGAGCGGCGACCGGGGCCGAGTTCGGCGAAGGGGTGTTCAACGGGGAGCTCGGCCGGATCCTCTGGTTGGACCCGCAGCGGGGGCGGCTCGTGGTGGGTTTCGACGACGGGCGTCTGGCCTGGTACGACCGGGACCGTCTGGCGGCGTTACAGCTGGCTTATGCGACGACGGTACACAAGAGTCAGGGCAACGAGTTTGCTGCAGTCGTGTTTCCGGTGCAGTTCACTGCGCCTGCCTTGATGAGCCGGCACCTGCTGTATACCGCTATCACCCGGGCCAAAAAGCTTTGCGTTTTGGTGGGGGATATCCGGGCCTTGGCCACGTACATTCGGCGGGGAGAGGCGGAGAGACGGTACACCTTGTTGGCCAACCGGTTGCGGGCCGGTCGACCTGCGGGGCAGCCATAGGGGCAAGGTGCGTCCCCCGCCGCCTCCAACATTCATTGCTGCGCCTTGTGACTAGTTGTGTGTGAAAGTGTACACCCACGCGCGCAGGTGCTGCGCTGGGTGTGCGCGGCAATCCCTGCAGTTGGACGTCGGAAGCTTTAGAGGCTGGCAGAGGGTTCTTCTCCCTCAAACAGTAAGGGGGTGGACAGATACCGTTCCCCCGTGTCCGGAAGGATGACGACCACCCACTTACCCCGGTTTTCCGGCCGGCTCGCCACTTTGCGGGCTGCGGCCGCGGCGGCGCCGGAGGAGATGCCGACCAGCAGTCCTTCTTCGCGGGTGAGCTGGCGGGCAGTGGCGAAGGCCTCTTCGTTGGCAATCGGAATCACTTCATCCAGAATGGCACGGTTCAAAACTTTCGGTACGAACCCAGCTCCAATTCCCTGAATCTTGTGCGGCCCGGGTTTGCCCCCCGAGAGGACAGGCGAGGCGGCCGGTTCGACCGCGACCACTTTGACGCTGGGCTTACGCTGCTTGAGGACTTCGCCGACGCCGGTGATCGTGCCTCCCGTGCCCACCCCCGCCACGACAATGTCCACCTTGCCGTCGGTATCCTCCCATATCTCTTCCGCCGTGGTCTTCCGATGGATCTCCGGGTTGGCCGGATTTTCGAACTGCTGGGGGATGAAGGCGCCCGGGGTCTGTTCCGCAATTTCCTGGGCTTTGCGGATAGCCCCCGGCATCCCCTCGGGGCCGGGCGTGAGGACCAGCTCGGCACCGTACGCGCTGAGCAGCTTGCGTCGCTCGATGCTCATTGTCTCTGGCATCGTCAGGATCAGGCGGTAGCCGCGAGCGGCGGCCACGAACGCCAGCGCAATACCGGTGTTGCCGCTTGTTGGCTCCACCAGCACGCTCTTACCGGGCTGGATGCGCCCGGCTTTTTCTGCTGCGACGATCATGGCCAGGCCGATGCGGTCTTTCACACTTCCAGCGGGGTTGAAATACTCCAGTTTGCCCAGAATTTCTGCCCCCGTCGCGTCACTGAGATGGTTGAGTCGCAGAAGGGGCGTCTTCCCGATCAGGTCTGTCAGATTCCGATAAATGCGAGCCACGCTACCAGCTTCCTTTCGTTCGGCGGGTCCGGTGGAATGAGGACTGACCGTTTTTGTTGCATCAATCCCGACTCCCAGAGCCCCCTGCGGGCCCTGAGACTGCTTTCATCTTACGTTGCCAGCAGAGAAAATACAAGTATTCCGATAGGATTTTTGGAACAGCAGCTTCGAACGGCGTCGACACCATTCGACTTGCGATGCGCCAGAGGGGGGGATACAGTGGGAGAGAGGGAAAGTCTACCCAGGTGGATTCACGAGTGCCGGCCAGGGCTTCGGCATTCGTTCACGTGGCGGCGCAGGTGGGAACCGGCGGCGGTCCTGGCCAGGAGCAAGTGGCTACAGTAGGCCGCGGTAGGGAGGCACAAGAGGCATGTGGACGGCGGATGAGTTCTTCAGTGATTGGCACACCCTGGAGGCTGCGTCCCTGTTTGAGGGTACAAAGTGGGTATGGGAGGCGCTGGAACGGCTCCCCGCATGGTTGGAGGAACGCATTGTCCTGGCCCAGGAAAAGGGTTGGCCCTCCGGGGAGGTGGCGACGGGTGCTTGGCTGGGCCCGCAAGTTTACGTGGCGCCGGGAGCGGTGGTGGAGCCGGGAGCCTACATCGTTGGCCCCGCCTGGGTTGGGGCTGGTGCACGCATACGCCACGCGGCGTACGTGCGAGAGAACGTTTACGTGGGGCCGCACGCTCTCGTGGGTCACGCGAGCGAAGTGAAGGGATCGATCCTGCTCGATGGGGCGCAAGCACCGCACTTCAACTATGTGGGAGACAGCATCCTGGGAAGAAAGGTCAATCTGGGCGCCGGCACCCGGTTATCCAACCTCAAAAACGACGGCACACCGATTCGCATCCCAGCCCCGGACGGGCAGCGGATCGACACGGGACGGCGCAAGTTGGGAGCCATCCTGGGTGATGAGGTCATGACGGGGTGTAATACGGTGGCCAATCCCGGCACCCTGGTCGGTCCTGGCACGCACATTTACGCCGGGGCTCTCCTGCGGGGTTGGGTACCGGGCCGACAGCTGGTCAAGGTTCGCCAGACCCAGGAGGTTGTCGGCCGCCGGGCGGCCAGCTAAACATTACATTGCACCGCCGCAGGGCCGTGGCAGCCTGCCGCCCCACTGGACCGAAGGAAATGCACGGGTAGCTGGATCCGCACCGGGAGAAAGGACAAAACGACAGATGCCTGGAGTACACGAATTTGCGGGCCTCCTCCGAGACTACCTGGGTCAACTTCAGTTGCCCCTCGACATTGAGCAACTCGGCAGCTCGCCCGCACAGAAACTGGCGTCGATCGGGTGGATCGAAAGGGGCGGCCGGGTCTTGCTGGTGCAGCGACGGCAAGAGCCATTTGCCGGGCGCTGGACCGCACCCGGGGGAAAATTGGAACTAGGCGAGACCCCACCTGCAGCCTTGATCCGGGAGATGGGCGAGGAGACCGGGCTGATCGTACGCCGTTTCCATCTACGCCTCATCACCTCGGAAACGGGTCGCGCCGGTTACAACTGGGTGACGTTCGTTTTCCGCTGTCCTGTAACGGAACAGCCCGCTCACATGTCCTTCCGACCCGAAGGGGTCCTGGCGTGGGTGCCGCTCCCGGTCGTCCCCCAGCGTTGCCTTCCTTCCGTTGACCGCCTTCTGCTGCCGTACATTTTCCCTGGCGTCTGGCGGCCAGAGGACGTGATCGCCGCTGGGCGCGGGTGCGAACCGGACCAGGGTGCAGGGTTGGCCCGCCTTTTCAGTCATGATCTTCCAATCCCGGATCCGGCGGCCGTCTACTTTGCTCAGATTCGTTACGGTGACGATCAGCAAGTGGAACAGCTTCAGATTTGTCCCTTGCGCCCGGCCCTGAGCCGATCCCCCAATCCGTAGCGAACGGCCAGTCCCTGTGCGAGAGCTCAGGGATGGCACATCACCGACTTGCTGAGCTTCGTTTCTCGCGATGAGATCGGTCCGAGATTACTCCGGTCGACGGGGAACAGGCAACAGGCTTCAGGAGGGAGGGAACCGGAGAGGTGGGATGGGCACGGTGGCAGTCCTTCCTCACGGACCTGGGCGAAGGAATCCAGAGCCTTTTTGTTTCTCCAGGGGGTACCTGCCCTTTTTGCGGGCGCCAGATCGAAGGCGAAGCTGGTGAGCGTTCATCCTGGGCGGCATGGCTCTCCGAATGGGTTTGCCCTGACTGCCTGGAGCGGTTTCCGTTCGTGGTGCCGCCGCTTTGCCAGCAATGCGGCCGGCCTTTGCGCCAGACGAGTGGGACCCACTGCCAGGACTGTTTGCGGTTTCGCCGCTTTTTCTCTTGCTGCCGGGCGCTGGGAGTGTATGAGGGAGCGTTGCGGGAATGGATCCACCTGCTCAAGTATGGCGGACGGCTCGATTTCGGCCAGGCGCTGGGGAGGATGATGGCCGACATGGTCCAGCGTGACCGCCAATTGGCAGAGGCTGATTGCGTGCTGGCCATCCCTGCCAGTGCGGACCGGGTGACCGCCCGCGGGTACGACCAGGCATGGATCTTAGCGCAAGAGTGCGCCTGGCAAACCCGCTTGCCTGTGGCTAACGAGGTGGTGGCCAGAGTGGGGTCGGCTGCACCCCAGAGCTTGTTGCCCACGCACGCTCGCCGGCGCAATGCCTTTGGGCAGTTTGCGGTGGCCCAGCCGGGCAGGATCGCTGGACGCACTGTTTTGCTGGTCGACGACATCTTCACGACGGGTGCCACTCTGTCCGAGGTGTCCCGCGTCCTGTTGCGAGCCGGGGCCAGGCGAGTTGTGGCGGTAGTGGCAGCGATCGGGGTTCAACGGGGGGATTAGAGGATGCCAGGCCGCCCGGCAAGGAGTTTAAGTCCGGGCGGGGAATTGCCGATACCGAATACGGTCAGGATGAGGGGAGGGACTCGAGCTGAAGATCTCAATAAACCAGATCGCCAGCGTTTACCGCCTCTACCGTATAGAGCAGCAGACTTCTCACACCACGGTTCAGGCGACCCGTGAGGCGGGGGCGCCGGCTGACCAGGTCACGATCTCAAAAGAGGCTCAGCATTTGCGGGAGCTACACCAGAAAGTGCAAGCCCAGCTGGCGTCTGTTCCCGAGATCCGCTCCGACCGGGTGGCTGAGCTGCGCGCTGCGTTGCTGAAAGGCACCTACCAGGTGCCGGCCTCGGCGGTGGCGGAGAAGATGCTCGGACGTGCCCTGGCGGATCGCCTGCGCTAGCCTTCTCGTCTCCTGACCAAGCCAGCCGGGGGGAGAGTTCCGCCCTCCGGCCGCGCCTTCTCTACAGGCCTGGGAAAGCCTGGCGAGCGCCGGGGAAGGGGGAGCGCCAGTTTGCGGCTGGGCCGAGCGGCGGCGTCACGGACAGGTTCAACGCCAAGAAAGGGAGAACGGTGAGAATGCGGTATCTGCCTGGTTCACCCGAACGGCCAGCGGTACGGCTCGCGACTCGCAGGGAAGATCCCACCCGTAAGGCGACGATGCTAGATGCGGGCGCAGATCCGGACCTGGCAGAGCTACAAGAGGGGGTGGTGCAGCTCCAGGCCGCTCTGAGCCGGAGGGATTTGGCTGCCATCCAGGCACTTTTGC
This sequence comes from Limnochordaceae bacterium, assembly GCA_014896305.1. Classification (GTDB taxonomy): domain Bacteria; phylum Bacillota; class Limnochordia; order Limnochordales; family DUMU01; genus Bu26. The sequence goes on from JADBKQ010000007.1 coordinate 46,915, forward strand.
CGAAGCTGGCCACTCTGGCGGCCGTTTGGGAGCGTAAGTCGGCCACTCCTTCGACGCACCAGGCGTTGACGCAGCTTCGCCCCCTGCTGCGAGCCTGCCGGAACATGGCTCAAGATCATCTCGACCTGTTGGAGTTTGAACGTCAACTGTTCGTTCGCTGGGCAGGTGAGCCTCAGAGTCCCCCCCAGACCGCAGTAGACCGGCTGGTGTAACTGGGTCGCGCCTGGGCCGCAGGGAGGCGGCCGGTCATGGTGGCCACTGCCGTCTGCGTGGGCCCGCAGCAGTAAAGGAGTGAGACCCGAGTGTCTTTGATGGCAGGACTTCTGGCAGCACGCCGCGGTTTGTCTACCCAGACCACCCGCATGGCGGTGATCTCGCAAAACGTAGCCAATGCTGACAACCCGGATTACTCCCGCCAGAAAGTGGTAGACCAGTCTGTCCCGGCACCTTACCCATCAGGGGGAGTGTTAGGCCAGGGCGGCCCGCTGGTCGGGGGGGGCGTCAGTGCGGTGGCGGTGCTGCGGGAACGGGCGTCCTGGATCGAGGCCCGGCTGCGCCAGGCGGCCGGCGAAACCGCCGGGGCGCAGGTTCAGCAAGAGGCTTTGAAGGCGCTGCAGGAAGCGTGGGGTGAACCGGGGGATGATGGGAGTCTCAGCCATCTATTCCAGGAATGGGGCGCGGCCGTCAACGATTGGAGCGGTCATCCCGACGACAAGGGCGTCAAACGGGTGGTGGTGGAGCGTTCGGAGGACCTGGCCGCAGGAATACGGCGGCTGGCGGGCTTGGTGGACCAGACCCGGGAAGACCAGAATGCAGGGCTGGAGTCGGATGTGAAACGGGTGAACGAGCTGCTCCACCAGCTGGCGGAGACCAACCATGCCATCATCGCGGGGGAGGCTGGCAGCGAGGCGACGGGACAGCTCCGGTTGGCCAACGATGCCCGCGACCGCCGGGATGCCTTGCTACGGGAACTGGCCCAGTATGCGCCCTTCCGGGTGGTGGCCGGGGCCGAAGACCAAGCCCGGGACGGAGCGTTTCGGCTGGAGTTGGGTGGGGCCGTTCTGGTCGACGGCGACCAACTCCTGGGAGAGTTCCAGCTGAACCGGGCGGGTGCCACGGCCGATGACCCCCGTGCGGCCACGCTGGAGTGGCATGCACTCCCGGGCCAACCTCCTGCTAACCAGCGGTTGGACGGAGAGGTCCTGGGGAAAGCTGGGCGCTGGGCGGCCCGGCTGGAACTGCGGGACCAGATATTGACCAATTATGCCCAACATTTGGACACTTTGGCCCAGAATCTAGCCGATGGCATCAACGCGTTCCAAACGAACCCCGTCCTGTTTGTGGGTAGCGCTGGCACAACGGAGCAGGTGCGGGCGGCCGACATCCATGTGAACGGCAGCCGCCCGGGCGACAGCGGTGACTTGTTTGTTGACCCAGACAAACTGGATCCAGGTGCCGGCAACGGCAAAGTGCTGGATTGGCTGGGGTGGATCAAGCCAGAAGCGACTTCGCCGCAAGCCACTGCCACCTGGTTTCAGTCTTACTCCGCTCTGGTCGCTCAGTTGGGGGCGGATGTACAGCGCAGTGACGGGATGGTCACCACCACCACGTTGCGGCAGGACAACTTACAGTCGCTTCGTCAGGCGCGCAGTGGCGTTTCGCTCGATGAGGAGATGGCCGACCTGATGAGCTCCCAGCGGGCGTATACTGCGGCGGTGCGGGTCCTGCAAACGCTGGACCAGGCCCTGGGAGACGTAATCGACCAGTTGGGCGGCCGCTGAGGCGGCAGGCCGGTTAGGGTCGGGCGGGAAGTAGGGGGGACGGACCGTGAGAATCACCTCACTGGCACTACAGGATCGCTGGCTGCGGGCGTTGAATCGCCACAACGAACGGATCGGGGAGACGGTCAGCCAGATCTCCGCGGGACGCCAACTGCTGCGGCCGGCCGATGGGCCGGGGCAGATGCCGACCCTCCTTGACGGGCAGCAAGCCCTGGCCATGCTGCAGGCGTACCGCCGCCGGGCCGCAGAGGCGCAGGGCTGGATGGAAGCGACCGACCAGGTCCTGGCGAGCACGGGCGATGTCCTGCAAAGAGCCCGAGAGTTGACCGTCCTGGCCGCGAGCGACTCCATAAGCCCGGAAGGTCGGGCCGGCATACGGGTCGAAATGCAACAGCTGGCGGATGAGGTTGAGCGTTTGGGGAAAAGCCAGTTGGATGGCCGCCCTTTGTTTGACGGGAGCACGATGCAGTTGCGGCTGAGCGATGAGCAGACGGTGGATCTCAACTTGGGGCCGGCCGGGCAGCAGTTGTTTACTGATCTCAAGGCAACGTTGGATAAGGTCTTGGAACACTTGGGCGACAGCGGCTCGGCCCAGGATCTCAGTGCAGACCTGCAGAATCTCGATGATAGGTTGAGCGAGCTTCTGGAGCAACGTTCGGTCAATGGCGTCCGGCAAGCTCGGGTGGAGCGGGTCATCAGCCAGTTGGACCAGCTGGAGGTCCGCTTGAATCAGCACCTGACCGACACCGATGGATTCGACGTGGCGAAAGCTGCTGCCAAACTCAGCTCTGAGCAGGCCGCCTACCAGGCGACGCTGGCAGTGGTGGCTCGGCTGAGCAACCTCTCGCTGGTGGACTATCTGCGGTAGGTGCTGTGGGCTCGGGGAGCTGGTGAGTGCAGTCGTGGACTCAAGGAATACGGCAGAGTTGCAGAGAGTTCCAAAAAGACTTGAGGAGACTGGTAGGGGGCAATGGTAAGAAGGGGGAATGGGTGTGCCGACGCTGGTGGGCCGGTGGGGCATGGTAGAATATGCGCAGGAGGATGTCCTCTCGTTTCCCCGGGGAATCATTGGCTTTCCCGAAGCGAAACAGTATATTCTTACAGCGTTGCCAGGGACCATGTTCAGTGCCTTGCAGGCGGTGGATCGGCCCGGGCTGGCATTCATACTGGTTGAAGCTGCGGTTTTCGGGGAAGGGTATGGGGTGAAAGGCTCGGACGGACGGGACGGCAGCGCCATATATTGTATCGTGACCATACCTGATGACCCGGCCCAGATGACAGCCAACCTGCGAGCGCCGGTGATCATCGACAGGCAACGTCGTCATGGCGAACAGATCATTCTCGACGAACCGTACCCTGTTCGCTTTCCGCTGGTTTTCCCTCAAGCCGGGCCGCAAGCGCCAGCTTCGAAGCTTGTGGCGAAAGCCCGGACGGGATGACGGGACAAAGACGGCTGGGGCTGCGCAGGTGGACTGGGGCAGGGTCCAAGGAGGGACTCAGCATGTTGGTGCTGACGCGCAAGATCGACGAAAGCATCATGATCGGGGATGAGATCAAGATCACGGTGGTAGGGGTTCGGGGCGACCAGGTAAAGCTGGGAATCGAGGCCCCTCGCCAAATCCCAGTCCACCGCGAAGAGATTTTCCGGGAAATCCAGGAAGAGAACCGTCGAGCCGCCTTGCAGGCCGGCCCCCCAGATGTGGAGCGTGCACGTCTGGGCCAATTCGCCAACGGGGGGGTAGCCGCACCCAACCCAGGTGTCGCTCAGACGGCCGATGGTCACGGCGCTGCCGAGAAACAAGGGCCGGGAGTGCTGCCGCCGGCGGGGACGGCGCCGGGCCAGACCAGCATGCTTCCGCCCGGAGCTCCAATCCCTCCAGGCTGAGGGGTTGTTGCACGGGATCTGCAGCTTTTGTAGCTTTAGCGAATCACGCCACCCAAGATCCCCGGATAAGCGAACGCGTGCGAGAAGCGCGTTCGCTTTTTGGTCCTGTCCCTGGCAGACGTCGCTCGAGCTAGGGCTTCAGATCCGTTCGCCGCTGGCCGATGACCGGACAGAGGGGGGACGCGAGCGTGGACGATACGCTCTCCCAGTCCGAGATCGACCGGCTGGTGAAACAGTTTCGCAGCGCAGGGGGGGAAGTGCCGGCGCCAGAGCCCTCGTCGTCCAAGGCGGAAGTGGCTGGGCCAGAGCCAGGGTCCCCCAGGGTGCAGCTGGGCGAGGCGTCTGCCACGGCATCATCTTCGAGCCCGGATGAAAGGGACGGTGGCGAGCCGACGGGCAAACCTCGGCGCCGCCGGGAAGGTTCTGCACTGCTGCCCCGGGGCGCGTCGTTTCCGGTGTACGACTTCACCCGCCCGCAACATGCTCCCCAGTTCACGCGAGATCAACTGAGGATCCTTCGCAAGATGTCGCAGGAGTTTTCGTTGGAAGCGGGCAACCTTCTCTCCGCCCGGCTCCGCATGAACGTTTCCCTAGACCTGACCAACCTCCAGCTGATCCCATTCCATGATAACTTCCGCTCCCTGCCGAACCCGACGGTGATCTGCACTCTGCGTGTCCAGATCGGCACGAGCGAGGAGAACCGAAATGAGACCGTCTGCCTGCTGCAGACCAGCATTGACCTGGCCATGGTGGTCTTTTCCTTGTTGTGCGGCGGCAGGACGGAGAACCAGGGGGCGGTGCGAGAGCCGACGCGCTTGGAGCAGCGCGTTTTGCAGCATCTGTTTTTTGAACCGCTCACGGATGCGCTGCGTACCGCCTGGAGTCGGGTGGTGCCGGTCGACGTAGAGTTCAAGGGTCTCGAGACTAATCCTGTTTATTTGTCTACCGGAATCGAGCAAGACCTGGTCGCCGTGGCCACATACAACGGCACTTTCGGTTCCTACAGTGAACTCATCACGATTGCCCTGCCGTATGCGGCCTTGCGCTCTTTCTCGCAGGACATGGCCCGGGGAGAGGTCGGTTGGTCCCAAGCCAGTAACCCGGCGGATCGGATCAATCTCCGCCAGCATCTGGAACGGGCCTCGGTGCGGGTCGAGGCGTTTCTCGGCAAGACCGAAGTGACGGTGGCCGAGTTGTTGGCCCTGGAACCCGGGGATCTGGTCGTGCTGCCCGTTCCGGTGGGGCAACCCGTTGAGGTTCGGGTCGGGGGAGACCCGCGTTTCCTCGGTGAACTGGGGCGGGAGGGCCAGCGGGTGGCTGTCCGGATCAGCGAGGCAGGCTGGCTGGAGAGGGAGAGCGTATGAGCGGCGAAGAGAGCACTGCCAGGCCATCGGAGCTGACGCCGACGGAGAGCGACGCGGTCCGCGAGATCGGCTCCATTTTGATGGGGGCAGCGGCGACGGCCATCTCGGAAATGGTCAACCAGCGGGTGGACGTCTCCGTTCCGGTATTGCGGCAAATCTCCTGGGATGAGTTGGAGGAGCTCTATCCATACCCCTGCTTTCTCGTCCAGGTAGGCTTCCGGCAAGGGTTCACGGGCGAAGGGCAACTGGTTTTGGGGGAACCGGACGCTCGTCTTCTGGCACACCTGCTGCTTCAGCGGTTCACCGGAGAAGGCGAAGAGACCGGCGAGCCCCAGGCAGGCCAGGGGGGCGGTTTGACCGAGATGGAGACCAGCGCCCTGGCCGAGGCCATGAACCAGATGATGGGAGCCTCGGCCACAGCCCTCTCGACCCTGTTGGCCAAGCGGGTCAATATCGTGCCTCCGCGCTCCACCCGGGTGGAGCAGGGGAAATTGGTAGCCGCCGTGCAGGCTACCATCGGGGGAGAGGCCGGCGACCACGTGGTTGTCGTATTATGCGATTTCCATCTCGAGCACGGCCCTGGCTTCAATATGGGGTTGTTGCTTCCCCTGGCCCTGGGGCGCTCAATGGTAGCGGATTTGTTGGGGCCGGACGCAGCCACCCAGCGGGAGAAAAGAGTCGCGATCGATTCCTCGACTGTTCCAGCGGGGAAGGGAGAGGCAGTCCTGCCCACCAGCGAGGTCTCCCCGGAAACCCGTAGCAATGTGGCGTCGACCGGCTCGCTGACGTCGTCTTCTTCACCCCCTTCATCCTCATCGTCATCCTCTCCATCATCCTCATCAGCTTTGTCTAGAGTGTCTGCACCTCCCGCAGCCCCTACACCCGTCTTGCCTGTGGCCCATGCGGAGCGGGGGCGGCACCGGCGGGTGAAATCGGGGGCAGGCAAGGCTGTTCGGGAGAACGGGGAGAAACGGCGGGCCAGGGAGCGGGAGGAAGGGCAAGCGCTGGCGAGCGAGGCGATGCCAGCTGCCAACCGGCCAGGGGACCTGGGAAACCTCAGCATCGAGCTGATTCGGTCCGTGCCGGTGGAGCTGGACGTGCGGGTGGGCAGCGTGGTGTTGCCGATGCACACGGTGATGCACCTGGGGGCAGGAGGGGTGATTGCCTTTGCTCAGTCGGTTCGTGAGCCGGTAGAAGTGCTGGCCAATGGACGGCTGGTCGCTTATGGGCAGGTCGTGGAGGTGGATGGCAATTACGCGGTGCGCATCACGCAGCTGGCCACCAGCCAGGAACGGCTGGCTGCCCTGCGGCGAAGCGGATAGCTCCGGACAGAGTGACCGATGGCGCTAGTTGACCGGTCTGTGACAGCTCAAGGAGGGGACGTGGATGCTTCAGATTGGCGGGTTGGCTTCAGGCCTGGACACTCAAAACCTCATCGATCAGTTGATGCAGGTGGAGGCCCAGCCCCTCAACCTGTGGAAGAAGCAGCAGGAGCAACTGCAGGAAAAGGCGACAGCGTGGAAAGACATCCAGGGACGGTTGTCTTCTCTACAGAGCCGGGTGAACGATCTTACAGATCTGACGCTGTTCCGAGCCCGGATAGCCAGCTCCACCAACGAACAGGTGGTATCGGCCGCCGCCAGTACCGGGGCGACCGCGGTCACGTTGGATGTTGTAGTGGATCGGCTGGCGACAGTTCACCGCCTGGCAGGCTTGCATGCAAGCGATCCCACCGCCGCTTTGAATCAGACAGGGACGGTCACGGTGACTGTAGGAGGAGTCAGCAAGAGCTTGGATATTACGGCCACGGATTCGCTCACGGCCGTTCGCGACAAGCTCAACGGGCTAGGGCTGAACCTGCGGGCGGCTCTGGTCAACCAGACCCTGGTGATTGAAGGGACGCAGACGGGCTCCAGCCAGCGAATCACTGTCAGCGACAACAGTGGTGGGCAGCTCCTCCAGGCCTTGGGGCTCCGGAAAGACCTGACACGGGTGGCGGGCGTGACCACCGCGAGCTGGCGGTCGGCGACTAGTTTGTCGTCACAGACCGAGGCAGCGGCTGTCTTGGATAGCAATCCAACCACCTATTGGGAAGGTAATCCAAACGATCGGCTGGATGTCCGGCTGGGAGGCAGTCGGTACGTCGATCAACTCACGTTCGATACGGCGTCGAGCGGGGCCAGCTTCACCTACCATGTAGAATACCTGCCGGCCGGGGCACAGGCAAATGACCCGGCAGCCTGGGTGAAGACCGCCACGGCCACCGCAGTGGCCGGTTCCCAGACGATCACGGTCGATCTGGGCGGTCAGTTGGTGCAAGAGGTTCGCGTGGTCATCGACTCGGGGACGGCGCAGGTGTCTGAGTTGGCGGTTCACGGCGAAGAGACTCTCCAAGCTCCCGGCGACGCACAAGTCCGGGTAAACGGGTTGACGGTTACTGCCAGCACGAACCAACTCACCGGCATCAGCGATGGGCTGACCCTCAACCTGTCGGGCCTGGGTCAGGCCCAGGTAAGCGTGAAGACCAACGTCGACCAGATCGTCAGCCGGGTAAAGGCGTTCGTGGATCAGTACAACTCCACGTTTGGCCTCATGCAGGACAAGAGTGGCAAACAGGCTGTCTTGCAGGGGGACATCAGCTTGATGCAGTTGATGACCAACCTGCGGTTCAAGACGACGGGACCGGCGGAGGGAGTATTGCCGGCCGGCCAGGCCAGCACGCTGGCGCAAATCGGGGTGCAGATCGACCGGAGCGGCGTCATGAGCCTGGATGAGACCAAACTCCGGCAAATGCTGGCCGATAATCCGGATCAGGTGCGGCTGCTGCTCCAGGCTAATGCCGGTACGGACGGGTTTACCGGTGTCGCCCAGCGCCTGTCCGATTTCTTGCAGCGCACGCTGGACCCTGTCTCAGGGCTGACCGTGACGAGTCAGAATGCGATTCAAAGCCGGGTGGATGACCTCGACAAACAGATGGAGGCATTCCAAAAACGGTTGGATCAGCGCCGGGAGGAGCTGGTTCGCCAGTTTACCGCCCTTGAACAGGTGATCAACACACTGCAAAGCCAGAGTAACTGGCTGGCAGGGCAACTCAAGCAGCTGGGAGGGGGCACCGCCAAGTGAACCCATTGGCCAGGGCGTATGAACAATACCGCCGGGTGGATGTGGAAACTGCCAGCTCCGGCAAGCTGATTCTGATGCTCTACGACGGGGCGATCCGCTTCTGCCGGCAGGCGGCCTCCGAATGGAGGGAGGGGAAGGAGGCCCAGGCACGTTCCCACGTATATCGGGCCCAGGACATCTTGGCGGAGCTGATCGGTTCGCTCAATTTCGACGCCGGCCCGCTGGCTACCAATCTATTTCAGTTGTACGAGTACATGAACTACCGCTTGATCCAAAGCGGTCTACGGCGTGATCCGGCAGCAGCGGAGGAAGTGGCCCATCTACTGGAGGAGTTGAGGCAGACATGGGCACAGGTGCTGACCAGCTCAGCCTCCCAGGCTTGATCGAGTGGCTCCGTGAGCGGACTCGTTCGTACCATCGCCTCTGCACGCAGCAGGCCTGGGAGCAGTTACGGCTGGCGATGAACGACCCTGAGGAGCAGGCGGCCTGGAGAAGACTCCAGGAGTGTCTGGAGTCGGCGGACATAGAGGCGACCCAATCGGCGCAGCCGGCTGGATCAGTCAGTTGGGTTACTGTCCTCCAGAATCTGTATTCCGAGCGTCGAAAGTTGCAGGCAGGGTTGGAGGAGCAGAAGGCCCATACTCTTGCTGCTTTGCTGGCGCTTCAGCGAAGCCGGCCATGGTCGGGACACCAAGGCTCGATAAGCTCTCTTGGGCAGAGGTTGGACCAGCGGGGGTGAGATCTCCGGGAAGCTGGGGGGGCTGCCAGCGGGGGAGTGACCAGGCTGATAGTTCCCGGCGCTTATAGATCCGGGGGGTGGCCGGGCTGGCTGAGATGTCCGAATCATCATGCAAGTCTTTGGTAGGGGGCAGAGTGGGAGAGGTGCCGAGCGCACCGGACTCTGGCTGATGGGTGAAGGACGGGAAGGCGGGCACGACGTGCGTCTCTTCCAACAGAGTCAGGAGTTGACCCAGTAGCTCTTCGAGGTTCCCGATGTCTTCGCGCAGGCTTTCTATTCCCCGGGAAATGGTGTCGAGGTGGCGGTGGATCTCCACCCAGTTGGGATCGGTCTCCGCAGCTCCTACTGATGGGTGGGTTGCTGCGGCCGCCGCTGCTGGCGCTACCAGGTCAGTACGCGTCCCAGCCTGTTCAGTGTCCATCATCACCTCGACTGGTTCAGTCTCCGTTCCGGTGGCTGCCGGTCCGGGCTTTGTGGCGGGAGCGACATGTGGGATGGAAGCGATACTGCCGGCATAGGACTGAAGTGCCTGCAGCCGTCTTCGCACCACCTCTTCGCTCTCGTCCTCCTCGGCCAACCAATGGGATGCCTCCTGCAAGAGGCGAATCTGGCGAAAAGTGAAGAGGGGATCTCCGTCCGACTGCCGCACACAACCCAATTCGTTGCGGAAACGCGCCTCCCAGTACCGCAGGCGAGCGGGTGACCAGCCTAACTGCGCAGCTGCGTCCAGGACAGTGTAAAGCGTGGGAGCAGGGCTGGATGAGTCCGTAGGAGCGAGGGTGCTATCATCCGGAAGAGAAGGCATCCATGCCCACCTCCCTGTGGATTCGATGTCCGTGATCACCGGCGTTGACTGTTCTTGCCCCATTGCGATATTCCCAACAGTTCGCCAGACACCGGGGACATCCTTTTGCTTTGGGCGGGATTTGAGCGGGTCGGTTGGCAGGCTGGGCGGCTCGACCTGGGCCGCGCGACTGGATCGACGCCCCCGGGGGGAGCCTGCCAAAAGGGCAGGGGGATAAGGTGCGTCGACAACGGCTATGGCTGGAGTCACCTGCGACCATGGTTGTGCGGCACGTGTGAGTGCTCAAGCCCCGGGGCACAGTAGGGAGTATGGGAGAAGTCTACCGTTTACCGAAAGGCATCGGGGCCAGAGAAGCCCAAGGGCCTCCCCAGCAGGAACAGGCGGGGCGTGGGGCGGCGGTGGAGGGGGCGTGCGACGAGCGGGGCGGGGTCGGGAGGGCACAGAACAGCTCCGAGAGACCGGCTTGGCCTGGGGAGGGCCATGGCCAGCGCTGCCGCTGGCAAGGGGCATGGCTAGTTCACCAGCGATGGGTGCGGCGGATACGGGAGCTGGTTGCCGGGGCAGCGCGGGTGGGTAGGAGAACCCGGGCAGTCTGGCGGCGGCACTTGGTCTACCGACGGTTGCTAGCGACTCTCCGCCCCCTGGGGCTGGGCACGGAGGCGTTGAACTGGCTGCCGCAACTCGGGCGGATTGCGGGTGTCTGGATTGATGATGGGCTCGTCCTCGACGTCGCCCAGCGACGGCTGCAAGAGGTTTGGACGCCGGCCCTGGGACAGGCAGGGCAAAGACTGGAGCAGGCCGCCCGGCAGCTGTTCCGGGCAAGCGTGCAGGCTCTACCCATCGGCCCTGAAAATGCTGTTCTCGGCCATGAGGAAGATGGACAGGAAGGCCGGTTCGAACCCGGGAGTCAACGGGAATTCGAGAGGACAGGCGCGACTGCGTCTGTGTGCGGCCACTGGGCTCGCCTGGGGGTATGGATAGCGCCACAGGTGGAGCGGGTTTACTGTACCCACCACCTCTGGACGCCAGCCGGTGAACCCAGGCGTACCTACTATGTGTCCATCCTCCGGGGGGCGTGGCCCGTGGTGTCCCCTTATTGTGCCTGGACCTGGGATGAGGCAGGCAGAGTCTGCCCCCTGGATGATTTGCGCACGCGGGTATGGCAGACGCAATGGGACCGGTGGATAGGTGAGGGGTTGTTGCCTGTGGCCCTGGCCATACGGCCTTGGTGGCAGCCACCGGTCCATTGGGTGGAAACCCGCCGGATGGCCGGGGCTGCTTTGACCGCTTTGGCCGCCTTCACCAACCCGCTCGCTTCCCAGGTTGCCGCGGGCGTGGCGCACCTGCGCAGTCTGGGGTTGCGCGTGATCTGGCAAAGCCAGCTGGGATCGGGGGTGGCACGGGCGGTGGCGGCCGCCATGCCGGGGCTGGAGGTAGACGGTGAGTGGCATAGCAGCAACGCCTTCCCCGCCGGAGCATCCATTCCGGAGCCGCCCGTATGGGTCCGGCTGCAGCGACTGCCAGACGGTTCTGTCTTGCTGCGGTGGTGGGGCGCTGGTGAACTGGGCAGCACTCATGTGCCGGTCGTCTGGCAACCCGGACGGGGAGTTCACCCGTTGCTAGAGCTTGGAAAGTTGTGCCGTTTGGGGAAGGCATTCAATTAGGGCTTCCCGCCGGCCAGACTTTCTGGTATAATTCCCCACGAATAATTATCAATTCTTGCAATTTCACGGGCAGGAGACCGCGTCAGGGCGCAGAATCATAGGACGCAGCGCATGAGAGGGTTTCCAGAGGAGGTCTTTTTGGATGCGGAAATGGTACGGAGTGAGTTTATTCATTGCGACGTTGAGTATATTCATAGCGATAGCCCTGGTTGGCAGCACCCAGGCGGCCGACCGGCCGGTGCTGCGGGTAGGGACGGATGCCACGTTTCCACCGTTTGAGTTCGTCAACGAAAAGGGGCAGTACGTCGGGTTTGACATGGATCTGATCCGGCTGATCGGTGCCGAACTCGGAATGGACGTGCGAATCGTCAATACCTCGTTTGACGGGCTGATTCCCGGGCTCATGGCCAACCAGTTCGACTGCATCATCGCCGGGATGACGGTTACCGACGAGAGGGCCAAGTCGGTGGCCTTTTCTACGCCGTACTTCAATGCCGGACAGGTTATAGTAGTCCGGACGAACGACCAAAGCATCCACGGTGTAGGCGATCTCAAAGGCAAGGTCGTCACGACGCAGATAGGCACCACCGGGCAGTTGGTGGTGGATAAGATGACGGGACTCAAGGAGCACCGCGTGTTTAACACCGTCCCGGAGGCGGTGCAAGAAGTGCTACAAGGCCGGGCGGATGCGGCCGTGATCGATCTGCCAGTGGCTGCGGACTTCCTGCGGAGCCAGCCAGGGAAGTTCAAGATCGTCGGTAAGCCGTTCACGAACGAGGTGTACGCGATCGCGGTCCGCAAGGACAACCCGGCTCTTCTGGCCAAGATCAACCAGGCGTTGAAGCAGATCGAGGCTAGCGGGAAGTTCGATGCTTTGTATAAGGAATGGATCATGCAATAGGCGAGGAGGAAGAGAACGGGCTCGGTAGAACCCAAGATGGCGACGACAGGGGTCTGCTAGGTACAGGCGAGCGTCGCACGTGTAGTGGGGGGAGCGGGTCGCCCGGTAACGGGGCGATCTGCTCTCGCTGTGTGTAGGAAACGGGACGAACTCCGGAGGGATCATCGCAAGAAATGGTAGGCCTGATGGGAATTCCGGCATTGGCATTCGATTTCAAGCTAGTCTGGGAGACGTTACCTACCTTGCTGGCAGGAGCGGGTGTGACACTACAGCTGACCGCGGCTGGGGTCGGTATCGGGCTGGTTCTCGGCACATTACTGGGGATCTGTCGCACCAGTCCCTATCGGGTGCTCTCAGTGCCGGCCAGTATCTACGTGGAGTTCGTCCGGGGAACACCCCTGCTGGTGCAGATCTTCATCATCTACATGGGTGTGCCGGCCGTCCTGTCCATCTCCTTTGATCGGATGGTGGCTGCCATTGCGGCGCTGGGACTCAACTCCGGAGCATACGTCGCCGAAATCGTTCGAGCGGGGATTCAGGGGGTGGACATGGGACAGGTCGAAGCCGCCCGCTCCCTGGGGATGAGCGGCAGTCAGACCATGCGGTATATTGTGCTACCCCAGGCGTTTCGGAAAGTGATTCCCCCGCTGGTGAACGAGTTCATCGCGCTGCTAAAGGATTCGTCCCTGGTGGCCGTCATCTCCCTCGAAGAGCTCTTTCGGAAAGCCCAGTTGGTGCAGGCCCGGACCTTCCGTCCCTTTGAGATGTACTTCTCGGTCGCCATCATCTACCTCGCAATGACCCTGTCCTTGTCTGCCCTGGCTCGATACCTCGAGCGCCGCCTGGACCTGGCCCGGAGGGGTCGAGAAGTGGCTGAGCAAGGCGTTCCGCCGGTGGACGTTGAGCCGTCTTCGGTGGCGACAAGTAGTATATAATTGGGACAGGGGTAGGGAACGGCCTTCCCAAGGGTGTTCCGAAGGAGGTTACGGCGATGAAGCTCACGGTGTCAGGACGGAACCTCGAGGTTACTCCGGCCTTGCGCGCTTATGCAGAGAAAAAGGTCGGCAAGCTAGAGCGCTTCCTAAACGCCCACAGCGAGCCGGCTGCTGCGGTGCTGATGCGGACGGAGCGGGAGAACCAGATCGTGGAACTTACCTTAACCTCCCAGGGTCTCTTGGCTCGGGCCGAGGGGCGGACGCCGGATATGTACGCCTCGGTGGACGAGGCCGTTGAGAAGATCGAACGGCAGATTCACAAGGCACGGAACCGGTGGAAGCACCAGAAACAAAACCGCACGAAGGTCAGCATGGCGCTGGCCGGGGTGTCGGAGGACGGCATCGGCGTTGATACCACCCCGGCGGAGGACGAAGAGGAGCTGGCGCAAGTCGTGCGAGTCAAGCGTTACGCGTGGAAGCCGATGTCGGTGGAGGAAGCCTTGACGCAGATGGAGTTGCTGGGGCACGATTTCTTTGTTTTTACGAATGCCGAGACGGAAGAGGTCAACGTGGTCTACCGGCGCAGGGATGGAAACTACGGGCTCATCGAGCCGGAGTGAGAAAGCGGTGGGTTCAGGAAGCAGGACGGCCGGGGCGTACAAAGAGCCCGGAGACAGTCTGGATGAGAAGTGGCGGCTGGCGGAGCCGGTCGCCCTTTTGATATTCGAGGGCGATCGCCCCACCGTAGCTGTGGAAGAGTGGCTGGCCGAGGCCCGCCAACGCATGGTGCTTGATGTGTTGCAGCGGGCGGTAAAGGTACCGGCCATCCGAACCCGGCTGGTGGTGACCAACCGTACCGGGTTGGCGGAAATGCTGGCAGATGGCCGTTTGGCCGAGGTGATCGTTGAACGGCCGGCCGGCGCCGGGCCCGCGAAAGATCCGTGGGACTACCATTTTGGACAGGCGTTTGCCCGCGTCGTACTGGAACGCTCGCTGCAGAACGTCTTCTATTGCGGGGGTGGGGCCTGTCCCTTGATCTCCGTAACGGAGATCGAAGAGATTGTACGGCGGCTGCAGGAAGAGAAGAATCTGGTCGTGACCAATAACCCGTACTCCGCCGACCTGGTCGGCTTTTCCCCAGGGGAGGCTATCAGCCGAATCGAGCCGCCGGTAGTGGATAATACACTGCCCCTGTTGCTCCACCAACAGGCCGGACTCCGGTTGGTGCAATTGCCGCGCACCCTGGGGATCAACTTTGACATCGATACACCGACGGACCTGATGATTCTGGCGATTCACCCGGATACCGGGCCATCGACTCGGGAGTATCTGGGCCACCTGCCGCTGAAACTGGAGCGTTTCGAAAAGGTGCGGGACATCCTCCTGAACCCGGAGGCCCAGGTACTGGTCTACGGGCGTGTGGGAGCCCCCCTCTTCGGCTACTTGGACGAGAAAACCCGTTGTCGGTTGCGGCTGGTTTCGGAGGAACGAGGGATGAAGGCCAGGGGACGAGACGAACGGGGCGAAGTCGTTTCGCTGCTGGGACTGCTCTGGCAGCAGACCACACCATCCCGGTTCTTCCGTTGTTTGGCCGACCTGGCGGATGCGGCCGTCCTGGACACCCGGGTTATTTTTGCCCACCTGTTTGGCCGGGTGCAGCGGGCGGACCGGTTTTACTCGGACCTGGGTGAACCCGGCAAGATCGCTGACCCGCGGGTGCGCGAGTTCACCCAGGCTGCGCTGGAGGCTCCGATTCCCGTCTTGCTGGGCGGACACTCGCTGGTATCAGGCGGCCTTTGGGCGCTGCTCGACGCAGCCTGGCGGGGATCTGCGCGACCCGTTCTGCTGGACGGCTGGACTTTGGCCCCCACTCCAAACTACCAGACATACGGCCCGGAAGGTTGAGACGCTGCTGCCCTGGCCTGAAGGTCGCCCGTTGCAGTTCACGCTGGTAGTCCTCCAAATTCTCCCCGTTACTTTGAGGCTGTTGGCAGGAGTTTTGCGACTCGCCACGAATTGGTTACCCGAGTTTTCCATAGGACGGCAGGTCCCTCCAGATCCCCAGATCCATGGAGAGAAGTTCGGGGGGGCCGTTCGCTGGTGTAGTGGCGTGTCTCCCTTGAAGCAGAGGCCGAAGCCTTTCTTCTCACAACAGTTTGCTGTCACAGGGGGAGCATGATGGGTAATTCAGACGTGGCCATTCCGCCAGAAGGGGTGCAGGTACTTCAGACAAGTATCGAGGGGCTGCCTGGGGTGCGCTCTTGCCGCATCGTGGTAGGGGCGGACGGCCGGGTGGAAGAGGTACATGTTCTGGCGGAGCAACGACCGGCACGGCAAGTGGCACAGGATGTAGTGGCCGTATTCCAGGTTCAGACGGGGCAACCCATCGAGATGGAGAAGGTCTCGGTGGCCGTGCTGGAACCGTCGCCGGCTCATCCGCTTCGCGCAAGTCGGCTGGAGCTGCAGTCATTGTCCCTGACGAGGCGGGAGGAGGGGGTTCGAGTCCGGGTAGAGCTGGCCCTTGGCACGAACCTTTTCCCAGGAGAAGCCGCCAGTACTCAGACCGACCGGGGGTTACTCGAAGCAGTGGCTCGAGCCACTTTGCAGGCAGCCGAAGAGGCTATGCCCAAGGGTATGGCGAGGCATTTCCGGCTCGAAGAGGTCCGACAAGAAGAGGTGGATCACCAACCGGCGGTTCTGGTGGCCTTTACCTCGGTGGGAGAGGTCGAGAAGGCGCTGCTGGGAGGGGCGCCGCAACGCCGGGATGCAGCGGAGGCGGTAGTTCGGGCTTGCCTGGATGCTCTCAATGCAGAGCTGCGGGCTCGGTACCGACTGTTGCACCTGGCGGAAGCCGCTGCCACAGGCGAGAAATAGTAGATGGATGAACAGTGGGGGGTTGTGGCCGAGGCAGCGTAACAGAGGTTTTACCTGTACCGGTGGGCCAACGGCAAAGGCAGGATGGAAGCGGAGTGAACCGATGGATCTTCAGCGCAGGGTCCCAGAGTGATGATCTGGGAGGGAAACGTAATGAAGAGCCGTCTGGTTTTGGTCGTCCTCAGCCTCATTAGCCTCGCTTTGCTGGGCGCCAACTACACGTGGGACTAGTTTCTGGCTGCTGTCCCACCGGTACCCTTTTTGGAGGGGCGGGATGCTTAGGTTTCTTTGGCAGTGGCGAACGCACAGTCTGGCGGTGGGCCTTTACATTGGGGCCACCGTGGCCGCTTCTGTTCTCTGCTTTGCAGTTTCTCCCGGCTCACTGGTGGGAGGAACAACCACCCCACTGACTCTCCTCACCTTTGCGGGATTACTCTTTGCAGCGGAGCTAATGGCGGTGCGGTTGCCACGGGGAGGAGCGGTGTCGGTCAGCTTAGCTATCAGTCTGGTATCCGTGGCCCTTTTCCCACCACGCTGGGCCTTGGCGGTGAACGCGGCAGGCGTGATGCTTGCCAAACTACTGTGGAAGCGTCCCCTGGACGTGGTGGCGTTCAATGGGTCGCAGATTGCTCTGTCCACTGCGGCGGGACAGGTGGTAATGCACGCGTTAGACAGGGGACATGCATTCTCATATCCTCATTCCGTTCTGCCCTTCCTGGTCGGAAGCCTTGCTTACGTTATTGCCAACCTATCATTGAACGCAGGAATACTGCTGATTGAGCGCAAAGGAAGCTTTTTGGACATTTGGTGGTTCAACCTGAGAGCAACTCTGCTGCCCTTTTTGACATTGACGGCGTTGGCCCTCTTGTTGGTGGTTGTTTACTTGAGTCCGTTGCGAGTACTGGGAGTGTTATTGCTGTTCGGACCGTTGGCGCTAGCCCGGTACTCGCTACTGGAGTACGTCAAACTGCGGGAGAGTCACGTAGAGACCATCGAGGCGTTGGCAGCCGCCCTGGATGCCCGGGACCAGTACACCAAAGGACATTCGGATCGAGTGGCCGACTTGGCTGTGGCGGTGGCGCAAGAGCTTCATCTGCGCCCCGGCGCCATTGAGGATATACGGTTTGCTGCCCTGCTGCACGACCTGGGGAAGGTCGGGGTCAGGGACGACGTGCTCAACAAGCCAGGGCGGTTGACCATGCCGGAGCTAGAACTCATTCGCTCTCACGCAAGGCTTGGCGCTGATATCATCCAGAAGGTTTCCTTCTTGCGTGAGGTGTCCCGCATGGTTCGCTACCACCACCAGTGGTTTGATGGCAGCGGATATCCGGGCGGATTGTCGCGGGAGGAGATCCCAATCGGAGCACGCATCCTCGCCGTCTGTGACGCCTGGGATGCAATGACGACAGACCGTGTGTATCGCAAGGCGCTAACTCCCCTGAGGGCGCTAAATGAGCTGCAGATGGGGGCCGGGACGCAATTCGATCCCAGGGTTGTGGAGGCTTTCGCTACGGTGGCCCAGCGCCGCGGGCTGCTACGATCCTCCTCGGCGGAGGTGGCAGCGACGGCCGCCGCTTCTGGGGAGCGCCCGGTGTCCTCTGAAGTGACGGCCTCCGTCCACGAACAGCAAACAGCCCAGCCGTACCTGCCCCCCGTTTCGGATACCCCCCGGGCGGGTCCTGAAGTGTAGACGCCACAAAAGGCGGCTTCTACCAGGTATAGACGACCCACCAGACACTTTCCACCGGAGCACGACGAACATGTGCGAGCGGAGGTTTGACCCATGCTAATGGAAAGCGTTGTACTCGGCCTGATCGTAGGGTGGTTGCGCGGGGGACGGTTGTCCCGCCTGGCGGAGCTGCCCTGGCGCTGGCCGGCCCTATTTGTCTTGGCACTCCTTTTGCAGCGTTTGCCGTTCCGTTTGACCGCCCGGTACTGGCCTTCATTGGCTCCATATCTGCCTGGCGTCTACATGGCGACCTACCTGGTGTTGCTCGTGGCCGTTGCCGTCAACTATCGGTTGCCTGCTTTCTGGTGGTTTGGAGCGGGCGCTGTCCTCAACTTCCTGGTCATTGCCGTCAATGGCGGACACATGCCGGTATCTCCCGCGGCAGTGCAACGGGCGGGCCTGCCGCCGCTGCCCGTATCAGTCCCCCCAGGTGCGATGGCTGCGCCTCCTGTTTCTCCTCACATAGCAATGGGGGCTCAGACTCGTCTGAACTTCCTGGGCGACCTCTTCTTCATTCCCCCTCCGTATCCCAATCCCCGTATCTTCAGCTTCGGCGACTTTCTGATGGCGATTGGCATCTTCTGGCTGATCCAGGCGGGCATGGTTGTCCGCCGCGAACATGGAGCCCGGCCCTCTACGGTCGCCGCTCCTGGCCGGTGACCAACGGGGTCAGGGTATAGGAGCCACTCAACAGGCCATGTCTCATAGACCTGCTAGCCCAGAGCCGGCGTCTACAAGTCTCTAGCCACGGGGCGTCCGGACCTCATCTTCACTATGAAGATCCGGGTCAATCCTGGCGTACCAGGTTGGTCGTGGGGGTAGGCGGCCTCCACTCAGCAGAGGGAAAAATAGTTGCCTACCAAAAAGAGAAGAGGTGGGCAATTTGATTTCCACCTCCACCCTGCAGCCTCCCTGCCCTTACTCCGGGGTGGCCGTGAGCAGAGCAAAGGGCCGGGAAGGTAGGCCCCGGTCAGATGGCTGGCATGAGTGGGATGGGCAGCTAGATCCCACTCGCTCGGTAGCTGGACTTCTGGGGTTGGGAGAGGGAGTCCAGGAGGGTGTAGGCAACATAGTTGCCAACCAATTTCGCAATATGTAGGCAAGTTTCTTGCCACCTGAGTCTGGCCGTACTGTTGGGCATCCCAGCTGCCTATGGGCCGGCGTATCCAAGTTGCCTATGGGCCAGGGTGTCCACACTGCTTGCGTGACAGGGCGTCCCCACTGCCCATGTGCGGAGACGTCCAAGCTGCCTAGGGGCCGAGGCGTTCGAACTGCCTAAGGGCCGGGGCGTCCAAACTGGCTATGTGCGAGGCGTCCGAGCCGATGTGCTGGGTACGCCGGACTGCCCAAGTGCTCGACATCCGAGTGTCCGAGCTGTCCATGTGCTCGAGCTCCCGAGCGCCGGGCGCAGGAGAGACCGGGCGAGAGCGTGGGTGACGCCGGGGGCGGGGCGGCTGGTTGTGGCATGGTATAATACTGAACGTGTGGGACCGTGTCCAGTCACGGCATGCTTGGCGCGGTCCTTTTTCTGTGGATGATGGCCTTCCAAAGGAATCATGTGATCTCGATGTGGGGACGGCTGGCCTCAGCGCCGGCGTGGAGAGGTGGTGGCGAATGTTTTCGCTGTTGGAGCGATGGATCGGTAGTAGCAATCAGAAAGAGATTGACCGGCTCCGTGAGCGGGTAGCGGCCATCACGGCCCTGGAACCCCAGATGCAGGGGTTGAGTGATGCAGATTTGCAGGCGAAAACGGGGGAGTTTCGCCGGCGGTTGGACGCGGGCGAGACCCTGGATCAACTGCTGCCGGAGGCGTTCGCTGTGGTGCGGGAGGCGAGCCGCCGGGTCCTGGGGCAGCGTCACTTCGATGTGCAGCTGATGGGCGGGATCGTTCTCCACGAGGGCCGGATCGCGGAGATGAAAACCGGTGAAGGAAAGACGTTGGCTGCCACCGCACCGGTGTACCTCAATGCCCTTACGGGCAAAGGGGTGCACGTGGTCACGGTCAACGACTATCTGGCCAAACGTGACGCCGAATGGATGGGTACGATTTATCGGTTCTTGGGCTTGAGTGTGGGCGTCATCGTCCATGAAAAGGACTACCGGCAGCGGCAAGAAGCGTATGCGGCCGACATTACCTATGGGACCAATAATGAATTCGGCTTTGACTACTTGCGGGATAACATGGCATTCAGCCCTGAGCAGTTGGTACAACGGGAGCTCAACTATGCCATCGTGGACGAGGTCGACTCGATCCTTATCGATGAAGCCCGCACTCCTTTGATCATCAGTGGGATGGCCGATGAGTCGACCGAACTTTATTACCGGGTGGCCCGGTTCATTCCCACCCTGGTGCCGGAAGAGGATTACACGGTTGACGAGAAGGCTCGTACGGCCGCCTTGACGGAAAAAGGTGTGGCCAAGGCAGAGCAGTACTTTGGCGTGGAGAACCTGTACGACGACAGCAACATGCAGTTGT
Source organism: Limnochordaceae bacterium (assembly GCA_014896305.1). GTDB lineage: Bacteria > Bacillota > Limnochordia > Limnochordales > DUMU01 > Bu26. The sequence continues at coordinate 67,191 of JADBKQ010000007.1, forward strand.
CCCACCATGTCTTGGCCGGCCTGAAGGCCTACACGCTCTTCAAACGAGACAGGGACTATGTCGTTAAGGATGGCGAAGTGATCATCGTCGATGAGTTCACCGGGCGCCTCATGTTCGGTCGTCGTTACTCCGACGGGATTCACCAGGCTATCGAGGCGAAGGAAGGCGTCAAGATCCAGCGGGAGAGCCAGACACTGGCGACCATCACCTTCCAAAACTACTTCCGCATGTACAAGAAGCTGGCGGGTATGACCGGTACGGCCAAGACAGAAGAGGAAGAGTTCCGCAAGATCTATGGCATGGATGTAGTGGTCATCCCCACCAACAAAGAAATGATCCGGATCGACTATCCGGACATGGTGTACAAGACGGAGCGGGGGAAGTTCAAGGCGATCGTTAACGAGATCGAGGAAATGCATAAGACAGGACGACCCGTCCTGGTCGGTACCATCTCGATCGAGAAGTCGGAGCGTCTCAGTGAGATGCTGCGGCGGCGCAACATTCCTCACCAGGTCTTGAATGCCAAATACCATGAGCGAGAGGCGGAGATCATCGCTCAGGCAGGCAAGTCCGGCCAGGTCACCATCGCCACCAACATGGCTGGGCGAGGCACCGACATCCTGCTGGGGGGCAATCCCGAGTATCTGGCCAAGGAGCGCCTGCGGCAGAAAGGCTACACGCCTGAGGAAGTACAGGTAGCCAGCGAGCGCAAAGTCAATGAGGCCGAGTTGACCCCTCGCCTGCGGGAAGCGCGTGAACTATACGCCAAGTTCCTCGAAGAGGCGACGCGCGTCCTGGCGGACGACCACGAAAAGGTCGTTCAGCTGGGGGGACTTCACATCATCGGCACGGAGCGTCACGAGAGCCGCCGGATCGACAACCAGTTGCGAGGGCGGGCGGGCCGCCAAGGGGACCCGGGGAGTTCCCGCTTCTACGTCTCGCTCGAAGACGATTTAATGCGTTTGTTTGGCTCGGAGCGGATCTCGGGGCTGATGGACCGGCTGGGGTGGGACGAGGATACCCCCATCGAGAATAGGCGGGTGACCAAGGCCATCGAGACGGCACAAAAGAAGGTGGAAGCCCGCAACTTCGAGCTGCGCAAGCAGGTGCTCGAATATGACGAGGTGATGAACCAGCAGCGCCATACGATCTACTCATGGCGACGGCAGATTCTGCTGGGCGAAAGCCAGAAGGAGCGCATCCAAAGCATCCTGGAGGATGTGGCCCGCAGTTTCACCGACTCGTATGCTCCGGCCAAAGTGGTGCCGGAGGAGTGGGATCTGAAGGCGCTGGTGGATCGGCTGACGGACCTGCTGGGGCATCCACCGACGTTTACGGCCGACCAGCTGCCTCGTCAACACCAGGAAGATCGGCAAGCCATTCAAGGCAAGGTGGCTGCCGAGCTGAAACAGCTGTACGAGCACCGGGCGGCGGAGTTGGGAGAGGAGACGCTCCGCCAGATCGAGCGGATGATCTTGCTGCGGGTGATCGACTCCAAATGGATGGAGCACCTGCGCGACATGGACGATCTGCGGGAAGGCATCGGCTTGCGGGCGTATGGGCAGCAGAACCCGTTGGTCGAGTACCGTATCGAAGCGTACGAGATGTTCAAGGCCATGATGGATGCGATCAACGAGGAGACGCTGCGCTTCCTCTTCCGAGTGCAGGTCGTGCAGCGTCCGGCAGCGGCAGCGACTGCTGGAGGAGCGCCGGTTCCGGCCCAGGCAGGCGGGCCCGGGCTTCCAGCCCGGCCGGCCCCGCCAGTGAGACGGTCGATCGCACCGTTTGCTTTCGGCGGGCCGGCTGCCGGGTCAAGCCCAGGCAATGGAAGGGCTGCTAACCAAGCTCCAGCTCTCGGGGTCCCGCCGCACCCGAGGAAGATCGGGCGGAATGACCCGTGCTGGTGCGGGAGCGGCAAGAAATACAAGAAGTGCCATGGACGAATGCAAAACGACGCCCAGGCATCAGGGGAGTAGGCCACCAGTGGCAACCTCGCTCTGACCTGCGGCAAGAGGCGGGGACTTTCTGGGTAGACCGCAACCCGTGTGGACTGCAAACCCTGTGGAGCGCAGCCGGGACGAGGAAAGGGGAAGGTGAGCGCGATGGAATTAGCTGAAGCCAAGAACCAGCTGGCGCAGTTGCGGCGCCGGGCCAACGAAATGAGGGCTTTTCTTTGACATCGACGGCTGTCGAGCGGAGCTCTCCCGGCTAGAGCAGGAGATGGGGGAGCCCAACTTCTGGGAAGACCGGGAGCGGGCCAGCCAGGTGGCGGCCCGGGTCAGCAACCTCAAGCGGCGGTTGGAGCAGTTCGACCAGCTGCAGGATCTGGCCGAGGAGGCCGAGATTCTGCTGGAAGTGGCTCAAGAAGAAGTGGGCGATAACGGTCAGAACCAGCCGAGTGAGGAGACCAGTGAGGAGTTGGCTGCGGCCCTGGAGCGCTTGGACGAGCGGGTAGGAGCGCTGGAACTCGACTCGCTATTGGCCGGGGAGTACGACCATAGCAGCGCGATCCTGGCGATCCACCCGGGGGCTGGCGGAACGGAGTCGCAGGACTGGGCTGAGATGCTCTTGCGGATGTACACCCGCTGGGCGGAACGGCGGGGATTTCAGGCGCAGCTGTTGGACCTGCTGCCGGGCGAAGAGGCGGGGATCAAGAGCGCTACGCTGCAGATCAACGGCGAGAACGCGTATGGGTATCTGCAGGCGGAGCGGGGAGTTCACCGGCTGGTGAGGATATCGCCTTTCGATGCGGCAGGACGCCGGCATACCTCCTTTGCTTCGGTGGATGTCTGGCCGGTGGTGGAGGGGAACACGGAGATCGAGATCCGGCCCGAGGACCTGAAGGTGGACACGTATCGCTCCAGTGGAGCGGGCGGGCAGTATGTCAACAAGACCGAGTCCGCGATCCGGATTACCCACCTGCCCACGGGGATCGTGGTTCAGTGCCAAAACGAGCGGTCTCAGCATGCCAACCGGGAGACGGCCATGCGGATGTTGAAGGCGCAACTATTACAGCGCCGGCTCGAAGAGCAGCAACAGAAGATGAACCAGCTGCGCGGCGAGCACGGCGAGATCGCCTGGGGCAACCAGATCCGTTCGTATGTTTTCTGCCCATATACGATGGTGAAGGATCATCGGACCGGCGAGGAGACGGCGAACGTGCAGGCCGTCATGGATGGTGAGATCGACCGCTTCATTGAGGCCTATCTGCGTCATCGGGATCGTCCAGCGGAGGTTCGCCTATGAACCTCCGCCGCCGGACGGTCAGAGCCCGGCGTTGGCCCTATGCCATCCTGCTGGTGGCCTGTGTACTGTGGGGGACGAGCGAATGGTTCCTGCCGCGGTGGGCCTCCAGTCAGCTGGAGCAGTCGCTGCGGCGCTCTTTGGGTCGACCGGGGTGGCTGCAGGTGCAGGTGCGGGCTTTCCCGGCCTTTCGCCTGTTGGCCGGCCGGATCGACCGTCTGCACGTGGAGGCTCGGGAGTTCCCTGTAGGTGGGTTGGCAGTGGAGGCATTCCTGCTGGAGGGGCGAGGGGTCGTGTATGATGCACCCCAGCTATACCGGCAGGGCGAATTTGCACTGAATGGGCTGGATTCGCTTCGAGTCAGTCTGGTGGTGAACGAAAAGGCGCTCAACGAGTACTTTTGGCGGCAGGCGGACCCGGCCCACCGCTTCCGCTTGCAACTGGCAGACTCCAAGGCCTCCTTGTCGGGTTCACTGGATTTTCTGGCGCGGCCACTACAGCTGGCAGTGTCCGGGCGGTTGTCAATTGCAGGCCCGACCAGCCTGTCTTTCCTTCCCGAGGAGCTTTCCTTGCAACAGTTTCAGTTACCTCGCTTCATCCTGGACGCATTTGCCCGGCGGTGGACGATCCACTTAGATTTCTCTTCCCTGCCATTTCCCCTGCAATTGACCGATGTGGCGGTTCAGCAAGGCAGGCTGTACGTGTACGGACAGAAGGCGGCGGATACGTCCCATGTTCAGCAGTAAGCGCGGGAGTGTAGATGACTGGCCGGCACACGCACACCGGCGGCCTGACCTGGGCCCCATTGTGCGCGATCTCTTCGGCATCCTGATTGGAGGGGCGATCACCGCGGCCGGGCTCGACCTTTTCCTGATCCCTGCGAAGATCGCGGCCGGTGGAGTGAGCGGTCTGGCCACGGTCATTCACTACGTGGTCGGCGGCTCAGTGGGTACGATCATGCTCCTTTTCAACATCCCTTTGTTCCTGGCGGGCATGCGGTATCTGGGCGCCCACTTCGGTGTCAAGACGCTCTGGGGAGCAGTGACGCTTTCGGTCCTGGTAGACGTGTTCGCCCCTTACATGAGCCCCCTCACACACGACCCGCTGCTTGCCTCCATCTATGGTGGTGCGGTCACAGGGATCGGCATGGGGCTCACTTTCCGTTTCGGCGGCACCACCGGCGGCACCGACATTGGCGCTGCCCTGTTGCGCCACTTCACTCCGCTCACCGTCGGACAGGGGCTAATGGTTTTGGACGGGGCGGTGATCTTGCTGGCTGGCCTCACATTCGGTCCTGAGCTCGCCCTTTATGCGCTCCTTACGGTCTTCATCTCAGCTCGGACCATTGACCTTGTCCAGGAGGGGCCGGGCTATGCGAAGTGTGCTTACATCATCTCCAATGACCCGGAGCGGATTTCGACGCGTATCCTCCAGGAGATGGAGCGGGGCGTCACGGCATTGCGGGGTGTCGGCAAGTACACAGGAACGCCGCGGGAAGTCCTGATGGTGATCGTCTCCCGGAGCGAGATCACGAAACTCAAAGAGGTGGTTCAGCAGGTGGATCCGAAGGCATTCGTCGTGATTTCGGACGCTCGCGAGGTGCTGGGAGAGGGATTTGACGAGCGCTTTCGCACTTCGGGGCCGTCGTAGAGCAGATGTAGAGCGTCGCACGGCAACTAGCAGCCGGCCGGCCGTGAGCGGGCATTGGAAAAGGCCGGTCCTGGCAAGCCAGGGTCTGGCCCCCCATCGTGTATACTGAGTACCGTAGGTGAGGTGCAGCCAGTGGCGATCCAATGGCGGTCCAGTGGCGACGATGAACGCGGGGAGGGGCGCTAGGGTGATGGGGCGACGGGCGTTGGCGATCGTGGCAGCCTTGCTCATGCTGGCCAGTGGCTGGGTGGGACTGGCAGTCTGGCGGGCATTGGCGGCGGCCGGGTCCAGCTTGTCTCAACTGGAAACTGTGATGGAAATCGTCTCTTTGACCAAGACCAACTATGTGGATCCGGTTAGTGCCACAGACCTGCTGCGCAAATATGTCCAAACGGGCACCATTGACGGGATGCTCAGTGTGCTGGGTGATCCCTACACCCGTTACCTTGACCCTCCTTCCTGGCAGGAGCTCCAGATCCATACGAGTGCGAACTTTGCCGGGGTGGGCATGTACTTGGCCCAAAAGGAGAATCAACTCATCGTCCAGGCCCCGATTCCGGGTTCACCGGCGCAAGCGGCCGGAGTGCAGCCGGGCGACGTGATCGTGAAAATCGGGGACCGCAGCACGGCCGGAATGTCTCAAGACGAGGCAGTCGGCTTGATCCGGGGGCCGGCTGGCACCACCGTCCGGCTCGAACTGCAGCGAGCCGGGGTGGCCCGCCCTATTGTTGTTGAACTGCGGCGGCAGGTGGTCCACGTGCCCACCGTGACCGGGGTGACCATGCTCCCCGGAGGCGTTGGATACCTTCGCTTGACCGAGTTCAGTGAACCATCGCCGGGCCAACTGGATCAGGCACTCAATCGGCTGCGGGCTCAAGGAATGCAAGCGCTACTCCTCGACCTGCGGTCCAACCCGGGGGGGCTGTTGGAGACTTCGGTGGCTGTAGCCAGCCGGTTTCTGGACTCCGGGCCCATCGTCTACGTGGTGAGCCGCAATGCGCAAACGCAGGTGTACTCGGCCATCCCGAGGATACCGACGGCCGTCTACGACCTGCCCATGGTTGTTCTGGTGAACGGGGGCACTGCCTCTGCTGCCGAGATCGTCTCCGGAGCGTTGCAGGATGCGGGCCGGGCCAAGCTGGTGGGCACGAGGACCTTCGGCAAGGGGCTAGTGCAGACCTTGATCCCGCTGCGCAGCGGCGGAGCTTTGTCGCTGACCACATCCCGCTATCTGACCCGGGCGAAGCGGACAATCCACCACACAGGAATCGTCCCGGATGTTGTGGTGCCTGACCCGCCGGTCGATAAACTCGCGGACTATCTTTTCCGCGACCGCGCTCAGCTGGACGACCCACAGCTTCGGGCCGGTTACGAGCTGCTCTTGCGGGAACTGGCCGCCGGCCCATCCGGGGCAACAGGTGCGAGCGGGGCGGTTCAGCCGGAACAGAAGGCAGCGTAAGGTATGGGGGAGAAGATCACGGGGCTGTGGCCGCTGGTCAAGCTCTTGCTCCAGGTCATCAGCCAGAGCCTGGGTAGTCCCGAGTTTCTAGTCTGGATGGCGCTGGCGATGCTCCTGGTCTACTGGCAATATCGTCGCCAGGCCGCTTTTGTGCGGGATATGTGGGGGCAGGTAGCCTTCTCGGCCTGGCAGGAGACGCTTGACTCTCTGGTAGCTGGCGTCTTCGGCGGTTTACTGGCCGGGCTCTTCCTGATAGGCCTGGGAATCTCTCTGAGTGACAGCGGTATTCTCTATCTCTGGCCTCTCGCCTTGCTCCTCATGTTCTTTCATCCCCGCTACCTTTGCTTCAGCTACGGGGGTGGGCTGTTGGCCCTCTGGAAGTTGCTCACCGGCGATCCGGCCTCCGTCCACGTTCCGGCCCTGGTGGGGCTGGTGGCCGTTTTGCATGGCGTGGAGGCCTTTCTGATCGCCTGGATGGGGGCGAGCAAGGCGCAGCCCGTCTATGTTCGTCGACCTGAAGGCAAAACGGTTGGCGGTTACCTGCTGCAGCGGTTGTGGCCTATTCCAACCCTGGGGATCTCGCTCGTTTGGGTGGCTCAAAGTCAGCTGGCTGGCTTAACGGACGCCCTCAAGTCGGTCCCAACCCCCTCCTGGTGGCCCTTATTAGCCGGGAGCGCACCGGCGGGGAGCGTATTGGGGACAGCCACTGGCAGTGCGGGCAATTCCTTTTCTCCTGTACTGATCGTCTTGCCCATTGTCGCCGCTTTGGGTTACAGCGATTTGACCATCACCCAGCTGCCCCAGGCCAAGGCCAAGCGGTCTGCTCAATGGCTGGGCCTGTACAGTGTCGCGTTGCTCGGCCTGGCTCTGGCGGCGCAGTATGGCGGGACCTTCTCCACCTTTTTCAGTGCACTGGCCGCTCTGGCCATGCCGCTGGGGCACGAGGCGGTCATCTACCTGGGCCAGCACGGGGAGGTTCGCCGGACAGCTTTGTTCGCGGTACCAGAGGGAGACCCATCACCATTGCGGATCATGGCGGTAATGCCGGGGTCGCCTGCAGCCCAGCTCGGGCTGCAGGTGGGGGACGCCCTCCTGCGAGTCAACGGGGAACCGGTCTCGGCTGCCGATCAATTACGGCAGTTGCTGGCGTCCAGTGTTGGCCTGGTGGCGGAGATCCAGCGGGGAGACAAGAGGGTCACCCTGGAGTATAGCGGGCGCGCCTTTCCTCTGGGGATCGTCCTCACCCCCAGTCCAGAAGAGCAGGTGGCGTTGCCGTTGGTAGAAGACACGTTCTTTGACGGGATCCGGCGTTGGCTGGGGCGCAGGGTCGGCGGCCAGACGCCGCCGACCGCGCGGCCGAAGTGAGGGAGAGCACGTGGAGACGGATGAGAGCCGGCCGGCTGGGCCGGATGAGGCAGTCAGTTCGGAACAGACTGCGGCAGGGGCAACCCGCTCAGAACAACATCGGAGGAGAGCAACGGGTCTGGACCAAGCCGCGCCGGGGGCAGCCGGTCCGAACCGGCCCGCGGCGGGGGAGGGCGCTTCGAACCCCACCGCGGTTGGGGCAATCAGTTCAAACCGGCTCGTGAGAAGAGCTAGTGTGGATCAGCCTTTGGGTGGGATGGGAACAGAGAAAGCACCGCCGCCCCAGCCGCAGACAGAACGAATTCTTTTGGCCATACTATCGCTCCTGCTTCTGGTGGGGGTAGCCGCGGCCGTGGTCGGCCTGGGCCAGCGCTTCCCTGCCCGTTCTCCCCTCGCTGCTCTGCCGGCTATGACCGGGTCTGATCGCTTGAGATCACCTGAGGCCGAGTCTTCTTCGGTTTCTTCTGGTGCTGCCGCCACTCCTGCGGGCACAGGGACGCCCCTTGACGTGCCTGGCGAGACCCCGGTGTCGCGCCAGGAGCTGCCGCATACTGGCGGTACGGAGGACCCGCTGAAGATTGGCGATGGGCTTGCTTTCGCTCAGGGTGAGGCTCCGCCGGCTGTCGAGGAGGCAGAGCGTGGGCAGGCCGGGGAGGCTGGGCCAACTGCGCAGGCGGGGCAGGCAAAGGAGAATGACCGGTTGGGGCAGACCGGGGGAGGGGATGCGGCCGGCGCCGGTCCTGGAGCGGCCGATAAAGCTGGTACCACGTCGCGAACCCTGACTACAGCCGGAATGGCGGCGCCGCGGCTGGCGGTGGTGATCGACGACTGGGGCTATCAATGGCCAGCGGCTCGCGACATTCTCTCCCTTCCATTTCCTCTCACGGCAGCAGTGTTACCGGACGCTCCATATAGTCGTGAACAGGCCCGGGCGGCCGCTGCTGCTGGATTTCAGGTGATCCTGCATATGCCCATGCAGCCCCTGGCAGAACTGCCTTTGTCCGCCATGGCCATTCGGGTGGATGAGAGCGATCGGGAAATCCGCCAGCAGGTGCTAGCCGCGTTGCAAGTCGTGCCTCAGGCGGTGGGGATCAGCAATCACCAGGGTTCGCGAGCCACGGCGGATTCCCGCGTCATGCGGGCAGTCTTGCAAGTAGCCAAAGAACAGGGCCTTTTCTTCCTGGACAGCCGCACAGGGCCTCATTCGGTGGTCACCCGTGTCGCCCAGCAACTGGGGGTGCCCACGGTGGAAAACGCCCTCTTCATCGATAATGTGGACTCGGTCTACAGCATCATGGCCCGTCTCCGCCAGGGAGCCGAGTTGGCTCGAAAACACGGGCAGGCGGTGGTGATCGGCCACGTGCACAAGGCGACCGCCCAGGCCCTTCATCTCATGTTGCCCACCCTGGCGCAAGAGGGCATTCAGCTGGTGCACGTCTCAGAGCTCTTACCGGCTTTGCCTCCCTCGTCCGCTGTGACCGTCCCCGCAGATCCACCGGCGGCTGTGATACAATAAAAGGTCAGGGGAGCCGCGGGCAGAACCAAAACCAGGCCCTGGTTTCCCGGTTAGGGCGATGGACCCTGGGAGCGGAGGCGAACGAAGCGAGTGGCCGAACAACGTCGCTTTCATGTGGTCTCTGAGTACGAGCCCAAGGGAGATCAGCCGCAAGCTATCGCCAAGCTGGTCGAGGGGGTACGAAAGGGCCTGAAAGCCCAGACGTTGCTGGGCGTGACGGGCAGCGGTAAGACGTATACCATGGCCAAGGTGATCGAGGCGGTGCAAAAGCCAACGCTGGTCATTGCCCACAACAAGACGCTAGCGGCACAGCTCGCCTCCGAGTTTCGCCAGTTTTTCCCTGACAACGCAGTTCACTACTTCGTTAGCTACTACGACTACTACCAGCCTGAGGCATACGTGCCGCAGACCGATACCTACATCGAGAAAGACTCCTCCATCAACGAAGAGATCGACCGGTTGCGCCACGCCGCCACGTCAGCGCTTTTTGAACGGCGGGATGTGCTCATCGTCGCCAGCGTCTCTTGCATCTACGGCCTGGGTTCACCGGAAGATTACATGGCGATGACTCTTTCCCTCAAAAATGGTGACTTTCGTGACCGGCAGTCGATCCTGCGCCAGCTCATCGGGCTTCAGTATGAGCGTAACGACGTGGGCTTTCGGCGAGGCACGTTCCGCGTGCGGGGTGACGTGATCGAGATCATTCCGGCTTACAGCGAGAATGTGATTCGCATCGAGTTGTTCGGCGATGAGGTCGATCGCATCCTGGAGCTGGATCCAGTGACGGGAGAAGTGCTGGGGCAGCTGGACACGGTGCGGATCTACCCGGCCACCCACTACATCACTCCCGCGGACAAGCTCCGCCGGGCCGTGGAGTCTATTGAAGAGGAACTGGAGCAACGGTTGCGGCAGCTGCGGGGGGAAGGAAAGCTTCTCGAGGCCCAGCGTCTCGAACAGCGCACCCGTTACGACATCGAAATGCTGCAGCAGGTGGGATACTGCTCCGGCATCGAGAACTACTCCCGCCATTTGACCGGGCGGGCCCCGGGGGAGGCGCCGGCCTGTTTGATCGACTACTTCCCCAAAGACTTCCTGCTCATGATCGACGAGTCGCACCAGACCATCCCACAATTGGGGGCTATGTACGAGGGAGACCGCTCCCGCAAACAGACGCTGGTGGACTACGGCTTCCGGCTCCCTTCGGCTCTGGATAACCGTCCGCTGCGCTTCGAGGAGTTCGAACGGCTCATCAACCAGGTTATCTTTGTTTCTGCCACACCTGGTCCCTATGAGCGGGCTCATTCGGCTCAGGTGGTGGAACAGTTGATCCGGCCCACCGGCCTGGTCGATCCAGAAGTGGTGGTGCGTCCGGTCAAAGGGCAAATTGACGACCTGCTGGCGGAAATCCGGGCGGTGGTGCAGCGGGGAGAGCGGGTACTGGTCACCACCTTGACCAAGAAGATGGCGGAAGACTTGACCGATTACCTGGCCGATGCCAGTATTCGGGTCCGCTACCTGCACTCGGAAATCGAGACGTTGGAACGCGTCGAAATCCTGCGGGGCTTGCGCCTGGGCGAGTTCGATGTGCTGGTCGGTATCAACCTTTTGCGAGAAGGGCTGGATCTGCCCGAGGTTTCGCTGGTGGCGATCTTGGATGCGGATCAAGAAGGCTTCCTGCGTTCGGAGACTTCGCTGATTCAAACCATTGGGCGGGCGGCCCGGAATGTTCATGGAAAGGTTATTCTGTATGCGGACCGGATAACCGATTCTATGAATAGAGCCATCAACGAAACCGAACGCCGCCGGGCGATCCAGATCCGCTACAACCAGGAGCACCATATCACGCCCAGGACGATCCAGAAAGCGGTGCATGACATCGTAGCTGCCACCCGCGGACAGCAGGAGGAAAACGAGCCCCAGCCGGTGCAACAGCTGAACGGGAAGCTGGCGGCGCCCGTCGGTACCGGCAGCCTGGACGACCGGCGTGAATGGGGTGGCCGCCACCCGGCACCGTGGTCCCGGGCACGGTTCGGGCGGGCACAACAGGTACGGGAGCAGGCAGAGAAGTTGTCCGCACATGAACTGGCGAAGAGAATTCAGCAACTGGAGCAGGAGATGTTTGGCGCTGCCGAAAAACTCGAGTTTGAGCGGGCAGCGGAGCTACGAGACGAGCTGGCCATTTTGCGGGAGGTTCTGGCGGCAGCCAGTTGAGGGAGATCGGGAGGCAAGCCGGCGGTCATAGCTGCGAGGGTGGTCGGGTTCGGGGTAGCAGGGGGGAGGTTCATTGGTCAACCGGGCGCTGGCACTGGCCCGCACGGGAATACGGGTACGGCGGGCCAACTGGAGAGACAAAGAGGCCATTCTCGAGCTCTTGCGGATTCTGCACGAACAGGTGTTGGGGGTGAAAACCCCTCCCCGGATGCAGCTCGCTCGCATCCTGGATCAGCATTTAGACAGCCCGCTCTACAGCGTACTGGTGGCAGAATGGGAAGGGGAGCTGCCCCCTGGCGAGGGGACTGGCTGTGTCAGCCACAGGGGGACTCGCCCCATCGTAGGCTTGCTCAGCCTTTCGTTTCGCAGTACGCTGCTTCATGCCGGGGTCAGTGGATTGTTAGATGAATTGGTGGTCGCCCCGGGATACCGGAATCAAGGGGTCGCCCGGGTATTGGTGGAAGAGGCATTTCGGGTGGCCCAGGCCGCGGGCTGCCATGAGTTGGAGGTCAGCACCCAGGCGGACAACGAAAGTGCATTGGCCCTGTATGAATCGGCCGGGTTCGTCCGACAGGGGATATGGCTGGAGCGGGAGTTCGACCAGCCAGAGCGGGGCTAGGTTGGGGAGCCTGCAAGCAACCCCGGCAGGGTGGCGGCCCTGGCGAGCGGGCCATCAGGTTGGGCTCGTGGGAGGACAAAGAGTTTGGCACAAGACAGAGTGGTGATTCGGGGTGCGCGGCAACACAACCTGAAAAACATCGATCTGGAAATTCCCCGGGGCAAGCTGGTCGTCTTTACTGGCCTCAGCGGTTCGGGCAAGTCGTCGCTCGCGTTCGACACGATCTATGCGGAAGGGCAGCGGCGCTACGTAGAGTCGCTTTCTTCGTATGCCCGCCAGTTCTTGGGCCAGATGAACAAACCAGATGTGGACTTCATCGAAGGGCTCTCCCCCGCCATCTCCATCGATCAGAAGACCACCAGCCACAACCCTCGTTCTACCGTTGGCACCGTCACCGAGATTTATGACTACCTCCGGTTGCTGTGGGCTCGCATAGGGCACCCGCACTGCCCGCAGTGCGGCCGGCCGGTGACCCAGCAGTCGGCGGAACAGATCGTCGACCAGGTCATGGGGTTGCCGGAAGGCAGCCGGATCCTGGTGTTGGCGCCGCTGGCCCGGGGGCGCAAAGGCGAGTTTAAGAAAGTGCTGGAGGAGGTCCGCCGCCAGGGCTTCGTCCGGGTGCGGGTGGACGGCCAGGTATACGAGGTGGATGCCGTTCCTGAGTTGGACAAGAAGAAGAAGCACACCTTGGAGATCGTCGTGGACCGGCTGGTGGTGCGGCCGGATGTCGCCTCCCGGCTGACGGACTCACTGGAGACGGCCCTCCGGTTCGGGGATGGAATTGCCGCCGTTCTGGTGCTGGGCTCGACGGATCCAGTCGGTACGCCGGGGGAGACATCCACCCCGAGCCAGGATCGCTTGCTGATCTTCAGTGAGAAGCTGGCCTGTCCGGTCTGTGGCATCAGCCTGGAGGAATTGTCGCCGCGGCTATTCTCGTTCAACAGCCCGTACGGGGCGTGCCCGCAATGCGATGGGTTGGGCGTGCACATGGAGTTCGACCCCGAGCTGGTCCTGGACATGGATCGCCCTTTGCTGGAGGGCGGGGTACGGGTATGGGCCGAGTCGCAGAGCCAGTGGATCTGGTCCATGTTGGTAGCCTTGTGCCGGCAGTATGACATGGACTCGACGGTTCCGTTGCGCCGCCTTTCCCAGGCGAACCTGGATCGTATCCTGTATGGCACGGGAGAGGAGACCATCCGGTTTCCTTACGTGAACATGGCGGGAGAGAAGAAGACGTTCACCCAGCCGTTTCCCGGTGTGATCCCGTGGCTCAAGGAGCGCTTGCGCCAGGCGACGTCGGACTGGGCGCGGCAAGAGATTGAACAGTACATGACCGCCCGCCCGTGTGAACGATGCCACGGTCAGCGCCTCAAGCCAGAAGCCTTGGCCGTCACCGTCGGAGAGCGGAGTATCGCGCAGGTGGCTGCGCTGACGGTGCGGGAGGCGCTCACCTTCTTCGATTGCTTGCAGTTGTCTGAGAAAGAGCGATACATTGCTCACCAGGTCCTCAAGGAGATTCGGGCCCGCCTCGGATTTCTCGTGGACGTGGGGCTGGACTACCTGACTCTCGACCGAGCGGCCAGCACCCTGTCAGGCGGGGAAGCCCAGCGGATCCGGCTGGCGACGCAGATCGGTTCGGGATTGACCGGTGTGATTTACATTCTCGACGAGCCCAGCATCGGTTTGCACCAGCGGGACAATCGCCGGCTGCTGCGCACGTTACAACGCTTGCGTGACCAGGGCAATACGCTGATCGTCGTCGAGCATGACGAGGAGACCATTCGTTCCGCCGATTGGGTGGTGGACATTGGACCGGGTGCGGGCGCCCAGGGTGGGCGGGTGGTCGCCGAAGGACCCGTGGAAAAGATCATGGCCACGCCGGAGTCCATTACCGGCCAGTATCTGTCAGGGCGACGACGGATCGAGGTGCCGAAGCAGCGCCGTTCACCGGCAGTGGCATGGCTGGAAATCCGGGGGGCACGCGAACACAACCTGAAGAATATCGACGTGCGAATTCCCCTCGGGGTCTTCGTCTGCGTGACAGGGGTTTCGGGCTCGGGCAAGAGCACGCTGATCAATGAGATCCTGTACCGCCAGCTGGCCCACGACTTGAACGGAGCGGCCACTCGTGCTGGCGAGCACGACGCCATCATTGGTGAGAAGTACTTGGACAAGGTCATCAATATCGACCAATCGCCCATCGGGCGGACGCCCCGCTCCAATCCAGCGACCTACGTGGGGCTGTTCGACCTGATTCGGCAGCTATTTGCGGAAACGCCCGATGCTCGCATGAGAGGGTACAAGCCGGGGCGGTTCAGCTTCAATCTGAAGGGCGGACGGTGTGAAGCCTGCCAGGGAGACGGTATCATCAAGATCGAGATGCACTTCCTGCCGGATGTATACGTGCCCTGCGAAAGCTGCAAAGGGAAACGGTATAACCGGGAGACGCTGGAGGTCCGTTACAAGGGCAAGAACATCGCAGACGTGCTGGCCATGCGGGTCGATGAGGCGTTGGGCTTCTTCCAGTCCATCCCCCAAATCGCCCGCAAATTGCAGACCCTGTATGATGTGGGCCTGGGCTACATCGAGCTGGGCCAGCCGGCGACCACCCTTTCCGGCGGGGAAGCCCAGCGGGTGAAGCTTGCCACCGAGCTTTCCCGGCGGGCCACGGGCCGAACGCTATATATCTTGGACGAACCGACCACGGGCTTGCACATTGCCGACGTGGAAAAGCTGCTGGGGGTATTGCACCGGCTGGTGGATGCGGGCAATACCGTAGTAGTCATTGAACACAACCTGGACGTGATCAAGACGGCAGACTACCTGATCGACCTGGGGCCGGAGGGCGGCGACCGGGGCGGCGAAGTGGTCGCCACCGGGACTCCGGAAGAGGTGGCGATGACCCCTCAGTCGTACACCGGCTTGTTTCTCCGACCCATCCTGGGCCTCGGGCCCAACCCTTTGGAGGAAGCGGTGGAAGCCGAGGTCCGTTCGACGGGTGCTGTCCGGTCCGCGAGCGCGTAGCTTCGCTGCGGCCTGACCCAGCCCCAACTCCAGCCCCAGCCACGCGTTGACGCCTCCCGACTTTGTTCGTGGCAAGGTGGGGGGGTGTTCTGCCCCACGGCCGGCTTTCCTTGCTGCCGAATAGCCCCATTGGATCATCCAAACGGGAACGCGTACCTACACCTCGCCTGCTTTCGCTACGTAGAGTGGTCCGAAGGGAGGTGGGTGGATGCCAGCTGTCAACGAAGAACGCCGACGGCTACGCCAGGAGTACTTCCAGAAACGTCGGCAACTGGTCCAGTCGTTCGCACAGGCGCTGACGGAACTGGGTCGGGAATATCGTCGGCAGCGAGCCCAGCTGTTTGCCCGTGCCTGCAAGCAGCCAGAAGGCGGCGGCGAGCAGCCTGGGTCGGCCGATCCGCTTAGCCCCGACGGGGCACAGCCTGCGCAGCCGAAGCAATGGGAGTCGACGGCGTCAGCCCCGCCGCAGGCAGCCGATTCGTTGGGCGACTAGACGAGCGCAGCCATCGCCTGCCTCCTCCGTCCTACTGCTATACTAATAGGACGAGGGGGAGTAGCCGTGTCCGACCCGGTCCAGACAGCCAAGGTCGACCTGGCCGAAAAGCTGAAGCTCATCCCTGACCGGCCGGGCGTCTATTTGATGAAAGACAAGGCCGGCCAGGTGATCTACGTGGGGAAGGCTGTCTCCCTGCGTCGACGCGTCCGGTCCTACTTCCAGGGTGGGCGTTACCAGGGCAGCAAGGTAGCCCGCATGGTGCAGGAGATTGCCGACCTGGAGTACATCGTCACCGATTCCGAGGTCGAAGCGCTCATTCTGGAATCGAACCTCATCAAGTTGCATCACCCGTGGTTCAACGTCAAGCTGCGGGATGACAAGGCGTACCCCTACCTCAAAGTGACGGTCAACGAGACCTATCCGAGGGTGTTGTTCGTCCGGCGGCCACGGCCCGACGGCGCCCGCTATTTCGGCCCCTATACGGATTCATCTGCCGTGCGGGACACGCTGCAATGGATTCGCAAGCTATTCGCCATCCGCACGTGTGAGCTGGACCTGGACAAGGGCCAGCGGCTGAAGCGACCTTGCCTTTTGTATTACATCGGCCGCTGCCCGGGGCCATGCGTGGATGGGTTGACCACTCCCGAGGCCTACCGCCAGGTGGTGGATGAGGTCTGCTTGTTCCTGGAAGGCCGTCACCAGAAGCTGCTACCGCAGATGCAAGAAAAGATGAAGCAGGCGGCGGCTGCGCTCGATTTCGAACGGGCTGCCCGGTTGCGGGACCGGCTGCAGTCGCTCACGAAGGTGGTGGAACGACAAAAGGTGGTTTCACCGCAAGGCGGCGACAGTGATGTGCTGGGATTGGCAGTGGACGAGGCGACGGGTCTCGCCTGCGTGGCCATCCTGTTCGTGCGGGACGGCAAGCTGGTGGGCCGGGACAGCTTCTTTCTCGATTCGGAAGCCACGCGTGAGCAAAAAGGGAGCGGTAAGGAGGGGGAGGCGGGCGCACTGGAGGCTTCTCATGCTAAGGCTGAGGCCAGCGACCCTCCCTCGGCGACGAGCTCTTCACAGGAGCTGCAGGAGATCCTGACCGCCTTTTTGGGCGGGTATTACGGTCAGGCTGGGTTCGTGCCACCGGAGGTCTGGCTCCCGTTGCGACTGCCGGGTCACGAGGAGCAGGTATGGAGCGAGTGGCTGGGGCAGCGTCGGCAGGAGCTGCTCGCAGCCCAGGGGCGGAGCTGGGAGGTGGCGGAGACGGTGCCGACCCAGGCTCGGTCCAGCCCGGACTATACGCCGGAAGAATGGGAGGCCGAAGACGGTGGCGAACGGAGGCGTGCAGCCCAGCGACGGCAGGTGGTATCGTCGTCCAGGGCACGAGCTACCATACGGCTGCTTACCCCGCGCCGGGGGGAGCGATACCAGCTGGTGGGATTGGCCTGTGAGAACGCCCAGGAAATCTTGCGAGCGCGTTTGGCGGAAGAGGAGCGCCGGGAGGCGGCCAACCAGTCCGGCCTGCAAGGGCTCAAGGAGGCCTTGGGGTTGGCCGACTTGCCCTGGCGAATCGAGTGTTATGACATCTCGAACTTGCAGGAAAAGGATTCTGTGGCGGCGATGGTGGTCCTGGAGGGGGGCGAGCCGGCGCCCTCGGAGTACCGGAAGTTCAAGATGCGCACACCAGGGCCGAATGATTTCGCCATGATGCATGAGGTGATCGATCGCCGCTTCCGGCGAGGGTTGCAGGAACGCAAGGAGTTACGGGCCCTCGGGTTGCTGGGTGAGGTGGAGAAGCGACCGCCGGGATGGTTACGGGAAAGCCAACCTGACTCTCTGGGGTCTGGGAGGGAGCAGGTTAACCTGGAGATAGACGAGGCTGACGCCGGCGACGCGAAGGTGGTCTTTACTGGAGCGTGTCCTCAGTCCCCCAATCAGGGGGGGGCACAGCCTGAGCAAGATAATGCAGGGAAAAAGCAAGAGGCAGCAGAGTCCCGGCAGGCCCCAGAGAAGTCAGGCGGGCGATCGGCCGATCAGAAGGTCTGGGCGAAGCAGGCGAAGTTCGCTCGTTTCCCTGACCTGGTCGTCATCGATGGCGGCCCCGGCCAGTTGGGGGCAGCCCGGCAGGCGCTGCGCAACCTGGGGCTGGCAGAGCTGCCCACTATCGGCCTCGCCAAGCAGAATGAGTGGGTCTACCTGGAGGACGACCCGGAGCCTCTCATTCTGCCCCGGAATTCACCGGCGCTCCATTTACTGCAACGGGTACGGGACGAAGCGCACCGGTTCGGGATCACGTTCAACCGGCAACTGCGCGGGAAGCGGACGTTTCGCTCGGCTCTGGATGACGTGCCCGGCGTCGGTCCAGCCCGCAAGAAAGCGCTGATCCGGGCGTTTGGCTCGGTGGCCGGGGTGCGGCGGGCGACGGTGGACGAACTGGCGGCAGTGCCGGGGGTTTCCCGGGCCCTAGCGGAACGGATCGCAGAGCAGCTGGGAAACCCGGCGGCGGAGTAGGCGGGTGGCGACGGCAGGCAGAAGGATGTTCAGGGCTGGAGGATGGGCCCGCGCTTGCAGAAGGCAGGAGGTGGGGCGTGCGCAGACGAACGGGTAGTCGTGTCCGCGCGCGGTTCCTACTGGCCGTAGCGCTCCTGGCCAGCTTCTTCCTTTTGCTGAGCGGCAGGGGTGAACTGGGACAGACGTGGCAGGTGCTTCGCACGGCCCGGGTGGTGGACCTGGGGGTTGCGCTGGCTCTGCAAGCGCTGTTCTTCGTGGATGAGGCCTGGCTGTACCGCCTGTTGTACCAGCGGCTGGCGCAAGAAGCCCAGGCGCTGCCGTGGGCCAGCATGCTCCACCTGACCCTGGCGAGCACCTTGCTCAATCGCCTCTTTCCCGCGGCTGGCCTGCCGCTCTTTCTGGCGGAGGGCCGACGCCACGGCATTCCGACGCCGATCTCCACGGCGGTGAACGTTCTTTTCTACCTTCTGGATTACCTTACTTTCCTCATCCTGGCCATGGCCGCTCTGGCTTACTTTTTCTGGCAAGGAACACTGAACCTGGTGGATGTGATCGGTACGGTTCTGTTGGGGGTCCTGGTGGCCGGCGTGGCGGCGCTCGGTTGGATCCTGGTGCGCCGGCCTGAGCGGGTGCAAGTCTGGGCACAAAGACTAGATGGGTGGGGACGGGCTCGCGGATGGACCTTCACCTGGATACTGACCATTGCCGAACGGCTGACCGACGCTTTGCATAGCGTGGAAGAGGCGCTCAGGGCGGGGACACCCCTGCGAGCCACAACCGGGAGAGCGTCGGGGATAACAACCGGGCCGGAGCCAGCCGTGGTGGGGACGACGGGGGCAGCTGGAATGCTGGTGAGCCATGAGCAGGCGACAGCGTCTCACTTGCATCGGCGAAGTCTGGCCGTACAAGTGGGGACGGCAGCCGCGTTGATCCAGGTCATCGATGTGGCGATGGTGTGGGTACTCTTTCATGCGTTTACCCCTCAGCCTCCTCGATTGGCCGTCGTGGCGGCGGGTTACGCCCTTGCCTCCGCCCTCTCCCTTGTCTCATTCATCCCCAGTGGACTGGGCGTATTTGAAGTGAGCATGACCGTGGTCTACCATGCTGCGGGCGTGGCCTTACCGCTCGCCTCCGCTGTCACCTTGACCTACCGCGTGCTATCACTGTGGCTACCCATTCCGGCGGGTTGGCCGAGTTTACATTGGTTAGCCCGTCAGGCGGAGGTGGAGACGCCGTGACCGATCACCCGCCCCTGTCCCCTTTGCCTCTGCCGCGACGACGCTGGGGGCCGCTGGTCCTGGGCCCACTGGTCGGGTTGATGGGCCTTCTCAATATCTACTCAGCTTTGGTGATCAGTTCTCACGCGCGTCTTCGTTGGCTGAGGCAGTTGCTTCCGCTCGAAATCATCACGGGTAGCCGCAGCGTTACGGTATTGGCCGGTTTTCTGCTGCTGGCTTTGACCGGCGGGATCTTTCGGGGCAAGCGGACGGCCTGGTACGCAGTGGCGGTGACGGTGCAGCTATCGGTCATCGCCCATCTAGCCAAGTCTTTGGACTGGGTGGAAGCACTGGCCGGCATGTTCCTCATGGAGTTGCTGCTCTGGTTCCGGACGGACTTCCGGGCTGGCAGTGACCGGCCATCGCTGGTGCGGGGGCTGATCGCTTTTGCCCTGGGGGTGGGGGCGGCTTTCGCCTACACCGTCGCCGGCCTGTACCTGCTCGATTCCCAATTTCACATTCAGCTCACGCTGCGGGCGGCGGTAGCGGAGGCCTATGCGCTGCTTTTATCGCCTACCCCGGTGTTGCTCGAGCCGGCCTCCGGGGTGGCCCGTTGGTTCATTCATTCGCTGTTTTGGATCGACGGGGCGATGCTGGTGTACAGCGTCACCTTGCTGTTACGTCCGGTAGTCTACCGGGCCTCTACGCTACGCCATGAGAGAGAGCAGGCCGCTGCTCTGGCAGAGCAGTGGGGGCGGTCCTCCCTGACGTTTTTCACTCTCTGGCCGGATAAAATCTATTTCTTCAGCCCCAGCCACCGGTCGTACGTGGCCTATCGCCTGGTCGGAGATGTGGCCGTCGCCCTGGGGGATCCGGTAGGGCCGCCGGAGGAAGCGGAAGTCAAGGAATGTGTCCGCAGTTTTCTTGAGATGGCCGAAACGAACGGCTGGATCCCTGCTTTCTATCAGACTTTGCCCGATTGGCTGAAGGTCTATCGCGAATTGGGTCTGAGTGTCATGAGGGTGGGGGACGAAGCGGTAGTGCCCCTGGCAAACTTCTCGCTGGCCGGCGGGGCGAAGAAGGCGTTGCGACAAGCATACCAGCGGATGCTACGCAGCGGCTGGCGGGTCGAGTTCTATGACCCACCCCTTCCCGACCCGTTGGTGGCGGAGCTACAGAGGATTTCCGACGCGTGGCTCAGCGGCAAACAGGGGGGAGAGCGCACCTTCTCTCTGGGCTACTTCACTCCTGAATACGTGCGCAACACGCCGGTGGCGGTGGCCAGGAGAGCAGACGGAGAGGCAGTCGCTTTCCTCAACTTCCAGCCGATGTACCGGCTGCACCAGATCTGTCCAGACCTGATGCGACGCTTGCCAGACGTGGGTGCCGAGGAAGGTAAGGACGGTAAGGATGAGCAAGGCGGGGGCAGTGCAGCGGTCATGGACCTGCTCATGGTGGAGACCGCTCTGAAGGGGCAGAGGGAAGGCTATGAGGCCCTTAACCTGGGACTAGCCCCGCTGGCCAACGTAGGTATCGGTGCGGATGCGCAACTGCCCGAGCGGGTTGCCCGCTTCCTGTACAAGAACTTCAATCGATTTTACAACTTTCAGGGACTGCACCGGTTCAAAGCCAAGTTCGGGCCGGTCTGGGAGCCCCGCTTTTTGGTCTACCCCGGCTCAGCCGTCCTGCCGAAAGTGGTGGTTGCGGTGGTGCGCGCGGATGCCACCACCAGCCTCGGACGGTACACATGGGAGGGGGCAGCCCTCTTGGTCCGCCGCCTGCGCCGGTGGATCCGGCACCGTCTGCTGGTGGGTAGCAGAGAACCGGGCTTTCACATTTAGGCAATCTCCCCGGTATCCCGATGGATCGCAAGCTGGTCCCTTTTACGGTTTTTTGACGCGACTGTCCTTCGCTTTGATCTCACCCTGATGCTGGGCGTTGTTAGTATGGTAGCCGGTCGGAGACACTTTCCACCGACAAGGCATCCGGCCAGAGACTGAGTAGAACCTGCGGAGGTGGAGAGCGTTGCAGGGGGAGATGGTGGTGGGCAGCCTTTTGGCCCTTGGCCTGGCTGTCTACCTGCTCTGCGCCCTGTTTAGGGCGGAGGACTTGTGACGGTCGGTTTAAGTTCATGCTCTCATGCTCTCGCCGGAAACGGCTCGTAAATGGGGGCATGGACGGCGGAGGTGTACTGAACTCATGGGAGCACTGGCTTCGAATCAGCTTTCCTGGGATGTGTTGCAGTTTGCGGCTTTTCTGGTGGTGTTGCTGGCCGCCACGCCCATCCTGGGAGGGTACATGGCCCGGGTCTTCAGCGGTCACAAGACCCTGCTCGACCCGGTATTGCGCCCGGTGGAGCGGCTCTTATACCGTCTCGCTGGCGTGGACGAAAAAGAGGACATGGACTGGAAGCGCTACGCCGCCGCGCTGCTGGTCTTTAACGGGTTGGGGATGCTGGCAGTGTACCTGCTCCAGCGCGTGCAGGGGGTCTTGCCTTTGAACCCCCAGGGCTTCGGGGCGGTACCGCGAAGCTTGGCCTTCAATACAGCCGCTAGCTTTGTGACGAACACGAACTGGCAGGCGTATAGCGGCGAAACCACGATGAGCTACCTGACTCAGATGATGGGGCTGGCGGTACAGAACTTCCTGTCGGCTGCCACTGGCATTGCGGTGGCGTTAGCCCTCATCCGGGGTCTGGTCCGCCGTTCAGCCCGTGGGATCGGCAACTTCTGGGTGGATCTTACGCGAAGCGTACTCTGGGTCTTGTTGCCGCTCTCCCTGGTGCTGGCGTTGGTGCTGGTCTCCCAGGGCGTGGTACAAACCCTGAGTCCCTATCGGACCGTGCAGACGTTGGAAGGCGGTAGCCAGACCCTGGCCCTGGGACCGGTGGCCTCGCAGGAGGCGATCAAAGAGCTGGGGACGAACGGCGGCGGCTTTTTCAACGCCAATTCCGCCCATCCCTTCGAGAACCCCACGCCCCTGACGAACTTCCTGGAGATGTTGGCCATCTTTTTGATTCCCGCAGCCTTAACCTACACTTTCGGGAACATGGTGGGGGATACCCGCCAGGGGTGGACTCTCCTCTTCGCCATGCTGCTCTTGTTTGGCGTCACGCTGGCGGTGGCGTACACCAGCGAGCGGGCCGGAACCCCCCAGTTAGCAGCTTTGGGCGTAGCTGCACCTACGGCCATGGAGGGCAAGGAAGTCCGCTTTGGTATCGGCAACTCAATACTTTTCGCCGACGTGACCACCAGTGCCTCTTGTGGTGCGGTCAACGCGATGCACGACAGTCTCACTCCGCTTGCCGGCCTGGTGACCCTGCTCAACATGATGCTGGGCGAGGTGGTCTTCGGCGGAGTGGGGGCTGGGCTGTACGGCATCCTGCTTTTTGCCTTGCTCACGGTCTTCATCGTGGGCCTCATGGTGGGGCGCACGCCAGAATACCTGGGCAAGAAAATCGAGCCATATGAGATGAAAATGGCCACCGTGGGGGTGTTGCTGCCGGCGGTACTGATCCTGCTGGGGAGCGCTATAGCAGCTGTGTCCAAAGCGGGCGTATCCAGTCTCCTCAACCCGGGTCCTCACGGGCTGACAGAAATCCTATACGCATTCTCCTCCGGAAGCGGCAACAACGGGAGTGCCTTTGCTGGCCTGAACGCGAACACGCTCTTCTATAACCTTGGCATTGGCCTTGCCATGCTGGGGGGGCGGTTCGGAGTCATTCTGCCGGTGCTGGCCATCGCTGGCAGCCTGGCAGGCAAGAAGGCTGCTCCGGCAGGACCGGGAACGTTTCCGACCACCGGCTGGTTGTTCACGACGGTGCTGGCTGGAGTCATCGTGGTGCTTGGCGCGCTGACGTTCTTCCCCGCCCTGAGCTTGGGGCCTATCGTCGAACACTTGACAATGTGGGCTGGCCGCTAGTGGGGCGCAACAAAGCGAGGTTGATCCTATGACAGACGAATCTCTTGATCAGCGGAAGCAGAATGGGCTGCCTGAAGAGCCGGGGAACCCATATGCCTCCCATGAACCTCATCCGAAGGTGCGGTCGAAGACACCAAGAGCGCACCGTTTTACCCCGGCCATGATCAAACAGGCGTGCAAAGATTCTTTCAAGAAGCTGGACCCTCGCTATCTTCTGCACAATCCGGTCATGTTCGTAGTGGAAGTGGGGGCAATTCTAACCACGGCTTTGCTCCTGAGGGATCTGTGGGTTGCTTTGGCCGGCGGAGTGGCACCGTCCCTCGGCGCAGGAGCCTGGCGCACATCCCTGCTGTTCGACGCTCAGATCACGGTTTGGCTCTGGTTTACCGTGCTGTTTGCCAATTTCGCAGAGTCGGTGGCCGAGGGGCGCGGCAAAGCCCAGGCAGAAGCGCTGCGCCGCACCCGCACGGAAACGGTGGCCAAGAAGATCGTTGGGCAGAACCCGGATGGTTCACCCAGGATCGAGAGGGTTGCCGCCTCGTCTTTGCGGGCTGGTGATCTGGTTTGGGTAGAGACGGGCGACATCATCCCCAGCGATGGTGAGATCGTTGAGGGCATCGCCTCGGTGGACGAGAGCGCCATCACCGGAGAGTCGGCGCCGGTCATCCGAGAAGCCGGCGGGGATCGCAGCGCCGTCACCGGGGGTACGCGGGTGCTATCCGACCAGATCAAGGTACGTATTGCCTCCAACCCGGGCGATACCTTCCTGGATCGAATGATTGCCCTGGTGGAGGGTGCCCGGCGGCAGAAGACTCCAAATGAGATCGCCCTGACCGTGTTGCTGATCGGGTTGACCTTTGTCTTCCTGTTGGCCGTAGCCACCCTCGAGCCGTTCGCCCTGTACTCGGGTACCGTAGCGTCACTGCCTGTGCTGGTCTCGCTGCTGGTCTGCCTCATTCCGACCACGATCGGCGGGCTGTTGAGCGCCATCGGCATCGCCGGCATGGATCGCCTGGTGCGACGCAATATTCTGGCCATGTCCGGCCGTGCTGTGGAGGCTGCGGGTGACGTGGATGTTCTGCTCCTGGATAAGACCGGCACGATCACTTTGGGCAACCGCATGGCGACACGTTTCATTCCGGCTCCAGGGACCACGCCCGAGCAACTGGCCGACGCGGCCCAACTCGCCTCGCTGGCCGACGAGACGCCGGAAGGCAGGAGCATCGTGGTCTTGGCGAAGACGGAGTTCGGCCTGCGGGGGCGGGATCTAAAGCAAATGGGGGCTACCTTTATCCCCTTTAGCGCCCAGACCCGCATGAGCGGAGTCAACCTCGTTCAGAGTGGGCAGGGCAGTACGGTTCGGGAGATTCGTAAGGGGGCGGCGGAGGCGATCGAGGAGTATGTGCGCTCCAAAGGCGGAGACTTTCCGCCCGAGGTGCGCGCAACCGTCGACGAGGTGGCCAGGGGGGGCGGTACGCCCCTGGTAGTGGCCGAAGGGGCAAGGGTTCTGGGGGTTATTCACCTGAAAGATGTAGTCAAGGGCGGCATCAAGGAGCGTTTTGCCCAGCTGCGCCGGATGGGAATCAAAACGGTCATGGTTACCGGCGACAACCCTCTGACGGCGGCGGCGATTGCCGCCGAGGCCGGCGTGGATGACTTTCTGGCGGAAGCGAGGCCAGAGACCAAGCTGAAGCTCATTCGCCAGTACCAGGCGGAGGGACGGCTGGTTGCCATGACGGGGGATGGCACCAACGATGCACCGGCTCTGGCCCAGGCGGACGTGGGGGTGGCGATGAATAGTGGCACCCAGGCGGCCAAAGAGGCCGGGAACATGGTGGATTTGGACAGCAATCCCACCAAGCTGATCGAGGTGGTGGAGATCGGCAAGCAGCTACTGATGACCCGGGGCTCACTGACGACCTTCAGCATTGCCAACGATGTGGCTAAGTACTTCGCCATCATCCCGGCGCTATTCAGTACGACCTTTCCCGCCCTGGGACGCCTGAACGTGATGGCCCTTTCCTCGCCGCAAAGCGCCATCCTCTCGGCGGTGATCTTCAACGCCCTGATCATCATCGCCTTGATCCCCCTGGCCTTGCGGGGGGTGGGCTACCGGGCCGTGGGGGCGGCGGCGCTCTTGCGGCGAAATCTCCTGGTCTACGGTGTCGGCGGCGTCATCGCTCCGTTCATCGGTATAAAGCTCATTGACATGCTTCTCTCCGTACTGCACCTGGCGTAGGCCCGACGCCCGAGACGTACGAGGCGGATTGGCGAAAGCGCAGGCGAAAACGAAAGAGGAACGGAAGGACAAAGGAAGTGGATTGCACGATGCGGAAACACTTCTCGCGTGGGCTCATCTTGTTGCTGTTGTTCACGGGGCTGGTAGGACTGGCCTACCCCCTGGCAGTTACTGGTCTGGCGCAGCTCTTCTTCCCCCGTCAGGCCAACGGCAGCTTGGTGAGCTATGGGGAGGGCGAAAGCGCTCGGGTCGTGGGTTCCGCCCTCATCGGCCAGAAGTTCACGGGACCCCAGTACTTCCATGGTCGCCCATCGGCGGCGGGGGAGCAAGGTTATAATGCGGCAGCCTCCAGCGGCAGCAACCTGGGGCCTACCAACCCGGAGCTTCGCCAGCAGGTGGCTGAACGGGTGGCTGCTGTGCGGGCTGAGAATGGCTTACCGCCGGCTGCCCCGGTGCCATCCGACCTGGTGACCGCCTCTGCCAGCGGCCTGGACCCGGACATCACTCCTGCTGCTGCCTATGTGCAGGTGGAGCGAGTGGCCAGGGCCCGGGGCCTGAGCCCGGCGGTGGTGCGGCGTCTGGTAGACGAACACATCCAGCGGAGACAGTTGGGCTTTCTGGGTGAACCCCGGGTGAACGTGTTGCTGCTCAACTTGGCGCTCGACGCCTTGTCTGGCCCCGGACCAACCTCCGGACCTAGCACGCCCCCCTCGAGCGGACGGTGAGAAAGGGCGATCGGGTGATGCTCTTGGAGATGGAGACGCTGTCGGCACTGGGAGGGGGAGACGCATCTTCCCTCCCGCCGCTTGCGCCTGGCGCTGTCCCACCTGCCGGGCGTCGCACAGATCCGGAACGACCGGATCCGGACGCCCTGCTCTCCCGTCTGGCTGAAGAAGAGCCTGGGGGTCGCGGGCGGCTCACCATCTTCCTGGGTGCTGCGGCCGGCGTGGGCAAGACGTACGCCATGCTGGAGGCGGCCCATCAGCGCCTGAGTGAAGGCGCGGACGTGGTCGCCGGCTGGGTGGAGACCCACGGCCGGCCCGAGACAGAGGCTCTCTTGCGAGGCATTCCGGCGATCCCGCCCCGGATCGTGCCCTACCGGGGCACCACCTTGAAGGAGATGGACCTCGACGCCCTCTTGGAGCGTCACCCTGCTCTCGCGCTCGTGGACGAGTTGGCCCATACCAACGCTCCGGGCTCCCGTCATGCTCGCCGTTACCAGGACGTTCAGGAGTTGTTGGCCGCTGGCATCTCCGTCTATACGACCTTAAACATCCAGCACATCGAAAGCCTCAACGATGTCGTCGCCCAGATCACTGGGGTGGTCGTGCGGGAGACGGTGCCCGACGATATCCTGGACGAGGCGGACCAGATCGAGCTGGTGGACCTTCCGCCGGAAGAGCTGATCCAGCGCCTCAAAGAGGGCAAAGTCTACGTCCCCGAACAGGCGGAACAGGCGCTACGCCACTTTTTCCGCCCGGGCAATCTAAATGCTCTGCGTGAACTGGCCCTGCGCCGTACGGCGGCCCGGGTGGACCGGCAGCTCCAGGCCTACATGCACCGGCATGAGATTGCCGGTCCCTGGCCTGCCGGGGAACGGGTGCTGGTTTGTGTGGGCTCAGGCCCCCTTTCGGCCCAGCTGGTACGGACCGCCCGGCGGATGGCGGCTGCTTTGCAGGCGGAGTGGTTGGCCGTCTACGTAGAGAACCCGCAGGTCGAACTGAAAGAAGAAGACCGGGACCGCATCGCCAGCACCCTGCGCCTGGCGGAGGAGCTGGGGGCCGAGACCATCACTCTTCAGGGAGAGGACGTGGCCCAGGAGATCCTTCACCTGGCCCGGGTGCGCAACGTGACCCAGATTCTCATTGGAAAGCCGGAAAAGCCCCGCTGGAAGGAGCTGATCCACGGCTCGCCCGTAGACCGGATCATTCGGGAAAGCGGTCCGATCAGCGTTCACATCGTCAAGGGCGAAGGCTGGCCACGGGCGCCGGAGGCCAGACCAGGGGCAGCACCTACCGGCCTGGGGGCAGCCGGGAGGGTTGGCGGAACAGTGGCTGGGCCCGGCCTGTGCAGCGAGCAAAGGGACGTCCTGGGTGGTGGCCAGCCCTGGCGAGAAACACCGATCCCAGCGAGTAGCGCTGCTCGTTCACTGGGTTACGCCGCCGCTTCTCCGGCAGCTGCGGCCACAGAGGCGGACCGGCAGGTGGGAGGGCGGACGGGATCTGGACAGCCCCTGGTGTCCGGGCAGACTCGTAGGCTGGGCTGGCAACCCTGGCTAGCCTACCTGGCCGCTCTTGGCCTGGTGGGTGTCGTCACGGTCATCGGCCATCTGTTCCGGAGTAGCGCAGACCCGGCCAACCTCGCCTTGGCCTACCTTCTCCCGGTGATCTGGAGCGCTGTTCGCTGGGGTCGGGGGCCGGCCATTGCCGCCTCTGCCGCGGGGATGCTCGCATTCGACTTCTTCTTCATTGTTCCCTACCACCGCCTGGCGGTGGCTGAGACTCGCTACTTGTTCGGTCTGATGGTCTTTTTGGGTGTGGGGCTGTTGATCAGCACTCTGGCTTCCCGCCTGCGGCGGCAAGTGGCTGCTGCCCGTCGACGCGAAGAGCGCATGGCCTCGCTGTATGCGCTCAGCCGGGAGGTGGCGGCGCTCTCCGGCCTGGAACAGGTGGCGGCGGCGGTGGTCCGTCGTCTCTCGGAGGCGATCGACGGAGAGACGATCCTGATTCTGCCCGACGAGAGGGGCGAGCTGAGGGTCTATGCTCGCGCCGGCTCGGACGACAACGTGCCGGGCGAGGACCAACGGTATCAAGGGGATCAAGGGAGTCGAGAGGAAGACGTCCTTGGAGAGGACCGGTCACCCGCCCCGTTGGCCACCCCCTTCGACGACAATGAACGTGCCGTCGCCACCTGGGTGTATCGGCATGGTGAGGCCGCCGGTCTGGATACGGAGACGCTCTCCGCCGCCGAGTTCCTCTACCTACCCATGAAGACCGCCCGCGGGGTGGTGGGGGTCCTGGGCGTAAGGCCGTACTCCGCCAGGAGAGCAGCCCGTAGCTCTGGCGTCGTCGGGGCTGGTACGGCCATGGGCTACTGGCCGCGGGGGAGGGCCGGACGGATGTTCATGCCGGACCAGCGCCGTTTGCTGGACGCCCTGGTGGACCTGGCGGCGGCGGCGGTGGAGCGGGTGCAATTGGCGGAGCAGGCACGCCAGGCGCAGGTGGTGGCGGAGTCAGACCGGCTGCGTGCCGCCCTGCTCAACTCGGTCTCCCATGGGCTGCGCACCCCGTTGGCCGCGGTGATCGGCGCAGTGACCACGCTCCTGGACGACGAAGGGCTTTACGACCAGGAGGCTCGCCATGAGCTGCTGGAGACCATCCGTGAAGAATCGCTGCGGATGAACCGCCTGGTGGGCAATCTGCTGGACATGGCTCGCCTGGAGTCTGCTCCGCTCCATCTGAACCTGAGCGCGTGTGACATCGATGACGTGGTGGGTGCCGCAGCGGCTCGCCTGGCGGACGCGCTGCGCTCCCACCCCCTTCACGTGGAGTTGCCGGAGAACCTACCCCCGGTGCGGGCCGATTTCGTTCTCTTGGAACAAGTGCTGGTCAACATCCTGGATAACGCGGCCAAGTATACCCCGCCCGGCACGCCGGTCCGGGTCTATGGCTACGTGAGCACCGGCAGCCAGCCGGGGCCGTCCTGGAGCACACAGGACGTACGCCCAGGAAGAAGGGGGGGGCATGAGGTAGCCGGCGCCAAGGAGACGGGAGGGGCAGGGGGGATGGGAGGGGAAACGACGCCGCCAGGGCGTCCAGTCTCCTGGGTGGAGGTCCGGGTGGAAGACCGGGGACCCGGTATCCCCCCGGAGGACCTGGAGCGGATCTTCAACAAATTTTACCGGCTCAAACGTCCCGGCCAGGTGGTGGGCACGGGCCTGGGGCTATCCATCTGCAAAGCGATCATCGAAGCCCACGGTGGGCGCATCTGGGCGGAGAACGTCCCCGAGGGGGGAACGGCCATCTGTTTTCGTCTGCCGGCTGCGGATGAGAGTGAGGGGGGCGCTCC
The DNA here is from genome assembly GCA_014896305.1 of Limnochordaceae bacterium. GTDB lineage: Bacteria > Bacillota > Limnochordia > Limnochordales > DUMU01 > Bu26. The sequence continues at coordinate 96,721 of JADBKQ010000007.1, forward strand.
CGCCGGTCGAACGGGGGGCAACTCAGCCCGATAGCCGCTCTGGCTCCTCGAGGGCCAGGCGCAGCTCAGCGCCGGTTGGCCGGCATGCCAGCCGTTTGGGTAGCCTTTTCAATCTGCACTGGAAGCGCTCTAGGCAGCGCCTGCAGTATACTCAAGTTGGGGAGGCATCATGGGGCCTATGGCTGGCCAAGACGCAGCGGATCGCGGCCGCACAGCCCGGATTCTCGTAGCCGAAGACGAACGGCAAATCCGACGTTTCCTGCGGGTGGCTCTCACGGCCCGAGGCTACGAAATGCTGGAGGCCGTCAGTGGCCAAGACGCGCTCGATCAGTTGCCAGTCCTCCATCCCGACCTAGTTATCCTGGACCTTAACCTGCCGGATATGGATGGTCTGGATGTGGTCCGGCGTTTGCGCGACTGGTCAAACATCCCCATCATCATTCTATCTGTGCGTGAACACGAAGAGGACAAAATCGCCGCCCTGGATGCCGGTGCGGATGACTATGTGACCAAGCCTTTCAGCATGGGCGAACTCTTGGCCCGCATCCGGGTGGCTTTGCGCCACGCCGCCCGCAGCGAAGACGAGCCCGTCATCAGCCTGGGCAACCTGCAGATCGACCTGGCCCGTCGCCGTGTCACGATCTCCGGCCGTGAAGTCAAGCTCACCCCAACGGAGTATGACATCCTCAAAGTGCTGGCCGCGCACCTGGACCGGGTGGTCACCCATGGTCAGCTTCTGCGGGCCGTCTGGGGGCCGGGATATCAGCAGGAGACCCATTACCTGCGGGTATACATTGGCCAGCTGCGGCGCAAGATCGAGGATGATCCTTCCCAGCCCCGCTATCTTCTCACCGAGCCAGGCGTCGGCTATCGTCTGGTCTCGCCTGCTTCCGGGTGAACCCACGGGTACAGACGCGAGCGGAGCACCAGAGTCCACACCCACCAGGGCTCGTCCGCCGGGATACCTGGTCATACGCCTGCTGCCGCCGTGCGCCGCCGTCGTTTTTCAAGCGCTCTCCCCAAGGGGACGTCCACTGGGCGGATCGATTTGCCAGACCAGCCCGTGAAATGGACACACCTTCGCCATAAACCGGTCACGCGGTGGACATACGCGGGTGCTAGTCTCATACCAAGGCGCGAGTAGCAGGAGCGACACCAGATCTTCTTCACTTAGCCAAAGGAGTGATCGGTCCATGTCTGACAGGCAAAAGCAACAGAGAAGCCTTCGCGCAAGCACCCGGGTGTGGGTGGCAGGAGTGCTGCTCGTGTTCGGGGTCGGGGCTTACGTGGCTGCGGTGGCCAGGCCGGCCGGGGCCGCCCAAACCACGCAGGCCAGCCCATTGTCCTTGCCACAGGTGATCGACCTGGCGCTGACCAATAGCCTCGACATGAAGATTGCCAATGTCACGTTGGATAATGCAAAGGTTACCTACGAAAAGGCCAAAGCGAATGCGTTGGCTTCCGGAACCCCCTATGACCAGCAGTCCGCAGAATCCAACTGGCAGGCGGCCCAGCGGTCGTTTCGCACCAGCCAGGGAACGGTGACCATCAATGCTGCGAACCAGTACCTGTCCCTCATCACGTCCCAGCTCAACCTGAAGGTTGCCCAGGCGCAGCGGGATGCTGCCGAGCAGGCCTATAAGCTAGCTCAGGCCAGGCAGGCGGCAAAAACAGCCGGCCCCTTCGATGTACTCAATGCCGAGGCCAGCCTCCGTTCGGCTGAAGCCAATCTGGCGAAGCTCAACGATAGCTATGCAGAGGCCGTAGCGGCTTTGCAACAGTTGTTGGGCGTAAACAATCTCCAAATCCCGGAGACCTATCCTGTCATCAAGCTTCCCGCCTTGCCCAAGCTCGAGGACGCTATAGCCACCGCCCAGCAAAACAGTGAAACGGTAGCTTCCCGGCGGCGGTCCCTGGACCTTGCTCAGCTTCAGCATCAGCAAGACCTCCTCGAGGATCTGGCGCCCCTGGATCGGCAGGCTTCGGAGAATAACCTCAACCTTGCTCAACTCAACTACGACAAAGCTCTGGCGGATATCGCCGCTTCCGTCACCTCGGCTTATCACGCCCTCGTCCAGTCGCAAAACAGCCTGCAACTTGCCCAACAAAACTACGAGATCGAGCAGCAGAAGTATGCCATTACCCAGCAACAGGCAAAAGCTGGAATCAAGACGCAGTCAGACCTGAACACTGCCCAGACCACACTCTGGCAGCGCCAGGCGGACGTACAGTCGGCCACCACTTCGTACCTGGTAAACTGGCTGAAGTTCCAACAAACGATCGGGATGGACCAAGATCTGGCAGGGATGCTCAAAGGGGTTGTGAGCAATGCAGCAGCCGGCAGCAAGTAGTTCGGCAGGTGAGCATAACTGGCTCCGTTTGCTGATGGGCATGGTGTCGGCAGTTCTCACACTCATGGTGACGTTGTCGCCGATGGTGCGCGCTCAAACTGATTCAGCATCTCCTGCGGTTGGCCTGCCTGAACTCATCGAGTGGGCAGACACACGCAATCCTGACGTTATCAGTGCCCGGGCCGCAGTAGCCACGGCACAGCGAAAGTTGGAGCAGGCACGACGCGCATACTCGGGAACCCTCGCAGTCAACACTCAGCTGCCCTGGCAACCAGGGGACACCTTGAATCCGGCAGCGCAGCTGAGCGGGAATCTTGCTTTGCCTTGGGGTCTTTCTTTCAACGGAACGGTTTCAGCCGGCAAATCGTCGAAACCTTCCACCCAGGGCACCGCGGCGGCTCCCGGGGCCGATTCATCCAGGGTTGCCGGCTCCGTCAGCTTGAAGTTGAATGCCTGGGACTTCCTGGACTCGGTCCAGGGAAAGTCGAGTCAAACCGCCCAGTTGCTGCAGGCGGAAAGCGACCTGCAAAAAGCCGAACAGGCGTTGCAACAGGCTCGTACTCAGGCACGCCTGAAGGTGGTGCAACTGTACTGGGAGATTCAGATCCTGCAAGAGCAGATCGGGGTCGAGCAACAAAACCTGGACCAGCTGCGCACGACGGAGGACCGTGTCCGCAAACAGATGGAGAGCGGCCAGGCAACGACCAGCGATCTCATCAAGGCGCAGCTTGACCGCTTCCAGGCGGAAAACCAGATACAGGCCGACCAGCAAACCCTGCAGCAGGACATGGACTCTCTCGTTGAGGCGACGGGAGGCAAGGGGGAATACCAGCTCAAGGCGGGTCTTCTCCCCGATACATGGTCTGCCCCCAGCCTGCAACTGGACGACCTGGTCCAGCAAGCGCTGGCCAATAGCGCCTCCTTGAAGGCAGACAAGGCGGCGGTGAAGGTCGCCCAGATACAACTGGAAGAGGCTGAGCAGCAACGAATGCCGCAGATTAACCTGACGGCCGAGACGGATTTCGGCGGCGGGAAGTCGACGCAAGCGAGCGTGCTGGCCGAGGCAGATTGGACTCTTTGGGACGCGGGTCAGACCAGGGACAAGATCGAAGAGTTGCAGGCGGCTCTCGAGACGGCTCAGCAGAAGCTGTCACAAGATGAGTTGAGCCTGCGCCAATCCGTGCTGACAGCCTTCAACAAGGTTCAACAGGCAGAGCGCAACCTGCAGGTGGTCTCCCTCCAGCGTTCGCAGGCTGAGGAGACCGCTCGGCTCGTCGACCAGCAGGCGCAGTTGGGAGCCGTCACAGAGGCGAAGAGGCAGGAAGCCCAGCGCCAACTCCGCTTGGCTGAGCTCAACCTGGCTTCGGCCCGGCATAACCTCTTCCTGGCTGTCGCGGCGCTGCAGAACCAGGTGGGGTTGCCGGTGGATTGGGCGATCGTGGGGGTGAAGCCATGAGGCGTAAGCTATGGAAATGGGTCATTGCTGCCGTCGTGCTGGTGGCAGCAGTGGTGGCGGGCTGGCAGATTTGGCTGGCCCGTAGCTCCGGGGATACTGCCAACCGCTCTGCCCGCAGCCGGGCGGCGATGGCCCCTTCGGTCATCCGGGTCACTCGAGGAGACATACGGAATGTGGTTCAAGCTTCCGGATATCTAAAACCGGTGACGCAGCAGTCGCTCTCCTTCTCCACCTCGGGCCAGGTAGAAGAGGTGTTGGTGCAAGCCGGCGACCGGGTCAAGAAGGGACAAGTGCTGGCTCGCATTAGCAACTCGCAGGCCGATCTATCGCTGCTGCAGGCACGGAACGCGTATGAGCTTTCTCGGCTGCAGGATCCACCAGCGACCGTCCAGGAGAAAAAGATGCAGTTGGATGCAGCGCAAGAGACGGTGGACGGAATGACGCTACGTGCCCCGTTTGATGGGATCGTCAGTTCCGTGGACGTGGCCCAGGGCGATCAGTATCAGGTTAGCAAAGGGGCAGCAATAACAGTCTTTCAACCAGGACGGTACCAGATCGAGGCCAATGTGGGAGAAGCCGATATTGAAAAAGTCCAGGTAGGGCAGACCGCGGAAGTACAAATCACCGCCTACCCTGACCTATCATTGAAAGGCAAAGTCTCCCGCGTCGCGCTGATTGCCAGCAACAACAATGGTGTGGTGACCATTCCGGTCACAGTGGAAGTGACGAGCGACGATCCTCGGCTGCGGTCGGGGTTGGGCGCCGACGTGAACATTATCAGCAGTGAGGCACAGAATGTGGCCCGTGTACCGATCGAAGCGGTAGCTCCGGATTCCGAAGGACATTACTACGTGACCAAAGTGACAGCCGATGGCCAGCAGCAGGTCGTGCCGGTGCAGATTGGTGCCACCGACGGCATCTGGGTTGAGATCAAGGCTGGGTTGGCGGAGGGGGACATGGTTGTCACCAACAACTTCGCCCTCTACCGCAACCTGATGGCCCAAGAGTCGGCCAACCAACAGTCGGGGCAACGACGCTACGGGTTCCCCGGTTTCTTCGGAGGACCCCCGGGCATGGAAGGGCCAGCGGCGTCCAGCCAGTCTGGGCGGCCTCAGCAGGGATCTCAGCCAGGGCGTCAGGGGTTAGAGCAAAACTCCCAGGCGCAGGGATTCCAGACGCAGCGGTTCCAAGCGCCAAACTCCCAGACGCAAGGATTCCAGACGCAACAGTTCCGACCGCAGGGGTCACAGGCGCAAGGCTCGCAGGCGATGTCGACCTTGCGAACGTTCCGATCGCTGGAACGGATGACTCCCACAGGGGGTGGGTCTAATGCCGGAAGGGGCTTCTGAGGGTGTTGCCACCCCCAAGGAGGTCATCCGTCTCGAAAAGATCTCCCGGCAGTACGTCGTGGGTGGCAACGTAGTGCAGGCGCTGGAGGAAGTAGACTTGGTCATCAAAGAAGGCGAGTTTCTCGCCATCATGGGACCATCCGGGTCGGGCAAGTCCACTCTCATGCACATCCTCGGTTGCCTCGACCGCCCCACCTCTGGACGCTATGTCCTGGACGGAGTGGACGTCGGCCGCCTGAATGACAACCAGCTGGCAGTGATCCGCAACCAGAAAGTGGGGTTCGTCTTTCAGCAGTTCAATCTGTTGCCTCGAGAGACGATCCTCGCCAATGTCGAGCTGCCGATGATGTATGCGGGGGTTCCGCGCCGGGAACGCTCGGAAAGGGCGCGGCAACTACTCAAGGAGATAGGCTTGGAAAACAGGCTAGCTCACCGCCCCACGGAGTTGTCGGGGGGCCAGCGTCAAAGGGTGGCCATTGCCCGGGCGCTGGCCAACGCCCCCGCCCTCATTCTTGCGGACGAGCCTACCGGCAACCTCGATACAAACACCGGGGCCGAGATTCTCCGCATCCTCGAAGATCTGAACCGTCGCGGCCGAACCATCGTCCTGGTTACGCACGATCCCAATGTGGCCAGCCACGCTGGCCGCGTCATCCGGCTGGTCGACGGGCGGATCGTTGCCGACGAGGGGGGAGTGGCAGCATGAGCATACGGGAGACCGCGAAAGCTGCCCTGCGGGGGCTGGGGCTCTATCCACTGCGCACCTTCCTTTCGGTACTGGGCATCGTGATCGGAGTGGCGTCGGTCATCGGTTTGGTGGCCATTGGCGCTGGGGTGCAAAAGAGTGTGACCAATCAGATCAGCCAGCTCGGGTCGGATGTTTTACTCGTATCCCCCGCGATGCAGCGGGGCTTGTTTGGACGGTCGGTCGCCCAAACTACGGTGGATACGAGCATGGCCAAGGACCTTGTCGAACACAACCCTCTAATACGGCAGGCAGTAGCAACGCTGCAGACTCAAGGGACCATGACCGTCGACAATTCGACCCTGGACGTCACCGTGGTTGGCGTAACACCAGATTATGCGGACATTTTCTCCTATCCTGTGGAGACGGGACGGTTCTTGCGGGCCTCCGACCAGGATTTGGGAGTCGACGTTGTCGTGCTCGGGGCTGAAGTAGCGTCGACTCTCTTTCCAGGAGAGAATCCCCTTGGTCGCAAGGTGCAGCTGAGTGCGGGGAACTACCCCACGCGATCATTCATAGTGGTAGGGGTCATGAGTTCGCTGGGACGGACGTTTGCTGGTAACTTCGATGGACAGGTCTACCTGCCCGCCAGTACGTTCTTCCGCTGGACCGGCCAACGCCGTGTCAGCACCTTCATCCTCCGGGCACGCAGTTCGGATGTGGCTGTGGACGCCGCCGACCAAGTGGACTTTTACCTCACGCGACGAGTCGGCGCGAATAAGTTCCGAGTGGAAAGCCAGCAAGCCATCCTGCAAACCATCGGCTCGGTAGTGGGCACGCTCACTCTTTCGCTCGGGGCGATCGCCGGGATTGCACTGGTGGTGGGAGGAATTGGCGTGATGAACGTGATGCTGGTCTCCGTGAAAGAGCGCACGCGAGAGATTGGCATTCGCAAGGCTCTGGGTGCGAAAAACCGCAACATTCTGAGCCAGTTCCTTCTCGAGGCGATCTTCCTGTCTCTTACGGGCGGCCTCCTGGGGCTGTTCGGAGGATGGGGAGTAGCGGCACTGGTGTCCCGGTGGGGGCATTGGCCGACCGTCCTTCCCATCCAGGCCATCTTCCTGGCCATCGGCTTCTCCTCGGCGGTCGGGCTCTTCTTCGGTATTTACCCCGCTATGCAGGCCGCCCGCCTGGACCCGATAGCGTCGTTGAGTTACGAGTAACTATGCTATGACGCACTCCCTGGCTAAAGCCGGGAGAGCTCGGGCAGCAAGAGCTACCTTCGGTCTGGTTTCCTAGAACAACTACCTGCCACCACGGAGGGTGGCCCTGTAACCTCCTCAGTTTGGGGTAAGAGGCTTCTTCGGGACACACTCGGAAGAAGCCTCTCACCTTTTGTACCGCTCAAAAGAGTACCGCCTACTCTCAGCGGTGGGGTGCGTGCGGCGGACGAGTCCGAGGAACCCGGTCATTGACGGGCAGGGGCGGGAGGGGTAAACTAGCAGCATCCAAAGGGAAGGGTCGAGGCTTGACGTCGTCAGGCCGGAGACAACAGTTGGTTTGGCAGCGATGAGGGAGAGGAGTACGTCGGGGCAGCGGCCAGAGAGGCGGGTTCAACGGCTGGAAGACCCGCTGCGCACGACCGGCGGAAGGTCGCTCCGGAGCTTTTGCTGCGAAGGGTAGAGCAAGTACTCAGGCCTGTGTAGCAGCAAACGGAGACGCTCCGTTATGCGAAGAGCCCGGGTGGTGGCTAAGGCAGGCCACGGCGGGCTGGGCTATGGTGCCGCCAGGCACATGAGCTCAGCTGCTCGTATCGGTGTTGGGGGTACGCCCGGGAATGCGGGTGGTACCGCGGAAGGCAAGTGAGGTAGCCCTTTCGTCCTGCGAGGACGGAAGGGTTTTTCTTTTGTAGCGGACAGGGAAAACGGAAAGGGGAAGGGCCGATGTCAGAGCGCAAGCAGCAGTCAACATCCTGGACGGAAAAGCGAGAGCAGTCAAGTGGGACAAATGGAACAGGCCGGCCAGGACGCAGCAACAGCAACCCCACTCCGTGGAGGGACCAGGCAGAGCGACCGTCCGCACCAGGGTCTGGCTCTGGGACTGAGCTGGCCAAGACGTACGATCCACAAGAGGTCGAGGGGCGCTGGTATGCGTTCTGGATGGAGCATCGTCTCTTCCATGCCGAGGCCGACCCCTCGCGCCCGCCGTTTTCCATGGTCATCCCACCGCCCAATGTCACCGGCCAGTTGCACATGGGGCATGCCCTGGACAATACCATGCAGGACATCTTCGTGCGGTGGCAGCGCATGAAGGGGAAGAACGCGGTCTGGATCCCCGGCACGGACCATGCCGGCATCGCCACCCAGGCCAAGGTGGAGGAAGAGCTGGCCAAGCAGGGGCTGAGCCGCTATGACCTGGGCCGGGAAAAGTTCCTGGAGAAAGTCTGGGAGTGGAAAGAGAACTACGGCCACCGCATCGTTCACCAGCTGCAGCGGCTGGGCAGCTCGTGCGATTGGGAGCGGGAACGGTTCACCATGGATGCAGGCTGCTCCCGGGCCGTGCGGGAGGTCTTCAAGCGGCTGTATGACAAAGGGCTGATCTACCAGGGGGATTACATCATCAACTGGTGTCCCCGCTGTCGCACGGCCATCTCCGACATCGAAGTGGATCATGAGGACGTTCAGGCTGACCTGTACTACCTGCGTTACCCGCTCGTGCCGAAGGATACGCCTGGCGTGGCAGGTGGGGCGGATGGTGATGCTGGCGCGAAGGGTCGGACAAGGGCCGGGGTGGATGCGGGCGTGGATGGTGGTGGGAAAAAAGCCGGCGCGCAGGCGGGGGCTGCCGGCTCTCCGGGGCAGGAGTGGATTGTGGTGGCGACGACCCGGCCCGAGACCATGCTGGGGGATACGGGCGTGGCGGTTCACCCGGACGATGACCGCTACCACGACCTGGTCGGGCGGCAGGTGCGGCTGCCGCTGGTGAACCGGGTGATCCCCATCTTCGCCGATTCGTACGTTGATCCCACGTTCGGCACGGGTGCGGTGAAGGTCACTCCAGCGCACGATCCCAACGACTTCGACATGGCCCAGCGGCATGGCTTGCCGGCCATCCGGGTGATCGACGAAGATGCGAACATGATGAAAAGCGACGACGTGCCTGCCGCCTATCGGGGGCTCTCCCGGGACGAGGCTCGCCGCCGTGTGCTCAAGGACCTGCAGGCCCAGGGCTATCTGGTCAAGACCGAACCGCTCACGCACGCCGTCGGCCACTGCAGCCGCTGTGGTACGATCGTCGAGCCGCTCCTCTCCAAGCAGTGGTTCGTGCGGATGAAGCCACTGGCCGGACCGGCCCTGGCCGCCGTGCGGGAGGGGCGGGTACGGTTCGTGCCCGAGCGGTTCACCACGCTGTTTGTGAACTGGGTGGAGAACGTGCGGGATTGGTGCATCTCCCGCCAGCTCTGGTGGGGTCACCGCATTCCTGTTTGGACCTGCTCGGCCTGCGGCCACCAGTGGGTGGCGCTGGACGATCCGCAGCAGTGCCCCAGGTGTGGAGCGACGGTCGAGTCCGGGCAGGTAAGGCAAGATCCGGATGTACTCGATACGTGGTTCTCGTCGGCGCTGTGGCCGTTCTCCACAATGGGTTGGCCGGAGAAGACGCCGGAGTTGGCGCACTGGTACCCGACCTCGCTTTTGGTGACCGGATTCGACATCATCTTCTTCTGGGTTGCCCGCATGGTGTTCATGGGCCTGGAGTTCATGGGCGACGTGCCCTTCCACACGGTGCTGATCCACGGGTTGGTCCGGGATGCGCTGGGCCGCAAGATGAGCAAGTCGCTGGGCAACGGCATCGACCCGCTGGACGTGGTGGATCGGTACGGGGCCGATGCGCTACGGTTCACTCTGGTCAACGGGGTTGGGCCGGGCAACGACATGCGGTACGTGCCCGAGCGGGTGGAGGCATCCCGCAACTTCGCCAACAAGATCTGGAACGCGACCCGCTTCGCCCTGATGAACCTAGAAGGCTTTGAGCCGGCTGATACGGACATGGTTGGTTGGCTGCAGCAACACGCAAGTGAGCTGTCGCTGGCTGATCGCTGGATATTGGCTCGCTGGAATCGGGCTACCGCCGAGCTGGAGCGGCACCTGGAGCGCTTCGACCTGGGCGAGGCGGCCCGGGTGCTGTACGACTTCATCTGGGATGAACTGTGCGACTGGTACATCGAGATGTGCAAGCCCCGCCTCTACCAGCAGGCTGGGCCGGAGCGGGAGGCCACCCGCCAGGTGCTCTGGTTCGTGCTCCGCTCGACCCTGGAGATGCTGCATCCGTTCATGCCGTTCATCACGGAAGAGCTCTGGCAGAAGCTGCCCCGTCCGCAGGCAGCAACCGCGGCGGGCCGTACGACTCAGCCTCAGCCAATCTCCATCATGATCGCTCCCTGGCCACAGGCCAACTCCGCCTTCGAGAACGAAGTGGCCGAAGAGCAGGTCAGCCTGGTGCAGCAGGTGGTCACCGGTATCCGCAATCTGCGGGCGGAACTGCAGGTACAGCCGGGACGGCGGATTCCCGCCATCTTCCATGCGGAACGGAGCGCTGCCGATACCCTTCGTTCAGCGTGGATGTACGTGGAGACGCTGGCCGGGCTCGACTCGTCCCAAGTGACCTGGGCGGAGTTGGGGGCGGAACGCCCTCGGCAGGCGGTGGCGGCGGTGGTGCCCGGCGTCGAGGTCTACCTGCCCCTGGCGGGACTGGTGGATCTGGCGGCCGAGCGGGCCCGCTTGCGCAAGGAGCTGGAGCAGGCGCAGCAGGAGGCGGCCAAGTCGGAGAAGCGACTGGCCAATGCGGGCTTCGTTCAGAAAGCGCCAGCCGAGGTGGTGGAGCGGGAGCGGGAACGGCTGGCCCGCTACCAGGAGACGGCGCAACGACTGACCGCCCGTCTCCGGATGCTGGAAGAGGAGTAGGCGTACCGGTGGGCACGGATAGGGGCATGGGAACGGCGAGAACCTCTGGCATGCACCAGGGTGCGGCCTCGGCTTGGGGTATGGGCCGCGGCCTGGCCACAGATGGAGGTACAGCTGCAGATATAGATCACGGCGTAGCCATGACTGCAGGTGTGGAAAATGGCACGGATACCGGGGCCGGTACAACGTCGGACGCGTATGGAGCTGTGGTAGAGCAACTACTGCGGCGAGAGCGGTTTGGCATGCGCCCCGGCCTGGAACGGACCGCCTGGCTGCTTGCTCGGCTGGGCAACCCGCAGCAGCGCTTCCCCTCGATTCACGTAGCCGGGACGAACGGCAAAGGAGCAACGGCGGCGGCCATTGCCGCCATCCTGCAGGCGACGGGGCGGCGAGTGGGGCTGTTTACCTCGCCGCACCTTGCTTCTCCTTGTGAACGAGTGGCCATCGACGGCCGGCCTCTGCCCCCGGATACCTTTGCGCAGCTGGGCCGGGAGGTGCTGCAGGCTGCAGCGGCGCTGGAGAGGGCCGAGCCGCAGCTCGGCCCCGCCACCCAGTTTGAACTGTATACGGCGTTAGGGTTTCTTGCCTTCGCCAGGGCCGGGGTGGAGGTGGCGGTGGTCGAAGCGGGCTTGGGCGGCCGCCTGGATTCCACCAACGTCCTGCAGCCCGTCGTATCCGTCATCACTCCCATCGGCCTGGACCACACCGAGGTCCTTGGTCCAACCCTGGCGGACATCGCCCGGGAAAAGGCGGCCATCCTGAAGCCGGGCAGCGCCTGGGTGATCGCACCGCAACCGGCGGAGGCGCTCGGCCCGATCCACACCCGTCTTCAGGAGATTGGCCAGCCCACGGCGGCTGCGCACGCCGCCCTGGTGGCCGCGGGCGTGGGGCCGGCAACTGTTCAGAAACTAGGGATGACCCCATTGATCTGGGTGAACAGCCCCGACGAGCCGAACACGGCCATGGTCGCGACTACCCATACGGCTGCTGCTAGGGGCATCGCGGCGTCATCGTCCGGCGGTTCACCCGTCCTCGGCTTGCAGGGGTCGGTCTGGACGGTCCGCTGCCAGCAGACCAGCTGGCAGGGCACCTCGTTCACTCTTGAACCCCCTCTTCCGGAACAGCCGTCGACCGCCATGGACGCGACGGCCAGAGCAGCTGCCGCTGCTCCACCCGGCGCTGCAGCCGTGCCGCGGCCTGTGGCTCGTCCCTCGAGAGAAGTTGATGGATCCGCTTCGAACCTCTTCACCATCCCGTTGGCAGGCCGGCATCAGGCGGTGAACGGGGCGGTAGCCGCGGCGGCAGCCTGGGCCTGGGGCGTGCGCAGCGGCGTCGTTACGCCGCTCACCCTGGCGCAGTTGCAAGCAGGGCTCGAGAGGGTGCGCTGGCCGGGTCGCCTGGAGACGGTCGCCTGGCAGCCCCGGGTCGTGCTGGATGGTGCGCATAACCCGGCCGCGGCCGAAGTCCTGGCCCAAGCGTTGTCCGACTTGCGTCCAGAGCGACCCTTGATCCTGGTCATCGGGATTCTCGCAGCCAAGCAGTGGCAACAGGTGCTCGCTACGCTGCTGCCCTGGGCCGACGGCCTGGTCGCTACCGCGCCCCTCCACCCCCGTACCCCGGCGGTTGAACCGGCGACCCTGGCACAGTACGCCCAGCGGGTGCTTCCGCACGTGGCCGTCGAACCCCGTCCCCTGGCGGCGGTGACGTTAGCTCAGCGCTGGGCTGGGGCTACGGGGACGGTCATGGTCTGTGGCTCTTTGTATCTCGTTGGAGATGTCCGCCCTGCCTTCGTCCGCGACTGGCGCACCTTCGCCTGAAAGCTCCTTCCATGCTCATTCACTGGGCTGGTGCGAGGAGCGCCGGCCCACTGCCCGCACCGTTCAAGCTCTTGCCGGTGTGGCCGTGCCTGCGAGCAGGTTCACGGTGTAGCGCTGTTCCACACCGTCGTTTACGACGAGTACCAGCTGAGCCGTCTCATCGTCGACAAAGCCCAGGACGGACTGGGGAGGAGGGAATGGGACAGCCCAACTGCCGAAGCAACGCGGGAGGAGGGTCTGCGTGGGCTGTCCGTAGAGATCAGACGCCAGGTCCTGGCTCGGTGTTCAGGGCGAACAAAGCAGGGACAACGGCCCAACCAAGAACAATGGCTTCGGGCCGGAGGGCGGGTGTGAGTCACGAGTTCGACGTGGATGCAAGCTTGATCCCGACCGGGAGTTGGCGGCGCCGCTGGTCGCCCGGGAGTGGTCACGGGTTCGGCGTGAATGCAACCTTGATCCCGACCTGGCTGACATGGGGCCCGGCAACTGACAAGCAAGCAGCCGTCGCCCATTGTTCACCTATGGATTTAGTTTGTTATCCGTGGTGGAAAAACTGTTACGTGGAGTTCGAGGCCAAAGCCAAAGTGCTCGAGCCTGAAACCGGTTTGTTATCCGTGGTGGAAAAACTGTTACCAATCAATAAGGCCAGTGGTAGGCAATTTTGTTGCCACCTGCCGTACGTACAGATCGGAGTGCCTTGCTCCCCCGATCAGGGGTGGCTTCTAGCAGGGGGAATGCCTGGGGAGGTAGGAGGGGGGAGACTGAGGTTCATCCGAAGGCTTGAGCAGCCGGGTCACTTTCGCGTGGTAGCTGGGCTTTTGGATGGAGGAGGTGGGCTCAGGTGGGGAGGTGGCAATTATATTGCCCACGAGTCTCGCAAGGAGGGGGCAATTCTTTTTCCACGTGCCTTTGGTCGCGCGGAGGGTGCAGGCCGGCATGGCGCGCAGGTGGTGCAGGTGCCAGCATTGCACGCCGGCGATGCGGGCGCTGGCATTGCACGCAGGTAATGCGGATGCCCGCATTGCACGCAGATGAGGCGGGTGCCGGCGCTCGCTCCGGCGTTCCCGCGGTCGAGCTAGAGCGTGTGTTTATCGGACTTGCAGCTGGGGGAGGGCAATACCAGGGGCATTGGGATCTCCTCCGAGCCGACGATTACCTGTATTTGCCGGCATTTTGATCACTGAGTTGAGATGGCTGGGTGGCTTGACAAGATCCGCCAGACCCAGTACTATAACCCTGAAATCTATGCTCACGTGAGCACAATCTGAGGAATCGCTGGATTCCCAACCAGTACCGGGGCTTTTGATCGCCGAGAGGAATAGTGGACTGATACTGGACTTCTGGTGAATCCGAGCTGTGAATGTCTTTCGACGCCGTGGCAACGTCCGCAGGATGAAGCTGGACTTCCGGTCGATCCGAGCCGGGCCGTTCGTAGCAACTGCGCCGTGACGGCAGCGCTCTGTAGTCATTTCCGGTTCGTGGCTCTGTGCCCCTGTCTGTGCCGCTGCCATCGCTCGGCTGTGCCACCGCTATCGCTTGTCTGTCCTGCTGCGGTTGCTTGTTTGTGCTGCTGCAGTCGCTTGTTTGTGTCGCTGCCGTCACCTGCAGCCGGGGTCGCCAGTTTGCTGGAGGGCCAGGTGAACGATGTGCCAGTCACCATCAAAGATGTTGCTCGTGAATTAGGGGTTGCCCATTCTACCGTCTCCCGGGCGATCCACAACGATCCCCGCATCAGCGCCGAGACGCGCAGCCGGGTGCTCGCGATGGCGGAGAAGATGGGCTATCGCCCCAACGCTGCCGCCCGTGGGCTGGTCTGCAGGCGGATGCAGGCGATCGGCCTGGTCATTCCTGCCGTGGCTGATTCCTTTTTCGGGCAGATCACGGATGGGGTCGACCGGGTGACCTACGACGCGGGGTTCAGCCTTTCCCTGTATGTGACTCATGGTGAACTCCGGCGTGAACTCGACGTTCTCTCCCGCCTATCCGAGCGCCGGGTCGACGGGCTCATCCTCATGGTCCGCCGGCTGCCCCGCAAGCTCTTGCTCAGCCTGGCCGAGCAACCCATTCCTATCGTGTTCGTTGAACCCCAGGTGGTCGGCCTGGGGTTTGATTGTGTCCGTGTCGACAACCGCGACGGTGAACGGCAGGCGGTCCGCCACCTGCTGGAGCTGGGACACCGGCGGATCGCGTTCATCAGCGGGCCTAAAGACTCGCGGGAGAGCCGAGAGCGCCTGGCTGGCTATCGGGAGGCGTTGTTGACGGCAGGAGTGACGCCAGATCCGCAGCTCGTTCTCCCAGGGGAGTACACCGAAGCGGCGGGGGCGGCGGCCGCGCAACGAGTTCTGGAGATGCCGGCGGAGCAGCGTCCGACAGCGCTGGTGGCGTTCAACGACAGGATCGCGATCGGCGCCATGAGCGCCTTGCAGCAGGCAGGGTTGGAGATTCCCCGGGACATGTCACTCGTGGGGTATGACGACATTCTACCGGCGACCTATGTTCGCCCGCAACTGACCACGGTTCACCAGCCCATCGAAGAGATGGGAGCGGCGGCGGCCCGGTTGTTGATCGATCGGCTTTCCCGTCGCCGGGGGCCGCGGGCGAATCGGAACGGCCAGGAGGTGCTTCTCCGGGCTGCTCTGGTCCAGAGACAGTCCACAGCTCCGCCCGGGGCCGATCGATTGGGGGGTTTCGTAGGGCAGGGCCAAGGAGAGGAGGTGATTCATTCGATCAGTTAAGCAGAGTGGCTAGAGCTAGAGGGAACGGAAGAGACGCGTTCTGGTAATGCACACGTGTGCTCGATGCTTCGTCAGGCTCAGATAGCTTCGCAGGCTGAAGCGGTCTCGCAAAGCCCAAGTGATTTCGCAGGGCTCAGACGCTGCCGAGTTCCAGTGGTCTTGAAGGGCTCAGGCAGTTTTGAAGGTCAAGTACTACGAGGGAGGGAAGATAGAATGCTGCGCTCAGCTCGAGTGGGATTGGGCAGAACTTTTGTGTTGGTACTTGCTGTGGTGGCCGTGTTGGCGGACCTTGCTCTCGGCGGTCTGATTCTACGACCGGAGTCGGCACGGGCGGCGACGTCCATCACGTTGATGACGCCCGACGCCAACTCGCAGGCCCAGGAATGGTACACCAAGGTATTGAAGCCGGGCTTCGAAAAGGCGACGGGCATCACCCTCAACGTGATCATCATCCCGGACTGGACTGCGTATCTGCAGAAGCTACCGGTCATGTTCGCCAGTGGAGAAGCTCCTGATGTTTTCAGTGTAGGCGGCGAGTTCGTCGGCACGTATGTATCCCAAGGAATGCTGCTGCCCTTGAACCGCTTCACGGATACATGGGACGGCCTTAAAGATATGCCGAGGCCGGCCGTGCTGGATGGTACGGTGGACGGCAAACAGTACACAGTCCCGTACCGTATTGACCAGCGTACGCTCTACTACCGCAAGGATATCTTCGACATGGTAGGGCTCGACCCCAACCACCCGCCGGCGACGTGGGACGAACTGGTTGCCATGGGGCGCAAGCTCGTGGTACGGGACGCAGAGGGCCGCTATGTGCGGGATGCTCTCAATCTGTACCCGGCTTGGGACCTTCTGTCGATCTTCGTCCTCCAAAATGGCGGTCAGCTAGTGTCCGCAGACGGAAAGAGGGCTGGCTTTGATTCCCCGGCGGCCAAGGAAGCCTTGCAATTCTTCATTGACCTATCACAACGTTATCAGATTGCCGGCAAGGACGGGTCTCCCTGGAAGGGCGCCAACTCCGTCGTGACTGGCACATCGGCGATGGAGTATGCCGGCGATTGGGTGCTGGGTGCCATGGCTCAGGTCAACCCGAAGCAATTCAATGACCTTGGGGTCGCGTTGCCGCCTAAGAAGGTCACTCGTTCCGGTCTGCTCTACGTCAACAAGTGGGCCATCGCCAGCACCAGCAAAGCTCCGGAGGCCGCTTGGAAGCTGATCGAGTACATGGAGGAACCCGAGCGGCGCGGCGAGGTCTCCCGGATCAACTCGTTCCTGCCTGCCCGGCTGACGATCATTCGCAGCCAAGCGCCGTGGATGAACGATCCCCGCTGGTGGACGATCATGCAGGCCGCCGAGCAGACGGTTCCGCTGCCCGGCAAGGCCCGCAAGCTGGGCGACGCCTTGTCGGCCATGGAGAAAGCTGTACGCTCCACACTGGCGGGCGAAAAGAGCCTGGAGCAATCCCTGGCCGAAGCGGTACAGCAGGCGAACCTCTTTTTGCAGGGGAAGCAGTAGCGCTGGTGAGCCTGGTGAGTTCGTGAGTCGGAGTGCTTGGTCAAGGGGATCGACCCTCAGAACGATGGAAGCAGCCTCTCTCTATCAAGGAAGTGGGGTGTTACCATGAGCAAATTCATGGTCGGATGGACCCGCAAAGATCGCTGGCTCTGGTCTTTGCTGGGAGTGTGGTTGGCCGTTGCCATTCTGGCCAGTGGCGCGACGGCAGCAGCTGCCAGCACGGCAGTACTGTGGGACATGGAAAACGAGGCAGACATAGCAGGATTCACCAACGATAACACGGGATCCGTCTTTGCGCTCAGTACCGACGTAGCGGTGGACGGAACGCATTCGTTGCGGTTGACTCCCAGCGGGCAGGCACTGGAGACCAAGCTCTCCCTTCCCCTCGAGGGTGAACGGCTCGCCCGCTGGCAGGGGGCGGATACGTTGGTGGTGCAGGTGTACCTGGCGGAAAACAGTTCTTTGCTTCCAACCATGTACTTCCTGGGCATGGCGGACGTGACTGGCGACTGGAGCTGGGTGGATGGGGTCTTCGCGCAGGTGACGCCTCACCCTGGGTGGAACGAGGTACGCTTCAAACTGTCGCCTCCCATGATGAAGGCAAAGCCGACCGGCCGATACATCCTGTACTTTGCGTTTGCGGGGTTCGACGCCAACAAGAACAAGATCCCCCTGAAGGACGCGATTTACCTCGATCACATCACTGCAGAGGGGGTGGCGGGGGCAGCAGCGGCTGCCCCCCTCACCGATGAGCAGGCGCAGGCCAGGCTGCAGGCTCGCCTGGCCCAAGCCCCGCCTGCCGCCCGCCAAGATGCCACGGCGACGAGTAACCTGACCGACGCAGCCCTGCTGGACGAGATCAGCCGAAGGGCCTTCTTGTACTTCTGGCAGGAAGCCAACCCAAGCAATGGGCTGATCCGCGACCGGAGCACGCCTGACTCGCCGTGCAGTATTGCGGCTGTGGGCTTCGGTCTGAGCGCTCTTCCTATCGCTATCGAGCAGGGCTGGATCAGCCGGCAAGCAGGCTACGAGCGAGCCCTGGCCACCTTGCGGACGTTTGCCACCGGCGGAGTAGAAGGGGAACACGGATTCTTCTACCACTTCGTTGACATGCAAAGCGGGCGGCGGGTGCAAAGTAGTGAGCTATCGTCGATCGACACTGCGCTCTTTCTGGCCGGCGCACTGACGGTGGGCCAGTACTTTCCCGAAACTGAGGTGGCTGAACTGGCTGATCGCCTGTATCAGGATGCGGACTGGACCTGGATGCAGGCAGGCGGTGTCACTTTGTCCATGGGCTGGACGCCGGAAGGAGGGTTCCTGCCGGCCCGCTGGGATTCCTTCAATGAAGACTTAATCTTATACGTGCTGGCTATAGGCTCACCGACCCATCCGATCCCGGCTGCTACCTGGGACTTGCTTTCCCGCCCGACTCGCGGCGACCACATCTTCGTGAGTGGCGAGCCGCTCTTTGTGTATCAGTATCCTCTGGCCTGGCTCGATCTGCGCCAGGTGGCCGACCGCTACACCAACTACTGGGACAACGCGGTACGGGCGACGCGGTACAACGCCGAGTTCAGCCGCAGCTTTGCCGGTGAATACCGAACCTACCGGGGCGGGGTGTGGGGGCTGAGTGCGTCGGACGGTCCCCGTGGTTATCGTGCCTACGGGGCGGCAGGTCAACCGGATGGGACGATTGCTCCTTACGCGAGCGTGGCAGCCTATCCGTTCACGCCGGATCTGTCTATCACGAGCATCCGGTCGATGTTGACCCGCTACGGGCCGCTCGTTTGGGGCAAGTACGGCTTTGTGAGTGCTTTCAACGAAGATGAAGACTGGTATTCCGACCAGTATATCGGCATTGACCAGGGAATCATTCTGCTTATGCTGGAGAACGCTCGGAGTGGCTTGATCTGGCGCCTCTTTGGCCAGAACTTACCGATTCAGGAGGCACTCCGGAAGATCGGTTTTCAGCCTTTACAGACCCAAGGGTAGAGGGCCACGGGAGCGAATCGCGCGCTTGGCCGACGTAGGAAACCCAACGACAATCGCAAGGAGTGGACAAAGGTGCAGTCAGGGGAGCAGTTTCGCACAAGTTACGGCTACTTCGACTCGGAACACGACGAATACGTAATCACACGGCCGGATACGCCCCGTCCCTGGATCAACGTCGTCTGCCCTGGCGACTATGGCTTTGTCCTCTCCCAGGCTGGGGGTGGTTACAGCTGGCGGACGCATGCCTCACTCAACCGTCTGACCCGTTGGGATCAGGACCTGCTGCGAGACAATAGCGGACGGTTTCTCTACGTCCGGGATGACGAGAGCGGGCAATTCTGGAGCGCTGCCTGGCAGCCGGTGCAGCGCCCGCCGGACCGCTACCAGGTGCGGCACGGGATCGGTTACTCCGTCATCGAGTCGACGAATGAGGAGATCGCGACCGAGTGGACGCTGTTCGTTCCCCCGGGTGAACCTCTCGAAATCTGGCGGCTGCGGGTGCAGAACCGGAGCGACCGCCCGCGCCGCCTCTCCCTCTTCACCTACTTCGAATGGCTGTTGGGGGCGGCGCCAGACTGGCACCGGGAGTTTCACAAAACGTTCATTGAGACCGCCTATGATGAAGCGGACGGCGTTTTGTGGGCGACCAAGCACCTATGGGAATTACCCAATCGGCAAGGGCAGCACTGGAACCGCAGTTGGGGGTATTTTGCCTTTCACAGTGCCAGTGAACCGCCAGCCGGCTACGACGCCGACAAGGAGTCGTTCGTCGGTCCTTACCGCACCCTGGCGGCGCCCCGGGGCGTGGCAGAGGTGACGGGTGAGACGCTGGCAGCGGCAAGTTCAGTCGCACCGGCGGGCACGGCAGCTTCAGCCAGTCCGGTGGGCGCGGCAGGTTCGATGACACCCACGGGTGTCCAGGGTTTAGAAAATCGAACAGGGCGGTGGGGCGATGCCATCGGCAGCCTGCACCATCATCTGACCCTTGCCCCCGGCGAAAGCCACACCCTGGTCTACCTGCTGGGGGCAGCGGCTCGAGACGAGCGGGAACAGGCGTTGGCCTGGGTCCGTCGCTATCGTGACCCGGCCCAGGTCGAAGAGGCCTGGCAAAGGACACGGCGCTTCTGGCAGAAATGGCTGGCCACGCCCCGGCTGCACACGCCGGATGAAGCCTTCAACTTGCTGACGAACACGTGGCTCAAGTATCAGGCGCTCTCCGCCCGCTTGTGGGGTCGAACCGCCTACTACCAGGCGGGTGGTGCGTACGGCTTTCGGGATCAGCTCCAGGATAGCCAGATCTTCTTGGAGATCGACCCTGCCAAGACCCAGGAGCAGATCCGACTGCATGCGGCCCACCAGTTCCGGGCCGGCAATGTCCTGCACTGGTGGCATCCCCTCTCCGAGCAGGGGCTCGCCAACCAGATCTCGGACAACCGGCTCTGGTTGGTTTTCGTCACCCTTAACTATCTCAAAGAAACCCGAGACTGGGCATTCATAGATGAAGAGCTACCCTACCGGGATGGGGGTAGCGGGCCGCTCTACGAGCATTGCCTAGCCGCGATCGACTACACGTTGGCCCGGCGGAGCGCCCGGGGACTCCCGCTCATCGGCGAAGGCGATTGGAATGACGGCATGAACGCTGTCGGCTTCGACGGTCGAGGTGAAAGTGTGTGGCTGGGGCAGTTTCTCTATGGGATTGTGCGCGAGTTTGGTCTGGTGGCGGCTCATCGGCAAGACCAGCGGACGGCCGCGCGACTGCAGCAAGAGGCGGCCACGTTGCGGGAGGCGGTCAATCGGTACGGCTGGGATGGCGAATGGTATCTGCGCGCCACCTGTGACGACGGGACGCCTCTGGGCAGCGCTGGCTGCCGCCACGGGCGGATCTTCCTCAATGCTCAAACCTGGGCCATCATCAACGGCCTCGCCGAGGAAGGCCGTACCGTTCAGCTGTTGAACGCCATCCGGCGCCAGCTATTGACGCCGTACGGGCCAGTGCTGCTTGCGCCGGCCTATGGTGAACCGGACGAGCGCATCGGTTACCTGACCCGCTACGCGCCGGGCGTGCGGGAGAATGGCGGGGTGTACATGCATGCAGCCGTCTGGGCGATCTGGGCAGCGGTGAAGGCGAAGGACGCAGCTCTCGCCTGGCAGTTGTATCGATCGATTTGCCCGGTTCAGCGGGGCATGAATCCGGACCTGTACAAGGTCGAGCCCTACGTGACGCCGGGGAACGTGGATGGCCCAGACTCGCCCCATCAGGGCAGAGGGGGTTGGACCTGGTACACGGGTTCGGCGGCCTGGCTTTTTCGAGTCAGCCTGGAGTGGCTGTTGGGAGTGCGCCCGGCGGAGCTGGACGAGCCTGACGGTTTGTACATCGATCCTTGTATCCCACCCGAATGGGATGGTTTCCAGCTCGAGCGTCGCTTCCGCGGAGCTCTCTGCCACATTCGGGTGAACAACCCTGACCATGTCAGCCAGGGAGTTCGGCGGGTCGTGCTGGATGGCGTCGAATGGCCGGACCTGGGGCGCTTACCGGAGTTTGCCGCCGGAACCGAACACGACATCCAGGTGACTTTGGGTGGCTGAAGCAGGCGGCGACTGAGTAGGCGGCAGCGTTGCCCGCGTAACTGGAGCAGCGCCCGGACATGCGAGTCGACGAGTGCGGGGGCGGTGAGCAGCCCGAGACGGCGGCGAAGATTGGCTTCGGGCCGGAGGGCGGGTGTGAGTCACGAGTTCGACGTGG
>JADBKQ010000008.1 GCA_014896305.1 Limnochordaceae bacterium
GCCACGTTGACATGCCACAGGTGAATAGATATAATCGCCTTGTTTTAGAGGCAGGCGGGAGCCGGGAGGATTTGCTGTCCCCTCGGCCCGGCTCGAGCCGGACTGTAGTGCGCGGCGACTCCTGAGCAAGCAAGCCCCCAAACCGTGGGGGGAGTTGGTCAGGTCACGCATTAGAGGAGCGGGAGCCGGACTCCCACCCCTCGATTGGGGGTGCGTCCATGAGCGAGCATAATCGCATGGGAGACTGGTTCCGGAGAAACTACGGTAATTTCGGTCCTTTTGGCGAGAGTGGCCAAGGCGACCAAACCGAACACGACGACGAAGAGTATCAGGAATTCGAGTTCACGCTCACCTTCCCCCAATCCCCCGATAATGTTTGGCAGTCCATTAAACTGGTCAACGGGCGTTTGGTCGTCACCTTCGAGTTCGTCTTTGATGACGCCTCCGTCCTGGAGACAGGGGATGACACCGACTCGGATTCGGAGTGATCGGATTCACTGGTAACTCGCTCCATTGTAGGCCGGGCAGATCTTCCGGCCAAAGGGCGGACGGATCGATGGGGTTGGGCCGGTCGGTAGAGCCAGGACCGACCGAGATGGGTGAGGTCAGGGCACAAAACCACGAGGCAGGGTCCAGTCAAGTGGCCGGGTCACCGGCCCAGAACAGGGAAACGACGCTGCCTGACATATACTCCCAGAGCGGATGGCTCAACAGGATGGGTCATTCTCTCTGGGAGTTTTGGCTCTTCGCCATCATCCGGTCCAGGTGCGACCCATACTTGCCAGGTCTACGAGACTCATCCCAAGTGTCCACCAGTCAGCACGCCCGCAAGGTATGCCGGCGGGACTGTTCTCATATGTTCAACTAGACCACGACGGGGTTTTTACAAAGGAGTTCGCCGCATGGGTGCGGTCTGGTTTGTCCTGGTGGTCTTGGGGATCGTGCTGATGGCGATTCACGGCACACCGGCGGCCGTTACCCAGTCCCTGCTCAAGGGGACCCGGGAGGGGTTGAGCGCCAGCATAGACCTGTTGGCAGTGACCTCCCTGTGGCTGGGAATCAGCAAGGTGGCAGAGCGGTCGGGCCTGCTCGAACAGATCTCCCGTCGTGTTTCACCCTGGCTTGGCTGGCTTTTTCCTTCGTTGCGGCCCGGCCACCCCGCTCTCGGTTCGATGACGCTGAACCTGGTCGCCAACATCCTTGGGCTGGGTAACGCCGCTACTCCCTTCGGCTTGCGAGCCATGGAGCAGATGGCAGCCGATAACCCGAACCCCGGGCGCATCACGCCAGCCATGAGCACGTTCCTGGTTCTCAACAGCGCTTGTGTGACCCTTATTCCCGCGACCGCCATTGCGTTGCGGGCAGCTGCCGGATCGGCCCAGCCAGGGGCTATCGCCATCCCTGCCGCCATCGCCTCCTCGGCCGCCACGGCGGCGGTGCTGGTGGCGGACGGATGGTGGCGACACCACAGCCAGCGGCAAGAACGACGGCGGCACCGCCAGCCATAAGGGCAGCCCAAGGAGGAATGCCGGTGAACGCAGCAGAATGGCTCCTGCCCCTGCTCGTGCTGACCGTGCTCGTCCACGCTCGACTGCACCGGGTCAACACGCTGGACGCCTTCGTCGCCGGTGTGCAGGAGGCGTTGCACCTGATCTATCATCTCGCCCCCTACGTTATTGCGATTTTCGTCGCCCTCGACCTATTCACCGCCTCCGGAGCTCTAGACTTGCTCGCTCGCTTCTTGCGCCCCGCCCTCGTCTGGCTCCACCTGCCCTATCCTTTGCTACCGTTGCTGATCGTCCGACCCCTGTCCGGCAGCGCCTCACTGGGAGTCATCAGCCAAATCCTGCGCAGTTACGGTCCAGACAGCCTGGTCGGCCGGATGGCCTGCATTATGCAGGGCAGCAGTGACACCACGTTTTACGTGCTGACTGTCTACACCGGCGCCGGGCGGGTGCAGCAGGCGGGCTACGCACTGCCCGTCGCCATCCTGGGAGATCTAGTGGGCTATGCTGTCGCCATCTACCTAGCCTACCACTGGCCCTTCTGACGCCAGCCGTCATCGCCCTGCCACGCCCCCGCCCACTACCCGCTAGCCCAGCCAGCACTCGGCGATCCCCATCAGCAGGACCCCCGTCAGCAGGCCTCCCGCAGCCAGGCGCTGGCTCAGCCGGTGCCGTCCCACGGCCGGCAGGATCTCCACCAGGACCACATACATCATCGCCCCCGCCGCCAACCCGTAGGCGCTGCTCCAGGCCGAACCCCTCGCAAACCATATCCCCTGCCAATCCCACCGCTGGGCCAGCTGGAGCAGGCCGATCGTGCCCAGCGCCGCCAGCGGTTCCATCAGCCCCGTCAAAGCTGCCATCTCCCAGGCACGCCAGGCCGGCAGCCCAGCCGCCGCCAAAGGAGTGCTGATGGCGAGCCCTTCGGGCAGGTTGTGAAGAGCGATCCCCAGTGCCAGCAAAGGGCCTAGCCGGCTGTGGGGAGTGAGGTAGGCAACCGCCACGGCCATCCCCTCCGGCAAGTTGTGCAGCGCCAGCGCAACGAGGGAGAGCAGCCCCTGGCGATAGTCGGCCGCCCGGATGTCCTGTCCCGGCAGGTGGTGAACGAGCAACCAGTCCAGGGCCGCCAGGGAGACTACGCCGGCCGTCACTCCCATCACCACGCTCCGCGCTTGCCGGCTAGCCGACCATGCCTCCGGCAGGAGACTGCCCACCGCCACCATGACCATGACGCCTGCAGTGAACCCCAGCATTCCGGCCTGTGCGGCAGGAGTGGCCAATCCGCGCCTCAGTGTAGAACGGAACCCGCGGTCGGACGGGCATGGCCGCCTCGCTCTACCCCCTGCGCCCAGGAACACCAATGCAGCCCCCACCGCGGTCGCCAGCCCCGCCCAAACGCTGGCGAGCACCGCTGCCTGTTCCACCTCGTGCACCACGTGGCCCTCCTTCAGGGTAAACCGCCGCTACCGCTTTCATTGTCGCCTTAGGCAATCTATGCGCCCGCCAGCACTCCAAGGATAGCAGGCCGCCCTCTTGCGCAACCTACTCGCGATAGGCCTCATGTCGACAGGAGGGGTGGGACCGTGCCGAGCACGCTACAGGCAGAGGTTACCGTGCTGCCGCTGGAGGTTGTTCATTCAGACGACATCATCAAACGCAGTATCAACACGTTAGCTCAGTATGAAGTGAGTTATGAAGTCGGCCCGCTCAGCACCACCATTGCCGGCACCACACAGCAAGTATGGTCCGCTCTGCAGATGATGTTCGAACGGGCTGCCAAAGACGCGGAAGTGGTGATGGTGGCCAAGATTACCCGTCCCAAGCAGCCAGACGCTCCAGCCCAACCCGTCTGACCAGGCCAGCTCGGTAGCCCGGATGGGGGACGATGGGCCAGCACACCCCATTGTCCGCTTCCACCTACGCCCCCAGGGGGATGGTGATGCGCACACTGGCCACCAGGGCAGTGCCTCCCTGACCGGAGCGATGGCCCTGGTTCTGGGTGGTTTCTATCCCTACCTCCACGTCCACCTTCACATCGTTCCAGCGAATGGACTGGCCTACGCTGACGCTCACCGTAGTCTCAGGAGTGCCGGTCGGGGTCAGCGCCAAGGATCCTTGCCCGCCCGTCGTCCCCTTGGCATCCTCACCCTGGCGGGTAAACCGCACCTCCCCGTAGGTCGAAACCGTATTGTCAGCGGTATCTGGGGAGGGCGAGGCCGAGTCCGCCTCAACCAGAGCTGCCCAGGAGACCTGGCCCTGGCCGCTTTCCGCAGCGGTGGCCAAATCTTGCTTGTCGAACGCGAGCACCAGCGGACTTCGTTGACTGTCGGCGGTTACCGTCGTACCGGTTGCTGTGCCTTGGCTGTTGGCCAACCGGATGACCAGGGCCTCACTGTCTGAACCCAACCAGAAACCCACGTTCTGCTCAGTCCCCATGTAGGCATCACGAGCGACCGTCTCCTCGTATGCCCCCACTGCCGTCCTGGCATACTCCACACCCAGGCTGAGCAGCCCCTGAGCTGGCCGTACCCATTGCTTTTGCCAGCCCACCAGCATCCCCGTCGGCCGGATTCCCTCGTACGGAGAAGCCGGACCCAAGGGGGCGCGCCCCGGTGGCGGCAAGAGGAGTTCACCATAGACGCGTCCCCACCTGGGCTCGGCCAGTTGAACGTCGACCCCCCATTGTTCCACCCCATGAGTTTCGGTGCTCTTACCCGACCACAGCGAATACGGCACGAAAGGCAACAAGTAACCGGCAGGAAATGGATCAGGACGCTGGTAGATGGCGGCGTCGCTCCATCCCAGCTGAACAGAAGTGCCGGACCAAAACTGGCGTCCAGCTGACAAAAGTTGAGACCACTGCAGCCGTTGTACGAAAAGGAGGCGGCTGGGCGTCGTGCCCAGCAAGGCAGCCCCCTTCTCGTAGCTGAGAGAGGGCCGTTCATAGGAGAGCAAAATCCAGTTGAGTGCAGGCGGATCGCTGATCAGTAGATGGCCAAACTGCCCTGGCCCCCAGGCAACACCTTTGGTTCCGATAAACCCCCGTACTTCCCCGTTCCCCAACTGCCAGGAACCCTTGGCCAGCTTGGACCACCACTCCGGCAGGGCCGTTCCCTTCGTGCTGGCGTCATTCCACGCTTTCCCCTCAGCCCCGCGAGCCGGCGGACCTGAGCCCGAGTCAGACCGAGACTGGCCAGCGAGCGACGACGGTGCCGGCGGCACCGGTTGAAGGTCATCGGGCAGCGAGATCCGAATGACCCCCTGGAGTGTTACTTCGCCGGCTGGTGCTCTGTCGCCCTTGCTGGCGGCTGGAGATGGGGCGGCCTCCCCGTCTTCCGGCAGGGCCCACACCAGCGCAGCTTTCCTGCTTGTGCCTGCGACGGCCAAAATCGACACGAGGAGTGCCAGCCACCCGCCCCGCCGCGCCCATCCTTTGCGCATCGGCGTGCCTCCTTCCTGGCTTTCGCACCCGCCCGGCTAGAACGCCCGGCCCCATGGCAGCCACGACCGCCAGCGGGCCCAGCCGTGACGGTGTTCACGGCTGGCGATCTCGCCGTGACGCGGTAGAGTCGCCCCCCCTGGATCCACATATCCTCCGGCCAAAACCTGCCGCGGCCACGCCACCGTGATCTGCCACGCCTGCTCTGCCCCCACTTCCTCCTCCACTATGGCAGCGGCCTCAGCCAACAGCGGTGGCCGCTGCTCTACCCCGTGAGCGTCGCTGCCCAAAAAGTGGATCAAACCGTGCCGTAGAAAGCTTCGACCGGCCGCTTGCGCCGCGCTCCCAAAGCGGCCGGTTAAGCTCTCCGCGTCCACCTGCGCCATCACCCCCTGGGTCACCAGCTCGTACAACCGCCGGGGATGCCGTTGCAGCACCAGGTTGCGCTCTGGATGCGCCAGGATGGGAACAACCCCAGCCAATAACAGCTGAAAACAGATCTCCGCCACGTAGGTGGGGTACGAGTACATGGGCAACTCGGTCAACAGATACTTGCCGGCTCCGCCG
Source organism: Limnochordaceae bacterium (assembly GCA_014896305.1). Lineage (GTDB taxonomy): Bacteria > Bacillota > Limnochordia > Limnochordales > DUMU01 > Bu26. Next base: position 5,512 of record JADBKQ010000008.1, read on the forward strand.
ATCGTCAACCACGGGTCGCGTTTCACTTGAGCCACCAGGTCTGGGGCAAAGTACACCTCGGCCGCCAGGTGAACCTGAAGCGAAATCCCCCGCTGCTGCAGCGACTCCTGCAATGCCGCGTGGGCAGCGACGATCGCTTCCCGGCTGGCCGACTTCCCCTCCAACCCTGCGTGCGGGGTTGCTACCATCGCGGCGGTCCCGTCCGCCACCGCCCTTTCCGCCATCGCCAGGGATTGATCGATATTGGCTGCCCCGTCATCGACCCCCGGCAAGATATGGCTGTGGAGATCCACCCGGACACGCTCCGCAGTGGACGGCTCTGACAGCCCTTCCGGCCCGTCCGGCTGGCTCACGGCCTTTCCTCCTTTTTGTGCCTGGTCCTGCTCTTGATCTCCTCGCCCGCTGTCTCCGTCGTGGCTGCCGCCTGCTGAGCCCCCGACCTCTCTTCGGTGTAATAGTAGTAGTAATAGTACCCATAACGGCTGCTCTTGAGGTCGATGTCGTTGAGGACCACCCCCAACAGGTGGGCCCGGACCCGCTGCAGCATGGCCACGGCTTGCCGGGCCGCCTCCTTATTGGTCCGTCCCGCTCGCACGACCAGAAGGACTCCATCCACCCGCGGGGCGAGGATGGCCGCGTCGGCCAGGGCCACGACGGGAGGCATGTCCACGACCACCATGTCGTAGGCCGCCTTCACCTGGGCCAACAGTTGATCCATGCTCTGAGAGCCCAGTACTTCCGCAGGGTTGGGCGGCAATGGCCCGCTTCCCAGGAAGTACAGGTTGGGCACCGACGTCTCCTGCACCGCCTCGGTGATGGAGGCCTGTCCCAACAGTACATTCGTCAGGCCAATCCGGTCAGTGCACCCCAGCACCCGGTGCAACGAGGGACGCCGCAAGTCCCCGTTGATCAAGAGCACTCTTTGCCCCGCCTGGGCCAGTGCAGCCGACAGATTTGCCGACACGGTGCTCTTCCCCTCGTCCGGTCCGGAGCTGGTCACCAGCATGACCCGCAGGGGGCGATCCACGGACGCAAACTGAATGTTCGTCCGTAGAGTTCGAAATGCCTCCGCCATGGGTGTCGAAGGTCGCGTATGAACGACTAACTGATCCGCCTGAGAGGCCAATCGGTTCCCCTCCCAACCAACGTTCCACCATTCGGACTCATCGCCAACAGCCACTTATGGCCCTACGGCTGCCGAGGTTCGTGCCTGCGGCCATGCCCTTGCCAACGCTCCTGAAAGCGGCGCAGAGGAGAGGCACTCGCCGCCGGTAGGGTTTCCATGGCCGGGATCAGACCCAGGACCGGTAAACCCAGCTCCCGTTCGACATCCTCCTGGCTGCGGAAGCTCGTGTCGAGGAACTCCAGCACAAAGGCCAGACCCACGCCCCCGAACAACCCCAGAAATACCGCAATGGCCAGGTTGAGCATGGGTCGTGGGCTGACTGGCGCTGTCGGTTTTACGGCTGGATCGATCAACTGTACATCGGAGTTTTTCATGTTCTCCGTGATCCGGGTCTCCTCATACCGGGTACGCAGCATCATGTAGATGTCCTCGTTCACCTTGACATCCCGGGTGAGGCGGGCCAGCTGCAACTCCTTTTGGGGCAATCCCGCCAGCACCTGGTCGTTTTGGTCGATCAGGTGGCGCAAAGCGTCGCTACGGGCAGCCTGGGCCAGTTGGTCGGCTTGCAGCGAAAGCAACTCTTGAAGCAGCCCCTGATAGACAGGGTTGAGAGATTCGGTTTCCTGCGGCACCACCTTGGCCACTTCGTTTTGCAGCTGCTGCCGGACCTGGTCGATCTGCGCCTTCAAGTCGACCACTTCCGGATGCTTATCGGTGTACTTTTCCTGCGCCCCGGCCAGCCGGGTCTGCAAGTCGGCCAGCTGCGTGCGATAGTATTGAATCATGGGATTGTCGGCGATCTGGCGGGCAGTGACCAGAGTCTGCGGTTGTGCCTGCAGCTGCTTCTCCACTTCCTGTAGACGCTGTTCTACTTCGTGCAGTCCGACCTCGGCCTCGGCTCGCATCGTCTCCAACTGACTGATCTTATCGAGCAACGCCTTGGTCTCGTCGCTGGGGGAGACCACCTGCGCACTTTCCTGAAAACGCAGCAACAGTTCTTCGGCCTGGTTGAGCTGGCTTTCCACTTTGGGCAGCTGCTCTTCAATAAACTGCTGGGCACTACGCACATCCTGGCGGTTGTATTCCAGGTTGAGCTCCTGGAAGGCCGCCACCAGTGCATTGGCCGCGTCTCGCGCAAAGGCCGGGTCGCGGCTGCTCACCGTCACGCGTACGGTATCCGTCCCCTGAATGGGCTGCACCTTGACGCTCTGGGCAAGTTGAGCCACCTCCGGGCTGGTGGGGTCGCTGGGCAAATGGAGGCGGCGGGCGGTGCGCACCACCAGGTCCCGGCTCTTCAGGATCTGCACGTAATTCTGCAGGGGATCTTTCGCTCCCGCCAAGAATCCGCCGTCGGTGGCAAAAGGTAGCCCGCTACTGCCGGTGGTCCGAATCAGTACGGTGGAGGAAGCCTCGTAGATTCGGGGGCTAAGCCGAGTGGCCACCGTCGCAGCCACCATCGCCACGACCACGAGCGACAGGATCTCCCATTTACGCCGCAACAACACCTCGAGATACTGTCGCAGATCGATTTCCATTTCATCTTGTCCGGCCGCCTGCGCCTGTACGTCCGCCATCCGTTTCTCCCCTCACTGCTCCCGACTCACCCTACCACTGGATCTGAATCCCCAGCAGGTCTTTGAACAGCTTCACTCCTCCCAGGAAGCCGAAGATGCTGTTCCAGTCCGGCTTGGAGGTCTCCGGCACATACACGATATCACCGGCCTGGACGAGCGGATTCTCCTTCACGTTGCCCTGGAACACCACTTTGTCCTTTCCCAAAGCGACCGTGGCATGACCCCCCGGTTGGCCGCTCCGGTAGATCCCCACCGCATCCAGGCTGGCCCGCTCCGCCGGACCCCCTGCGAGCCCGATGACGTCCAGCACCGTCATCCCCGGGCGGATAGGATACAGACCGGGGTTTCGTACCTGTCCCAAGACCAGCACCTGCTGGCGGCTCTCGGGTACGTAGACCGTATCTCCAGGTTGCAACACCACGTTTTGGTCCGGCTGCTGATTGCCCAGAACAGCTCTGTAATCCGCGCTGAGTACCTGAGGCTGACCCTCCCCCAGCGGGGTACGGAGCACCGTCAGTTCATCTGCAGCATTCGCCGTAGGTCCGCCGGCCAGAGCCAGCAAATCGAGCAGTCGCGAGCCGGGCAGCAAGGTGTATGTTCCCGGGCGAGCCACCTGGCCCAGGACGGCCACCTGCCGGGCTTGAGGTAGATAGAGCACGTCCCCTGGCGCCAGCAGGCGGTTGGTTGGATCCTCCGGGTGCTGCAGCAAGCGCCCGAGGTCGATCACCTCTTGCCCCACCGTGGTGGTCTGCGTCGAGGACGTTCCCGACGCCCGGGTCCGCGTCAAGGTCAGCGCTGCGAGATCCGCCTGCTCTGTCGGGCCCCCCGCCATTCCCAGCACGTCCAGCACGCGGGCGTCTGGCTTGACCAGATAAGCACCGGGCGAGCGGACCGCACCGTATACCAGGACCCGGCGTTCCTGTTCAGGGATGAAGAGGACATCTCCGCCCTGCACCGCAACATTGGCAGGGCCGGCCGGATTCTCCAGGGCCGCTTTGACATCCACCCGCTGCGCCGTGCGTTCCCCGGTCGCTCCGGTGTGCGTCAACAGCGCTGCCTCCAGGTCGGCGCTCTCCAGCACACCTCCGGCAGCCGCCACGGCCGACACCAGCGTTGCCGGTTGTTCCAATGGATAGCTGCCGGGTTGGCGCACCGCACCGAGCACCGCCACCCCCTGCAGCTGCCGGGGCAGAATCAGAACCTCGTCCCCGTTGAGAACCCGGTTCTCCGCCGCCAGCGGGTTGGCCAGCAGCGCCGCCAGATCCAGGGTCTCCACCTGGCCTCCCTGGCTGAACAAGGCGTGGTGCAGGTCTGCGCTGGGCGTCGGCCCGCCAGCCCGCGCCACCGCCTCCAAAAGCCGCATCCCTGGCCAGACCACGATCTGCTGGGGGGCTCGCACCTCACCCAGCACCAGAATGGCTCGCCGGCTCTCGGGAATATAGAGCAAGTCCCCGGGCGAAACTTGCTGTTCGCCCGGAGCCGGGCCTGACGTCCCGTCCGGGAAGGTCAGGTTCACCAGCTGAGCACCCCCGCCGGCCGACTGGCGGACCCACACGGCCCGGCTGGGGTCGCCGCTGACGGTTGCCCCGCCCGCCAGCGCCAGTACCTGACCCAGCGTCTGTCCAGCCTGAACCGGATATGCTCCTGGCCGGGCCACCGCCCCGAGCACAAAGACTTCCCGCATCCCAGCCGGTACCACCACCGTGTCGCCCGGGCTGACCCAGGGATTCTCAGCGTCGGGCATTCCTTGCCAGGCGGCACGCAAATCCACCCGCTGCTGAACCGTTCCCCGAATCAGCGCCACCTGGTCCAGGGCGGCCTGTGCGGTCGGTCCACCGACCTGTGCTAGCACGTCCGCCAGGCGGCTGGGGCGCAGGAGGGCCACCGCTCCCGGTCGCGCCACCTCTCCCAGGACCATCGCGGGCGGCAACGGTCGGGTCATGATCACGTCCCCCGGCTGCAGAACCATGGTGCCGTCCACGGCAGCCACCGTGGAGGAAGCCGCCGGAGCCCCAGTCCCTTTCTGGTTTGCAGGGGTCGCCGCCTGCGCCGTACCACTGGACCCAAGCCAGCCGGCCAAGCTAACCGTCTGGTAGGCCAGGCGGTCGCCCGCCTGCCGGATCAGGTTGACATGCTCCAGGTCCGCCTGGGGAGTGGGCCCGCCCGCTGCAGTCACCAGTTCTCCCAATGTCAACCCCGGTCGCCAGGGCAGCGTCGCTGGCCGGTTCCATTCACCCAGCGTACTGACCCACTGTTGATTGCGGGGCACCACCAACACATCTCCGGGTTGTACCAACTCGTTGGCACTACTCTGGGGAGCTTTCTGAATGGCTTCGAGGTCAATGATTTGTGGAACGGCCCCCGCCGCCCCCTCCGACTCGCTCGCCGCAGACGTGAAGGAGGCGTGCAGGAGATCGGCCGTGGGGGTCGGCCCTCCGGCCGCAGCCAGCAGGTCCAGCACCCGCCACCCCGGCTCTACCGGATACTGGCCGGGCCGGGCTACCTCTCCCAGCACAGTGGCCGCCTGTGGCGCCGCCGGGACATACAGGATGTCGCCCGGCTTTACCAGATCGTTGCCCGTCCAGCTAGAGGCCGGCGTGTTGCCCGCCACCGCTCCGTTGCTGCTATCCGGATAGAGGGCCACCCACTGGGGAGCGCCCGGTTCACCGGTTTGCGGATCGAGCCGGGTCAGCAAAGCTCGCCCCTGCCGGGCCTGGGGCGTCAGGCCGCCCGCGGCCGCCACCAGGTCTACCAGCCGCTGCCCAGGCCGGTACGGGAAGATCCCTGGCTGCCTCACTTCGCCCAGGACGAGGGTTGAACGGACTGCGCGGCGCACCACCACGAGGTCTCCCACCTGAAGCGGCACGTTTTGCTGCGAATCGTGTTCTGCAGCTTCTCCGTCCAGAACCTGCACAGTCGCTGGAGATGCCCCTTGAGCATTGGCATCCGCCTGCACCGCCGGCGCAGAGGCCTGGCGCATTAAGCTGACGGCTTGGCGGTCGGCCCATTCACTCCATCCACCGGCTGCGGCCACCAGGTCTAGCAGCCGCAGACCGGGCGTGAACGGATAGAGGCCCGGCCGGGCGACCTCTCCCAAAATCGCTACCTGCCGGCTGGCTGCCGGTACGAAGAGGGTATCGCCAGGTTGCAGCGGCCGGTTAAGCTCGCTGGCCGCCTGGGGCAGCTGAGTCAGGTCAATGGTAATGGTCTTCCCGTCCTTGGCCAGGGCCAAGGTGGCACGCTCCCCCGCCGCTTGGTCGGTGAGCCCGCCGGCCGCGGCCAACAAGTCGAGCACTCGCATGCCTGCCCGCCAAGGCACTACTCCGGGATTTTGCACCTGGCCGAGAACCACGACCTCCTGCCGGCCTTCCGGCACATAGATCAGGTCGTTCGCCTGCAAAGCGTAGGAGCCGGCCTTCGGCACCCCACCGTCGGGCGCCGGGGTGAGATCCAGGCCAATGCTGACCGGTGTACCATCCGGCCCTACCCGGGTGATCGTCACCCGGTCGACTGCGGCTTGAGACGTCGGCCCTCCCGCCTGGGCCAATACGTCCCACAGACGGGCAACCCCGTCGGCCAAGGGATACCGCCCGGGCCGGGCCACGGCGCCCAGCACGGTCACACTCTGAACCGGCGGTACGTAGATGATGTCCCCCGCTTGGACCGCCCAATGTTGCAGCTGGTCGGAGGGGATCGTCTGCCGCTGGATCCCGCCGTCGCCGACCCGGCTCACCTGGATCGCCTGCAGGTCCGCCGTGGCCAGGGTGCCACCGGCCAACGCCAACAACTGCACGAGGTTGGTCTCTTGGGCCAGTGTGTATGCTCCCGGAGTCCGCACCTCGCCCCAGACGACGGCCGTCGCCGCAGGCGGCAGGTATAGCAGGTCCCCATCTTCTAGGCGGATGTTATTTTGCGTTTGGCCTTTCTCGATCGCCGGGCGCAGATCCAGCCGCTCGGCCTGGCCGTGCCGGATCAGCAGCACCTGGCTGATGGCCGCCTGGCGCGTCCAACCTCCTGCCTGCCCGAAGGCGTCCAGGATGCTTGCCCCCACCGGTAATAGATATAAGCCCGGACGGACGACCTCTCCCGAGACCTGCACGTGCACCTGCCGGAACTGCGTCACCATGACGGTCACTTGCGGGGATTTCACATAGGCCGACAGGACCTCTTGGATCCGCTGGGATACCTGCCCCGGCGTCTGCCCGGAGACCTCCATATCTCCCACTAGTGGGTAGCTGATTCGCCCATCCGGGCGGACGGTCAACTCCAAGGTTAGCTCATCGTGGCCAAATACTGAAATTCGCAACCCATCCCCGGGCCCCAAGCGATAGGTAGCCTGATCCATCGTCGCCGGGGACGACATGCCTGGGGCGGCGGTAGAAGTTGATGGTGCAGGCGTTGGCGTGCCAGCCGCCGTCCCCACCGCGGCCATCCCGAACACGCCCACAGCTCCCAACATCGCGCTCAGCACCCATGCTGCCAGGGGGACCGTCCCTCCTTGGTGCCGGCTTTGGCGATCCCCCTGTCCGCACCCTACCCGCTGCTCCATGCTCCCCGCTCCTTCTCCCACTCCTGGTCCTACTCGTTCCCCTGTCCAACCGCCCGAGAGGCGGGACGTAGTGCCCTTTGGGCCCGCCGCCAGGCTCGCCGGCGGGCACGGTATCGTTCTTCTGCCGTCTGCATCGAGTCCACATGAAATACATCTTTCAGGACGCGGGTCAACATCTCGTACGTGCTCATCAACCGTTCCGGCATCTGCTTCCAGGCGGCCGGGAACTGCTGCTCATCCTCCTGCTCTTGCGCATACCGACTTAGCCGAGAGAGGTTCTCACGCACATGGGCCAGCTCTCGCTCCAACGAGTCCAAGAGTTGGGTGACCTCGTCCTTCCACTCGGGTTCTGGCTTTCCCTTCTCGCGGGCCGCGGCCCTCCGGCGACTGGCCGCTCGGGCCCGCACGCGCTCGGCCGCATCCTGGGCGCTGATTTCCCGGTCTGCTTCGAGAATGCGAGCCACCTGGCGCAACTCCGCCTTGCTGAGTTCCATCGCTTCGGTACAGGCCAATAACTCCTCGGTTAAATCCGGCCGCAGAAGTTTGCGCGCCAGACCAAGGGCGATGGAGACGTGGGAGGCCGTAATGGGGCTGCTGCCATTCTGGAAGTTGCGAATCACTGCCTGTTGAAAACGCGGATCCACCTCCAGGCAATTGAGCCAGTCTGTCAAAGTCGTGCGGGGGATCCCAAGACGATCTGCCGCTTCCACCTTACTCAAATGATTTTGGTCCATGAAGCGGCGTACGGCCTGAGCTTTGTCGATGGGATTGAGGTCTTCCCGCTGCAGGTTTTCGATCAGCTGGACCTCCGGATCATGCTCTTCGGTGCCGGGCGGCAAAATCACGGCTTCAATGGTCGACCAACCGGCCAGCCGGGCAGCCCGCACGCGCCGCTCGCCAGCGATCAAACGGTAGTAGTCACCCTCCGGGCGCACCAGCACGGGGTGTAACTGGCCCACCGCTTCCAGCGAACGCCGCAACCCTTCCAGTTGGTCCGGATCAAACGAGGTACGACACTGTGCCGCGTCCGTACGAATCCGCTCCAGTGAAACCTTCCCCACACTTAGCTCTCCCTGCAGGTGGACAGGTCTGGCAAAATGTCACGATTTTCGTGAATTCGCCACCCCGACCGAGATGTCCTTCCGCCACGGGGTTCTAACTCGAAACGTTAAGATCGTTTAACCACCCCAGGAAGAAAAACGATCGCCCCAGAAATCCTTCCGGGGCGACCGGCTCTCCTGGAAGAACGATTCGGACAACATCCTGGACCGCCGGCAAGCGCATTCCGAACTGGCGAGAATTTGCGCAGGATCAACGCTGACTGACCGGACTCAGCGACAACCCCAGGGCGGTCGTATCCTGCAGGACCTCGACGTAAAAGGACGTGCCGGACGGGATCGATACATTCTTCCCCTGCACGAAGTAGCCGCTCACCAACCCGATCGGCCCCAAGAGGAGGATTCCAGCAACGCTCGCTCCTGCCGCCAAACCCAGAGACTCGTTCTCCGTCGTCGCTCGCTTGGCTACGCCCAGAGGGATCAGTGTCCCATCGAAGGCGGGCATCACTCCGAAGTCCAGCACGATCCGGCCAGCCCGTCCCAGAGGACCCGCTTTTTGAACTTCGGTCACACGAGCCTGAGCCAGAGTCCCGGCAGGGATGACCACCCGGTTGCCCACCCGCACGTCCTCCACGACCTTGTAGGGCACTGTTTGCCCGACCTCAGCCGCGTCTGAGCTCACCCCAGCCAACAGCTGCACCTTGACCAGGGTGGTGGCCGGAACGTTCACTTTGTCCAGGTTCAGCTTACCCCCCGGCCACACCAGAGAGACTAGCTTCTCCACCCGCTGGACCAACGGGCCGCCCTGCTGCTGCCCCAGCAAGGCTCCCTCGAGGTTCTTGATTCGTTCGATCATGGGCCTGTCGGAGCTGAGCTGCTGAAAAACCATCCACTCCACAGCCCCGGTTTGCAGGGCGAGGGAAACTTGATCCGCGCTGCCCCCGCTCAAAAAGCTCGAAATGGTGCCAATGCGAGTAATCAGTGCACCGGATTTGGTCTCTCCGTATAAGTCCGTCTCTACCCGATTCAGCCGCTCTACCAGCGAGCCTTCTTGAATCCGGCCATACAGCGCCTTTTCTACATTCTCCAAGGTGGTAACGGGTGCGACGGTGTTCTCCTGTGCCCCGGCCGCAGCCCCCCACCATCCGGTCGAAACAACCGCCATGGCGATGACCAGAAGCCCTGCCACCATCCGCTCTGCCCTGCCCACGCTGCCCACGTTAACCCCTCCGTATTTGTGCCTGGTTTGTAGTGCCCCCTGCTCCTTTTCACCAGCCAGCGACAGCACGCTGGATCCTGCAGCTCCGTCCCTACGACGACCCGTCAGAAACGAATCGTCAACCCTGCCTTGGCCTGGTTGGCCGGCGGGGTCGTCGGCTTTTGGTCTCCCTGCCCATAGTCCACCAGTTGGTATCCAACCCAGACGGAAGTGTCGGCGGAAGGTTCATAGCCCAACCGTAACGAGGTGCTCAAGCCGGTTCCTGTCTGTCCCAGACCAGCCACCAGACGTGCGTTCCAGGGTAACAGCCGGTACTCCAGCGAGGCGGTGGTCGACAGTGTCAAGGGCTCGTTCTCTGCTTTCGTCGCTCCAGCCAGCAGGAGGTCAGCCCTTACTCCCTGCGTTGAACTCCCTTGTTGCATACCTATTCCCACTTGCAGGCGGCGCTGGGAGGTGGCCACCGGCTGGCCGCCGGCAGGCGTCGCCCAAAGGTCGGCCCACTCATACCCCGCTCGCAAGACCGCCAGGTTGTTCAAGTCATACGTCAGCCCCAACGCCACCACCTGACGTGTGCTCCCGGACGACGTCCCGTCCCCTTGCGAACGATCGACTTTCGCCTCGACCTGCAAGGCGCTCCGGCGCACCTGCATGTTGAGCGTGCTGCCGCTGGTCGGGGTATCCCCACCCGGCAGCAGGGGGCGAAAGCCCGGGTCCACCCAGCGGTAGGAGGCGCCGACGAGGACATTCCCCAGCGCCACTGACGCCCCGACCCGGGAAGCTCCCGTCTGCGGCCCCGCTCCGTCTCCTGATCCATGGCGGGCCACTTCGCCTTCCAGCGACACCTGGGGGGTTATGGCCAGCGTGCCTCCAATGGCAGTCAGCTCTCCCTGCCCGACCGAGGCCAGGGACGACTTCCCCGCCGCTTCCGGCTGCATGGGCGTTCCCCACCACCAATGCAGGGCTGTTCCCTCGCTCACCTGCCAGCGGGTGTCTAGACCGATGACAGGGGTTCCTGGCTCATCCGGTGTTACACCCATGATGTCGCCCGGTGGAGAGACGAGGGACACCTCGGTCACCACCGGCCCGGCGATCACTCCGGCTTGCACCGTGGGCATCCCAGCCTGGCCCAGGGCCAGCTCACTCCAACCCGCCGGCCCGGCCAGCTGTTGACCTGAACCGGTCTCCAGCGACATGCCCGCCCGGTTGGCTGCCTGTAACCCCAGCTGGTAACTCCATTCCAGGGGCGAGGAGGACCAACCTGCGCTGCCCGTCACACCTTTTGCCTGGAGTGGAGCAGCCTTCAGATCGTCCTCCCATGGCTGAGGTCCAGCCAGCGAAGCCATGGAAAGGCCCAACTGGCGAGAAGCAGGAAGTTGCACATCAAACCCCAACACCTGAAGCTCCGGCCCAAACTGCACCAGCAACGACGTCAGAGCCGTTCTCACCTCAGCCGCGTACTTCCGGTCGACCCCCTGCACCACCCGATCGACACTCTGGGCGTCCACCGTCATCATGATCGGTGCCCGCACCCCGACCCCGGGGGCTGCCTCTGTCACCTGCTCCCCCTTTTGCGTGCTGGTTTCCGCGGCCGCAGAGTGCCCAGCTTGAGTAGTCGACGTTGAAGCCGCCGATGGCGAGCCCGCTCCGTTCAACCGGCGTTGCAGCACCTCGGCCAATGACAGGGCGAACTCATAGCGAGACAACGGCGCCGACAGGCTCTGCGACGGATGAACCAGCCCCGCCTGCTCCAGTTCGGCCAGCCACCGGTACGCTGCGTCTCCTGTTTGCACCGGAACGAATGGATCCAGTGCCGGGACCCCATACCCGGTCGTCGTGCCAATCTCTCTGCTGATGGAGTCGGAAAAGGCATCTGGGCCCGCCGCACCGGCAGCGGACACCCGAGCAGGATCGACCAGCTGTGATCCGGTCGTAGCCCAGATCATAGCAACAACGGCCAGAGCCGCCTGCCCCGCCTTCACACCCTTTGCCCCCCCGATCCTTCCGGTTTATGTCTGAGCGGACGTACATCCCGGCCCTGCCAGAATCGTTCCGCCAAAATGACGGCCGTGTAATCGTCGATCGGGCGATCCGGTACGCGTAACCCGACCGGCAGCAGCCGCCGCCAACCCCGGGCCGGATGTTGTTGCAGGTAACGGGCGCGCGCCTCCAGACTGGAGCGGTCCTCGTTCACGGTACGCAACCGGGCCATCAACTCTGGCTCGCCCTCCTCTGCCAGCTGCGCCACCAGCTGATGGCCGCCCGTCCGATCTCCCAAAACGATCGCCTGCGGTTCGTGCCGGTGAAACTGCTCCCGGATGACGGCGGCTAGCTGCTGCGTAGCCACCACCTGCTGCCAGTACACCTGGCCACTTTGGCCCACCACGGCCACGCCCGCCTTCCATCGCCCCGGGTCGATCGCCAGCACCACCGGCTCTCTCTGATTCAGGTCGTACCCCCTCCCTTTCGACGACAACTGCAGAAAGCAAGTTCACTTCCCTAAAACGCCAGGCGCAACCCCATTCCCCAGGCGCCAGCCTGCCAACGGACGTCCTGTTCGTTGCCACCCCACCACCGCTTGCCACTGAGAGCAAGCCACGCCTGCCTCCCTACTGGCCACTCCAGTGCCAGCCATCCCTCCCGTTGTGATCCGGCTGGATTTCCGCCAGCGTCATACCGGCTCAACCACCCCAGGCCTGCTCCGAGTCGTCCCTGCCCTGCCACCGGCAGTTGGAGTTGCCCACTGAACCCGGTCTCCAGTTGCGGCTGAGCGAAGCTGGCCACCATCGGCACCGGCAGCACCTCTAGCGTACCGCGGCCGCCCTGACCCCACCAGCCCCGTAGTTGCATCGGCCCGGAGAGCAGTTCCGCTTGAGCCTGCCACCAGCCGGCCGGCGATGCTCCGCCCGTGCCCGCCTGCACTTCCAGGCCCAGGTTGGACTCGGCCGAACCCACCTGGTAGCGAACCCCTGTTTTCCAGTACACGGCCGGCGCACTGCCGGCTTGCGCCGACCCGTTTTTCATGGACATAGCAGGCACTCCCTCGATCCCCGCTATCGCCTGCAATTGGTTGACCCCTCCTGTGGCCTGGCCTCTCTTGAACGTAGCACCGCCCAGAGGAATCTGCAGGTCGAGACTCTGCCAGCTCCTCCCGGTCCCGGTCTCCTGCGTCATGCCGACCTCCGTCCACCCCAGGCCGGGTCCGTTCAGCTGCGCCTGTATGGACTGGCGCATCATCCCGCCACTGGTGAACCCGGCGGCCGTGGCCGCCTCCTGGCTCGCCCCCTCCGCCGCCTCTACCTGCCGTCCCTGCCACTCCCAGTTGAGCCGGACACGAGTGGACAGGCGAGCCTCCACTTGCGAAAGCCGCTCTCCTTGCTCGGTCGTAGCTTTTTCCACAGCGGCCAGACGCTGGCCCAGCGCCGTCAGCTCCGGCTGCAGCTGCGCGGCCAGGGTCTGAATGGCCGCTTCCACCTGTGCCGTGCGGCTATTCACCAGAGCTTCCACCGCTGCTAGCGCCTCTTTGTGCACATAGTCTTTCTCGATGGACGTGAGCCGGTCGCGCGCCGCCTGCAATTCCTGACTGAAGCGGTCCCGGTCGACTCCCATCTGTTGGGCCAGCGCCTCGGCCCGCTGGTCGATCAGGTTGCGTAATGTCTCCACATCCCCCTGCGAACTGGCCGAACGCAGATCCAGGCCGGTAAGCCGCTGCTCGGTCTGGTCCAGGGCCGTCTGCAACTCCTGCAGCTGATTGGCAAGACTGTTGAGGCGATCGACGAGGTTGTCAAGCGAGCTTTGCACCTGCTCCAGCTGGGCCACCCGCTGTTGGAGCGCACCCACTGCTTGCTGGGCCGCTTGCAGCTCCTCGCTGGCCGTCTGGAGCTTGGCCTGAAGCTCCTCATTCTGCTTGACGCCGGCTGCCGCCTGGGCCTGGGCCTGGGCGGCACTGGCCAACGCCGCCGCCGCCTGCGCCGCGGCCGCCTGCACTTTCTCCAGCACCGGCCCGACCGCCTGCGCTGCCTGATCATGAGCGATCTGAGTGATCTCCTGGCGGGTAGGTCCGGCCTGCACCACAACCTCACGCTCCACTACGTGCTGGGTCGCTTGGTCTTGAACTGGCGCCGCCGCCAGGGCAGCTGCCACCTCCTGGGCTACCCAAGCCCGCAGCTGGGCTTGCGCCGCTTCCGAAAGCACAAACGGCTGGGCTGTGTTCGGCCCCGCCTGTCCCAGATGCTGTAAGAGCCGGTGGAGCCAGAGGGCAACCTCGTCCCGGCTAACGGGCCACTGGCCCAGCCAGTCTTCCCCCGCCTGAAACTGAAAGATCCCTGCTTGCGTCAGTGTCCGCACCGCGTCGTACACTTGTGGATCCGACAACCCGTTGGGTAGCGTCAGTGTAGCACTTCCCTGGTCCTGTGAACCTGCAGCCGAGGCTCCTGCCGGGAGCCCCACTGCCGCGCCGCCAGGCTGCGCTGCGGCGGCCCGTCCACCCCACAGGCTCGTGACCAGAAAGCCGGCGGTCGTTATTCCGATCAGTACCAGCCAAATCCGGCGGACCTTGTACCCCGCCATGGGTCGGCCTCCTCTGTTGCCATACCGTCCTGCAGCGACGTATGGATTCTCCCGTACGATCTCGATCATGGGAGAATTCGGCCAAGTAACCGGGAATCCTCTTCCCGAGGTCCGCCGCCGTGACAAGTGCGGTTGGGGTTGATCGGTGGTCTAGAAGTTCACTTTCAGAGAAGCCTGGGCCTCGCCCTCGACCTGATCCGGACCGGTGTCAGCAGAGAAGCGAACCAGACGGTAGCTGGCACTCAACGAGGTACTGTCGGTGAGGCTCAGGCCAATCCCGACCTGGGTACTCCGCTCGAGCCGGATGCCGTCGGCATCAATGCGATAGGTGGCGGTCAAAGTCGCCTTGTCGCCCATCTCGTACGCCATCCCCGCCTGCACGGTGGGCAAATGTGGCAAGCGGAGTTTCCCATGATGGGCCAGCTCTCCCAGGTCCACTCCGACGCTGGCTGAGGCGGAAAGGCGGGCGGCAGTGCCTGTCCCCAAACTCACTTTCGTCTGGTAATCTGCTCCCAAGCTCGCCTGCGCCGCCTGGACACCTTGCGCCGGTTGATAGTCCGCATGGACGACCATTCCCAGGGGCTGACTGTAAGCCAGCACGAGACGCCTGCCTTCCGCTGGTGCGACAGACGTCTGTCCAAGGTCCGCTTCGCCCATTCCTCCTACTGGAGCGGGCAAGGACGAACGGTCCTGGGCCGTCCATCGTATCTGTGGGGCAGAACTTCCCTGCTCCACCAGCATCCCGGTGAGATTCTCCACCCACTGGGAAGGCAGTCGCAGCCTCCCCCGCTCCCCGGTGGGGACTGCGGGTGAACGAAATGCCCTCCCGCCGGTCATCGCCAGTTTCAGCGGCGACAACACACGGGTCTCAAGCCGCAACGGGGTGCTCCAGTGGCTGGTAATCCAGCCCCCGCCCGCCCCCGTCGGCGTGGCGAGTACCGAAGTTGCCCCCAGCCGTCCTAAAACAGTGACTCCAAAAGCGCTCCCCACAGTTTGCCCGGGGTAAGGCCGCCCGCTCTCCCCCGGCTGGGTGGGGCCAAGCCGCAGCTGGTCCAGGCTAATGCCGGCGTCTACACCACCCCCTGCCTCCGCTCCGATCGCTGTAGCCTGCAGGGACAGAGAAACTTCCGCGGTGGAGGCTTCAGGGCTGGCCGCGCGGGCCACCGCAGCAGGCGAGAACGAGCTTCCCGCCAAGCCCCATCCCACCGTAGTACAGGTCAGCCCCAGCAGCAGGAGTACCGTCCAAAGGCAGGCGGATGGGCCGCCGAGATGCCCCGGTCGTGCCCAGAAAGGCCTCAAGAGCCTGCCCCCCCTGCGATCCGCAACCCGATGCGCAGCGGCCCGGCGGTCGTCCAGGTGTTCCAGAGTGCCACCGCCTCCACCTTCACCAGCCCCGTGGCGGCACGCACCTGGCTGACCGCCCGCGTGAACTCCTGTCCGTCCGCCTGACCTACCGTCCCGTCCACGTCGGTGATCATCCCGCGCTGGATCGCCTCGCTGTTTACCTGCTGCAACAGAGTGAGGATCGCCTCCTCCACTTTCTCCTGGCGGGGATCGATCGTCCGGCTGGCGATCACCTCTCCGGCTCGGAAAGCGAGACGCCGCGGGGTCATCTCAAAATAGACCAGAACCGGCTCGCCCACCAGCGTGTTCGAAGAGGAAACGGCCCGCACGACCCACTCGCCCTGTTTGCCGGCGAGGAAGGCGACGGCCTCGTCAAACACCTGCTGGGAGGGAAGTTTGAGTCCATACCCGGGACGACCGGGGACGGCCGCCCCACGGCGGACGGCCTGCTGGTCAGCAGCCGCCAGAAAGTCATACAGACGAGAGCGGACTTCGTCGAGGGTGCCACCGCCCGGCAAAACCTTGGACAGGACGATTTCGTGGGCCCGGTACGCCATGTTCCCCTGCCGCATGCGGTCGACGTCCACCTGCAGCTGCTGATACTGGACATACAGGTCGGCCAGGCGCTGGTTGATCTGCTCCCGCGCCTTCTCCAACGTGGCTACGTTCTGGCTGAGCTCATCGCTTTGCCGTTTGGCCTCCTCCACTTTCTTCCGTTCGGCGTCCAATGCTTGTTGGGCGGCTTGCAGATCGGCCTGGGTGGTCTCGTAGGACGCCTTGATTTGCTGGTACTCCGTTTCGACCCGGCTTTTCTCCTGTTGGGCGGCGACCAGCCGGGCCTGGGCCTCGTCGCGCGCCTTGGACAATTGCTGGATCCGGTCGGTCAAGGTCCGGTACTCATCCGACTTGGCCGCGATCCGGGCAGCCAGTTCATCGACTTGTTGTTGCTGGCGGGCAATCTCGCGGCGGGCCACCTTGAGCTGCCCCTGGCTGGTGGCCAGTTCCGCCTGAATCTCTCTGATGTGGAAGAGGGCCGTACGAAAGTCCCGGGAGGTAGCCGTCAGTACCCCCAGAGTTCCGGTGGCGATCAGGACGCCCGCAATGATGGTGATCACGATGGAGGTATGGTGCGGGCGCAGCCCCCAGAGGGTCAGACGGTGCCGGCCGATCCGGCGCCCCACCCAATCGCCCAAATAGGCGATGAGGCCGCTCATGAGGAGCAATACCAGGATCAACGCCGGCCCGTACACGTGTGTCACCACCTCCTCAACCACCACATTATAATACAACTTTCCGACTCTTTTGCCGATACCGCCACCGGCCGGTCGCTGCCCCCCTGGCCCTTTTGGCCTCTGGCTGATTGTCTGACTCTCAAGCCTTTAACCTCTGGCCCAGACTCCTGACCCCCGTTCTCCCGTGCCCGACCTCTTGTAGACAGTTCTTAGTCCACCCGGGTCAATAGCCACGCCCCGGCACCGCCGAGCACCCAGTCGGGCAACCAGCTCCCCAAAGCGATGGGCAGGCGTCCACTTTCCGCCAAAGGTCCGCCCAGGGACAAGAGCAGGTAATACACGAAGATCACGGCGATACTGAGTCCAAAGCCGGTGGCCGCTCCCGCGCCCCGCCGGCTGCCTGCGCCCCGGGCAGACAACGCCGCTCCCACCATGACAAAGATCAAGCTCGCCAGCGAGAGCGCAAGCTTTTGGTGGAGCCGGACCAGAAGCTGGGCGGGGATCTGCACCCCCTGGCTCCGAAAGAGCCGCACCCGCTGCCACAACTCCCGGGCGCTCAGCTCATCGGTGCTTTTCTGCCGTTCGCTCACCTCTTCGGGACGAGTGTTCAGATTGATCCGCTGGCTCCCGCCCTGAAAATCCAGGCGGGTGACTTCTCCCTGCGAGCCGTACCGGTAGAGGGTGCCATTCTGCATCACCCACCCTGAATCCACCCAGGCCAGGGTCTGGGTGTAGATGGTCTGCGCCGGCTTTCCCCTGTCCATGGTGACGATGGTGACGTCCGAGAATACCTCCTGGGAAGGATCATAGCGGGCCGCCCAGAGCAGCCACTCCAGTGAACCGCCGGCATACTGGTTCAGCATCACGTTTTCTTGTACCGCTGGCCGCGGGTGTTTCTCCAGCTGCTCGAACCAGACCGTCTGGACCCGTTGATTGGCTACAGGTACCACCACTTCGTTCATAGTGAGGGCAAAGGCCGATCCCACCAGGCCGAGCCCCAACAGCGGGAAAAAGAGCCGGCGGGAGCTCACCCCCAGGCTGCGGACGGCCACCAGCTCGTTACCGGCCACCAGCTGGCCCACCCCGAGCAATGTTCCCAGCAGCATTCCCATGGGAAACGTGTAGATGACCGTTTGTGGCAGTCGCAGCATCACCAGCTCTGCGACCACCCCCAGCCCCACGCCGGCCTGGACCGACGTGCGAACCAGGGTAAGCAGGTCCGCAGCCACGAAAACCGACGTAAAGGCGGCCAGCCCGAAGAAGAATGGCCCTATGAACTGCCGGACCATGTACGACCAGAGGATCCGCATGGTTACAATCGAAACCCCTCTCCCAGGTAAAACTGGCGGGCTCGAGGGTCGTCCGCCAGTTGCTCCGGAGTGCCTTCCACGAGGATGTGGCCGTCGTACATGATGTACGCCCGATCGCAGATGGCCAGCGTCTCTCGCACATTGTGATCGGTGATGAGGATTCCCAGCCCCATCTCCTTGAGGTGGCGGATCATGTCCTGCAACTCTGCCACGGCGATGGGATCCACGCCGGTAAACGGTTCATCCAGCAGCAGGATGGAGGGCGAAGCTGCAAGGGCCCGGGCTAGCTCGGTCCGGCGTCGTTCGCCCCCCGACAGGGAATGCGCCCGCTGGTGACGCAGACCGTCGAGGCGGAAAGTAGCGAGTAGTTGGTTGAGCCGCTGCTCCCTCTGCGCACGTGAAAGGCGCTGCAGCTCCAGCACGGCCTGGATGTTCTGCTCCACCGTCAACCGGCGAAAAACGGACGGCTCCTGAGGCAAATAGCAGATCCCCAGGCGGGCCCGGCGGTGCATGGGCCACCGAGTCGCATCCTGCTCCCGCTCGCGCCCGTTCTCTTGTTCGCACCAGACGACTTTACCGCTGTCCGGGCGGTCCAGGCCGACCAGCATGGCGAAGGTGGTGGTCTTGCCCGCCCCGTTCGGCCCCAGCAGACCCACTACTTCTCCCGTCTCCACCCGCAGCCACACGTCGGCCACGACTGGCCGGCCGCCGTACCGTTTGTGGAGAGCCTCTGCCCGCAGGGTGCGGGCAAAGCGACGCTGCGGCTCCGGGCCCAACCTCACCTCTTGCCCCCGTTGTCCGTCTGGCGCCGTGCTCACTGCCACTGTGCCGTTCACCTCTGGTCTGGCTCTGCTGGGATAGTTCCATGCCACCTTACCCACTACCTGTCTGAACGTTCTGCCGGCCCAACCAACCGCTGCTGCCGATACCACTCCAGCGTGCGGCGCAGACCCTCGTCCAGCGGCACTTGTGGCTGCCACCCCAGCACTTCCTTCGCTTTCCGGTAGTCCAAGCAGCTATCCCGGATGTCCCCGGGCCGCGGCGCCTGGTGAACCCGGGGCACAGCCGGCACTCCCCACAGCCGGGCGGCTTCCCGTTGCATGTGATCCGCCAATTCGTCGATGCGGATCGGCTGGCTCGTACCAATGTTGAACACCTGGCCGTCCGCCTCCGGCGTCTGGGCAGCCAGCAGGTTGGCCTGTGCTACATCGCTCGCGTAGACGAAGTCGCGGGTTTGCGCCCCGTCTCCAAACAGGACCGGCGCTTTCCCGTGGCTCACCCGTTCGGCAAAAATTGCGACGACGCCCCCCTCACCGGAAGCATCCTGCCGGGGTCCATATACATTGGCATACCGCAGCACCGTGTAGGACAACCCATACAAGTGCCGGTAGATCGCCAGGTATTGCTCCACGGTGTATTTGGACAGCCCATAGGGAGTCAAGGGATGAATGGGATGCTCTTCGGGCAGGGGCAAGACGTGCGGTTCGCCATAGACAGCGGCCGAGGAGGCGTAGACCACCCGCCGTACCTTCCCCAGCTGCCGGCAGGCCTCGAGCAATCGGATCGATCCTTCGATATTAATCTGCGCGTCCCGTACCGGGGCGGCCAAAGAACGGCTCACTTTGACCTGGGCCGCCAAATGGAAGACCACATCCGGGCCGAAGTAAGCGACCCATTCCGGCAGCTCGGGGTCGAGGAGGCTGGAGACGTGTAGCTGTACCCCCGGCGGGACGTTGGCCCGTTGCCCCGTCGATAGGTCATCGACCACTCCCACCTGCCAGCCGGCCTGCAATAGCCGCTCCACCACATGAGACCCGATGAAGCCAGCTCCGCCTGTCACCAGCGCTCTCATGTTCGTAATCCTTCTTTCTAGGTCCTCAGCTTTCCGCACCCTCCGCTTTCCGGGCCTGGCCTCCGGGCGGCAGTTGGGTGCGAAAGTGCCGCCACTCCCGGCGGAGCGCCTGATAATACGCATGTTGTATCACGGCCCAGCTCCCAAACCGCCATAGCCAGCGGGGTCCATGCACCTCCAGGTGGGCCAACCAATGCCGGGCCCAGCGCCGCTCCGGCCAACCGCCGAAACTGATCAATCGCTCGATTCCAAAGGTCACGGGATGGAGGGGAATCATCCACCGCACCCGGCGGCTGGGATGCTTGCGATAAAAAAGGATCGCGTTGTGGGCCCGCTCCTCTTCCCGCCGGCAACGCGAGGGCAGATCTTTTGTCTGCAACGGGGGTTTGTAATGGTACCCCTGAGCCTCGGCCACCCATACGGCTTTCAGCCCCAGCCGCCGTAAGCGTTCCCCCATCTCCAGATCTTCCCACCCATACAGGCTGAACTCTTCGTCGAATCCGCCCGCCGCCTCGATGTGTCTTTTGGCCAACGAAGCGTTACCCGTGGCAAAAAACGCCCGGCTGAGATCCCCCAGGCGAGCTTTCACCTGCCGCGCCCGGGTGACGTCCAGGGTATCTACCTGAATCACCGGGCCGTGCACGATCCGGTCGTCCGGATCCACCCGGTGGGCCTCGTAGTGAGCCGCCACTAGCTGCGGACCGGCCAGCAGATCGCTGTCCAAGAACAGTAACAGCGGCGCCTGGGCCGCCGCTACTCCCAAGTTGCGGGCGTGCGCCGGCCCGGTATGGCGAGCCTGGATCACCCGCAAGGGAAAGGGGAGCACTGCCTGGGCCAGCATGGCCAGCGTGTCGTCGGTAGAACCGTCGTCCACCACGATCACTTCGAATTCCGGCACCGGCTGGCCGGTGCCGGTAGGTTGCTGGTCGACCAAGCTCATCAGCACCTGTTGAAGGACCGCCCGGCGGTTGTAGGTGGGAATGATGAGGGAAAGTTTCATCTGCTCGCTGGCCATGCCCGCCCGACCACTCCTTCCTGGTTCTGGATCAACTGTCTGGTGGCATGGGTGGCATGCCACCGCCGGTAGTCTCCGGGTGAACTGTCGTGACGCCTGTCAGTTCATCCGCCAGCGCTTGTGCGATCTGCTCCACCGCCCCGGCGCTGCCCATCCGTTCCCGGCCTACCGCCGCCATCCAACTGCGACGAACGGGATCTTGCAGGAGGGCGCAGACCGCGCGGGCGACCGTGGCCGGTTTCCAGGGGCACAAGAGCAGGGCCAATCCCAGCAGCCGCTGTTGCGCCCGAGCAAAACGGAGAGTGTACTGCAGCCGGCCAGCGGGGAAGGCCACCACGGGAATTCCCAGCCCTGCCGCCTGCTCGTGGGCGGTGCCAGCCAGACCCACCACCACGTCGGCACGGGCCAGCAATGTCGAAAATGGTACACAACGGATGGCTGCACGGGCCGCCAAATCGCCGGCAGACCCGGGCGTCAAGCCGGGGGCAGCCACCAAAAACCGCAGCTGCGGTGGAGGGGGTGTCAGCGGAGGCACGGCAAGAGTCTTCCACTGCTCCATTTGCTGCCGGCAGGCAACCGCTACCTGCGTTAGCTTCTGCAGGTTCTCTGGCCAATCCTGCCGGGTGCCCGGCAACAGTCCGACCGTCCACCCGTCGGAGGGAGGCCGACCCCGCCCTTCTGCCCGCTGGGTCGCCGCCTGGGCAGCTCCGCCGACGTCGAGCAAAGGGTTGCCGAGAAAACGGGCGGGTAATCCAGCCCGGGCCAGAGCCGTCGCGGTGGGAACGTCCCGGGCGTACACCGCCCGCACCCGCCGCCGCATCCAGGCGATCTCAGCCCGGGAGTGCCCGTGGATGAACTCGCTCTTCGCCGTCGGGACAAACCAGGCGGGCATACGGAGCGCCCACCAGCCCACGGCCAATAGGTACACGTCTCCCACGCAGAGCCAGCCGGCCAGGGGCGGCACCACGCCTGGAGGCATGCGGTTCACCCGTTCCTGCCGCAACCGGCGGATGTACTCCCGGGTCGCCTGCCCCCAGCCCGCCTGCCAATCGGCCAGAAATGCGCGCACCCCCAAGCGGGTGAACCCGCCGGACGGCAGCTGTATGCCGGGTGCGAGGACAGGGATCCCCGCCTTTTCGTACGCGTGGCCAGAGCCGAGAAGAGGGGCAGCTGCGATAACCAGGGAGGGGCACCGCTGCTGCCAGGCCTGGGCCAGTGCTGCCCCCACCATGTCTTCCGCCACACCGTTGCTGAGCACCAGGACGCGACGGGGTAGGGACGCTCCCGGTTCACGAAAAGTTGCCATGGTTACGCAGTCGCCTCAGTCCCTAACGCGGTCGCAGCGACCGCCGCCACCGCCTCGCCCGGTATCTGGGTCTGCAGCCGGTAGAGCCGGCCAAAGAGGCTGTCCGGGCGGGCCAGCAGCTCGGCCGGCGTGCCTTGCTCCACGATCCGGCCGTGATCGAGCACAGCCACCCAGTCTGCCTGTCGCACGGTGCTCAGGCGGTGAGCGATGACCAGGGTGGTCCGCCCTTTCATCAGCCGCTGCAAGGCCTGCTGCACCAGGGCTTCGGAGCGGGCATCCAGTGCCGAGGTGGCCTCGTCCAGGATCAGGATACGCGGGTCTCGCAACAGCGCCCGGGCAATCGCCAACCGCTGCCGCTGACCCCCCGACAAGGTGCCGCCCTGTTCAGCCAGGATCGTATCGTATCCCTGGGGCAACTGACGGATGAACTCATCCGCATAGGCAGCCCGGGCCGCGGCCTCGATCTCAGCCAACGTGGCGTCGGGCCTGCCGTAGGCGATGTTCTCCCGCACCGAAACTCCAAAAAGCACCGTCTCCTGGGGCACCAGCCCGATCTGCCGCCGCAAGCTGGACAAGGTGATATGGCGCAGGTCCAGCCCGTCGATGGTGATGCGCCCGCCGGCCGGGTCGTAGAAGCGCAGCAGCAAGTGAGCAAGGGTTGTCTTGCCCGCTCCGCTCGGCCCAATGAGAGCTACCACTTGCCCTGGCCGCAAGGTCAGGTTGATGTCTTCGAGAACCGGGTGGCCGGGTTCATAGGCGAAGTTCACATGTTCGAAGCAAACCTCTCCCCGGACCCGTTCAATGGTGACTGCCCCCGGCGCATCTTTGTGCTCCGTCTCCGCCTGCAGCAGGCGGACGATCCGGTCGGAGGCCGCCTCCGCCTGCCTCAACAGCGTGTAGTGCTGGCTCAGGGCGGCCATCGGAGCGCTCGCCATGCCGGTGTAGGTCAAGAAGGCGACCAGGTCACCGGCGGATAGCTGCCCCATGACCACGGCCCGGGCGCCATACCAGATCAGGCCCGTCATCAAGGCCACTAGCAACAGCTCCACCAGGGGGCTGACCGTCGCCTGCACCCGTAGCGAGCGGAGTCCCGCCCAAAAGCTTTGCTGGTTTTCATCTTGAAAGCGACGTTGACGCTGGTCCTCCAGAGAAAATGCCTTAATGATGCGAATTCCCGATAGCGTCTCCTGCAGGATCTGGGTCACCCCGGCGATCCGTTCCTGCATCTGCCGGGTAAACACCCGCACCCGGTCGCCGAAGCGGCTGATACAGACGCCGACCAGAGGCAGGAAGAGAAGACTGAGGACCGCCAGCTGCCAATGAATCACGAAGGTGAAGACCAGAATCCCGGTCACCATCAAGCCATCGGCCGCCATGCTTCCCAGCGTCGTGCCGATCACGTTCTGGAGCAGCGTCGCATCGCTGGTCACCCGGACGATCGCTTCCCCCGAGTGCTCCTGCTCGTGGTAGCGCAGGGACATCCCTTGCAACCGGTCGAAGATGGCGTTGCGCAGGTCCATGGCGAACCGTTGCGCCACGTAACCCAGCAAGTAATTGCGGCCGTAGGTGAAGACGCCCTTCACTACGGTGAGCAGTAAAACTCCCAAAGCCAACCAGTTAAGCAGGGCGGGCGTGCCGGATGAACCCGCTGTGGCGCGCAGGAGTACCTGGTCGACAAAACCTTTGCCGAAGACATAGGGGAGCATCAGGTTACCCGCGGAGACCATGAGTGCACAGACCAGCCCGGCACCGAGAGGCAACAAGTATGGGCGCAGGTAACGGAGCAGATACCGCCAACTCATGATGGCCCCCCTTTCTGCTGAACCAGTATAGCAGAATTGAACAAACTTTTCTAACTCGAGGCCCTACGGTTCGCTGGTCGACCCCGACGCTCCCTATAGCTCCCGTCTCCTGGACCCGTACCAATGGATTCCGTCCCCTTCCCATGACTGGCCAACACCCCTGCCTGCTCCTGCCAGTCCTCGGCAATCGCCTGCGCCAACCGTAACGCCGCCCCGGGACGCCCGGCCACTGCTTGCAGGCACTCCCGGCGCGCCGCCGCCTCTTCCGCTCCTTCTTGCAACAGTCGCATGAGGGCCTCCACCACCTGGGGAACGTTCACCATCCCACGCAGCTCAGGAAGACACTCTCGCCCGCTCAGGCGGTTGGGCCAGGCCAGCCACCCCGCTCGCTGCGCCAGCCGGACCACGGCCAGCCGGCGGATAGCCGCCCCTACCCCGGGCAAACGACCCAGGGAGCCGGCCAATCCGGCCAGTGGTATCAGGTCGGGCCGCTGCAGCGGCAGAACGATCACTCCCGGTAATCCCAGTACGGCCATTTCCATCGTGGTCGTACCGGGAATCCCTAAGGCGACGGTGGCCTCCCGCATCAGGCGGTAACGGTCCCCGCTCGCTGCCGGCTGCCAGACCGAGACCGTCAGCCCGCCGGCCAGCTCCAGTTGCCAGGCCTGCCTGGCAGGCCGGCCCGGTCGCAGCCGGCCCTCCACCGGGCAAAGCCACCGTTCGGAGCGGCCGGCCGCCAGGTCTTCCGCCATCGTCCGCAGCGTCTGGTCCAGAAGGGAAGGGGGAACGAACGGCGACAAGAGCATCCCCACCTGCAAACTCCCGGCTGGCCAGCACCGGGACGACGGCTCCTGCCAGAGTGCGGCCAATTCGCGTGCAGCCCCCAAAAAGAGCCCCAGCATCTGCTGGAATTCGGCCGGCCGGCTGCCTGGCAACAGGAGCAGGCGGCAGGGCTCAGAGGTCTTCTGCCATGAGCCGGCTGACGGCCGACCTCGATCCGTGCCACCGGCCCCGGCCGCCGGCCAACCCACGGTATCATTGTGAACGTTGGCTCCGCTCGGGGTCGAGAGGGCCCAGTAGACCGCATCCACCATCAGTCGTCCCACCACTCGCACCCGCTGGGCGGGGGCATGGTAGCGGATCAAGGCAATCCGCTGGCTCTCCTCATCCGGCACCAACCAGAGCCGGATGGCCCGCAACCAGGCCGCTCGTCCCTCGGTATAGGCATAGACGGGATACCCTAGCCGATGGCCCAACCAGGCGGCATGAAACAGGTCGCCCCCGGCGAAAAGCACAAACCCTTCCCGACCGGGCGCAAAGCCGGCCGGCCGCTGCCCGGTCAGGGCGTAGCGCAGGTATTGCCCCGGGCCGTACACCTCGTCCACCCCGGGCAAGCGCTCGACCACCTGTTTTTCCGAGCCGCTGGCAAAGTCACAGGGGGGCAGAAAGACGGTCAGCCGGGCCTGCGGCCAGACCTGTTTCAAGCCGGCCACGGCTGGAGTCAACCAGCCGGCAACCTCACCAGGGCTATTGCTGGTCAACACGATATCCATCGCACTCTTGCCTGCCCCTTGTCCCCACCGGTTACTCGCTAGCCGTTTCGTCTTTCTCCGCCATGACTTGCAAAATCTCTCGCGCCGCCCGAACCACTGCTCCCGGTGATCCCAGGGTTGCGCCAACCTCGGCCAGGGCAGTCTGTGTAGCCTGCCGGAGTTTCTGGTCTTGATGGTAGCGCAACAGCCACTCAGCAATCCGCTCACCTTTGACGTCTCCTTGCAGGAGTTCCGGCAGGATAGGACGCCCGGCCAGCAGGTTGGGAAGACCGATTTGCTGCAAGTGGAGCAGCCGGCGCCCGATCCAGAAGGTAGACAGTGAGGTCTTGTAGACGATGACGGCGGGGGTCCCCAGAAGCGTGGCTTCCAGTGTCGCCGTGCCGCTCGCCACCACCGCCGCCTCTGACGCCCGCAGCGCCGGATAGACCCCTTCGGGCCCAGGCAAGAGCGTGACACGGATCGGAACGGCATCGACCAGACGGTGAACCAACTCCTGGGGAATCGTCACCGCGAGAGGTAGGAAGAAGCGGGCCTGGGGCAGCTGCGCCGAAATCAGCTGAGCCGCCTGCAACTGGGCTGGCAATAACTCCTCCACTTCCCGCTGGCGACTGCCGGGCAGCAAAGCGAAGACCGCCTCTCCTTCGACTACCCCCAGCTGTTCGCGGGCTTGCTGCACCGTCGGCGCTCTTTGCACACGATCGACCAGGGGGTGACCGACCCACCGCGTGCGAGCACCGGCTCGCCGGTATACCTCTTCCTCCACAGGAAGAGCGCATAGGACTCGGGCACACGCTTGGGCCACCCGCTGGGCCCGTCCCTCCCCCCACAGCCAGGCCGTAGGTGGAAGGTAATAGACCACAGGCACGTGCCGGGCGTGTGCCAGCTCGGCCAAAGGAATGTTGAAGCCCGGAAAATCGATCACCACCAGGACATCGGGATGGGCCGACTCCAGCAAACCTCCCACGCGCTGCAGCAAGCGGTGAAGAACCGGAGTGACCCGCAAGGACTCAAGAAACCCCACGGTACTCAAGGCAGTGGGATCGTAGATCAGGTCCACACCCGCTTTGGCCATCAGCGGCCCCCCGAGGCCGCGCAGACGACAGCCGGGCTGGAGCAGGCGCAACTGCTCGGCCAGGGCCGATCCGTGCAGGTCGCCCGAAGCTTCGCCAGCAGAGATCCAGATCTCCTTCACGACCCCGTCCCTTCCCCCGGCCGTACCCGGGTCGATCTTGCCGTGGTGGGCATCGTAGATGGCTGAGAATCCACCCAGCCTACCAGCTTGAGACCCGCCGCTTGCGCCCGTGCCACCAGGCGTTCCCGGTCCAAAACCAGTGTGCGCCCGGCCTCTACCGCGAGTACGGCATATCCCAACTCGATCAAGAGTTCGATGGTCTGCGGGCCTACGGTCGGCAGATCGAACCGCTCGTCTTGCTGGGGCTTGGCCACCTTAACGGCAACCGCTCCCCTCCCGCCCAGCTTGGCTGCTCGTTGCAGACAAGCATCGGTTCCCTCGATCGCCTCCAGCGCCAGCGTCACTCCGCCTTTGACCACCGCCAATTGACCGACATCCATCCCCCCCAGCGCCTTCGCCAGGCGGAAGCCATAGGCAACATCCCGTCGTTGCCCAGGTTCCAAGGGTGAACCGCTCCACTGCCCCGGCGGCGCCAGCAAATGCCTGAGCAGAGCGGCCTGCGAGCCCACGATGATCCCGCTGCCCGCCAGATCGTCGACAAACGCACGCAACACCGCATCATCGTTGTAGTAAGACAAACGGGCCAAAACGGCCCGCGCCCGCCCATCCCAACCCGGCCGCTGCAGCCATTCCTTGGACACCTTCCCCAGGAAATACGCTTGCCGCACTCCCTGCGCCCCGAGCCATTCTACCACACTTTGCCATTTGGGGAAAGGGATGTCTGTGACTGCGTCGGCCTGGTCGGCTAACGCAGGCTCGCAGCCCGGCACCCCGGCCACGACCACGACCCGTTCGCCCTGCCTCCGCAAGGCCTCGATTCCGGCCAGCGGCAGCTGCCCGCGGCCGGCCAGCACCGCTACCGGTGGTCGTACCAAACCCATCTCCCTCATCGGCAAATCCCCCGGCTGGCATTGCGCAAAAATCGGATGAACCGATCGACCTCCACCGACCCTCCCAGTTCCTGTTCCATCTGCTCCACCGCCTGGGCCACGTTCAACCCAGCATGATACAGCAGTTCAAAGGCGCGGATCACGTCCTGCCGATCCTGCTCGGGCAGCCCTGCCCGGCCAAACCCCTCTTCGTGAAGGCCGACCACCCGGGCCACGTTCCCTCCGACAACCACAAAGGGCGGAACGTCCTTATTGACCATGGAAAGCGGCTGGATCAGGGCTCCTCGCCCAATCTTGCTAAACTGATGAATCCCTGCCATGCTCCCAATGATCACTTCATCCTCCAGGGTAACGTGGCCGGAGATCCCTGACCGCTCCTCCAGCACGACCCCGTTCCCCACCTGGCAGTCGTGCCCGATGTGGGAGTAATTGTGTAACCGGCAGCCATTGCCCACCCGAGTCTCCCCGTGTCCCGCCGCCGTGCCCCGGCTGATCGTGACATACGCCCCGATTTCGTTATCGTCCCCCAGCACCAACTCCGTCCGTTCGCCGTGGAACTTGAGGTCTTGGGGGTCGTTGCCGACGACGGCGCCGATCCCGATATGGTTATGCCTGCCCACCGTCGTCCAGCGAACCACCATCGCCCGCATTTCGACCACGGTGCCGTCCCCCAATACCACACCTTCCCCGATGATGGCATAAGGACCGATCCGTACTCCCCGGCCCAGCACGGCGCTGGGATGTACCACGGCTGTCGGATGAACCCAGGCAGAATCCGTCTCTGCGCGAGTTGCCTCCGGCCGCCACCCCTGTGCTGTTTGCATGACGCTTCTCCTTTATAGCGAACGAAACGCAAATAAAAGTGTGCCACAGGCTACCTGCTCACCACCGATGCGGCACCAGCCTTGCACCCGCCCGGTGGTGGAACGCAGCTGCAAGACCTGGGCCTCGATCTCGACACGCTCTCCCACGTGGGGCGGCCGCCCAAACTCTACCCGGCTGAGGCTAGCAAATAATGGCAACAGGCCGGCCCGTTGCCGGTCGCCCGCTCCGGCCAGAAGTGCCACCCCAGCCACCTGGGCCATCGCTTCCACTAGCAGCATTTGCGGAAACTCGCCGGACGCCCCCCTCTGGCAGGAAACCCCATGTCCGCCCGTCTGAACGCTGGGACGCCCGCCGGCCAGCAGGGGTTCATCCTCTGTGATCAGTTTGATCCCCACCGCT
The DNA here is from genome assembly GCA_014896305.1 of Limnochordaceae bacterium. GTDB lineage: Bacteria > Bacillota > Limnochordia > Limnochordales > DUMU01 > Bu26. Next base: position 34,324 of record JADBKQ010000008.1, read on the forward strand.
CGCTTGCCTGGCTCCACTTGTACGATTCGATCGACCCACAAGAAAGGCGGTCGATGAGGCAGAATGCTGGTAACCTCGACCGCCGCTGCTGGCACCGCCTCGCCCAATTGCGGGCCCTCCTTCGTAAATTCGTTGGTGTATTTGTTGCCGGCTACTCCCCCCGCCCATGCTGCTCCCTGCCGCCCGCGAGAGCCAGGCACTGGCTGATCTTTCGAACCAGAGCCGCGTTGTGACGGTGGCCGGCCCGGATGGCGACCAGACGGGCCGTCACCGGCCCCGCCAGCGAGAAATCCCCCAATAGATCCAAGAGTTTATGCCGGGCCGGTTCATCGGGGAAACGAGCGGGGGTGACTGGCCCCTGCGGCCCCCACACCAGGACCTCTGCTAGCGTGACTCCCCTGCCCAACCCTTGCTCCTGCAAATGATCGACTTCTTCGGCAAAAGCCAGGGTACGGGCGGGGGCGATCTCCTCCGCAAAGCTTCGGCACTCCTCCTCCGGCCGTGGGTGACCCGCAAAGCAACAGGAAGCCACCTGGGGCGTCTGGCCCGGATACGGGGGGTGAAACACGTACAAGGCGCTCACCGTGGCCGCCGGAGCCGCCAGCAGATACACGCCTGCCGCCTGATCTTCGATCACCACCGGCTCAGGCAAGGTCCGCCAGACCCGCCGGGCTGGCAGCGTCACGATTCCCGCCTGCTGCAAGCGGTCGACCCATAGCCGCGCGGAACCATCGCCCACCGGCAGCTCCGGTCCGTCCACCTCCACCTCGAGGTTGTCGACCTGCAACCCATAGGCCGCCGCCAGGAGGTGCTCTACGGTCCGGATCATGGCTGAACCTCGTCCCAGCTGGGTGCTGCGGGTCGCCTCTTGCAAAGAGGCCGGTTCGGCGGGCACTTCCGGACGCCCAGGCAAGTCCACCCGCCGAAACAGAATACCGCAGCCGGCGGCCGCAGGCAACAGGCGGACACGGACCAGCTCTCCCCCGTGCAGGGCCGGACCACTCACCTCTACGGGGTGGGCAATGGTCCGTTGGGGGCGGCTCCAGCCTGGGGCGACAGGCACTCCCCCAGCGGCTGTCACGATCTTCCATCCCCCCTAGCATTGCCGGTTCCATTCGCTATATCGACGGCAACTCCTGGTGCAATCCGTTTGCCAGTCCAACAACGGCGATTCCTTGCCCTATGCAGCCAACAGCTGGCAGAAACGTCGCCCCACTTCGCTTCGTGGATGCTCCAGTAGCTGACCGGGGGGGCCCTCCTCCACCTTGCGCCCGCGTTCGAGAAACAGGAGCCGGTCTGCCACCCGGCGGGCAAAGCGAACCTCATGGGTTACCACCAGCATGGCCACGCTGCGGCTGTTGGCCAGATCAAGCAAGCAGCCCATCACTTCGCCCACCAGGATGGGGTCGAGGCTGGCGGTGGGTTCGTCCCACAGCAGCAGCTTCGGGTTGACGGTGAGTGCCCGGGCAATGGCGACCCTCTGCCGTTCACCGCCGCTGAGTTCACGCGGGTACCGGTGGGCAAGGTCGGCCAACCCCACCCGAGCCAGGGCGGCCATCGCCCGCTGCCGGCTGCGCTCTGGCTCATCCCCCCACAAGCAGGGGGCAAGGGTGCAGTTGCCCAGCACGGTGCGTTGTTCAAACAGGCTGTGCTGTTGGAATACGTACCCCACCTGGCGCCGGTACCGCCGTAACGCTTCCCCTTTCAGGCGGTGAATCGCCACTCCGTTCCAGAAGATCTCACCGGCGTCGGGTTCGACCAACCGGTCGATCGCCCGGAGCAGAGTGCTCTTGCCCGAGCCGGAAGGGCCCATCACCACGACCGTCTCGCCGGGGCGCACCACCAGGTCCACATGGTCCAGCACCGGCTCGTCCCGGCCCGGGTATACTTTGGTCAACCCGGAGACCACCAGGCCCGTCTCGTTCAAGCCCGCCTCCTTCGCGACTGGCATACGCTCGCTCATTGGCTCGTCCATCAGGCTGTCTCCCCTTTTGTGGCCGGTGCCGCCAGCGGAGCTGCCGGGCGGCGTGCCCGCCCCGCCCAACGATGGCCCAGGGCAACCACTAGCTGGTACAGCCCCGGCCGTCCGGCCGGCACAACGATCTCCGTCATGATCTGACGATAAGATAGGGCCAGCGACTCACCGGCCAGCACCTGGTCGGTGGCGACCGGGCTCAACCGTTCGGCGAGGACAGCGATCCACATTCCCACTGCTGCTCCACCCAGGACGGCAGCGAGCCAGACGCCATGGCCCGGCCGGCCGGCGGTCGCCGCCAGCAGCCCGGCCACCATCAAGGCCAGGCCCACCAGGAGGCCATAGGCGATCGGCCCAGCGCCCTGCCACCACCGGTATAACCAAGGATGCCCCTTCTGCCAGCCACGTCCTTTGGTCCGCACGACCCCTTTCCAGGTAGCGAGTAGCGTCGCCTGATCCAGCAACAGTGCGAGCAACGTGAGCCCCGCGGCAACCACCACGCCCACCAGGTGGCTGCTGCGTTCCACCATCTGCATCAACTCGGTCCGGGCATCCGGAACCAGGGTGGCTGCGGGTAAAGCAACCAGACGCAGCCCAGGCTGCTGACCCAATTCCCGCTCGACCAGGGTCTGCAACGAGCTCAGGTCCACCCGGGGCGAGCCCCACCAGGCCACTTGGCCCGCCACGGAAAGCTGGTCCACCTGCAGCTGGCGAAGGGCCAGCCAGCTTTGCCCCAGCTCCCCGTCATCGAGCTGGCGGAGCGAAGCAACCAGAGTCTCCAGCTGCTCTCGCAGGGATTGGCCGGCCGGCCCGTCGAGCCCTGCCAACCCGTGCTGTACCGCCCTCAGCTCGCTGCGGAGGCGTTCCACCTGTTGGGCACTGATGTCGCCCAGCAGACCGTTGCTGCCACCTGCCGCACCCCCGCTGGAACTGGCCTGGTCCAACCACTTGCCAGCCAGCGTCCGCAGTGCCAGCTGTACGAGCAGCTGGTTTTGCTGCCCGGGGCTGGTGACCTGCGCCATCGCCTGGGCCAATTGCTGCGGAAGAGCCTGCACCGCGGCTAGAGCCTGATCCACGTCGGCCAGAGTCTGAGCCAGTCCAGGTCCACCCGCCCGGCCCGCCCCTCCGCTGGTCAACTCCGCCACGTGTTCCAGCTGGTTGGCGAGTTCCTGGCGTGGGGAGTGAACCACGGCTTGACCCAGACTCCTGCCAGCTGCTCCTTTCTGCCAGAGATAGATCTTGCCTTGGCCCCCGCCCTGCCAGCGCCCTTGCGTCACCACTGCCGTCGCCGTAGGCTGGCTATCCCCATGGGCGGGGGTCACCGCTATCACCTGGGCAAGGACTGTACCGGAGGGGCGTTCGCTGCCCGCTCTTCCACCAGCTGCGGGAATGGCAGCCCCGGACTGGGGAACCACCAGCCATTGCTGGCCGGTCTGCACGTGCGACTCCAGGTCAGAAGGTAGTGGTAGCGATACGCGGGTCACATAGAGATCCAGAAGTCGAGTGACAGAGGGCAGCGAGGCAATGGGGGCGATGCCATCCCCCCCGGCAGAGGCCGTCCCTCCTCCGGTCAGGGGGAACAACGGGATGTCCGGATGCTGGGCCCGCCAGCGTGCAGCTACCCGCTGGGCCACCGTCTGTGCCTGGGCCAGCTCATAACCGGGGGGCAACTGCAGCTGGAATAGGGTCCGTTGCCCCAACCAGCGCTGCCACGCCTGGCGAACAGGGGTCACCGCGCTGGCGTCCTGCAATAATAGGACCAGGTCATTGCCATGCCAGAAGGTGAGTCGAACGCCAGGCTGGTCTGCCGCCAGCTCTTCCACCGCCTGCCGCCAGGGCTCTTGCACCCGGCTCAATGTCAAGACGGGCTGCAGCAAGAGAGTGTAGCCGGTATAACCCGGCAGTTGCCCCAGAATCCGGTCCAGCGAGTTCAAAACGTCGGGCCGCAGCAGTTCATCGGGGAGAGTGACGAAATCATTCTCCTGCCCACCCAGGACCACCCCGGGGTGAACTCGAGCGCCGGGCAGCTCTCGCTCCAGCAACCGCTGCAAGTCCTGCCGGCTGCCGCCAGCCCCCACTTGCAGCTGGACCAGCAGATCGTACCGGCCCCCATCGCCAGTGTACTGATCGACCACCCGGCCCAACACGCTTTGCGTGGTGCGGGAGGCAAGCCAGCTGCCGCCCGCCACCACCGTCAGGGTGAGCAGAAGAACACCCGCCACCTGGCGCACCAGACCATCTCGCCAAAACTCCAGCGGAGCCACCTCCTCCCATCCGTTCCCATTATACAGACAGTTCAGACTACGGCAGGCAGTAGACTGTTGCCAAGAACGCCAATCAGCGAACCCGTTGCCGCCAAAACACACAAAAAGAGCAGCCCGCAGAGGCTGCTCCTTGGCGAGATGGGTCAGATCATCGTCCGCTCACAGTGGACATTCTGATCGGATGCTCGGCCGATGCCGGTCACCTCCGTACCAGCGGCGGTCCGAGGCCCAAGACAGAGGCCGGGGATCAGACCCTAGCTTTTCTTCGTATCCTGGCTGTCCGTCGCAACGTCCAACTGCAAGGTCGTTGGGCCGTAGAATTGAATCTGCCCGGATTCGGTGTTAATGACCACCCTGGACGCCACCATCGTGCCGTCTGCCGTGGTGACGTGCACGTCACCCTCCAGCTGGATCTCGTTTTTGGCCTGATCATAGGTGAGTTTTTGCGAAACGCTGGTGCGGTCCGCCTCCTGCACCCGGACATTGCCGGAGGCTCGTGCCAGGTTGGTGCGGGTCTCATAGACGAGCGAGTCAGCCTGGAGACGCAGCTTCACCTTGCCCGTTGCCGCTTTGGCGGCCGTCGCATCGGTTGCCTGCTCCGTTTCGACCATCTCCACGCTCTTAGTGAACGTATACTGCTCCTCGCGCAAATCCACGTCGACCCGTTCCGCCGTAATCGTACGCAGCCCATCGATCACCTGGACATTGCCGGTCAGGACCGCCTTCTGGGTCTTCTGGCTGTACTCCAGCCGGGACGAGAAGGCCCGGATCTTGCCATAAGTGATCGTGATCAAACCCGTTTTCGCCTGAACGACGGTGGTCCCTGCCTTCTGGTCGACCGTCACCGTCTGGTCGCTGGGATCGGCCGGGACCTCGACCACCAGCTTCTGCTTGCCGGCAGCACTGCTTGCCGCGCTCGTGCTGCCCGCCTGAGCCCCGCTGCTTGCCGCCGCCAGTGCCACCGACCGGGCCGGCCAGGCGCCAACGGCCCAGACCCAGATGCCGGCAACCAGCAGACCGGCCAGGGCTCGAGCCACCACGCGACCTTGCTCCCGCACTTCATCCACTCCCTTGCTGAGTTCATCCTCTGTTGCTTCTTCCGCGTCCGTAGCCACACTCCTCCCAGCGGCCATGGACCCCCGGGCTTACGGCGCCAGTTCCAGTTCGAGCCGGGCGGACCCCTGAGCCCGGATGGTGCGTTGCGCCAGGTCCATCTCCACCCTCTCGGCCGCCAGAGTCTGGCCTCCCTCTTTGATCACGACGTGTCCCTGGGCGGTCAGGACCTGCCGCGACAGGTCCCCCTCCAGGCGGTCCGCTTGCAGATGGCGTCCCTGCCAGTCCAGCTCTACCCGGCCAGGCACGAGAAGCCGGCCAGAAGCCGCCAGCCATTGCACGCGCTCCGTTTGAAAGACCGTGCGGCCCTGGTAGGTCACCTGCACGCCGCCTGACAAATCGAGATCGCCCGTGCCCTGGTCCCAGACCCCGGTGCCTGACTGGAAGCCCAGGTACGGGCGGCCGTGTCGATACAAGACTCCTTCCCGTACCTGCTCCAGCCGGGTATGCAACCCATCCTCCGCCACCTGCACGACCCTGGCGTGCAGCTCCCACTGTTTCTGACCCTGGTACCACCCGGTGAGCAGGCTCTGGCGAAACTCGGTCTGGGCGGTCGACTCCGACCCTCTCCCCCCCTGGCGGGCCGGATCCAACGACGCCGCCTGGCGGCTGTCCTGAGCCCCTTTCCCTGCACCCTGCGAGGGACGGCCGAACCACCACCAACCGCCGCCGGCTGCCAGCGCCGCCACCAACGTGATGACCGTGACCCCCCACGGCCACCAGCGCCCCCGGCGGTCAGCTGCCGGCTGCATTACCACTGCTCCATTTGTCGAGGAAGTTGCGGAGTCCTTCGACATCCAGCATCACCCCAGCTTGCCCCGCCCCCGCCCCTACGCGAGCCTCTGGGAACGCATTGATCTGGTATTGGACCCAGAACGTCTTTTGCACCTGATCATAGCGGAAGGTCACAGTACGGCAGTGCAGATCCCAGATGAGCGCAGCCTGGGCTTGGCTGAGCACCTGGGTGGTCCCGTCGTACGCAACCATGGCTTCGACCGAGAACGGACCTGCCAACGGCAGTCGGAGGGTGCCGCTCAGCTGGTCGAAGGCGTGCGCCGGTACGTTGTAGGCCGCTCCCAGCTGCACCTGGTGACGATCGTCCGGCATCCACTGGCCCGTAAGGGCGGCTGCTACCAGCTGCCCGCTGGGCCGCAGGACGAGGCCGGCTGTCACCCCTGCTTTCGGCCCTGGATTCCACGCCACCTCGCTCAGGATGTTGCGCCACTGCCGCCAGTACAGATCGTAACCGCCGCTCACAGAGGCTGCATAGGGGGCTCTGTCATATCGGGCGGTCAAGGTGAGAATCTCGCTGGGAAACTGTTCATCGAAGTAGAACGGAGATTGCCCCCACACCGTCCGGTCCTCGTGGCGAAGCCCCACGGAGAAGCCATTGTTCCACCGTTGCGTCAGGCTGGCAGTGGACGAGACCGTCACTTGCCTCTCTCCCCCACTATATGCCGCCGCCTGCGCCTCTCCCGACACGCCGGCGCTCAGCCCGGGCCGCAAGGTCCAGGTAGGACTGGACAGCTGCAGGCTCGCCAGCCCTCGCACGCCCTCCATGTCCCCGTTCCACTGGGCCTCCCGCAAACGGGCCACCTCCGCCGTCCATTGCGCCGTAAACCGGGCCGGCAGGCGGATCGGTCGTCCGGTCAGCGCCACGTAGGGTGAGCGTGAGAAGGCCGACCACGTGATCGGCTGGCCTTTCTTATCGAGGTCGGGGTTGAGCTCCTGCTCCAGACCGGCGGCCCAACGGAACCAGGGCAGCGGCTGGCTTACCTGCAGGCTGTAGCGAGTGCGGGTGGTAGTGTCCACCTCCCGGCGTTCACCCGACACCGATAGAGCAATCTGCGGTCCCAAGCTGGTCCGTCCGCTCCAGGAGAAGGTTTGTTTGCTGTGGGTGGATCTCCACACTCCCGCCAGGTCTTGTACCCCCTCACCACTGGCCAGCCAGGAAGCCTGTAACTGGAGGGGTTCTTTTTGGTAGTCAACTCCCAGGCGGGCACTCCATTCGTTGGCCTGTCTGCCTTCTGTCCCCAGAGAGACGTCGGTCGATGTCAAGCCAGGGTCGTCGGCGGCCTTCGTGGCATACTGTCCCTCCCCCTGGAGAGTCAGCCCGGGTTGGGGCTGGTACTGGTCCTGCCAGGCGATGGTGGTATCTACGTGACCGGTCAACCGGTTTGGCTGAACATAAAGCGACAGAAGGCCTTTGCCGGTCGGATTGTCCCGGTAGTAGTGGTCGATGCCGGTTCCCCAACCCACCAGACTGTAATAGTCCAGATGGATGCGGCCGTGCGCCTGCCAGCCGGTCGGATAATAACTGTAGGCGGTCTTCACGAACCACCCCTGGCTGCGGCTGTAGCCGAACTGGGGCAACTCCAGGGTGCTTTGCTGGCGCAAGGGAATGGTGAGCCGCGGCCAGTAAAACAGCGGCAGGCCAAAATCATGGAAGGTGACTCCTTCCACCACCACCCGGTCACCCAAGTAAACGGTGACGCGCTGGGCATCGAGATGGTAATGGGGACTGGCCAGATCGCACGTCGTCAAAGAGGCCAGGTCCACCTCGTAGCGGTCCTTGTTGGCGTGGATACTCGGGGCAGCGACGTAAAGAATGCCTTTGTTAGAAGGAAGTTCCAATGAGGCCACGGCCTGCTCCAGCTGCCCCTGGCGGTTCGTCAAGTCGATCGCCAGGCTATCCGCCTTCACCGTTTGGCCGGGACGGCTGTACACCACGTGACCGCGAGCCTCCAAACGCTCCTGTCCCCGGGTGAGTACAGCCTCCACATGGTCGGCCTGCAACGTCCAGTCCTGATAGCGCACATGCACCTGCCCATCGGCAACCAGACGCTCCTGCCGGATGTCCCAAGTCCCGCCTTCGCTCAGGCTGATCTCCAGCGGCTCGCTGGCAGGCTTGGGCTGATTTGCTTCTGACCCCGCACCGCCTGTACTCGAGCTCTGGGCGGGAGAGGCGGCGGCCGCAGCCCACACCCGCTGCTGATCTGCGGCAGCCATACCGCCGGTCACCGCCGCTACGAACCCCACCAGGACGGCGACGAGCCAACGCCTTGTGAATGTTACGGGCCACCCCCACCCACCACGGGGCGGTCCACCTTGTCCGGCCGGTTGCCGCTGTTTGCCATTCGTGCCCACTGTGCCCACCCCCCATGTCGCCGAAACACTGGCCCTGTCATGAGCAGGAAGCTGCCCCTGGCAGGCGTGACTCGCGGCTGCGACCCCAAGAAGCCTAAGGCCGCTCGGCTTGCCAGAACAAAAATGCACCCAGACCAGCAAACAGTCCGTTGGCCAGCCAGGCAGCGAGCGTGGCCGGCAACAGCCCGTTGATGCCGATGGATCGGCTCAAAGACAGGACCAGGTAATACGCCAACACCACGAGCAGAGCATACGCCACGCCTCCACGCTGGCCAGGGCGGGGTCCCCCTGCTCCCAGTGGTGCTCCCAGGAGGGCAAAGACGAGACCCGCAAAGGGCAAGCTCAGTTTGGTCGCATACTCCACCCGCATCTGCCGTAAATCCACGCCGGCCTGGGCAAAAAGCTGGATGGTCTCGGCCAGCTCTTTACGGGACATCTCCTCCGGCGTTTTCTGGTTGGCGGCCAGCCACTTGTCCGCGGCCGGCAAGTGATAGACCATCCGGGCAAAACCGGTCTCGCGGGTGACAAAGCCGCGTTGGTCCAACTCACGACTGACGCCGTCGAAAAGCTCCCATTGGCCTTGGCCATAACGTCCCTGAGGGGCGGTCACCAAAATGGGGAAGGCATCCGGACGTACCTCATAGACGAGGATGTTCCACAGCTGGCGAGTCCCTCGGTCCACCTTGCCCACGTAGAAATAGTCGGAAGGAGTCGCCCGAAAGAACACGTTCTCCTCGAGCGGAGCGGCGGGATTGCTCAGGACCACCTGGCGGATGATGGTCTGGTACGAGTGGTTACTGGCCGGCACCACCTTCTCATTGAGAAGATAGGTCGCCCCACTCAGGAGAGCGGCCGTCACCAATAACGGCAACACCAGTCGGGTAAACGACCGGCCCGCTCCCCGGATGGCCGCCAGTTCATGCTCCCGCGCCCACCGCCCCAGGGCCAGCATGACACCGAACAGAATCCCAATGGGGACAGTAAGTGCGATCACCGCCGGCAACCGCAAGACGAGCAACTCCCCTACGGTCTGGGCCGCCACCCGTTTGACCAGCAGCAGATCGGCCATTTCAAAGAGCGCACTACTGGTCAAGATCAGAGTGAAGGCGCCGACTGTGAACCCGAAGGGGCCGGCAAATTCGCGCAACAGGTAGCGATCCAGGATTCGCACTCTCTGCCTTCCCCCTTCTTCCCGCTACCGGCGCAGTTTGCAGTTCACCGAGCGATCGGGTCGGACCCGCCCTCGGGTTGGCCGAACGGCTGCCGTGCCGCCGTTAACGCCTGTACTTGCTGCTCCAAGGCCCGCACCCGAGCCAGCAGCTCGGGCAAACGTTGGGTCGCGGCCAGCACCCGCAGCTCCTGGCGGTGCTCCCGGGCAGGCACGCCCGACACTAGAAGCCCACCGGGTACCGTCCCTGCCGCCAGCCCGCGGGCCGCTACGGTGGTACCGGCACCAATGTGTGCGTGGTCAGCGACACCTGCCTGTCCGGCCAAGGTAACCCTGGGTTCCAGCACGGCGCTGCCGGCGACGCCAGCCAACCCTGCCAGCAAACACTCCGACCCGATCTGAACGTTGTGCGCCACCTGTACCAGGTTGTCGATCTTGGTCCCGCGACCAATCCGAGTGGTCCCGACCATGGCCCGATCGATGGTAGAGTTCGCCCCCACTTCCACCTCGTCCTCCAGGACTACCGTGCCCATGTGCGGCAGGTGGTAGAAACCGTCCGGCGTGCGCTCGTAGCCAAATCCGTCGCTACCAATCACAGCCCCCGCCTGCACCAGCACGCGCCGGCCCAAGACGACTCCGTCATAGAGCACCACATGCGGGCCGAGCACCGTCTCCTCGCCCACCTGGACGCCGATCCCCACATAGGCGCCTGCGCCTACCACCACCCTATCCCCCAGCTGGGCCTGCTCGTCCACGACCGCGTACGGTCCCAAACAGACCCCTTTTCCCAGGCGGGCACTGGGGGCGACCCAGGCTGTGGGATGCAGGCCGCCAGACGGAACCGGCCGCCTGGAGAAGAGGGCCAACAACCGCCCAAAGGCCAAGCGGGGTTGATCCGAAAGAAGCACGGGTTTGCCGGACAGGTATTGCACCAGTTCCGCTCGGGTCACGACGGCGGCCGCCCGTCCTGCCGCCACTCGCCGGGCGATATTCTCCTTCAGTGCCAGGGTAATCTGGCCTGGGCCCGCCTCCTGCCAGGAGGCCACCCCTGTGATCCATACCTGGCCGTCCTGCGGTCGGCCCAGACGTGCCCCTATCCGGTGGGCCAGCGTTTCCAATGAGTACATGGACTCTCCCCTCGCTCTTCCCCATCCTACTTGCGCCGGGCACTCCTGAAGCTTACCGGTTCCTGTGCGGCTCCGCGCGGCGCATCCCTGCGGGCAGGTGGCCCCTGACGACTCCACAAATTCGACAAAAAGGGGGGAGAGGACTCCCCCCTGGTACTCCGATGGTTCTTCTTCCATCCCCCGTTCCCGGCCCATCCGCTGTACCGGTTCGCCTACTGGCTCAGGCCGGCCTTCTTCATCACTGCCTCCGTCAGATCCACCCCGCCGTACAGAACAGCCTGGCCCTCGAGTACCACAGGGATGTTCTGCTCTTTGGCCACCTGGGTCACGTAAGTGTTGAGTTTCACCACTTCCTGGTTAATCCGCTGGTTTAGCTGCTCCTGATACTGGTTGACGATCTCCTGCTTCTTGTTGGCATCCTTCTCCTGGTCGATCTTGGCCTGCATTTCCTTTTCCAAACGGGCCTTCTCCGCTTGCAGGACCTTGTTTACGGGCGGGCTGGCGAGGTAGGCGTTGATCAACTTCTGGCTGTCTACGTAGCCTACCTGGCTGGCCGGAGTTCCTGCGGCCCGGGAGCGTCCCCAGACGAAGCCGGCCCCCGCCACCAGGATCAGGGCCAAGACCAGCATAACCGGAACCGTCCACTTACTATGCCGTAGAATCTCCAAGCAAAAGCAGCTCCTTTCTATTCCCTACTCGGTCAGCACCTGGCCCCGCGGGCCACTGGCCTCTGGTCGCGGGGCCACCGCTACGTGCACCTGCTTAGAACGCCTGGCCCAAACTGAAGTACGCCCGACCCACACCCTGGCCTACACCGTAGTCCAACCGGAGCAACCCGATGGGGGTGTCCAGCCGAATGCCCACACCCATCCCGGTCTTCAGATCCTGGAGACGCACCGTCTCGTTCTGTTGCCAGGCGTAACCGCTGTCGACGAAGACCACACCGCCCAGCTGCTTGGTGATGGGGAAGCGGTACTCGGTGTTCACCAAGAACATCTGGTTGCCCGTGAAATTCCCGTACTCGTAACCGCGCACCGTATCCGCCCCGCCCACCCGGAAGATCTCCTGGGCTGGCACATTGCCGGACGCATACCCGGCAGCAGACCGCACGGCCAGAACCTGGTTGCTCACACCGACCTTCTTGTAGAAACTCAGTTCATCCTGATACTTGCTGAAGTCCCAATCCCCTTTGAGCAACCCGCCGCCAAAGGCCACGGACAACGAGTTGCGGTAACCTTGAGTCGGGAAGAAGGGATGGTCGGTCGTGTCCGTCAGCAATCCCAGGGTCAGCACGTGGCTGGCACCGTCTTCAGGAATCGGTTCCGCGCCCTGGTAGTTCTGGCTTTGAGTGTTGTTTACATCCTCGATCTTGAGCCCCACTGTCGCCTGGGTATACTCCGTCACCGGACGCCCCAGAGTAATGCTACCGCCCACCCGGTGCTCCTGATAGGCATCGCGTACCCCGCTCAATGACTGGGACGTTTTCGTATTGTACAACTCCAGGTTGAGTGACGTCCGGTGGCTGTCCAGATACGGCTCATAGAACGAGGCCTCATAGCTGGTTTCAGACTTCCCTGCCTGGAGCCGCAGTTTGACGCCTTCGCCCCGTCCCAGGAAGTTGCTGTCTGCGACCTCCAGGTAGCCCATGATGCCGCTGGCTGTGCTATAACCAGCGCCGACAGACGCCTGTCCGGTCTTGCGTTCCTTCACGGCAATGTGGATATCCACCACGTCAGGGTTATCCGTGTTTACGAATTGCGGCGTGACCTCGTCAAAGAAGCCCAGCATGATAATACGGCGGAGCCCCTCCCGGAGCTTTTCCATATCTAGTGGATCGCCTTCATGAATGGGCAACTCCCGCCGGATCACATAATCTTTCGTCTTCTGGTTGCCCTCGATGACGATCTTGCCGACTCGCGACTCTGTCAGCGTCAGCGTGAGCACGCCCTTCTCCTGGTCGAAGGCAAGGTCGGTGGGGCGAACGGCAATTCCTTTCTCGTCAAAGAGCTTTTGCGGCAGGGCCCACACGTCCTCCTGGATCTCCCGCCGGTTAAACACCTGCCCCTCTTTGGCCCGCAAGTACCCCTCCACGACAGCCGGGGTCACCCGGGTGGTCCCCTTGACTTCGATCTTCTGGATCACGGGATACTCGTGCACCACGACGGTGAGATCGACACCCTGGCTGTCTTGCGTGGAACGATCCCACCGGGCCTCGAGTGAGGCCGGATCAAACCAACCCAGATCCGCAATCGCTTGCAGGTCGGCTTGCAGCTTGTCTTTGTCCAGCGGCTCTCCGACCTTGGTGTGTGTTATCGCAGCCAGGATCTTTTCCGTCGGAATGTTCTGATTGCCTTGAACGATAATGCGTACCACCTTAGGCTCTGGCGCGCTGGAAGTGGCTGTGTCCGTTGCTGCCCGTACCGCCGGGATCCCCCCCGCGCTCATCGCCAGCACAGCCACCACGGCCAGTCCCAGCCCCCACACGGCTGCCTTTAAGCCGTTCCGGCTGCCACCCTCTCTCCTGCGTGCCAGAGAGTACCATTTTGACACCCTGCATACCTCCTCACCCATCAAACAGGTCCCCGCCTGCCGCCTGCCAAGAAGACTCCTCCGATTGCCTGTCTTCGCCATTCTCAATTCGGGCTCGACGGGGTATCTCCTGCCCGTACCCTGGCAGGAATTGCTGGGCCCGTTGCCCGCCTTTTGCTGGTCTAGTATGCAATGGCGATAACAGCTGGCTCTCCCCATTCTGGGGCGAACCAAAGGGGGCGGACGGCAAACGCCCCCCCTGCCGCAGCTTGTGGATGGGCCTTCACCGATTTCGACGTCAGCCCCTGTCGGAAGGTTCGTTACGGATTCGACGCAGGTGGGTTGACAGGCTCGCTGACCGCCCCTTTGTCCGCTGCCACCACATCGAGATCCACATCGATCCAGCCGTTGACCACATAGGGCGTAGGCAGCTTGGTTTGCACCACCTGTCCCCGCCTTCCGTCCGTGGGGGCTGACTCAGTACTGGCCTTCTGCCCATCCTTGGCCAGCCGTCCACTGCTCTCCGGGGCGGACGCCGGCGGCAAGCTCATCGCCTCACGGCTACCCGTGGACGCTCCCGTCTCCTGCGGGCTCACCCAATACTCCGCGATCAGGTCGTTGTTGTGCTCACGCGTCACGAACTCGTTCAAGAGATCCGCCAGGCTCGCCGGTGGTTTTTCCCCCCCGAGCCAGGCAGCGTACATATCCGCCGAGCCACTGCTTTTGCCTGACTTGTCAGGGGGTGCACCCGGATCGGTGGTACCCGCACTCCCCGTCCCGTAGGTGTCGCCTCCTCGCACCGAGACTGTCAACGGGCCTTCGGGCAGATCCTGTGGCAGCTGCAAAACGAGAATTCGAGTCTGCTGCTCTCCCCGGTACGGCAGAAGAGTCACTTCGAGCTGCACCTTGTCTCCAGGATGCACAGGCCCGGAGGGAGCCTTGACCCGCAGGATTTCGGCCTCGTTGCGTCGGCTGACTACATCTACCTTCACACTCAGACGGGTCAACCTGGCCGCCGTAAACGGGTTGGAGGCCACGAGGTCCATCAGTTCAGCTGCTTCGCTCACCGCCTCCGCCGCGATATCGACCGGGCTCGAGAAGAGGTTGACCCGGCTGAGCGGACTGTCGATCCCCTCTACATTGGCCGTGACGGTGACAGTGGCGCTCCCCTGGCCGACCCGGTCCAGCGCACGGTCTACTGCTTGCAATAGGACACTGCTTCCCAACGAGCCCACCAGCTCCTCGTCCCAGACGATCTCGGCCTGGGTGTGCGCTCGCGGCTGGCCATCCTCCTGCACTCTGACGTCCACCTGTACCGTGCTGGGAAGCTGCCCCACCTGTCCTGCCACCGCCGCCGACCGATCCTGCAACAAGGTCCCTTGCGCCGCCAGCGGGTATCCCACCTTAAATGGCATACTAACGGAAGGAACAGACCCGACCATCGCCGCCGGGCCCACGAAGAAGTGAACTGCTCCTTTATTCAGGAAGGGATGGCCAAAACCAACGAAACGGTCACCATCCACCCAAGTGATGGTCCCCAAGGCCGATACGTCCACGTCCCCGCGCACCAGTTGTACGGCAAAAGCCTGCCCTGGCGCCGGCCACTTCAGGTCGGGCGGGGTCGCCGAGGTACTCTCCCCGGCCGCTGATCCGCCCAGACCGACCGCCAACTGTACTGGATAGCGCGCCAGGCCTTGCCGCAGCCGTTCCATCGCCCGGCCGCTGAGACCGGTCACCATCACGGGAACCGAAACTGGAACGAAAACCCCTACCTTTTCCCCCAACTCCTGCTGCCAGCGGCGGCCAACCTCTAGAGCAGGAGCTATGGCCACCCGGTCAAACCCTACGCCGGTAGCCTCTGCCAGCGAACCTTGCGGGGTTCCGCCCACTGTGTCGCTCCCATCCTTTTGCGCTTCTTTCTTCGCTGGCTCTTTCGGAGGTGCCGACGGCGGCGCCGGCTCGGTGGCCGTGGACGGGGTCGAGGGTGCACGCGTCGCCGCCGCGGCGGAGGTCACCTGAGCCAGTACCTTGGCCATCTCGGGCGCGGGCGTGACCAACCCGAGGCTATGGTCGGCCAACTCAAATCCGTAGCCAAGAGCCCCCAGCAATTGATTACCGATGTATATGGGGCTCCCGCTCATCCCTGCCGCAATACCGCCCGCTTTATCCACGACCGCTCCGCCTACCCGCACCAGCACCAGGTCGCTGCCGCCCGGGCCAGCTTTCTTGACCAGGCCAATGATATCAACAGGGAACGGCTCCGGCTGGGTGCCTTCAATGACCGTCAAGCCCGAGCCTTTCAGGCCAGGTCGGATCTGCTGCAGATCGAAAAACTCGGGGGGCTGCTGAGACGCCGCTTGGGAGACCGGAGTGCTGGAGGCGATGCTCGTCGCCGGCTCCGCCTGCAGCGGGTCGGCAAACTGCGTACCCCACCCCAGAAAAAACCCCAGCCCCACTACGATCCCTATCTGCCGCCTACTCTTCATCATGGGTCTGTCCCCTTTCTTCCGAACGCCCCAGCCCGCGACCCCTGTTCTGCTCCGACTACTCTTCGGCCCACGCCTCTCGAATCCTGCTGGCGAAATCCGCCGCTGGAGACTAACACGAAAAAGGACACCTGTCCTGGCCAACCAGGCAGGTGTCCACTGCCGTGAACGAGCGGCCCGTTCTGTCGGCCCTTTCCGGCTACTCCACGAGTCCCGTCCGCTCGACACTCTCCACGAACAGCCGCTGCGTGAAGACGTACAGAATGAGCGGCGGTACGATCACCAGGAAGCTGGCAGCCATGATCAACGGTTCGTTGAATACCCGGCTCGCCTGCCCACCGGTGATCTCATCCAGCCCTGTCCAGAAGATCGACAGCCGCAACGGCAACGTGAATTTCTCCTGGGACATCAGGTAGATCGTCGGCTCGAAATAGTCATTCCAGTGCCAGACCAGCGAGAACAGGAAGGAGACGACGATGGCTGGTTTGGCTAGCGGCAGCATCACCCGCCAGTACATCGTGACGGGTCCGGCGCCATCCATGCGGGCAGCATCCTCCAGCTCCCAGGGCAACCCCCGGAAGAACTGGCGGAAGATGAAGATGAACAGCGTCCCCCGCAACCCGTTGGCCAGGAAGGCCGGCACGATGAATGGCCAATAGGTATCGATCCAGCCCAGCTTCTTGTAGACGATGAATAGCGGGATGATGATGGTCTGCGGCGGCACCAGGAAGGTGAAGATGGCCAGCATGAAGAGGAGCTCCCGCCCCGGAAACTTCATGCGGGCAAACCCATACCCTACCAGCGACGCCGAGATCACCTGCCCGATGGCAGCCGCCACCGCAATCTCTGCACTGCGCAAAGCGGCGGAGTTAGGCCAGGCGTGCCACCCGTTCCAGTCGAAGAAGTGGAGCGCCTTCCACGAAAGCGTGAAGTTGTTCCACTCGATCTTCGTCGGGATCCAGTACACCGTCGGATCGATGACGTCCGTCACCGACTTCATCGACGTCGTGATCAGGTAGATGACCGGAAAGAGGAAGACGAAGCTGATGTCGATCAGCAGCAAGTAGATAAACGCCTTCGTCGCCCAGCTACTGGCCCGCCCTTTCCAGGCCAGGCGCATTCCCTCGCGGCGTCCTTTGATTCGAAGCTCTTCCGCTATCTGTGCCACTGTACTCCCCCCTTACCGTTCACCCGCATAGAACGTATGGCGCTGCCCGATCCAGAAGACAACAAGCATCAGGAGGAAGACCACCACGAAGTAGACCCACCCTAGAGCGGCCGCATACCCCATGCGGAACTGCCCTGCAAAGGCCAGCCCACGGATGTAATTCAGGATGGGGTTAAACACGTCCGTGAACGAGTCCACGATGGTGTAGATCGCATTCAGCAAGATGATCGGCGAGATCATGGGCAACGTGATCTTCCAGAACTTCTCCCACTCCGTCGCCCCGTCCACCCGGGCTGCCTCGTACAGCGTGCTAGAGATTCCTTGCAGGCCGGCGATGAAGAGCAGGATTTGCACACCGGTTCGCCACAGCACCAAGCTCAACCGGTTCATCAAGTCGAAGATCGCTTGCGCGGCCTCCGGACCCAAGACCAGCACCATGGTGGGTACATCGATCCCTCTCACCAACGGCCCGCTCTGGTTCGGATCCGCATTGAACTGCCCAAACAGCTGTTGTACCACCAGGCCGGAGCCGATCACCACGGGCAAGAAGAAGATCGCCCGGAAGAAGCCCTGCCCCGGCAACTTCTGGTTGACCACAATCGCCGTGAAGAGCGAGAACATCAAGATCAACGGAATGTCGATGATCTGGTTGCGGATCACCGTGATCAACATGGGTACGAACTGGGCGTCGATGAGAAACGCCTCGATGTAGTTGGCCGCCCCGATGTACTTCAACTGGAAGTTCACCAGGTTCTCCATGTTGTTAAAGGAGAGCCAGAGCGATTGGAACAACGGGTAGGCCAGGAAGATCAGGAAGCCGATGAACCACGGCAGAATGAAGGCATACCCCGTCAACGCCTGCTGCTTGCTGAGAGACAGCCTCATCCGCCGCACCCGCGGCGCAGTCGTGGCGCTCATCCGTTGACACCTCCCCGCAATACGGTGTAGCCCAAGGCATCCACGTGCACGCCACCCTCATCATACGGCGTCTCCCGGTAGTTGACGATGATGCTGGTGCCGTCCTCATAGGTCACCTTGTACACCTGATCGGCCAGCTGCTGGTGCTGGATCATGGCCTCGTTCATGACGGGCCCGAGCACCTGCGCCACCTCTTTATACTCCTTCGTCACCCGATCCGCCCACAGCCGATACTCTGACGTGAACAACCGGTTATACTCCGTCTCTGCCAGCAGGGTGGAAGACTGCCACGTCAGTTCAAACGAGGGGATCGCGCCGTACTCGATCTCTCGCAGGAACTGCCGCCGCGCGTCATACCGCAAGTTAGCCGTCTCCCCACTGTAAGGAATCAACCCGTGCAACACCATCTGCAGGAAGGGCACGGACTCGTCGCTAAAGACATACCCACTGTCGCGCATGGGGACGTCCCGCAAGGCGTCCACGTACCCGAACAGATATGCATTGGCGCCATGAGCCGCCGCCCTTCCCAGCTTCTCGCGCGACAGCTGGGCAATCTGCATCCAGGTATCCGCGGTGCCGTCGCGTTCGAGGAGACTGCGGGAGTTGTAGTCAGGGAACATCAGCTCGCCCACCCGCAACAGCTCCTCACCGCTTACCCCCAGCTCCGCCAGCTTGGGGATATCCCTCTGCGCCATCCGCAGCGCCACCTTGGGGCTCAGAAGGAGATGATCGTTGTTGCGCGGATCATACACCGGCAGCTTGTTTGCCGCCCGCACGACGTCCAGGCGTGCCGAGAAACCGCCGGCCGTCCGCCACGCTTCCACATAGTTGTCCTCGAGGTAAAGCGGCACTCCCAACTCCTTCATCTTCGCTGCCAGCGCTTTGAGACCGGAGGCCCCACCCAACTGGCTGGGAATGGGGAAGCGCCGGGGCCAGTTCGCATACCAGCCGCCGCGGTTCCAGCCCACCAGGGTCAAGTCGATGCCCGCCACTCCCCGCTGCCGCAGATCCTCGACGATCTGTTCCGCCTCTTTGAAGGTGGTCATGGGCACAAACTGCTGGAAGATCAGCATGGGTCGCTGGATGCCCATGAAGAGGCGCAGGTTTAGTGGGAAGGTCGTCAACTGGATCGGCTTAACTCCGCCCTCCTCCATGAGGTAACGGCGGTACCGCATGGCCATGCCAGAGTACGATGCGTCCTTCTTGTCCAGGAAGATGTAGCGGATTTCCCGGTCGCCCGGAATCCGATTCTCCGCGATCTTCTGAACTGGAGTCCCCCGTCGCAAGAAGACCTGGTACTCACGGCGGTAGACTAGCTCAGCCCCGTTGCGATACAGCGGTACGTTGTTGTACCCGCTGGGGGAGAAGTTGATCTTCGCACTCGCTTCGCCCTCGCGGATGATGCCGAGGAACGCTCCCTTCCCCTGGACCATGCCAAAGACGGGCAACATGGCTGTCTGCGCAGTCTGAATCCGCCACGGGAAGTCGTCAGGACCGTACACGAACTCCGAGTAGTTGGTGGTGAATTCCGGCTGGTGCGGGCGGTTGAAGTAGGTGATAGCACCCGACCCATCCGGATAAAACGCGTACCCGTCGTCCCCGTTCGACGCCGCTCCCAGGAAGGGCAGCATCTCGATGGACTCCAGGTAGTTACCTGACTCCTTCGGCTGCCCCTTCGGAGGTAGTCCGTCCTTGATGTCCTGGTAGGGCACAGTCACCACCAGTTCATCGCCCTGGATCCGATAGATGACAGTCAGTTCGATACCCTGGCCATTACCTGGGTCCGTGAACTTGTAGTGGACTTTGACTCCATCCACTTTCCCGTCGGGCCCCGTCGTATCCGTCATGGTCATCTCCGGCATGGCCCGCTTGGTGTCGCTCGGCTTCGAACGCTCAAAATCCTGCGTGTAGTTGAAGACGAACGGAGACTGCAGGTGATCTTGCCACAGCCCGGAGATCTCCAGGTTCTTCCCCGTCAGGTCCGGGGCGCTCCGCCACATGTTCCCGTTCCGCTTGTCCTCCACGGCCAGGTTAGAGGTCTTGGGATCGAACCACAGAACGAGGGTGCTGTTTTCCGCCTTGACCCGGTAATCCCGGGTCAGGCCTTTGTCCACTGCCTTCTTCTCCTCCGGCGTCAAAGGCGCCTCCGGAGCAGCCTGGGTCTGTGTCGACTCCGTCCCGGTACCCGACTCGAGGCTCTTGAACAGATCCCCAAAGCCCAGGCTGCCCCAGTCGAAGTTGCCGAACAGGCCGCCGCCGTCTTGTGCCCAAACCACGCCTGTGCCGATCACAGCGAGCAATGCCGCCCCTGCGACCCACAAGCCCCACTGCTTGCCCGGAATCCGTCGCATGCCGCTCCCCCCTTAACGCACCGAAAGCTCCACGATCACTTCGTTCACAAACCGGACTACCTGATCCGATAGGGCATAGATCAGCATAATGACCGCCCAGACCATCAGCATCGACAAAACGGTCAGCCCCAGGATCGTCAATGCTCGCCCGAAGTCATAGTTGTGGATGGTCTGTGTCATCGAGATGAGCAGCACGGCCGACCACCCATATATGATCATCTGCGCCCACCGGACCACGCCGGCCTCCGCCAGACTCAGCAGGTTGGTGGAAGCGGCCAGCGGCAACGAAAACACAATGTACGGAGTCAAGGCCAAAAACGTCCCCGCGAAGACCTGCGCGATAAACCCTTCGCCTTCGGAAATCGTCGTAATGGCGTACTGGGCCAGTACGAAGGTAAGCCAGGGCAGCAGGATACGAGCCACTTCGAAGAGGAGGTTCCCCTGCTCCGGATCGACGGAACGGAAGTGGTAGGCGGTGGCGAAGATGTTGGCAAACCGGATGACCAACAGAGCCACCATCAACCACAGACCACTCAGGACGTGGTTATGCTCTTTCACCTCATAGAAGCCATCGCTGGGGTGAAAGAGGGTAACCATCATCAGTCGAAAGGTGTTCATACTACGCCTCCCCCACGATCTGCCCAGGCCGGCTCCCGGCCTTGACATAGAGATTGACCAGCACGCCCACCACGATGGCGAGCACCAGCGCCCCCACTACCAGGACGATGGCCAAGCCGAAGTGGGCCCGCAGCCACTCCTTCCGCAGCTCCCCGAAGGCCATGGAGTATCCCGCTTTGTCGTGCGCCAACCGGTACTCCTCCATCGCCCGGCGATACTGCTGTTCCCGGTAGTAGTTGCGCGCCAGGCCCTTGTGGCCCAACTCGTAGTTCGTGTCGGCATCGAGCACCCGCTGCCAGTACACCGCGGCCCGCTCGTAATCGCCGTTGTAGTAGAGTTCACTCGCCTGGTGAACGAGCTGTGCAAACTCCGTGGGGCGGAAGACTTGAATGTCGTTTCGCTGGCTGTCCAACACGTACAACCAGCCACGGCTGTCCACCACCAGACTGCTGGCAAACCGGAACGTCCCCCGCTGGTCTCCAGTACCTCCGAAAACCAGGAGTGGGTTTCCGTCCTGGTCATACTGGTACACGCGTCCAGTGGCCGAATCCAGAGCACTCACGATATTGTTTTTGTCAACCGCTACGTCTATAAACTTCGGGCGGACCAGGGTGAAACCGTCGACCTCACGCTCTCCGTAGAACTGGGCAGGAAATGAGTTCTTCCCGACCGAGTTTAGCTTTTTGATCTGCGAGGTTTCCGCAAACTGGCTGGGTACGTAGAAAAACCCTGCCGGATCCAGCGTGATGTTGGACGGCGGCGGCGGCAACACACGAGTCAACTGCTCCCGCTGTTGCTCCGTGGCCACTACCCGGGTCAGAACCCGCGTCCAGCTGAAGCCCACCTTGTTCGCACCAAAGAACGAACGGAAGCGGCCACGCTCGTCCAGCTGCAGCAGGCCCCGATAGTCTCCACCGTTGACGATGTAGATCATCCGGTTGCTATCGACCACCAGCTTGCTAGGCTGGAAGTTGAAGTCCGCGCCCAGCAGGAGCGATTTGGGTGCGCCGATGATCTGGAGCAGCTTCCCATTCGGATCCAGATGGACGATTCGTTTATTCCCCGTGTCGGCAATGAAGATCTCGCCGTTCGGAGCGACGAAAACGCCCTGCGGCCCGAAGAGTGGGGTCGGCTGGGTCGGATCCCCGTCGTCTTTGATGGTCCGCAACACCTGACCGTCCCGTGTCATCTCAATGATCCGGTTCCCATCGGTGTCCGCGATCCACAGGTTTTCATTCTTGTCGAGGAACAAATCTTGAGGCTGCGACATGGGCTGGTCCAGCTGGCCTACACCGTTGAGCACCCGCTCCACCACATACCCCAGGGGAGCGGCCACCTTCCGGTGCCGCCAGTTGAGAGTGTACGAAAGATACTCCGCTGCCGCCTCGGTCCGAGGTGCCATGCCCACCCCCAGGCTGAGGAGGACGAGCCCCGCCCCCAGACCCATCGCGGCCCTTTGCTTCCATCCGGCGATTCGCATGCTCGTATCCCTCCTCTGTTTAAGACTTGATGCCGGAGTAGGTCATGCTTTCCAGAACCCGAGCCTGCAACAGGGTATAGATGATGATCGGTGGCGCAGTCATCAACAACAGGGCCGCCGACAACGCTCCCAGCCGAGCCACACCACCACCGATCGTGAAGATGGCCAGGGGCAACGTCCGCATCACTTCTCGCCGAGTGAACACCAGCGGTCCGAAAGCGTCGTTCCAGGTACCGATAAACGAGGTGATCGCCAGGGTCGCCCAAGCCGATTGCGCTCCTGGCATGATGATCTTCCAGAAGAGAGTCCACTGATTGGCACCGTCGATCCTCGCCGCCTCCAGCAGCTCCGTGGGAATCCCGTCGATGAATTGCTTCATGAGGAAGACGGCATACGGCGCAGCCAGAGGCGGAATGATCAGAGCCCAGTATGTGTCGATCATGTGCAGCCCGTTGACGATCAAGTACCGGGGGATGGTCGTCACCTCCGGGGCGAACATCATGGCCGAGACCACGACGGTAAAGAACGCGCCCTGCCCCGGAAATTTGTGCTTGTTCGAAAGTGCGTACCCCGCCATACTCCCGATCAGGATGGTCACGCCCACCACCATCACGGTGATGTACGTGCTGTTGAAGATGTACCGGCTAAACGGCACCACCGTGGCCGAGGCGGCCAGCACCAGATCCGTGAAGTTCTGCAGCGTCGGCCGCATCACGTAAAACCGCGGTGGGAACAACAGCAGTTCGTCGATGGGCTTGAACGCATTGACGACCATGTAAACCATCGGCACCAGCATGAAGACCGCCACGACCAACAGGAAGAGCATTAGCACCATGCTGCCGAAGGGCGACCTTTTCCGGGGCTGCACCCGATAATCTGCATAGACAGATGCACTCATTGTTCCTCACTGCCCTCCTCAATACTCCAGCTTTCGTGCCCCACCACCATCAGTAGTCACCCTTGGTGGAGAGCAGCCGGAACACGATCCGGTTGAGCCCCAAAGTAAACAGGAACAGCACCACAGCCACCGCCGAAGCATATCCTAACTCGAAGCGGATGAAGGCATGGTCATACAAGACGCCCACGATCGTATGACCGGCGTACTGTGGGCTGGGGAAGCCAACCAGAGCGGCCGAGATCCAGAACACGTTGAACGAGGTGACAATGGCGTTCACCGCGTTGAACAAGAGCTGCGGCTTCATCATCGGCAGCGTGATGTACCACATCTCCTGCAGCTTGGTCCGTATGCCGTCCATGGCGGCCGCCTCGTACAGGTTCCGGTCGACTGCGTTCAGCCCTGCCAGGTTCACCAGGAAGCCGTTGCCAAGGCCCATCCATAGTTGGACCAGGATGATGCTGGGCATGATCGACTTCACGTTCTTCAAGAACTGGTACGGCTCATTGATGACGCCCAGCCGCATCAGCAAGTCGTTGAGCAAGCCGTAGCGGTCGCCCGACAGGAAGTATGAAAAGATCAGCGACATGGCCACCGCACTCGTCAGCGACGGTGCATAGTAGATCAACGTGAGCGCTTTGCGGGCCCGCTGCATGTTGATCAACCAGGCGAGAAGGAACGAAGCGGCAAAGGTCGCTGGCCCGGCGATCACCGCGAAGAAGAACGTGTTCTTCACGCCGATGAGGAACGTGTTGTCTTCAAGGAACAGGTTTCTATAGTTTACCAGCCCAATCCAGTGCGGCGGCTGGAGCATGTTGTAGTACGTAAAGCTCAGCCCCAGGGCGGTCAACACCGGCAGAACCGTAAACAGAAAGAACACTATGGCGAAGGGTGCCAGGAAGAGATAGCCAGTCTTCCCTGCCCGCACGGCGGCCCACCACTGGGCCAATCGCCCGGGGGCTGGCTGCACGCCAGCCCCTGCCTGAATCACTTGCCCTGCTGTCGCCATCGTTCGTCACTCCCCTCCCAAGTAGAGGCGCCCGGCATTCTCCGGCGTAATGCCGAACTCCGTTTGCTTGACGCGCAGCTCCTGGTTGATGACCCGCACGGCCAGCTCCAACGACTCCCTGGGCAGCTTGCCGTCGATCACGGTGCGGTTCCACGCATTGTAGAGATCGCGGCCGGTCAGGTAGCCGCCGGGAACCTGCGGTACCTCTTTCAACCAGCGCCATTGCTCCAGGACGACCCGGACCTCCCGCGGCGAGAAGGGGAGACGCTCGAAGGCCTTGACGTTCGCACTGTTCCAGCGGGCCAGCACACCCAGCTTCCCTTCCACTTCATTGCCAAATCGGGTTTGCACCTCGTCGCTCGTCCACCACTTTATGAACTCCCACGCTGCCTCCTTGTTTTTGACCGTCTTGAAGATCGTCACTGCATCACCGCCCGGTGCCATCGTGCGATCGACCTGCCCGTTGCGTACGTGTCCAGGCAACGGTGCCATTCCCCACAGGCCGGTCAGCTCTGGCGCGGCCCCCGTCAGGTTGACGTACGTAGCGAAGTCCGCCACACCCAATGGCATCAGGCCCGTCCGCATCCGGTTATAGAAGTCGGCTTGCACCGGCACCTTGTAGTTGGTATACAACCGGGTCCACTCTTCGAAGGCTTGTTGGGCCTGCGGCGTATCCAGCGCCGAACGGAGACCGTCCGGAGTGTAGTAGTCGCCACCCAACTGGTACAAGAAGGCGGTGTACCCCGACGTGTCTCCGAGGACCGGCGAGAAGTAGTAGAAGTCCAGTCCGTTCGCCTGCAGGTCGGGGAGGATTTGATACACGTCAGACCAGGTGTCCGGGACTTTCAGCCCCAACAATTGCAGAATGTCCGCCCGGTAAAAGAGCATCTGGAAGTTCTGCGTCTGCGGGAGCCCATAATAGTGCCCACGCCAGTAGTACGGGATCATCGCGCCCGGGCGGAAGCGCTGGATCACCGTCTTGAAGTCCGGGAACTGGTCGAGGGGCACTACCGCGCCTCGCAGAGCGAACTCAAAGGGCAGGTTCTGCGCTACATCGAGGGCGACATCGGGTGTCTGCCCGGAGACGGCCGCCAACAGAATCATGTTGGTGCCGCCCAACCCCAGGTTGCCAGGAGGTAGGATGGTCAAGTTCACCGGAATGCCCGTCTTCGGAGTAAAGTCGTCCTCGATCATCTGCTTGAGGATGTCCGCCCATTCCCGACCCCGGCCAGTCCACACGTTGAGGGCTTGCGACGGGTCGTAGACGTCACCGACTTGGCCATAGTTCTTGCCAAAGGAGTCAATCAAACCGCTGACCGTGTTCGTCGCCTGGTCCAAGACCGTGGGGGTGACTTTGCCAAAGTCGTGCCCCGGCGGGGCTACGGCCAGCCAGTCCATCTCGAGCGGCTGGTCCTGCATGCTGTTGGCCCAGGCACTCAGGCCGGCCTGGTTGTCACCGAACGACTTCACCTTGTCCGGTGTGGTTATGATTTCCGGATGGTCGGCCATGTCCCGCAGCCACTTGACGTCCATGGCCAGAGTGTTGGCCGCGGCGGGACGCCGTCCGACCGCCCGCGTCATCTGGGCTACCTGCGCCTCGAGCTGTGAGGCCATGTTGCGCAGCCTCGGGATCAGGTCAGGAATCGTCTTTTCAATGTGATATTCAAAGTTCGGGTCGGGATCCGGCCCGGTCACCATCACGATCTCCTGGTTCATCCGCGTCAACCCGAGGTTGACCCGCTCGATGGTGGCCACTGTCTCCGCCAGCGGCCCTACCGTGACCGCCAGTCGGATGACATGACGACCCTTCGTAAGAGCAAACAAATACGGCTTACCCTGTTGATCCCCCACTCGCCAGAGGTACTGGCGGCGGTTGTAGGGAACGTACAAAGTCTGGGCCTCGTCAAACGGAATCTTCCCGTCGATGTACAAGCGTCGAAAGACCGGTAGACCGTCCTGCCAGCCCTGCCAGACCTTGGCGTCCAGTTCGTACAGACCGTCCGCAGGTACATCGATGACCCATTCCGCCCAATCGTTGGCTCGCCGCCAGTTCCACGAGCCAAAGGCGTTCAAGATGATCTTGCTGCCGGCTTTTGGCTCTTCCGATGGATCCGATGTGTACTCCCGGCGGATCACCGGCTGCGACTTATAGGCCGCATCCTCGGCTTGTACCTTCGCTAGGGCGGTCGCAGGGGCAAACCCGGCGGCTTTGGCCTCAGCCAGATACTGCTGGTATGTCGGATACACAACCGGTGAATGCACACGAATGTCACCGATCACCATCGGCTCACGTACAGCAATGAAACGCAGCCGATGAGAGCCGGCCGTCAAATAGAAACGCAGGGGGCGGTCGACCAACCCCCGGCTGTCCCGCAACGGCTCCGTCTGCCAGCGAAAGATCTCGACCTGGCGGGGGCGAAGGTTGTTGCCGCGGCTATCCGTCAACGGGCGGCTGGCATCTGCCCAGACGCGGCGAAAGACCAGCTGCTGTGCCTCACGGAAAGGAAACTGTCCGTCGATTTGCAGCTGACGTTCGGCCGGGTTGCCCTTTCCAGGCGGCATGTAATAGTCCAAAGTGATCTCGTAATACCCAGTGGCAGGTACCGAGAACTGCCACTCTACCCAGCCCTCTTCTTTATCCCAATACAGTACGTTGCCCGGACGTCCCCCGACCCCGCTGGCCACGTGGGCCGTATTGGGACTCATGGCCGTAAAACGAGCACCCGGAATCACGACGTTGACACCCTGCGTCGGTTGCGCTCCTGCCTTGTCCCAGGCGGCTTTGACCTCCGCATACGTGTTTCCCACCGAAACGTTCGTGAGCAGATCCGCCTGGGTGTACCCCTGGCTAGCCGTGCTCGGGCTGGCCGCCGCAGCCGCAGTAGCCGTGTCAGTCGTGCTCGTGCCCGGGCTGGCCACCGCCGCAGTGGTCGTGTCGGTCGTGCCGGTGCTCGGGCTGGCCGCAGCCGCACTCACTGTTTCGGTCGTGCCCGCTCCTGCAGCTGCCTCCTGCCCCCCGTCTTGCGCTCGTACCTGCCATAGACCAATTCCTACGGCAGCGACCGCCCCCAACACGACCGCCGCCCACGTCCACCGGCGCCGGCGCTCCGACTGCCGATTCTCTCCGGGAACGCCGCCACTACCGGCAACGTGCTGCCACATCCCTCGCATACCTTTCCCCCCCGCGATTCGTACGCTGGACGTATCACCGAAATGGCCCAGACCCATTCCATCCCCCGATTCGACGTGCCGAAGGAGATTCCTCTTCCCCCTGGCCGCCAGCAGGGTCCACCGGGGTTACCTCCCCACTCCGCTGGAAACGGACCTGACGTTACCGCAACCCACGAAGCTACCGACTCTACGCGTGGGCTAACCAGTCCCGCTGGTCACCCGCCTTCTGGTGCTACATCTCGTTCTTTTCTCCCAAACCACCATATCCCCTGCTAGAGTAGGGGGAGTCCCAATAACAGTTTCTGGCCTGTGCCCCAACCCCAGTTCACCCCTCATGTAACCGCCCATTCGGGTACCCAGGGGAACCCCTTCCAAGCCCAAAGCCCCACTCCGCCCCTCGCTTGCAACCAACCTGGGCAACCATCGTCTAATCTGTCAGGGCCAACTCCTCCAGGTGAACGGCCCGCCCCGTGGCTGCCGACTTCCGGGCGGCAAGCAAGATACCGATCACGGTCGCCGTCTCCGCCAGCGGGATGGGAGCTTGACCGCTGACCACCGCTTGCAGGAAAGTCCGTACCGTGGCGGTATATCCATATTCCTCGTTGGGGTCTCCATTCCCCATTCCGGCGCCAACCAACGATTGTAGGAGCCCGCTGGGAGCTCGTGCCTGTAACGTCCCCTTCTGCCCTTGCACCCGCAGCTCATATCCGTGCTGGCTGCTGCCGCACAAGACCTGGATGCTGGCCAACCGGCCATCCCGGTAACGAACCACCATGGCCGCGGTATCCTCAGACTGGCTGGCCGGATAGACCGTCTTGGCCGCCTCGCAATACACGGACTCCACGTCGCTTCCCCAGGCCGCTACGAGGGGTTCTACAGCGTGGATGCCCATATTGATGATGGAGCCCCCTCCCTGGGTAACACTGTCTTGCCAGGTCGATGGGCCGTCCAAGTAGCCCTGGATGTCATGGGCGACCAAACCTTCGGCCCACGGCGTCGGCCCCAACACTCCCTGCTTGACCTGCCGGATCAAAGCCTGGTGAGCCGGAGCATAGCGAATGACTGACGTGGACATGAGCAGGCGCCCCGGCTCCCTGCCCGCTCGCAGCAACTGCCGGGCATCTTCCGGGGTAGTCGCCAACGCCTTGTCCACAAATGTGGGCATCCCCGCCTTCAGAAACGGCAGCGCATACCGGGCGTGCTCCCCGCTGGGCGTGCAGACGAATACCGCCTCGACAGGCACTTTCCCGGACGGCAACATCTCCGCCGGGTCATCCACGGCGACCGGAACGGTCACCCCCGCCCGCTGGTCTTTCGCCCCGCTCTGCGATAGCCTCTGGACCAACTCTGACGCCTTCCCGGGGGTACTATCCCAGATGGCTGCGACACTGTGACCTTCCCGTGTGGCCAGTTCGGCGAAAATATAGGGATGAGAGAGGGCCAACCCCACGATCCCTACCCGCATTGCCTCTCCCTCCTTCCTGCTTCGACCCCAATAATCACAGGTAGTTCGAGACTCATCGAGCTTTTCCTGCTGGAGGGGCAGCCCTGGCGGCAATCTGCTCGCAAAATAAGGCGGCGGGATGAACACCCACCCCGCCACTTCAAACTCAAGAAGCGTTCCTGACCCATTGCCCAGCCGGCGGCGCTAGGCGACGTCGCCGAAACGAACCCGCAGCGTCAGAATCTCCCCCGGTTGCAGCTGAACCGTTACCGTCCGGCCACAGACCGAGGGAGCCCCCGCCGGTTCCACCCATTGAGGCTCCTCCATCAGGTTGACCAACTGGGCTGCCTCTACCTGCCGGTCGAACTGTAGCTGCACGGGCCCCCGTCGCCCGAAGGCCTCGTACAACCGGATGATCCATTCCGTCCCCTGGCCGCTCGCAGCCTGGCCGGCTATCCGTGCACCTGTCTGAACCCGATCCGCCAGTTCGTCCGGCGCCTTCCACACCTCGGTCACGACATTGGGCGCCGTCACGACCAGGAAGGAGTGCTGTCGTGCCGGGCCAGCCTGCCGCTGGGCCGGATCGGAGGGTTGGCTCTCAACGCCGGTGAACCCATCGAAACGTTCCACATACGCCGGCGCGTTGAGCTCGTACGCCCGGGCCACCGTTTGCGCTTGCCGCCAATCACCACTATGGGGCAGCAGGCTGTAGGTGAAGTGCTGCCGCCCCTCATCCGCCCGCGGATCCGGCGACACCGGCGATTTGAGCAAGGTCAACCGAATGGTCGAATCGTGGATGTCGTGGCCATACTTCCCGTCATTGAGCAGGCTGACTCCGTAACCGTCTTCAGACAGATCTACCCACTTGTGGCCGACCACCTCGAAGCGGGCCCGCTCCCAGCTGGTATTGGCATACGTGGGCCGTTCGATGTGCCCATAGGCGATCTCGTAGGTGGCCTGCCGCGCGCGTACGGCGACCGGGAAGGCCACTTTCAGCAGCACTTCCCGCTCGTGCCAATCGATCTCCGTATCGAAGTCGATGCGCCGCAAATCCCGGTACAACCGCATCTGCTGCACCACCCGGGAGTGCTCGAACTCGCGGCTAATGCGCAGGGTCAGCCGGAGCGGCCCACTCTCCACCAGCTCGACGCTGGCGTTCTCCTGGACCTCCCAACCCTTCTTTTGGTAGAAGAGGTCGATGTCCCACGCATCCCACATGTTTGGCTTGTCTTCAAACGCCTGCAGGACGTTGCCCCGCCGGCCCGGCAGCAGGACCTCCCGCCCGGCCTGCCGATCGAAAAGCCGCCGAATGGCCCCGACGCGATCCAGACTGATCTCGTAGAACGGCGTACGGATCTCCCAGCCGCTGTCCCGCCGCTCTGCCACCAGCTCCTCGGTGGCTGGGACGCTGACCCCGCCAGCCGGCTCACAGGCGGCCTCCAGCTGGAAGAGCCCATACCCGCAAGACGGCACTCCTCGTGCGGGGAAGAGAAGGGCCACCTGATCATCCGTGTCGCCTTCGTCCACCACCTGGCAGGCCAGCCGTTCACCGGCAGGATTGATCACCCACAGCCGCCGGCCGTCCCGCTGCCAGGACTCCAGTTCTTCCCGAGCGACCGGATAACGAACCAGGTCCTGGCGGTCCCACGATAGGTCGTTCCATACGACAAAGGCGGGTAGCCGGTCCGCCAGCGTTGTGCCACCGTCGGGGGGCGCCGGGGTCGAAGCTGGCGCGGGTGCGGCCGCCACCAGGCTCCGGGTCAGTGCCTGCGTCGCCTGCCGGATCACCCGGGCCGCGACCTGCCTGGCCTCTGTTAGCTCCCGGATGGCGTCCTCATAGATCTCGTGAATGCCGGAGCCGGGCAGGATGTCGTGGAACTGGTTTCGCAACAGCGTCTTCCAGGCCTCGTCCAGCTCGGCAGCGGGATAGGGTTCACCCGCCACCAGGCTGGCCCAGGAAGCGAGCATCTCCGCCCGCCGCAGGGCGAACTCGGTGAGCCGGTTCCCTCGCTTGACGGCCGCTTGGGTGGTAAACGTGCCCCGGTGCAACTCGAGGTAGAGCTCGTCGTTCCAGACCGGCAGGTCCGCCGGGCGAGGCAGATGGTCCAGGAATGGTTGCACCGGGCCGGTGTGCAGCAGAGGCAGCCCGGGTGCCCGCCCCAGCCGCTCCTGCATCTCCAGCATCTCGTAGGTAGGACCGCCGCCGCCATCGCCAAATCCGAACGTGAAGAGACAGGCCGGAGAAACGTCCTTCTGCTGGAAGCGGTCCCACGTCCCTTTCAGCTGTGAGGGAAGAATCTGGCCGTTGTAGCCCCCCTCCGGGTTATGGTAGAAGTGCGCCAGCACGCGGCTGCCGTCCGCCCCTTCCCACCAGAACAGATCGTATGGGAAGCGGTTGAACTGGTTCCAGCTGATCTTGGTCGTGACGAAGTAGTCGACTCCGGCTTTCTTGAGAATCTGCGGCAGACCCCAGCTGAACCCGAACGCATCCGGCAACCAGGCGACGCGCGAGTCATAGCCGAACTCTTTGCGGAAGAAGCGCTTACCGTGTACCACCTGGCGAACCAGGGACTCGCCGCTGGGCAGGTTGCAGTCGCTCTCCACCCATAGCGCTCCCAGCGGCTCCCACCGGCCCTGGGCTACACGCCGACGAATCCCCTCATAGATGTGGGGATGCTCCTGTTTGATCCAGGCGTACAACTGGGGTTGGCTTTGGCCGAAATAGTACGCCGGGTACTGCTCCATCAGATGTAGCGCGGTGGAGAATGTCCGGGCCGCTTTGCGGTGAGTCTCCCGGATCGGCCACAGCCAGGCGGTGTCAATGTGGGCGTGACCAATGACGTGCAGTTCACCCCGGGTGGGATACTGCTGCCGGATGCGCTCCACAGCTGCCCGGAGCTGCTGGGAGGCGTGGATGAGCGATTCGCGGAAACGATCGCTCCCTTTGTGCAGGTAGTCGACGGAATCCACGGCGGCGTCCACCGCCCGCAACAGAGCCGCCCGCAGCGGATCGTCTTGCGGCAATGCCTGCGCGATCAGCCAGACGGCCCGGCCGTCCTGGGCGAACTGCCTCACCGGCTCATCGATCCAGACCAGGGCTGTCTCTTCCAGTCGATGAAGCTCCCCGCCCATTCCGCTCCAGGCCTCCACCGCCAATTGGGCGGTGGCCCCCGGCTGCAGCCGGTCGGACAAGAGGACCTCTTTATGCCAGGCATCTACGCCCTGGAGAGGGATACCCTGGAAGTAGACCAGAGCTTCGCCCCCTGCCCGGAAAAGCAGAGCGTACCGCCCCCCTTCTGAAGACCACTCCGGCGGAATGGTCACCGTCCGGCGAAACCAGACGGTGACATCCCGCCCCCCCCACTCCTGGCCAAGTTCCAGTCGTTCCCATCCCGACTCATCCAGATTCCAGGCAGCCGCTCCGGTACCCAGCCAACCTTCTTTAAAAAGCCAGGGCGATAAATCCCTTCGGTCCCGGTATTGGTAGCGCTCGATCTCTTGCAAGCGCCGATCCACCTTACGAGGCAGCAACTGCAGTTCCACGCCGCGTTCCTCCTTGCTTGGTTGATGCTGGCGGATCCGGGGGCTCCCCTGCATTGTCAGGAATCCCACCCCGGACGTAACCTGGCCGCTAGAACACCATACCCGCTCCGTTCACCACGTGTCACCAAGTATACCATCCTGTCCGGCCATCTTTGCCCACCGCTTCACCCGCGGTTGATCCGGGTTATAATGAAGCGGTTGTACTGTCCCGAATGTGCTGGCAGCCGCCAAACACGGGCAGCCGGCCAGGCAGCAAGATAAGGAGCGGATTGGAGACATGCACGCAGGACGGGTAGGCGCACACTCAGAGGCGCCGGCGACGCTGGAAGTCCGCCAGTATCCAGGGAGCACGGCTGCTGCAGGCGAGACGGTTCGCTGTTCACTCTTGATCGTCGGGGGAGGAACCGGCGCGGTCGCGGCCGCCGTCGCCGCCGCCGCCCAGGGGCTGCAGGTGGTGATGACCGAGCCCACGTTCTGGCTGGGAGGCCAGCTGACCAGCCAGGGCGTCTCGGCGCTCGACGAACACTCGTACATCGAAACCTTTGGGGGCACCAGCCGCTACAACCGGCTGCGGCAGTTGATCCGCGCCCACTACCGGCAACGGTACTCCCTCACGGCCGAGGCAGCCAGCCGGGAGGAGCTGAACCCGGGCAACGCGTGGGTCAGCCGTCTTTGCTTTGAACCGCAGGCGGGCCTCGCTGCCATCGCCACCCTCCTGCAAGAGGCGGGGCAGGTTCAGGTGTACTACGGAACGACGCCGCTGGCCGTGGAGCGGTCCGGCCGGCGCATTCAGCGGGTGCGTTTCCAGCAGCGCCTCACCCCCGCACAAGCCGAAGCCCTTCGGCAGGGGCAGGCGCAGGTAGCCACCCTCGGCTGCCCACCCCCCCCAGCCGGGCAACCGGCCACGCCGCCCTGGCTTTTGGATGAACAGCAAGCTGCCCAGGCGGGCTACGAGACAACCGTGTTCGAAGTGGAGCCGACGTTTGTCATCGACGCTACTGAGCTGGGAGACTTGCTGCCGCTGGCCGGCTTGCCGTACCGCTCCGGAGCGGAGGCCCGCAGCCAAACGGGCGAACCCCACGCCAAAGAGCGGCCCGAATCGGAATGGGTGCAGAGTTTCACCTACCCCTTTGCCGTAGAGTACTGCCCGGGCGAACGGCACGTGATCCCTAAGCCGGAGGGGTACGAAGCGTTGCGGGATCGGCAACCATACACGTTTCGACTCTGGTACGGGGAGAAGGAAGGCTGGAAGACGTACGGGATGTTCCAGCCGACGGCCGATGTTTCGCTGCCGTTTTGGACCTACCGTCGCCTCATCGACCGGACCAATTTCACCAACGACACGTTCCCGCATGACATTGCCATGATCAACTGGCCGGGCAACGACTTCCGGCATGCCAATCTCATCGACCGGAACCCTGCCGAGCAAGCCTCCATTCACCGCCAGGCCAAACTGCTGAGCCTTGGGTTCTTGTATTGGCTGCAAACGGAGGCCCCCCGTGACGAAGGGGGGCAGGGATATCCCGAGCTGCGTTTGCGCCCGGACATCATGGGGTCCGCCGACGGGCTCTCCCAGTACCCGTACATCCGGGAATCCCGCCGGATTGTCGCTCTGACGACGGTGGTGGAGCAAGACGTTGCCGCAGAATTTCAACCAGGGCCCAGGGCCGCGCATT
Organism: Limnochordaceae bacterium; assembly: GCA_014896305.1. Lineage (GTDB taxonomy): Bacteria > Bacillota > Limnochordia > Limnochordales > DUMU01 > Bu26. Next base: position 68,406 of record JADBKQ010000008.1, read on the forward strand.
ATCTTGACACCGCCGGCATTGGCTTTTACCCCATCGACATCCACGCCGCCGACGGTGAAACGGATGCCGCGGCCGAGCCGACCAGACCGTTCGAGATCCCTCTGGGGGCGTTGATCCCGGCCGACTGCGACAACTTGTTGGCTGGAGCCAAGAACATTGGCACTACCCACATCACCAACGGCTGCTACCGCCTGCATCCCGTGGAATGGAACATCGGCGAGACTGCCGGCCTTTTGGCCGCCTACTGTCTGCAGACCGACAAGACCCCCGCCCAGATCCGCAGCACCCTGGGTCTCCTCCGTCGTTTCCAGGGAGTCCTGGTGGGTGCGGGCGTACCGCTTTTCTGGTTCGTCGATGTACCCCCGGGGCATCCCGCCTTTGCCGCCGTGCACCGGCTGGCCGCCACCGGGGTTCTGCCGGGCGCACCCGACATTGATCCGGCCGGCCAGGAGTTGTATTTCCATCCGGATGAACCGGCTACCCTGGCCTGCCTGGACAGTTGGCTGGCAAAAGCGCGCCCCCTCTTCCCCGAACTGGGGTTGGATGAGCTGGCCCGCCAGGCCCTGGCCCGCGAGCTCTTGCGGGACGGCGAGCTCTACAAGTCCCTGCTGCCCGAAGAGCTGGAGCATACCCTCACCCGCGGTGAACTGGCGCAGCGGCTTTTCCAGGCGCTTTTACCCAGTCTGGAGTCGGTGGAAGATGAATCGCTCTGACACCCAGAAGGCGGCGGCCCTCACCCGGACCGCCGCCCATTCTTTGCGCACAGTTAAACCCCGTGCGACCGGCCGACAGGCCGGCCTTTCGTTTTCAACTTTCAACCGGCCACGGACTTGCGCTGGATCTTGGCCCAAGTGTCCCGGAGCGCTACGGTCCGGTTAAACACCAGCCTCTCCGGGGTGGAATCTGGATCGACACAAAAGTAGCCATGGCGCAGGAATTGGAAGTGATCCAGCGCCTTCGCCGTGCGCAGACTGGGCTCTACCCAACACCCGGTCAATACCTCGAGAGAGTTGGGGTTCAGGTTGGCCAGGAAATCACCACCAGCTTCCGGATCCTCCGTGGCAAACAGGCGATCGTACAGGCGGACCTCCGCCGGCCAGGCGTGCCGGATCGAAACCCAGTGGAGCGTCCCGGGAACACGCCGGCCATCCGGCGCCTCACCGCCCCGGCTCTGCAGGTCGCAGGTACAGCGCAATTCCGTCACCTCACCGGTGGCTGGATCTTTGACCACTTCGTCACAGCGGATGATGTACGCCCCTTTCAGGCGTACCTCTCGCCCCGGTGCGAGACGGAAAAACCTGGCCGGAGGGTTCTCGGCAAAATCTTCGCGTTCAACATAGATCTCACGGGAGAAAGGCACCAGCCGGGTGCCTGCTTGCGGGTCCTCTGGGTTGTTTTCTACTGGGAAGCTTTCCTCCTGGCCCTCGGGGTAGTTGGTGAGCACCACTTTGAGTGGCCGCAGGACAGCCATGACGCGAGGAGCATGGCGGTTGAGATCCTCGCGCACCAGGTGTTCAAGGTACTCGATATCTACGACACCCTTAGTCTTGTTCACGCCGATCCGCTCACATAGTTCCCGGATAGCCGCAGGAGTGTAGCCCCGTCGCCGCAACCCTTTGAGCGTCGGCATACGGGGGTCATCCCAGCCTCTGACGTACCCCTCTTCGACCAGCTGGCGGAGTTTTCGCTTGCTGGTCAAGGTGTAGGTCAGCTCGAGCCGGGCAAACTCGATCTGTTTCGGTGGCTCGACGAAGCCAAGCGTCTCTAGAAGCCAGTTATACAACGGGCGGTGATCCTCGAACTCCAGCGAACACAAGGAGTGAGTGATCCCCTCGATCGCGTCCGACAGAGGGTGAGCAAAATCGTAGGTGGGGTAAATGCACCAGCGATCGCCCGTCCGATGATGCGTGGCATGCTGAATGCGATAGAGTACCGGATCGCGCAGGTTGATGTTGCCCGCAGCCATGTCGATCTTGGCTCTCAGGGTGCGGGCCCCATCAGGAAATTCGCCCGCTCGCATCCTCTGGAAAAGATCCAGGTTTTCCTCCACAGAACGGTTCCGGTAGGGGCTCTCCCGGCCGGGCTCCGTCAAGGTGCCCCGATACTCCCGTACCTCATCCGGGCTGAGGTCGCAAACATACGCCTTGCCCAGTTGAATCAGACGAACTGCGTATTGATATAGCTGTTCAAAATAGTCGGAGGCGTAATAGAGCCGATCGTCCCAGTCAAAGCCCAGCCAGCGAACATCCTCCATGATGGAGTCGACATACTCTGTATCTTCTTTGATGGGGTTGGTGTCGTCGAAACGGAGGTTGCACAGCCCCCCAAACTCGGCAGCAATTCCAAAGTCGATGGTGATCGCCTTGGCGTGACCAATGTGCAAATAGCCGTTGGGTTCGGGAGGAAACCGGGTGTGAATCCGGCGGTGAAAGGCACCTGTGCGAACGTCTTCGGCGACGATCTCCCGAATAAAGTTACTAGGCTTACTCGTTGCTTCTTGCAAAGGTGTCCACCCTTTCCTCTCCCCGTAGCTTACCACTCCGCTGGCCCGCCATGTAGCCCCCTTTGCACCGGTAGGATGCATAAAGCAACGAGGGAGCCCATCGCTCCCTCGTCTTCAACACAATCGCGGTTCATGTAAGGGCTCAAGGAACCCAGGGGGTCAGCCCCTGCGCAACTCAGTCAGGCGAGCGTTACTGCACGACGACCGGGTCATACTCTCTCGCAATCGCCCACATGTGATTCCAGCTTCCGTTTTGCCCCACATGGACCAAAGAGACTGCAAATCCAAACCGGGCGCCCTTGGTTATCCCGGCCATTCCCGGGAACTTGTCCTTGGGGATGCGGGCCTCGATGACGTATCCGCCCGGCACCAGCTGGGCCGCTACGTCGATCGACCCGTTGTCATTGTACTCCGCCTTGCTGCCGGGGAACACATAATAGTACGCCTTGTCCTCACCGCCCACTTTGGGGGTCAGGTTGATCTGGTAGTCCTCGGCTCCGTAGTTGCCGTAGTCCCCCGGCTCGGCCGGTAACGTCTGGTCGCCCAGATTGAACCAGAGCTCGATGCAGGTGTTCTGGTAAATGCCGCCGCCCGTCGCGTCGCCCACCACATTGTCGTCCTTCATGACGCCGAGCACATAGACCGCCTGGTCATCGTACTTCACGTACACTTTCCCACTGGCCTCGTCATCGCTGGCGATGGCGCCCTCCACAGTACTAGTGCTGGGGCTCAACACAATGGCCGCTTCCGGTGGTAACTGATCCAGGTTCCAGTCCTGGGCGTTTCCATCAATGGCGATCGGCCCTGTTGCCGGAGTGGCGATCCAGTTGGCAGCCGCCGCCACCCCGCCTACTCCCGCCACCAGTGCCACCGCCAGCCCCAACGACATCCACTCCGCGATTCCTCTCTTCATCCTGATACCCCCCTTTTGGGTTCTCTCGTGCCCCAGCGGGGCTACGCCGCGGAATAGTTCTCCCCCTTCTTGAAACTTCCTGCCGGTTTTTTGCATTCTCTTGGTAGACAGCTTCCCCCAAGACGCGGTATGGTGCATTCGATCCGTTTGATTCGCCTGGGGCCCCATTGGGTACGTCAGCGCTACTATGGACGCTATAATCGAGTACGCTGTCGACGGGGATCGCTGAAGACGCCCAGTAACCAATGTCCGGACTGCTTTAAGGAGGAACCCTGCCCGTGGGTATGACCTCGCTTCGTCCTCTTGGCACTCCTGGGGAGCACCAGTTAGGTCGGAGGGACGAACCTCCCCGAAGCAAGGGTCGTCCCACCTGTGTGGGCGACCCGCTCCCAGAGACTCTGCTGACTTTCCTGCAAAGCCATGAGCCATTGGTCAACGCTGCTTCGGCTCCGTTATCATCCGGCCCCCCACAGGCAATGCAGCTCACACTTCAGGGACCAGAGGCCGGCGTATGCGCCAACCCCACCTGGTACACCTTCTGCTCGGACATAGATCACACCGATCACTTCGCCCCCGCCTGGGTGGTGTGTACGCCTGTCCGCTTGTGGGTGGTTGAGCCCGAATCTGCCGCCTCTTCTTCTGACGGCCGTACTGGGCGCGGGCTGCAGCTGCCTCGCCCCAGCCGTCCGGCCGCGCCTGCTACAGCCTATAGAATCGTTCTGGAGATCCCACTCGCCCGGTTGCTCCGGCTGCAGGTACGTCACCTGTTTGGCAACGGCTATCTGGAAGCGGTCACGACAGACCAGACCATCGCCGTGGTCCGCTTCAGCCGCAGCCGGGCCGTGGCTGTCGAGGCCTGGTTGCATCAGCTGCCGGCCGAGTGGACCGCCGCCGCAGCCAAACCCCCTGCCGGGGTTGCGAATCCCGCAGGTCAGGCACGGCTGCCTGCTGCCGCCGTCGTGTCCTCAGGCCCCAGACACCATCACAGCCGGAACCGTGCGCCGGCAGCCCCCGCGAGCAACCCCGACCGCTGCCCCAAGTGCGGTCGTCCGCTGCCGCCCTGGTCGGACCAGTGTCCCTACTGTATCAACCGCCGGCAAGTGCTGGGACGTCTGCTGGCCTACGTACGCCCTTACTGGCCGCAGGCTCTCCTGATGTCGGCGCTCCTGCTGGTGATCACGGCACTCCAGTTGGTTCCTACCTATCTAACGAAGCTACTGGTGGACCAGGTTTTCCCCCAGCGTAACGTAGCCTTACTGATTAAGGTCGTCGGTGCCATGTTGGCCATCCACCTGGTGCAGTCTGCGCTCGGTGGCACTCGCGGCTACCTCACGGCCTGGTTGGGGCAGCGCATCGTTCACGACCTGCGGGTCCAGATCTACCAGCACCTGCAGCGCCTGCCGCTCACCTTCTACGACCGGCGTCACACCGGCGCCATCATGAGCCGGGTCACCGGAGACACGCCCAACATTCAGAACTTCCTGGTAAACTCTGTACCGCAGATTCTGGTCTGGCTGACGACTTTGATCGGGATCGGACTCATTCTGTTTACCCTCGACCCTGTGCTTGCGGCCCTGACCCTGCTACCCGCCCCCCTTGTCGCCATCGCGACCCGCCGTTTCTCCCGCCGGGTACGCCGCGTGTATCAGCGGGCGTGGCGACGCAACAGCGACCTGAACGCGGTCCTGACCGACACAATCCCGGGCATTGCCGTCGTCAAGACGTTCACCCGGGAAGAGTACGAGGCAGAGCGGTTTGCAGCCAAGAGCAGCGACCTCTTTCACCAGTATCTGCGGGCGGCCCGCCTGGAGAACGTGTTCGGACCGTCGATGGGCTTTCTTCTGTCCTTGGGTAGCATCGCCATCTGGTCGTATGGAGGATTGGGGGTCATTCGTGGGGGTGGCCTTACCCTTGGGGATTTGATGGTCTTCGTCGGGTACATGTGGCAGTTCTACGGGCCGGTGCAGGCCCTCGCTTCCGTGTCGGCCATGTTCCAGCAGGCGGCCACCGCCGCCGAGCGGGTCTTCGAGATCCTGGATACTCCGGCCGAGCGGTTGCTCGAGGAGGCCGGCGCCAGGGTGTCTCCCCAGGCGGCAGCGGACCGTCCTGTACCCCCAGCCACGGATGCTGCTCTGCTGCCCGTGCCCGCCACGGCGACCATCCCTTCCGGCCCGTCGAAGCCGGCGTCTGCGACGACAACGAACAGGTCGCTACCAGCAGTCCCCGTCTCCTCTGGCTCTCCGGCCGCCAGCCATGACGGCCGTCTGTATGGCGGAACCGTGCGGGGCGAGATCGAGTTTCGTCATGTCTCCTTCTCGTATGAGGGAGACGAGTATGCGCTTCGTGACATCAACCTTCGGATTCACGCAGGAGAGATGGTCGGGCTCGTGGGCAGCAGCGGTTCAGGAAAAACGACGCTGGTGAACCTGATTCCCCGCTTCTACGAGCCCACGGCGGGCGAAATCCTGATCGACGGCGTGCCTCTGCGCCAATGGGATCTGCCCACACTCCGGCGTCAGATCGGCATCGTCTTGCAGGAGCCGTTCCTTTTCCACGGTACCATCGGCGAGAACATTGCCTACGGAAACCCTGACGCGACACCCCTGGACGTGATCCGAGCCGCGCAGGCAGCCAACGCCCATGAGTTCATCATGGACCTGCCCGATGGCTATGACAGCGTCATCGGCGAACGGGGCGTAGGTCTGTCCGGCGGGCAAAGGCAGCGAATCTCCATTGCCCGGGCGATCCTCAAGAATCCCCGTATCCTCATCCTGGACGAGGCCACCTCGGCGGTGGATACCGAGACCGAAAAGCTCATCCAGGAGGCGTTGGCCCGCTTGATCAGCAACCGCACCACCCTGGCCATCGCCCACCGCCTCTCCACCTTGCGCAATGCCGACCGCATCGTGGTGGTGGATAACGGCACACTGGTGGAAAGCGGCACCCCCGAACAGCTTCTGGAAAGCGGCGGGCAGTTTGCATACCTCTGGCATTTGCAGACCGAACTGAGCCGGGCCTGACCGATCCGGCCTGTCCGAGGAGAAGGAGGGGTCCTGGTGTGCACAGCCATCGCTACCGTCACGCGTGAACCCTCAGCGGCTGCCGCTCCGGGTGGTGTGTCGACCGTGCCGGTCTGGAGCGGGGAGCAAATCCGGTTGCAGCGGTGCGGGCAGCGCCTGCTGGCCATTCCCCACGGCCAACCGCCCCTGCACGTGGACCGGGCCGTCTGCCCGTTTCCGTACACCGCTCCCCAAGACATCATTGTCTTCATGGACGATGAGGGTACGGAGTTGGGCTGGCTGGTGGAGCTGGACCGTCTGGATGTCGAAAGCCGGCAGGCGCTGGAAGCAGTCCTTCAACAAGAGTATCTGATGCCGCGCATCGAGCGAATCCTTACTGCCAAAGAAGAGTTCGACATCATCACCTGGCAGGTAGTGACCGACCGGGGTACGCGGACCATCGAAATCCGGGGCCGCCGCAACATTCGCTGGATCGGCCCCGGCCGGGTACTGGTCAAGGACGCGGACGGCAATCGATATGAGATCCCCAACGTTGAGCAGCTCGACCCACAGAGCCGGGACATCGTCGACGCGGAGCTTTGACAAATCGTGGAAGCGGAGGGCGTTGAATGGACAAGAACCAGGCAAACCGGTATGTGATTCGCAATCCCTGGGTGTACTTTCGATTGGGGACGCACGGGGAACTGTTGGCCGCTGGCCGCTGGGTGAGGCCGGCCGGGATGGGTGAAATGCCCCCTTCGTACCAGCTGGCCGGTGGCATAAATGACGCCCAAGACGGTGCAGGAGCTGCAGGGGCTGGCACCCTGGCGGCTGACGCGCCCCAGCACCGGACCGGCCCCTGGCAGCTGACCCTGGCACAGCCCGACTGTGTGATCGACCCCACCTCCCCCGGCGTCGAGCTGATCGGTATACGGAAGGATTCGTCGGCCGGTGCCGGGCAGGAGGGATGGGTGGTCGAACACCGCGTTCATCTGGGTGAAGCGACAAACGGCGCCGACCATGGTGAACTGCGGATTACCTGGTCCGTCCGTCTACCGGCCACAGCCGATGAGGAGACCTTGTGGCGAGTGAAGGTGGAGAATGAGGCCGAAAAGGCGATGGTGGCTGCCGTCGCCTTCCCTTTCGTACCGCGGGTGCGCGTTCGCCCGGCCCAAGTGGTGGGGGTCGGGGTCACCCACGAGACGCTCGTTTACCCGTACTTCGCCGGTCTGCGTTTCGACGACCCGGTCCGCTCGTTGACCCAACCCTTCCAAGGCCCAGCGGGCCTCGGGGTAGTCCAGGCCCGACGTCTACCTGACAGCCGCTCCCAGTACCGGCTGGAGCAGACCTACTGCGGGCAGCTGTCCATGCCCTGGATGGACTACTCCGTCCAGCTATCCGACGGAAGGGCGCTGGGACTCTCGCTCGCCAGTTATGACCCGGATCAGCTGTTGACGTCGCTGCGGGTAGACGTGGTCGTGCCAGATGCTGACGAAGGTCATCACAACCGCGTCGCCCCAGCCACAAACCCAGCCACAAGGTCAGGACCCGATTGGCAACAGGCCGATTTTGACCTGGCCATCGTCCGGGCGTTCGCCGTATCCCCCGGGCAGCGTTGGCAGAGTCCACCCTCTAGCGTCGGCCTGCACCTGGGGGACTGGCACTGGTCAGCCGACCGTTATCGTCGCTACGCCCGCCCCCGCCTGGGAGTCCGGCGCCCGCGTCCGGCCTGGCTGGAGCATTCCGACAGCCTGATGGCCCACTATGATTTCAAGTGGCAGGATGGCACACACGTCCATACGTTTGCCGACCTCGTACCCCTGTACCAGCGGGCTCAGACGGATGGAGTCAACCATCTTTTTGTCGCTGGCTGGAGCAGCGGGGGATTCGACCATTTGTACCCGGAGTATTACCCCGACCTCGAGCTGGGCACCGTAATGGACTTCGTGGACGGGGTGCGCACGATCCGGCAAGCCGGCGGCCAGGTCACCTTCTACACGAACGCGGCCCTGTTCGGCACCGACTCCCAGTACCACCCCACGCTGGGGCAAGCGTGGGCCGTCCGCCAGGCAGATGGTTCACCCGTCCAACTTCACTTCTTTCAAAAGGATTTCACGGTCAACTGCCGGGGCGCCGCCGGCTACCAGCGGCAGATCGTGGACACGGTCTGCTGGTTGGTGGGCGAAGCGCAAGCCTCCGGGGTTTACCTCGACTGTTTTGCCGCTATCGGACCGTACCCCTGCTATGCCCCGGAACACCACCATGCCCACCCGCTGACGTGGAACGTGGACGCCCAACGGCTGCTGGCCCAGCTGGACCGGCGTCTGGCCGAGCGCGGGCTGGAGCCTTTCCTCATGATCGAAGGCTGCGGGGACCTGTACGCCCCCTATCTGACCGCCGGGCTCGTGCACGGCTGGTACTACGCTCATGCCTACCCGGAGGCCTATCGCTATACGTTTCCCGAATACCTCGGGGTGGACATGGTCTACCCCTCTCAGGGACAGCGCTTCCGCCCTGCCGGCATCTCCGCCCTGGCCTACGACCAGTTGCACCGGACGTTCATCCTCGGCCATTACTTCTGGTTCTATGACCAGGAGGATGAACGCTTCTGCAACTTCCGTACCGACCCCGCCATGTGGGCCTACGTCCGGCAGGTGCTGGCTTTGCGAGCTGCCGTGCGCCCGTTCCTGCAGCAAGGAGAATTCCTGGACGATCTGGGAGTCCACATTCGGGTCGACAGCCCCTCGACCGCCTCTGCCCGCCCCTTGCACCAGCCGAACTCCCACGTCCACTCCGCTGCCCCGCCCCCACCGGTTGCGCCTGCGGACCCCCCATCCTCTCCTGAACCGGCAGCGAAGGCCGGCTGGCGTCCCTACCTCGGTGAACCGGTGGTTGCGAAGCGCTTCCGCCTGGCGCATCCCCTGCCGCCCACTGCCTTCGAGACGCCCCTACCAGCCGGTGCAACCTGTGGTGAACTGCTGGCGGTCTGGGTGAGGGGAGACGAGGGAGAACCGCCCCACTCGCCCCAACAATGCGAAGCCGCCGCCCGCTGGGCAGCCGACCCTGCCCACACCGTCGAGCTATGGGTCGAGGTCGACCCGGGCCAGTACGAAGTGTGGGTACAAACCCTGACGCAGACCCAGGAGAGCGGCAGCACCCGCTCTACCCAGGGGTCAGCCCAGCGCTGGCATCCTTGGCCAGCGGAGGTCAAGCTCATGACCTCCGCCTCGGCGTCTTCCCCGGAGATCTCAGCTCGCCTGGCAACGGCGCCGTCAGCGCCCCGGCTTGTCGCTGCAGAAGATGGAACGGGTCGGCGTCAGCTGCTACGTTTGCCCGTGCCCGCCTCCCCCCTGTCGGTCATCTTGCTATTGCGACGCGAGTGATTCCGCTGGCTGGCGATACCGGCGGCCAAGCCGTTATCTGCCGTCCCCCGCCGTTGGTCGCCGGGCCGCTTGCCCTGGCGGGCGGAACCCGCTAGTATGGGATGCGACTGGGCCGCCGCCCACCGCGACGTACTGGCATACGGGTGAACGGGTCACTGGAGGCAGTGCTGGCGCGGCGCAGACGCATCGCCGGTATGATGGAAGGATGGTACCCTGGTGCGGGCTTTGCTGTTGTTCGATCTGGATGGGACGTTGGTACAAAGCAACGGAGCTGGCACGATCGCGATCGACCGGACCTTTTCTGAACTCTTTGGCATCACGGGCGCCGCCCACCGCGTGGACTGGCGTGGGAAGCCAGACACCCGAATCTTCCGCGAGATATTGGAGGCTTGTGGCCTGGAGCCCACTCCCGACCGCTTGGCAGCCGCCCGCCAGTCCTATCTGCACCACCTCAAGCAACTGGTGGGCGACCATCCCGGCTCGCTGCCGCCCGGTATCCCGGCCGTGTTGGAGGCGGCCGCAGTCGACCCTCGTTTCCGGCTGGCCCTGGGCACCGGCAACCTGGAGGAAGGGTGCCGCGCCAAACTGGCCGTGCACGACCTCAACCGGTTCTTCCCCGTAGGCGGTTTTGCCGAAGATGGTGAGGACCGGCGGGAACTGATCCGTGCCGCCTGGATCCGTTCAGCCCGGTATTACTGGCATCAGGATTCCCCCCGGGCCGGGGGGGAGGCACTCCGGTTCTTCGATCGGGTCATCGTTATCGGAGATACCCCCCTCGACATCGACGCCGCCGCGGCCAATGGTTTCTACTCGCTGGCCGTGGCCACCGGCAACCATACCCTCGCCCAGCTGGTCGCCTGCCGCCCTACCCTCGCCTTCCCAGACCTCGCCGACGTGCACTCCGTCCTTCAGGCGGTCGCCGCGCTCCCTGCCCACCCCTGGGCCGACCCTACCCGCGCGCAGCCGCTGCCGGCGCCGGCTGATCCGGCTACGGGCCTGGGCCTGTCCAGCCCGACCCCGCCAGCCACTCCCTCAGCTGGCCACACTCACTCCCAGTAACTTGCCGGCGTAGTAGCCGACCAACGCCGCCCCCATGGCTACCGCCGCCATCTCGATGCTATGGGTAGAGTCGTAGATTGTCCAGCACCAAGTGATCGATGGACGCAGCCGAATCTGCCTCTCCTGATGCTGGTAGTTGCCAATTAATGGTAAGTCGAGCTACGTGATGAAGGTCGACGCCCCCGGGCTGGCCTGAACCCAGCAGGTCCACGTGCTCCTTCCCACTGGCCGCCTCAGCCAAGGGCACGACCAGCGTCTGCCAGCCACCGGACGGCAGGGCTAGCAAGGGGTAGCTACGCCCATACATGCCCCCGTCCTCATCCCGTACACTAATGAACAAAGAGCCAGTCGCTCCTGTTTCCCCCGGCGGCAAGGGCGGCGTCCACACATCCACGGCGAGAGCACCGTACTGGGACCAGTCCACCGGCACTCCGGCCAGCCCGGCCAGATCGACGAAGAGGGCTGCTGGACCATTCCATCCCCCGGCCGGTCTGAGCTCGAGCGCCCCCGTTCCCTCGGTCGCCACCTCATGCGTCGCTGCTATGTCCAGGCCGAGTCCCATCGCGGCCGCCACATCTGCTTCCGTATCAAAGCCTGCCAGCAGCCGGGCGTCCCGTGCCCGCAGGGTCAGCGCCTCCACCGAGGGTGCGGAGCGAGTGATAGGATAGACCGCTACACCTCCGTCCGCGGCAAGAGAGCTGCTGCCGGCCATACGCGGCGGCACAGAAACGAGCAGGACCCCTTCGCCCCGGTAGGTGCCCCCCAACTGAAAGCGGCCATCCTTCCCAGTCCAGGCCGCTACTTCCCCCAGCTGCACCCGGGCCTGGGCCACCGGCTGGCCGCTTTCGTCGACCACCCGTCCGCTGGCTCGCACGGCTGCAGGCGTCGGCTGTGGATATGTTCCCTTGGCGAACGCATAGACGTCATCATACATCTGTCGGAGTGCTCCACCCGCCCAGTACAGGCGAGCCAGCATGCAAACGTCCTGGTAATACACGATCAGGCGGCCCATGAACCCGTAGCGGACGCCGGCGTCCAGGTAGTCGTAGAACTTGCGGGCCCCCGCCGGTTGCTGCACCCGTCCGTCTAGCTCGATCTCCACCCCCATATGCGCCGAGCGGGCCCGCTGCGCGGCCGCGGCCAGCAGACCAGGTTGGTCCTGAAACAGGTGGTTGGGTTGCGTCACCGCCCAGTCAAAGCCGTATTTTTGCCAGGCCGTGGCCAAATACGCTCCGGACCACGGCACCCACCCCAGCTTGTATCCCTTCTGGTGAACGTACCGGGCAGCCGTCGTCACCATCTGCTCCTCACCGGGTACCTCCGGGTTGACGTGCTCCTGCATCCAGTAAAAGCCGGCCAGCCGCAGGTGGGTAGGGGCAAAGGCTTGCCAGCGTTGCAGCACCTCGTCCACATAGGCCTGGATTGCGGCGATCCGGTTGTTCACGGGTAGCAAAGAAGAAGACGCGGCGCCGGGGCGTTGGAAATCGGTCACCTTGTAGCTGGGATAAGGAATCATGATGTACACGTTGACCCGCAGATCAGGCTGGTGCAAAGCCCGCGCCGCTCCCGCACAGGCCAGATCGAGGGCGGCCAGCTGCTTGCCCGGAGCGAAGAGCCGTTGGATGTACCACTGCCAATCCGGCCACAGGCTGGCCTGGTCCTGGCCAAACTCGCCTCCAAACTGGCGCCCCCGGTCGCTCGAAATCGCCAGAAAGATAAACGTATCAAAGAAGGTGTCGTCCGGTTCACCATTGGCATCCAGATGAGTCACATAGGGACGGAAATCTCCGGGCAACCAGTCGCCGTCATCGGCGCGGGTGAACTTCCCGTCGGCCGTCGCCTCGCCCCCCAGCTCCATCAGTCCGCTGCTGGCGTAGTAGCCGGAATAGACGAGGAGAGCGTTGGCAGGCCATCCCTGGTCCACCGGCCCGACCGCCGCGTAGGGGGAGCTGCTCTCCTGTGCCTGGACGATCTGTGCCGACCAGCCGGGCAGGACGGCCAGGGTGCTGACCAACACGGCAAAACCTGCACCCCACGCGGCCAGACCTAGCATCTTGATGTTCTCCATCTTGTGTTGCCTCCGTTCCCACGAAGAACCGGGATTCCCGTTCCCGGTGCGGCAAGGCCGGGGTCAGCCAGCGAACCGGCTGGCCCTGGCCCGTTTTCCATCCCAGCGGAGATGCTGACCAGCGTTGCACCCACTACCGCCATCCCGGTAGCCTGTCCGGTTAGCTGCGCGCTTGGGCCAACAACTGATCGACCTTGGGCACGATCCGTTCCTTGACTGCCACATCGATCGGCAACTTCCCCTGCACCACATCGTTCAGGCCGGAAGACACCGCGGCGGAGATTTGAATGAACCCGACCGTCGCCTGCATGGGGAACGACGTCTCCGCAATCCGCACCAGCACTTCGGGGTGCGCTACCGGCAGGTACTTGCCGGTCACCGTCTTGACGGCAGTATCGCGGCGGGCGGACAGGATCTGCCACTTCTGGATGCGGGCGTCCTGCACCTTGGCGCTGAGAATGTATGAGACGAACCGCCATGCCGCCTCCGGGTGACGAGAGGTCTTCGTAATGGCCAGGAGGTTCAGCACATTGACGGCGGTCTCCTTCCCGCCCTCCGGAATCGGCAGCGGCACCATGTCGTAGGTGAACTTGAACGTCTTCCAGCCCTGCATGTAGGAGGGAGCCCCGTGCGTGAAGCCGACATTACCATGGACCCAGGCATCCCAATCCGCGTCGGCATCGGGTGACTCCACCCGTTCCCGGGTAGCCAAGCCGGTCAGCCAGCTGAGGGCCGCCAGCGCCTTGGGCTGGTCTAACGTGGACCGGGTAAAGTCGGGGTCATAAATCGTTCCGCCATTGGATACGACCAGGCTCTGCCAAACGCCGTCGTCCATCCAGTTCAAGTAAGCGCCCCAACGGTCGGGACGACCGTCGCCGTTCACGTCCTGGGTCAGCCGCTTCGCCCCGGCCACGAAGTTGTCCCAGGTCCAGCGTCCTGATTTCCACAGGTCGTACGGGCTCTCCAGACCGGCATTCTCATACATGGAGACGTTGAAATACCCCGTCGTCGGCGAGAAATGCTCAGGTACCGCGTAGAGGACCCCCCGGTACTCACAGCCGGCCAACGCCCCGGGGAAGAAGTCCGCGGCCTTGATGTCGCGGCGGAAATACGGTCCCATGTCAGCCAGGACTCCTTGCCGAGCATAGGTGGGCAGGTGCTGGCCACCCAGCCGGACCACGTCCACATCCATCGCGCCTGCCAGCATGACGTCGATCTTTTGCCAGTAAGTAGCCCAATCGGTAGCTACGACTTTCACATCGATGTCCGGGTTGTCCGCCTTGAACATGTCCACCCAGGGCTTCCAGTCAGCCTCCGTCCCCCAGGTGGCGAAAGTCACCGTCGTCTTGGCGGCCGCCGTAACGGTCAGGCTGGCCGCAACCAGGAAGCCAGCGCACACCACGGAGAGCACCGCCAGAGCCGAACGCTTCCCTCCACTTGTTGCTTGCCCGGAATGCCGCTCCATAATAAACCCTCCTCAGACTAGAGGTGTTAGGGGGGCGGGGCGCGCGGCAACCGTACCGCTCGCCTTCGCCGCCGTTCATATGAGTCCTCGCGCTTTCTTCCTTACCACGTAAGCAACAGTTTCCTGGGAAAACAGTCTTGCTCAAGGCAGGCGTGCAGCGCCGGGGTGAACGGGCGACCCTGACTGCGCTTCAGATTGCCCCATTGTCATTGGCTGCCCGCGACCCGTCCCCAGGGACTTCAGGATTCGCCGGGACAGCTGCTGCTCCCACCGCCTGCAAAGCCGCGGCCGCGTCAAAGCTGCTGCGGACGAACGGACCCGCTGCCACGTACCGATAGCCCAAAGACAACCCATACTGCCGGTACTCCTCGAACTCCTCCGGCGGCACGAACCGCTCCACCGGCAGGTGCTCCCTGCTGGGCTGCAAGTACTGGCCGATGGTGAAGAAGTCCACCTGGGCCTCTTCCCGCACCCGCCGCAAGGTCTCTTTGACCTCCTCAGGGGTCTCTCCCAGCCCCAACATCATGCCGCTCTTGGTCCAACTGGCGGGGGCAATCTCCTTGGCCTGTTTGAGGACCCCTACGGAACGCTCAAAGCGGGCCTGGGGTCTGACCCGGCGTTGCAGGCGGGGCACCGTCTCCACATTGTGGGCCAGCACCTCCGGCTTGGCTGCCAATACCGTCCGCAGCGCCTGAATGTCGCCCTTGAAGTCCGGTATCAATACCTCGACCGTGGTACCCGGCAACCTTTCACGAATGGCCCGGATGGTGGCAGCAAACTGCGCTGCCCCCCCGTCCGGTAAATCATCGCGGGTTACCGAGGTAATGACGGCATGGCGCAAGTTCAAGGCGGCCACCGCCTCCGCCACACGGAGCGGTTCGAGTGGATCGACCGGCTCCGGGCGGCCGGTCTTCACCTTGCAGAACCCACAGCGCCGGGTGCAGTTCTCTCCCAATATCATGAACGTGGCGGTTCCTTGCCCCCAGCAAAGGCCAACGTTAGGGCAACCCGCATCGACACAGACCGTCCGCAAGGACAGCCGGTCGACCAGATGATGGATGCGGGCCAACGCCTGCGGCTCCGGCAGGGGACGAACCAGCCAGCGGGGTTTGCTGGGCATGGCCATTCCTCCTCATGCTGCGATTGTATCGTTACCAATCGTTCTCTGCCAGCAGGAGGAGTTCATCGCACCTTGAATATTCATGACATCGCGGCCGCGGCTCGTGTAAGAGATTGCCAGTTGCGGCCAGCTCAGCTTTGGGTTTTTACTATGGTTCAGTACGCGGTCGGCGGAAGGCCCGCCTGCTGGCAGGTTCCACCGACAAGGAGGCATGGTCCATGTCTGCCTGGCAACGTCCACACCCCTGGCTTCGGCCACACCCGCCCACTTTTACACACTCCCCACACGGCTCGTCCCCCCGTTGGACCTGGATGGGCCTGGTTTTCATTTTTGGCTTGACCCTGGCCTTCATCGCTGCCGGCTCGGCCGCAATGAGTCTCGCGGCGGCTGCCACCTCTGCCAGCGCCCCGGCCGCCGGCAACGGTTCGGCCAGCAGCGCCCTGGCCCAGTTGATCGAGACGGCCAATCGGAACCTGGCCAAGTTGGAGGATTTGACCGCCTCGCTGGAAATTGTTCAGTACAACCAGCAAACCGGCGAAAAGGTGACTCTCACCGCTTCCTTGCAGATGATTCTCCCCGACACCCTGCGTCTCACCTACCTTACGCCTGATTTCGTGGCCGGGCAGATCATGGTGCTCCAACAAGATGTCAACGAGCTACGGGTCTATCTCCCCGTCACCCACCAGGTCATGGTCCAGGATTTGAAAAAGGTGATGGCCTCTCACGGGGTGGACATCGCCGTCACCCTGCGCAACGTCATCTCCCTTCCCCCTCAATCGCTGTTTACCTTGAGTGACGAAGGGCCGACGTCTCTGACCGGCGGGCAGCTGGCTCGGGTCATACGGGCAACACCCCGGCAACCGGTAGATTCCCTGGGGTGGGAGAAGATCTGGGTTGATCCCAATTCGGGCTTTGCCCGTCAAATCCAGGTGTATGACCCTCAGGGGCGCCTGCTGTACTCGATTGCCGTCAGCAACATTAAAACCAACGTGGGCCTGGCGAAGGCCAAAGTGGTCGCCCTACCCAAAGATGCAGAGCTGGTCGCAGCCAATTAGGGAGAACGTGAGGGCCGTCAGCTTTTGGCGACTTTTCGGCCCGTAAGGGCCATCGCCGGCAAAAGGAGTCTACTCGATGTCGCTGGCCAAGTGGGCGGTCGCCCGCCCGGTCTCTGTGTTTGTCCTGACGCTCGCCGTTCTGGTCCTCGGTGCCGTGAGTCTGCCCGGTTTGCCTCTGGACTTGCTTCCTCAAATGAACCTGCCGACCGCCTCGGTGGCCATCATTTACCCGGGGGCGTCGCCGCAATCGGTAGAGAACGAGATCACCAAACCGTTGGAGCAGGCGCTCACTGGCCTGGCCCACCTGCAGTCTATCTCTACGTATAGCTTGGAGAACGTCGGCGTGGCGGTCTTACAGTTCGAGTGGGGCACGCCGATCAAAGACGCGCTGGCCGACATCCGCAGCCAGGTGGACCGCCTCGCCCTCAGCTTGCCCACGGATGCCGAACCCCCCCTGGTGCTGGCTACAGACCCTTCCCAGCTGCCGGTCTTGATGCTGGCGTTCACCGGTCAAGATCTGACCCAGCTCTCCCAATTTTTGCAGACTCAAGTGCTGCCAGCCGTGGCACATATCGACGGTGTCGCCCAGGCCAGTCTGGAAGGGGCGGTTACCCCCCAGATCCGGGTGACCTATGACCAGGAGAAGTTGCGACAGACGGGCCTTACCCCCGATCTGCTGCAGCAGGTGCTGAAGGCAGCCAATGTGTATGTGCCGGCGACTCCCTTGCAGGAAGGAGACCGGCTCTGGCAGGTTCGTACCGGCTACAGCTTGCGCTCCCTGGACGATCTGGCCAATGTGGTAGTGGGAGTGAAGGCCCCCGCCGCCAACCCCTTAATGCCCTTCCTGGCCACTGTCCCTACCTTGATCCGTCTCAAAGACGTGGCCCGCATTGAGCGGGTCGCTTCGCCCCCGGCCGGTATCACCCGGGTGAACGGGCAACCGGCCGTCGTCCTGCGGATCACGAAGCGTTCGGATGCCAACACCATCGCCGTCGTCGACGCGGTGCAAAACCGCCTGCGTCAACTGGGTCTGCAACAGAAAGGCGTCCAGGTCTACCCGGTGGAAGACCAGTCCCTCCTCGTACGGCAGTCTGTCCGCTCGTTGACGTGGGCCGGTGGCATTGGAGCGCTCCTGTCGGTCCTGTCCCTCTTCCTTTTTCTGGGACGGCGCTGGCGCGAAGTCCTCTTGATCGGCTCGAGTATCCCTTTTTCGGTCGCCGTGACATTGCTGGGCATGGGCTGGTTTGGCCAGACGCTCAACGTAATGACGCTGGGCGGACTGGCGATGGGAATGGGCATGGTGCTCGACAATGCCATCGTGGTCGTGGAGAATACCACCCGTCTGCACCGCCTGGGCTACCCGCCGCCCCAGGCTGCCACCTTGGGAGCGGAGCAGGTGAACGGTGCGATCATAGCCTCCACCCTGACGACCGTGGCGGTCTTCTTTCCAGTGCTGCTCGTGCAGGGGCTGTCTAGCGAGCTTTTGGGCTCTTTGGGACTCACCGTCACCTTGGCCCTGCTCGCCTCCCTGCTGGTGACGGTGACGTTGATCCCGGCGGCCGCTTCCCGCCTGTTGGGCACGGCCAATGCACAAATCGAGCAGCAACTCCAGGCGGAGCTGGCACAGTCACGCCTTCCGGCCAAGCAAGCGGTGTCGGCCGTCACTTTACGTTCGCTGGAAACTGCCGCCACAGCAGAACCCCTTACGGCTCTGCCCGTAGGGGACACCAGTCCCCCTTCCTTTCCTAGGGAAGCCTTGGAGGAGGAACAAAGTCGTCTCACGCAAGGGTATGGTCGGCTTCTGAACTGGGCTTTGGGTCACAAACTCCTGACGCTGGTGGGCGCCGGCGTACTCTTTCTGGCCAGCTTGTTCCTGATTCCTGGGCTAGGAATAGACCTGTTACCCATGCCCGACTCCTCGGTTTTGACGGTACAGGTCACCCTGCCTCCTGGCTCGAGTTCCACCCGGACGTTGGCCGTGGTGACTCGCCTGGAGCAAGAGATCCGCCGCCATCGGGAGGTCTCATGGGTTGCGACGCAAGCCGGTTCCCAGGGCACCGCGGATGTCTCCAGCATTCTGGCGGGCGGCGCCGATCAAGCTCAATTGACCGTCGCCCTGCGCCCAGGAAATCAGGACTCCGCCGCCGCACGGCTGGCCGCCCAGCTCAACCAGGCTTTGACCCGCGTCGTGCCTGCCGAGGTCCATGTCAGCGTGGCCGCCGGCGGCGGTTTTGGGTCGGTCGGGCACTGGGCGGACAACTCGCTCCATGCTGAAATCCGGGGTCCGGACATCCGCACGGTCGAGGAGAGAGCGGCTGCGTTGGCCCAGGCGTTGCGTGCCACCGGCCGTTTCCCCTCGGTCCAGGTGGAATCCACCCAGGGGCTACCTGAACTCCGTTACACCGTGAGTCCCGCCCGGGCCGCCATGGCCGCGCTGATTCCGGGCCAGGTCGGCCTGGCGGTCCGCCAGGCCTTGAGCGATACGCCGGCCTTTACGATCACGCTGGACGATGGGGAGAGTCTGCCGGTCGTGATCCGCCCCAAATTAGCCGCGGAGGGGGGTTCCCTCGACCGCACCGCCCTGGCACAGTTGGAGATCTCTTCACTCTTGTCGGGAGCCACTCGTCCGTCTGCCGGGACCTCGCTGCTGCCCACCGGTCCGGCGACGCTGGGACGGGTGGCCACCGTCACCGAAACGACCAGCCCCGCCTTGTTCTACCGCGTGAACGGCCAGCCCACCGTGGCGGTCACCGCCCAGCTGGGCCAGACCAGCCAGGCGGAGGGAGCTCGCCGGCTGGCGGAGGCGTTGCGACAACTGGATCTGCCGCCTGGATACTCCGCCCAAGTGGTCGGAACCCAACAAATGATCGACGACACCCTCCACCAACTGGAAGGGGTGCTCGCTTTGTCGACTTTCCTGGTGTGGGTCGTCATGGCCGTCCAGTTCGAATCGGCCGGCCAAGCCCTGTTGCTGTTGATGGCCGTACCGCTGGGAGCAACTGGGGCCATCCTCGCCTTGGCCATCACCCATACCCCTGTAAGCCTCAGTTCGCTGATGGGACTGGTGATCCTGGGTGGTATCATTGTCAATAACGCCATCGTGCTGATCGACCGGATCAACCAGCTTCGCCAAGCGGGGGTGCCCTTGCTGAATGCAGTCCGGAGTGGTTGCCGGACACGCCTGCGACCAGTGTTGATGACGGCCCTGACTACGATCGTCGGTCTCATCCCCCTCATCATCGGGCCGTTTTCCCATGACTCATTACAAAGTCCCCTGGCCATCAGCCTGGCAGGGGGACTGGCCCTGGGGACACTCCTCACGCTGGTCGTGATTCCGGTTCTTTACGAGGGAGTCGTGCGGTGGCAAGAACGGCGTTGGGGAGAAAAAGTTGGGAATGTTGGCAGGAAACTCGTGGCGGAGACAGAAAATGAATGAGGGTTTGGTCACAGGGCGAATTGTAAAAGAGGCTGGAGGGAGACCAACCATGGAGGCCGTCGCAGGTTGCACCATGGAGGGCGCACCGTGCGCCACGAGCAATTCCCATGGAGCGGGCCGTCCGCGTCCACAACGCGTAGCGTTTCTCTTTTGCTTGGGGCTGCTCGCCTTGAGTGGTGCGGTACCTGTGCCCCCTGAGGGGAGCGGTCCAGTCACCGTGGCCATGGCGGCCACTTCGCCCTCACCTTCCAGCGGGCAGCTGGTTGCAGAGACGTACGTGTACCTTGCCCCTTCCGCTAGTGACGAGCCTTCATCCAACGAGCCTGCAACTCGGCTCACACTCACATGGCGTCAGGGGAATTCCCGCCTGCAGCGCGAGTGGTCCTGGACCCATTGGTCTGCACCAGGAGCAGAAGCTGCCAGGGACGGACTCACCCTCCAGTATCGGTACCGCCAACCGCTGTTGATCTTTGGCTTTCTCCAGCTCGACAGCCATCTGACCCTCCAGACCGCCTGGGCTGAACCATCCACCCTTCCTGCCGTGGACGGCAGCCTGCAGGCGGCCGCGGTGATTGGCAACTTGGCCGCTTCGCTTCGGGTGGCCCACCGCTCCCGGGACTTCTGGGATCTGCCCCCGTCGCCCGCCCTCGACCTGTTTCCCGTAGGGGCCGTGGCTACCTCCGAACCCGGCACGCTGGCCGAGACCGAGTTCCGGACCAGTCTGTCCAATCTCACCTGGATCGGCAACATCTCTTGGCGCTGGCCAGCCGGGCAAAACCCCCAAGTAGGGCTGGCAGTCGGTCCCCAACTGCGGCTGGGAGAATGGGGGAGCGTCACCGCCAAGCTGGGTCTGCGATCGGATGAAGCGAAAGCTACCGGAGTGTTGGACCTCTCGACGGCGATCACTCCGTGGTCTGGGGTGAAAGTTAGCCTCGAGGCCGTCACCGACACTCAGGCATCCTGGGCCTGGGACAGTGGCCTGGACCTCGCTTTGCAACTGGGAGGGCTGCGTGGCCAGGCCCGCTTCGATGTACACCAGCGCTCTCAGGATCCTGCCCCCGAGTGGGGGACTCACTTCACCACCCAGGCGGGGGCCATGACCCTCGGGCTCGACTACCGCTCCGGTGGGGCGACCGGGCTATCGGTCGGCTACGTTTTCTAGCAGCCCTCCTGGAACTCCACCCAGCCTGGGTGACCGCGACGCCCAGGCGAACAAGATGATATGGCAGCGACGGGATCCAGAGGATCCCGTCGCTGTTTTGTTTACACATGGCACCAGATGTCTCGTTACCTTCTCCAAAGCTTTTATGCTCAAGGCTTCCCCAACAGCCGGAACATGTTCTTCTTGTACGCTTCCACACCGGGCTGATCGAACGGATTGACTCCCAACAAATACCCGCTGATGGCGCAGGCAGTCTCAAAGAAGTAGACCAGCTGCCCAAAGACCTCGGGTGAACGCCGGGCCAGATGCACCTGCAGCACCGGTACGCCGCCCTCTTGATGCGCGGCTACCGTCGCCTGGTAGGCCATGGCGTTGACATGGGCCAGCGACTGGCCGGCCAGGTACTCCAGGCCATCCAGGTCTCTCGGCTCGGACGGAATCTGTACCGGAGGCTCTCCCTCCAGCACGTGCAGCACCGTTTCGATCAGGATGCGCCGGCCTTCCTGGATGTACTGCCCCAGCGAGTGCAGGTCCGTGGTGAAGTCCACACTGGCCGGGTAGAGCGCCTTGCCGTCCTTGCCTTCGCTTTCGCCAAACAGCTGCTTCCACCACTCGCCAAACGTGTGCAGGTGGGGATCGAAGTTGGCCAGCAGCTCGACCTCCTTACCTTTCCGGGCCAGGATGTTGCGCCAGGCGGCGTAGCGGTAGGCGTCGTTGGTCGCCATCTGGGGCTGCGACCAAAAGTCCCGGCCCGCGGCCGCTCCCGCCAAGACCCGTTCCACGTCGATCCCGGCCACGGCCATGGGCAAAAGACCAACCGGGGTGAGGACCGAGTAGCGGCCGCCCACGTCGTCGGGGATGACGAACTGCTCATACCCTTCATCGTCGGCCAGCTGCTTGAGCGCCCCCCGGCGGGCATCCGTGGTCGCTACGATCCGGCGGCGGAGTTCAGCCGGAGGATACCGGCGGGCCAGCGTTTCCCGGATCAGGCGGAAGGCCAGGGCGGGTTCGGTCGTGGTGCCCGACTTCGAGATCACGTTGACCACGACGTCCTCGCCTTCAATTAACTGGAGAATCTCGGCGGTAACGGCCGGGTTCATGTGATTTCCCAGGAAATAGATCTTCGGCCCTCCTCGCACCCTGGCTGGGAGCTCATTGCGATACAGCGGAAGCAACATCTCGATGGCCGCTCGCGCTCCCAGATACGAGCCGCCAATCCCGATCACCACCAGGGCGGTCGCCTGCTCCCGCCAGCGGGCGGCCACGGCCTGCAGACGGTCCAGCTCCCCCCGCTGGTCCCGGACCGGTAAGTCCATCCAGCCCCGGAACTCAGCGCCTGCTCCCCCCCCGCTGTGTAGCAGCCGATGGGCGGTCTCCACCTGCGGTGTCAGCTGGTCCAGTTCAGCTGCCCGCACACCCGCACCGAGAGCACTCTCATCTAATCGGATGTATCGTTCCACGGCCGTTCCTCCTTGTCCGCGAACGTGGCAGACGGTTCCTCTCCCTCCCAGTCTCGTTCCACCCTGCCAGGATTACTGGTAACCGTCCCTATTCCCAACCCCAGTATACCGATGGCGAAAAGCGGCAGCAACTCGGGCCTGTAGCCTGTGCCAGGCCGATTTAAAGGTCCCGGCTGCCCCAGGAATCACGAGGCCTTCTTGGGTTCGGCCACTCTGGAAACGCCGGCGGTCATACGCCCGTGACCATAGCCGTTGACCTCCAGTAGCACCCCGCTGCGGGCAATCTGGAAGGGCATGATACGAGCACCTTCCGCCGTCAGAGCTTCCTCGACTCGCTGACGGGCCACAGCCAGTTCCTCCGGATCCGACTCGGACAAAACACTCACCATGCAGCCGCCACCACCCGCACCGCACAGCTTGCTGGCGGACGCCCCCGCCTGCCGGGCGGCCTCCATCAACCGATCCGTCGTCGGCGTGGCCACACCCGGCGCGAGCCCGCGCCGATTCTCCCACTCCGCGGCCAGCAAGGCCGCCAATGCCTGGAAATCGCCGTCCAGCAGCGCCTGGCGCATGGCCAGAGCGGTCTGCTTGATCCGCTTCATGTTGGCAACGGTCCGTCCCTGGTTTTCGATGTATGCGCGCAGCATGCCCCAGTTGGTCACGGCCGAATCGTGGGGTTCGCCGGTGAACGAGAGAATCAGCCGCTGTTCGAGAGCTTCCATCGTCTCTTCGCTGACGATCAATCGCTCCACCCGCTCCCGGTCCACGTCGAACCAGATGGCATTGACCCCACCGTAGGTCGCCGGATAGTAATCTTGCTTGCCAGTGGGAATCCGGATGGTCTGCGCTTCCAGGTTTGCGCCGACCCGGATGATCTCCTGTTCTGAACGGCGGTCTACCCCCAACACATTGAGAGCGTGGCTCAACGCGATCAAGAGAGCGGACGACGCCCCCAATCCTGACCCTTTTGGTGCCGCATTCTCTGTGTAGACATCGAGGCCCAGGTCCTGGTGATGGTAAAACTTCAGGACCCGGGCCACCAGATCCAGATCGCCCCCGAGCTCGAGATGGGCCGCATCCACACTGTGGCGCTGGGCGCCAGTATCCAAAGAATAAATGTGGATCTCACGATCTTTCCGCGTCTGGATGGTGACCCGACTCTCGACGTTGATGGCTACGTTGACCGTCACCCCTCCGTCTTCAAACAGATAAAGCGGATACAGGTCCAGCGTACCACCGGCTAAATCGATCCGGTTGGGCGCCGTCGCCCGTACTTCCATGCCCTATTCCTCCTACTTCGAAACAGCTACTCCGTACCGGTTCCCTCGTAAGCAGGGTATGATTCTGGAAGGCCATCGGTTCTCCCTGCTACCCGCCGCCGCCCCCGGAAACACCTTGAGGTTCTAGGCGGCCTGGCGCTGTGCCGGTCGGCTTCGCTGAGAGGCAACTGGCTTGCGAGGAGGACGGTGGTAGCAGGAGATTGCTCTCAGGTGGCCAAGACAACTCTGGGCAGAAACCGAAAAGAGGGTAGGTTTATGGCACAAGCGAAGCCGAACGAGGCCAATGCTCGGGGAGATGCAACCGGTGATGCTGTCGCTGCCGCTACCGCTGCTGCCGCCGGAATCGGTGCGAGTGCGGCTGGCCCCGGACGGGGTCCTGAGCCTCCCATAGTGACAGCGCCTCCTGCCGGGTTGGCCTGCCGTCGTATCGTCAAAGAGGATGGACGGTACCTGATCTTCTACTGGAAACAAGGTGAGCTCCCCCATGTCTGAGTTGCGCTGGAACCCGGTATTGCGAGAATGGGTGGTCACAGCCACCCACCGGCAAGACCGGACCTACAAGCCGCCTGCCGACTATTGCCCCTTGTGCCCCACGCACCTGGGGGCATTCCCTACCGAAGTGCCCACGCCGGATTATGACATTGTCGTCTTCGAAAACAAGTTCCCCTCGTTCCAACGAGTGCCACCACCCCCGGCGGTGGAGGGCGATGAGTTGACCCCGGTCGCTCCGGCGGAGGGGATCTGTGAGGTCGTCCTATACTCTCCCGAACACAAAGGCAGTCTGGCCACGAGCTCTCTGTCCCGCGTGAAGCGCCTCGTACGCGTCTGGACGGACCGCTACCGCGAGCTGGGCAGCCGGCCCTTTGTACACTACGTGTTGATTTTCGAAAACAAGGGGGATGTGATCGGGGTCACGCTGGAGCACCCTCATGGGCAGATCTACGCTTTTCCCTTCATTCCCCCCCGTCCGGCCCTGGAACTGGAGAGTTCGGGCCAGTACTGGCAGGAGAAGGGGCATTGCCTCTTCTGCGACCTGCTCGCCAGGGACGTCCGAGATGGCCGCCGGCTGGTCGCCACCAGCAACTTCTTTGTGGCCTCCGTCCCCTTTGCGGCTCGCTACCCCTACGAGGTGCACATCACGCCTCGCCGCCACCTGGGCAGTCTGCTGGAGTTGAGCGAGGAAGAAAAGGACGATCTGGCAGCGATGCTGAAGGTGGTCACCCAAAAGTATGACAACCTTTTTGGCTTCTCGCTTCCATACATGATGATCATGCACCAGAGTCCAACCGACGGCCGGCCATACCCGGGCTACCATTTTCATATCGAGTTCTACCCGCCTCACCGGAGTGCAAACAAGTTGAAGTACCTGGCCGGTTGCGAGTCCGGCGCCGGTACGTTCATCAACGATACACTGCCGGAGGAGAAGGCGGCCGAGTTGCGCGCCTTAGCCCCTCACAGCGTAGATGATCTGACACAGACATGAGCCATTGCCACACAAGGAGCGTCCAGACAACCATGTCACCCACGCATTTATCTCTCTCCCAGGCACGCGCCGAACGGGCCACCTGGATTGAACAAAAGTTCCGGCAGGCCTTCCCGGCCGGTCCCCGTCCCGCTGTCGTTCGGGCGCCCGGGAGGGTAAATCTCATCGGTGAACACACCGACTACAACGACGGTTTCGTCTTCCCGCTCGCTATCGATCGGGACATCGTGATGGCCGGGCGACCCTCGCCCTCCACCGAAGGTCGTATTGAACTGTGCGCGGTCGACTATGAGCAATCCGCTTCGCTCGCGCTGGCCGACCTGGAGAAGGAACGACGTGACCCCTCGCCGGAGCAGCCGGGCTGGGCCCGCTATGTGTACGGGGTCATATGGGCCTTCCGGCAAGCAGGGTTCCCGGTGGGAGCGGTGCAGGCCGCTTTTTCCGGCAACATCCCGCAGGGTGCGGGTCTCTCCTCGTCGGCCGCTCTGGAGGTAGCGACGGCCACGCTCCTGGAGCATCTGTTCCACCTGCAGGTCGAGGGGCCGCGGGCGGCCGCCCTCTGCCAGCAGGCGGAGAACCAGTACGTGGGGGTAAACTGTGGCATCATGGATCAGTTCATCTCGCGCCTGGGCCGGCAGGAGACGGCCTTGTTGCTGGATTGCCGTTCGCTGGAGTACCGTTGGATACCCCTGCCCCAAGAACAAGTCTCTGTGGTGATCTGCAACACCGCGGTCCGGCGGGGGCTGGTCGACTCCGCCTTCAACCAGCGGCGGGCAGAGTGCGAGCAAGGCGTTCACCTGCTGCAACAGGCGGATCCAAATGTTCGCCAGCTGCGGGACGTCACGGCGGAGCTGCTGCGAGCGCACGCACCGCACCTGCCCCCCACCATCGCCCGCCGGGTGCAACATGTGGTGGAGGAGAATGCACGAGTCTTGCAAACCGTGGACGCCCTGTCGGCGGGAGACTGGCGACAGGTGGGGCAGTTGCTCAACGCCTCCCACGAAAGCCTGCGGGATTTATATGAAGTAAGTTCACCCGCGCTGGATTTGATGGTGGAGCTGGCACGGGCGGTGCCGGGGGTGTACGGGGCACGCATGACAGGGGCAGGATTTGGCGGTTGCACCGTCAATCTGGTGCAAAAGGAGGCGGTGCCTCGTTTCCTGGAGACCGTGATTCCCGCCTACTGTCAACAGATACAACAACCGCTGTCCGGTAAACCCGAGGCGTATGTCTGCCGGGCAGACGATGGGGCCTTGGTTTTACAGGAGTTTTCAGCGTAGACAGCCGGGTTGGCCAAGCTTCGGTGTGAAAGAGCGAAAGGCTTGCGGGGGAAGGACGTGGGCACGGATGGTCGTCATGGTGACAGGTGGAGCAGGCTACATCGGCAGCCACGCGGTGCTGGCGTTGCGGCGAGCTGGCTATGACGTGGTGGTCTACGACAACTTGAGCCGGGGTTTTGCCGAGGCGTTGCAGGGAGAGGCCTTTGCTGGCGTTCCGCTGGAGGTCGGCGACGTGGGGGACCGGCGGCGAGTACGGGAGGTCATCGACAAGTACGGCGTCGAGGCGGTCCTGCATTTCGCCGCCCTGGCTCAGGTGGCGGAGTCGGTGGAGCAGCCGGCCCGCTACTTTCGCAACAACACCCTGCAAGGCCTCGACTTGGTGGAAACCCTGCTGGATGCCGGCGTACGTACCTTGATATTCTCCAGTACGGCGGCGGTGTACGGTGAACCGGAGCGCGTGCCCATCCCGGAGGACCACCCAGAGCGGCCGACCAACCCATACGGTCGGTCCAAGCTGGCCTTCGAGTTCATCCTGGAGAGCCTGGCCGTCGCCCGAGGTCTGCGGTATGCCGCTTTGCGATATTTCAACGTGGCGGGTGCGGACCCCGAGGGACAGGCGGGAGAACGGCACCAGCCGGAGACCCATCTGATCCCTCTGATCCTGGCTGCGGCCCTGGACCATCACCCGGTGCGAATTTTCGGCACGGACTACCCTACCCCGGATGGCACCTGTATCCGGGATTACGTGCACGTGACCGACCTGGTGGAAGCCCACCTCCTGGCCTTGCGCAAGCTGATCGAGGGCCAGCCCCGCGTCCCGGCTGTCACAACCGCCGCTGGTGTCGCCGAGACCGCCAGCGGCGGATGCAGGCTTGTCTATAACCTGGGTTCCGAAAAGGGGTATTCGGTCCGGGAGGTGATCCAGGCGGCGGAGAGAGTGATCGGAATGCCGATTCAGACCGAGATTGCCCCCCGGCGTCCGGGGGATCCGGCTGTCCTCGTCGCCAGTTCGGAACGGATCCGCCGGGAGCTGGGCTGGGCCCCCCGCTACGGGCTGGAAGAGATGCTGGCGACCGCCTGGGCCTGGCACCAGGCCCACCGGTAACGAGCAGCCAAGGCTAAAGGGGGAGCGGCTATGCACATGCGACCGTATCTTTTGCTGGATGCCGGGGGGACCATGGTTTTCCCCGACTTCCTGCTGCTGGGCCAGCTGGTTCGCGAGGCGGCCGGCGTAGACCACCGCCTGGAAAGCCTGTACAGCGCTTTCTTGCACGCCTGCCATGCCCTGGACCAACGGCTCGGGCAGGCTCTGCAGGGCGGGTCAGCACAGCCTGCGGCCGATGATTTCATCTACTGCGAGATGCTGCGGCGGCTGGGACTGGCCGGGGCCGACCTAGAGAAGGTCCTGGAAAAGCTGCAAGCCTTGCAGCCCACCCGCCACCTGTGGACCTACCGCTTTGCCTGGCTGCTCCCGACTCTCCGCTGCTTGCGGGAGCAGGGCTACCGGCTTTCGGTCATTTCGAATTCTGATGGACGGGTGGCCGAAGTTTTGCGTCTCGTGGGAGTGGCCGACTTCTTTGAGATCATCGTCGACTCCGGGCGTGAAGGAGTGGCCAAACCCGATCCCGAGCTGTTCTGGCGAGCGCTGCGCCGCCTGCAGTTGACGCCCGAAGCGGCCCTGTACATCGGCGACTTTTACCACATCGATGTGCTTGGCGCCAACCGGGCGGGCATTCCGGCAGTGTTGCTGGATACACTGGGTTTGGCCGAGGCCGCCGGCTGGACAGCCCGGCGTTTGCCCAATCTCTCGCACCTGCCGGCCTACCTGCAATCCGCCGATTTCCATCTCGACGACCCGCTGCTCTTCCCGTTCCAGCGAACGGACGACGCTCTGGCTACGCTGGAACGATAGGAGCACGCCGGTGCGAGCAGAAACATAACGGTGAGCCCTGGCCAAAACCGTGTAGCACGGGAGGAGTGTCCCATGCCGCCTTGCTTTCGTCGCTCGTGGTCCGTGGCGGCCCTACTTGCCCGCAATCGAACCACCGGCCACCTGGCTGTACCTGAGTCTCGCCGGAGAGTTTCCCCATTGTTCGTAGCTACTCTTGTCATAGCTGGAGTTGTCTTTGGGGTCGTAGCTGCAAACTGGCCACGGGAACTCCCCATTGGCCACGCCCAACCCGATGTCACGGCTGGTAGCCCGGCCACCCCTCAATCCCCGGCCGAACCCGCCACCGCCGAACCTTCGGCCAAGCCCACTGCCACTCCCTTTCCTGCTGCGAAAGGAGGAGTTCCCGTGACCGCCTGGTCAGCTGCCGTGGAAAACTGGCCTACCGTCTGGCGCACCACGCAAGTCAGCGAGCTGCGCACTCCCCAGCGCCAACGGATCCTGGTCTTCTCCTTGGCGCTAGCCTACGGGGGCAGCGAGCCGCAGA
Source organism: Limnochordaceae bacterium (assembly GCA_014896305.1). Classification (GTDB taxonomy): domain Bacteria; phylum Bacillota; class Limnochordia; order Limnochordales; family DUMU01; genus Bu26. Next base: position 97,507 of record JADBKQ010000008.1, read on the forward strand.
CCTTCACCTTCTCCAACGGACAACGGTTCGATTTCATGGTTCTCAACGACCAGGGCGAGGAGTTGTGGCGTTGGAGCCGCTCCCGGGCGTTTATCCAGATGATAGGAGAAGAGACGCTCGCCCCTCATGAACTGCGGATCTACACGGCCCTGTGGGATGGGAAGGACGACCGTGGACGTCCGCTCCCGGAAGGAGATTACTTCCTGCAAGCGGTCTGGACCACCGTGCCGCCGGCCGCCAGCGAACCTGTGCCGTTCCATTTCCACGGTCTATAGCCTCGGGCGGGTCTGCTCCTCGAATCTCCCCAGCTCGCGGGGGTGTTGGCGCGTCCGGCCATACTATCTACATGCGGGATCACGCTCTGCCCCTGACAGTCGTCAGGCAACAGCAGAAGTGTGAGAGAGCAACACTGCGCAGAGCTGCGAGGAAGGAAGAGGTCAGGGTGGAAGCTCCGGGGCGCTCCATTTTGGCGTACTTTGCTTCACCGGCACAAGCGGAAAAAGCCGCCCAGGCCTTGCGAGCCGCTGGCCTGCAAGATGTCCAGGTCGACCAGGTGAGCCGCTATGCCGATCTGGCCACTGGCCAGCAGACCCCTATCAATCCCAGCACCGGCCAGTTCGGTTCTCTGGCTGAATTGACGCTGGGCATCCAGGATGTCAACCCCGAATCGGGGGTCGCTTTGGCTGCCAGCGCCGACGCCAGTGGCTATGGCGGCGAAAAGGGCCAGCCTGGCGGGGACGCTTACCTTGTCACCGTCGTGCTCCCCCACGACAGGAGCGGGCGATCCAGGCATAGGGGCGACTCCCGCCAGGCGTCTGACGGCAAACCGCCCCTCTCGGTGGACCACGCGGTCGCCATTCTCAAGCAGCATGGGGGACGAGTATGAGGCTGGCCGAATCGCGGCGGCCTCGGAGGCCTAGTACAGCTTGTCGACCACGGCTTCCGCCGTCTTCTCGGTGAACTGCCACGCCCGCGGCCCGAGCTGCAGCACCACGCCCGTCCACAGCAGGTCCAGGACATGCAACTGGGCAATCTTGGAGCGCAGGGCGCCGCTTTGCAGTGGCGTCTCTTTCGAGGAAGTGAGCAAAGTGACGTCGGCCACGGACGTGACGGGAGACTGTGCGTAGTCCGTGATGGCGATCACAGTTGCACCTGCTTTCTTCGCCACCGCACAGGAGTCCACCACATCTTTGGTGCTGCCCGAGTGGGAGAGCCTACCACCGCCGCTCTGGCATCCAGCGTCGCCGCCGCCATCGCCTGCAAGTGGGGATCGGTCAAGGCATCACAGAGCACGCCGATTCGCAGGAACTTATACTTGGCATCGAGGGCGGTGTTACCCGACGCGCCCACTCCAAAGAACTCAACCCGGGACGCGTGGCTGAGGATATGAATCGCCTTTTGCAGTTCATCCAGGCTGAGCACTTTCAACGTATCCTGAATCGAGGTGAGGTTGGCGTAGCTCACCTTTTGCACGACCATCGCCAGGCTGTCCGTCGGTTGAATGTCCTCCGACAGATTGCCGGGCGGTTCCCCCTGCTCCCGGGCCAAGGACAGCTTCAACTCCTGGTAGCCGCGGTAGCCGGCCGCCCGGCAAAACCGGATGATGGTGGACTCGCTTACGCCACACCGCTGCGCCAGTTGGGTCACGGAGAAGTACAGCACCTCGCTGACATGAGCCAGTACGTAATCGGCCACGCGTTGCTCGGCAGGAGCCAGCATCTTGTAGGCACTGTGGATCTGAGCCGCCCCGGCAGTGCGCCCGTCGCCTACCCGGGCCAAGTCCGCGATCACCACCATCATCCCTCCTTGTAAACCTAGGACCGCCGCCGTGGGGTAACGGCGACAAACTGTTCAGCAATCCACTGCGGCCGCGTAATGGCCGTGCCCACCACGGCCGCAAACGCCCCGGCAGCGAACACCTGCTGCAGATCGCTGGGCGAATGGATCCTCCCTTCGCAAATCACAGGCACCGGCAATTGGCTGGCTAGCCGCCGCACCAGTTCCACATCTGGCCCCGGCAACTTGGGGCTCTCCTCCGTATACCCGGACAACGTGGTCGCCACCACATCCGCCCCCGCCTCGGCCGCCGCCATGCCCTCGTCGTAGGTGGAGATATCCGCCATCACCGGCACGCCCAGCTCTTCATGGATCACCGCGATCAGCTGGGCCGGGCTCAAGCCGCCGGGCCGTCGCCGCGGGGTCGCGTCCACGGCCACCAGGTCTGCCCCCGCCTTCACGACCTGCCGGGCCGCCTCCAACGTCGGCGTAATGTAGACCGGGTAACCAGACAGCTGTTGTTTGTTGATGCCAATGATCGGCAAGCGTACCGCCTGCCGGATCGCAGCTACATCTTCCGCCCCATTGGCCCGGATTCCTACGGCCCCGGCCAACTCCGCCGCGCGGGCGAACGCTGCCATGATGCGGGAATCCCGCAACGGGTCCCCCGCCGGCGCCTGGCAAGAGACGATCAAGCCACCCCTCAACGTTTCCCAATCCATCTCGTTAACCCTTCCTCATTTTCTGGTCTCGGGCTTCAGCGATCCCGTCCCCCACTCGTCCAAGCGTGATGTCTCTGCCGGGGAGACGGAACGTTATATTCTCTCTTCGGTCCTGCCTTGGAGTTTCCTGCCCAACAGCGTCGATGCGCTGATGCTCGACGAACAACCGGTGGATAGGGCCGCGCGCAGGCAAGCTGGCCGGGTGGCGTTGAAGCCGGACGGCCATTCAGAATACTTGCAGTAGCGCGCACTTCAGGTATTCGGTCTCCGGCACAGCCGGCAGAATGGGGTGATCTTTCGCCTGAGTCCGCATCTCCACCAGCTGTAACTGCCGGTGTGCATCGGCAGCTGCCTGGCATACGACCTCCATGAAAAGATCGCGATTCATGTGGTAAGAGCAGGAGCAGGTCACCAGGTAGCCCCCCGGGCGACAGAGTTTGATCGCCCGCAGGTTGATCTCTTTGTAGCCCCGGATGGCGCCGGGTATGGACTCCCGGCCTTTGGTGAAAGCGGGCGGGTCAAGGATGCAGACGTCGAAAACCTCCCCGGCCGCAGCCTGAGCCCGCAGCCAATCGAACGCGTTCGCCACTTCCCAGTGAACCACGCCTCGCTGGCCCGGCTGCTGTTCCCGCCAGAGCCGTTCATTGTCTCGGGCCAGCTGGATCGCTTCCTCAGAAATATCGACCGCCCACACCTCACCCGCTCCCGCCGCCAGGGCGTTCAATGCGAAGGCTCCGGTGTGGCAAAACGCGTCCAGCACCCGCACCCCCGGGTCTACCAAGGCTCGGATCGCTTGCCGATTCTCCTTCTGGTCAAGAAAGAAGCCGGTCTTTTGACCGCCCGCCAAGTCCACCCAGAAGGGCAACCCATTTTCGAGGATCTGGACCCGGTCAGGGATCCGTCCCCAAAGCACCTCGTTGCCGACAGAAAGCCCCTCGAGACGACGCGAGGACACATCGTCCCGCTCCAGGATGCCAGCCGGGGTCAGAAGCTCCCGCAACAGGTGGATGATGAGAGATTGGCGGCGTTGCATCCCCAGGGTCAAGAACTGTACCACGAGGTATGGCCCATACTGATCGACGATCAGCCCCGGCAGAAAGTCTCCTTCACTGTAGACGAGCCGTAACGCCTGCTCCTGCTGATAGAACCGGCGGCGGCGCAGAAGAGCGGCCTGCAGCCGCTCCCGGAAGAAGTGTGCGTCGATGGGTTCGTCCCGGTGTGTCAGCAGCCGAACGGCGATCTGACTGCGGGGGTTGTACAACCCCCGGCCGATGAAGTGCCCTCGGTCATCCACCACGTCGACGACATCGCCCGGTTCCGGTCCGCCGTCCACGGCAGCGATCTCGCCCGCATAGATCCAGAGGTGGCCTGCCCACAGGCGCGGATGGCGACCCGGGGTCAGCCGAGCCTGGCCCTGAGGTATGGCACTCCCTCCTGGTTGGTTCATGCGAGAGACTGGTTCAGCCAGCTTTCCACCTGTGCCGCAGGTTTGTATCCCACGAAGCGGGCTTTGGCCTGACCCCCTACAAACAGGATGAGGGTTGGGATGCTCATGACGCCATACTCACCGGCAAGATCCGGATGCTGATCCACATTGAGCTTGGCCACCCGCACTCGATCCGTCATCCTACTGGCCAACTCGGCCACCACCGGGCTCATCAGGCGGCAAGGGCCGCACCACTCCGCCCAAAAGTCCACCAGCACGGGCTTGTCACTTTGGAGAACCTCTGTCTGGAAATTATCGGCGGTCACCTCGACGACATTGGCGGTCGTCTCTGCCATGGGAAAACCTCCTTGCGCTGCACTTGCTCCGTATCCCTATCGTCCCACGCCAGCACCCTGTGCCAGGCGTCCCATGCGCTTGATTCTAAGCCGCAGCCACGGACACTGTCAAATCAGCGGAATGATACCAGCATACCAAAAAGGCTCCCTCCTGATACTAGGAACACCAGGAAGCAAGCAGCGGCAGCCGCAGTTCACCGGAAGACGGAGTCAGCGTCTCACGTCGCCACACGGGAGGCGAACCTCGATGCGATTGGGCCCACGGCCGCACTCCGACAGGATCCGGCCGTATCAGGTCGGCCTCATCCTCTTGGCCCTTCTCTTCATTGTACCGTTCAGCGTGATGTATGCCCGAGGGTTGGAACGGCTGCGTTCGTACGAGGTACGCCAGCCGCTGTCCGGTGCGACCCTGCTGGACCGCCGCGGCCAGGTGATTGCGGTAGTGGGCAGCCAGAACCGGACCTACGTGCCGATCACGGCGGTACCCAAGGAGTTGCAGGAAGCCGTGGTGGATACGGAGGACGCCCGCTTCTACAAGCACTTCGGCGTTGATCCAGTAGGAATCGGCCGGGCCCTGGTGGCCAACCTGAGAGCGGGCCACGTCGTCCAGGGTGCGAGCACCATCACCCAGCAGGTAGCCAAGAACGTCTTCCTCACTCCCGAGCGCACCATCCGGCGCAAGCTGGAAGAGCTGGTGATGGCGTTTATTCTGGAGGGAAAGTACAGCAAAGACGAGATTCTGGAGATGTACCTGAACTCCGTCTACTTTGGCGAAGGGGTGACCGGCGTCGGGGCAGCCGCCTTGACCTACTTCGGCAAACCCGTCTCCCAGCTCACCCTGGGCGAATGTGCGCTTCTGGCCGGTTTGCCACAAGCCCCCAGCCGGTACTCCCCCTACCGGGACCCTCAGGCCGCCCTCGCCCGCCGCCGGGTGGTCCTGGACCGGATGGTAGCCGAGAAGCACATTACGCCCGCCCAGGCTGATGCCGCTGCCCGGGAGCCCCTTCGCCTGGAACGCCGTAGTCCCACCCTGGCCCCGTACTTTGTCGATTGGGTGACGGACCTGCTGCTGGAGCGGTACACACCCAATCTCGTCTATCGGGGGGGGCTGCGCGTCCTCACCACTCTGGACCTGCGTATTCAAGAGGCGGCCGAGGCCGCACTGGCTTCCCAGCCCTTCCAGGGGGCGATCGTCGCGGTGGATCCTGCCACAGGCGGTATCCTGGCCATGGTGGGAGGCCGCGACTATGCTGCCAGCCAGTTCAACCGGGCGGTGCAGGCCCGCCGTCAACCCGGGTCCGCCATGAAGCCTTTCATATACGCCGTCGCCCTGGAACAAGGAGCGACCATGGCGGATACTCCCTTCATCGATCAGCCTATTAACATCAATGGGTATGCCCCCGCCAATTTCAAAAACGAGTACCTCCGGGTGCCCGTTACGTTGAAGCACGCCCTCGTCGAATCGATCAATAGCATCGCGGTCCAACTATTACAACGGATCGGCATCGACCCAGTGTACTCTCTCGCCCAACGTGCAGGCCTGGGGTTGCAGCCGGCCGACCGCACTCTGGCTCTGGCGCTGGGCGGGGTCGGGGGCGTCTCCCCCCTGCAGATGGCGGAGGCATACACCACCTTCGCCACCGGCGGACTCCACCGGCCCGTCTACGCGATCAGCCGGGTTACGACCTCCGAAGGCCGGGTGCTGGAGTCTTACACGCTTCCCGCCGCTGAACCGCTACTCCGCCCGGAAACCTCCTACCTGCTCACGAATATGCTCGTGGACGTCGTGCGGGTAGGCACGGGCAAACAGGCCGGCGTACCGCTGAACATCCCGGCCGCGGGCAAGACCGGCACCTCCGACGAGCGAACGAACGCCTGGTTTGCCGGCTATACGCCCAACCTGACGGCGGTCGTTTACATCGGCAACGACGATATGTCGCCCCTGGGGCTGACCGGAGGGCTGCTAGCCGCCCCTGTCTGGGGAATGTTCGTGCGCACGGTGTACGAGCACCACCTGCAGCCGGCGCCCTCGCGTTTCATGGTACCGCCGGGAGTGACGACCGGCGTGCCCATTGATTGGCAAACCGGAGCCATTGCGACCACCTCGTGTCCTCCGGATCACGTGGAATGGGACGCGTTCCTCGAAAACACGCTGCCGGAGGCTACCTGTCCCCTGCACCGGGGTTCCCCCCTGCCGGTTCCCGGCCCGTCGTCTCCGCCCGCTGGGATAATGCCTGCCCCTGCTACGCCTGCACCTGCGCCCGAGCTGGCGCCTGTGCCTACACCTGCACAGCCGGACTCCGGCCTACGCCCGGACTCCTCCAGGCCTCTGCCACCTCCGATTCTGTGGCCTGCTCTACCCTCCCGGACCCCTTTGTCACAGCGCTGGGTGGGGGGCAGGAATGCACACGAGGCCGTAGGGATCAAAAAGCGCCCGACCTCTGACCGAGGTCGAGCGCCCACATCGGAAGTTCCTTACTTAACTTAACTCATCCCTGCTTCGCGGCGCAGGAAGCCCCGCCGCGATGATTACCGCTTGGAGTACTGCGGCGCCTTGCGGGCCTTCTTCAACCCGTACTTGCGCCGCTCCTTCATCCGAGGATCCCGCGTGAGTAGTCCCGCCTGCTTGAGGACGGTACGAGTCTCCGGGATCTCGGTTTCGATCGCCCGCGCCAGACCGTGTCGCACGGCATACGCCTGGGCGCTGATGCCGCCTCCCCGGACCGTCGCAATCACGTCCCAACGCCCTTGCGTCTGAGTGATCACCAGGGGTTGGCTGATCGCGTTGACCAGCAACTGCTGACCAAAGTAGGCCAGGGGATCCTTGCCATTGACAACCATCTTCCCGTCGCCGGGGACGAGCCGGACCCGCGCCACCGCTGTCTTCCGCCGTCCTGTGAACGGCCCTTTACGAACTGCTTCGACCGCCATCGTGCTTGCTATTCCTCCCCCTGATCACCTCAGGCCAATACTTGCGGCTTCTGCGCCTGATGCGGGTGATTCGGACCCGCGTACACCTTGAGCTTGCGAAATTGGGCCCGCCCCAGCGTACCATCGGGCAACATACCCCGGACTGCGTTTTCGATCACCCGCTCGGGATGCTTGGCCAGCAACGCACGGGCGGTCGTCTCTTTGATCCCACCAGGGTAACCGGTGTGGCGGTAATAGCGCTTCTGATCCAATTTCCGCCCTGTCAACCGGACCTTCGCTCCGTTGACGACGATAACGAAATCCCCCGTGTCCACGTGAGGAGTGAACTCGGGCTTGTTCTTTCCCCGCAAAATCGTGGCTACCCGGCTGGCCAGGCGACCTAGCGGCTGGTCGCTAGCGTCAATCACGTACCATTTGCGCTCCACCTCGCCGGGTTTAGCCATAAATGTTTTCTCCACACCCATGTCCCCCTTGCTGCGACAGCCAAACTACAGTGTACGAAAAACTCCCTCACCTGTCAACGGGCATCCCGCCCTGTGACGCCGGAGGTCGTTCGCTCCCCTCCCGAAATTCCCGTCATCTCGCCGAGAGTTTGCTGGCAGGATAACCAACGGCCACCAGGTACAGCCCATCCGCCGGCGCAGTGGGCCCGGCGTCGCGGCGCCGGGCCTGCGGGTCATTCAAGAGCTGGGCGACCGACTCCACCGTACGGCGTCCCCGGCCAACCTCCACCAGTGTCCCCATCATCGTGCGCACTTGATGATACAAAAACCCTTCTGCCTCCACCCACAGGGACCACTCATGGCCGCTGTTTCGCTGAAAGGTCGCCACCTCTACTTCCCCACTGCCTTCCTGCCCCGCCTGCGTCGACCCCGGCCGTACCCGTGAACGTCCGTGCACCGACACCGCCCCGCCCGGCAGTTCACTCGCAGGTTCATCGGCCACGAACTCACAGCGGTCCACCCGCCGCCGCCAGTCCCGCACCGGCTTTCCCCCAGCCGCGCAGAACGCCCGCAAATAGGGGCGGCCCACGAAGAGTGCTGCCGCCCTCGCCATCGCCTCCACGTCCAACTCTTCCGGAATCACCCAGATACGTCCGGTGTCAAATACCCCCGCCGGCGCCCCCAACTTCACCCGATACCGGTACACCTTGCTCCACGCATCATAGCGGGCGTGAAACTGAACCGGCACCTCTTGCGAGTGCCAAACCCGCACGGTGGGTGGCAGCCGGCTATTGAGAGCAGCCGCCCACCGGTCCACGGGGATGTGGGCACGGGTGAGGAAGTTGACCACCTGCCCCAACGCGTGTACTCCGCTATCGGTCCTCCCGGCTGCCACCAGCCGCGGCACTTCCCCGCTGGTCTGCAGGATCGCTTCCTCCAGCACCTCCTGCACGGTCGGTCGCTCCCGCCCGCGGCGCTGCGCCTGGAAGCCGGCAAAGGCCCGGCCATCGTACTCCAGGGCCAGCAAGATGTTACGGGCCGGGGCAGCTCCTTCGCCGGCCTCACGCTGCTCCCTCACAGATACCATGCCACCCCCAGCAGAAGCACTACACTCGCCAGCAAAGTGGCACTGTCGGCCCATCCCCACTGCAGCTCGCGCCAATGGGTCCGCCCCTGTCCCCCGCGATAGGCGCGGGCCTCCATCGCCAGCGCCAGGTCATCGGCGCGCCGGAAGGCGTTCACGAACAGCGGAATCAAGACGGGTATGAGGCTGCGGGCACGAGTCAGCAGGTTTCCGCTTTCGAAGTCAGCGCCTCTCGCCTTCTGCGCCTTCATGATCTTCTCCGTCTCCTCCAGGAGGGTGGGGATGAACCGCAACGCAATGCTCATCATCATGGCCATCTCGTGCGCCGGCAAGCCCCACCGCTGGCCTGGCCGTAACAGCGCTTCCAGCCCATCCGCCAACGCCAGAGGGGAGGTAGTCAACGTGAGTACACTCGCGCCCGTCAACAAGAGAAGCAGGCGGGCCGTCACCTGGGCGGCCGTAACCAGGCCCTCCCTCGTCACCGTCAGGAACCCCCATCGCCAAAGGACGACCCCCGGGGTGAAGAGCACATTGAACGCCACCGTAAACACGATGAGATACAACAGCGGCCGCACCCCGCGCAGCAGCGCTCCCACCGGCAACCGGCTGATGGCCACCACCAGCAGCAAGACACCCACGAAGGCCATGTAGCCCCAAACGGTGGAGACCGCAAAAAGCGTTCCCATCCACAAAATCGTCCAGAGGATCTTGGCCCTTGGGTCCAGCCGGTGCCAGAAGGAATGGCCAGCAACATACTGGCCGAGCAAAATCCGTTCCGTCAACGCCACCTTCTGGTTGCCTCCCTCAGCTGCCGGGCCACCTCCTGCACACGGCTGCACCCTTCGTCCACCGGCCAACCCGCCGCCCGCAGCCGGGCGACCAGGCGCACCAGCGGGGGCGGTACCAACCCCCAAAGGCGCAGCTGCTCTTCCCCCCGGGCGAGCAGTTGTGACAGCGAACCATCGAACACCAGCCGACCTCTGGCCAGGACCAGGACCCGTTCGGCCAGCGCCATCATGAGCTCCATGTCGTGGGTGACCACAGCCACGGTGCGCCCCCCCTCCGCCTGGTACTGGCGGATCTCGGCAATTAGAGTGTCGCGCCCGGCCGGATCGAGGCCCACGGTGGGTTCATCCAGGACCAGAATCTCGGGCTGCATCGCCAGAACACCAGCCAGAGCCACCCGGCGTTGCTCACCGCCGCTCAAAGCCCAGGGAGAACGCCTGCCGAACACTTCGGGCGCCAGTCCCACCTGGCGCAGCGCCCAATCTACTCGCTCTTGCACCTGGCTGGGGGGAAACCCCTGGTTTTTCGGCCCAAAGGCTACGTCGGCCGCCACGGTCTCTTCGAACAGCTGATCCTCCGGCGACTGGAAAACCAGGCCCACCCGAAAGCGAAGCGCCCGGGCCCGGGCAGCCGGCAGCGGTCGCTCGGGAGTCATCTCCTCGCCCAGCACCTCCAGCCGCCCGCTGCTGGGTGTCAGCAAGCCGTTGAAATGCTGCACCAGCGTGGATTTGCCAGAGCCGGTCGCCCCCACGATGGCAACCCGTTCCCCCGCGTACACGGAAAAGCTCACATCTGCCAACGCCGTCACGGGGGGCATCCCTGCCGGCTGGTACCGGTGACCCAGGCCGCTCGCCCTGACCACCACCTGCCGGCTGGCTGCCGCCTCTCCAGGGCGAGCCGGGGACGGCACTTCCCCGCCATCCCTCATGAACGGCCGCCTCCCGGACACCAGGGGGCGAGGGCGCTGACCAGCTCCTCCGGAAAAAGCAGGCTGCTCGGCAGGGGCTGCGGCCAGCCGCTGGCGTTCAACTGCTGCACCAACGCGGGCACTACCGGCAGGTCCAGGTGGAGCTCTGCCAGCAGCTCAGGTTGAGCAAACAGCTGGCGGGGTGACAGATCGGCCACCAAGTGCCCCTCGGCCAACACCCACACTCGCTCCGCCAGCAACACTTCGTTCATGTTGTGGGTGATATGGACGACGGTCACGCCCAACTCCCGCCACAGCGCTAGCACAGTGGACAAAACTTCTTCCTGACCCACCGGGTCGAGCATGGCGGTGGGTTCGTCCAGAACCAGCACCTCCGGCTGCATCGCCAGGACCCCGGCAATGGCCACCCGCTGTTTTTGCCCCCCGGATAACCGGTGGGTCTGGACATCCTCCCAGCCCTCCAGGCCCACCTGCGCCAACGCCTTCGCTACCCGCCGGCCCAACTCGGGCTGGGGGATGCCCAGGTTCTCGGGGCCGAAAGCGACATCCTCGCCCACCGTAGAGGCGACTAGCTGGTTGTCGGGGTTTTGGAAGACCAACCCTATCCGCCGGCGGATCTCCCACACGTCCGCTTCCACGCTCGTGTCCAGCTCCCCGAGGCGTACCCGCCCCGACGTCGGTACCAGCAATCCGTTGAACAAACGGGCCAGCGTGGACTTGCCTGACCCGTTCGGTCCGATCAACGCCAGATATTGGCCAGCCGGGATCGAACCCGAGATCGGCCCCACCCCGGGCAGCGGGGGGAGTCCAGCCGCCAGGTCCCGGCCTGTGCCACCCGCCGACTGTCCCGGATAGCGGTAAATAACCTCTTCACACAGGATCGGGATGGACATGGACGCGTCGGCTCCTTCAAAAAGATATCGCAGAGGTTTCCGGTCGCCTCTGCGATCCCCACGTTGACCCAAACCGCCAGGTAGCACTGGACCGCCGGCCTGCTACCCTCCCTTTAGACCCACTCAATGAGGGCGACCGGAGCTGCATCTCCTTGCCGCATGCCCACCCGCAATACTCGGGTGTAACCCCCGTTCCTTTCCTTATACCGCGGGGCGACCTCCGCAAACAACTTTTGTACTGCTACCGGATCGAGCAAGAATGCCGCCGCCTGGCGACGCGCATGCAGGTCTGCCCGCTTGCCCAGCGTGACCATACGGTCGGCGAGCGGTTTGATCGCCTTCGCCTTCGCCTCGGTGGTGGTCAACCGACCATGCAGTATCAATGAGGTGACAAGATTGCGCAGCAGCATTTTGCGCGCGTCTTTTGTCCGCCCCAGTTTTCTCTCCCTCACGCGTTCCACCGTCCTCCATTATGTGGTCTATACCCCGCAACGGCCGTGGCCGGCAGTGTGTAGTACGCATTACCGTCCGATCATTATCATTCGTCCGGTGAACGCAACGACAGGCCGATCGCCGCCAGCTTCTCCTTGACCTCCTGCAACGACTTGCGACCCAGGTTGCGCACCTTGCTCATCTCTTCCTCGCTTTTACGCACCAACTCGCCTACCGTGTTGATGCCCGCCCGCTTCAGGCAGTTATAGGAGCGTACAGATAGCTCCAACTCCTCGATGGGCTGTTGCAAGAGACGGTTTTGCCCTTCCTGGTGTGGCTCGACCATGATCTCAAGGTTGTCTGACTCCCCGCCCAGCTGGCGAAAGAGGTCGAGATGCTCCGTGAGGATGCGGGCTCCCAGAGCCACCGCCGAGTCCGGCGCGATGGTGCCATTGGTCCATACCTCCAGCACCAACCGATCGTAGTCGGTCACCTGCCCCACGCGCGTCGCACTCACGGTGTAGTTGACCCGGCGTACTGGCGAGTAGATGGAGTCAATGGCAATCAACCCGATCTGTTTTTGTGCCGGTTTGTTTTGTTCGGCCGGTACATATCCACGGCCGGTGGCAACCTGGATCTCCATGCCCAGGTGCGCCCCATCATTGAGGGTCGCGATGTGCAGGTCCGGGTTGAGAATCTCCACCTCGGACGGGCACTGGATGTCTCGCGCCGTTACCTCCCGCTCGCCTTCCGCCGTCACATCCAGCCGCACCAACACCGGCTGTTCACTGTAAACCTTCACGAGCAGCTCTTTCAGATTCAGCACGATTTCGGTGGTGTCCTCCACCACGCCCGGAATCGTGGAAAACTCGTGAAGAACGCCGTCGATACGGACCCAGTTGGGCGCCGCCCCCGGCAGCGATGAGAGCAAAACCCGTCGCAGGGCATTCCCCAGCGTTACACCGTACCCGCGCTCCAGAGGCTCGACTGCGAACTTCCCGTACGTGTCGGTCAGCTCGACCTGATCAATGCGGGGTCTCTCGATTTCAATCACTCGCCGACCCTCCCCTGGCTCAAGCATCCCGGGACCGCCCTCGATGGCTTACCGAGAGTAGAACTCGACCACGAGGTTCTCTCGCACCGGCACGTCCTGAATCTCTTCCCGTTCCGGCGTCCGCAAGACCGTCCCAGAGTACTGCTCGGCGTTCAACTGCAGCCAGGCCGGGATGGTCCGGCCCTGCGCCTTCTCGATGTTTTGCTTGATCACATCCAGGTCGCGGTGTCCTTCGCGTACCGAAATCACATCGCCCGCGCGCACCTGGTAGGAAGGAATATCTACCTTCTGCCCATTGACCGCGATGTGGCCATGGGTGACCAGTTGCCGTGCCTGCGGCCGGGAGCTGCCAAAGCCCAGGCGGTATACAACATTGTCCAGCCGTAGCTCCAACATCTGCATCAGGGCGACGCCCGTGATGCCACGACGACGGATCGCCCGGCCGTAGTAACGGCGGAACTGCCGTTCCAACACCCCATAAATGCGGCGCAGCTTCTGCTTCTCCCGCAGGTGCAGGCTGTACTCCGTCTCCCGCCGGCGTCCCTGTCCATGTTGTCCAGGTGCATAGTTGCGACGTTCGATGGGACACTTAGGGGTGTAGCACCGGTCGCCTTTCAGGTAGAGTTTCAACCCTTCCCGGCGGCAATGTGCACACACCGACTCTGTATATCTGGCCATTCAGCCACCTCCAACCGTATCAGTCACAGCTTCGTTCGTCCGATCTCAGACCCGGCGACGCTTGGGGGGACGGCAGCCATTGTGGGGAATCGGCGTCACGTCCTTTATCAGGCTGACCTCCAACCCGGCCGCCTGCAGAGAACGAATGGCCGTCTCCCGGCCCGACCCTGGCCCTTTGACCAACACCTCGACCTCACGCATCCCATGGTCCATGGCCTGGCGCGCAGCTTGTTCCGCAGCCAGTCCGGCCGCGTAGGGCGTACCCTTCCGGGAACCTTTGAAACCCATGTGTCCCGCACTCGCCCAACTCACCACGTTTCCCTGGCGATCCGTGATGGTGACGATCGTGTTATTGAAGGTCGACTTAATGTGTGCAACGCCAACCGGGATATTCTTCCGTTCACGGCGTCGAGGGCGAGCTGCCACTGCTGTTCTCGGCATGAAAATCCTCCTTCATTCACCCATTCAGCTTACTTCGTCGCGGCTGCACCGCCTGACGCTTTGGCTGCTGCCGCCCGATGGACACCGACCGTTCGCCGCGGTCCCCGGCGCGTACGCGCGTTGGTCCGGGTCCGTTGCCCCCGCACGGGCAGGTTGCGACGGTGCCGGACGCCGCGATACGAGCCGATGTCGATCAGCCGCTTGATGTTGGCCGCAATCTCCCGGCGCAGGTCGCCCTCCACGCGGTAGTCCCGGTCGATGACTTCCCGCAGTTTGCTGATCTCGTCTTCCGTCAAATCCTTCACCCGGGTATCAGGGTTGATCCCTGTCTTTTGCAAAATTTCACGGGAGCGGGTCAACCCGATCCCAAAGATGTAGGTCAGCCCAATCTCCACTCGCTTTTCCCGGGGCAGGTCCACCCCAGCAATACGTGCCACACGAATCCCTCCTTTTCCTGTTCCTACCCTTGCCGCTGCTTATGCTTAGGATTCTCACAGATCACCATGACGCGACCCCTGCGCCGAACGATCTTACACTTGGCGCAAATCCTCTTCACCGAGGCTCGCACTTTCATCGTCAACCCTCCCCTGCCGAACCGCAACTGCCGTGAGACACCTCACCTGAGGCCAAAAACGGCTCACTTAAACCGATAGACGATTCGGCCCCGATTCAAATCGTAGGGGGAGAGCTCTACCGTTACCCGGTCCCCGGCCAAAATCCGAATGAAGTTCATCCGCATCTTTCCTGAAATGTGAGCCAAGACCTGATGCCCGTTCTCCAACTCTACACGAAACATGGCGTTGGGCAACGGCTCGATGACTGTCCCCTGTACCTCAATCACATCCGCCTTGTTTCCCATCGTCTTCTCCCTCCCTTCCTTGCTCCAGCCTGGGGCCTTTCGCCTCCTGCCAACGGTTGAGCACGGCCCGAACCCGTTCATCCGTCCACGGCCCCGCCTGCGCCTCCATCGGGTGCAGCCAGACGTGGCGGACATTTTTCGGTTTCGGACGGGTCACCTGCCGGCTGTGGCCATCGGCCAACAGCAAGCGTCCCCGCTCATCCATACCGACCACCACGTACGAGTGACCCACGTCGCGACCAGCCCGTGATGTTACCACCCGGCCGATCCCGACCCGTGCGGCCCCCGACGGTCCCTGCTTTTGGCCCTCTTCCTGGCTCTCTTTCCTAAGCACGGGTCAAAATCTCCACTCCTGTTTCGGTGATGACGATCGTGTTTTCAAAGTGGGCCGACAACGAGTGATCCGCCGTCACCGTGGTCCAGCCATCCGGCAAAATTCGGACATCGGGTCTGCCGATGTTGACCATCGGTTCGATCGCCAGCGCCATGCCTGGCTGCAGTCTGGGACCCCGGCCCGCCACTCCATAGTTTGGCACGGGCGGATCCTCATGCATCTTCCGCCCAATACCATGGCCCACGAACTCCCGCACCACGGAATAACCGTGGGACTCCACATACCGCTGAACCGCCGCCGAAATGTCTCCCAGCCGCCCTCCCGGCCTGGCCGCCGCGATCCCCCGTTGCAACGCTTCCCAGGTAACCGTCAGCAGGTGCTGCGCCTCGTCGGAAATCTGCCCCACAGGGTAGGTGCGGGCCATGTCGCCATAATAGCCATCGACGACGGCTCCGATATCGACGCTCAGAATGTCCCCCTCATGCAGAACCTGATCGCCAGGAATCCCGTGGACGACCACATCATTCACCGACAAACAGACAGACCCCGGAAACCCCCGGTACCCCTTGAAGGCCGGGACCCCGCCCTCTTTGCGGATGGCCTCCTCAGCGATCCGGTCCAGCTCTGCCGTGGTCACCCCCGGCCGGATGGCAGCGGCCACCCCTGCCAGCGCCCGGGCAGTCACCTGCCCGGCCACTCGCATCTTCTCAATCTCCTGTGCACTCTTCAAAATGATCATTCAGTACATCCAGCTTTTGCACGATTTGTTGGAACGTTTGCTCGATCTCCAGCTCCCCGTTGACGGAATGCAGAATCCCCTGAGCCTGGTAGTATTCTGCCACGGGACGAGTCTGGATCAAGTAGACCGCGATCCGCTCCCGTGCGGTTTGTACCGTGTCATCCGAACGCCGGGTCAGCTCTCCACCACAGGCCGGGCAAAACCAGGGCCCGTGGGCCGGGAAATCCCGCAGCTGGAAGGTGCGCCCACATCTGCGGCAGATCAACCGCCCCGCGATGCGCTCCACCGCCACCTCCGGAGAGACCACGATATCGACCGCCACGTCCAACTCCGTACCTAGCTTCCTCAACAACCGTTGCAGCAAGCGAGCCTGCGGCAACGTACGCGGGAACCCATCCAGAAGGAACCCCTGACGGCAGTCGTCCTCCCTCAACCGGCTCGCTACCAGCTGGCTGATGACCTCATCGGGCACCAGCTGCCCGCGGTTGATATAACGGCTGGCCAGTTCCCCAATGGCACTTCCTTGTTGAACCGCCTCGCGCAAGATCGCTCCTGTCGAGATGGCAGGGATGTGGTACCGATCCGACAGCAACGCTCCCTGGGTGCCCTTGCCGGCCCCCGGGATTCCCAGCAACACCAGTCGCACCAAACCATCTCCCTTGGCTGCATCCCCGCCCTTGACCCCGTCAGCAACAGTACGCCCGGACCAACTCCACTCCAACCCTTAGCCAGGTGTCCACCGCTATGACCATTACCGAAGGAACCCTTCGTAGTGGCGCATCAGAAGCTGGGACTCCAACTGCTTCATGGTGTCCAACGCCACGCCGACCACGATCAGGATGGACGTACCCCCGAAGTAGACCAGGCTGGTCGGAATGCCTGTGACGGTAGCCAGAAGCTGCGGCACAATGGCAATGAAGGCCAAAAAGACCGCCCCTACCAGGGTGATTCGGGTCAAAATCCGGTCGAGGAACTCCGCTGTCGGTCGACCTGGACGCAAGCCAGGAATGAACCCTCCCCACTTTTTCAGGTTATCGGCCACATCGTTCGGGTTAAACGTGACGGCCGTGTAGAAGTAAGTGAAGAAGATAACCAACAGCGCGTAAACAACATTATAGCCCCAGCTACCGTACCCGATCCAGCGGGTCCACCCTGACAGCGCAGGGAACCACTGCCCCAACGTGGCCGGAAACGTCAACAGCGAGGAGGCGAAGATGACCGGCATCACCCCGGCAGAGTTCACCCGCAGCGGGATGTGGGTGCTTTGGCCACCATACATACGGCGGCCGACCACCCGCCGGGCATACTGCACCGGCACGCGGCGCACTCCTTCTTGCATGAAGATGACAGATACCACCACCGCCAACGCCAGGAGCACGTAAAGGATGACGTTGAATACCCCTACGCCCCCCGGGCCGATCGCCCGTGCCAGGG
The DNA here is from genome assembly GCA_014896305.1 of Limnochordaceae bacterium. GTDB lineage: Bacteria > Bacillota > Limnochordia > Limnochordales > DUMU01 > Bu26. Next base: position 114,823 of record JADBKQ010000008.1, read on the forward strand.
AGACCGCATACTGCGGCAACCTGGCCACAATCCCAGCGAAGATCAGGATGGAAACGCCATTGCCGATCCCCTGCTCGGTCATGATCTCGCCGATCCAGGTGAGCAGCATCGTACCAGCGGTCAAACTGACCAGGATCACCAGCTCACCGAAGAAACCACCACTGACCACACCCGCCCGTACCGCCAGGGCCATCACAGCCAGGCCCTGGACGATTCCCAGCAGAACCGTACCCCAACGGGTGTATTGAGCCAGCGCTTTCCGGCCCTCGACACCCTCTTTTGCCATCTCTTCCCAGGACGGAATCACTACCGTCAGCAGCTGAACAATGATGGATGAAGTGATATACGGGTTGACGCCTAGCGCGAACAACGAAAAGTTGGACAGTGCCCCACCGGAGAACAGATCCAAGAGCCCGAACACGTTGCCAGAAGCAGTCTGCAAATAGTGGGCCAGCGCCGTCGCGTCCACGCCGGGCACTGGAATGTATGAGCCCACCCGGAACAGCAGCAACATGCCGAGCGTGTACAGGATGCGGTTCCGCAACTCCTTGATCTGAACGGCATTGCGCAAGGCGTCAATCACTTAGATCACCTCGACCTTTCCGCCGGCCTCCTCAATCTTCGCAGCCGCGCTCCGGCTCACCTTGTGCACCCGAACGGTCAGCGGCACGTGCAGCTCACCGTCACCGAGGATCTTGACGGCCGGCTCGCCAGCCTTCACCAACCCCGCCTGTACCAGCACCTCCGGGGTCACTACCGTCTGCGCCGGAAAGCGCCCCAATTGCCCCACGTCCACCAAGGCGTACACCTTGTGAGAGGCATGCACAAAGCCCCGCTTCGGCAAGCGCCGCTGTAGAGGAGTCTGGCCGCCCTCGAAGTACGGTCCTTTGACACCGCCCGAACGCGACTTCTGGCCCTTCTGCCCGCGACCGGCTCGCTTGCCCCAGCCGGATCCAATTCCCCGTCCCACCCGGTGACGCCGCGGCCGAGAGCCCGGTGCCGGATGTAACTCGTGCAATTGCATCCTGATCCTACGCTCCTCCCGTACGCTGCTACTGCCCAGGCTTTACCCAAGCACCTGCTGAACCTCGATGCCCCGCAGCCGGGCCACCTCATCCGGCGTCCGCAACTGCTGCAAGGCAGTGAAAGTGGCCCGCACTACGTTGATGGGGTTCGAAGAACCCAAGCTTTTCGACAGGACGTCCCGCACACCTGCGAGCTCCAACACCGCCCGGGCGGAGCTTCCCGCGATAATCCCCGTCCCTTCGGAGGCTGGTTTCAACAGGACTGCCGCACCGGAGTAGTGGGTGAGGATCGGGTGAGGAATCGTTGTCCCGTTCAACGGGATCCGGGTCAGTGTCTTCTTGGCCTCTTCCACCCCTTTCCGGATGGCATCGGCCACCTCGTTCGCCTTCCCTAGCCCGACTCCTACCTGCCCCCGGCGATCCCCTACCACTACGAGCGCGGTAAAACTACGCCGCTTGCCGCCCTTGACCGTCTTGGATACCGCATTGATGCTCACGACCCGCTCTTCCAGCTCGGAAGCCGGGCCACCCGCCTTTCTCGCCAAGCGATCTCCCCCCTAGAATTGCAGTCCGCCTTCCCGTGCACCATCCGCCAGCGCCGCCACCCGTCCATGGTACAGGTTCCCGCCCCGGTCGAAGCAAACAGACTTTATGCCTGCAGCCAGCGCCCGCCTGGCCAACAGCTGCCCAACCTCGCGGGCGGCTTCTTGCTTCGTCTTGTCGGCGAGGCTGCCACGTACCTCTGGGTCGACCGTGGAGGCGGCCAACAACGTCCGCCCCTGCTCGTCGTCTATCAGTTGGGCGTAGATGTGTCGGCTGCTCCGGTACACCGAAAGGCGGGGGCGACTGCTCGAGCCCTCCAGCTTGGCCCTCGTCCGCAGGTGACGGCGCCGCCGCGCCACCACCGATGATACCTTTGCCATGCGTTACGCCCCCTCACTTCTTCGTTACTTTGCCAGCCTTGCCAGCCTTCCGCCGGATCTGTTCACCCTCGTATTGGATTCCCTTCCCCAGATATGGCTCGGCCGGCCGCACACCCCGAATGGTGGCCGCCATCTGGCCCACCAGCTCCTTGTCGATTCCCCGTACCACCACCCGGTTGGGGGCTGGCACATCGAAGGTGATACCCTCCGGCGGGTCGATCTCGACCGGGTGGCTGAACCCAATCGTCAAAACCAGCCGGTTTCCTTGCTTGGCGGCCCGATAGCCCACGCCGTTGATCACCAGGGCCTTCTCGTAGCCCTCGGTGACACCGTGCACCATGTTGGCTATCAGAGCCCGCGTCGTCCCATGCAGGGCGCGGTCCGTCTTTTCATCCGACGGCCGCTCCACATGGAGCTTCCCGTCAGCCAGATAAACCCGGAGGCGGGGGTGGATCGTCCGGTTCAAAACCCCCTTGGGTCCCTTGATTTGTACTTCCGAACCGGCCACCTGGACCTCCACGTTCGACGGGACCGGGACCGGCATTCGCCCAATGCGTGACAATCCCGCTCCCTCCTTTCCGCAAACTCTAACGCTCCCACGCTCTCAAGCAGCTTTCCTACCACACGAAGCAGAGAACCTCTCCACCCACACCCCGGCGGCGCGCCTCTTTGTCCGTCATGACTCCCTGTGGGGTGGACACGATGGCCACGCCCAACCCTCCCAGCACCTTCGGGAGCTCATCCTTGCCTGCGTAGACCCGCAGGCCCGGGCGACTGATCCGCCGGATTCCGCTCATGGCCGCCCGCTTACCTTCCCCGTACCGAAGGTGGATTCGCAGGACCGGCCGCCCCCCTGCATGCACCACCTCATAGTCCCGGATATAACCGGACTCTTTCAGTACCTGTGCAATGGCCAGCTTGAACCGGGCCGGTGGCATCTCGACCTTCTCGTGCCGTGCAGAATAGCCATTGCGGATCCGGGTGAGCATGTCGGCTACCGTATCTGTCATGGCCCTTGGTGCCCCCCCTCTTACCAACTCGCCTTTACCACTCCGGGAATCTCTCCCCGATGTGCCAGGTTGCGGAAGCAAATCCGGCACATCTGGAACCGCCGCATATAGGCCCGCGGCCGCCCGCAGATCTTGCAGCGATTATGCGCACGCACAGAAAACTTCGGCGGTCGCTGGCTCTTCACAATCATCGATGTTTTGGCCACATCCTCACCTTCCCCTCTGCAGCTCCCGCAGTCAACAAGTCCCCAATGGGTCTCACGCTGCCCGGAAGGGCATTCCCAGAAGCCGCAACAACTCCAGTGCTTCTTCGTCCGTACGCGCCGTGGTCCGGATCACCACGTCCATTCCCCGCACCTGGTCAACCTTGTCGTACTCGATCTCGGGGAAGATCAGCTGCTCCCGCAACCCCAACGCGTAGTTTCCACGCCCGTCCAGGGACTTGGGCGAAACTCCCCGAAAGTCCCGAATCCGGGGGAGCGCCACGTTGATCAACTTGTCGAGAAACGCGTACATCCGTTCTCCACGCAGGGTTACCTTGCAACCGATGGGCATCCCCTGGCGGATTTTGAAGGCCGCGATGGACTTCTTGGCGCGTGTGACAGCCGGCTTCTGGCCCGTAATGCTGGCCAAATCCCGCATGGCTGCCTCCAGGACCTTCGGGTCCTGTACCGCTTCTCCAACCCCCATGTTAACCACGATCATGTCCACCTTGGGGATTTCCATCACGTTGCCATAATGGAACCGCTTTTGCAACGCGGGTACCACCTCTTTGAGGTAGAACTCCCGCAGACGCTCCGCCATCTTCCGCCCCCCTTCCGCTCCGTCTGTCAGTCAATGCTTTTACCACAACGTGCACAAATCCGTATCCGCTTTCCCTCTGCCGACCGGCCGTGGCGCAGACGGCTAGGCCGATCGCAGCTGGGGCAGACCAGCATCACGTTGGATATGGCCAAAGGTGCCGGCCGTTCCACGACTCCCCCCTGAGGATTCTTTGGGTTGGGGCGTGTATGGCGCTTCACGATGTTGATCCCGTCGACCACCACTCGCCCGGTGGCACGCCGTACCTCCAGGACCTTCCCCCGACGGCCCACATCCTTACCCGTTCGTACCGCTACCAGATCCCCTTGCCGAATAGACACCTTTCGCAGGGGCTCTTGCTTTTGCTTCACCGGAACCGCTCCTCCTCTCACAGGACCTCCGGAGCGAGCGAAATGATCTTCGTAAAGTTCCTCTCTCTCAGCTCCCGGGCCACCGGTCCGAAAATGCGGGTCCCCCGTGGCTCATTGTTATCGTCAATCAACACCGCGGCATTCTCGTCGAACCGGATAAACGACCCATCCCGACGGGCTGTGGCGTGGCGCGTCCGTACCACCACTGCCTTCACCACATCGCCCTTTTTTACCATGCCCCCGGGTGTAGCCGCCTTCACCGCGCAAATCAAGACGTCTCCCACCCCCGCGTACCGCCGCTTGCTGCCGCCCAGTACCCGGATGCAGAGGAGCTCTTTCGCCCCGGAATTATCCGCCACATTTAGAACGGTCTCTTGCTGAACCATGCCGCTCCCCCCTTCCGGAACGTCTTCGTCCAACTAATCTGTCGCCTGACCCAACCGCGGTCGTACCGACCCTCCAATGCCCCGCGAACACCGGGCGTCGCAGTTACCGCGCGCGTTCCAGGATCTCCGCCACTCGCCAGCGTTTCTCCTTGCTCAACGGCCGGGTCTCCATCAGCCGCACCCGATCGCCCACGTGGGCTTCGTTCTTCTCATCGTGTGCTTTGACACGCAGCCCTTGCCGAATGACCCGATGGTACCGCGGGTGCGCAACCAGACGTTGCACCTCGACCACCACGGTCTTGTTCATCTTGTCGCTCACCACGACGCCGACCATCTGGCGACGTTGTGGGCGCTTGCCCGTCTCTTGCTCCTGCACGCTTTCACCGCCCCTTCCGTTCCTGCTCCAGCTCGCGCTCCCGCAAGTTGGTCAGGATGCGCGCGATATCCTTCCGGACCTCCCGCACCCGACTCGTGTTCTCCAGCTGACCGGTGGCCAGCTGGAACCGCAGGTTAAAGAGCTCTTCCTTCAGCCCCGACAGACGGCGTTGCAGCTCTTCTGCATCCAGCTCCCGAATCTCACTGGCTTTCACCGGCCACCCCTGCCTCTCGTCTGCTCACAAATTTGACCCGCACGGGCAGCTTGTGGCTCCCCAACCGCAGCGCCTCGCGGGCGACCTCCTCGCTCACGCCCCCAACCTCGAACAGAACCCGTCCCGGCCGGACCACCGCCACCCAGTACTCCGGCGACCCTTTTCCACTTCCCATACGCGTCTCCGCCGGCTTCTTGGTCACCGGTTTATCCGGGAAGATCCGAATCCATACCCGGCCTCCCCGTTTCATGAACCGCGTGATCGCAATACGGGCCGCTTCAATCTGTCCGTTCGTGATCCAGGCCGGCTCGAGCGCCTGCAACCCGAACTCCCCCAGCTGAACTTCATTGCCGCGATACGCCTTGCCGCGCATGCGACCCCGCTGCTGTTTGCGGTGCTTCACCCGCTTGGGAATCAGCATCTACTGCGCCTCCGTCCCCGCGGCGACGGCAGCCCGCTCGGGCAGCACCTCGCCTTTGTAGATCCATACCTTCACACCGAGCCGCCCATAGGTGGTCTTCGCCTCGGCAAAGCCGTAATCCACATCGGCCCGCAGGGTGTGTAACGGAATCTTGCCTTCCGCCGTCCATTCCGTGCGAGCGATCTCAGCCCCACCGATACGGCCGGAGATCATGATCTTTACCCCTTGGGCTCCAGCCCGCATGGTGCGCTGGGCCGCCTGCTTCATCGCCCGGCGAAACGCCACCCGGCGTTCCAGCTGATAGGCAATGTTCTCTGCAACTAGCTGCGCGTCTACGTCTGCGTTCTTCACTTCCACGATGTTGACCTGCACATGGCGACCGGTCCGTGACTCCAGGTCCTTGCGCAGAAGCTCGACCTCCTGGCCGCCCTTGCCAATGACCATCCCAGGGCGTGCGGTATGGATGGTCACCCGCAGGCGATCACCCGCCCGCTCGATCTCCACCCGCGAAACACCGGCGCTGAAGAAGCGTTCTTTGATGTAGCGGCGCAGCTTCAGGTCCTCATGCAAGAGAGCGGCCAGTTCCTTGCGCCCGGCATACCAATGCGCATCCCAGTCCCGAATGATCCCCAACCGTAATCCTTGCGGATGTACTTTGTGCCCCACGCCCTCACTCCCTTTCCCGCACGATGACCGTAATATGGCTCATCCGCTTGCGAATACGGTTTGCCATGCCCCGGGCGCGCGGCTCGATTCGCTTCAGCGACGGCCCCTGGTCGACATACGCCTGCGCCACGTAGAGCCGGCCCCGGTTCATCTGGAAGTTGTTCTCCGCATTTGCAATGGCGGACCGCAAAACTTTCTCCACCGGTTGCGACGCGCTCTTGCGGAGGAACCGCAGCAGGTGGAGAGCGTCCTGCACGTCCCGGCCCCGAATCTCATCAATCAGCTGGCGTGCCTTACGGGGCGTTACTCGCACATACCGTGCAACTGCCCGTGCTTCCAACGTACTCCCCTCCTACTTCAGTGCGGTCGAACGCTCCGTATGTGCTCCGTGACCCCGGAACGTGCGTGTCAGCGCAAACTCGCCCAATTTGTGACCGACCATCTCTTCCGTAATGTACACCGGCACGTGCCGGCGGCCGTCATGGACCGCAATGGTGTGACCCACCATCTCCGGGAAGATCGTCGACCGGCGGGACCAGGTCTTGATCACCCGCTTCTCTCCCGACTCGTTCATCGCCCGGATCTTACGCAACAGGTGTTCGTCCGCGAACGGCCCCTTCTTCAATGAACGCCCCATGCTTTGCCTCCCTCCCGCTTCGCAGCTACTTCCTGCGCCGCACGATGAACCGATCCGACGGCTTCTTGGGCTTACGCGTCTTATATCCCAGCGTAGGCTGGCCCCAAGGACTCAGCGGTCCAGGATGGCCCACCGGTGCCTTACCTTCACCACCGCCATGCGGGTGGTCCACCGGGTTCATCACCGCCCCGCGAACATGCGGACGGCGTCCCAAATAGCGCTTGCGCCCGGCTTTGCCCAGGCTCACGTTCTCGTGATCCAGGTTTCCCACCTGGCCGATGGTGGCCCGGCAGGTCTCCTGAACCATACGGAACTCCCCTGAAGGCAGGCGCAAAGTGGCGTACCCGCCCTCCTTCGCCATGAGCTGCGCCCCGGCACCCGCTGCCCGGACCAGCTGACCCCCTTTGCCCGGGTACAACTCCACGTTGTGTACCGTCGTCCCCACGGGGATCGCGCTCAGGGGCAGGCAGTTACCCGGTTTGATATCGACCTCGGGGCCGCTGGCCACCGTCGCTCCCACGGCGAGCCCTTCAGGCGCCAGGATATAGCGCTTCTCACCGTCCACGTAGTGCAGCAGCGCGATGCGGGCGGACCGGTTTGGGTCGTACTCGATCGCCGCCACTTTAGCAGGTACGCCATCCTTCCGCCGTTTGAAATCGATCAGGCGGTAGTGCCGTTTCGCACCGCCTCCACGAAACCGGAGGGTGATCCGCCCTTGTGCGTTCCGCCCACCGGTCCGCGTCTTGTGCTCCAACAACCGCTTCTCCGGCCGCTTTTTCGTGATCTCCTCAAAGGTAGAGACGGTCATGCCTCGCCGCCCGGGCGAGGTCGGCCGGTAGCTCTTGATCGGCATCCTCGTAACCTCCCCTCGTCAGCTCCCTGCGTGCTGCGCTACACTCCCTCGATCCCTTCGATGCGCTCGCCCGCTTTGAGAGTGACGATCGCCTTCTTCCAATCCGGCCGTTTTCCCACGAACCGCCCCACCCGTCGTCTCTTCCCGCGCACGTTGAGCGTGTTGACTGCGACCACGTGCACCTTGAAGAGCGCTTCAACGGCCCGCCGGATATCGATCTTGGTGGCATCGCGGTGCACTTCGAATGAGTACTGGTTATGCTCCGTCATCAGCCGGTGGCTCTTCTCCGTGATCAGCGGACGAATCACAATTTCCTGTGGAGTCACTTGCCCAGCACCTCCTCGATGCGGGCCAGAGTGGCCTTGGGCAGCACTACCCGCGGATGTCCCACCACGTCGTACACGTTCAGGTCCTGAGGACGCAGCACGCCTACTCCCGGTAGGTTCCGGGCGGACAGCCGTATGGCCCGGTCGACCGCCTCATCGTCGCCCGGTAACACCACCAGCGCCCGGGGGGTCCCCAGATTCTCCAGAATACGGGCCATGTTTTTGGTTTTGGGCTCGGTCAACCGCAGGTCCTCGACCACCACCAACTCGTCGTCCCGTACCTTACCGGACAACGCCGAACGCAAGGCTTGCCGCCGCATCCGTATTGGCAGATCAAATCCATAATCCCGAGGCTTGGGACCAAATACGATGCCGCCACCCTTCCAGTGCGGAGCCCGCGTACTACCTTGCCGCGCCCGGCCGGTTCCTTTCTGACGCCAGGGCTTGCGACCGCCACCAGAAACCTCGCCCCGCGTCTTGGTCGAATGAGTTCCCCGGCGCCGCTTCGCTAAATGGGAGAGGACAGCCTGGTGGATCAACGCCTCATTCACTTCCACGCCAAAGATCGCGTCCGGCAGCTCCACCTCGCCCACCTGCTGTCCTTCGACGTTCATCACCGGCACCTTAGGCACTTCGCCGTCCCCCCTTCAACGTACGCCGGATCAACACCAACCCGTTGCGCGGCCCGGGTACAGCCCCCCGCACCAGCACCAGGTTCGCCTCTGCATCGACCCGCACGACCTCCATGTTGAGAACCGTCGCTTGCCGGCCGCCCATCCGGCCCGGCATCTTCTTCCCCGGCAGCACCCGCTGGGGCGCTGTCGCCCCCAACGTGCCCACCCGGCGGTGATACATCGACCCGTGGCTCATTGGCCCACGCCGGTTGCCAAAGCGCTTGATCACGCCAGCAAATCCCTTGCCCTTTGAACGGGCGATCACATCCACCCGTTCCCCAGGGGAAAACAGATCTGCTTTCAGTTCCTGCCCCACCTGCACCGCGGCGGCAGCCTCAGGATCCCAACGAATCTCCCGCAGCCACCGCACCGGCTTCACCTGGGCCCGGGCAAAGTGTCCCCGCCTTGGCTTATTGACCAGCCGCTCCCGGATCGCTCCAAAGCCGAGTTGCAGAGCGGAGTATCCATCCTTTTCCACAGTTTTCTTCTGAACTACCGGGCAAGGCCCCACCTCGAGTACGGTCACAGGAATCCACTCGCCTTGCTCGCCAAAGACCTGGGTCATGCCCACCTTGCGGCCCAATAGCCCTGCGGTCGCCTTGGCCACACCCAGTCCCCCTCTCTAGCCGCGGCCCGAAACCGCTCCGTCCCGGCCACAGACTACTTGATCTCAATGTCCACACCTGAAGGCAGATCCAATCGCATCAACGCATCGACCGTCTTCGCCGTCGGTTCCAAGATGTCGATCAACCGCTTATGGGTCCGCACTTCAAACTGCTCACGCGAATCCTTATCAATATGTGGTGAACGCAACACCGTAAAAACACTCTTCTCCGTCGGTAGAGGGATCGGCCCCGCTACCGCTGCCCCCGTCCGCTTGGCTGCCTCGACGATCTTCTGGGCAGACGCATCCAGCAACCGGTGATCGAAGCCACGCAGACGGATGCGGATCTTCTGTCCTGCCATTACGCCCCTCCTTCCCCACCACCGGGTGAACAGGCGCAGGGGGACGGTAGCCGTTCGGGTCCGTCCCCCGCTGCCCTGTCGACATCACGCAAGGATCTTCGTTACGACGCCAGCCCCCACCGTATGGCCGCCCTCACGAATAGCGAAGCGCAATCCCTCTTCCATGGCGACAGGGGTGATCAACTCGCCGACGATCTGCACCCGGTCGCCCGGCATCACCATTTCAGTTCCCTCCGGCAATTCCACTACGCCCGTCACATCGGTCGTACGGAAATAGAACTGCGGACGGTAACCGTTGAAGAACGGCGTATGACGACCGCCCTCTTCCTTGGTCAATACGTAGACCTGGCCCTGGAACTTAGTATGCGGCGTGATGGAACCGGGCTTGGCCAAAACCTGACCCCGCTCGACATCCTCCCGGTTGATCCCCCGCAGCAGGACACCGATGTTGTCTCCGGCCTCGGCCACATCCAGTACCTTGCGGAACATCTCCACGCCCGTCGCCACGGTCTTGCGAGGTTCAGGCCGCAGACCGACGATTTCCAACTCGTCGCCCAGCTTCACCTGCCCGCGCTCCACTCTTCCAGTGGCCACGGTGCCGCGCCCTGTAATCGTGAACACATCCTCCACCGGCATCAGGAACGGCTTGTCGACGTCGCGCTTGGGGGTGGGGATATAACTATCCACGGCATCCAGCAACTTGAAGATCGCCTGGCACCACTGGCAGGTGCCGCACCCGCCGCACTCGAGCACCTTCAAGGCAGAGCCGACGATGATCGGGATCTCATCGCCAGGGAACTCCTGCTTGGTAAGCAACTCCCGGACTTCCATCTCCACCAACTCGATCAGTTCGGGGTCATCCACCATGTCGGCCTTGTTCAGGAAGACTACAATCGCCGGTACACCTACCTGCCGGGCCAACAGGATGTGCTCGCGTGTCTGCGGCATAGGACCGTCGGCGGCAGAGACCACTAGAATGGCTCCGTCCATCTGGGCCGCACCGGTAATCATGTTCTTGATGTAGTCGGCGTGGCCCGGGCAGTCCACGTGGGCGTAGTGACGGTGGTCCGTCTCATATTCCACGTGTGCCGTGTTGATCGTGATCCCGCGGGCCTTCTCCTCCGGTGCCGAGTCGATCTGATCGTACGCCTTGTACTGCGCCAATCCCTTCTTCGAAAGCAGCAGGGTGATGGCGGCCGTCAATGTGGTCTTGCCATGGTCCACATGCCCGATCGTTCCGATGTTGACATGCGGCTTGGTCCGTACAAACTTCTGCTTTGCCATTTCCGATAAGCCTCCCTCAATCAGCGCCTACCCAACTCCCCAACCTTCGCGTCCCCCGCCTCATGAGTGCGCAGCCAAAACCTCCTGTGCGACGCTAGACGGCACCTCCTCGTACCGGCTGAACTCCATGGTGTAGGTCGCGCGTCCCTGCGTCATCGAGCGCAGATCCGTCGCATAGCCGAACATGCTGGCCAGGGGCACCTGCGCCCTTACTACCTGGGCGTTTCCGCGACGGTCCATCCCCTCAATGTGGCCACGACGGGAGTTGAGGTCTCCCATGACGTCCCCAAGAAACTCCTCGGGAGTCACGACCTCCACCATCATGATCGGTTCGAGCAAGACCGGGTTAGCCTGCCGGACGGCCTCCCGGAACCCCATCGACCCGGCGATCTTGAAGGCCATTTCCGACGAGTCGACCTCGTGATACGACCCGTCCACCAACGTCACCCGCAGGTCGACCATGGGATAGCCAGCCAGCACGCCGGTGTTGGCCGCCTCGCGCACTCCGGCTTCCACCGCTGGGATGTACTCCTTCGGCACGACGCCACCCACGATCTTGTTGACGAACTCGATCCCCGAAGCGGGTGGCAACGGCTCGACCTCGAGCCACACGTCTCCGTACTGGCCGCGTCCACCGGTTTGACGGATGAACCGCCCCTCTGCTTTGGCGGCTTTGCGGATCGTCTCCCGATAAGCCACCTGGGGCTTGCCCACCGTCGCCTCCACCTTAAACTCCCGCATCAAACGGTCCACAATGATCTCCAGATGCAACTCTCCCATGCCACCAATGACCGTTTGACCGGTCTCCTCGTCCTGGCGAACCCGGAACGTCGGGTCCTCCTCGGCCAGGCGCTGCAGTCCAACGGCCAGCTTGTCCTGATCCGCCTTGCTCTTGGGCTCGATGGCCTCGTAGATGACGGGCTCCGGGAAGCGCAGGCGCTCCAGGACAATGGGATGATTCTCATCGCACAACGTGTCGCCGGTCGTGGTATCCTTCCAGCCAACTGCGGCCACGATGTCGCCTGCCCGCACCTCTTCCACGTCTTCGCGATGGTTGGCATGCATGCGCACCAACCGGCCTACCCGTTCCCGCCGATCCTTGGAGGCGTTGTAGACATACGATCCAGCGGTCAAGACCCCCGAGTACACCCGGAAATAACAGAGCTTACCCACGTACGGATCGGTCTGGATCTTGAACGCCAACCCGCAGAAAGGTTCGTCATCACTGGAATGCCGGACGGCCTCCTCCTCGGTACGCGGGTTGACCCCTTTCGTCGGAGGAAGATCCAGCGGGCTGGGCAGGTACGCAACAATGGCGTCCAGCAGCAGCTGCACACCTTTGTTCTTGAACGACGATCCGCACAACACCGGTACCAGCTTCCCGGCGATGGTGGCCCGCCGCAACGCCTGCCGCAGTTGCTCCGGGCTGATGGTCTCGCCATCCAGATACTTGGCCATCAGATCGTCGTCGGTCGCCACTATCTCCTCGACCAGATGGGCATGAGCTGCCTCTGCCGCCTCGCGGTACTCCTCCGGTATCTCTTCCTGATCTACCCGAGTTCCCAGATCATCGAGATAGAAGTACGCCTTCTGTTCGATCAAATCGATGATCCCACGGAAGCTGTCCTCTGCTCCTACCGGCATCTGCACCGGGAGCGGATAGGCGCCGAGCCGCTGCCGGATCTGGTGCACCACAGAATCGAAGTTCGCACCCACCCGGTCCATCTTGTTGACGTAAGCGATCCGCGGGACGGAATACTTATCCGCTTGCCGCCAGACCGTCTCCGACTGTGGTTCGACTCCTCCCACTGCACAGAAGACCGCCACTGCACCGTCGAGGACACGCAGCGACCGTTCCACCTCTACCGTAAAGTCCACATGTCCGGGTGTGTCGATAATGTTAATGACATGATCCGCCCACCGGCACGTGGTGGCCGCCGACGTGATCGTGATGCCCCGCTCCCGCTCCTGTACCATCCAGTCCATGGTGGCGGCCCCTTCATCGACCTCACCGATCCTGTGCACCCGCCCGGTGTAGTAGAGTATCCGCTCCGTGGTGGTGGTTTTGCCGGCGTCGATGTGGGCCATGATCCCGATGTTGCGCACCCGTTCGAGTGGAATTGTGCGAGCCACTGCGCTCCCCCCTTCCAAATTCGAACTCACCGACCCCAAAGATGTCCCACCCTGCTTCATTTACCAGCGATAGTGTGCAAACGCACGGTTGGCTTCCGCCATGCGGTGCGTGTCTTCCCGCTTCTTCACCGCACCACCCTGTCCAGCCATGGCGTCCAGGATCTCAGCTGCAAGCTTGTCAGCCATGACCCTCTGATCTCCACGCTGCCGGGCGTATCCGACCAGCCAGCGCAAACCAAGAGACTGCCGCCGCTCGGGACGAACTTCCATAGGAACCTGGTAGGTTGCACCACCAACACGCCGGGGACGAACCTCCAGCACCGGCATGATGTTTTTGAGCGCTTCCTCCAGAGCCTCCAGGCCGCTCTTGCCGCTCTTGTCCGCCACTTGCTGCAGAGCCGAGTAAACGATCCGTTGCGCCAGACTCCGCTTGCCGTCCTTCATCACCACGTTGATCAACGAGGTTACCAGCGGACTCCCGTAAACCGCATCCGGTGGAACCGGTCGCCGTGGTACTGCTCCACGCCTAGGCACCCGTCTCCCCCCTCCTGTCCAGCTTCACTCCGTTGCCAGCCGCCCTTCCGGGGGCCGCCCGCTCCTACCCTTACTTTATTACTTCGGCCGTTTCGCCCCGTACTTGCTGCGCCCCTGGCGACGATCGTTTACCCCGGCAGCACGAGGACGACCGAGTGCTCTTGCAGGTTGTGTCCCTCGCCCGGAATGTAAGCAGTTACCTCGATGCCGTTGGTAAGACGCACGCGAGCAACCTTACGCAAGGCCGAGTTCGGCTTCTTCGGGGTCGTCGTGGTCACCCTGGTGCAGACCCCGCGTCGTTGCGGAGAGCCCTCCCCGAACCGAACCGTTCCCTTCAACACGTTGCGCACATACCGCAACGCCGGCGCCTTGGTCTTGCTCGTTACCTTCTTGCGCTCTTTGCGTACTAACTGGTTAATGGTCGGCATCCCTTCGCCCCCTTCCCTCACCCAGCCAGATTCCCCTCAGCCAGGACCGCCGCCGCTGCCGCCCCTACGGCGATTCCGCAGGCAGCGCCGAGCCTTGCCATGCTCTCTACTTCGATCACGGGCACTGCTTTCACCTGGCATGCTTGAAGGAGAGGGCGCACGATTCGCTGCTCCGCATCCTTCGCCACATAGACCCGAATGGCCCGGCCGCTTTGTACTGCACGCAGAGCTTGCTTCACCCCCACGGCCCGATGTGGGGTCTGGCCCAACTCCTCCAACCCTGTTCCCTCCGTTTGCCGGGCTTAACCAGCACCCTGACAGGCCGCCACGGTACCGGTCATAGTTCCAGCCGGGCCGGTAGGCCGTCCACGCTTGCCCGGCGACGGAAAGTGACACACACCCGGACAGTATAATGTCCATGATCTAGGCTGTCAAGTTCAGCAGACGCACCGGCAGCCATCTCCGGTGCGTCTGCCCTCGTTCACCGTGGCCAGTACGGCAGCCATGGTGAACTCAACATCCAGCGTTACTGGTTCTCGTCCGCCCCCGCGGGCGTTGACTGTCCTCGACCGGCTGCTGCCGCCGGGGCGGCCGTCGTCTGCTGTTTCTCGGCCGGCTCGCCGTTGTTCCCTATATTGGCCAACGTCTCGGGGCCGAACAGCTCCGCCGCGCCAGGACCCGCTACCGGCAGCTCTTGCGCCTCTGCTTCGGACGGCACGTAAGTCGGCTCGGCGCCCTCCGCCGCGTACACCCGGATGTTGCGGTGCCGCGCCATCCCTGTGCCAGCCGGGATCAGCTTGCCAATGATGACGTTCTCCTTAAGGCCCAGCAACGGATCGGTACGGCCACGGATCGCGGCATCCGTCAACACCCGTGCCGTCTCTTGGAACGAGGCGGCTGACAGGAAGCTGTCCGTCGCCAGCGAGGCCTTGGTGATGCCCAGCAGCACCCGGTGACCTTCCGCCGGCTGCCGACCTGCCTTCTTGGCCGCCTCGTTGGCCTCCTCGAACTCGAACAGGTCGACCATGCTGCCAGGCAGCAGCTCCGTCTCGCCTGCATCATCCACTTTCACCTTGCGCATCATCTGGCGCACAATCACTTCCACGTGCTTGTCGTTGATGTCCACGCCCTGGCTCCGGTAGACTTCCTGAACCTCTTGGACCAGGTACATTTGGACAGCCTCAACGCCCTTGATACGCAAGATGTCGGCGGGATAGATCGGTCCATCCGTGATCGCGTCGCCCGCCTCCACATGCTGGCCATCCTGCACCCGCAAGCGGGCGCCGAAGCTGATGGGGTAGCTCTTGCTTTCAAGCTCCTCGTCAGGAATGATGGTCACCTTGCGCAAGCCTTTCTCTTCCTCGAGGCGGACCGTCCCTGCATATTCCGCCACCAGAGCCTGTCCCTTGGGCCGGCGGGCCTCGAACAGCTCCTCCACCCGAGGCAGACCGGCGGTGATGTCTTCTTGGGCTACACCGCCCGTGTGGAACGTCCGCATGGTTAGCTGCGTGCCAGGTTCACCGATGGACTGAGCGGCAATGGTACCGACGGCCTCACCCACCTCAACCATGGTCCCCGTGGCCAGGTTCCGGCCGTAGCAATGCGCGCAGACCCCATAGCGGGAACGGCAGGCCAGCACCGAGCGGACCAATACTTCCTGGATCCCTGCGTCGGCAATCTGAGCTGCCTTGTTTTCGTCAATCATCTCGCCGGCGGAGACGATTACTTCGCCCGTGTCCGGACGCACCACGTCCGCCGCAGCCACGCGGCCGGTGATCCGTTCCTGCAGAGACTCGATCACTTCACCGCCGATATCCACCAGGGCCCGCATGTGCACTCCTTCGTGGGTGCCGCAATCGTCCTCCCGGACGATCACGTCCTGGGCCACATCCACCAGGCGGCGGGTCAGATAGCCCGAGTCCGCCGTCCGCAAGGCCGTGTCCGCCAACCCCTTGCGCGTTCCGTGGGTGGAGATGAAGTACTCCAACACGGTCAATCCCTCACGGAAGTTGGCCGTGATGGGAATCTCGATGGTCCGTCCGGTCGGGTCGGCGACCAACCCGCGCATACCCGCCATCTGCGACAACTGCGACCAGTTGCCCCGGGCCCCCGAATTCACCATCATGAACACCGGGTTGAAGGGATCCATCTTGCTTTGCAACGTCTTGGTCACATCGTCCTTGGCTTTGCTCCAAACATCGCAGATCTGCTGGTAGCGTTCCTCGCTCGACAACAAACCCAGCCGGTGCTGCCGTTCGATGGCCGCCACCCTGCTCTCGGCCTCATCGATGATCTGCTGCTTCTCCTGGGGGATTTGTAGATCCCACACCGAAACGGTCGTGCCCGAGCGAGTGGCGAAGTGGAAACCCAGGGACTTGATGCGGTCCAGCACCTCCGCCGTCTGCAGGTTGCCATAACGGTGGTAGAGCCGGTCCACTAGTTTAGAGAGCTCCGTCTTGCCCATGACCTGGTTGATGTACTCCATGTCGGGGGGCAGAATCTCGTTGAAGAAGACCCTCCCGGCGGTTGTATCCAGGTAGCCTCCACCGACCGTCCGGATGTGGATCATGGCGTGCAAATCGAGGTAACCCAGCTCATAGGCCATGTGAACCTCGTCGGTGTCCACGAAGTACTGGCCTTCCCCTTTCGCTCCCTGCTTGACGGAGGTCAGATAGTAGCAGCCGATCACCATGTCCTGCGTGGGCACTGCCACCGGTCGACCACTGGCTGGCAGCAAGAGGTTGTTCGTGGACAGCATCAGAATCCTCGCCTCAGCCTGTGCCTCGGCCGAGAGAGGCACATGCACCGCCATCTGATCGCCGTCGAAGTCAGCATTGTACGCCTGGCAGACCAGAGGATGGATCTTGATGGCGCGGCCCTCGACCAGCACCGGTTCGAAGGCCTGGATGCCCAGGCGATGCAGCGTAGGCGCACGGTTGAGCAGGACCGGGTGCTCGTGGATGACCTCCTCGAGCACATCCCAGACCTCGGGCGCCGCCCGTTCCACTTTCTTTTTGGCACTCTTGATGTTGGTCGCCAGCTTGTGTTCGACCAGTTTCTTCATGACGAAGGGCTTGAACAGCTCCAGGGCCATTTCCTTCGGCAGCCCGCACTGGTGCATCTTCAACTCGGGCCCGACCACGATCACAGAGCGGCCCGAGTAGTCCACCCGCTTACCCAGCAGGTTCTGGCGAAACCGTCCCTGCTTCCCTTTGAGCATATCGGAGAGGGATTTGAGCGGGCGGTTGCCTGGCCCGGTCACCGGCCGTCCTCGCCGGCCGTTGTCGACGAGCGCATCCACCGCTTCTTGCAGCATGCGCTTCTCGTTGCGGACGATAATGTCCGGCGCCCCCAACTCGAGCAGCCGCTTCAGACGGTTGTTGCGGTTGATCACCCGGCGGTACAGGTCGTTCAAGTCGGAGGTCGCAAAGCGGCCGCCGTCTAGCTGTACCATAGGACGAAGTTCAGGAGGAATGACGGGAATCACGTCCAGGATCATCCATTCCGGCCGGTTGCCTGAACGCCGGAAGGCCTCCGCTACCTCCAGCCGCCGAATGGCGCGCACTTTGCGCTGACCGCTCGTCTCGGCCGCCTCGCGCCGGAGTTCCTCACAAAGCTGGTCCAGGTCGATCTCAGCCAACAACGCCTTTACGGCCTCCGCCCCAATGCCTGCACGGAAGGCATCGCCAAAGCGCTCCCGGTAATCCCGATACTCCGCGTCGGTCAGCAACTGGCGCTTGGTCAGCGGGGTATCTCCGGGATCGAGCACGATGTAGGACGCGAAGTAGATAACTTTCTCCAACGTCCGCGGCGACAGGTCCAGAATCAACCCCATCCGGCTGGGAATTCCCTTCAAAAACCAGATGTGGGAGACCGGTGCGGCCAGTTCGATATGCCCCATCCGTTCCCGCCGCACCTTGCTCCGGGTCACCTCGACGCCGCAGCGGTCGCAGACGATGCCCTTGTAGCGGACCCGCTTATACTTGCCGCAATGGCATTCCCAGTCTTTGGTGGGTCCGAAGATCTTCTCGCAGAAGAGACCTTCCCGCTCGGGCTTGAGCGTACGGTAGTTGATCGTCTCGGGCTTTTTTACCTCGCCGCTCGACCAGGCGCGGATTTGCTCGGGCGAAGCCAATCCAATCTTGATGGCATCAAAGCTATTGACGTCCAACAAGCTGTCTGCCCCCTTGTCGCTTGGCATGAACTGTCCACGCAGTCATCAACACAGAACGGGGACAGGTCCGCTACTCCTCTTCGCCATCGTCATCCTCGTCGTCGCCCTCCAATCCGGGCAGATCGTCATCATCGTCTATCCCATCTGTATCGTCCGGACCGGGCTGATCCTCCCCCAGGACGCCCACCCCCGCATCATCGTCCAAACCTGGTAACGGCGAATCCAGGTCATCCTCATCCTGGTCGCCCTCTTCTTCGTCGTCCAGGAACACCCCGGGGGTTGTCGATCCTCCCCGCCCGGCGGTCGGCCCTCCAGCTAGCAGCTTGCGCAGGTCAGCCAGCCCGAGCGTACTGGCCGCCGACCGCCCGGCTCGTGTCGGCAACGGTTGCCCCCCCAGGATGACGCCGGCGTCCTCTTCGTCGCCAGACTCCTCCTCGGCCTCGTCCTCGGTATCAGGACCCACTTGATGGCCGACGGGCGCAGGCTCTTCTTCGCCTCCCGCCCACTCGCCGTCCTCGCCCGAATCGGCCGCGGCCAGGGCCGCTGCGGCCCGACGAGACGCCGGAGGCTCCCGATCGTCCGTCTCCCGCCCCTGAATGTCGATACCCAGAGTGCGGGCCATATCGGTCACGTCGTCATCGTCCTCGGTGATCTCGATCTCCTTGTTACCCTCTCCGAGGACCCGGATGTCCAACCCGAGGCTTTGCACCTCTTTGATCAATACCTTGAAAGCTTCCGGTACACCAGGTTCCGGAATGTTCTCGCCCTTCACGATGGCCTCGTAGGTCTTGACGCGGCCGACGATATCATCGGACTTGACCGTCAGCAGCTCTTGCAGTGTGTACGCGGCGCCATACGCCTCGAGCGCCCACACCTCCATCTCGCCGAACCGCTGGCCGCCAAACTGCGCCTTGCCACCCAACGGCTGCTGGGTCACCAGCGAGTACGGACCGGTGGAACGGGCGTGGATCTTGTCGTCCACCAGGTGGGCCAGCTTCAACATGTAGATGTAGCCAACCGTCACTCGGCCGTCGAACGGCTCACCGGTCCGGCCATCGTACAGGATCGTCTTGCCATCCTCCGGCAGCCCGGCCTCTTTGAGGGCAGCGGCCACCTCGTCCTCTCGCGCCCCGTCGAATACCGGGGTGGCCATCCGAACGCCCAGCGTGTGAGCAGCCCACCCCAGGTGCGTTTCAAGAATCTGTCCAAGGTTCATCCGGGATGGTACACCCAGCGGGTTGAGGACGATGTCCACCGGCCGGCCGTCTGGCAGGAAAGGCATGTCCTCCTCTGGAAGGATACGGGAAACCACGCCTTTGTTGCCATGCCTCCCAGCCATCTTGTCGCCCACGGAGAGTTTCCGCTTCTGGGCGATGTAGACCCGCACCAACGTGTTCACCCCGGGGGAGAGCTCCGCCCCGTCATCTCGAGTGAACACCTTCACGTCCACTACGACGCCACCCTCGCCGTGCGGCACCCGCAAGGACGTATCCCGTACCTCTCGCGCTTTCTCCCCGAAGATAGCACGCAGCAACCGCTCCTCGGCGGTCAACTCCGTTTCTCCCTTGGGGGTTACCTTTCCGACCAGGATATCTCCGGGGCGCACCTCCGCTCCAATGCGGATGATGCCCCGGCTATCCAGATCGGCCAGAGCGTCGTCACCGACGTTGGGAATATCCCGGGTGATCTCCTCAGGCCCGAGTTTGGTATCGCGCGCAGCGATCTCGTGCTCCTCGATGTGAATGGAGGTCAGGATATCGTCTTTCACCACCCGTTCACTGATGAGCACGGCGTCCTCGTAGTTGTACCCTTCCCACGGGAGGAAAGCAACCAGGAGGTTCCGTCCCAGAGCCAACTCCCCGTGGTCAGTAGATGGGCCGTCCGCAATGGCCTGGCCTTTCCGCACCCGGTCGCCAACCCGGACGATTGGCCTCTGGTTGATGCAAGTGCTCTGGTTGGAGCGCACGAACTTAATCAGATGATAGCGCTCCTCCCGGCCAGAGTCGGTCTTGATCCGGATCTCCCGGGCGTCTGCAAACGTGACCACCCCGTCCTCCCGGGCGAGGATCACCGCTCCGGAATCGACGGCAGCCTTATACTCCATGCCCGTTCCAACCAGAGGAGCTTCAGAACGCAACAAAGGCACCGCCTGACGCTGCATGTTCGAACCCATCAGCGCCCGGCTGGCGTCATCATTCTCCAGGAACGGGATCAGCGCTGTCGCGACGCTCACGATCTGCTTGGGTGAGACGTCCATGAATTCGACGTTTTCCGCCGGCACGATCTCGATCTTGTCCTTAAACCGGGCGGTGACCCGGTTGCGTTCAAAACTCCCGTCCGGCCGCAGGGGCTCGTTGGCCTGAGCGATAATGTACTGGTCCTCTTCATCCGCCGTCAGGTACTCGATCTCGTTGGTGACCTGGCCGTTCACCACTCTGCGGTACGGCGCCTCGATAAACCCATACTCATTGACCCGTGCGTATGTGCACAATGAACCAATCAGTCCGATGTTAGGCCCTTCCGGCGTCTCGATAGGGCACATCCGGCTGTAGTGGGAGTGATGTACGTCTCGGACCTCGAATCCAGCCCGCTCCCGGCTCAACCCCCCCGGGCCCAGCGCGCTCAGACGCCGCTTGTGCGTCAGCTCCGCCAGCGGGTTAGTTTGGTCCATGAACTGGGACAACTGGCTCGATCCAAAAAACTCCCGAATCGCTGCCACCACTGGGCGGATGTTGATCAAAGCCTGGGGGGTGGCAATGTCCACATCCTGGATAGTCATGCGCTCGCGCACGACCCTTTCCATGCGGGACAGACCGATACGAAACTGGTTTTGCAACAGCTCCCCCACGGACTTCAGACGGCGGTTGCCCAAATGGTCGATATCGTCCAGGTTCCCCACGCCGTGGGCAAACCCCAGCAGATAGTTGACCGTGGCCACCACATCATCCCGAACCAGGGTGGTCAGATCCTTGGGCTGATTCCCATTACTCCGTACAGGGACAGGCACATCGTCGTTACCGACCACCCAGATCTCCTGGATTCCCTCTTGCTCCAACTTGTGAATCAGGTCCCGGGTGAGCCGGTCGCCGCCTTGAGCCAAGACTTCGCCGGTCTCCGGATGGGTGACGGTGCGGGCCAGCGTCCGGTTGAGCACCCGCTCCAAAAAGCGGAGCTTCTTATTGACCTTGTAGCGCCCCACGGCAGCCAAATCGTAGCGTTTCGGATCATAGAACAACCCCTCAAAGAGCGTGCGGGCGCTGTCAACTGCCGGCGGCTCGCCTGGCCGCAGCCGCTTGTAGATCTCGATCCAGGCATCCTCCTGCGATTGGGTACTGTCCCGCTCCAGCGTAATCCGGATGGCCTCGTTTTCGTGGAACAGCTCGATAATCTCTTCGTTGGTTCCGTAACCCAGTGCTCGCAACAAAACTGTCACAGGGACCTTGCGCGTGCGATCGATCCGTACCCAAATGACATCGCTGCTATCCCGTTCAAACTCCAGCCAGGCCCCACGGTTGGGAATGATCGAGCCCGCCAACACTTCTTTGTTGCTGGTATCATGATCCAGTTGGAAGTAGACACCGGGGGAACGGACCAGCTGGCTTACCACCACCCGTTCAGCTCCGTTTATGATGAACGTACCGGTCTCCGTCATCAGCGGCAGGTCACCCATGAACACTTCCTGCTCTTTGACCTCGCCGGTATCTTTGTGCACCAGCTGGACGCGCACTTTGAGGGGTGCGGCGTAAATCGCGTCCTTCTCCTTGGCCTCCTCCACCGTGTACTTCGGCTCGCCCAATTCGCACGACTCGAACTGTAGCACCAGGTTCCCGGTAAAGTCTGTGATCGGCGAGATGTCGTGAAACGCCTGGTTGAGCCCTTCCCGGATGAACCAATCGAACGACTGCCTCTGAATCTCGATGAGGTTGGGTAAGTCCAGGATCTCCTTAATCTTGCCGAAACTCCTGCGATACGGCGCCATCTGGGCGACGGCCAAACCTCTCACCTCTCTCAGGTCGATTCCCTGGCTACGCCTGGCGGGTCAGGTCAGACAGGCGACGGAGGGCAAAATGTCCGGATCGACCGGCGGTCGCGACAGGAAAACGGACACATGGTGCAGAATATAACGTTGACCAAAAGATGTTGGGGGTATGCATCGCCAACCTGAAAATGGGAAAGAGTAGGTAGCCGCCTTTTTCTGCAAGCGTGGATATCCTTCTCCCCGCAGGCGGATCCGTAAGCTTCGCGGTGCGATGGACAGCCCCCCCGATATCGACACCACCCTCCGATCCTACCACCATCTGTGAAGCAAGTCAACCAGGGAGGGCAACCCAGGTCGAGCCGGCGACCCATCGACCGGCCCGTTTCGCGACTACCCGGGTGGCCCTCCCCGTTTTGCGAATGAGGCAACGTATCGCAGCGCTCAGCGCTCTGCTTACTTTACCTCGACTGTGGCGCCAGCCTCTTCCAGCTTCTTCTTGATCTCTTCGGCCTGATCCTTCGGCACGCCCTGCTTCACGGGCTTGGGGACACCGTCCACCAGATCCTTAGCTTCCTTAAGGCCCAGGCCGGTCAGCTCGCGCACCACCTTGATTACCTGGATCTTCTTGTCGCCGGCAGCCGTCAGGATGACATCAAATTCCGTCTTCTCTTCTTGCGCCGGAGCAGCGGCAGCGGCACCAGCCACCGGCGCCGCCGCCACCGCGACCGGAGCGGCAGCGCTGACGCCAAACTTCTCCTCGAGTGCTTTCACCAGTTCGTTCAGTTCCAACACGCTCATCTGCTCGATGGCGCTGATCAGTTCCTCTTTCGTCAAAGCCATGGTTTCCTTCTCCCTTCCCATGTGTACCTGATGTATGCTTGAACCTCAAGCCCACCAAACCACGCTCAAGCCTGGGCAGCCTCCGCGCCCCCGCCCTGTTCTTGCTTTTGCCTGCGGACAGCGTCCAAGGCATAGACCAACTTGCGAACGGTCCCCTGCAGCACTCCCACCAGTCCAGCCAGGGGTGCCTGCAAACCACCCACCAACTGCGCCACCAGCACTTCCCGGGCAGGCAGGCTAGCCAAAACCGCCACGTCCTTGCTGCTGATGACCCGGGCGTTCAAAATGCCTGCCTTCACCGTAAGGTTCTTATGGTCCTTCGCAAAATCGGCAACCACTTTCGCCACGACCGCCGGGTCCTCTTCGGTCAGCACGATGGCCGTTGGTCCTTCCAGGAACGGTTCGAGTCCGGTCACCGCCTGGGAAGCCGCCGCTCGGCCCAGCAAGCGATTCTTGATCACCCGCATCTGGCCGCCCTTCTCCTGCAGACGATGCCGTAGCTCGGTGCTCTCCTTGACCGTCAGCCCGCGGAAATCCACCAGCACAGCGCCCTTGGCTCGGCCCAGGCGGGCACTCATGTCCTGGATCACCGCCTCTTTCTGACTCCGCTGCATTTGTCTCCCCCCTTTCTCTCGGTCCCCCAACGATAAAACCCCGACAGCCACCTGGCCGCCGGGGCTTCATATCCAATCACCCTGCTTCCGCGTCCAACCCCGGGAGTCCCGACCGCGTCTGTGCGACGAGTTTACCCGGGACAGAGGGGGAAACCGGAACAGGGACGGTTGGTCACCTCGGCAGGCGGATTGTCCATTATACGGCGGCGGCCCTTCAGCCTCTCCGCCATACCTGCTGTCTACGGTTCACCGTACCACTACAGGTTCCGTAGGTTGTTTTGCACACCCACCCAATACTCTACCTAAACTCTGTCGAGAATCAAGCGCGTTGAGCCGCCTCTGCTGAACCGACCGCCTCCGACCAGTTGACCCGGACTCCTGGTCCCATCGTGCTCGACAACGCCACCCGGCGAATATACGTGCCTTTGGCAGACGCCGGCTTGGCCCGCAGCACCGCCTCCATCAGCGCCCGGAAGTTGCCCAGCAAGGCTTCCTCACTAAACGAGGCCTTGCCGATCGGCACGTTGATGCACGCTTCCTTATTCACACGGTACTCGACCTTACCGGCTTTGATCTCGCGCACTGTCTTGCCAACATCGGTCGTGACGGTACCCGTCTTTGGGTTCGGCATCAAGCCGCGAGGGCCGAGGATACGTCCCAGGCGTCCGACCAATCCCATCATATCCGGAGTGGCCACAGCTACATCAAAATCCAAAAACCCTTGTTGGACCTTCTCTACGAGGTCCTCCGCTCCCACGATATCGGCACCGGCCTCTTCGGCTGCGTGAGCTGGCTCACCCTTGGCAAACACCGCGACTCGAACGGTCTTGCCCAGCCCATAGGGCAAGCTCACCGTGCCACGGACCTGCTGGTCTGCCTGACGGGGATCAACCCCCAACTTCATTGAGACCTCGACGGTCTCATCAAACTTTGCGGTCGCGCCCTTCTTGACCAGAGAGATGGCCTGGGCCGGCGAGTACGTTTGATCTCTGGCGATCGCCTTGGCCGCTTCCAGATACCGCTTGCCATGCTTTGCCATTCGTCATACCCCCTTGTGGTCCAATCGACCGCTTCGCGGTCTCCCACAGCCTTACATTTCCCTGAATGTCGCTCTGCTACTTACCGGCGGCGCCGACACCTTAATCCTCGACGGTAATCCCCATGCTCCGGGCGGTGCCCTCGACCATCCGCATCGCCGCTTCGACGGTGGTGGCATTCAGATCCTTCATCTTGATCTCGGCGATCTTGCGCACCTCTGAACGCTTCACCGTAGCCACCTTGTTTTTGTTCGGGACGCCCGAACCTTTCTCGATCCCGGCCGCTTTAAGCAGTAAAACAGCGGCAGGCGGCGTCTTGGTGACGAACGAGAACGACCGATCCTCATAGATCGTGATCTCTACCGGAATGATCATGCCCGCCTGGTTGGCCGTGCGCTCGTTGAACGTCTTAACGAACTCCATGAGGTTTACGCCGTGTTGGCCCAACGCCGGCCCTACGGGCGGCGCCGGGGTCGCTTTGCCGGCCGGCACCTGGAGCTTCACAATCGCTGCCACTTTCTTGGCCATCTCTACCTACGCTCCCGCTCCTGGTACAACGTACCCACTTCGTTAGATCTTCTCCACCTGATCAAACCCCAGCTCCACTGGGGTCTCTCGCCCAAACATGGACACCACTACTTTGAGCTTGCCGCGCTCCACGTTGACCTGCTCGATGCGCCCATCGAAATTCACGAAAGGTCCAGAGATAACCTTGACTCGCTCACCGACCTCATAGGCGACCTTCGGCCCCGCCTCCGTGGCCGTCGTCCGTTGGAGAATCTTCTCCACATCAGCATCGGACAAAGGGAGGGGCTTGGTGCCCGAACTGACAAAGCCGGTCACACCGGGGGTGTTGCGCACCACATACCATGAATCATCATCGAGCACCATCCGCACCAACACGTATCCTGGGAAAACCTTCTTTTTGACGATTTTCTTCTTGCCTTCCCTGAAGTCCAGCTCTTCCTCGGTCGGCACCAGAATGTCGAAAATTCGTTCTCCCATATTCATACTGTTGATACGGTGCTCCAGGTTGGTCTTCACCTTGTTTTCATAGCCCGAGTACGTGTGCACCACGTACCAACGTTTTTCCCCGGAACGGTCGGCGGGCGTCTGTGCGTCCGGCATGCCCCATCACCCCCCGATCGCGGCAAGCGCGCTCACCAACGCCTGTAGCCCGAAATCGACTACCCCCAGAATCACTGCCACAATGAGCGTCATCACAATGACGACGCCGGTATAGACGGTCAACTCCTTACGGGTGGGCCACACCACCTTGCGGAACTCCGCCCGTACGTCTCGGAAGAACCGCCCCACCCTTTCGGTCCAGCGCGGACCACCCTTGGCTGATGGATTGGCTGCCGTTGCCATCTCCCCCACCCCTTGCTGGAGTCGCCCCCCGCGGGCGCCGTCCCAAACTGCGCTCACCGGGTCTCTCGATGCACCGTGTGAGCTTTACAGGTCGGGCAGTATTTCTTCCGCTCCAAGCGGTCAGGATCGTTCCGCTTGTTCTTGGTTGTCCGGTAGTTTCTGCTCTTGCACTGTGTGCACTCGAGTGTAATCCCTACCCGCACCCCGGTCACCCCCTCGCACAGTCACTTGGTTAAGATACCACAACTATGAAGTTCCCGTCAAACGCCCGCACCGGCCTGCGACCCCCAAAGCCGCAGCATTACCTTGGCTCTCCGCGTGCCATCTGTTATGATGTAATAACTCATAATAAACGAGGCGGTCGACGCATCCGTATCCACTTGTCGGGGAGCTCGACGAAGCCCAAACCCTGGGCACGCAGGGAGGTAGATCGCATGCCGGCAGCAGAGGGTCCGGACTTGATGCTTCTTCCCCGTATTCCCGAACCGCCCTTGGAAGCAGCAGAGCGTCCCATTGTCCAGGTGCTCACTGCCCACCGCCAACGGGAAGGTGCTGGTTTCGAAGTGCGACGACCTTTTCCGGGTCTGGACGCCGATGTGCGGGACACAGACCCGTTTCTTCTCCTCGATCACATCGGGCCAGTAACCTATGCCCCCTATGAAGCGCGGGGCGCACCCTGGCACCCGCACCGGGGATTCGAAACCGTCACGTATGTTCTCGACGGCGCGTTCCAGCACAAGGATTCCAACGGTGGCGGCGGACTGATCCGCTCAGGAGATACTCAGTGGATGACCGCCGGTTCGGGCATCCTGCACGACGAGATGCCCCCCGAAGAGCTGGTGATCCGCGGCGGGGCATTCCACGCCACCCAACTATGGGTCAACTTGCCCCGTCGCCTGAAGATGACCACGCCGCGGTACCAGGACATCCACAAGGAAAACATCCGTCTTCTGGCGTCCAGCGATGGTGGGGCACTGGTACGGGTCATCGCTGGAGAAATCGCAGGCCACAAGGGCCCCGGGGTCACCTGGACGCCCATCGACTACCTGCACATTTCGATCCCACCCGGTGGCAGGCTTCGCATCCCCTGGCGAAAGGATTTCAATGCACTCGTCTACGTTCTCATTGGCCGCGGCCGGGTCGGCCACGAGCAGCGGCCGATCCGCGACGGGCAGCTGGCGATCTTGGGGCCGGGCGAGGTCATCGCCCTGACAGCCGAACGATTCCAGGAGAGCGACTTCAGCGACAAGCTGGAGGTGCTGGTCCTGGGTGGAATGCCGATCCGTGAGCCAGTAACCTGGTATGGTCCGTTTGTCATGAACACCCGGGAGGAGATTCTCCAGGCAATCGAGGATTTCCAGTCGGGCCACATGGGTACGATCCCTGCCACCCGGCTGGGCGAGACACGCGGTGAGCAATAGTCCCCTTCTTCGCCTCCACGCTATGCGGATCTCGCTGTGCCCCCTTCAGCGCCACACTCAGCGTTTCGGGCTCTGGAGGGTGTCCGCCCGGCGTTGCGGGTACGCAGCTTCTCGAGCTGCTTTGGATACGGGGGGAATGCTCCTGGCAAAACGCCATAGGCATTCCCCCTCCCTAGAAAGGTACCAGGCATCAGCGATGCGTCGTGGACTTCATGGTACAGGACGTCAAGGCGCTGCCATCCAGTACGTAACATCAAGGTGCGAACGTCAAGGAACTGCGCCGTTCGATGACACTGTTCAGCCAGGCTTTCACGCGCTCGTAGCTTTGTGCCCCGTTCAGCCGGTAGCGCTGGTCCGCCACCAAGGTGGGCACGCCGCTGATGCCGTATTGACTGGCCCGGATCAGGTCCTGCTTGACGTCTTCCCAGGTAGCTGGGGAGGAGTAATCCTGTGCCCAGCGCACCACGTCCAAGCCCACGTCCTGCGCACACTGGCGGAGCACGTCGAGATCGGCGATGTTGAGGCACTCGGTGAAGTGGGCGCGTTGTACGCGATCAAACATCGCCCCATGCGCTTCCTGCCCGCCTTGCCGCTCCGCAGCCTTACAGGCCAACAGCCCCGGCATCGAATAGGGGTAGTCAAAGGGACGGGTGGCCATGAGTTCCGCGTTGATCCGGTGCTCATCGTCGTTACGGTTGGCAGCACGCCAATGGTTTAGGATCTCCCGCTTTCCCTCCTCTTTAGAGCCAAACATAGCCGCGATGGCCTCCGGGGTGGGGGCCAGCGCAAACGCCCGGTGAACAACGCGCACTTTGGGGTATTCATCGGTCAGCCGGCGAATCCGGGGCGCTAATGCAAAGCACCAGGCACACAGCACGTCGTGGTAAAACTCCAGCTCGACGACCTTCTCTGCCATCTCCATCCAACCCCTCTCGTGCATATCGTGCAAAAAGCTAGCCCGAACTTGCCCGGATCGGTCCTTTCCGGCGTCGCAGCCATATTGCCGCACCGCCGATCAACATCGCTCAAACGGTCGCGCCGTTCACTACCACCACCGCCTGGCCATCCTCGTCGTGAACCATAAACCCGGCATCAGCCGTAATCGCCATCCCGGCCGCTGACAGAACCTGGACATCTTGTTGCTCGAGCGAGGTCAGCTCCACTCCCGCTTGCCGCAGGCGCTGGCGCACGGCAGCCACTTCCTGCGCCGACGGCACTACGAACGAAAAGTCAAGGAGCTGCACAGCGTCAGGTGGAGGCGGCGGTGCATCACGGCCGGCCCAGA
This sequence comes from Limnochordaceae bacterium, assembly GCA_014896305.1. Classification (GTDB taxonomy): domain Bacteria; phylum Bacillota; class Limnochordia; order Limnochordales; family DUMU01; genus Bu26. The sequence goes on from JADBKQ010000008.1 coordinate 143,572, forward strand.
TGTTCACCCCGACGTGGTGGTGGTAGCCACCCGCAGAGAAGAACAATGCGCTGGTGCCGTAGCGCAGCACCAGGTCAAGCCCCAGGGCATCGCGATAGAATCGCTCCGCCCGGTCGAGTCGGGAGACGTGGAGGTGAATGTGGCCCAGCCGCGTACCGGCTGGCATCGGTTGTGCCTCGGGCAGCCTTCCCTCTCGTTCGTGAACAGCCCGTTCTTCGGAGGCGGTGACAACGTGATCCTCTGGCTGCAGCTCGGCCATGAGGCCCTGCCAATCCAGCGGCTCGGTCGCCATCAGGATGCTGTTACCTTGCCGTGGCCACTGTTCCCGGGGGCGATCCGCATACAACTCGATCCCGTGGCCATCGGGATCCGACAGGTAGATCGCTTCGCTCACCCCGTGGTCGGCACCGCCCTCTACGGCGTACTGGTGCCGCATCAACCGCCGCAGGGCCCAAGCAAGGTCCCGGCGCGTCGGAAGCCGGAGCGCCAAGTGGTACAATCCTCGGCAGTGCGGAGGTTTTGGGCGAGCATGCGGTTGGCAGGTGAGGAAAAGGAGCGGGACCGGCGTCCCATCGCCCTCCGGAACGCCCAGGGCGGCAAAGCCTGGCGCTGTATGCAGTACGTGAAGCCCCAAGAGGCCCTCGTAGAAGGCCATGGACCGTTCTAGATCCGCTACGCTCAGGTGCACCCAGCCGGGCCGGGTGTCGGCATGCATAGCAACAACCCCCTCCAGGTAGTGCAAGCTGTGGGCTCGCGTCGTACCGATACTGCCGCTGCAGCAAATACTGACAGAGGACGCAGGCCGGTGATCTTGGCGAACCCACTAGCTTTATGTTAGTATATCGCAGGGGAGAAGTTAATATGGCATCGGTAGGAGAACAGCCAGCGGACGTGACGCTTCGGGTATGTACCCTTTACCACCAGGCCATCGAGTTGATCGGCCGTCGCTGGAACGGCGCCATCATCGACGCTCTGCTCGGAGGAGCGCGACGGTTCTGCGAGATCCGGACGGCAGTGCCAGGACTCCAGGATCCGCAGTTGGCTCGGCGACTCCGCGAGCTAGAGCACGAGGGGATCATCGAGCGACACGTCGTCCCCAGCCGGCCGGTACAGGTCGAGTACGCCCTGACTCCCAAAGGCGAAGACCTGCGCTCCGTGGTGGCAGAGGTACATCGGTGGGCAGAGCGGTGGCTGGGGGTGAACTCGGCCGGTAGTGCCAAGCCGTCCGGAAGCACAGCCGCAGGTCCGGCGGCGAGCCGGCGTTCACCGCGACGATAGCTACCATCGGCCCGATAGGCTAAACGCCGATTGGGCGGCGTCAGGGTGTGAGCGTCCGCGGGCCCGATGCTTCAAGGACGGTGCGACCAGCTGAAGGAGGTGGGGATCCTGGGGAGCCTGCATGCTGGAGAGCCACGGAAACGCTGTTCGGACAGCGTTCGTCAAGTCCGCACCGCACCCCAATCATGTCTGCACGAGGAGGGGCATCGATGGAGATTCTGTTCCTCATCGGCCGGATTATCTATGGAGGCTTCTTCGTAATGAACGCGTTCAGCCACTTCCGCAGCGTCCCGGCGATGACAGGCTACGCCCGTTCCAAGGGAGTCCCACTGCCCGAAGTGGCCGTGATCGGAACGGGGCTCCTGCTGCTTGCAGGCGGGCTGAGCGTGCTCTTGGGCTATCTGCCTACAATAGGTCTCGTCCTCATCCTGATCTTCCTCGTGGGAGTTTCCTTCTGGATGCACGCCTTCTGGTCTGAGGCCGATATCGCCGCTCGTACCGCCGACCAAGTCAACTTTTTCAAGAACATGGCGCTGGCGGGTGCGGCACTGATGATGTTGCTGCTGCCCCAGCCCTGGCCGTTCAGCATTGGCGGTTAGCCGGAAGGAGTACAAGAGGGGGCTTTCAGCCCCCTCACCCCGTTCCTCGCCTCACGCCGATTGTCCTCCCCACCCCTCAGCCATCGGGCAGCGGCCTCGTGAAGCTGGGCCCGGCCAGCGCCGGCGTACGGGGGTCGAGGAGCCAACCTGCAATCGGACGATGCTCCCACTCCCATTATCAGCTCGGCAGCACGAGTGATAAACTGTTGCTGGGACTCCACCCTTCCAGCATTTGGTTAACCTGTTTTACCACAGGCATCGGGGAGCCGCCACTCTGCTTTCACGAAATGCGGGACAGTGTCAACGGATATGAGTCTCGTCAATCTTGTCTACCAGGGCATCTTATTACTGAGTCACAATCGGTGGCCGCGGGAAAAAGTCTTCCATCAAAGCGAAGCCCGGTTTCGCGCGATGCTCGCGTACGCTTATTCAAACTCTTCCTTTTATAGAGAGTATTACCGGAGTCACGGAATAAATGAGAAGGATCTCCCATATGTGACTCCCAGCGATATTCCGCCCATCGATAAGGATCGCCTGCGGTCGCACTTCTACAGCATCGCACCGGATCCCCCCAAGCCCAACGAGGTGGAACGAGCGTTGAAGGGGGCAGGGCTGCTTTCTCGGGCTGGTAAGTACTTCCTCGTGCACAGTTCGGGGAGCACTGGTGAACCCGCCAATTTCCTCTATAGCGAGTCAGCGATTACAACAGTCGAAGCTAACTTCATCCGGATAAGTCTTGGAGGAGAGAACGCGATCAGTCCGAAAGATTTCCCGATACGGACTCTGTATGTTGCATCGGTAGGGAGCGGCTACGCCAGTACAGCGCTGGCGTTTAAGGGGCTTGGGGAGTACCGTTCTAAGAGCCTGATCTTGAATATTCAGCAGCCCTTGCAAAACTGGGCAGAAAGGATCCAGTCTTTTAACCCCAACTACATTGCCGGATATCCGTCCTGCGTAAGAATCATAGCAGACCTTCAGGAGAAAGGCAGTATCAGCATCCGCCCTAAGAAAGTGATCACGGGAGGGGAGCCATTAACGTCGGAGGACAAAGCGTATTTGTGGCAGGTATTCGGCGCTGATGTCATCGACTACTATGCTTGTTCTGAGTCCCTATTCCTCGGAGTGGGAACCAACTGGTATGATGGAATATACCTTTTCGATGATATGAATTACGTTGAAGTTGACAAGCACAGCCAGCTAATTATAACCCCCCTTTATAATCATGCTTTCCCGCTAATACGCTACCGTCTTAGCGACGTAGTCCTTGGTTTCACTCGCGAGAAAACAGGCTCCTTACCCTATACGCACATCGACAAAATACTAGGTCGTAGTGAGGAAATGATGTGGTTCAAAAAACCGGACGGACAGTGGGACTTCCTCCACCCCCTTTTCCTCGATGATCTCAACGTTCCCGGGATAAAGCAGTATCAATTCGTCCAGACCAGCGCCACTTCGTTCATTCTACGGGTGATCCCAAGACCCGGTGCTTGCCTGGAAGTTCTGAACGAGAAAGCCCAAGCACAGGTGTATTCCTTCCTGAGCAAGAAGAAACTCGATCAAATCCGCTTCGGCATCGAATTCGTCGATCGCCTTGAACCGGACAGGATGACGGGCAAAGTTAAACTTGTCGAAAATCTTGAAATTATACGACCATCCGATTAAGTAGGGAAGTGACGCCTATGTTTAGCTGTCAAGCGGCAGCGGCCAGCGGCCCTGCTCAGATCTGCGGTTTCTTGATGCGGCTGAGACGCTGGCCGAACTGTTCGGCCTCTGCTGCGTTGCGGATCGCGGCAAAGTCCTGCACGATCGCACCCTGCTTTTCCAACAAGCCCATCACCTGGCGTAAAACGCCCTCCGTGGCAAAAGCATGGGGACGTACAAAGGCGGCCGCCGAGACCCCTTCCAGGTGGCGACAGCGAAGCAACGCCGGCTCCACATCGTCGGCAGGATGCCCGCGGAAAAAACCCAACGTGGGGCTGCCCAAGCAGACGAGATCGAACCCGCCGGGCAACGGGCGTGTCTCCGCCGGGTCGGCCTCCACGACCTGCACCTGCCAACCACCTTTCTCGATTCCTCGCCCGACCGCTTCCGCCAGGGGTCGCAAGCCGCCCTGCCTGCTATAGATGACCACAGCTCGCAATGCTGTCCTCTCCCATCTGGACTCCCAGTTTTGCTCCTCGGCAGCCCGAATACTCGTTTCTGTAGTTGATTTTAGTTTCTGTACCCTCCGTGGACTTCCTGCTTTCCCCTGCTGAACTCCCTGCTGCACTCCTGCTCCACCTTCTCCCCCGGAGCGATCCTTGCTCTGGGTGGACGTCTGCTTTTCTTGGGCGCCAGTGGCCGTTAGCATCCTGACTCGCTGGGGGGAGGGAAGGAGGGAGCAGGGAGGAGGATGTTCGGGGGGGATCTGGTTCGTTGTCGTGGAGATAAAGTTAAACTGAATATTGACAGTGTAAAACAGCGAGGTTAATCTGGCTTCAGAGATAACGCCTATGCCTGAGTTTGAGACGCCAGGCCAGCCCCCTGTGTGCAGGAAGATCTTCCTGCATACCGATAACATTAAGGGGGGAGACCTCCCGTGGGCCACGAACCCCAAAACGAGCCGAAGTCGCAGCCGGAGTTGCAATCGCTACCGAAGCCCAAGTACAGCGTGTGGAGCACGGTAGCCTTCGTTGTCCAGAGCATCTGGGAGTATGACCGCTGGCTCTTGGGCTTGGCCGCCCTGCAGGCGGCCTCCAGCGCTTTACAACAATTTGTGCCCATGCTCATGCCCAAGTACGTGATCGATCAGGTGACTACGCATGGACAACCCGGAACGATCATGGCCATCGTCATGGTCTCGGGGCTGATTTTGTTCATCACGGGTAGCATAAATAGCACGACCTCCAACTCCTTGATGAATCGATTCGTCTGTGTCCGTCTACGCTTGATTGCATGTTCTGGAAGGAAGTTCATGACGACCGACTTTCAGAACCTCGAGGATCCCGCGGTACTCGACCTGTCGCAAAAGGGGGACCGAGCCTGCAGCGACAACGCGCACGGCGTAGAAGGCGTGATGCACCGCCTGCTTTCTTTGTTTGGAGGCGGGATCGTGCTGGTGGGCACGAGTGCGGTCATCACCACCCTCCACCCGCTGATGCTGGTAGCCATAGGCGCTTTGCTCGCTACAAACTTCCTGCTCTCCTCCCGGGCACGCCACCAGGACAAGCAGGTGAACGACGCTCTCGCCAAGACCTACAGAAAATCCAACTACATCCTCGGTGTAATGCGCGACTTTTCGTTTGGCAAGGATCTGCGTCTCTTTGGCATGAAGGACTTCCTGCTCGACCGGTACCACCAGGAGCAGGCACAATTGTTTGCCGGCGGTGTGAAGATCTTAAGAATCTGGCTGCGGCGAAACAATGCCCTCGCCGTAACCAGCCTGCTCCAGGAAGGAATCCTGTACGCCTGGCTTTGCTGGCGAGTCATCGCCGGCGGAATGAGCATTGGTGATTTCACCATGTATGCAGCCGCGATTCGCACGTTCTCCGGGGCGCTGGGCAGCTTTTTGGACGATATTTCCCACATCCGACTGCAAAATGAAGTGATCAGTGACTTCAGAGCCTTTCTGGACTACCCCGATACTCCCTCAGGCTCGGAGAAGCTCCCTGCCAATCTGGCCGAGCAAGGCTGCAGTTTCACCGTGGAGAACATCTCTTTCCGGTATCCCGGAAGGCAGGAGTACGCTCTCAAGAACGTTTCGATCCAAATCCACGCGGGTGAACGCCTGGCCATCGTCGGATTGAACGGTGCCGGCAAAACCACCTTCATCAAGCTCCTGACCCGGCTGTACGAACCGGAGGAAGGGAGAATCCTCCTCAACGGAGTGGACGTGCGAACCTATGACCGGCGCGAGTACTACCGGCTCTTCTCTGTAGTCTTCCAGGAGATCCAGCTGTTTGCGTTTACTGTGGCCGAGAACGTTTCCATGAAGGAGTATGACAAGACCGATCCGGACCGAGTGAAGACCTGTCTGGAGAAGGCGGGGCTAGGATCGAAGATCCTGACTCTTCCCAAGGGGATCGATACCTCCGTCCTGAAGGTGATCGACGAAGGCGGAGTGGAGTTCTCTGGCGGCGAGAATCAGAAGCTGGCCTTGGCCCGCGCGCTCTACAAAGAGGGCCCCGTGGTCATCCTGGATGAACCCACGGCGGCTCTGGATGCATTGGCCGAGGCTAAGTTATACAGTGAATTCGACGCGCTGATTGGTAAGCGGACCGCCATCTACATCTCCCATCGGCTGGCCAGCACACGCTTTTGTGATCGGGTTGCGGTCTTTGAGGGTGGCCAGATCATTGAGATGGGAACCCACGATCAACTCATGGCGAAGGGCGGGCGCTACGCCGAGCTCTTCTCCATCCAAGCAACGTATTACAGCGAGGAGGCGCAGACGGCATGAAGGGAAAGCGCCTCCTGGGCAACGCCATGCCGGTTCTTCAGTACTTCTACTCCTTCGTCTGGCATCATGAGCCGTCGTACTTCCTGCTACTCGCCGGTGACATGTTGCTGCGCGGCCTCTCTCCATTTGTAAACATCGTGCTGCCCAAGTTCATTATCGATGAACTGCTTGGTGCCAAACGGGTACCGGTGCTGGCTGCTCTGGTAGGTGCGGTGGCCGGCGCCAACTTCGTCGTCTACCTGCTTGGCAACCTTCGCACTTACCTCCTCGGGCGAGCACACCACTCCCTCCAGATGAAGCTGGATGAGCAGATCGGCCGGAAAACCATGGAGATGGACTTCGAATATACGGAAAGTCCACAGGCGCTCAACCAGCTGGAGAAAGCGACCACCGGCATAAGCTGGTACTCCGGGGGGATTGAGGGGCTAAGTACGAACCTTACCCTCATCGTGGCCAGCCTGATTCGTTTGGCAGGCACGCTGTATATTATCGCACTTCTTTCGCCCTGGCTGGTCGCCCTGATCCTGGCCACCGTAGCCGGCAGCCTCTTCGTCACGTCCAAGAACCAGCAACTGCAGGTGCAGTTCATGAAGGACCTGGTCGGCATCAACCGCCGGTTTTCTTACTACTTCAGCATATTGAAGGACTTCCGATATGGTAAGGACATTCGGTTGTATGATGCTTCGGGCATGCTGATGAAGCGGGTTGATCAATACATCACTGAAGACTGGGGCATCGAAAAGAAGCGAACCGCCATCTGGAATCGCTTCGCGGTCATCCTCTCCTTCCTCGGCACGGCGCAGGAGGGCTTGCTCTACGCCTACCTGGGTTTACGAGCCTTGGCAGGATTGATAACCGTCGGCGATCTCCAGATGCTGGTCAGTGCGGCCCGTACCTTTGCCCAAAGTCTGACCGATGCCCTGGGACAAGTCATCACCATGGGCAAGAACGTAGATTTCATGAATGAGTATAAGGTCTTCATGGAATATCCGCAGGTCAAGAAGACGGGGACGGCTGTCCCACCCAAGCAACCCCGGCATGTACTGGAGGTCCGGGGCGTATCGTTCAAGTATCCCGGTTCAGAGGAGTTCGTCCTCAAAGACGTCTCCCTACAAATCCCGGCCGGCCAGCGATTGGCTTTCGACGGACCAAACGGTGCCGGCAAGACCACCCTCGTCAAGCTGCTCACCCGGCTGTACGACCCGACCGAAGGACAGATCCTGCTGGATGGGGTTGACATCCGGGAGTTCGACCTGGAGGAGTACGCAAAGCTCTTTGCTGTCGTCTTCCAGGATTTCCGGCTGCTCGCCTTCAGCGTCCGCGACAACCTCACTCTCGGTGGTGCCGGCGACGAAGACGCTATACGGCGCAGCCTGCAGTTGGCTGGTCTGGCGGACAAACTAGCGGGGCTGCGCAAAGGGTTGGACACCCCCATCTACAAAACCTTCGACGAAGACGGAATCGAGTTTTCTGGCGGGGAAAGCCAAAAGCTGGCGATCGCCCGCGCCCTCTACAAAAACGCCCCCATCGTCATTCTGGACGAGCCGACAGCAGCCTTGGATCCGGTGGCGGAATCCGAGGTCTATCGCCGCTTTGACCAATTGACCAGCGGCAAGACCGCCATTTACATCTCGCATCGGCTGTCCAGCTGCCGCTTTTGCGATCGCATCGCCGTATTCGACCATGGCCGGATTGCCGAACTTGGCACTCACGACGAGCTGGCAGGGAGCGGCGGCCTGTACGCTCAGATGTGGAACGCTCAGGCACAGTGGTACGTCTCTGCCTCAGCTTCAGCCTCTTCGGCTTCGCCCGACCTTGCCCATCTGGCCTGTCCCACCAAGCTGGCCAAAGCGGCGAATTAGTGTAGACGGCACCACCCCGGCCGAAATTCCGACTGGAGGTCTTAGCAGATGCGTGGCTGCGGTTCACCGGCCAGCAAGTCGAGCCGCCGGTGTGAACCCAGCGGGGTGCGTAGCCATACCTCGCCGGTCTGCCCCACTTCGTTCAAGCACCGCCCCTCGACGTTGTTCTTCGCGTCCACCACCTGTCCGATGATCGCTGCGGTCGGATGGAACTGCCGCAGGGTCGCCAGGGCGAGCGGGGCGGCGGAAGCGTCCACCACCGCCACCCATCGGCCTTCACAGGGCAGGTAGAGGGGGTCGAGCCCTAGCCATTCCGCGGCCGCGGCCACCGCCGGATCTACCGAAATGCTCGCTTCGTCAAGGACGAAGGCCAGCCCCGTCGTCGCCTCTCCCGCTCCTGCCGCAGCTGCCAAAGCCAACTCCTTGACCACCGTAGCCAGCCCACCACGGGTCACATCCCGCATGGCATGGATCGCTTCCCATCCGGCCTGCTCAGCCACGGCCGCCACCTCCGGCCCGATCCAGTCCACATCGCTGGTGACCGAGGTGTCAAAGCCTACGCCGGCCCGCGTGGCCAGGATCGCCACCCCATGCCGTCCCACGTCGCCCGACACCAACACCATGTCGCCGGCTTGAATCCTTCCCGGGTGAGGAATGTGGGCCTCGGCGTACGGCCAGTACCCCAACCCTGTTGTGTTGATATACAGTTGGTCGGCCTCTCCCCGCCGCACCACCTTGGTATCCCCTGCCACCACCGGCACCCCCGCCTGTTGTGCCGCGGCCGCCAGCGAGTGAACGATGGCCTCTAACGTCGCAAACGGCAACCCTTCCTCCAGGACAAAGCCCACGGTCAGAGCGAACGGCCGCGCCCCAGCCACCGCCAGGTCATTGAGAGTGCCGCAGGCCGCCAGCTTCCCCAGATCCCCACCCGGAAACTGTATCGGCGAAACCACAAATGTGTCCGTCGTCACCGCCACCGCAGCAGGGATGCTGGTGGCAACCACCGTCCGTGTTTCCCCCCTTACCGCTGCGCCCATCCCAGCGATTGCTGCAGCTGGCAGCCAGGCCAATCCGGCGTCGCCCAGCTCCGCCAGGCTCTGGTTGCGGAAAGCTGGCAGAAACAGTTCCGTCTCCAGCATTCTGGTGAACAACCCGCCTTCACCGTGCGCTAGCTGCACCCGGTCGCTGCCCCCAATGCCCATGGCTCGCCCCTCCTCCTTCCTGCACTGTTCCTTCAACTTCGAGGTGCAAAGTTCACCCCCGGTGGGCCGGCCCTTACCCACCTGCGAGGTCTTGTCGCCATTCGTAGCGATAGTAGGCGGCGCAGGCGCCCTCGGACGAGACCATGCATGGGCCACGAGGTTGTAGCGGAGTGCACACCCGGCCAAACAGCGGGCACTCGGGCGGCGTAATCACCCCCCGCAGCACGTGACCACAACGACAGCCAGAAGTAGCGCGCTTGTCCAAACACGTTGCCGACGGTGGTAGCGTTGTTGGTGGTGGCGATGACGACGGCAGGGGTGGTATGTCCAGACGCAAGTCCCACCGGATTTGTGCATCCCAAGCCCGCCACTCGGGCCGCAAGGCCAGACCACTGGCGGGGATTCGCCCCAGCCCCCGCCAATCCGCGTCGACCACCCGGAAAACCCGTTCCATCAGTTCCTGCGCCCTTGGGTTCCCTTCCGGCCGAACCGCCCGCCGGTATTCGTTGTGAACTACCCGCTGGGCATTCCCACAGACAGCCGGCCGGTCCCTGCGAGCTTCTCCCACAGCCAATAACTCCGCCACTGGATGCGCAGCCGCTTCCTCCACAATCTGCAACAAGGCCGCCAGGATGTCCACCGGCTCGAAACCGGCCACCACCGCTCCACAGCCGAACTCTTCGGCCAGGAACGCAAAGGCCCGCTCCCCCAACACGGCGGAGACATGGCCAGGGATGAGGAAGGCGTCGATGCGCTGTTCACCGGTGGATAACAAGGCTCGCATAGCCGGTGGGGTGAGCCTGTGGGCCGAGTAGAGAAAGAAGTTGTTCACGCCCATCGCCTTGGCTTGAACCACGGCCAGGGCTGCACCCGGCGCCGTCGTCTCGAACCCAACGCCCAGCAGTACCACCTGTCGTTCCGGCAGCTGCCTGGCCAGTTCCACAGCCTCCAGGGGTGAATAGACGACTCGGACGTCGGCGCCGGCCGCCCTGGCCTGGGCCAACGTCTGCCCCCGGCTATCCGGCACTTTCAACAGATCCCCGTACGTGGCCACGATCACTCCCGGCCGCCTGGCCAGCGCCATCATCTCATCCATCTGACCATCGTCGGTCACACAGACCGGGCAGCCTGGGCCGCTGATCAGGCGCAATCCCGAGGGCAGCAACGACCGTAGCCCCCAGCGGGCGATGGCCATAGTGTGTGTGCCGCAGATTTCCATCACGACCAGCGGCGGCCGGCCTGCCTCACCCCAACCGGCCTGTGCACAGACATCTGCAATTCGCTGCAAGAGCCTGCGGGCCAGGGCTGGATCGCGCCAACACCCAGGATCAAACCTGGCCGTCGACACCGTCATCGCCTCCGCCGCTACCACCGGCCACCATCAGTTGGGTTCGCTTCTTGCCAGGCCGCCAGGCTGGCCACAGCCTCCACCTCATCGAGAACCTGGATGGCCACACCCACGTGCACCAGCACCCACTGCCCCACCCGTGCTTGCGGGGTAAACGCTAGGCTGACCCGGCGCCGGTTGCCGTTCCAGTCGACCGTGGCCATGGGCATCTCGCCAGCCTCATCCCGATCCACAATCATCGCCGGCACGGCCAAACACATCCGCTCCACCTCCGTCAATTCCACCCGAGCTACTCCCACGACCCACTCCTGGCCGGAGCTCCAGCCGTATCGATGCGATCGGCTACGTCCGCACCCTACTGCGCTTGCGCTAAGGCAAGAAGCGCCTGGCCCACGGCTAGCCCGCCATCGCCGGGCGGGATCGCACTAGCTTGCGCCACTTGCACCCCAGTCAGCCGCACCAGGCGCTCTTCCAACCGGCTGCTAAGAAACTGGTTCTGGAAGCAACCTCCCCCGAGCACGACCCGACGCCAACCGGCTCGTTTCGCGGCCTGCGCAATCTGGCCGGCCAGGACGTCCACCACCCACTCCTGGAACATGGCCGCTGCCACCGCCGAGTTGCCCCCTTCTCGCAGAAAGCGCACAAGCTGTCGCCAGATCGGCCCAACCCGGATAATCTGCACATCAGGCTGGCCGGCGGTGGCCGGGGCCGGGGGCGGTGTCACGGGGCGCGACTGCCAGGCTCTCTCCCCAGCACACGAGCGGCCGCCGCGCTCCGCTAAGGCTTCCAGTTCAGCCGCCGCCTGGCCCTCGTAGCTGACGGAGTCCACGAGCCCAACCAAGGCCGCCACCGCGTCAAAGAGTCGCCCCAGACTCGAGGTAAACCACACGCCAGGTACAGGCTGGCCCTGGGTAACGACCGTCAATGCCCGAGCCCTGGCTGCCAGCGCCGCCACCCGTTCCACCTCTTGCTCTCGCTGAACTCGCCGCGGTCCTGCCAGTTGCTGGCAAAGCCAGGCCAGCCCCGCCGGGTACAGCCAGGACATGTAGGCAGCCGCAATCCGCCACGGCTGCCGGATCGCCGCCTCACCGCCCACCAGCGGCAGATACTCCAGGTGAACCGCCCGCCGCCACGCCCCGTCCAGCCGCTCGACCTCGAACACCTCGCAGCCCCAGATCCGGCCATCGTCACCCCAGCCGGTCCCGTCGCAGGCCAACCCCACGCACTGGCCGCTCCAGCCGGCCTCGGCCATCACCGCGGCCACGTGCGCCCGCTGGTGTTGAACTACAGCGATGGGCAGGCGTGCCCCTGGCTCTCTGGCGTCCAGGCCGCCCGTACCGGTCTGGCCCTGGCGGGCTGCCCCCAGGCGTTCCGCCCAGGCCCGGCCGAAGGCGCTGGAGTGGTAGCCCGGGTGGGCGTCCACGGCCACCGCAGTCGGCTGGCGGTTCAGAAGCTGCAGGAAGAGAGTCACCTGCTCCCCGGCGTACCGCTCGTTCTCCACCGTACCCCAATCGCCCAGGTGAGGGCCGGGGTAGACCAACCCTTCCCTGGGTAAGGCCAGGGCAAACGCTCCGTTGAGCTCGCCGCCCCAGGCCAGCACCACGCCGTCCTTGGTCATGGCCCACTGGCCGAGCTCGCCCTGCAGTCGCAACGGCTCGGGCACGAAGCCCCGTGCCCGCCGCCACACCTGCACCCGCGGCAGTTGCTGTGCTTGGGGTGGCTGCTGGGTTCGTCGCAGTGGCTGCGTTTGTGGCGGTGGCAGTGCGGGTGGCGGCCGCGGTTCAACAGCAGAGCGAACGATCACCACGGAATCGTCCAAACGGCGCAAAATCGGCCGGTTGTGAACCAAAAACCGGTGCGCCACAGCCCCCAGCATGCGCCAGGCCTGGCCATTGTCGCTGGCCAGCGGCTGGCCGCTCATATTGCCGCTGGTCATCACTAGCCAGGCGAGCTCCTGGTCAAAGAGCAGGGCGTGCAGCGGTGTGTAAGGAAGCATCACGCCGACCCTGTTCAGCCCTGGAATCAGTACCGACCAAGCTGGCCAGGCTGGCTGTCCCGTCCGGTGATGCTCCTCACGCTCACGGACCTGCAGCAGCACAATGGGAGCAGCCGGCCCAGTCAACAAGCGTCGTTCCGCCTCCCTTACGTAGCACGCCTGCTCAACCACTGTCAGATCGCGAGCCATGACCGCCAGCGGCTTATCTGGGCGGTGCTTGCGCTGCCGCAGCTGTCGGACCGCTTCGCCATTGGTCGCATCACAGGCCAGGTGAAAACCGCCCAACCCCTTGAGGGCCACGATATGCCCAGCGCGCAGCTGCTGACGTACCAGCTGCCAGAACGCCTCCCGCTCATCCGGCGAGCTGTGAACGTCCAACCGCCCCAGCGGCTCGGGACCGCCGGTATCGAGCAGGGTGAGAGTTGGACCACACTGCGGACAGGCGATGGGTTGGGCGTGAAACCGGCGGTTCAGGGGATCGGCGTACTCTCGGGCGCACTCCGGGCAGAGTCGGAAACGGCGCATGCTGGTACGAGGGCGATCGTACGGGAGCGAGGCCACGATGGTGTAGCGAGGCCCGCAGTCCGTACAGTTGATGAACGGGTATAAGTACCGCCGATCGCCCGGGTCGAACAGCTCCCGGCGACAAGCCTCACACAGGGCCACATCCGGCGTGAGGTGGAGCTGCCCGTCCGGCTGTTCACGACTGGGAAGAATGATGAACTCCCGCTCCCAGCTACTGCCACTACGGCCACGGCCGCAGCGGTCACCGTTATCGCTGCTACCAGCGTTCTCGCCGCCGGCCACGTGGCTACCGCTGCCGTTGGTAGCGCCGGCGCTTTTCGCCGCAGTTTCAGCAGGGGCGAGCGCGGGCGGGATTGGTCCTACCTCGACCTCCTCTATGGCCTCGACCCGGGCCAGCGGCGGCAGCTCTGGCCAAAAACGCTGCCAAAAGCGGGCCCACTCGGCCGCTGTGGCGAACAAGGCCAGCTCGACCTGAGTGCCAGCGTTGCGCACCCAGCCGCCCACCTGCAGTTCATGCGCTAGCCGGTAAACGAAGGGGCGAAAGCCGACCCCCTGCACGTTGCCCCGGATGACCGTTCTCCGCCATACCGGCTGCTCGTCTATGGTCGCCCCGGCTACTACGCTCCCCGATGGTGCGTCTGGGGAATCGGTTTGTCGATAGCCGTCCGCTGTTGGAACTGCTGTTCCAGATAGGCGATCCATCGGTCCATCCCCTCCCCCGTCCGGGCGCAAACCGGGATCAGTTCGAGTTGGGGGTTGATCCGGCGCAGGGTCTGCCGCAGCCGGTTGACATCCATTCCCGAAAGGGAGAGTAGATCCAGCTTGGTCAGGACCACCGCCTCGGCCCGCAAGAAGGCCGGCGTGTACTTGGCCGGCTTGTCGTCCCCTTCCGGAGTGCTGAGCACGACGACCGTCAGGTCTTCGCCCAGGTCGTAGCCGGCGGGGCAGACCAGGTTACCGACATTTTCGATCCAGAGGTAGTCCAATGCGCGAAGGTCCAGTTTCTCCAGGGCTTCCCCCACCAGCGCCGCATCCAAATGGCAGCCACCCCGTGTGTTGATCTGAACCACCGGCGTCTCCGTCCGCTCGATCCGTTCAGCGTCCAGGGTGGTGAAAAGGTCGCCCTCCAGCACCGCCGAGCGCCGCCCCAGACCCCGCAACAGAGGAATGGTCTTCTCCAGTAGCGTGGTCTTGCCCGCCCCTGGTGAACTGATCAGGTTTATCGTAAAGAGGCCCGCCTGCCGCAACCGCTGGCGGTTTAGCGCCGCCAGTCGATCGTTGCTCTTGAGCACCGGCTCGACCAACGGGATCTCCATCTTATCCCCACCCTTTCCGGGAACGACGTCCCGCCTGTGTCGCCCTCGTCCCCGGCGCCGGCCTTGCAACGTGGGCCGGTCCACCAGAGGCGGCATACATGGCGTACATTCAGATGGCCTCGTATCCCAAAATCAACAACTCCTGACCCGCCACCAGCTCCAGCGGTCCACCGCCACAGCGCGGACAGTGGTCCAGGTCGAGGTCCGGCGCCCGAGCCTGGTCGAAGTCCAGCCTAGCCCCTCCTTCCCAGGTTCTCTGGGCGCCGCACTCCAAACAGCGGGCCCGCACCGGCGTGGGTTCAAGACAAAGCTGCGCCCTGGCCAGGGGCCCGGGCTGCTCCGCCCGGACCCGCCACGCAAAGTCCAGGGCATGGGGCAGGACTCCGCTCAACGGGCCAACGGCCAGCCGCACCCGCTGCACTCGCTGCAGGCCACGCTCGGCCACATCTGCCTCGATGCGGCGGGCAATCGCCTCTACCAGCGACAGTTCATGCATGACAGCGCCTCAACCACTTCTGCCACCGCCCGCTCCAGTAACTCCGGCAAGGCCTGTTCCACGGCGGGCGACAGTCTCTTCCCCCACAGACAGCGCTGGTCGATCTGCACGCCCAGGATCGTGAATCGCGCCGGCAGCGCCCGCCCCAACGCCCGTGCCAAGGCCAACGTGCTGCCCACATCCCATCCATGGAGGGACCCCGGCGCGTGTCTGCTGGCCGGCCATGCTTCTGGCTGTTGAGCGGCGCTGGCCTGGCCGCCTGCACAACTCCACCGCACGATGGTCCCCGGCCGCAACCCTGCTTCTACAGCGTCCAGCAAGACGCAGAAGGGACGGTGGTCAAACAGCTCAATCAGTTCCAGGGCCTGCAGGGGTGCTGGCACGAGCTCAAGAGTCCCGCTCGTGCCTGGCTGCAAACACCCGGGCATGCCCTGGTGCCAGCGGCGTCGCAGGCGTTCCACCGCGATGAGCCCTACGCCATCGTCACCCCGGCAGGGATTTCCGCAGCCGATCACCAACCCTCGCTCGCTTACTTCCATCACCCTACTTCCGATCGATCTGAACCTTGAGAAAATGTGCCGAGCACGAAAAGCACGGATCATAACTGCGCACCAGCATCTCGCATTGCAAGGCGATCTCTTCATCCGAGCGGTCGAGCAGCGCCGGCACGTAAGCTTCCAGATCCCGCTGCATATTGGCCACGTTATGGGCCGTGGGCGAGACGATGTCCGCACTTTCGACCCGCCCTTGCCGATCCAGCCGGTAGCAGTGGTAGAGAAGCCCGCGCGGCGCCTCCGTCAGCGCTGCGCCTTCGCCGGCCCGCCCCGCTACCCGCGGCGGCCGGACCTTCCGCTCCACCTGCGAGGGGCTGTTTAACCAGGACAGCACTTCATCCAGCAAGCGACGGCTCTCCAACCAGGCAAACAGAATCTCCAGCGCCCGTGCCCGGATGCTGGCAAAGGTGTTGCCATCCGGAAACTCCCACCCCATCTCCTCGGCAGCCTGGCGAACCTCCGCCGGCAGATGGTGCCAGTTGAGGTTCATCCGGGCGAGCGGCCCCACGAACAACGTGTCCCGTCCGCGAACGTACGAGTGGAGCGCATGGGATGGCGGCACGTGGCGCTCTTCGATCACGGCCCGGTAGGTGGCCGGTCGAGCCACCAGCCCTCGGCTGCTGCGCAGCTCCCCTTCGTTGACGGGATACTCCTGCTCGTGCACGAGGGCCACAAACTCCACCTCATCTCGAACCAGCTGGGGCAGACAGAGGGTAGCGACGAGGCGTAGCAGCACCCAGACGTCCTCTTCAGCCGCCGCCAGGCGTTCCCGCAAGGCTTCGCCTTCTTGCCGATCGGGTACGCTGGTAAACCCGCCGATCACCGCCGTCACCGGGTGAACGGCGCGGCCACCCACCCACGCGGTCAGGTCGTTCGCCAGCTTTTTGAGACGTAGCGCCCGCTCCACCGCCGGCCTCAGCTCCGCGCGCTGGGCCATCTCCAGCACACTGGGATAGTGCAGGTAATCCGGCAGGGCAAGCAGGCAGACGTGCAGCACGTGACTTTGGAAAATCTGGGCCACGGCGAGCAGGCGCCGAAGCAAACGAACCTCTTCACTCACCTCCACTCCCAACGCGGTCTCCAGCGCCGCCAGGGCAGTGAGCTGGTGGGAGGCGGGGCAGATCCCGCAGATACGGGAGACCAGTTCAGGAACGTCGGTGTACGCCCGGCCTACCAGGAACCCCTGGAAGAACCGGGGGGCTTCGAATACATCCAGGACCAGCTCCTGCAACCGGCTGTCCTCGATCTTGACGTGCAAACTGGCCTCGCCTTCCACCCGGGCCATGTACTCCACCTGTACCAGCCGCTGGGCTTGAGCCGGCTGCTGGTGCTGGCCTTGCTCTGGTTGTAGCTGAGGCTGTGACTGCAGCCGTTCCTGCCGCTGTTGCGGCTGCTGTGGCTGTGAACCGCTGCCGGGGGCCGTCGACGCCAGCCCTGCCTCTGATTGAGCCTCGTTCATCGCCGCTCCTCCTCCCAGCGCAGCGCGGCCATGGCCAGGGCGACGCCAGGCGCCGCGGCTGCGTACTTGCCCAGCTGGTTCTGGATGATGGCCCGCTCATACCCCTTCTCCTGCAGCAACCGGGCGAAGCCGGCCAGGTTGACGCCTTCAGCCGGCCCCCGGCAGCCCTGGCAGGATCGCCCCAGCCTGGGACACAAGGCTCCACAGCCGGCGGCGGTAATTGGGCCCAGGCAAAGCTCCTGCGCGAAAAGGCAGGCGTTCTCCCGCAACCGGCACTCCAGGCAAAGGCTGTAGTTGGGCAGGCGCGGGGTCGCCCCAATCAACGCCCCCTTGACCAGCTCCAGGAATTCCTCCGGGTGAATGGGGCAACCGCGCAGGGTGGCATCGAGGCGCACGTAGTGCTCGACCGGGCGCGCTTCCACCGAGTTGAGAACTTCCGGGTGCTGGTAAACCTGCTGCTCGACTACCCGCTGAGCGAAGCGATTTTTGTTGGCCGGCACGCCCCCGAACGCAGCACATGATCCCAAGGCGACCAACAGCCGGCACTGCTGCCGCGCCTGTTTGACCCGCTGGATTTCCTCCGGCGAGGTCACAGCGCCTTCCACAAAGCCAATATCGTACGGACCCGGGTCCATCTGGCGGCTGGCCATGGGGAAGTACGCGATTTCCACGGCCGCGGCAATATCTAGCAGGAGATCTTCGACGTTCAGAATCTGCAGTTGACAGCCGGCGCACGAACTGAGCTTGTAGACCGCCAAACGCGGCCGCCCACTTTCTTGCATTTCAGAACACCGCCTCTGGGAGGTAGCGCACATCCTTGTAGTTGAAGACCGGACCGTCTTTGCACACATACAGAGGGCCGATCTGGCAATGACCACACTGGGCGACCCCACATTCCATGCGGCGCTCCAGCGATACATAGATCTGATCGCAGGTGAACCCCCGGTCCATCAACTCCAGGGTGACGAATTTCATCATGATTTCCGGCCCACAGGTCAAAACGACCGTGCCGGCCGGCAACGTCATCATCTGGTCGAATAAGACCGTGACCGGCCCGACCCGGCCGTCGTAACGGTGCACCGCCACCGTGGCCCGGCGGATCAGCTCCTCGACTGCTTTATCCGTTCCCTTGTCTCGCCCCGGGAAGGAGACCGCAGGCGGGGGATTGGGTTCGAGGCGGTCGACCGACAGGAGCAGGCGGATCTGGGGATGAGCAGTCCAAACGTCATATTCGTCGACGAACAACAAATCGGCGGGGCTACGTGCCCCATAGAGAATCTCCAGGCTGCCATAGCGATCGGAGTGGCGCATCACCTCCAGGATCACCGGGCGCAGGGGAGCGAGCCCGATCCCACCGGCAATGAGCAAAAGGTTCCGTCCCGCCATCGCTTGCATGGGCCAGCCGTGTCCGTACGGGCCCCGCACCCCCACCTGACTGCCTTCCATCAATCGGGCGAGCGCCGCCGTGACGTTGCCCACCGCCCGGACGGTGTGTTCAAACGTGTCGGGGGTATCCGCCGCCGAACTGATGGAGATGGGAGCCTCTCCGACCCCGAAGACACTCACCTCGTTGAACTGTCCCGGCGAGAACCGGTACGCCTGTTGCACCTCCGGCTCCAAAAAGCGCAAGGTATACGTCAGTGTGTCGGCTGTCTGCCGACGAATCCGCTGGATTACCGCGGGGCGGGGCGTCATCAGGTTTTGCATCGTACTCCCCCCATCGTCGTGCCAGGGTTCTCGAGTTGCAGGTGGGAGTCACCACATTTCCGGCCAGGGAGGATGTCAGGCCGGTGTTGCCAACGATAGGCCGCGCATGTGAAACCGGTTTCTTAACGTTGACGGTTTAGCGTCGTAGTTGGGCCAACACTTCGACCGGATCGATCCCGGCCACACAGGTATCCACGCAGCGACCGCAACCGACGCAGCCAAACTGCCCATACTGATCGTTGAAGTAGCTGAACTTGTGATAAAGACGCTGTTTGACACGGGCTACCCGCTCGTGGCGGGGATTGTGGCCCAGGGCGACCCGGCTGAACTCCATGATCAAGCAGGATGTCCAGGCCATCCGGCGCTCACCACTTTGTAGGTCCAGGTTGAGCCGGTCTTGGACACTGAAGCAATAGCAGGTAGGACAGACCGCCGTACAGGCACCGCAGGACAGACAACGGTCGGCGATCTGGTCCCAGACAGGGTGATCCACGTTCATGTTGAGAAGGCGGGGCAAATTGTCGGTGTTGACCTTGCGTGTCACCGCCTGTTCCGCCTGAGCCTGGGCGGCCACCAGTTCGGCCAGCTCGCTGCCGGTCGTCTCCGGCAATCCGAGCACCCGCAAGAATGCCTCGCCCGCGGCTGACCCTGCTTGCACCAGGTGGCGGCCGAACAGCGGCGTGACCGCCAGGTCATACTCTTTGCGCGCAAACGGCCCACTCTGAAACGACGTGCAAAAGCAGTGCGGGAACGGCTGCAAACAGTTGGCCACGACCAGGAAGTTCTGCTGGCGGCGATGAGAATACCGCTCATCTGCGAAGAAACCAGTGTACACGCGGTCCAGGAGTTGAATTGCCCTCAGATCACAGGGGTGGATGCCCACCAGAGCCCAGGGATGCTGGCCATTGCCCAGGGGCTCTACCTCCCCTTTGCGAAAGCGAAGTAGGGTTTCCTCCGGAGCTCGATAGACTTTCTTGGCTGGTAACAGAGTGGGGGGAGCATCCAGCTTGACCTGGTCCAGTTCGTCGGGGGACAGGCAACGAAGGATCACCCGGTTTTTCTCGGCAACCGGTGCCCAGATGTCATACGTCTGCGCTAGTGCTCGCAAGAGCTGACCCCAGGATGCCTCGTCCGCCACCCGGACCGCTGTCGCAATCTGTGCCGGCGGGGACACGTTTTCACCCTCTTTCGTCTTAGTACGGCATCGCTTCCTTTCTAGGCCATATCATCATATTACTCCTTTCCGCGGCGATTGTGAACATTTTCTTAAGTCCACGGTAGCCGCGCATCGTCTCCCCGCTCCGATGCCCGTCCCGCATTCCACGGCCGGCGTTCCCGCAGGGCTACCCCTGGTGTGGGGGTACCAGAAGGCCGAGACCCCCGCGCCCGCGGCGGTCTCGGCCCAGCGGTGTTGCCACGCTATCGCTGCTGTCCAATCCTACACGACCTACAGTGATTGCCTGTTTGCAACGGTTTCCCGCGCCAGCTAAGACCGAACCAGGTCCTGCGGGTAGCCGGCAAACAAGCTCTTGGCCTCCTCCAGGGTTGTGTCAGGAGCCGGCAGGATCACATCGGACTCCTTGAATTCGTCTGGCCGCAACCGGCGTCCCTGGGAGCGAACCAGGCTCAAAACGGCCGCGAAACCAGCTTTATACTGTGCGTCGTCGGATGTCCGGATCGATTCCAGTAACTGGTTGTCGATCTCGTCCAGCTTGCTCAGGGCTGCCCCGGTCAACTCGTACTGACCTTCCGTGGCAATGCGGATGATCATCAGCGTTGGACCTCCTTCTTGAGTCGCTCCAGGTCCGCGCTGGCCCCTGCCTTGATCTTCTCTTTGCTCAGCTCCTGGCTGACGTGGTCTGTGCCAGCCGTATAGTCAGGCAGCGCTCCTGAATTGACCAGCTCATCGATGGCCGCCGCCCGGGCTCGCAAGTTCTCCGTCTTCTCCTGTGCCCGCTCCAGGGCTAACCCGACGTCAGCCAACTCCTCGGACAGGCCACTGGTGGCCTCACCGATCTTCACCTGAGCCTCGGCCGCACCATACTGGGCCTTGATCAACTCTTTTTGGCTACGGAAGGCGTCCACTTTCTGCTGCAGCCGCTGCTCCGTCGCCTGCAGCTTCTGGAACTCCTGATCGAGCTGGGCAATCTGCCCTTCCAAGCTCGAGATCTGGGTGGCGTAGCTTTGCTTGCGTTCGAGAGCCGCCAGCGCCAGATCCTCCCGGTTCAGCTGGAGCGCCTCTTTGGCCTGCTGCTCTAACTTCTCCATCTCCTGGCGGGCCTTCACGACCTGCAGCTCCAGCCGCTTCTTCGCAGACAACACGTCAGCTACCCCGCGTCGCACCGATTGGAGCAGCTCGAGTTGTTTCTCGTACGAATAGTCGAGAGTTTGCCGAGGGTCCTCCCAGCGATCGAGGATCTTGTTGACCCGCGCCTTGAACACCGTCGTCATGCGAGACATCAAGCCCACCATCACATACCTCCTCGATGGAAACCGACCGGACTTCGGCCAACGCACGGCTCCATTATAGCAGGAGCAAACCGGTGGAGGTCGAAGTTGTGCCAGCAACCTATTCTCTCTCGGCAAAGGTGATCGTACCCAATGAACCGGTCTAACGCCATGGCTGCGTACGAGAAACTGTCCCGCCTGGATGCGGCTTTTTCGGGACGCCTGGGAGTGGCCGCCATGGAGCTGCCCGACGACCCAGAGCCGGTTTTGCTCCATGCCGACGAAGCGTTTCCCACGGCTAGTGTCATCAAGCTTCCCATCCTGGTCGAATTCTATCGTCAGGTCGAAGCGGGCCTCCTTGCTCCAGAGGAGCATTACACTTTGCGCGCGGAAGATGCCGTGCCCGGCTCTGGCGTACTGAAGGAGCTGCAACCGGGGGCGGAGCTGTCCTGGAAGGACCTCGCCCAGCTCATGATCGTGGTGAGCGATAATTCGGCCACCAATATCTTGATCAAACAGCTGGGGCGGGAAAACATCAATACCACTTGCCACAGGCTGGGACTCGACCAAACCTACCTGGTGGGCCTGCTCCAGGTCCCGCCGGAACGCCAGACCGAGGAACAGCGAGCGGGCCGTCTATCGACCACCACGCCTCGCGACATGCTGCACCTGCTGCGCCAAATCTACCTGGGCACGGCGGCCAGCCCATCTTCATGCCAAAAGATCATAGAGACTCTCCGCCATCAGCAGTACACAGACATCGTGGGCCGCTATCTCCCCTATGATGCCGACGCCGTCGAAGACGGTGAACCGGGCACAGCCATCATTGCCTCGAAGAGCGGAGCAATCCGCGGCGTGCGCAACGAGATCGGCTTCATCTGGAATCCTGATCAGTCCGTGGTTTACGCTTTTGCTTTGCTTACGCGGGACTGCCAAGATCCTCGTTTCTGGGTCGACAACGAGGGTGCACTCTGCGTCAGCCGGGCTAGCCAGATTCTCTACGAGCTTTACACGGGCGCAGCTAGCGCAGCACAGTTTTGCTCTCTGCCGTAGGAAAGACAACAGCCAGGTAGTGGCTACCTGGCTTTATCCCTGTGA
The DNA here is from genome assembly GCA_014896305.1 of Limnochordaceae bacterium. Taxonomy (GTDB): domain Bacteria; phylum Bacillota; class Limnochordia; order Limnochordales; family DUMU01; genus Bu26. The sequence goes on from JADBKQ010000008.1 coordinate 165,898, forward strand.
GCGTCTCAGACGGGGCAGTTCCACAGAGCAAACCACCGGGTCTGGTCCTGTTCCACCGGCAGCTCGCGAGTGAGCAAGGCCGCCGCCCGCAGCTCCGGCTCGTGGTCGCGAGTCTTGGCTTGTTCGGATAGGGGCACGAAGGGATAGAAGTTGCCCCTCTTGTAGTTGAAGATCCAGTACCCCCTGAAAGTGTCCGCACCCTTCGCCGTAGAAGGGCGGGCCGATCCGCCGGTGTCTTGCAGGCGGAAACGAAAGACCGCGGCCAGGAGCTGCGGACCGTACCCTTGCTCCAGCAGAGTCTGGGTGGACAAGTGGATGAGATTGACCTCATCGTCCAGCTGCGGGTCGGCAATGATCACCCAGAGGTAGCCCAGCTCATCGCTGACCACCTGCACCTCGCTCTGGGTCTCCGCTGCCCCCAGGCGCATCAACTCTTCGATCTCCTGGCGTGTCCGGTCGAAGTCACCGCCCAGCAAAGGTTTGAGACAAAGCCCTGCCCTTCCCGCTGGCTCCCATCCCAACGCCTCCTGGATGGTCACGATGGCAGTCACCAGGGCAAAGAGCTTGTCTGGCTTAGCCTGGGGCAATTTGTCGCGGCCAAACAGGGCGTCCAGGAAGCGAAACGGCACGGATACCACCCCCTCGCCGCTAGCGCCGCCCCTGCATCTCCTGTTCGATCCGGCGCAGGGCAGCCAGCCGGTTTTCCAACGAGGGGTGCGTAGAGAAGAGCTCCATCACGGCAGCTCCCCGCACCGCGGGAATGATGAAGAAAGCGTTGAGGCCCTCAGCTGTTCGAAGGTCCTGCGCCGGAATGCGCTCCATCACCCCACTGATCCGGATCAAGGCGGAGGCCAGATTGGAAGGGGCCCCGGTCAAAATGGCCGATCCCCGGTCAGCCGCGTACTCACGATAGCGGGAGAGGGCGTTGGTCAGGAAAAAGCTGACCACCCACACCAGCAACGAGACCAGGTAGACCAGAGCAGCCGCATTCCCCTCCCGATCCCGATCGCGCCCTCCGGCTGGTACGCCAAACCAGAAGGACCAGCGAACGATCAAAGCGGCCACCGTAGCAAAAAAGCCTGCGAGGGTCATGATCACCATGTCACGATGACGGATATGGCTCATTTCGTGAGCCAGTACCGCCTCCAGCTCCGCCGGGTTAAGGCGGTTGAGCAAGCCGGTCGTCACGGCCACCGCAGCATGTGATGGACTACGGCCGGTAGCGAACGCATTTGGAACCTCGGTCTGCATGATGGCCACCCGTGGCTTGGGCACATCGGCCAACTGCGCCAGCCGGGCGACCAGGGCGTGGAGCTCGGGTGCTTCCTGTTCGGAGACCTCCCGAGCGCCAGCAGAAAGCAGCACCAGACGATCGGAGAAGTAGTACTGGATTCCCATGGTGATGGCCACGACCACCAGGATTCCGCCGCTACTCATGCCAGACTGGAAGAGCACGTCTACAAAGAGCAGGTAGAGGGCGGCCAATAAGAAGAGTGTCAAGAACATCCGCACGTTGAGGCCCCAGTCGGTGGGCAACGTACGCCGGACCTTTGCCATCTAACTTCCCTCCACATCTTGTCTTCCCCGGATTGTATTCTACAACGCCCCAATCGTCTATTGACCGCCTGACCATGAATATGTGTCAAGTGGAGACCACGCTTCTGCCTCAGCCCTGCCTCCCAGCCAGGAAAGATCAGGTGCAGCCAGAATGACGCCGATGCCAAGCTCTCCAACGCCCCCTACCTCCCGCCCCCGCTCCCGGCCATTCCGCTCACCTGGGCAGTTTCTCCGCCGGCGGCCGCTCGTACGCGGAGCCCTCTCCCTTACGGCGGTGGCGATCCTGAACCGGGCGATCGGTATGATCTACCGGGTCCTGTTGGCCCGCCGGGCTGGCGCCCAGGTGCTCGGTCTGTGGGAGATGACGGGACCCCTCGAGCGGGTCGCTGCGCTCACCGCTACCCTGGGCCTTCCCATCTCGCTGTCCCAGGTGGTGGCCACTGCTGCCGCTCGGGGGGACCATGCCCGCGCCCGGGCCGCCAGCCGCCTGGCATTGCAGCTATTATTGGCTGCGACCGGACTTACCTGCCTGGTCATCGCCCTGGCAGCCGAACCCCTGGGCCGCCGGTTCTTGGCCGACGCGCGCGCAATCGACGTCTTCCGGCTATACCCGCTGATCCTCATCCCCTCGGTGTTGGCCTCATGGCTGCGGGCCTACACCCAGGGATACCAGTCGATGCTCCCTACCGCCTTCGCCCAGCTGGCGGAACAGTTGGTCCGAGTCCCCGCCGTCCTGATCCTTCTCTCCTGGTTCTTGCCGGGCGGCGCAGCCCGCGGGGCGCAAGCCATTGCGGTCGGTACGGCCGCCGGTGAACTGGCTGGCCTCCTGCTCCTGGTAGCGCTCGTCCGCAGCCGCCATGCCGGCCTGCCCTGCAAAGCGGCCGAGCCGGCCGGTATCGACAGGTTGGCACAATTGCGGCCCCCAGGCATCGTCCGCTCACCCGTCGGTTCAGGACTGTGGCGAGAGCTCTTTTCCTTGGGAGCATCGGTGGTCGCTTCGCAGGCATACGGTGCGATCTTCAGCATCGTCTACCTCAATATGATTCCACAGCGGCTGGTATCGGCAGGGATTCCCCAGGAGCAGTTTGCCACCCTGTATGGTCAGCTGAGCGGGATGGTCCTGCCCCTGCTCTATTTACCGATGGTCTTCGTCAATCCCCTGGTACGCGTGCTACTTCCCGCCGCCGCCGACGCCTGGGAACGCCAGGCGACCCACAGACTCCGCCGCTTGCTCACTCTATCCCTATTGACCGCCCTCACCCTGGGTGTCGGCACCTGGCTGGTGGCCACGACCCGGGCCAGCTGGATGATCTCGCTGCTTTATGGTCCCGCCCAGGTGGGGGCGGCCCGCTACCTGACCCTGCTGAGCTGGGCTGCCCCATTCGTGTTCACCTACCATGTCCTGGTCGCCGTCCTCTACGGAATGGGGCAGACTCTCTCGGTAGTGTCAATCCTCGTTAGCTCCACCGTAGCCCGGTACGCCGTCACCTGGCATTTGGCCGCCTTACCCGGCTGGGGTTTTGACGGGGTGGTGGCGGGCATCCTGGTCGACGACATTCTTTCCCCGCTGCTTGCGGCTGTCGTTTTGGGGGTGACCTGGTACCGGCGTCTCCGCCGATCCGACCCCCGTCCCTCTCGTTGAACCGCCACCATTCCTGGTGTCAGAACCGTCCCCGTCACCCCCTGGCCCGACTCAACTGACAGGCTGCAGGGCTCCCTCCCTCTCGAGGGAGTCGATGACCTGCGCCAAGACACCTGCAGAATGCTCAAACTGCTGCTGCTCCTGGGAGTTCAGCGGCAATGGCAGCACCCGCTCCACACCCGACCGCCCCACGACCGCCGGCACACCGAGGAACAGATCCGGGTGATCCGGAACCAGCTCCCGGACCTGGGCGGATACGGTCAATACCGAATGCTGGTCGCCTGCGATGCTTTCTACGATTCGGGTCAAGGAGGCAGCAATAGCGTAGTACGTGGCGCCCTTGCGCCGGATGATCTCGTAGGCAGCTCCCCGCACCTCATCGAAGATCCGGCTGAACGTCTCATCGTCGCAATTGCGACCACAGGCTGCGCACATCTGGTTTAAGGGGATGCCTCCGACGGTCGCCAGGCTCCACGCGGCAAGCTCTGAATCCCCGTGCTCGCCCACGATATAGGCGTGTACGCTTCTGGGGTCGACGCCACAATGCCGCCCCAACAGGAAGCGCAGCCGGGCGGAATCCAAAAGGGTGCCCGAACCGATGACACGGCTTGCTGGCAAGCCGGACAAACGCCAGGTGACAAAGGTCAGCACGTCGACGGGGTTGGTGGCAATCAGGAGCACCGCCTGGCGGTTCACCTTCATCAGGGAACTGATAATCTGCCGGAAGATGGCGGTGTTTTTGCGCACCAGGTCCAGCCGGGTCTCCCCGGGCTTTTGCGCCGCGCCGGCCGCAATCACCACTACATCCACGTCTTTCAGGTCGGCATAGTCCCCCGTGCGGATAAGTGCTGGGCTCATGAAGGGGAGGGCATGGTTGAGATCCATGACGTCCCCTTCTGCCTTGTCCCGGTTGATATCGATGATGGTCACTTCGTTGACCACACCACGCAGCAGCACCGTGTAGGCAAAGGTCGCTCCCACCAGACCGCTACCAACCAATCCCAACCGCAGTTTCGCTCCGCGGGCAAAAGGAACTGCCTCTTGCTCCTCAATGGCCATGGTATCCCACACTCCTTTGTTCTCCCCCGTGGGTCAGCAGCACCCGCGACTGCCCGCACTGGCACTCATTCGTCCGTGGCCTGTCCGCAGCAGGCGGGCGCCTACCTCCGCCCACCGCCAGCGCCTGCCTGCGCAGTCTGGGAGTACGGGTCTGGTTTTAGTGTACCAAAAAGCAGACGACGCCCAGCGCTCGGTTCCTGAGGTCGCCTGCCAGAGTGCAAAACATGCGATTCTGCCTGCCGATGATCACTGGCCTTGACGTGGCACGGCAAACGGATGGCCGCCGCCAGCGTAGTAATCGATCCGAACGATCTGCCAGCTCCCGCTGTTCTTCACCAGACTCAGGCGTACCGGAGTCACGACCACTGCTCCACCGTCCTTTTTCTCCCACAACTGGCCAGCGACTGCGGCAGCCGTGTAATTCTGCGCAAAGTCGACGTCCCAGTTCTGAATCTCGTATTGCTCATAGTGGTGATAGGTCCACTCCTGCAGAGCCTGGCTGACGTAATCCTCTCGCTTGTAATATTCGTACTGGTTGAGAGTGGTCACAACGGTGATCTGGTCGCCCAGGGTCGTCCGCAGCCGGGCGGCGTCTTCGGTCTCCCAGGCCGTGCCGAAATCGCTGAGAAGCTTCCCTACTTTCGCTTTCTCGGTATCATACGTGATCGTCAAGCTGAACGAGCAACCCGCTACTACCAGAGCCAGGACCATGACCCCAGCCGCCACGAAGGACCGCCGCAACCAAGAGACTCTCACTGGATGCTCCATACCGACTCCTCCTTCCCCTTCACCTGCTGAACCGGTTCTGTCTCGATGCCGTGGGCCGTTTCACGTGGGCCTGAGCCGCTCCCTGCCGATGTGCCCGCCCCCTCCGTTGCCAGGCGATGCCGAGGAGCTGCCCTGAGCATCCCTATGCGGCTATTCACCCCGCGTAAATCGCCGCCGTTCGCATACGAATGACTGAGCGGCACCGCTTGCCCGCCCGCCGACCCCCGGGCTTAGACGATCCAACGGTTCCTTGTTCGGCATCGAGTTCGGCGCTCCTTGTATCGAATGGGTAAATGAATACGAGCCGCCCATCTCCTGCTTCCTCTCCCTCGTGCGATCGCACCTGCACTCGAATCCTTGGAGACGCAGGAGGGAAGGAGTTTAGCCAGAAGCTGTCTAACTTTGACCACGATTTCTTTCAGGCTGCCTCTGGCCAGCGAAGGTCTAGCGCGGAGGGGCCTTTTCCGGGAATGCGACGAGGGCCCGGAGACCCGCTCCTGACGATCTCCGACCGTTTGGGCCACAGCAGTCACCATGTGAGTGGCCCGTTTCCGCTGCTGGGGCAAGAGCGGTCCTCGTGACGAGGGCCGGTGGAGGCCGGTCGGACGACAGCGGTGACAATGACGACGGGCTGGCGAGCGTTGTTCAACGAGAGTGAGACGGTGGTAATTGGGCACACAACTATACCCCCCAGCAACATGAGAAGGTGAGGTGAGTCTTATGACGAAGGCCTGGGCTGGCCCAGCCTCTGGCAATCAGGGTCCGGAATTGGCCAGGGCGGACGCCAGAGCAGGACGCCCCCCAGGGCGGCGCTGGGGCCTGGGCGTAGTCGTCTTTCTCATCGTAGCTCTCCTGGCGGTCCTGGCATACGCGTTCGTCCCCGTGTCCATCCCCTTGACACCGATCGGCAAAGTTCATTCGTCCCGGATTCGGCCCACCCTGCAAGGACAGGCTAGCTGGATGATGGCCGTTGCTCCTGATAGTGAAGCGTTCGACGACTACGGGATTTCCCCACCAGCCCAGTTCGACTTTGGAAAAGCGAACGTGGTCATCAGCCACGGCCAGGCTCTGGAAAGGTTGACCTATACACGATTTAGCCGACTGGTCTGCCGTTACCGCTACTGGATCGACCGACCGTTAGGACATCCTTGGTACGAAGGCTCCTTTGTACCGGGTGACCTCTATCTATACAAGACTGGCAACAAGACCTTTGTCTGGTGGGGCACACCATGAAACCCAGAAACCCGCCCCCCTGCTGGTAGCCACCAAACTAAGAGGTGAAACGATGGGATGAGCAGCCCAGGAAGCGGAGCTGGGGCCGGTGAGTCCCCGGTCTACCGGCCCATTCGCCAGATGACCGTCTTCTGGCGGGGCAAGCGTCTGACCGTCCGTTCCCTGCGAGCGACGCCGGCAGATGCGCGGCAACTCAGTGCGCTCACGCGGCAGGTCGCCCAGGAAGGATGGCTGGGTATGAGCGATCCTCTGGGCGATGCCGAGCATACCCTTCGGTTCATCCAGGCCAGTCTGGCGAACGGATCGGTGCTGTTAGGGATGTTCGACGGTCGGGTCCTGGTCGGCCATTTGGGTTTGGACCGTTGGCCAGATCCTCCCCCGTTCCGCCGAGCCGGGCTCGTCCTCTACCTTGGCCCGGCGTACCGCGGCGGTGGTCTCGGGCGCGCCTTACTGCAGATCGGGCTGGAAGCTGCCCGCCGTTTACGGATCACGCGAGTGCAAGCAGCCAGCCACCCGGCCAACGCAGCCGCCACGGCCCTCTACAAGGAAGCCGGCTTTCGGCTTCAGGCGAGCGCCGGCGTCATAGGTGACAGCAGGACGGACGGTGCCGATCCTGCCAACCCATTCCCCGAGGAGACACTATACTGGATCCTTGACTTCGCTAAATAGCGACGGGCTGGACGGGCCGCAGTACTCCGAGGCCTGGCTCCCCGCGTTCCCGGCAGACAGTTCGGTGACCGTAATGTCTACATCCACGTGTGCAGCCGGGAGGGATAATAGGCTGGCAGGATTCGGGCATCAGCCCTCGAATCCCTGAACGGCAGCCAACGAGGCTTGGCATCTGGAGGTCGCACAAGGCCACAGGTGGACCAGCACTAAACGCTGTTCGAAGCAGGGGCGCACTGCGCCCGGTCGAAAGAGGGGCTAGTATGGAAATCCTGGGCATTCCTTTATTCGAGTTCATTGTGTCGGGAATCTTTGTTTTGGGCTTCGTCGTTTTGGCCGTGACAGGCTACCGCCTGCAAGCATCGTATTGGAAAGTGACTCTGGCCGCCCGGAGAGCCCAGGCTTCCGCTGCGGGCAACGCACAGCTCACCAACCGTCCGCCCCATAAGCACCACGGGCGTTGAGACAGGTACGGCCGCTGGCACTGACTGCTGTCGCCGACTGCCGGCATCCATTGTTGCCGTGGCCCGGAGTGCGTATTTCTATCCATGCTGGCAGCCGCCGACGCGCCACGGCGCGTGCAAAGAATCACCGAATCCTGTAACAAAGGGAACTCGTGACTGCCGGCGAATGGCATATTGGCTACCTGGACTCGCCCCTGTCGGGCTCACAGCAGCGAGGCAAGGAGTGACGACGATGGCAACCTTTGAGGAACTGGAACAGGAGTATGCTCTGGAGCTGCGCGGCACCAGTTACACCTTGAAGTGCATGCGGTGCAACACCTTCCTGGACAAGTATCGCACCCGCACCAACGCGCAAGTTGCACACCGTGCCCTCGTTTACCGCTGTCCCAAGTGCGGAGCTCTCATCCGTTCCATGCGCCCTTTGCGCACCACTCGAGAGACCCCCGTCATCGATTAGTTCCAGTAGACAACCGGGGGCGGCCTGCCGGTCGCAACAGAAGGCCGCCCCACATGCCCTCACTTCCTGCAACTGTCCAGCTTGCTTCGCCTGCTAATCCCGCTCTAGCCTGCCGTGACTCATTCATGCTGGCTACCCGCCAACTGGTTCTCCGGAATTGGCCCAGCATGCATGCCCTCCCGCAGAGCCGGCTCGTAGAGATCGGTGTAATACTGCTCCAACATGCGGTGGGTTGAAAATGGCTGTGCGAGCTCAATGGCATTTACCATCATCTGCTTCCAGCGGGCAGGATGGTCATAGTACACGGGAATGACCTCGTTTAACAAGACTTTGTAGAGTGCGTCCAGATCCCGTTCGTCCTGGCCGTCGCCTTCATACCCGTCCCCAAACTGCCACCCGTTTCTCCCATGCTGGCAGGCTTCCGGCCACCAGCCGTCCAGAATGCTCAGGTTGAGTACCCCGTTGGCTGCCGCTTTCATGCCAGACGTGCCCGAAGCCTCCAGCGGCCGGCGGGGATTGTTGAGCCACACATCGGCGCCACGCGTCATGCGGGCGGCAACCTCCATGTCGTAATTCTCCAGGAACGCCACCGCCTGTGGATATCGCCGGGCCATCTCTGCCATCCGGGCAACAATGTCCTTACCCACGTCATCCAGGGGATGGGCCTTGCCCGAAAAGACAAACTGGACTTTGCGCTCTGCTAACAGAGGATCGATCACCTCTGGCCTGTGGAAGATGAGGTCGCTTCGTTTGTAAGGAGCAGCCCGCCGCCCAAAGCCGACAAGTAAACGGTCGGGCAGCAGCCGGGTGCCGGTGCGGTCGGCCACGAAATCGATCAGCTGCTCTTTCAGAACCTGGTGAACCGACCAAACAGCCTCAGGGTCCAAAGGCCGGGGGATGCCTGCAATGCTCCGATCTTGCCAGGTGGGCAGATGCACTCCGTTCGTGATGGCCCGGATGGGGGCCGCCTCTTTCACGTCCTGCCACATGCGCCGGGCAGTCTGGGCATGCAGTTGGGACACGGCGTTAGCTAGGGTCGAAAGCCGCAACCCAGCCACCGTCATGTTGAACGGGGCCCCGCCAAGCCGCTCCAACTGCCAATGGGTAAACCCCAGGTCCGCACCGGTATATCCCAGAGCCGTGTACCGATGCGACTCGTTTCCTTCGCGGACCGGCGTATGCGTGGTAAACACGATCTGGCGCCGGACCAGCTGCCAAGCACGGTGGAAGGAGATCTCTTCCCGGCGCATCTTCTGGCGGATCAGTTCCAATCCCGCCAGTACCGCATGCCCCTCGTTGAAATGATAAAGATCTGGACGGATGCCCAGGCCCTGTAGAGCACGGACCCCGCCCACCCCCAGGACAATCTCCTGCGCCAACCGGTCTTCTTCAAAGCCTCCGTATAGCTGCCCAGTGATCCAGCGGTCCTCATTCTCCGGCAGGTTGGTATCCAACAGGAATAGTGGTGCGTTCCCGAAGGCCTCCGTCTTCCAGACGCGGCAACGGACAGGCCTCCCCCGTACGTCCACTCGTACCGTTACCCCGGTATCCACCAACCACTCCTTGATCTCATCGTAGTTGGGATACGAGTCGTACGGCTGTCCATTCGCCCCCAGGCGCTGCCAGGTATAACCCTGCCGCCACAGGATACCGACTCCAACCAGAGGAAGCTGGTCGTCGTGTGCCTGCTTGAGGATGTCCCCAGCGAGGATTCCCAGCCCGCCCGCGTATAGTGGCATACGATGGTCCAGCCCGTACTCCATGCAAAAGTAGGCTACCGATGGGTATTTATCTGCCACAAGCGCCCCTCCTTGGAGCCGATGGTCCACCGGCTTATACTTTTCTATCCTTCCCCAAAGCTCCCGCCAGGCTCTCCTGCCCTCGCACCGCCGGCGATGCCCCTCTCTCCCCGGCCGGACCCGCTCGGGGGGCCATCCGGCGCGAAAAAAGGGGGGTGCTACCGCACCCCCCGTGAGAAACTCCCGGCAGTGGCCTACGCTCCCACCCCGTTGCCAGGGCAGTACCATCGGCGCTGGAGGTTTTCACGACCGTGTTCGGAATGGGAACGGGTGGAACCCCTCCGCTCTGAACCACCGGGAAACGTTCTGCCCCGCTCGGCTCCGGCCCCCGGGCCGATCCTCCGCCCCTGGAGGTGGCTTGCGCCCCCTCGCACTCGCCACCGGATCCGCCCTCCCGGCCGGACCGTCTGCCGTTGTCTTCCCCGGACACCGCCCTGGCCGGTTCGGCGACCCCTGCCCACCGGCAGGGATAGCCTCTTGCGTCGCCCCTTGATCACTGCACAGGGTCCCGAAGGCCTTCGCCTTCCTCGTCACTCCCCGTCTGGGGTCA
>JADBKQ010000009.1 GCA_014896305.1 Limnochordaceae bacterium
GGGGGGGGCAATGCTATACTCATCGACGTGACGCTGAACTGAAGGGCAGAGGCAACCCGTGCCGAAGTGGCGGAATTGGCAGACGCGGCGCACTCAAAATGCGTTGGGGTAGCCCCCCATGAGGGTTCGAGTCCCTCCTTCGGCACCACCTTCCTTAAAACTCGAGCTAGAACGCAGGGTGTAGGATCGCAGAACCCCGATTAGCTAACGGAGAGCCAACCAGCAGGTTTGGATTACTCCTCCGGCGATGAGGCAACGTCTCAAGGTTTCAGCAGGCAGAGGAAAAGGGTGGCAGCATTCGGGCCCGGACAGTGGCTGTCCGGGCCCGAATGATTCGTGGGGCACCTGCCGGTTACGCTGTCACCTGCATCGCCGGGTCACTTCGTCGGCCGGGTCAGCCGTTCGATGATCCAGCCCACCGGTTCCTTCTTCAGCCGGGCGTCCCCCTTCTCCTGGGCCTGTTTCAGGGCCGACCGCGGGGCGACTCCTTTGAGTGTGATCGCCGTCTGCATCTCGTCTAGAATGTTCTCGACCCAGGCGGGGAACTCGCCCGGCAAAACCGTGTACGGCAGTTGCTTCACGGTTGTCCGGAAAACATTGTCTTTCTGGATCGCTGGATGCAACCAAAGGTTGCGACGAGTTGGCACGGTACCCATGAGGTCGTTCAACTGGACGAGAAAGTCGTCGCTCGAATACAGCCACTGAAGGAACTTGAACGTCTCAGCTTTGTCGGCCGCCGGGACGTTGATCGGCACCGAGAAACCCAGCGCTACTGCGCTACGGGCTCGCGCCGGGAAGTTGCCACCGTCTGTCGTCGGCAGTGGGAATACGTCCCAGCTTAGCCCATTGACTTTTGAATAGCCAACGCGCTTCCAACCCCAACCGTACTCCATGGCTATCTTGCCTGCCGCGAAGTCCAGCAGGCGGTTGGGCAGATCGCTGATCCCATCTTTCAACATAGTGTCGACCAGGTCTATGGCCTTCTGGCCCTCCGCCGTGTCCCACGTCACAGCTGTCTTCTTCTCGTTGAACAGGTAGCCGCCCATCTGGTAGTTCAGATCAGGCCAGAGGTACTTGATCTCCTTGGCAAACGAAAAGCCGGCCACCTTCAGTCCACCGCCGTCTTTCTGTGTGAGCTTCCGAGCAGCCACCCGCAACTCAGCCCAGGTCTGAGGAACATTCCCCATGCCGGCCTCTTCCCAAAGATCCTTGTTGTAGAAGACCAGCGCTGAAATGAGCCCGACAGGATACAGATAAAACTCGCCATTCACTACGAACCCAGCTGTAAAAGCCAGGTTGTCGTCCATCTTATCGAGAGGAAAGAGATCTTTCGGAAACGGGCTCAACATCCCCTCGAAGCTCGAGACCTGTGAGGGGTGGTTGATGAACATATCGGGCGGACTGCCACCCGCCATGGCCGTGACGATCTTGCTGAAATACTCGCCAAACGGCACCGTGGTGAACTTGATCTCCACATCCGGGTGCAGCTTATGGTACTCATCGGCCCTTTTCTGGTAGAGGTCCACGCGCTCTTTGACGTAGTCCCAGCCTTCCAGAGTGACTTTCCTGGCTTCGGCAGCATGGGCCGACCAGAGAATGCCAGCCAGCAGGAACCCTGTCGCCAATCCCCGAGCCACCACGAACCGCCAACCTCGTCGAACCATTACAACTCCCCCCTCAGGTGTTCTCGGACACACCTGGGCCTACTACTCAATTCTTATTGGGCGCAAGCCGGCAATCTCCTCCCACAGCAGAAATTTCTTGCATCGCCGGTGCTACGTGAGGGCTGGACTGAGAGGGTGTCCGGGCGAGGCGGTACCCGCCTGCCACAAACGGGCGTAAGCACCACCCCGCGCCAGCAGCTCCGCATGAGTTCCTTGCTCAACGATCTGCCCGCCGTCCATGACCAGGATGCGGTCGGCACTGATCACCGTGTTCAGCCGGTGTGCGATCACCAGAATCCCTACGCCAGGAATCATGGATCGGTATCGCTCGATCACTTGCCACACAGCTGCCTCTGTCTCATTGTCCAGGCTACTCGTTGCCTCATCCAGAACCAGCAGGCGTGGACGTCGTAACAGTACCCGGGCCAACGCCACTCGCTGCCGTTGACCTCCTGATAGTTGTCCCCCCTGCTCCCCCACCCGTGTCTGAACCCCTTGTGTCAATTCAGGGGTCAACAAAAACAACCCCGTCATCGCCATTTGGTCATCCGTCAACTCGGCCGCCGTACCACAAGTTACATTGGCCAGGACGGTGTCGCTGAATAGATAGGTTCGTTGTGGAACGTACCCCACCAGCTGGCGAACTTGGTCGAGTTCGGTCCACGTGTCGTGGCCACCGACACGCACTGCCCCTATCTGCGGCCAGTACAGGCCCACCACCAGTCGAGCGAGGGTACTCTTGCCTGCTCCACTGGCACCAACCAGGCCCACGATCTCTCCTGGCCTTATGGCGAGTGATAGGTCTTTGAAGACAGGCGGGCGACCCGGGTACCCAAAAGTGACATTCTGGAACTCCAACAGGGGTTCTCCGTCCTGTACCGGCGCGGCAGAAGACTCAGGTTGGGGTTGGGGGTGCCTAGCTTCAGCCGTGACGATTGGTTCTACTGGCAGGTGCAGGAGTTCAACGACCCGGCGGGCCGCTCCCAGCGCCTGCTGAACACCTCCCCAGATATTCGATAGATAGGCAAAGGAGCCCGTCACACGGTTGATCAATACAGAGAAAGCCAGCAACGCTCCAGCCGTGATGTTGCCATGAATAGCGGCCCACGCCACGGCCGCCGTGATTAAAATGCTGAAAAGCACGTAGGATATGTCGTTGGTGAACCAAAGCAGGTTGTTAACGATCGACAGACGCAAAACCAGCCGCTTGTTCTCGCTGCGCAAACTGGAGAAGCGTTGCAACACCCACTCTTCCAGGTTGTATGCCCGTACGACCTCCATATTTTGGAGATCTTCCTGCAAAAAAGAACGAAGGACCCCTTCGCTTTTCCGCACAGCCTCACTGCGAGAGCGGATCCGACCATCCACGACTCGTCCCAGCAAGAAGAACAACGGCCCCGACACGACGACAAGCACACTTAACCACAGGTGGATTCGGGCCAAGTAGACAAAAGCAAGGACCATCGTTACAAGAGTCGAAGCAGCTGTGGCCAAATCCCGCATGATGCCCTGGATCGCCTGGGCCGCATCCGCATGGATACGAGACACGAGGTCGCCGCTAGACCGTTGCCCCACCTCAGCCAGCAGCGAGCGGTTGACGTGGTCAAGGGTCTCCCGACGGAACGCGTAGGTGACCAGCGCCGATCCATAGTTAACCAGAAACCATCCCAATTGGCTGGCGGCGTAGGTGGCGACCAAAGCGCCCCCCCAAACCAGCAAAACGCGAAAGAGATCCTTCAACCGCCCCACCGCAATTAAGTCCAGAACATTCTTATCCACCGCGGCGATCCCGACGTTGTATCCGCTCTGGACAAGTACCAGCAGCGTTCCCAGCGTCCAGTAGGGCCAAAAAGGCAGTATCCTGGATAGGATCTCTTTGACAAGTATAAGGGGGCGTTGTTCCTGTAAAGGAGGTGGAGATAACTGTGTCACGCCGGTGGCTTTGCTTATGAGGTTGGCGGTATTGCTCATTTGGTACTATGCCCCCTCTCTGGTTGCCATGCCATGGGAACCATTGCCCAGCAATTGCCCAGCGGCAAAAAGAGAAGCATACTTGCCGCCAGCGGCCAAGAGTTGCTCGTGGCTGCCCTGTTCGATAACACGACCTTCATCGACAACCAGGATTCGGTCAGCTCCCATGACCGTAGAAAGGCGATGCGCGATAGCCACCGTCGTCCGCCCCGCACTGAGGCCCAGCAGGGCTCGCTGCACCAGCCGTTCATTCACATTGTCCAATGAGGAGGTAGCCTCATCCAACAGAAGCAAAGATGGGTTGCGGTAGGCCGCCCGCGCGATCGCGACCCGCTGTCGTTCGCCGCCAGACAGATGGGACCCCCTTTCCCCTATACAGGTAGCCAGCCCGTCAGGGAGTCTCTTGACGACATCCCCAAGAAGGGCCAGTCTCACCGCGGCCTCTAGTTGCTCGCTATCGTCGGACAGGACCTGGTCTGTCCCCACCCCCATCTGCACAGCCATGGGGGAAGGCAACCCCCGCCTGCCCATGCGAATGTTCTCCTCGAGACTGACGTCGAATAGGCCCGGTTCTTGCGGCACATAACCGATCAGCGAGCGCCATGTGGACACGGGTATGGACCGCAGTTCCATGCAGCTCTGGCTCTGGATTGGCGTGCCGCCCAAGATATCGAGACCTCTCGTGTCGCTTGAAGGAGTGGGAGACGAAAAGAACACACGGATGACGCCCGAATCAGGATCAAACAGCCGTAGCAAGAGCCGGATGATGGTACTCTTTCCGGCACCAGTCGGCCCGACGATCGCCGTGAACTTCCCTCCGTCAATGGTGAATGTTAGGTCATTTAGCACCGGATGGGGAGTCCCTGGGTATGAAAAACAGACATGGTCGAACTCGATCCGCTCAATACGGAAGATGGGAAGCAAATCTGCTCGGCTTGATCCTTGGGGATGATTGCTGGCTACCCCCGGTGCAAGAGGCTCGTCTATCAGCTCGTAGGTCCGCTCAGCTGCTGCCAAGGACTGCTGTAAGTTGGGCCACGTTCGCAGGAGCGTCTGAATAGGCCAGGAGAGCCGCTCATATACCACCACGAAAGCCGTGATGGTTCCGACCGTGATCCCCTCTCGACCAGCCAGCAGGCCGCCATAACCCAACACGATCAAGAGCCCTACGAACATGAGCACCTCGCCAGCCAAATCAGTCGTGCGATCCCACACTTCGTCCGCCAAATTATACGGAGAATTGGCCTATATAGTGCGTCAAAACGCGTCATGATCCAGCGATACAACGAAAGCGATTTGATAATCTCTGCTCCCTGGACATCATCCTGGACAAATGAAGAAACTTTCCCCTCTTGCGCCCACCGCTGATTCCATAGGCGTCGCATGACAGGACCGACCAAGACAAGGAAAGAAGATGCACCGATTATAGATACAAACGTCACTACGGCTAACTGCATACTAAGAATAATCAAGTAAGCAAGAGTAGTAACCACATCCGCTATGCTACGGAGAATCCGAATGACCGAACTGTTGACACCAGATTGTGCCCCCAATGCGTTGTCCATTATCCTTGAAATTATGTCCCCGGAATGTTTGTTCAAACAGTAATCATAACTAATTTCATGAACGCGTTTGACAAGTTGTCGCTGACGGGCTTCCCCGCTCGTTTGGTCCAGCCAGTCTTGCATATACCTCATACCAAACGAAAGCAACTCGGATAAAGTGAACCCCCCAAGGCCTACGAGTAGCCCTGACCATAGTAGTGCTGTACTATGCTGTGCAGCTGCGTCCACCAGTCGTCGGAGACTATCGGCAATTCCCAGTCCCGCGACGGACGATATCATGAATCCGAGCGAGATTAAAACGTAGTATCTGGCATAAGGTCGGCTTTCACGAAGCAGACGGAACAACAGCGCACCGGAATGATAGGCCACCGTCGGCCCCCCTCTTCCAGAAATCGTTGTCTTAGATCGAGGTCGGCGCCCACTCGAGCCGCCGCCTAAGAGCATTGGCTTCCCTCGTCTTCATGACGGACTCCCGTACGCCGATAGAGAACGCTTGACTGACAGCTCCGTGTATGGTTGGTAGATACTGGTGAGGATCAGTCCTGAGTTGCGAACCCTCCTACCCGGTCATGGGCAGGACTGCTTCCCCTCCTCAATTCCCTCGCACCCCGATACAATCTGCTCCTCTGCCTCTCCCAGTTTCCACAGCCACGTGTACTTCAGTTGCCTGAAGGAATGTGGGCAAAGGGAGCAGAACTCCTCCATACGAGAAGCCACCTCCGGTTTTTGATTTTTGTGCATATTCACGATTCGGAGGCTGAGCTTCTCGATCCTGCTATTCAGCTCCAAAAACGGCTTCCTTCCGTAAGGCGGCTTGGAGTGCGGATTCCGGCCAAAACGACCACCACCTTTCGGCGGTTCAACCGGATGGTGGCCAGCTGGGCGTTTCGTCAACTGGTTGACGAGACCCAGCCCGCCGCAAGCCACTGGACTTCAGTCCAAGTGGACGGCTAGGGAGGCCGTCGGAGGCTTGTCCGCCGTCACAGGCTACCCTCGGGTGATATGCCCAACATGACTTTCAAACCGTCCCGAACAGGGGCATACTCAGACTCATTGAGTTGCCCCACGACCATTGCCACTCTCTCGGCGTCTACTACTTGGAGTTGATCCAGCAGGACGATGGATTCCCGAGGCAGGTTCCCCGCTCCGGCCTTCAGGCGGGGGTACAGGCGGGGAGCAACCTCGGCCCAGGACTGTTCCCTGTAGGTGGTCACTGGCACAACCAGCAGCAAGGGGAAACGGGGGTTCCCTAACCTGGATGGCACCCCGACCAGAAGCGCTGGCCGGCGGCCTTCTTGTTCGTGACCTGGGGGAAGCCGTTTCCCCAGCTCTACCCATAGCACCATGCCCTCTTGGGGCTTCATGGCCTGACCTCTTCAAACTCGGAACGCCTTGCGTTCCAACGCACCGGCTTGGCTCGTTTGGCTATCTCGGTCAGATAGGCCTTCAATTCCTCAGGGGGAATTTCGGCCTCAACCTCTTCGAGCCGACGGGCGGCGTCCTCTGCACCTGCCTCTCTCCAGGCATCCAGCTCGTCCAAAGGGATGTACCGTCCCGCTTGGATGTCCTCCATGCCACGGTGAATGGCCGCCAGGTCCTCGGGAGAGAGCGGCTCCTCATCCTCTACCTCCCGACTGCTGGTCGTAGCCAGAGAACGCAGAAAGGCCTCGAGGTCTTCTGCCCGAACCCGGTACCCCTTGCCCAGCCGGATCGCTGGTAGCCGGCCGGATCGGATGTAGCGCCGAACCGTGTTCACGTTGACGCGCAGTTGTTCGGCCACTTCCTCGGCGGTCAGCAGCATGGTCGTATCCATCTGGCTCCGCCTCCTTTTGCACCTATCGTATACCCATGTAGTGCTTTGTTCAATATTGGCTTCACCGAGGATGCTTTGGGTCTTCCGTTGGGGCGTGGGAGGGAAACCCGAGAAGGCCGTTTTGCTGCAGCGCTAGTTACTCGGTATCACTATCGCGAAGAGCATCAAGATCAATGCCATTCTTGGCAGCGTACTCCTCAAAACTTATGGTCCACCCCTCGATGTAAGCCTTCTCGGCCAACCTTGCCAGTGTGATCAAGGGGTGCTCCATCTTCGTCAGCTGCAGCGTTCGCCCTGCCAAGAGCGCTAAGAAGGTATCTCCCAGTTGGCTTAAGGAGACTAGAGGCCAGCGCCACCCGTTGCCAGGCGGTGCGGAATCAGCCTGCGTCACCAACCGGCAACCCTCTCCCCCGGAACTCCTGGGCACAAGCAGTTCACAGGTGGTCAACACGTCATCCATAGCATGGTGACTCGGTCGGAAGGCCAACGACAACCGGGTCGCCAAGCTGGCCAGGGTAAAGCTCTCACCCGGCACGAAGCGGCGGGCTCGTACACTTCCTTTCAATCCGTTTGCAGCCATACCAACCGCGCGCTAATTCGTCTAGACCCGACGGAAGGAAGACCAATAGCGCCAGAGCTCATCCTCTTCCCGGACCGGCCAGGCCACCGCTCGGCCGTCGGGCAGGATGAGCTCGCCTCTGCCCGCCTGAGCTTTGCGAACGCCCAAGGCGGGCGCGCCAGCGTTGCCGGCCTGCCCTTCGCCCAGGGTCAGCGCGTTGACAGCGGCGTTGCAGGGGCCTTCCCCCCCCTCAGCCGGCGCTGGCGAGTCAGCCAGGTCCGGCAGCAGTTCACCCACATGGGCAGCGGGAATGCCGGCCTGGGTCAACTGCTCAACCAACCGTCCCGGCTCAGGGTGGGCAATCAACAGGCAGCCGGAAGAGACCAGCCCCAGCGGGTCGAGGCCCAGAGCCTCGCAGATCGCCGCCGTCGCCGGTCGGATCGGCAGGCGGTCGCGCCAGATGCGAAAGCAACAGCCACTGGCCGCCGCCAGTTCACGCGCGGCCACGTATAGACCGCCCTCGGTCACGTCGTGCATGGCAGTGGCACCCGCGCCCGCCGCCAGTCGCCCCTCGGGCACCACGCTGATCTCGTTCCAAAACTGTTGCGCCGCCTGGAGCAGTTCCGCCCGGACCTTCCCCTCCAGATCCGCCGACGCCTCCCGGGCGAGGATCGCCGTACCTTCCAGGCCGATGCCCTTGGTCACTACCAGGCCGTCACCGGGCCGAGCGCCGGCCGTCGTTACCAGCTGCTGCGAGGTCACCCGCCCCAGCGCTGTGCCGATGAACACCGGCTCGGTGACCCGATCGGTCACCTCCGTGTGCCCCCCCAGCACGTCGATGTTCAGGCTATCGCAGGCGACCTGCACCCGTTGGATGGTCTCCTGTAGCCAGCCCTCGGGAGTAGCCGGGGGTAGAAGCAACACGACTTGAATGCCGATCGGCTCCGCCCCCATCGCCCCCACATCGTTGCAGCACACGTGTACGCCCAGCCAGCCGATGTCTGTAGACGCACCGGTAATGGGATCACTGGTCACCACACATAGTTCACCCGGGGTTGCGGGTCCGAATCGAATCGCAGCCGCATCTTCACCAATCCGTGCGGGAACGACCACTTCCGGACGGCGATGGCGAATCTGCCCCAAAACTAGTTGCTGCAACAACGACGCCGGCAACTTACCACTTTGCAATCCTACCCGCGCCCCCCCTAACGGACAGTCAACTTGCCAGCAATAGTTCCCGGGCAGACGCCACGGGGAGCTGGTGAGCCGCAGCCACCGCGGCATAGGTCACGTGGCCGGCCATAACGTTCAACCCCCGTAACAAAGCGGGATCCTCGAGCAGCGCCCGACGGTACCCTTGCGTCGCCAGCCGCAGGGCGTAGGGCAACGTCACATTGGTCAAGGCAAACGTCGAGGTTCGGGGCACAGCTCCGGGCATGTTGGCCACCGCGTAGTGAACTACGCCATGCTTGACATAGGTCGGATTGGTATGGGTCGTGACCCGATCGACGGTCTCGATGCAGCCTCCCTGGTCGACGGCGACGTCGACGATGACCGAACCGGGTTTCATGTGCGACACCATGGCCTCGGTGACCAAGTGTGGCGCCCGTGCACCGACCACCAGCACGGCGCCGACCAGCAAGTCGGCATAAGCTACAGCTCGCTGGATATTGTACCGGTTGGACATCAGCGTGAAGACGTTCCCATGGAGCATCTCGTCCAAGTAGCGCAGGCGAGCGGCATTGTTGTCGATGATGGTGACATGTGCGCCCATCCCGATCGCGATCTTGGCGGCGTTCAAGCCGACCGTTCCGCCCCCCAGCACCACTACCTCAGCCGGTGGAACCCCGGGGACGCCCCCCAGCAGTATGCCCCGTCCCCCGTGAACCCGCTCGAGAAACTCCGCTCCTACCTGCACCGCCATCCGGCCGGCCACTTCACTCATGGGGATGAGTAAAGGCAACGAACCGTCCGCCAGCTGAACCGTCTCGTACGCGATCCCCACCACTTGGCGCTCCATCAGCGCCCGCGTCAGCTGGGCGTCCGCCGCCAGGTGTAGATAGGTGAACAGGACCTGCCCGGGCCGCAGCAGCGTATACTCGCTGGGTAAAGGTTCTTTGACCTTTAGGATCAGGTCCGCCTGGCCATAGACGTCCGCAGCCACTGGGACGATCTTCGCCCCGGCGCGAGCGTATTCGTCATCCCCGATCCCGCTACCCTGGCCCGCTCCCGCCTGGACCACCACTTGCTGGCCGGCCCGGACCAACTCTTCGACACCCGCTGGGGTAATCGCCACCCGGTTCTCGGACTCCTTGATCTCGCTGGGAACCCCTACCACCGCGGCCATTCCCGCTCGCTCCCTTCCTGCCCCCCCCCAGAAGCAGCCTCGCCCAGCCCCGTCGAGCCCTCAGCCCCTTTTCCGACCAGGGCCCCCGGATCATCGGGCCTGCGGGCTCTCGGACGCTCGAGCTCTCGGGAATCTCCTCCTAACGGATGCTGGACGCCGGCACCGCCCGCCCCCGCTCGGTGACCTCCAGCACCTGCAGAAGATTGGTTGACCCGGGTACGTTGGTCTTGACCCCGGCGCTGATTGCAATCCGCTGTCCAGGCTGGACCAGCCCTGCCTTGAGAGCAGCCTCGACGGCCGTGTCGAGCATTTCGTCAATGTCTTCCGCCGGCCTGACCACCAGCGGTTCCACCCCCCATACCAGGCAGAGCCGTCGAGCCACCTTCTCATCGGGGGTAACTGCCACGATCGGGGCGTGCGGTCGATACTTGCTCACCATCCGGGCCGTGCTGCCCGACTGCGTGGAGGTCAGAATGGCCGCCACCCCCAGATCGGCAGCCGTCTGGCACGTAGCATAGCTGATTGCCTCGGCCACATCCTGGCGCGCCCAGGCCCGCCGTTTCGCCAGGAGGTCCTCGTAAGGCAGCGCCGCCTCCATTCGTTCACAGATGCGCGCCATGATCCGGACCGTGTCCACCGGGTAGCGGCCGACGGCGGTCTCGCCGGAGAGCATCACTGCATCCGTCCCGTCGAAGATGGCGTGGGCGACATCGGTGACCTCGGCCCGGGTCGGCCGGTGATTTTGAACCATCGATTCCAACATCTGGGTGGCGGTCACAACCGGCTTGCCCGCCTCGTTGCACTTGGCCACGATCATCTGCTGGGCGAGGGGTACCTCTTCGAGCGGTGTCTCCACTCCCAGATCTCCTCGAGCCACCATCACCCCATCGGCAGCTGCGATGATCTCGTCGATATGGCTCAAGCCCTCTTCCGACTCGATCTTAGCCATGATCGGCTGATCTCCGCCCGCCTGCCGTACCAGAGAA
Organism: Limnochordaceae bacterium; assembly: GCA_014896305.1. Classification (GTDB taxonomy): domain Bacteria; phylum Bacillota; class Limnochordia; order Limnochordales; family DUMU01; genus Bu26. The sequence continues at coordinate 10,906 of JADBKQ010000009.1, forward strand.
CGAATCGTCTCCACATGCTCGGCCCGACGCACAAACGAGGCGGCGATCCAATCCACCCCTTGTTCCACGCCAAAACGCAGGTGGACGGCATCTTCCTCCGTAGCCGGCGGCAGGTCAACGATGACTCCTGGCAGAGAAACCCCTTTCCGGCTCCGCAGCTCGCCGCCAACCAGCGTTTGGCAGATGACGTCGCTGCCCTCCACCTTTTCCACCAATAGCTCGATCAAACCATCATCAATGAAAATGTGTCGCCCCGGCGTCAGATCCCGGGCCAGATACGGGTAACTAACGCTGACCCGCTCCCGCCCGCAAGGAACTGGTTCGCTCGTCAAGCGGATCCGGTCTCCCACATCGAGCACCACGGGTTCGCCGAACTGGCCCAGGCGGATCTTTGGCCCCTGGATGTCCAGCAGAATGCCAACATCCTGCCCTGCCTGCCGGGCCTCTTCCCGAATGGCGCGAATGCGCGCCGCGTGCTCCTCCAGACTGCCGTGGGACATGTTGAGCCTCGCCACGTTCATGCCAGCCTCGATGAGGGCCCGGATCACCTCTGGCCGTTCGCTGGCCGGGCCGATGGTACAGATGATTTTTGTCCGTCGCACAGAAACCTCTCCTTACCACTTACAAACCGGCTTCGCTCGAATGTCGTTGCCAACCAGCGGAACGATCTCGCCGGTAACGTTCCAACCGCTGTTGCACCAGGGTCTCCACAGGGATGCCATCGAGGTCTGACAGAGCCCGGACCAACGCTTGTTTCAGAGTGCTGGCTGCAGTCCGGGGGTCACGGTGGGCCCCTCCCAGGGGCTCGGGCAACACCTCGTCCACCACCCCCAGCTTCAAACACTCCGCCGCGGTCAGGCGCAACGCTTCCGCAGCTGCAGCTGCCTGCCTCGCATCCTTCCACAAAATCGAGGCACATCCTTCCGGGCTGATCACCGAATGCCAGGCATACTCCATCATCAAAATCCGATCGCCCACCCCGATGGCCAGGGCCCCGCCGCTCCCCGCCTCGCCCGTGATGGCGCAAATGACAGGCGTGGGCAGTAACGAAAACGTCCGGATGCTTTCGGCGATGGTCAGTCCCTGTCCCCTCTCTTCCGCTTCAATGCCGGGATACGCGCCGACGATATCCACCAGCGTGATGACGGGGCGGTGGAACTTGGCAGCCTGTTCCGCCAGGCGCATCGCTTTGCGGTATCCCTCTGGGTGCGGCAACCCGAAATTCCGGGCCAGGTTCTCTTTGGTGTCCCGCCCCTTCTGGGTCCCGATCACCGTCACGGGGCGCCCGGCCAACAGACCAATCCCACCCACGATGGCCGGGTCGTCACGGAACGCCCGGTCGCCGTGAAGCTCCATGAAATCCTCCATCATCAGGCTGATGTAATCGAGAGCCGTAGGACGCCCCGGATGGCGGGCAATCTGCACCCGTTGCCAGGCGGTCAGATTCCGATAGGTCTCCTCCCGCAAACGGGCCGCCCGTTCCTCCAGCGTGGCAATCTCCCCCGACAGGTCGATCCCTCGCTCTTGGCTGAACGCCTGCAGCTCGGCGATGCGGCTTTCCAACTCCACGAGGGGTCTTTCCCAATCAAACACTGCCCTGGACAACTTGGTCCCCCCTCTGTGCGGGGCGCATATGAAAGCGCAATAGCCGAGCCAGGGTCTCTTTCATCTCCCGCCGGTCGACGATGGCATCGATCATTCCGTTTTTGAGGACGAATTCCGCCGTCTGGAAGCCAGGCGGCAGCTTTTGCCGGATGGTCTGCTCGATCACTCGCGGTCCGGTGAAGCCGATGCGAGCGCCCGGCTCCGCCAGAAGAATGTCCCCGAGCGACGCGAACGAGGCGTACACTCCTCCCATGGTAGGATCCGTCAAAACGCTGATGTATAGCAGCCCGGCCTGACTGAACCGAGCGACCGCCTGAGTGGTAGTGGCCATCTGCATGAGTGAGACAACCCCCTCCTGCATGCGTGCGCCGCCGCCACCTGCGGAAAAGAGGATGACCGGCAACCGCAGTTCCCGGGCGCGGTCGAACAGACAGGAGATCTTCTCACCCACCGCCCAACCCATGCTTCCGCCCATGAACGAGAAGTCGAGAACCCCTAGCGCCACCGGCAGGCCATCGAGATGCCCGCGACCGATCAAGGCGGCCTCGCGCAAGCCAGTCTTCTCCTGAGCCTGCTCCAGTTTCTCCCGATAGCCCGGGAATTGCAGAGGGTCGCTTCCTGTGAGCTCGGCGGCGAACTCCTCTTCCAGCCCGTGGTCGAGCAACTGCTGGCACCTGTCCCGAGCCGGAATATGTAGATGGGCCTGGCAACGGTAGCAAACATAGAGGTTTTTGGCTAGATCTTTCGTGTAGAGAATTTGCCCACAAGCGCCACACTTCACCCAGAGGCCGTCCGGCACCTCCCGAGCCGGCGTCAGCGGAAGCCGGACGGGAGCAGATGTCTCCAGCCCGGTCGGCGTCCCGGGGAGCGGAGGCTGTGTCCTGGCTGGCTCCGCCTCCCCGGCTCCGCTGGGAGGTGTCTGTGAATTCACCCGCCGCGGATGCACGGTAACGTACTTGGGGCGGGAAAAAAGGTTGTTGAAGAATCCACGATCCGAAGGGCGTTGCTGTCCTGCCATCCGGGCCCCCCTCTTCACAATGCGTACGTAGTCTACTGCCCCAACGCCTGGTTTAGGACCTCTTGAGCCTCTTTGGCCTCGAGTTCGGGCACTAATACCTCGAAATTAGCTGACGGCCCCATGTGAGGGACACCCAGAGGGCGAACCATGACCAGCACGCCCTCTTTTTCCAGCAGTTCCTTAATCATGTCGGCAATGGGTCGATTGGGAGCAATATACACCACTGTCCACATACGTTGCAGAGCTCCTTTCGCCCGCACCCGGGAATTTCCCGTCGCCGAGCACGATTCCTGCCGGCGCCAGACGCTCAGCTCCGCCCTGACTCCACCATGCCGTGGCGTGTCCAGATCTGAGCCTTCCCCCGCACCTTGATGGCCGAGGTATGCTCCGTGAACTGAGCGACCATCACCTCGCCACGGTCCAGCTTCTCGCTGTGGGCGATGCGCGTCTCCCGGCCGCGGGTCATCCCTACGATGCTGACCCCGTCTTCCAGGGCCTTCACCACGATATACTCCCCGGAAATCGGCTCGCTTGTCGCCGGCGGTTCCCGGCCCTCATCCAAACCAGTGGTCATGGGTTCCACCTGCCCTTTCGCGGTTCTGCTCCTGAATCAGGAACTATTCGTGTCGTCGCAGGGAGTTCCTGCGCGGGTATCCCTATCCTTGCCACCCCTGCTGCCTTACCCGTTCCACCGTAACATTCCAGGGGCGTACCCAGGCGGCCAGCGTTGCCACCAGGGAGGCCGGCCACCCCTGGCTCCGTCCGCCTTGCACCCATACCGTACCTTCCGGTAACCTCAATTCCAGGCGCAAGGGAAGCAGATCCTTTGTCTCAGCCAGCGAGCGGAATTGGGGCAGATCTGCCAGCCAGCTCCAAAAGGCTGGGTCAATCGGCCGGTGGGGCTGCAGGGATCGTAGCACAATCGCCTCACCACCGGGTAACAGCGGCTGCGAGCCGAGCGGGGTCGAACGGGGCGAGGTCGAGCCGGGGGACGGCCGGGCCGGCAGGCGGCTGAGGCGGATACGCATCCGCTCGGCTCGCCGAGCCGTGGCGGAGTCCGGCCCTGCCTCTGCCACCAGTTCATCCAGGTAGGCTTGTGGGTAGTGGGTGAGCAACCAGGCCATCCCGTAGGCGAGCAGGGCGTAGGCGGCCGCGTGAGACTTGTTGAACCCGTAGCCGGCAAAGGCGGCGATCTGGTGGAAAATGTGCTCCGCCACCGCTGCCGGTACTCCTTGTGCCGCTGCTCCCTTCAAGAAGGCGGCTCGTTGAGCCTGCATCACCTCAGGTTGCTTTTTGCCCATCGCCCGGCGCAACAGATCGGCGTGAGCTGCGGTAAAGCCCGCCACCGCCATGGCGATCTGCATCACCTGCTCCTGGTATAGGATGACCCCGCCCGTCGGCTCCAAGATGGGTTTCAACAGCGGCCAGTCGTACTGGGGCCGGGCCTGCCCGCGGCGAACCGCCATATACTGGTCGAGCTGACCCATCGCCCCTGGCCGTCCCAGGGCCAGCAGGTCGATGAGCTCCTCGAAACGGCGAGGTTGCAGGCGGGTCAGCAAACGGGAGAACATGGGGGAGTCGAACTGGAAAACCCCCGGATTCTCCCCCGTGGCCAGCTGCTGGTAGACGGCCGCATCGTCCAGGGGAAGCTGGGCGAGCTGTTCGGAAAAAAGACCCGTTGGGCCGGTAGGATCGGTAGGGCCGCCGGAACCGGCAGGACCCGGATGGGCCAACGCGGCCTGCCCACTCTGCTCAGCTTGGGCGCGAACTCGCGCCCACACCCGCTGGCTGAACGACAGGTGGCTGAGGGCCAGCAAGTCGATCTTGAGCAGGCCAGCTTCCTCCAGCGAGTCCATCGCCCACTGGGTCACCCGGGTGTCGCCCACCTGTTCCACCGGCACGATATCCGTGAGGGGGCACGGGGCGATGACCACGCCGGCCGCATGCACTGATTGCAAACGGGGCAGGCCCTCCACCTGGCGGGCCTGGTCCACCAGTTGGCGGGCCAGGGCGTTTTCCCGGATCAGCTGCCCCAATTCAGGCACGGTCCGAACCGCTTCTTCCAGCGAGATGCCGCCCTGCACACGGGGGATGAGACGGGCCAGACGGTCAGCCATGGCCTGCCGCTGGGCGGAGTTTTCTCCCAACCGACCCACTTCCCGAATCGCTGCCCGGGCCGCCAGCGTGCCGAAGGTAATGATCTGGGCGACGTGCTCCCGACCGTACGTTTCCACCAGGTACTGCACGACATCGATTCGCCGCTCGGCCGCTAAGTCGATATCGATGTCCGGGGGAGAGACCCGGTCTGGGTTCAGAAAGCGTTCAAAGATCAACCCGTACTGGAGCGGATTGATTTGCGTGATGCCAAGCAAGTAGGCGACCAGGCTCCCAGCAGCCGAACCACGGCCCGGGCCTACCGGGATTCCTTGTGAACGGGCCCAGCTCACCAGGTCCCATACGATGAGGAAGTAGCCGGCGTAGCCAAGTTGTGCAATAATCTGCAGTTCGTGATCGAGGCGCTGGCGCACCTGCGCGTCCGGATTTGACCCGAACCGCTGCTCCAGGCCCTGGCGGCACAAATCGGCCAAATAGGCCTCCGGCGTTACCCCTGCGGGCAGACGAGGGTACCGGGGCAAGCGCAGGCGGCCACCAGGCAGGCGGTACTGGCAGCGCTCCGCAATCTCCCGGCTCGCGGCCAGGGCCTCCGGCCAATCCGCAAACAGCTGCTCCATCTGCGCGGGCGACTTCAGATAGTACTGGTCGGTGGGCAAGGCGTCCAAAGGTCCACGTCTTGCCTGAGCGAGCTCGGCCTCGCGCGGTATCCGGAAACCGTCCCTGCCGGCGTTCCCCGGCAGGGCCGAATGGCGGCGGATGGCAGCGGCCACCTGGTGGGCCATGGCCTGGTCGGGGGTGAGGTACCGCACATCCTGGGTAGCGACCACCGGGAGATGGAACTCCTGTGACAGACGTCGCCACGCCATCTGCTGGCGCTCCTCTGCCGGCAGCCCCATCCGTTCGACCTGCAGGTAGAGGCGGCCCGGTCCCAGGGCCTCCGCCAGGGTAGCCAGGGATTCCCGCATGCCCTCCTCGCCCGCCTGCCAGAGAGCCCCCAGCCATCCCCCGCTTTGCGGGCCAGTCAACACGATCAAGCCCGCCCGCGCTTCCTCCAGATCCACTATCGTCAGGAAGCCACGTCCAGCCTCCCCGCCCCGGCTGTCGCGCCCACCGGTCGGGACCGGACCGGGAGAGGGCGCGGCCAGTCCCTCCTTAAGGAGCGAAATCAAGCGGCAGAGATTGCGCCAACCCATCTCATCTTCCGCCAGCACCAACACTTCCGGTGGGGTCTCCTGCCTCTGAACTTCTTCATAGGCTGTGCCCCACGTGCGCCAATCCGCTGCCGCCTGCCCGGGAGCGGTCCAGGTGGCTAGGGGTAGAAGCGCACCGAAGATGGGGTGCAGGGCTGGAGTGGCGGCCTCAGCGGCTTGCTGGAATTCGCAGGCTCCATATACGCCGCCCCGGTCCGTCAACGCCAACGCCGAATAGCCCTGGGCGGCGGCGGCCGCTGCCAGGGCGGCTGGAGAGGCCAACCCGTCGAGCAGCGAATAGTGACTGCGCACATGCAAAGGCACAAAGTTGGCTGGCCGCGACTCCCCTCTGCCCACGAAGCTCCTCCTCTCCTATCTTTGGCTTTTATTCTCTCCTCTTGCTGGAGACTTCCTGCCTCGCAGCGGGGGTTGCGCCAGGTCTGCAGGGACTATGGCATCGCATAGGTTGGCAATATGAAAAGTGCGACCTTGTCCGCGGGCTGGTTCTGGCGTGGTTCACCTTTGGAGCGCTGGTGGGTACAGTAGCGGGCGGTTCGTTGGCGGGGCGGCAGCTGGAACGGCTCGCCCTGGAAAAAGAGGAGCTGGAGGTGGAACGGCAGGATCTCATCCACCGCAGTCAGATCCTGGACGGCCGCCGCCTTCCCGTAGGAGAGACGACGGTCGAGCTTCGCGTCCGTTCCGTCTACGTGACCGAGATCGTCACCCTTCGACTGCAGCTAATCGCCCCGCCCTAAGCGACCGACCCGGCTGTTTGATGGCGACCGATCGGCCTCTCCTCTCAGCTCGCCGCTGTCTGGGCGAAGGAGTGCCGGGCTACACCTCGTAACAAGCCACCCAGTGTCCCCTATCCCGTTCCACCAACGGAGGGTGATCTTCGTTGGCGCAACGACGGGTGGCCAGGGGACAGCGTTCGTAAAACCGGCAGCGCGGCGGGGGGTCGACCGGCCTGCTCACTCCCCCTTTGATATTGACCGGCGGGCGCTGGTAAGAAGGATCAGGAACGGGGACGGCGGAGATCAAGGCCCGCGTGTATGGATGCAAAGGATGGCGAAGCAACTGCTCGGCCGGTGCCTGTTCCACGATCTTGCCCAGGTACATGACGGCAATGTCATCGCACAAGTAGCGGGCCACGGCCAGGTCATGGGTGATGTAAAGATAACTGATCCCCAGCTTTTCCCGCAGTCCGGCAAGCAACTGCATGATCCCCGTGCGGATGGAAACGTCCAGCATGGACGTGGGCTCGTCCGCCACCACGAAGCGGGGGTTGGTGACCAGGGCACGGGCAATGGCTACCCGCTGGCGCTGGCCGCCCGAGAGTTCGTGGGGGAAACGGAAAAGGAACGCTTGCGGCGGGGTCAGGCCCACCTGATTGAGCATATCCGCGATTCGTTCCTCACGTTCGCGGAGGGAACCGATGCCGTTGACATCGAGCGGCTCCGAAACGATGTCAAAGATGGTCATGCGCGGGTTGAGGGATTCGTACGGATCCTGAAACATCATCTGCACGCTCTGCCGGAACTGCACCAGCTGGAGTTTGGTGAGGCGAAAGATGTCCTTTTCCTCCAGCAGGACCCGGCCACTGGTGGGGTTGGTCAAACGCACCAGTACCCTGCCTGTCGTGGTCTTGCCACAGCCGGACTCGCCCACCAGGCCAAACACATGGCCGGGCCGGATCTGGAAGCTGACATCGTCCACGGCATGGACAAAGTGAACGGCCCGCCGGAAGGGTGCAGCAATCGGGTAATACTTCTTGAGCCGATCAACCTGGACCAGCGGTTTTGTTTGGGTGATAGGACTTGGATCAAGCTTTTCTACTGCCATTGCGATACCCCCTATGCCTGGTCCGCCGCGTGCGGCGGCCGGGTCGAATACTGGCCGCGACTTGAGGACGCACGGCCTGCCGGTTCCACCGGGTGCCAGCAAGCAACCTGGCGGCCAGGCGACACCTCAGTCAGCGGCGGCTCTTCCCGCCGGCATTGTTCCGTAGCGAAGGGGCAACGCGGGTGGAAACGGCAACCGGGGGGCGGATCGAGAAGGTTGGGAGGTTCACCCGCAATCGTCTCCAATTGGCGGCGCTCCCCCAAAATGCTCGGATAGGCCGCCATCAGTCCAACGGCATAGGGATGCTGTGGCCGCTTGAAGATATCCTCGGCCGAGCCAAACTCCACCAACTTCCCGGCGTACATGACGGCGACCACGTCGCTCACCTCGGCGATCACCGAGATGTCATGGGAGATGTAGATCATACTCATGTGTAAGCGGCGGCGAATCTCGTCCATTTCCCGCAAGATGCGGTCCTGCACGATCACATCGAGAGCCGTGGTAGGTTCGTCGGCAATCACCAGCTGGGGACGGCAGGCCAGCGCCATGGCAATGACGGCCCGTTGCTTCATGCCGCCACTGTATTCGTGCGGATAACGATCCATCCGATCGCGGGCAAGCCCCACCATTTCGAACAGGTTGGCCACCCGTTCCCGGGCCTCGTCTTCGGTGACCTCCGGCTCATGGGTGGTGATGGCTTCCACGATCTGATCGCTCACCCGGTAAACCGGATTGAGCGAGTTCATGGCCGCCTGAAAGACCATCGCGATCGATTTCCAGCGCAGCCGGCGCATCTGCTCGTCATCGAGAGAGAGGAGATCAATGCCGTTGAATAGGATTCGACCGGCCACCGGGCGGGCGTTCTCCGGCAACAAACGGATGACGGACATGGCGACCGAAGTCTTGCCACAGCCCGACTCTCCGACCAGACCCAACGACTGGCCGCGATGCAGCTGCAGAGTCACCCCGCCCACCGCCTGCACAGGGCCGCGCTTGGTCGCGTAGTGCATCGTGTAGTGATCCAGCATCAGTAGCGGCGTCCTCGTCTTTTCTGCTCCTGAGCTCATGTTCTCACCTCTTCCTCAGCCTGGGGTTGACCACCTCATCCAGGCCGCGACCAACCATGTAAAACGCAGCACAAAAGAGCGTAATGGCCAGGCCGGCAGGCAGCCATAGCCACCAGTACTGGTCGAATGAGATGAGATAGCCGGCGGAATCCGCTGTGTGAATCATCATGCCCCAGCTCATGTCGATATTGAGAATGCCAAAGTAGGACAGGGTGGCTTCGCCCAGGATAGTCCCGGTCACGTTGAACATCATGTACAGGAACGATAACGGCATGACATTGGGGATGATGTGAGCCCGGATAATGTGAAAGTCGCTGCCTCCGGCCACCTTGGCTGCGTCAATGTACGAGCGGACTTTGATGGAAAGAGCCTGGGACTTCAGAACAATGGTGATTCCGCCAAATCCGCCGAGAACACCGCTGATCCAGGCAAACTCGAACATCCCCATCCGTATGAAGCTGCCCACCACAATCAGTAGTGGAATGAACGGGAACAAGATCATGATGTCGGCCAGGCGCATGAAGAACGTATCCGTGAAGCCGCCGTAGTAGCCTGCGACCGTACCAATCAATGTGCCGATGACCACCGTGATCAGGGCAGCCAGTACGCCGATGAGAAACTCCCGATGGGTGCTGTACATCAGCTGCCCCAGGATGTCCCGGCCAATGGGATCCGTCCCCAGCCAATGCCGCAGTGACGGTGGCGAGGGATGGGGCATGCTCATGGGGTCGAAGCCCGTGATCGGATTGTAGATATTTGGATCCACGAAGTGCATCATGATAGGCCAAGCCGCTCCGAAGAGGCCAAAAAAGAGGATGATTCCGAGGCCAATCAGGCCGATGCGGCTTTCCCGGAAGACTTCCCAGTTTTGCCGGAAGCCCCGGACCAACAGCCGCCAGCGGATCTTCCACAGAGGCTCTGTGACGGCGGGCACGGGAGCTCCGGACGGAGCCGGAGAGAGAGGGGCCTGTACCTGTACCTGCACCATTTGCTCACCACCGTATTTGTCTCTGGTTCACTTGCAGCACCACAGATGCACGCGAACTGACCCGGCACCGCCGCCGGATTTACGTGCTAGCTTCGCTCTCTGAGCTGACGACGCTGATCCGTGGGTCGAGCCAGGCGTACAGCACGTCGGCCACAAGGTGAGCGACTAATACGAAGATGCCGGTGAAGGCAAGCGCTCCCGTGGCCAGAGGGTAATCGGCTTGAATGGCAGCGTCGAACAGAATCTGGCCCAGGCCAGGCCAGGAGAAGACGGTCTCGGTCACCAGCCCGCCCCCCATAACACTGCCCAAGCTCAAGGCAAAGCTGGTCACCACCGGCAACAGGGCTGTACGGGCCGCATGTCGATCCCGTACCACTCGATCCGGCAATCCTTTCGCCCGGGCGGCAAGCACGTAATCCTCCCGGGTTGTCTCCAACATAGAGTCCCGCATCAGCAGCATATTTCCCGCAAAGCTGATGAGGGTAAGGGTGACCACCGGCAAAACCATGTGGCTAACAATATCCCAGGCCAGTGCGGCATATCCAGACGCCCACCATCCGCTCACCAGGCCAGCCAGTGCGACCACCCAGGCGCCCCGGGTAACCCAGCAGCGACTGGAGGGACGCCGCACCCACCGCGGAACCAGAGCATAGACAAGGGCCAACAGAAGTGCCGCCCCGGCCAAACTCAAGATCATGTAATGAAATATCGTATTCGAGGTAACTGGTGCGTCCAACCAGAGCGTTGGGCTGATGAACTGGTTCAGAGGCAACCAGTGCAGCTCTGAGGCGAACAACCAGATTAAAATGAGGGCAAGGAGAGGGTAGAACGCGGTCCAAAATGTCACTCCGACTACAGTGGCCCCGTAGTCCACGAATCCTCCGCGACGCCAGGCAATGACCCTTCCCAAAATGTAGCCCACGTAGAACGACAGGAGAGTCGAGGTGGTAAAGAGCAACAGCGTCCGGGGAATCCGTTCCGCGAGGATGTTCCAAACAGGTCTTGGGTAGTGGGAAAACGAAACGCCCAGGTTTCCTGTGAAAAAGTTCCGCACGTAATGGAAATACTGCACTACGAGGGGGGCATCCAGCCCCAACTGATGTTGCAGGGCTGCTCGGGCCGACTGCGGTATGCGAGGGTTGAACACGAGCGCCTGGGTGATGTCGCCCGGCATCGCTTGCAGGATGAAATAGACAAGAGTGATGTAGATGAAAAGAGTAAGAATGAGTTGCCCCAGCCGGGACGCAAAATACCTACCCATGCTGTCCCTCCGCTCTTCGATGGGGCCGGATGCGGGGGGACTGCTCCCCGTCCGCATCCGTGCCCCTGCTACGTCAGACTTAAGCGTTACGCAGCTGCCGACTACTGGAGCAACTGCACCGTGGTGGTCAATCCCTTGACGAATTGCAAACCGCCCAGCACGTGCAGGTATGGATACTGCACCCGGTCGCTACGATACGCCTCCACCATCGGGGTATCAAACAAGACGATGTACGGAAGCTCGTCGGCGAGGATCGCCTGCAGCTGTTTGGCTTCCTGGATCGCCTTGTTGAGGTCGGTCTCGGCCAGGAATTGATCGGCCAGCTTGTCGAAGGCCGGGTTGCTGTAGCCTTCGGCGTTGAAGCCGCTCTTGCCTGTCTGATTGCTATGGAAGAAGACGGCAAGGTAATCCGGGTAGATCGACAGGCTCCACCCCATCATGAACGCATCGAAGTCTTGTTCATCGAACACTTTCGTACTAATGAGGTTGAACTCCGTCGGGACCGCCTGCACCGGAATTCCGATTTCTTGCATCCACTGGGTAATGAAGATCCCGAAGGTGTTGCGCAGCGGGTCATAACCGGCGGTCTGGATCAGGAAGTCAAACGGCTCCATCAGCTTGCCGTTGGGCATGATCAGGCCACGGCCCCGACGGGTGACGGTACCTTTGGCCAAATCCACTTGCGGCTCCACCTGCCAGGAGAAGCCGGCCGACTTGAGCAGGCGGACAGCCTCAGCCACCCGTTGGGCGCGGTTCATTCCTTGCCCGAACACTTTGACGTCCTTGTTGTACCAGGCCTCGTTGCCAGGAGGCACGGGGGTTGCCAGAGGGAAGGCGATCCCCTGGAAGATCGTCTGCGTAATGTACTCCCGGTCGATCAGGGTCGCCACTGCCTGCCGGAACTCCTTGATATTGAATGGATACTTGCGCAGGTTAAACGCCATGAACCGGAATCCATTGGTATGGTTCTCGACCAGGGCAACATTGGGGGCGCGGCGCAACTGGTCCTGGAAGCCTTTTTGCAGCCCCAACGAGTTGAGGAAAAAGTCAACCTCGCCGGTGGTCAGGGCCAGGACCGCCGCATTCTGGTTTTGATAGAGGCGGAAGAGGACACTGTCTACATACGGGCCCTCCACCAGCCGCAGGGTCACCTTTCCCTCCGGCTTGCCCGAAGCCCACTTGTAACCGCTCTTGGGGTTCTCAATGGTGACCACGCCATTCTCATAGAAGGTGGTCACTTCGCCCTTACCCGCATAGTAGGGGTTGGGGACGTTACGATAGTACGCTCCTTTTTCCCAAGCGCCAAACACCCAGGCAGTGCCGCTGGGTTGCCGGGTCGGTTCGAAGGCGAGCAACGTCTTCACCCTCGCCTCGGGGGTCGACTCCTTGCGGGCGGTGGCAAACACAGGCTCCCAGAACTTCTTCTGGACGAACGGCGCCTGCAGCACTCCGTACTGCCATTCCGACAAGCCCGGAATCTTGGTGAGGTAGAACTTGACGGTGTAGTCATCTACCTGGGCTACGTGGTCCAGCGCAGCCTTGGGGTACAAGGAAGGCCAGTTGCCACCGATCAGATCAGGATCGAATTCCAGCACCGCATTGGCCGTGAAAACGAAATCGTCCGCCGTGATGGGGGTGCCGTCGCTCCACTTCTGGTCCTTACGCAACTTGACGATGGAGGTATACAGGGTCTTCCCGCCCACTTGCTCTTTGACGAAGGGAGAGGGCATGTCAGCTGCCACGGCGGGAACGAATTCCCAGGTCGGGGCCGCCAAACCGAACAGGGTCGGGAAGTAGATCTCAGAGGCGACCTGGGAATTCCAGACTGTCGAGTTCGGCCCCAATGCCGAAAAGACATTGAGGGTAGTCGGGTCCTCAAACATCGACAGGTCATACACCCGGTCAGCCGCCAAGACTGCGCTGCTCAAACCCAAAATCAAGCCCACCGCCAGAAAACCCGCCAACAAGCGCTTCATTGCATGGCCTCCTTTCACCTGGCAACAACCGACTCCTCCGGTTGGGTCGGACCGCTCGGATGCCCGTAACCAACCAGCTTCCACCAGCGCTACCTGGGCTACACCTCCTTGCCGGCTTTAAACTGGGAACGTAAAGTTATGGCGTAATTCTCTCGTGCTACCAAGATTCCTGCCACTGACTCGAATGATTTTGAGCCCAACTGTCACTTCCCGCGGCAGTGGTTTCGTGCGTTAGCAGTGCGTTTGTATGTACCAGAAGAGTAATTCTGACAATTTGACCGCCGGGTCAGGACACCCATGGCCTGGTCGGGACGGGGCGGAGCGCGGGACCAGTGATTCGGGTCCTTGGCCGGGGGGAGAAGCTCGTCGTCGCCCGCTGGCCTTGCGACCCGCACTGGCCCCCATAGAATCCCTCCGTGCCTAGCCAGGTGTGGCTGGAACCGAATCAGGCCTGTGAGGGATTGGGAGCCGGCAGGGAGGTGTTGGTAGACATGGACGGTTCGGATTGAGCTGAAGCGAGACTGGCAGGGGGAGTGGCTGAGGCCGGTGCCCCCTCATCGTCCACCCGGACAACATCGGCACCCAAGGCGTTCAATTTCGCCTCTATGTGTTCGTACCCCCGGTCGATCAACTCCACCCCGCTGATGCGCGTTTGACCCTCGGCAGCCAGGGCTGCAATGACCAGGGCGGCGCCGGCCCGCAAGTCCATCGCCTCCACTGGCGCTCCTGTCAGCCGCCGCACACCTCGCACCACGGCGGTATCTCGTTCCACCCGGACATCGGCACCCATCCGGCGGAGCTCGTCCACGTAGCGGAACCGGTCGAAAATCGTCTCCCGGACCACACTGGTCCCATCGGCCAGGGTAAGTAAGGCGACCAGAGGCTGCTGCAAATCAGTGGGAAAGCCCGGATAGGGAGCTGTCTCTACGTCGACAGGCCGCAACCGGACGTCCCGGCTGAGGTTTACCGGAGATTCTACGAGCACCTGGGTTGGTCCGACCCGCTCAATCCGTACCCCTGCCTCCTGCAGTTTCACCACGGGTGTACGGAAGTGTTCCCACTCAACGTCCTCCAGGACGATCCGCCCGCCAGTAATCGCAGCAGCCATCATATAGGTGCCTGCCTCAATACGGTCGGGAATGGCGGTGTGTTCGGCCGGGTGTAGCTGGGGCACCCCTTCGATCCGGATCACGTCGGTGCCGGCTCCACGCACTCGTGCCCCCATCTGGTTGAGCAGGATCGCCTGATCGACAATCTCTGGCTCTTTGGCCGCGTTCTCCAAAACAGTCACCCCGTCGGCCAAACTAGCCGCCAACATCAGGTTGACCGTGGTGCCCACACTGGAGCGATTGATGAAAATTGAAGTCCCCCGCAGCCGCGGGGCTTCCGCTTTCATGAAGCCGTGTTCGATCTGAACCTTGGCGCCTAGCGCCTCAAAGCCCCGCAAGTGGAAATCTACGGGCCGGGAACCCAGCTGGCAGCCCCCCGGCAACGGCACTTCCGCCTTTCCCAAACGGGCCAAAAGCAGGCCGGCGACATAGAAGGACGCCCGCATCTGGCGCACCGGCTCGTACGGCGCGGTGGAACGATTTAGCTGACTGCCATCGATCCGGAGCCGATGAGGTGGCTCAAATGCGACCCGGACGCCCAACTCTTTGAGGATGGTGGACATGGTAGCTACGTCGCGATCGTAAGGGACGTTGTCGATGACGCTCTCACCTTGTCCTAGGGCGGCGGTCACCATCAACGCCAATACACTGTTTTTCGCCCCGTTGATCGGAACTTCGCCTACCAGTCGCTTCCCACCTGTTACCAATAGCCTCGCCACAGGTTCGCCTTCCCTTCAGCCACACGCCCGCCACCAGATATCCCGTTGGTCTCAAAATCTGGAATGATCTGTTTTGGGCCAACAGCGCTAATGCTACCACTCTGGCCGGCTCTTCGCCATGGTTTCCGGCTACCGGAAAGGGAGACTCGCCCGTCGGGGGAGATCCCAACGAGCGAGCCCACACCGCTAACCGTTTCGGGTTAGTGGGGCCAGTTGCTTCCGCCGTGAACCTCGTAGCTCCAGTCGCGACCGTTGTTGTTGTCCCAGTTGGAGGCGGCGTCCCGAAAACAGAAGTTGAGACGTCCCGGCTGTTCTGCCCGAATCTGGGTCGTCCAGCTGCCGTCGGGTTGCTGGTCCATGGCGATTTCGCTCACATGCCGCCACGGCCCCGGTCCATAGCCATAATGCAGAAACACCCGGCTAGCGCCGCTTTTGGCCAGCAGCCCCCGGTACCGGATCGTTAGCTCCTGCCCCAGGGTGATGGGGGTCGGCGACACGGTGATCCCGTCGTCCGGCGCCCACTGGTACGCCTGTGCCTGCTGGGTACTGGTCAGCCAGGAGTCGAGCTCCGTCGCCACCTCGGTGTCCGCCGGGGTCCGCCCGCCCCGTCTGGCGGCCAGTCCTGTTGCCGCGGGCGACCGGGCCCCAGACGTATCCCCGGTCGGCTCGGTCCCCTTATCCTCGGCTTGCGGACGGTCAACAGAGGTGGTTCGTTCGTCGGTTAGACCGAGTACTCGCCTGACATGATTCCATACCATGGTCTGGCATCTCCCTCCCTCAGATACAGGAGCGACCGCGACCAAAGTGCCGACTGGCAGACAACGAACCGGCCGCGCGTAGTGTCCCGCACCGTCTAGAGGGTATGCGCTATGCCCCGGTGCAAGCTGAACACAAAAAAACCTTGGCGTTAACCAAGGTGGAGCCATCTACCACTATTCCCCTATTCCCAACAGTCTCGGCAAATACGAAGGAATGTCTGGCTGGTACCCCCAAGCGGATTCGAACCGCTGTCCCGTGGCTGAGAACCACGTGTCCTGGGCCTCTAGACGATGGGGGCCAGATTGGCTGGGAGGGAAGGATTCGAACCTTCATACCGGAGTCCAGAGCCCCGTGTCCTGCCGTTGGACGACCTCCCACTGAGAGTCGCTACATCGCCTGGTGATAGCCCCGGCGTCGCTACAACGTTAGTGAATATACCACGCCTTTCGCCAGGAATCAAGCCCCCCTTTGCTGGCAACAACTAGAAGGCCGCACCAGCGGTAACCTGGCCACACTCTCCCACAGCAAGCTCTGTAGACGGTCGGCATTCTCCTGCATCTGCCGGCTCACTTCGTCGTGCGCCAGGGGAGTTGTACTGAGTCCTGCCCCCAGATTGGTCACCAGGGCGACTGCCGCATAGCAAAGGCCGAGCTCCCGCGCCAAGATAACCTCCGGCACCCCGGTCATGCCGACCACGTCTCCCCCTAGGCGGCCGAAGGCCCGGACCTCCGCCGCCGTCTCGAAACGGGGCCCATCTGTACACACGTAGCACCCACTCTCAGTGATATCCAGGCCCAGATCGGCCGCGGTCTTCAGAATCACCTCCCGCAGCCGAGGACAGTACGGGTTGGTCATATCGGTATGCACCACCCGGTCATCCTCTCCGTCGTAGAACGTAGCCTCTCGCCGGCTCGTGAAATCGATGAACTGGTCCAACACCACCAGCCGCCCTGCCGGCCAGTCTGAGCGTAACGAACCGACCGCACTGGTCGCCAGAATCTGGGTGACTCCCTGTTCAGCTAAAGCAGCCAGGTTAGCCCGGTAATTGATGCGATGGGGCGGGATGCTGTGTCCCCTGCCGTGCCGGGGCAGAAAGTAGACCGTGTGCCCCTTCCACCGTCCCACCGTGAGTTCTACGACCCCATACTCCGTCCGTACCTGCTCCGTCGCAGCGTTTTCCAGTCGCTCGGCCTGATAGACCCCGGTCCCGCCAATGATCGCCACAGCCTCTTCTCGTGGACGCCCCATCACCGTCATCCTTCCCATGGTTTCCCTGCTCCCCCGCCTGGCGTCTTCTTTCGGCGACTGTGGCAAACCCAACCATCTTCCAGGGGGACAGAGCTAGAGCACAATGTCGTAATAGCTGGCAATCTCCTCGCTCGCCGCCTGCCTCAGGTAATGCCCCAGAGCCGAAAGAGTCGGCCCATCTACCCTGTCCAACCCCTGCCCCAACGCCCGGCGGCAGATCGCCAAAGAAGCAGTGGACTCTCGATGCCGGGTTACAAAGTCCAGAATCGCCCGGATTCTGTGTTCCCGTTCATCGCGGCCTTCGGACCGCGTCGCTTGACCCGCATCGAGCCGTCGGCGGCTGGGGATCCTGTCACTTGCTGGCATGGCGTTCCCTCCCGCATTCTAGCTGTAGCAGTGTAGGAGCCTGCCCCCTTCCCCCACAGCATTCCCCGCGGGAGATCCCTCAGTCCCACGGCTCAGCCGGGAAATGGTTGCTGCTGGGCCCGGAGTTACTCTGCCAGCTCTTTCTCGCCACCCTCCTCCAACAGGCGTTCAAGGACGGTAGCGACTCCCTCTTGGGAGTTAGGAGGGGCAATCTCCCGGGCCACCCGCTGCAGTTCAGACACGCCATTTTGCATGGCCACACCCCAACCGGCGGCGCTGATCAACTCATAGTCATTCATTTCGTCGCCAAAAGCGATCACCTGTTCCAAACTTGCCTGATGGCGGCTGACGACCCAACTGACACCTGCCGCCTTACTTGCCTGCTGGTGCAGGATCTCCACAGACCAGACTGGGCGGGTTGAGCCGCCGTAGACCACCATTCGCACATCGGGCCAGGGCTGGATCGCTTGTTTCAGGATCGGCACAAAATGCTTCATCCGGTCCGGCTCTGCCGTAAAGATCATCTTCAGGGGCCAATCCGGCAACGCTTCAGCCAGGTCCGGCACCTTCTGGAACAGATCGCCGTTTTCCAGAACATAGCGGCGGTCCAGCAGATTCCGTGGCAATGCTTCGATCAGACCCCCGTCCCGCCGGCGGGGGTCATCAAACAGCATCATGTCTATCTCGTAACGTCGACCCAATGGAATGATCTGCGCCAACGGTTCAGGGCGTACCCCCTGGTAGTGGAGAATCCCGCCCGTATTCGCCTGCGCGACCACCGCCCCGTTTTGCAGGACCAACTCTTCTCGCAAATGCAGCCGCTCGATAATGGCGAGAGCCGTGCTGTACCGTCGACCCGTTGCCAGTGTGACGTGCCAGCCCGCCTGCTGGGCTCTTTCGATGACCCTGCAGGTACGTTCCCCCAGTGAACCATCGGGCCGCAGCAAGGTTCCATCGCAATCCAGCACCACCCATGGCGACCGCTCGCTACCGGCTAGGTTGCGGTGAGACACCTGGAGGCGGGCACGATGCAGCAGACGAGGACTCACACTGTTGCTCAACGCCTTCTACCCTTTCCTGCACACTGTCACTGGGAGTCGACGACCTGGCCGGGCAGATCCGAGGTGAAAGGATCTTCTTGCCGCTCAGGAAGGGAGACAGTGGCAACCAGTACCTGTTCGTCATCCGCCTTCTCCGCTACTGCCAGGAACCCTGGTCGCCCCTGCACGGCCTGGTATTGTGGGGACGGCCTTGCCCCATCTCGGGAGACCCCCACTGTCTGCAAAGCCTCGGGCGACCGCTCCGGTCCGTGCGCCAGCAGAATCGACGATTGCCCTTCAAAGCGTACATCAAACAACCGTCCGACCAGCATCGGGTTGATGGCGGCGGCAAACCCGCAGCCGGGTTGCAGTTCATAGGGGGCGTCTTGCGGCCGCAGGGTGGCAGTCCAGGCGCCGCGCAACCAGTCCAGCTGCTGCTCCGGCGTCCACGGTCCCGGATTGGCGGAAGGTTGCACCAGAACCGACGCCCCGTCCTGACGCAAGCTGGCCCGTACATCGGTAAAAAAGCCATCGTAGCAGATGGCTACCCCCACAGACAGGCCTGGCAAGGCAAGGGCACGAATATCATGGAGGCGCCCAGGCACCAGATCCAGCCGCCCCGGCGCTTCCTGCTCCACCATGTGAACCTTGCGCTGGAAACCCAGCACACGGCCATGCAGGTCGAACGTGTACGATACATTGTAGACGGAGCGCTGGTCCTTGCCGGTTCCCAGATCCAGCTCGGGATCCCCCCCACGCTCCGCTTCGTCCGGCTGCGACGACAACGTCCGTTGTTTGCCCTGGGCCCGGGCATGTTCAGCATCCGCAGCAAGGTAGACGCCACCCCAGTCCGGCCCCAGATCGGGTAAGACGACAGAGCCAGCCACGATGTACGCCTGATAGTCCCGGGCCGCCTGCGCAAAGACGGAAAAATAGATACGGGCCATTCGGTCTGCCTGCAGCAGAAAGAGCGCCCGCACCCAGCCCACCCGGTGGCGCAGCCGGCGCCAGGCTGCGGCCCACATGTGCCGGCGCACCATAGCGGTGACCGCCCCCCGCAAGGTGCTCTCCTGCTGCACGACCACCGGGTCGTCGACGAAAGCAAGAGGGGTCCCGATGTCTTCCGGAAAGGCGACCAGCAATGGCAGGGAAGGATCGGTACCGGCCTGGCTGCGGACCTGATCGAGCAAGCGGCAGATCTTCCGTCGAAACTGCTCTTCGGTTCGGTAATCCTCGACGTTCACGCCAGCCTGTACGGCTGCGAATTGCCAGCGCATGCACCATCCCCCCATCGTTTGGATGCCTGCTGGGCTTAACCCCCGTTCTTCGTGGAACGACCAGAGGCCGCGGGGACAGGGGCCGAACCGTCCCCGGAACCCCGTGCCTCATCTGGCTGCGGACGGCTCCCCCGCCGCGCTCGCAGCGCCCAGCGTTCCACTCGACTCAACACCCGCTTGCGCAGGCGCAGGTGCTGCGGCGTGACCTCGAGCAGTTCATCATCGGCCAGGAAAGCAATGCATTGCTCCAGCGTAAGGCGTCGCGGTACATCCAGCTTGACCGCAATGTCGGATGTGCTCGAACGCATGTTGGTTAGATGTTTTTTCTTCGCCACATTGACATCGATATCCTCGTTGCGGCTGCTCTCGCCTACGATCATTCCCTCGTAGACCTCGGTGCCGGGCTCGATGAAGAAGGTACCCCGATCCTGTAGATTACCAAGGGCATACGCCGTCGCCACACCGTTCTCCCAGGCGATGAGCGTGCCGTACAGGCGGGCGGGAATGTCCCCCCGGTACGGCCCGTAGCCGCCGTACGTGTGTGACATGATTCCATAGCCCTTTGTATCGGTGACGAACTCCGAGTTGAACCCAATCAATCCCCGTGCCGGCACGAGGAAATCCAGACGCACCCGACTGCTGCCCACGGGCGTCATGTTGAGGAGCTCGCCCCGGCGAATCCCCAGCTTTTCCATGACTGTCCCCAGGGACTCCTGAGGTACATCCACCGTCAGGCGTTCCAACGGCTCCCAGAGCTCCCCATTGACCTGCTTGTAAATGGGGCGGGGACGGGAGACGGCAAACTCGTAGCCTTCCCGGCGCATGGTTTCGATCAGAATCGCCAGCTGCAGCTCGCCGCGGCCAGCCACCTCCACCTCATCGGGGGCACCGGTCTCCCGCACCCGCAACGCCACGTTGGTGCGGGCTTCCCGCTGCAGCCGGTCGCGCAGCTGCCGGGAGGTCACAAACTCTCCGTCCCGGCCGGCGAACGGGCTGTCGTTCACCCGGAAGATCATGGTGAGGGTTGGCTCGTCCACTTGAATGGGGGGCAGCAAACGAGGCTCCTCGGCCGAGGTAACGGTGTCCCCGATCTGCAGCCCTTCCATTCCGGCTACGGCCACAATGTCGCCCGCCACCGCTTCCTCGATGGGCAACCGCTTCAGACCCTGGAACGTGAAGAGATTCTGAACCCGCATGGGTTGAACCGGACGCCCCGGATCATTCTGCGCCGGGTCCTCACCTCGACCCAAGCCCACTGTCTGGCCCGGCCGGATCCGCCCGTTGTGCATGCGACCAATCCCGATCCGGCCCAGGTAATCGTCCCAGTCCAGGGTGGTTACCAGCAGCTGCAAAGGAGCGTCCGGATCGCCCCCGGGAGCAGGGCAGTATTTCACGATGGCGTCCAGCAAAGGCAAGATGCCATTGGACACGTCGAGGGGATTCGCCCCTGCTTCCACCTGTCTTGTGGCAGCCAACGCCTTGTCCAGCGACGCGTCGGCGACCCCGGCTCGCGCCGAAGCATAGAAGACAGGAAAATCGATCTGGCTGTCGTCGGCGCCCAGGTCGATCATCAGCTCCAGCAAGTCGTCCAGGGTCTTTTCCGGCTGAATCCCGTCCCGGTCGATCTTGTTGAGAACGACCACTGGCCGCAAATGGCGAGAGAGGGCCTTCTCCACGACGAAGCGGGTCTGAGGCATGGGGCCCTCGAAGGCGTCGACCAGGAGCAGGCAGCCGTCTACCATGTCGAGGATCCGCTCCACCTCGCCGCCGAAGTCGGCATGGCCCGGGGTATCCACGATGTTGATCTTCACATCGTGGTAGAACACCGCCGTGTTCTTGGCCAGGATCGTAATCCCCCGCTCCCGTTCCAGCTCGTTGGAGTCCATCACCCGCTCGCTATTCAGGGCCGTCCCGCGCAGCGAGCCGGTCTGACGCAATATGGCATCCACCAACGTGGTCTTCCCGTGGTCCACGTGGGCAATAATAGCAACATTCCGAATCTGCAAGCTCGCACCACACTTTCGGCGTCCGCAAAAAAAGGCGCAGCGAAGAGGCGGCACGCGTCACCCCGACTGCGCTCATCCCGTCGTATTTCCACCCAACCTGATAGTGTACGCCCTTCACCGAAATGCGTCAAGCTTGCCCAACCGTCCAGACCAGCCGGGCTGCCCCGGCCAACCCCGCCGCATTGCCCAACTCCGCAGGGACAATCTCTGCTCTCTTGCCAACCCACGGCTGAGCGTACTCCGCCATGACCCGTCGCATGGTAGGGAGAAGCAGGTCCGCCTCTTCGCCTACTCCACCCCCCAGGATCACCCGCCGGCATCCCACGGTACTCACGAGATTGCCGGCAGCCACCCCCAGCGCCCAGGCTGCCTCCTCCACTGCCTGGCAGGCGCTGGACTCTCCTCGACGGCAGGCGGCAAAGACGGCGGGCGTATCGGCGTAACGGGGAGAGCTGCCGGCCAAATGGTTGGCTCGGGCCAGGATGGCCGGCCCGGCAGCCAAACTCTCCAGGAATCCTTGCCTGCTGCTCCGCTCCTCCCAGCCCGGGTAGAACGGCTCCCCCGCCCGGCAGGTGGGCGGAAGTCCTACTCGCATCCATCCCACCGCCCCGGCCAGCCCTAACACGCCCCGAAGCAACCTCCCGCCGCTGATGATGCCACCCCCGATGCCCGTCCCCACGGCCATGAGCGCCAGGTCGTCCACCCCCCGGCCCGCTCCCAGCCAGTGTTCACCCAGGGTGGCCATGTGGCCGTCGAAGTCCACCCGGACCGGGCAGTGGAAATGAGCCTCCAGCCGCTCGCCCAGGGGGAAATGGTCCCAAGCGGGGATATTGGGCGCCCAGACGATCACTCCCGCCTGCCGCTCGACAACGGCGGGAGCACCTACGCCGATCCCGACGAGGCGGCTGCCAGGTTGGGCCTGAATGGCTGTTTCAGCAGCTTCCACCAATGCCTGCCAGGCTGAGTCCGACTCTCGGGGGTTCCACCGGCGCGCGGCCCGGGCGGCGAACTGCCCAGCCGCCGTCACCAGGGCCGCAGCCACTTTCGTCCCCCCGATGTCCAGAGCCAGTGCGCACTCCACGCCCTCCACCTCCACCGCCGCCTCACCATCCGCCCAACGAATCTTCAGCCCTCGGGTGATTGCCTCCGTCAACTCTTCAACTTCGCTACACCGCTGAGCTGCGGCGGAGCCGCTCAGTCCAGGCAGCGAAGACGGCCTCATTGTGCGCCGGGTCGGGGTTCTGGTTGGGCGAAACGAAGGTCGGCATATGAATCCCCCGTTCCGCCAGGCGCTGCGCCACTTCTGCCACCAGCGCCATGGAGATCGTGACGACCGCCAGCGTCGATCCGGCGGCCACCTTCTCCGCCTGGCCCTCCACCGTCACCAGGGCATCCTCCAGCGGCACACAGTTATCGATCAGCACATCCGCCAAATCGCCCAGCTTCTTGCCGGAAGAGTGGGTCGCCTTGGCCTTGCGGTAGTTCTCCCCGGAAGTCACGGCGACGACTTTCATCCCAATGGAGCGAGCATACAAAGCGACCTCGACCGGCGCCGCATTGAGCCCGCCGTGAGAATAGATCAACATGACATCTTGCGGCGAAAACGTATAAGCCTTCAGGAAGTTGCGGATGTAGCCTTCCTGGCGCTCGATCCAGATCAGTTCGGGCGCTCCGCCGCTGCCCGCCACTTGCGTCCACATGAGCCGGGAGTCCATGACCGGATGGAAGCCAACAAAGCTGCCATACCGTGGGAAGATATCCATGCAGGGAATGACGGAATGGCCGCTGCCGAACATCCGTACCCAATGACCGCTGGCAATCGCCTCGGCCATGAGGGAAGCCGCCTGCCGAATCGGCTCCCGGTCGATCTCTTCGATCCGGGCCAGCAGTGCGCTGGCTTGTTCAAAGTACGCTTGTGCACCTGCACTCATTACCAGCACCTCCCCCACCATCTTCCTGGTGGTAAGCTGTCTTTTCCGCACTCACTTGGAAATCTCCTGCTGCGCTGAGACCTTCCCGCAACCGCCGGCCAGAGTTCCTGGGGCCGCTTGGCGTCAAGGGCATCGCGCCCGCACCTATCGAAAACAAAGGTGGTAGGATCGTAAGGTGTACATCGCCGCGCCAACCCGACCTGGACAAGCAGAGCGGGTTCCGGATGGGAGGCCAAGAAGAGGTGGGCCTGACGACACCGTTTCCTGGCGTTCCCTGGTGGGAACAGGTGGTTCGCACGCTGCTGAACTGGTATGACCAACACCGGCGAGAGCTCCCCTGGCGAGAGCCGCCCATCGACCCGTACCGGGTATGGATCTCCGAGATCATGCTGCAACAGACCCGGGTGGAGACCGTCATCCCGTACTACCTGCGCTTTCTGCAGCGCTTCCCCAACCTGCCGGCGCTGGCCGCTGCGCCGCTCGATGAAGTGCTGTCCGCCTGGGAAGGTCTGGGGTACTACGCCCGTGCCCGCCATCTGCACGTTTGTGCCCAACAACTAACTGCCGCTGGGCTTCAGCTGCCAACGGAGTACACTCGTTTGCGCGAGCTGCCCGGAATCGGCGATTACACGGCCGCCGCCATCGCCAGCATCGCCGGTGGTGAACCTCGTCCCGCCATCGACGGCAACCTGCGGCGAGCGCTCTCCCGGTTACTCGGGTGGCAGGAGTCCGTTCTCTCCCCCGCCCAGCTGGGCAAAGCGCTGGCCCAACAGCTCGCCCCGGTCTGGCCGCGCCAGCGCCCAGGAGATCTCAACCAGGCAATCATGGACCTGGCTGCCACTATCTGCCTGCCCCGCCAACCCCATTGTGAACGGTGTCCCGTGGCCCATCTCTGCCAGGCCCACCAGCAGGAGTCATCGCCATGGCCACGGCCTGCCCGTTCCCACCGCTCGGCGGCGGAGTTGCCCCGCCTGCGCCTGGCGGTACTACTGATAGTAGAAGGGGTCGAAGAAGGCCGGACGCCGCAAGTCGGAGTCAGCCCCTCTGAGCCGTCCCTGCCGGAAACGGGATGGGAAGCAGCCGAAGCCGCCGCTACGACTTCTTGGGTTCGTGAACCTCGCGTTCTTTGCCGCCGCCGCACCGACCAGGGACTCTTCGGAGGGTTGTGGGAGTTTCCCACGATTCCGTACCGTGACCCTACGCCGCTACGCCCGCCCCGCCGTGAATGCCTGGGTGGCCCTCTTGCTCGTCGAGGTTGGCAGGAGCTGCCCGTCCGCCAGCAAGTCCTCTCCCATCGCCTTCTTGAACTCCACCCCTACCTGACCCTGCGGCCACCGCACCACGCCACCAAGGGCGAATCCCGGCCGGCGCGCCCCGGGCTGGCCTGGGTCCCCCTCTCGAAACTGGCCCGGCTGCCCATGGCCCGCTCCATGCGGCTATTGGCCCGCGCCCTACCGTCCTTGCTCCTCCCGGGCGAGCACACCCTGCCGCAGGCGTTGAGCAATTGGCCCCGGCCAGCCTACCCCAACTAGCTGCCCATCCAGCCGGACACCAGCTGCCCTTCCAGGCCCGCCCGGGTTACCGCCTCCTGCAGCACCTGGGCCAACTCCCAGCGGGAGAGGGGTAGCCGCAGACGAATGGCTGTACTCAGAGCGGGATCTTGATCACGTTGGCCACCGGCTCGGCACCCTGGCGTCTCACCGGTCACCGGTCTCAGGCGAGCAACCCCCGGTCGCCCAGGCATAGGCTCGCTCAATCTCCCCCGCGTACTCTTCTTCCTTGGCGACTGGCGTTTCGATCAGGAGCGGATAGGGGTATAGGCGGGAGTCCGCCAAAAGCCGGGCGAAACGCTCGGCACCGATCTGCCCCTGGCCCAGTAACTCGTGCCGGTCTTTCCGGCTGCCCGGCCCGAACTTGCTGTCATTCAGATGTACGACTCGCACCCGCTCCCCCATGTCGTAGCGGTCCCAGTCAGTCCAAAATCGCCCCAGGTGGTCGAAGTCCAGCACCCCCGCGGCAAAGGCATGGCACGTATCGAAACAGAGCCCCAAACGCGGGTCTGACCCAATCTCATCCATCAACTCGGCCAGCTCCGCCAGACTTTGCCCAAGCTCCGTGCCTTGCCCCGCCGTATTCTCCAACAGCAGCTGGCAACGGCCGTTCCAGCGTTGCAGGATCTCTCGTACCTGCTGGACCATGGCCTGACGGCCAGCCTCGGGCCCCGCCCCCACCGCACGTCCACAGTGCACCACCAGATACTCCGTGCCGTAAGCCTCACAGATCTCCAGATCATTGAGAATGGAATCCCGGGTGAGCTCCGCCAACGCCGGCTCTTGCGTTGACAGGTTCGTTACGTACGGTGAATGGGCTACCGTCAAGACTCCCAGCTCACGCACTTGATCTCGCTGGCGTTCACAGGCGGCCCGGTCGATCTCCTTCGGACGGTAGCTGCGGGGATTCTTGGGAAAGTACTGAAAGACCCGAGATTGCATGGCCAGGGCGCGCTGAGCGGCTCCCACCAACCCTCCCCGGCTCGTGCTCAAGTGTGCGCCCACCAGAAGCTCCTCCCTGCTGGGCATGGTATATCCTCCGTTCTTTAGCGAGACGAGGCTCGCAGCAGCGACGGCCGTTTCAGCCTTCAACCCTGGCGTCCAGTCTCGCCGAGTCCTAGTTGAGTCCTAATTGGGTCCTATCCGCAAGGCGAATCACTGGGGCTCACCTTTCGCCCGGCCTCCGTACAGCCCTCTACTATCTTACTGCCAAACGCCCCTGGCCGGTGGGGCGGACGTGCTGGGGTCCACGCTGTGGTAGTTACCACTTTACTTACTATCTAAACCCTGCTACTCTTACATAGACAGGTTCTTTTCCATAAAGGAGTACTTCCGATGATGGGTAACGTGAACGAACCCATGAGCGCAAGCTCTCCCGCCCGGCGCCGGCTGGTACAAGTGGTCATCGGCGCTGGTTATGCGGGGCTGAGTGCCGCTTTGGCGGCTCGCCGGGCAGCCAGAACCGGCAGCCACAAGCGGAATAGTGAGTTGATCCTCGTTAACCCCACTGACAAGCAGACGCTGGTGACCCAGCTGTATCGGGTAGCCGCCGGCACGTTGCCTGCCGCCGCCGCTCAGATCGACCTCGGGCCGATCTTGGCGGCGTATGGCATTCGTTTGCTGACGGCGACGGTTCACGAGGTGGACCTGGAGCATCGCCAGATTTACTTCACCGACGACCAGCCGCCGCTCACCTACGACCAGCTCGTCCTGGCCGCGGGCAGCGAACCGGAGACGTTTGGAATCCCCGGAGTGATGGAGTACGCAATCCCATTGTATGGGTTGGCGGAAGCGGAGAAGGTGGCCGCCCTCGTCTCGCAGCTCCGGCAAGATCCCACCGGCCCGGGACTGGCCATCGTCGGAGGCGGCCTGGCCGGGGTCGAGCTCGCCGCCGAGCTGGCCGAAGTGTTACCCGCCGTACCGGAATCCTCTACCGGGGCGCGTCTGCGGCCGGTCACTCTGGTCGAGGCTACCCCCCAGCTTCTGCCCGGCCTGCCCGGCAAGGTGTCCCGGCTCGCACTGACACACCTGCAAGAGCGCGGCATCAGGGTGCGCCTGGGGAGTCCTGTTGCCCAGGTGACCGGGGCTGGCCTAATTCTGCGGGACGGCTCGTCTGTGCCCGCCCGGGCCACCGTCTGGGCGGCCGGGGTGCGGGGGCACAGCCGCTGGGTTCCCGCGGCAACTCGCGATCGGCGCGGCCGTCTGCTGGTGAACTCCTTCCTGCAGCTCCAAGACCGTCCGGAAGTATTCGCGTGTGGAGATATCGCGCTGGCCACCGCCCAGGGGCGGAGCCAGCCAGATGCGCCTACCGCTCAGAACGCCATTTTGCAGGGGGCAGCGGTCGGTGCCAACTTGGAGCGTCTTGCCTCCGGTCGGCCTCTCGTCCCCTATCGCGCCCGCAACCTGGGCTTGTTGCTCGCCCTGGGCAGGCACCAGGCAGCAGCGGTGTTTGGCTCGACGGTGTTGGCCGGACGGCACTGGCAGTGGATCAAAGAGGCTGTGGAAGCTCATTATGTCTGGTCGGTGGCCGGCTTGGGCGCCCTGTTGCTACAACGGTTGGCCGCTGGCGGGCCGCGACCCAACCCGACCTCTCCCACCGTCGTCTCCGATCACAGAGTCGCACTCAAAGCATGAGGAGCGACCGGCCGGCAGGGAGAGGGCAGAATGATGGATCAAGAACGAGTGCGTGGAGTGACCCGGCTTGCTGGCAGAGGCCGCCAGCGAGCCGGGTGCGAATTTGCCTCCAGCGTGTCTGATAGGGGCCAACCTGTACCACTGATATGGGCCAACCCGTACCTCTGAACCTCTAGACCTCCATGATGACCGGCATGATCATCGGTCGCCGTTTGGTCCTCTCCCAAATGAAGGCGGAGAGCCCGTCTTTGACGTCGTTCTTGACTGGGCCCCAATCGGTCATGGGATCCTCTTCCCACTGATGGAGAATCTCCAGGGCCTTCTGCCGGGTGGCTTCCATAAGCTCCTCAGACTCTTTCACATAGACGAACCCGCGCGAGATTACATCCGGTCCGGCCACCACCTGGCGGGTCTGCTTGTCCATGGTCACGACCACGATCAGTACACCGTCCTCCGACAATTGCTTGCGATCGTGCAGGACCACTGTGCCGACATCCCCCACCCCAAGCCCGTCCACCAGCACCTGGCCGGCGGGCACTTGCTCACCCCGGGTGAAGGTATCCTCGCCCACCAGAATGCGATCGCCCAGGTCCGGGATGATGATGTGGTCTTCCGGGATTCCGACCATCTTTGCCAGCTCGGAGTGCTGTACCAGCATGCGGTACTCGCCGTGGATGGGAACGAAATACCTGGGACGGACCAGGTTGAGCATCAGTTTCAGCTCTTCCTGGCTGGCATGGCCGGAAACATGGACACCCGAGACGGCGTGGTAGATCACCTTCGCCCCCAGACGGAACAGATGGTTGATCGTGTTGCCGATCGATCGCTCGTTCCCCGGGATCGGAGTAGCCGAAATGATCACCGTGTCTCCGGGAATGATGCCAACCCGGCGGTGGTCGGCCATCGCCATCCGGGTCAAGCCGGCGGTCGGTTCACCCTGAGAACCCGTGGTGACGATCACCGTCTGCGCAGCGGCCAACCGCTCGATGTCATCCAGCTCCATCAGTACACCCTCAGGCACACGCAAGTACCCCATCTCGCGGGCGAGCCGGACCACATTGACCATGCTCCGCCCCGTGAACGCCACTCGTCGCCCATATCGTTGCGCCGCATCGATCACT
Source organism: Limnochordaceae bacterium (assembly GCA_014896305.1). Classification (GTDB taxonomy): domain Bacteria; phylum Bacillota; class Limnochordia; order Limnochordales; family DUMU01; genus Bu26. Next base: position 39,728 of record JADBKQ010000009.1, read on the forward strand.
TGCTGGATGCGATGAACGTTGGAGGCGAAGGTGGCCACGATCAGGCGTCCAGGGGCATCCCGGAAGACGTCATCCAGGGTCTGTCCCACCACTCGCTCCGAAAGGGTGTACCCCGCGCGTTCAGCGTTAGTACTGTCGGACATCAAAAGCAGCACGCCCTCCTCGCCCAGGCGGGCCAGGCTGGCATAGTCGGTGGGAATCCCGTCGATCGGCGTCTGATCGAACTTGAAGTCAGTGGCGTAAACCACCGTCCCTTCCGGAGTGTGGACCGCCATCGCCACCACATCGGGAATACTGTGGTTCACATGGATGAACTCCACCTCAAACTGCCCCAGCTGCACCCGGTCGCGCGCTTTGATCACCCGCAGATCCGCCTGGCCATCCAAATGGCGCTCCACCAGCTTGTTGGTGATCAGTCCAAGGGTAAGGCGGGTACCATAAACGGGAACGTGGGGGAAGCGTTCAAGAAAGTAAGGGATGGCGCCGATATGATCCTCATGCCCGTGAGAGACCAGCAGCGCCCGGATGCGATCCTGCCGATCCTGCAAGTAGCTCATGTCCGGGATCACGAGATCGATCCCCAGCATCCCTTCCGTGGGAAATTCGACGCCGGCATCGATCACGATGATGTCGGAACCATACTCGAGAACCCACATGTTTTTGCCGATCTCCCCCACCCCACCCAGGGGGATCAGCGATAGGGCCTGTCCTTTTTGTCTACCCAAGCAAGGACCACCTCGTTTCTACTGAAATTCCGGCTCGCGACCGTACGTATCCACGAGCCGCCGCGGCTACGGATGGGCAAAACGGCGGCCGGCGCGGCCACCGTTCGTCTTGGGCGTAAGCCGTTTCAAATCAACCCCAGCTGTTTGAGTGTCTGGCGCATCATGTCGACCTCGGCCGGTGTGGGGTTTCCCAGCGGTGGCCGCACACTCCCTACGTCCTGACCGACCAGGCGCAACATCTGCTTAACCGGAATGGGGTTGCTGGTAACGAACAAAGCCCGGAACAGCGGGAATAGCTCCAAATGAATCCGCGCGGCAGCCTCCACTTTCCCGGCCAGGAACTGATCGATCATCTCCCGCAGCCGGCGTCCGACCAGGTGAGCGGCTACGCTCACCACTCCGACCGCACCCAATGAGAGCATGGGCAGAGTCAGAGAGTCATCCCCCGAGTAAATGGCAAAGTCGGGCGGTACTAGACGGCGCAGCTGTGACACCTGGTCCATCTGGCCAAAGGCTTCCTTCAAAGCGACGATATTGGGTACCTGCGCCAGGCGAGCCACGGTCTCCGGGGCCAGGTTCGTCCCCGTCCGCCCTGGCACGTTGTACAACATGATCGGCACATGCACCGACTCGGCCACGGCACGGAAATGCTCATAAAGTGCATCTTGCGGCGGTTTGTTGTAATAAGGAACGACCAGAAGCAGGCCGTCCACACCGGCCGCCTCCGCCGCTTTACTGAGCTCGATGCTGTCCCGCGTCGAATTGGTCCCGGTGCCGGCCAGCACTACCGCCCGGCCGCCGACCGCCTCCACCACAGCACCGAACAGGCGGATCTTCTCCTCCCTGGTGAGCGTGGGCGATTCACCCGTACTGCCACTGACCACCACCCCGTCCGATCCGGTCTCCACCAGGTGAACGGCCAGATCGGCAGCTCTTGCATAGTCCACGTTCAGATCTTTATCGAATGGCGTCACCATTGCGGTGAGAATCCGGCCAAATTGCGGTTGCATCCAATTACCCTCCCTCGGCTGGCGATTCGCCTGCCGGTCCTTGCTCCACCTGTCGGGCCGGCCCCCCCGCCGGCACTGTTGCCGAGCCTCGTTCCAGCAGCGCCCGCGGGTTAGGCAGCTCCCGCAGCCCAAACAGTTTTTCCTCTTCTTTTTTCAGCCCCTTCAACACCCCGTTGGCTGGCGGCGTCACCACCGGCGCACCGGGCGGTGCGTCCTCCGTATCCAGCAGAAACTCCCGGTGCAGGGCCTCCAGCGCGGCCGGGACCTCGGTGGCCGCCACCAGCAGCGAGATATTCGCGTGCGAGTCCGAGCTATGGTGGACTTGCACTCCCACCCCGGCCAACGCCCGCAACACCCGGGCCATGACCCCCGGCACCCCCTGCATGCCGCCTCCTACCACTGAGACCTTCACATATCCCGGCTCCAATTTGGGCTTGAGGCCCAGGCCCAGCAAAACCGAGCGGGCCAGACCGGTCATCTCTTCATTCAGGGCAAAGGCGAGCCGCCCTGGTTCGACCTGGATCATGTCCAGGCTGATCCCAGCGAGTGACAGATGCTCGAAGATCTCCAGCACGCGGGGGGAGGTGGTCTCCCCTGTGTCCTCCACGACGATGCGGGCCATACCTCCTATTTGCGTTACCGCCCGCACCACTCGGTCGGCCCGCAATGAGACGGACGCCTCAGGATCGGTGACAATCAGTTCGGACTGGTGGGTGATCATGGTGCCGGGTCCATGAGAGCCCGTCTGCAGAACCCGCAGCGGAATTCCGCCCTCCATGGCGATCTCCACGGCTCGGGGATGAATGACTTTGGCCCCAAGTTGGGCCATCTCCATCACTTCCCGATAGGAGATCATCCGTAGCGTGCGGGCATCCGGCACCAACCGCGGGTCGGCCGTCATCACACCGTCTACATCGGTAAAAATCTGCACTTCCCGGGCCCGCAACGCCACACCCAGGGCAGCCGCGGTCGTATCGCTACCTCCCCGCCCCAACGTGGTGATCTCCCCGTCTCTCGTCATTCCCTGAAAGCCAGCCACCACAGGCACCTGGCCACTGTCTATGCACTTCCAGACCCGGGCGGGGCGCACTTCAAGAATCCGGGCCTGCCCAAAATGGTTATCTGTGATGATCCCTGCCTGTGCTCCTGTCAGCGAGAGGGCGGCAATCCCCGCCGAGCGCAATGTCTGGGCCAAGACCGTGGCGGAAATGATCTCCCCACAGGAAAGGAGAAGATCCATCTCCCGGGGCACGACCTCCTTGGTGATCTCCTGCAAAAGGTGAATCAAAGTGTCGGTGGCATACGGTGCCCCACCCCGCCCCATGGCAGAAACGACCACCACCGGACGATACCCATCTTCCATCGCCTGCCGAATGTGGCCCACCACTTTCTGTCTCCACTCTGGCATGGCGACCGATGTTCCACCAAACTTCTGGATCAACACGGCCCGATCCCGAGTCTGCGGTTGTGCTGCTCCACGTTCAGCCAACGCTACCGACCTCCCGGAACCCCCCGTCCCAGTCAGTGGCCGCCTCCGCTGGCGCTGGCCTTCTCTTTCCCCTGCTCTCGTTACAGCCGTTCCGCAATCTGCACCGCGTTCAGCGCTGCTCCCTTCCGAATCTGGTCTCCCACCGCCCAGAGCACCAGCCCAGCCGGTACCGTCGGGTCACGGCGCACCCGCCCGACGTAGACCGGGTCTGTCCCACTGGTCCGATATGGCATCGGATAGAGCTGCCGGTCGGGATCGTCTTGCACTACAACCCCTTCTTGTTGAGCCAGAATCTCTCTCGCCCGCGCGACGTCCAGCGGTTGCTCCAGCTCAACATTGATCGAGAGGGAGTGGCTGCGCAATACCGGCACCCGCACCGTCGTCGCCACCACTGGCAGCCCAGGCAGATGCATGATCTTCCGGGTCTCCCGCACCATCTTCCACTCTTCTTTGGTGAACCCATCCTCGGCAAAAACATCTACTTGCGGAATCACGTTGAAGGCAATGGGATAGTGCTGCTCCCCACTGACCACCGGCAGAATCTGCGGCTCCACCTGCTGCCCGTTAACCCACCCCCGCACCTCTTCGGTCAGTTCGGCCATAGCCCTCGCCCCCGCCCCAGAGACTGCCTGGTAGGTGGAGACGACCACCCGCCGCAGGCGGGCAGCCCGGTGCAGCGCCCAAAGCGGCAAACTGGCGATGATGGTGGAGCAGTTGGGGTTGGCGATGAGCCCACGGTGGGTAGCGATGTCCTGGGGGTTCACCTCGGGAACGACCAGCGGCACCTGAGGGTCCATCCGAAACGCAGAGCTGTTGTCCACCACGATCGCGCCGGCCGCCACCGCCAGCGGAGCAAACTCACGGCTTACCCCTGCACCGGCACTGAACAACGCTAGTTCGATCCCGGCAAAAGATTCCCGGCGCAACTCCTCCACTTTGATCTCCTCGCCCCGAAACGGCAGGTACTTGCCTGCCGACCGGGCCGAGGCTAACAACCGTAGCGACCGGACCGGAAAGCGGCGCTGCTCCAACACCCGCAAAAACTCCTGACCTACTGCCCCGGTTGCCCCTACGATCGCTACTGACCACTCACGCATAGACTGCCCCTCCGCTTGCCCTGTCCCCCTGGTCAACGAACCGCCCGCTGTTGCCGGGCCACCAGCACCGGCTGGAGCTGCCGCCCGGACAACGCCGCTACCAACGCATCGATGGTCAACTCCCACTCGGCCACCAGTGAGTTTGGCTTCTGCTCCGGGTTGTCCTGTCCGAAGGGCACAAAGTAAATGTTCTTTGCATTTAACAATAGCCCAAGGTTCTTGGCGTTGGCACCCAAAGCGTCATTGGTTGATATTGCCAGCACCACCGGCCCACCGTTGCGAATCACCGCCTTGGCCGCCATCAGTACCGGCGTATCGTTGACCGCCAGCGCCAATTTGGCCAGAGTATTGCCCGTGCAAGGGCTAATGATCATGGCATCAAACAGACGCTTGGGTCCGATGGGCTCCGCCTCTTCGATCCGGGTGATGGGTGGATGACCCGCCGCCTGTGCAAACGCGTCCAGCCACTGCTGCGGCGTTCCAAAGCGCGTCGCTGTCGTTTGTACAGAATTGGAGAAAACCGGCGTAACCTCCGCTCCCTCCTCCCGGACCTGCCGCACCTGCGGCAAAACCTCTTCGAGGCTGCAATGGCTTCCCGTCACTCCCCAAGCAATTCGCTTGCCAGCTAGCCGCATGGGTACACCCCCGCGCTAGCGACCGGCGGTGGACAGCAGCTCAGCCAGGAGTCCCGGCACGGTTTCCGCCAGGATGCGCCCGGCGGTCTTCGGAGCTACTTTGCCCGGCAACCCCAATGCCAGGATGGCCGGTATTCCGAGCTTCTGGGCGGCAGTGAAATCCGTACCCCCAGGAGCGGAAGCGATGTCGATCACCAGCGTGCCCGGAGTCATTCTCCCCAGCACGTCGGACGTGATCACAAAGGCAGGCACAGTGTTAAAGAGGACATGGCAGTCAGCAGCCGCCTCCGCCAGCTCTTCAAAAGGCCGGGCGATCAGCCCCATCTCCCGCGCCCGGGCCCTTTCCGCCCGGTTGCGCGCCACCACCGTGGTGATGGCATCCAGAGCCCGGAGCTTTCGAGCCAGTGTGACGCCGGTGCGCCCGAACCCCACCACCACCGCCCGGGCCTGCCACAAGGTGATGGGCAGCTCGCCCATGGCCAGATAGATGGCTCCCTCCGCCGTCGGGATCGAGTTGAGGATGGCGATCTCATCCAGCTCAGCCAGTTCGATGAGCCTCAGGGCTGCTCGCACCACCCAATCCCGGAGCGGCGGCCGGGCCGTACCGATCAGGAACGGCGTGCCGGCCGGCAACTGCCGCAGGCAGGACTCGCTCAGCCGCAGGCGAGTGCGACCGTCGGGCACCGCCCGGATGAACCCGCCCTCATCGACCCCTGTCATGGGAGCAATCACGGCTGCCGCCCCAGACAAAGCCGCCTCCACCGATTCCACACGTGCGACCTGCCCCTGCTGCCACTCCGGGCGATCCGGATAGCCAGCCATTTGGAGCCTGGCTCCTTCGGCCACTAAAGCCCGTGCCAGCTCCGCCTCCCTTGCGTCTCCTCCGAGAAGAGCAATGGGGACGCCTGCCAACCGCACACCCGATTCCCCCCGCAAGCCCTGCAACCCGCCACCGGTCGCATGGAGTATTGGTTTGCATCTCAGAACCGCTGGCAGTATATGTCCGGGTGGAGGGGGAGGTGCGGTTTAGGAAGCCAGCCCAGGCAGCTGCTCACAGAGGTCTTGCCCCTGATGTCCCCGGGCCCGCCGGGCCGACCTCCGTCGCCGGACCGCCACCGGAGGCCAACAAATCGACCAGGTCTACCAGTCCGACCACGTTCAGCACCTGACGGATCGCCAGGGAAACCCCCGGCATGAAAGAACTCCGATCTGTAGAATCATGGATGATACGCAAGGTCTGACCGGGCAGCCCCCAAATCACCTCTTGGTGGGCCACGAAACCTGGCAGGCGCAAGCTGTGAATGGGCACCCCGGCCACTACCACTCCCCGCGCCCGAGAAGCAGCACTCGGCGTGGGCTCTCCTGCTGCCTGCGGAGCGTCAGGCATTGCGGCCGCTCCCCCCGGGGTTGTGGCTCTGCCCTCGTCTGCGGTCATCGTTCCGAACGGCGTGGGCGCGGCTGCCCCCGCCCCCGATCCCGGGTCACTGCGAGTGGCTGCCTCCTCGCGCGCCCTGGCGATCAGCTCTGCCGTTCGCAAAGCAGTGCCGGATGGGGCATCCTTCTTGTGGACCCCATGCCCTTCGATGATCTCCACGTCGGCAAAGTATCGCGCCGCCTGCGCGGCAAACTGCATCATCAGCAGGGCACCCAGGGAAAAGTTGGCCGCTACGATCGCCCCCAGCCCTTGCGTGCTAGCCAGGCGGTCCAGCCGGGCCAATGTAGCCCGATCAATGCCGGTCGTACCCAGGACCAGCCGGGAACCGGCCCGCAGGACCTGCTCCGCATCCTCGGCTCCCGCCTGCGGGCTGGTAAAATCGACACAGACCTGAGGGTGCGCCCGGCGCAGGGCCGCATTGAGGTCGGCCTCGATGGGGACGCCCACCGCACCCAGACCCGCCACCTCCCCGGCATCCTGCCCTACCCCCTGCCGATGCCCTATTGCGGCCACCAGCTGGAAATCGGGGCTTTGCCCTACCATCCGGACAACCTCTCGCCCCATCTTTCCAGCTGCCCCAATGACCGCCACGGTAATCACGGCTGGCTGCCCCTTCCCTGTCTCTGTTACCCCACCTGTCTCACATACGGCAGGGCGGCCGGTTGGCCACCGACCGCCCATCGTGTCCTGGCAGGTGACCCCAAAGTCACCCTCATTCTGCTACGGACAGCTCCCCCTGTCAACCATAGCCAGGGGGGGCATCTACTGGTCCCTTTTAGTGGACTTCTACGTCTTTGGCGCCATACTGCCTGAAGATTCGTGCGGCTTCATCCACCTTGGACTTGTCGGCCTTCACGGCCGCCAGAATCTCGCCCCGCTTGACCCCCTCTTCGTATTTCTTGCCGGCGTCACCGGTGATGCCCCAATCCATCAGGCCACCCGCCACCCCTCCGGCCGCCGCTCCCCCCAGCGTGGCGGCGATAGGTCCAGCAGCCACCAGCGGCCCTACGCCAGGGATCGCCAACGCACCTGCGCTCGCCAGGAGACCGGCCAAGCCCCCGGCTGCGCCTCCCCAGCTCACTCCCTGGCTCAGGTCCTGGTTCGTCCCCAAATCCCCCGCCTCCTGGTCGCCCTTCTTGCCTTTGACCACATCCTGTTTGGCGACGATGGAGATCTCATCATCCTTGAACCCCTTCTGCCGCATGGCTGTCACAGCCTTTTCCGCTTGCTCGCGGCTGGTGAACAGGCCTACTACACTGGCCAACGCCAACTACCCCTTTCATCCACAGGATTCATGGGGTAGTTTGCCGAATTAGTTTCAGATTATGCCCACTCCCAGTTCCGCAGGTGCGGCGGCAAATTCCGGATCTGCTGTTGCCGAATGACGACGAGGTCGGGGCCGATCTTCTCCACGGCCGCCCAGGGAACCAGGAACGGTGCAGAACGGCTGGCACCCAGCCAGGAAGCCCAGCGAGAGACCCCGCTCGGCCCAGGGGATACCAGCGCTTCCACCCGCCCCGTCTCTGTTTCGATGACCACCTCGACGTCGGCCACGACGCCCACCCTGGCCCCTTCGTCCACGGCGACGATCTCCTTGCCGGCCAGTTCACTCAGGCGCACGCCACCACCCCCGTTGCAGCTATCCTATGCGGGCAGCTGCGGCGGTAGTCCCCGCCCAGGGATCAGAGGGCAAGCGGGCGGCAGTCGGTCGACTACAGACGCCCGCCACCCCCTGTAACACGGGATCCTCGCCAGCCGCCGGGCCCAGCGCTACGACCGACCAGGCGGAGGGGGTCAATAGCTGGGCAGCAAGCGACTGTACCTCTTCGACCGTCACCGAGTCGACCTCACGCAGCCAGGCGTCGGGATCCCAACGCTGTCGATAGAAAAGCTCTGCCCGGGCAGCCTCACCCATGCGGTTACTTGGATTCTCCAAGCCCAACACATAGCTCCCCTTGACCTGAGCCCGGGCCCGTTCCAGTTCATCAGCGGTAATCCCATGCTGTGCCACATCTTCCAGGATGTCCTGCAGGACGCCCACCACCTGGCCCATGGCAGCCGGCGTGGCAGCAGCATAGACCCCCCAAACGCCCAGGTGTTCAAACAAGGAATGGAAAGAATAGGTGGAATAGACCAGTCCCCGCTTTTCCCGCAACTCCTGAAAGAGCCGGGAGCTTACCCCGCCTCCCAGCGCGGTGTCTAACAACAGAAGAGCAAACCGCCGGGGATCGGTCCGGTTCAGTGCCAGCCCCCCCACGATCAGCTGCACTTGCGCACCTCGACGCCGGCGGTACAGCCAGCGAGGAGTGGCTGGGGTACGGGAGGCAGATGAAGAGGACTGCGAAGACACCAAGCCAGAAGAGGACGAAGGTGTGCAGTCGGGCCGGATGGTAGGCCGTCGCGCGTCCGAATTCGTCTGGTCACCCCTTGGCAGGTCGCCAAAGGCCCGGGCCACCTCGTCAACGAGGCGGGCGTGAGAAACCTGGCCGATGGCCGCGACCAGAAGCCGATCCGGCGTATAGTGCCGGTCGCGGAAAGCGATCACCTTTTCCCGGGTAAGCCTCTGCATGTTGCGGGCAGGGCCGAGCACGGTCTGCCCCAACGAATCGCGGCCCAATAGGTGGCGCAAGAAAAGGTCGTGAGCCACCTCTTCGGGATCGTCCTTGTACATTTTGATCTCTTCTAAGATAACGTTCTTCTCCCGTTCCACCTCATCGGGGGGGAAGGTCGCGTGGCAGAGCATGTCCGTCAGGGCATCCATGGCCAGGGGAAAGTGTTCATCCAAAAAGCGGGCGTAATAACAGGTGAACTCCTTGGTGGTGAACGCGTTGAGCTGCCCCCCGATGTTGTCGAACAGCTCGGCAATCTCCTGGGCCGAGCGGGTCGGCGTCCCTTTGAACATCAGGTGCTCGAGGGCATGGGAGTATCCGTTTTCCGCCGGCGCCTCGTCTTGTGAGCCCACGCGGTAGAAAAAGCCTACCGTGACCGAGCGCAGATAGGGAATCGTTTCCGAGATCACCTGGATTCCGTTGTCCAGGGCGGTCTTTTCGTACTCGCTACCAGCCGGCATAGTCCCCTCCACGGCAAGAAGGATTGACGGTTTCGTTACGCGGTCCTATTCACCCTCCAGTATCCTACATCATCCGGCCCTGCTTGGGGACTCTCCCTGTCCCGCTCACCCTGCCTGCACTTCCCAACAGGGTTTCGCATACTCAAGTCAGAAATGTCGCTGTAACTGATCTGTTCGTGGGAACGGGATGAGCCTAGGGGCAAGCCCCCTCTCGCTCTTCCCACGCCGAGATATTGCACCCTGAGGGGATGAAAGCACCAAACCGATCCAGCCAGGGGGATACGCTCACAGCAAAGGGGTCATCATCGTGTCCAACTCTCTCCTCATCGTCCTAGCACTTCTTCTTAGCCTGGGTCTTCCTACCTCTGGACCATCCGCCACCTCTCCCGGGAGCGGGGGGGCCGCGTTTCCCGGTTCAGGACCGTCCGCACGGCTAGAACGCCCGCCGCTCCCCCTACCCGAGGGGATAAACATCGCCACGTATTCCGTCTGGGACCCGTCCCGACGGTCACTGCCAGCGTTGCCCCCGGCCGTCACAGCGCTGAGTCGACAAGCGGCCCGTTTGACCTTTGTGCCCTGGTCCTTTCGTCTCACGGCTCAAGGCCAGCTCAGTCCCTCCCTACCAGCCTCCGTGTTGGGGTCGCTGCTGCGGGAGGTTGGGCTGGACGGGTATGGCACATGGGCCCTGGTTCACAATTTCAATGGCACACGCTTCGATCCGGTGAGCGTCAGCGCATTCCTGGATTCACCCGCCGCTCAACGCCGCGCGATCCAGGAGTTACGGCAGACCGTCGAACAGTGGGGGTTGGACGGGGTTCAGTTGGATTTCGAAAACGTGCCACCGGCGCAACGGTCTGCTCTCACCCACTTCGTGGCAGATCTGGCAACTGCCCTGCACGGCGCCGGCAAACAACTCACCCTGGCCTTGCCCGCAAAAGAGCGCGACCTGCCAGACAACGCCTGGGCAGGTGCGTTCGATTACCGGGCCCTGGGAGAAGTGGCCGACCAGGTCACCTTGATGACCTACGATCAGCACTACCCCGGCGGTGAACCAGGCCCTATCGCTGCCTATCCCTGGGTGGAGTCGGTGGTGCAGTATGTCACCAGCCAGATCCCGCCCTCCCGTATCCTGCTGGGAATCGCCGGCTACGGGTACGACTGGCCCGAGGCTGGAGGGATCGGTCGAACCGTCACCTACAGCCAGGTGCAAGCCTTGCAGGCACAGTACGGCGTGACGCCTCAATGGGATTCCCGCTCACTCAGCTCGTTCCTCAGGTACATGGGGCCACAGGGAGCACGGATCGTCTGGTATCAGGACCGGCGGTCGGTGGCGCAACTCCTCAACCTCATCCCTCAGTATCGCCTGGCCGGGTTTGCCCTGTGGCGGCTCGGACAAGAAGATCCGGGCATCTGGGCCGAGGTCAGCCGCCGCCTACCCTGAGCGGGCGGGGATCCTGGGAGATGCTGGCAGTTGCCGGGAGGGTTCACCCGGTTCTCCCCCGGGTAGGATCTCGGCGGGTAAACCGTCCTGGGGCTCTTCGGGGAGGCCCAGCTGGGTGCCGACGGTGACCAGCTCATAGCCCCGGCGGCGCAGCTCGGCGACAAGGGTGGGGAGGGCCTTTACGGTTTCCGGCTTGGGATGGAGCAGGACGATTCCGCCCCGGTCAATCTTGCCCAGCACCCGCGAGACGATCTGTTCGGCGCTCTTGCCCATCCAGTCGAGAGAGTCCGCACTCCACATGATGGTGTAAAACCCTAGCTGGCCGGCCCGGCGAGCGATGCGGGCATCCACCTCGCCGTAAGGGGGAGCAAACAGATGGACCGGCAGGCCCGTGATCTCCGTGATGGTACGGGCCCCCTCCTGAATGAGGCTATCCAGCTGACTGTCGGAGAGTCCCATGAGGTGATCATGGCGAGCCCCGTGCGTGCCTATTTCATGCCCGGCTCGGCTCAGGGCCCGCACCAGGTTAGGATGTTTCTTCGCCCAGGTCCCGGTAGGAAAGAACGTGGCACGTACACCCAGGCGTTCCAGCGTGGAGAGGAGCGCCGGCAGAACCTCTTCTCCCCAGTCGATGTTGATGGTCAGACTCACCCAAGGCCGGGCCGGGTTGCCCTGGCGGATGGGGGTGAACCGGCGTTCCGTCAATAGGGGCGGAACAGTCAGCAGAACGGGCTCTATCCGCTGCCCGGGCGCCGCCGCCAGCACTGCCCGAACGGTCGCATCCACATCCATCTCCCGTCCCATTTGCGATGGGCTGATGGTACCGGTCTGGGTCAACACCGCGTCCGCCGGCTCGATGCGCAGGTGCTCCGCCAGAGTAATGGCCAGTTCCCGCACCTCCGACTCCCACCAACCTCCGACGGGCAGGCCGGCCAGCGTGACGCCGGGAGCCACCCCAAACCGTGCCCGCCGCCACTGGTCGACGCCGGTGGGCAGCCAAGCCGCCACCAGAGCAGCCAAGACCACCAGGGCCGCACGCACCAGCCATTTCCCCTCGATGATGATCCATCGCCCGCCCGTCCCCCGCCGGCCAGCAGGGGCTGGCGTCAACCGACCAGGCGTACGGCCCGTTGGCGCGCCGCTTTGCCTCAAACGACGGGAAGTACCGGTTCCGGGACGGCGTTGGACAGGAGACGATTCCTTGGGCAGCGGCATCTTCACACCCCCATACGGGCTACTCCCGGTGGTGGTCGACCCGGTTCTTTCTGCCGCCTATCCAATCCATATGGAACGACCTGCCGTCGATATGACCATGGCTGGCACAAGTAAACGCGCGGTTGGTTACGGTCCGGCTGCGCTGGCCTGCATGCGGCGCTATAGCTATAGTGAATGGTGCGACGGACGCCGGCTCGCACCCTGACCAGAGCACGAACCGGCGTCCCCTGTCCCTATTGTTCTATCCTGCTATGCTTCCCTATCTTTCCCGACTGCCGCTATGCCGGCTACTCCTGCCACTGGCAGACCCACAGATCGTAGCCGCCCTTACCGCCATCCCGGGTGGAGGTGATGAAAAACCACTTGTTGTTGAAGCTGATCTCCCGCTCGTCCTCCGGGCTGTTGAACGGCGCCCCCAGGTCGACCGGGGTGCTTTTCTCGTCGGCCGCCACGAAGATGTCCATCTTGCCCACCGTGCCCGCCCGGTTGCTGTCGATGTAGATCTTCCCGTCCGGCCCGACGAAGATGCTCCACTCGTCGCCCTGGCTATCGATGGGTGCGCCCAGGTTGACCGGGGTACTCCATTCGCCGTTCACCCGTACGCTCTTCCAGACATCCTGCCCGCCCAGGCCTTTCTGGTCGCCATAGGACCCTTTTGTGGTCAGGTAGGCTACGGTATCGTCCTCATTCACCCAGAGATCCCACTCTTGAGCCTCTGTATTCCATGCCGTTACTTTCACCGGCTGGCCCCACTCACCCTTGGCCTCGTCCCACTCACTCCTGTAAAATTCATAGTCAGAGGTGGGACTGTAACGAGCGAAATAGAGGACCTTGCCGCCTTTGACCACCACCGGGTTGATCTCGTTGGCGGCCGCGGTGTTGATCGGGCCGGGAACGGGCTGGGGCTGAGACCAGCTGCCCAGGGTTTCATCATAGGTGGAAAAGTAGATATCATAGCTACCATAGATGAGATAAACCGTATCCCCATAGACCCAGGGCATCCGCTCCGTCCCCGAGGTATTCCACTGCCACGGCACCGGCGTCGACCAGCCGGCCGCGGCTACCGGAGCGGCGGTCAGGACCAAAGCTGCCAAAGCCATGAGGGCAACCTTCCCTGCTTTCTGTGCACGCACATATACTCCCATCGAATTTCCCTCCCGAATGACTAGGGGTCTGCTTCTGGCCATGGTTCGGAATTCGGATACTCATGACTCTTGTGGACACATCTGAATCCATCTGTTTGGCTCAGTGTCCCAACCGCCTCGACCTCGACACGTCCGGCGGCCCCGCGACGCCTCCAGCTATGTACTGCGTGCTCTATGTGCTTCGTCCAACACCCCTGTATCTATTGAACACCTCCTTCCCCGGCTGCCACTGTGGCCACCGTATCCGATCCGCCGGCCCCTCCTGGCCCCAAGAAGTGAACCTCGGCCAGCTGGATGAAGCGGTTGAAGGCTTTAGGGAAGACCAGGCGCACATATCGTGCCTTGGTACCGGCGGGCAAAGGCAGGTCTAGCGTTACCCCATTGACCAGAGCCGGCAACTCCTCCACCAGCACCTCTCGCTGGCTGGCTGGATCAGGGCTATCCCCCACCCAGACCTCCACCCCTGCCGGCCCGACCGGCTGGTCGAATCGCCGCGCGATCAACCGAACCTGCCCCAGCTCCTCCGGCCGCCCCAGGTCAAAGGCGAGGAACTGCGGCTGGAAGGCAGCAGCCGTGGGAAAGACCTGGGACACCCAGAAGGTCAGCGGGTTGTCATCGGCGGCCAGGGCGGGAGAATTGGCGGCATAAAAGCCACTGGCGGCCACGTCGACTGGCCACAGCAGAACGCTGCCGCCCGTACCGGGCGCTCCGGACGTGCTGAGGGTGCTGGCTGCGGCCTCGGCAGCCGCCGTAGCGGTCGTGGCCGACCCCTGCTGACCCTGGCCGGCCGGTGCGACCTGGCTGCCCACCGGCCTGAGGGTCGCCTGCAGACCGGCCAGTGCCCACTTCCAATCCGGACGATCCAGGATACCCGTTAGTGCCTTGCCATCCACTGTCGGGGGTGGCGGCACTCCCAACGCTGCCAGGACCGTCGGCACCACGTCGACGATCGAGGCCCGCGGCCACACTTGCCCGGAGCGAACGCCAGCCCCAGCGAAGACGAGCAGGATCGACTGTTCTTTGGCTCGCCCGTGCAAGCCGCCCGTGCCCACGCCGCCACCAATAGAGTAGCCAGGTTCCGGAACCACGACGATATCGCCCACGGCGTTCGGGTCGGCATGGTAGTCGGCTGCCAGCGTCTGCCGGTCCAGCACTTGCGCGTGGGGCAGTCGCTCGCGCAGCCAGTTGACCAGCTGGCGGTAGCGTTCCTCGCTGAACCGGCCAGGCAACAGATACAAAAACGCACTGCCGTACTGAAGCCAGTAGATGTCGGTCTGCGGACCGATCTGCTTTTCATCTCCGGTGAACGTGTAGCCCCCCTGCCGCAGCACTTCATCCAAGGAGGGGTCCAAGCCGGGCTCATCTTGCTGGCTCATGCCGTGGTCCGAGGCGATCACAAACAGCGTCTTCGACGACAGGCCCGACTGCCGCACCGCCTCCACCAGTTGTCCTACTTCGTCGTCCACCTGAGCCACGGCCGCTCTCATCTCCGCTGAGAACGGCCCTTTTTGGTGTCCCACGTCGTCCGTGAGTGCTTCGTAAAACACCAGCAGGGTTGGCTGCCGCTGTCGCCAGACACTCACCGCCGTCTGCACGCCGCCAGTAACATAGAAGGTGGCCGGGTCTGCCTGTAACGGAAAGTGGTTGACACTAACCGTAGTCAGGCCCGCTTGGGCCAAGGCCGCGGCGATGGTGACGGCATGGTTGTCCCGCAGGGGGCCGGGCACCAGCCCCAGCCGGGTGCGGTCGAATTGGCTGTTGTTGGGCAGCCCGTGGGTGGCGGGGTACGCTCCTGTGACGAAACTGTACTGGTTCGGGACCGTAGTGCTGGGAAATACGTCTCGCGCTTCGGCCACCCATACCCCGCTACGGGCCAGCTCCAGCAGGTGGGGAGCGTCGTACATCAACAGGTAGTCGGGACGAAAGCCATCGAGCATGACCATGATCACATGCTCGGGCGACGGTGAGAAAGGCACGCCGTTGTCTGACGCCGCTCGGGCCGGGCAGCCCCAACCGCCCAGTGTCGCCACTGCCAGCAGAGCTGAGCCGCACAACCGGAGCCATACCCACTGCTGTGGGAAGAGACGTTCTGGTTTGGCCATCATGCTCCCGTCCTTATCTACGCCAGGGCAGGCAGCCCCCAACCTCAGGTGCTCGATCCTTGCCCTCACCGGTGTGGCCAGCGGCGAGCTCGTCGCTTCGGCCCGTGCCCCCGCCGGGTGCTCCGGACACCGGTAGCGGGGGCACACCGCCAGTGACTTCTACTCCAACGTCTTCTTGTTCCGTTCCTGGCGCTCGGCCAGTTGACCCTGTTGGTTGAGCCATTCCAGTGCTGCCGACGGTGAGCTTCCTTCAATCAGGACCAGTTGGTACGCTTTCCGCAGGAACTCGTCATCGAGCCGGCGGGTCGTCCAGGGAGTCGGCACTCCGTGGCGGACGGAGTCCATCACCGGCCGTAACAAGGGGTCCTGCACGTACTCATCACGCTGTAGCTCGGACAGGCGAGAGGGAAGTTCACCGGTAGCCACGGTATAGATGCGTTCCGCCTCAGCTGAGGTGACGAACTGGATCCACTCTGTAGCTGGCGCCACGGGGGCTTTCTTGGAGACCACCAAAGCCCAGTTGGTGAGCAGGGAAGCTTGGGAGCCCCCCGCAGTGGCAGCCGGCGCTTCGACCACACCGAACTTCAAGTTGGGTACGGTGGCACGGAAACTGCCGATCATGCCTGGATGAGCCCAGACAAAACCCAGCTGCTCCTTGCGGAAGAATGTCCAGCGATCGACACCGGGATCTTCCACCTTGTAGCGCTGTACCAAGTCCAGGGCGTACTGGAACCCTTTCGCCGCTCCCGGATCGTTGAACGCGGGCAGGTCCAGCGCTTTGTCCCAGAGGGGGGAGCCAGCCTGGATCATCAGGGTGGCCAAAACCGGCCCGTAGCCCCCCGTGGCGGCCCCTTCGATCTGGGTCTTGCCTTGCGCGTCCTGCTTGAGGATCTTTCTGGCCTGCGACACCACCTCATCCCACGTACGCGGCGGACGGTTGGCATCCAGACCCGCCTGTTCCATCAGATTGGGGTTATAGAAGAAAACGATGGTCTGCGCGTCTACGGGGAGCCCATAATACCTCCCGTCCAGCTTCAGATGAGCGACGGTAGCGGGAGCGAACTCCTTGTCCACTTGCGCCGTCGACACCAGACGAGAGTCGAGGGGCTGGATCGCTCCAACGGATTTATAGCCCGGCACCATGCCGGCGGGCAGCTGGAAGGTATCTGGTCCCAAGTTGGTCGCCAGCGCTGTGATCAACTTCGAGAAAAACTCCGATTCGTCATAAAACTGGAGCTTGACCTGGACGTCCTTGTGGGACTTGTTGAACATGGCGGCGAGCTGCTCGATCACCTTATCCCGGGCCGGTGACGAGTGTTGCCAATGTGTAATCACGACAGGGCCGGAGGCCGCGCTAGCGACATACCCCGCTGCCCCCAGGCTGGCCAGGCTCAAACCGGCGGTCACCGCCGTCGCTACCAGTCCCCTCCTCAAGGCTTGCGTGGCCTGCTCGAAAAAGGCAAAGCGTTCCATATTCCAACCTCCTGTCTGAATCCAGCGCCTTCCTGCGACTGCCAGCATCTCCTTGCCTCTGTACCGCCTCAGCCTCAGTGCCCCCCTATCCGCACGTG
Organism: Limnochordaceae bacterium; assembly: GCA_014896305.1. Taxonomy (GTDB): domain Bacteria; phylum Bacillota; class Limnochordia; order Limnochordales; family DUMU01; genus Bu26. The sequence continues at coordinate 56,663 of JADBKQ010000009.1, forward strand.
GACCGCCGCTGTCGTGAACCGGAATTCTCACCCCCTTTCCTCTTCTTGAGCCGTTTTGAGCCTTCGGAAACTTTTCCAGCCTATTCTCGGGTAAACTGTGCCCGCTCGCGGCCTTCGCTGGGAGCTACGGCCGGCCGGCCATCACGAGCCCACAGCCAGACTGCCGGCCTGCCCCGTCGCTGCCGGCTCGGACGCCGTCGCGGCAGATCCCGAGAGGGTGAGCAACGCCGCAGAAACCGCCTGCAGCTGAGCGACCAGCGGCAAGTGGTCGGAGCCCACGCTGTCGATGGTCCACACCCGCCTCACCTGGAGGGCGGCCGACGCGAAAATGTAATCGATCCGCATGTTGGGACGGCCATCGGGCGAGTCATAAGCAAAGGTTGGCCGTGGATCTCCATCCTGTGCTTGTGCGACTGCAGCTACATCCTGCAGTTGCGTCGTTACCAGGCTGACCTCGGGCGAGTCGGGCCGATCGTTCCAGTCGCCCATGAGGATCGTCGGGCCACGAAAGCTCTGCAGTCGTGCCAAGATCTGGCGTACGTGGTCCACTCGCTCGCTACGGCTCAGGCCCAGATGGGTGACGGCCACCTGCCAGCACTCCGTACCCACCTGCACCTCGGCCCGCAACAGGACCCGGTCCTCGCGCGTCCCTTGCTTGGGTAATAGAAGGATCTCGGTGCTTCCTGGCACGATCGGGTAACGCGATAGCAGAGCGTTGCCGTAACCGGCCTCGGCCCCCAGGAGACTTGGCCGCTTCAATGCGGGTGCAAAGACATACTGCATGCCCAGCCGCTTGGCCAACCAGGAGGCCTCCTCCAGAAACTGTGAACGGGCCGCCCAATTCTCATCGACTTCCTGGAGCCCTACCAGATCCGCCCCGGCCTGTTCGATGACGCTGGCAATCCGTTCGAGATCGAACTTGCCGTCCCGCCCTTGACCGTGGTGGATGTTATAGGTCATCACTGTCAACGTCACCCCAGCTCCCTCCGGTATTGCTTGGTCAACTGCCGTCGTCAGATCCGTCGAACCCTCCTCGCCGGCTCCCACTCCCTGAGCAGAAAGGAGTAAGAGCGAGAGAAGGACGACCCCCCGCGTGACTCGACCCAGCCGACCCTGTTGGAATCTCCGTGCCATCCTTAGCCCTCCCTGCCCCCTCGACGATCTGCCCGCGACCCCCTCAACCACCACGCCTTTCGCACCCGCCGGCTCAGTGGGCCAGCCGTTCTAGCACAGCGGATCGTCCTCCTTGCCCCGCAGCCCCCCACCACCGTTCGCGAAACCAGGCGACCGCCCCTCGCCAGCAGGCCTCCTCTCCCAATCGCCCGCCGTCGATCCGGATCGTCTCACGATATGTGGGAAGGCCGTGGGTCTGCACGGCCCGGCGCAACGTGGCCAGCATCCGGTCAGGATCGAGTCGATAAACACTTCCCTCTACGAGAACCACATCTGGATCGAGGAGATTGACGACGTTGGCCGTGACGATCCCCAGCCGTGCCCAGGCTTCCTCAACGACCTGGGTCACCAGGGGGTCGCCTGCCGCCAGCGCTCGCCCCAAAGTGGCCAGATCGACACGGTTGAGATCTCCGCCGGCCAGCTGCCGCAAGACCGACTGCTGGTCCACCCAGACCAACCGGGAAGCCTGTCCCACCAGAGCCGGTTCGGAGGCGATCATACCCAGGCAACCCCGGTTGCCACAACGGCAGGGAGGCCCCTCCGGGCTGACTGTAAAATGACCCAGCTCGCCGGCGCTCCCCCGGCTACCCATATACAGCTGGCCATCTTGAACGAAACCCAGTCCGATCCCCTGGTCTATCCACAGGTAGAGCAGGCGACGGCACCCCTGCCCAGCCCCCCAGCTCGACTCCCCCAGTGCTGCCATATCCACGTCGTTGCCGACCACCGCCGGCAATCCCGTCCACGTTCGCAGGTACTCCCCCAGCGCTGCGTCGCGCAAGCCCAGGGGAGAGGAGTAAAGCACCATGCCAGCAGGATCGATCACGCCAGGGACACAAACCGCCCAACCGGTGGGGCGTCGGCCGTGGCGCGACAGGGCTTCGGTCAAAAGCTGGCGCAAGGCTGGCAGGACAGCGTCTGCAGATTCGTCGGCAGGCCACGAAACCTGGAGTTTTTCGCCATCCCCCGCCGCCGTCTCCACTTCCGTGCCATCCAGGTCAAACCAGCGTAATCCGGCCCAGCCCGGACGCACCCGGACGACCCCAATCCGCTGACCTGTGGGAGCCAGGACCCAGCGGGCCGCCGGGCGACCTCCGCCCGAAGCCTGCGTTCCGTCCGGACGAATCCATCCCTGGGCCGCCAGCGCCTGCACGGCCTGCCAGACCGCCGTCGCGCTGCCGCCCGTCAATCGACCGAGCTGGCTGCGGGTCAACGGTCCCCGCCGGGATAACCAGAGAAGCACCTGCCGTTGCTGAGAAGTCACGGCACACTCCTGTCCCTGTAGGGTGTTGGATATATAAGCCACGGGTTAGTTCTACGTAAGCCAGGTGATTCCTCCGGAAATGTGTGAAACTCAGCAGAATAGAGGGTTAACAGCGTGTGAAGCAGGCAATAGTTCTTTTTAAAACGGATAAAAGTCCGGACCTATCGCAAGGCCACCCCGACCAGCAGCGGATCTGCCCGCCAGCCCGGGTGGCCGAGAGGTAGTTAGAGGAAGGCAAGGGTCAGCGGGCGAACCAGTGCTGCCCGATGACCGTCACCACAGGACGACTCCAGATCCAGGAGTTGGTCGTTTTCGCCGGATTCCAGTAGTAGACGGCCCCTCCGGTCGGATCCCACCCGTTTTGGGCTGCGTCCACAGCCCGGTAGGCCTCGGCATTCGGGGGTAAATTGATCTGCCCGTCATCGACCGAGGAGAAAGCGCCTGGCTCATAGATGATGCCGGCAACGCTCCGGGGCCAACGACCGTAGGGATCGTCGCGGCGGTTGAGGATGACTGCCGCGACTGCCACCTGCCCGGCAAAGGATTCCCCGCGAGCCTCCGCATAAACGGCCCGAGCCAAAAGCTCCCGGTCCGACGCGGATAACCAACCCCGGGCCGGCTCGGCCGGCGGTACCCGCGAAACGGTGGGTGCAGGACGCTCGCCGGACTGCTGCGGCCAGGGAGTGCGCCCCGTCGTTGCCTCTTCATGGGTCGCTGGCCCCACTACCGCGGTAGTTGCCTGCCGCACTCGAGGCCGCAAATCTGCACGGTCCAGCTGCGCTGCCTGGCGATCATGACGCGGTTCGAACCGCTCTGCTCCCTCCGTGCCCGGCGCGATCCCAAACGGCCATGCCCCCAGGGGGCTGGGCAAGCGGCTCAATTGCACAGGATCCAGCGACCAGGCCGCCGAGACCGGCAGTTGCAGCTGCGCGCGGGACGACGCCTCCACCGGCGGTTCACCCGCTACCAGAACCAAAGGCAGAAGGCTCGTGCCCGCCAGAGCCAAACTGACCAGTGCGCTCACACCTTTCAGCACCCAGCCGCGCTCTCCACTCCTCAACGCACTCCCTCCTCTCCGGCATAGCTGCCTAAGATTTTGCCTCCCGCCTGCTGACAGCGGGTTGCGGCAGCCCCGTTTGCCGGGGCGCGCCGCGGCTTCAGCCCAACGAGCAGCGCAGAGAGGCAATCAAAGCGCAAACACAGACTATTCTAAATATTGCGGACGACCTTGTCTACCCCTGCCCGGGCAAATGCCACGGCCAGGGATAAAAGGGCTGGTTGACTCAGAGTGTGAACGCGTGAGAGCCGATCACCACCTGCACACTCCGCTTTTGCCACCAGCCCTGCTGCCCCACCACCTGGGGATTGTAAAAGAAAAGCGCTCCTCCAGTCGGGTCGACCCCTTGCAAAGCCGTGAGCGCGGCAGCACGCGAAAGCTCGTCAGGCTGGATCTGTGCAAAACCAGGGCTCGCCGCCGGTGGGAACTGGCCAGGCTGTCGGATGACCCCTTCGATGCTGGCCGGAAAGCCGTCATGATGCATCCGGTTGATCACCACTGCCGCCACTGCCACCCGCCCCCAGAACGGCTCCTGACCTGCCTCCGCCTGCACCAGGCGGGCCAGCATCTCTACTTCGTCGGCAGAGGCGTGAATCGCGAGTTCACCCCGGGAAGCCAGCTGCCGGGTGGGAGGAGGCGTCACCATGAGGATCTGCCCCACGCTGAGCCGATCGGGGTCAGCCAACTGGTTCCAGGCCACCAAATCACTTACGCGCACACCCAAGCGCCGCGCAATCACGGTCAGGTTGTCGCCGGGCCGCACCCGGTAGAAGGGTGCGGAACTGGTTTGTTGGCCGTTAGCTGGTTTTTGCTTGTTTGAACTTGAACTGGAGGAAGAACTGGAGCTAGCCGCAGCAGCTGTTGAAGAGCGGCCGGCCCAGGTCCACAGGTTTGCAGGCAACCCGAACATCACGAGACAGAAAGCGGACAGCGCCACTACCAGGCTGACAAAAAGATGTGGGCTGGTCGTGCGTTGTGGCGGCATCTCGTCTCCTCCTTGAATACAAACTATGGTACGGCTGCCTGGGCAGCATCCAACTTGACGGTTATTCTGCCCTGTTTTGGATGAAATCGATCACTCGGGGTAATAGCTCGGCCCAACGCCCCGTCCAGGGCACCAATCCGAGCGAACGCCAAAACACCGCTCCGTACGGCTTTTGCACCAGCCGGGGATCGAGGACTACGATCGCTCCCCGGTCCGTCGCCGTTCGGAGCAACCGCCCGCAGCCCTGGCGAAAGTGAGTAACCGCCTGCGGCAGGAACCAATCGCGAAACGGTGAACCGCCCTCCTGTTGCACCCGCTCCGCACGAGCGGCCACCAGCGGCTCATCCGGCACCGGAAAGGGCAAGCGAGCCACTACGACGCACGAAAGCAACGGGCCGGCCAGGTCCAAACCTTCCCAAAAACTGTCGGTCGCCAACAAAACGGCATTCTGCCCCACCACACGGGTGAATGCCTGCACCAGCTGAGAACGGGGGCGCTCCCCTTGCGCCAACCAAGTGAAGCCGGATAGCTCCGGGCGGGCAGCCAACTGCTCCCGGGTCGCTTGCAGGTGCGCGTATGACGTGAAAAGCACCAGCGTACGTCCTTGCACCCCGGCAACCAGGGGGGCCAGAAGGCGAGCTGTCTGCTCAGCCAGCACCGGGCCGTCCAGTCTGTCGGGCGCAGCAATGTCTGTCGGAACAGCCAGGCAAGCCTGCTCCTGCCAGTGAAACGGGCTCGGCAAAGCCAACCAGTCGGCCCGAGGGACTCCCCATCGGCGGGCGTAAAACCGTCCTTCCCCGCCCACCGACAACGTGGCGGAAGTGAGTACCACCGCCGCTGTCGTTCCGAAGAAGGAGCGCTGCAACAGCGCCCCCACTTCCAGGGGAGCGGCATGCAACCGTACCTCTCCCCCTGCCGCGCCGTTGGGAGCCTCAGGCCGCCCTGCCCGCCCTCGCGTTCCCTCCACCCAGAAGACCTGGTCGGGGTCATCAGCCCGAATCAACTCCACCAGTGAGGCCGCAGCCATTTCGGCCTGGTGGGCCGCATTCTCCCAGGCCTGTACTTGTAACAGGATCATTAACTCTGACGTGGACGGAGCTAGCCGGGTTCGATCGGCATTCTGGATAACGTTGGCTGTCACCACCCCGGCCCGCGCCGTTACCGCTCCCACCCCGGCGTCAGTCTCGTCGCCCAGCTTGCCTCTCCTGCCGGCAGCTGCCGGACCGACCTGGCTTCCTGCCTCACCCACCTTTCCGTCTTCCAGCAGCTGCCGCGCCTCGCTGGCCCGCTGCCTCAACGCAGAAACCAGTTGGTTGAATCCTATCTGGATACTTTCTGCCTCCTGAACTAGCTCCTGCCAGTCGCTGGATGACCGCCTGGTTTTATCAATCCGCAACGAATGGGATGCCGGGCTGGCAGCCAATAACAGCGTTTGCAGCCGGTCGAACAGGCGGCGGATCGCCGCCATTAGCTCCCGTTGGGAAGCATCACGAGCCTGTTGAGCAATGCGAAAAAGGCGCCCAGAACTCACTTGCTCCCCGAGGCACTGGGAGGCCACCTCCTCGAGGTGATGCGCCTCATCCACCACCACCTCACGGACCTCCGGCAGGATCGACATTTCCCGGCCCACCGTCTCACCCAGGGAACGGATGGCCGCGTCCGTCAACAGCAAATGCTGGTTGGTTACGATCAGCTCTGCTTGTTGCAGCCGGCGGCGGGCCAGGAAGAAGAAGCAGTTGTCATAGTGCGGGCAGTGGGCCCGCAGGCACGAATCGGGCGAAGCTGCAACCTGCGCCCAGATGGGATCAGGCAACGGCAGGCTGAGATCGGAACGAGAGCCCTCCTGGGTCTGGGCCGCCCAGCGACCCAGAGCCTCTGGGATCTCCGCAGCTCCGTCCCCGGCCGGCTCGGACTCCTCCGAATCCAGCAGACTGGACAACGGAAGAATCTCCCCAAATAAGGCCGGCTGTTGCGCTAACTGCAGCTGCAGGCGACAAAGATAATTGCTCCAGCCCTTGGCTAGCGCAAACCGGACTGGCTGCTGCTCCCAGCGCAGATAGCTGGCGCGTGGCCACTGTGCCAACGCTTGCTGCACGATGGGCAGGTCGTGGTGGATGAGCTGCTCTTGCAAATGGATGGTGTAGGTGGCAATGATCACCGGACGGCCCTCTTCGCGGGCCCGGATCGCTGCCGGCAACAGATAGGCCAGGGACTTGCCCGTACCTGTCCCGGCCTCGACTAGCAGCTGTCCACCCTGGCGAAACTGCCGGGCCACCCGGGTGGCCATCTCAACCTGGGCAGGACGCGCCTCATACGCTGACCCAAAAAGCCGGGCCAACGGCCCGGTGGGGGAGAAGAACTCAGCGATCGCTTCCTGCTCCAGCAGAGACTGAGCCAACCAGGACCACCTTTCGCCCGAGAGAGCTTGACCACACTCCTTTATTCATTCGAGGTCGGTGGGGCCAACTCCTGCCCGGGACGCGGCGATTCGCCACCGCCTCTTGTTCACCGCCCCCATTCGTCCAGCCGGCGCCAGAAGGGGTGGCGGGCAATCCAATCAGACAGGGAATGGCGTTCACAATACCAGTGGAAGGAAACCAAGAGGGACGCCACCAGCCACCAGCTCCAGCTGGGCAGTAGTGCCGCCCAGACCCACCCCGCCCACAAGCCCAGGACATTGGCGCCACTGTCCCCCATCATCAATTCGCCACGCCCGTCCCCGGGAGCGTAAGCAGCCAGCGCCACTGCTGCCCCGGCGAGCAACCACATACTCTGCTGGTTCCAGAGCGCCGGGCCGGAAAGGAGGCTGCCGGGCAGCCCAGGAACGGAGTGATAGCCCACCCCGGTTGCGGCCCACGTCACCAGGTTGGTCAACAACGATATGCCCAGGGGCAGTCCCGCCAGTCCCAAAAAAGCCTTGGCGGCTCGCCCCGGCCGCAGATCCAACAAGTTGAACGTGTTGCTGCTCAAAGCCAGCACCATCGCCAGCACCAGACGACTGGGCAACTGGCCAGCCCCACCCCTGAACCCCCAAAGGGAGAACCTTGTATCCACTGGCCACCCTCCGGCCACCCACAATCCCACCAGCCCTCCTACCGCCGCTTTGAGGAGCCCGGTAGACAGCCGGCCTTCCTTGTGCCAGGCCCGCAGGTGGCCCCGCCAGCCTCGGTCCAGGTGGTTGCCCGCTGCATCATCCAGCAATCCGACCAGAGCCATTCCCAGGGAGGCCGCGATCCAGGTGGAAGCCAGCCGGCGATCGATCCAGCCCACACCGGAGGCCAGGGCGGCAGAGACCAGAGCCGGGAGCAGAAATGCCAGCCCCACGGCGACGGGCAACTGGCGCTCTTGGTAGTTGCTTCGCACCAGACCCCCTTGGGCCAGGGTACTGGCCAGAAGGGGGGTTAGCCCCCAAGCGGCCAGAGCCGTCCAGATCAGGAGCAGGAGCAGGCCAAACACCATCTCGCTCACCGTTCCCCCTCATCTGCCTGGCCCAACGTCTCCCTGTCCGCCTGGCTTGCTCGCCCTATTTGAGCTGGCTGCGCCGGGCGGACCCTCCCCGCTTCCCGGCGGCAGCTTTGCACCGCACGCCAGATCGCCCACCACTGGCGTCCCCGGTGTACCACGTCCCGCCATCCCCACCCGGTGACGCGGTGTTCCAGCTCCACCGGTACCTCCACTACCCGAAATCCCCTTTGTAAGGCTCGAATGGTCAACGCCACCTCGACTCCGAATCCAGCCGGCAGCGGCTGTACCTCCTGCCAGAGGGTACGGCGCAGCGCCCGTTGTCCGGAAAGAGGTGAGCGAGGTTGCCAGCCGGTCAACTGGTGAATGGCCCGGGCGGCCATTCCCTTCGCCCAACCCATGCCTCCCCCCCGCCGCTGGGACACGGCAGGCAAAAAGTGGGCAATCGCCATATCCGCCTGTCCAGCTTGTACCAGCGAAATCAAAACCCCCAGCCGCCCGGCGGAACTCCCCAGGTCGGCATCGGCAAACAGCAAAAGATCACCCTGGGTCTGTGATACCCCAGCCGCGAGCGCCGCCGCTTTGCCCTGGTTGCACGGCAGTCGCAACACGACTGCCCCTGCCCGCTCCGCCCGGGCCGCCGTCTCGTCCCCAGAACCATCGTCGACCACGCAAACACGGGTAACGGCCGGAATGGATCGCAAGGCAGTTACGGTAGCAGCGACCCGTTCTTCCTCGTTGAACGCTGGTATGATGGCCACCACTTCACCCATCGGCGCCCTCTTTTTCTACCTGCTGGCCCACCACCGCCGGAATGGCCGGCATCAGAGGCCCGTCAGGGAGTAACCCGTAGACCCCGGCCAAACCCGGCAGGCTGAGACCGGTAACCAGGGCTGCGAGCGGCGCTACCTCTTGAACCCCGTCAACCACCAGCGCCCCCTTTTGCGTATAAAGCCAGATCACCCCATCTCCGCCCCTGCTTTTGCCCGCTCCTGTGCCTGGTTCAACAGCTGCCGGATGTCCTGGCAGGGGCTGCGCCCCCGTTCCCTCTGCCGGATCAGTCGAATCTGGCGGATTCGGTTCCCCTGCTGCCGCGTCGAGCACGGCCAGCCCCAACCGGACCGGCTGCTGGGGCGAGGCCCGGGCCAGCTCCGCCAACAGGCGGCGGTGAAAAACCAGACGACTCTTGCTGCTGTCATCCGGGGCTCCGGTGGCTACCACAACGACGACCGGAGCCGGGTCGTTGCGAGGGGGCGCGGGTGGAGGAGAGACGCCGCCTGGAAGTTCATCCGGTGGCTGGGGTCCGGCGGAAACTTGACCCGGCGGTTGGGGCCGGCCCGTCGGGCCCCTGGCAGAATCCGTGAGCCCCCCTCCGGGTGCTGGTTCAGTTTGAAATGAACGTGGACCCTCCAGAAGCAAGCGGAGTTGCAGGCTCAAGCTTGCCCAACCCGAGCCTGACCTGGGCAATTCCGACAATGGCGACTCCGCTGCAGACGGCGGAGTCTCGCCAAGAACGGTCGTCCCGGCCGAGGCCCGTGAGCCGGAAGCCCCCACTGGCGCTGATCGCCGCTGAATGACCTTCCAGGGAACCTGCGGATTTCCCTCGTCTAACACAATTTCATTCCAGTCCGGCACCCCGGCGATGGGCAGCGCTTGCCGCAAGGAGGCCGCCGCTGCCTCCGCCTGCGGGCTGGCATACACCACGCAGACCGGCCGCCCCGTCAACCGGCCCATCATAGCCCAGGCAGCCAGTTCCCGGGTGAACCGCTCGGCTGTCTGCCGCCGGATTTGTTCCTGGTGAAGCCGCCGCGTCAGGCCATCCTGCACCCGCCGGACCTCGGCCACCTCCACCGAGAGGTGGCGCAAGGCTTCTCCTTGTTTGTCGATGACGGCGGGACTCTGGCTAATCGCCACGCCCACCATGATGCCCAGGCCCAACGCCAAAAAGATCGCCACCAGCGAAGCGATGTGCCAGCGCTCCTCGATCCACATGATGAGCCGGCCCCCTTGACCCAAACCTGGCCTGCCCCGGCGTCATCCTCCGAAACGCCAACTGACCCATATCCGAAGGAAACGTCCTAGGTGGTTCCAGGGGGCAGCCAGTAAAGCCAGGAGCCAGATGGGTACCGCTGCCGCCAGCAGCACCCACAAGGTCCCTCGTTTATTCTGCCCGGATGATCGATATAGAGCGCTCACTCCCCGGGCATCCACCAGGCGAGGCCCTACCTTCAACCGGGTCAAGAGCGTGCTGGCCATGCCAGGCCGGCCCTTTTCCAGGAAGTCCACCAGGTTGCTATGACCTCCTACAAGCACCAGCAGCGACGCCCCCTTCTCGTAGGCCAAAAGCAGCGCCAGGTCTTCGCTGGTGCCTGGCAACGGAATGACCGTGGCCCGCTCCCGCAGCCCTAGTTTCTCGATACGGGCCAAGCCGGGAGCCCGCCCATCGGGGTATGCGTGGATCACCAGGCAGTGACACTCTTTGAGCGTCGCGTCGCTCACCGAGTCCATGTCACCCACGATCAGGTCGGGCTGCAAGCCGATGTCCCGTAAAGCGTCGGCTCCCCCATCCACGGCAACCAGCAGGGGGCTGGTCTCCCGCAAAAACGGCTGTAGCGCCTGCAGATCTTCCCGATACGAAGGGCCGCGGACGGTTACCACGACCTGTTTGTTCGCAAACTTCACGGGTAAATCGGGCAGGTTCAGCCGCCCTAGCAGTTGTTCCTTCTCCCGGGCGGCGTAGGCCAACGTGTTACTAACAAACCGTTCCAGCTCCGGTTGAACGTGCTCCTCGGCACGCTTGCGCCTTTCCTTGGCCAACTCCAGGGTGAGGAAGCCTCCCTGCCCAACCAGTCGATCGGAACAGGCCAGGTTTCCCCGCTCATCGATGGAGAGCTCCTCGCCGTCGTTCACCCTGGAAAAGATCTCGGGGTCGACCCCTTCAACCAGCATCACTCCTGCCTGGAGCAGGATCTCGGGACCTCGATGAGGAAATCGTCCTGTCAGGAAGGGACGGACGTTGATGACTGCCGCCACCCCAGCCCGTACCAGGGCATCCGCCGCCACCTCATCCAGATCGGCATGGTCGATGACCGCCAGATCTCCCGGTCGTAGGCGGGTCGTAAGCTCTTTGGTCTTGCGTCCAAGACGGGCGGGCCCCCGGGTCATCGCCGGTTGCCACCTGCCTCCAGCCGGATCTTGTCCGCTATGCGGGCAATAAACAGGGAGTTGGAGGGTCGCCCCAGATCCTGTTTGATATGGTAAGCAAAGAGGGACTGCAACAGGTTCAAGTTCCCTCGGGTCCAGGCCATTTCAATCGCATGCCGCATGGAGCGTTCCACCCGATCCACGCTGGCTTGGTAACGCCGGGCCACCAAAGGATACAGGCGTTTGGTAATGGGGGACAGCAGCGCCGGGTCGGCCACCGCCACACAAATCGCTTCCCGCAGGTATTGGTACCCCTTATAGTGGGGCGGTACTCCCAGTGCGATCAGCTGTTCCGAGGCGGCCTGCTCAAGCCGGTGCGCAGGGGGAAACATCCCGTCGCCAAAGCGTAAGTGCTCCTCGGCCACCTCCACGATGCGTTTCAGGAGCACCGCCAGAGAAAATGGCTTCACGACGTAATACGACACGCCCAATTCAAGGAGGCACCGGGCGACCAAGGCATCGTCGTAAAGGCTGGTATGAACGATCACTTTGAATCCCGGTAGCAGCGCACGACGATGCAAGCGGTCCAGCACCGACAGGCCATCCAGTTGGCCGAGAACCAGATCCAGCAACAAGACGTCCGGGGCCGCCTCATCCAGCCATTTCAACACAGAGAAACCATCCTGGCAGGAAGCTACCAACTCAAGGGAAGGTCGCCCGGGAATAGCGGAGTGGCGAAGTGTCTGTTCCAGTCGATCCGCGAATTGCTGGTCAGGATCGGCCACCAGAAGGCGGATTTTTCGTCCCCCAGACCGGGTGGTGCGGTTCCCCCCGCCCCGGCCCGGAACGCGGGGAAGGACTGAAGCGTTGCTGAGCTGTCCCAGGATCACGTCATCGCCTCCCATATTTGGTAGATATTATGGGCCGGCTGGCTGGCATCGGGTGGGTTCGGCCGGTTCAAGCGGCTCTCCTGTCGAGGCTTTCCGAGTAATCCTGGCCTGATTCGACGCGGGGAGCCGGGCCGGCCGCCGGCGGGTGTGACAGGGGCTGCTGCACCGGAGTCTCCTGCTCGTCGATCTGGCGTTCGCTGGGGCCAGAAGTGCCCCTGTTCCTCCACAACCCCGCCTCCTCCAGCATCCATTCCGCCAAAATGCCATACCCTCTGGCCGGGTCGTTCACGAAGACGTGGGTTACAATTGCTACCAATCTTCCCTGCTGTATCACTGGACTTCCAGACATCCCCTGAACAATACCTCCGGTCTCTGCCAGCAGACGTGGGTCTGTGACCCGTATCACCAGTCCCTTGTCCGCTGGACGCCGCTGGGGCACCACCTTTTCGATCAGCACATCGAACGCTTCCACTTTGCGCCCGTGCAAGACCGTGAGCAGCTGGGCTGGGCCTGCGACGACCTGGTGGGCTAGGGCCACCGGAATGGGCGGGCGCCTGGTTACGTCGGTTTCGTTCGCCGCGATGGAGCCAGGTTCAGGGCTCGGGCCGCCCGCTTCCGCGCCGCTGGCCGGGGCTGTGCCGGCGGGCACCGGTTGGGTTCCGGGAGTTGCCGCAGGCGTCCCAGAGCCCAATAGCAGCCGGCCAAAGATCCCGAAACGAGTATTCCTATCGATCGTTCCTAGCGGTAACTGGCGATCATGAAACACGCCGACCTTCTCGCCAGGCATACCCTTCCATCCCGGTTCGATACTGGAGATATAGGCCGAAACAATACGGCCCGCCGCCATGCGGGCCGGTTCTCCCTGGCCGTCCAGCACCTGGTGGCCCAGAGCGCCGTACACACCGGTTTCAGGATCATAAAAAGAGAGCGTACCCACCCCGGCTACAGGGTCTTGCAGCAACAGGCCGATCATGTGCACGGTGTGCACTCCCCCACCCGGGCGGGGTAACGACACGGGCACAGGTTTCACAGGCAGCGTAAGAATCTGATCGCCCCGGCGGATTTCAAGTTGGACTGGCTCGCCTCGCTCAGCCATTCCTTCGACCAGGATTGACACATCGGCAGGAACGCTGACCGGCTTGCCGTTCACCCGGAGCAGCAGATCCCCCGGCCGCAAGCCAGCCTCCCGAGACGGCGCCAGGCGCTGGCCATCACTGGTGGTGAGCGTCTGCACCCCCGCGACCAGCAAGCCTTCATCGGACAGTAACACCCCGATCGAGTCACCGCCGGGCACGACCTTTCGTTCCACGATGTCGAGGTCGAGGCTGCGGACAGTCCACGGGCCCAGCTGAACTGGCAGCCGCCACCCAACCTGCGTTTGCGCCGGGCTGGTGCGCCCGTCCGCCGGGCGGGGCTCAGCCGCGATGGCAGCATCGTCGCCATCGCCAGCCAGTGCTCGAGGAGTGCCAAACCGGAACGGAAAACCTGGTTGAGGAAGCTGCTCACCCGGGGCAATCCGGAGCCGAGCGGGCCATTGGCCCACCGCCGTACCCCAGGCGGTAGCCATAGCCAGGAAAAGCACGAGAAGAGGTAAAACCCACTTCGCGGGTCTCCAGGTTCGCGTTGGCATGCCCGCCCTCCTCCCTGTCCGCTCCCAGCGGAGCGGGAGCACGATTCGGGAGGTAGCATGCGCAGGGGCTACAACGAATATGGGTAGGATTTACCAACGGATTTTGCCCGGCCAGGGCGAAGAGTAGAGATCGCGGACATCACTGGTCAGAGCGGGGGATTCGCGCCGGCGCATCACGCCGGCTGGGAATGCGCTGCCTGGAACGCTTGCCGCCGTCGCGCCCCTTCCTGAAGGAGGCGCTCGGCATATTGGCGAGCCGGCTCGCGGCCCGTGTCTTCGGCTCCCAGCATTCGCACCAGCTCTGCCAGGCGGTCGGGCCCGTTCACCGGCTGGCAAACCACCTGGGTTTGACCGTCGACGACTTGCTTGTCGACCCGGATCTGCTGGTCGGCCCAGGCGGCCAGGACGGGAGCGTGGGTCACGCACAGAACCTGGTGGTGACAGGCTAGGCGGAGTAGCCGTTCCGCCAACTGCAGCAGGGCGCGCCCGCCTACCCCGGCCTCCACTTCATCGAAGACCAGCGTGGCCACATCATCCGCTCCCAGCAGCACGGTCTTCAAGGCCAGGCTGACCCGGCTGAGTTCACCACCGGACGCGACTCGAGCCAGCGGCTGCAGTGGTTGTCCCGGGTTGGCAGATAAGTAGAATTCCACTTGTTCGGCGCCGCGCGGGGAAGGGTCGGCGAGTGGCGTCAGCTGGGCTTCGATCCGAGCGTGGGGAAGAGCCAGCGCCTGCAGCTCCCCTGGTAACACCGCCCCCAGCCGGGCCACCGCCTCCCGCCGCAAGCGGCTGAGCTGGGCGGCCAACTCCCGCCAGTGAGCCAGCGCCGCCTCTGCCTGGCGGCCTAGCTCCTCCCGGCGTTCATCCCGGTGAACCAGGTTATTCCACTGCTCTTCTGCCTGCCGCCGGTACTGCTGCAGGGCGGCCAGACTACCGCCATACTTGCGTAACAGGCGGCGAATCAGGTCCAGGCGCTGGCTGACCTCTTCCAGGCGCTGGGGATCGAGGACAATCTGCTGCTGGTAGCGGCGGAGCTGGTGCGCTGCCTCGCCTAGCTCTGCCTGAGCGGAAAGAACTAGCTGGAGCGGGGCCTGGAGCGCCGGATCGATCCGCACCGCCTCATTGAGCACTTGAACCGCCTGGCCGACGAGATCCACCGCTGCTGGCAGTTCACCCTCGGCGGCCGCCTCTTGCTCATACAGCAGCTGATACGCCCGCCGGCTCGCCTCGACCAGCTGGGCAGCGTGCCGTAGACGTTGTTCCTCAGCGGCCAGCTCCTCCTCTTCTCCCGGAGCGATGGCCGCCTGGTCGATCTCCTGCATCTCGTGGGCGAGACGTTCCGCCAAATGCTGATGATCGGTGTGATCTTGCGCCACCTGGCGGAGCTGGCTCTGCAGCTCCTGCCAGCGCAGGTAGCTGGCTTCGACCTGGGCCGCCAACTCCACCGCCGCTGGCCCGGCAAAACGGTCCAGCAACGCCTGGTGGCGCTCCCGGCGCAGCAGAGATTGGTGTTCGTTCTGTCCCAACCAATCCACCAGCGTCTGGCCTATCTCCGCCAGGACGGACAGCCCTACCAGCCGCCCATTGACCCGGCAGCGGTGGCGGCCGTTCCGGTGCACCTCCCGGGCGAGAATCAGCTGGTCAGGCTGCTCTTCGTCGAGGAGCTCCAGCTGGCGCAGGAGCTGAACGGGGGCGGAACCGGGTTCCAGAATGAAAACCGCCTCTACCGCCGAGCGGGACGCCCCTGTCCGGATCTGGTCCGCACTGGCACGGTTGCCCAGGGCCAACAACAACGCGTCGATGATGATGGACTTGCCCGCACCGGTTTCGCCCGTCAAAACGGTGATTCCTGGACCGAACCGAACCGTCAGATCGCCGATGAGGGCAAAGTCCTCAATGTGCAGTTCGGTCAGCATGGCGAGTGGAGTCGGCTTCCCCCCTTCTGAGGAAAGAGCTTCCGAGCTACAGTAAACCGGCTAGTGAGCGGAAGTGGACAGCGGAGGCGTTGCCTGCCCTTCCCGCATTTGCTGGAGTCGCCGGTACGTCGAACGCATGGGCTCCCAGTCCGGTTCGTCTCCCGGCGTGACGGCATCCTCCCGAGAACGGAGAATAACCAGGACGACGTTGTCTCCCGCGAGCGTGGCGACCACCTCGGGCCAGTGCAGATCGTCCAGCGCTTGCGAGATCGCCGGAGCCGTGCCCGACAAGCACTGCAAGATGATCAGGTTGCCCGTCCAGACCTGTCCGATCACATACTCCCGAAAGGCCCGGCAGGCCCTCTGCCACTCGTCGCCGGCATTGCGGTTGGGAGGAGCACTGTAACGATAGCGGCCGTCGCCGGTGAGGATTTTCACCAAACGAAGTTCTTTGATGTCCCGGGAGACCGTGGCCTGGGTGACCTCGATCCCCTCTTCGCGCAATCGCTGCGCCAGTTGCTGCTGGGTCTCCACCGCCTGCTCGCGTACGATTCGCAAGATCGCTGCCTGCCGCTTCTCTTTCATGCGATCCAACCCCATCTCCATGGTGTCGCCTCCGCCCCCTCCCCCAGCTTCGCCCGTCGCCGCAACCAGTAGCCGTGGCCACGTTCCGGGGGGCTCGACTCGTGTCTCGTCTACCACTCACCCTGCCCCCGCTGCAGCCGGCTACTCAGCAGGGAGTAAAAGCTACGCCGGCGCAAGCGCACCAGCTGTGCCCGATAGGGTGCAACCTCGACCACGACCCGATCCCCGGATTGGAGCTCGGTCCCAATCTGGCCGTCGACCGTCAGCATGACCCCCTCCGCCCGTGCCTGCAGGCCAATATGCACTTCCTCGCCGGGTGGCACCAGAATCGACCGGGTCGCCAGGGTATGAGGGCAGATGGGCGTCACCAGAATGGCTTCCACCCGTGGGCTGACGATGGGACCGCCGGCGGACAACGAGTAGGCCGTCGACCCCGTGGGAGTGGCCACGATCATGCCGTCGGCAAGAAAGCGGACCACTGGCTCGCCCGCCACGTAAGTTTCCAGGTGGATCATGCGGGCAAAGGTGGTGCGGGTGATCACCACGTCGTTGAGGGCAATGTGCCGAGCCACGACCGTTCCCGCCCGGCGAACCTCTGCCGCCAGCATGAGGCGGGGGTCCAGCTCGAACTCTCCGCGTAACAGCCGGTCCCACGTGGCCTCCTCCACCGCTTCCGCCGCTTCCAGCTCAGTAAGAAACCCCAGGTGACCTACATTGACCCCCAGCACAGGTAGGCCAGTGGCTGCCACCGCCCGGGCTGCCGCCAGCAGTGCCCCATCCCCCCCGAGTACAATCAATAGCTGTACATGCTGCCCCAGCTGTTCCGGACGACAAATGCCCGTAGTCTGGGGAACCGCTTCTTCGAGTCGCTGCTGGCCCTGCTTCGTACCTCCTGAACGGGCGTCCGTGTGCGGCGACATTTCCTCATGGCAGAGCCAAACCGCCACCCCGCGAGCGCGCAAACGCTGCGAGAGCACGGCCGCCAACTCCATCGCGGCCGGCTTGCCCGTATGGGGCCACAGTCCCACAGACGTGATCGTCACCTGCCATCCTCCTAGTTCGACGTTCCACCATGTCCTCGGAGTGCAATTCGCCTCGTCCTGGCCTCTTGAGGCCGCATACCCGCTTCTTGTGATGTCTCCCCTCTTCGGCTGAGACAAGGTTAAATCCTGTTGTTGTTGGAATCGGTGAGCGGATCTGACGAGGGCGACCTGACCTGCGGGGTCATTCGCTGACGCCGGGCCTGTTCCTCTTGTACCTGGGCTTGCGCCACCACCTGCGACGCCAGTTGCTGCCACTCGGCCAGGCTCAGGCCTGCGCCGGCTGGTGCACAAGAGCCGCCTGCTTGCGCCTTGCTGCCCTGGACAGTTCCCCCGGGCGGCAAGCCGTTACGGACCAGCCAGGCCAAAAACTCGATATTGCCTTCCGGGCCGCGGATTGGCGACGGAATCAGTCCTCGCAGCTGGTACCCATCTTCCTGCGCTTTGCGTCCCAGCCGCGTGAGCACCTCCAAGTGAACCTGGGGGTCCCGGACCACTCCGTGCTTGCCCACCTTGCTCGGGCCTGCTTCAAACTGCGGCTTGATCAAAGCGACAACCGGAGCCCCTGGTGGTAGGAAGGCAAAGAGAACCGGCAACACCAGCTCCAGCGAAATGAAGCTGACGTCGACCACCGCCAGCTCCGGTCGCTCTGTGCCGAACCGCTCCGGTGTGACATAGCGAATGTTGGTCCGCTCCCAGAGCTCAACCCGGGGATCTCGCCGCAGTTTCCAGGCGAACTGCCCATAGCCCACGTCGACGGCGTAGACCTTTTTTGCGCCGCGCTGCAGCAGGCAGTCGGTGAACCCGCCGGTAGACGCCCCTACATCCAGGGCCACCCGGCCGGCCGGGTCGACGGGAAATGCTTGTAACGCAGCCTCCAGCTTGATCCCGCCCCGGCTGACAAAAGGGTTGCGCTCCCCCACCACCTCGAGTTGGGCGTCGACTGCCACTGCCTGCCCGGGCTTGTCGACCGGCTGGCCGTTCACCCGCACCTGGCCGGCCATGATCAGGCGGCGGGCTTGTTCCCGGCTTGGCGCCAGGCCTGCTTCCACCAAAGCTATATCCAGCCGCTGCCGGGTTGGACGTGTCATCGCTTACCCTACCTGCCCAGTATGCCGGGGAAGTGGGACCACCTTCCCGGCAGCCGTCTCCGGTGAACGGACCAGATCCAGACGGGGGTTGTGCGCTCCGCTTTCTCGACCACGGCGCAACTGACCATCACGATCCTCCGGCGGTAACCCCGCCAGCAGCTGGTGTACTGCGGCGACAATCGAGTCGACGGTCAGCCCAACCTCCTCCCGCTGCTGCTCCTGCGTGGCGTGTTCAATGAAACGATCGGGAACTCCCAGGCAGCTCACCGGGCGACGCAGTCCTGCCAGCTGGAGCCACTCGATCACGGCACTGCCCAACCCGCCCGCCGTCACGCCTTCTTCGATGGTCACCAGCGCCGGTAGCGAGCAAGCCATCTCATGCAGCAGCTCCTCATCAAGAGGTTTGACGAAGCGCATGTTGACCACGGCGGCACGGATGCCAGCTGCAGCCAATCGTTCGGCAGCCTGCTCCGCCCTGGCCACCATTGGACCTAAGGCCAACAAAGCGACGTCCTGGCCATTACGACGGACCTGGGCGCGTCCCACGGGCAACGGTTCGGGCAACCTGTCAGGGGAGTACGCATCTTCGGGCCATGGTGCCGGCACCGCCCCCTTCGGATAGCGGATCGCCATCGGACCATCTAGCTTCAAGGCAGTCCGTAACAGTCCCTGCAGTTCCCGCCCGTCCGCCGGGGCTGCTACCACCATGTTGGGAATGATTCGCAGGTAAGCGAGGTCGAAGACTCCCTGGTGGGTGGCTCCATCTTCCCCGACCAATCCCGCGCGGTCCAAACAAAACAGTACAGGCAGCTTTTGCAGAGCAACATCATGGATGATCTGGTCGTAGGCCCGCTGCAAGAAGGTGGAGTAGATGGCCGCCACCGGGCGCATGCCGGCCGTGGCCAGACCGGCCGCAAAGGTGACCGCGTGGGCTTCGGCAATTCCCACATCAAAAAAGCGCCGTGGGTAAACCCGGGCAAAACGGTCCAGGCCGGTGCCTTCCGGCATGGCGGCGGTGATGGCTACCACTCGCGGATCGCCGGCCGCCAACCGAATCAGGGTCTCGGCAAATACCTCCGAGTAGGTAGGAAGAGGGAGGGCGACCCGGGCAGGCGATGGTGAAGGGGTAGCCGGCACCAGAGGTCGGCCGTTGGCGGGATCGAAGGCCGAGGTGCCGTGAAAGTGCGCCGGGTCCTCTTCAGCGGGGAGGTAACCCTTCCCCTTTTTCGTTACGACATGGACCAGCACCGGCCCCGGCTGACGGATGACCTCACGTAGCACCTCTTGCAACTGACCGAGGTTGTGCCCGTCCAGGGGGCCAAAGTAGGTGAAACCCATCTCTTCGAAAAGCCCGCCTGGAAGAAGTAGATGCTTTACGGATCCTTTGACACGCTCGGCCAAAGCGTACGCCCGCACGCCCCCCGGAACGTGGCGAGCTACGGCCAGCAGGTCGCCTTTAGCCCTGGTGTAGTGGCGGGCCAAGCGCAACCGGTTGAGGTAATGAGAGATAGCTCCGACGTTGGGCGAGATGGACATCTTGTTGTCGTTGAGCACGATCACCAGCCGCGTCCGCAGGTGGCCGGCGTGGTTGAGCGCCTCGTACGCCATCCCGCCGGTGAGTGCCCCATCACCGACAACGGCAACGACGTTGTAGTCCTCTCCCTGCAAGTCCCGGGCGACCGCCATGCCTACCGCCGCCGAAATCGCTGTGCTGGCGTGCCCTGTACCAAAACAATCATACGGGCTTTCGCAACGACGAGGGTAGCCGCTGATACCGTGACGTTGCCGCAAGCTGTCAAACCGGTCGCGCCGACCGGTCAATAGCTTGTGGGCGTATGCCTGATGGCCCACGTCCCAGATCAGACGATCCCTGGGCAAGTCCAGCACCGAGTGGAGGGCCAGCGTCAACTCGACTACGCCCAAATTCGGGGCCAAATGCCCTCCCCTGCGGGAGACCGTATCGATGATCGTTTGCCGCAATTCCGTCGCCAGTTGCTCTAGCTGCTGCATCGATAAGGCACGCAGATCCTGGGGTCTGTCAATTCGATCCAATAGTCGCACCTGCACATCCCCCCTGGGTTTCCACTCCAATACAGGTCAGCGCCGGGACTCTTTGCGCCGTGCCGCCGGCGCGGGCAAAAGGGGACGACCCATCAGTCGCTCGGAAAATGCCAGCACCCGCCCGGCAACCAGGACGATCTCTTGCGCGTGGCCGAGGGCAAATCCTTTGAAAAACGACTTCCCGCCCACACTCAACCCGGCGGTCATCGCCACCACCACGGTGGCCAGCAATTCCTCGTTGGTGACGACGCCCCGCCGCACCAGCTGAAAGACCAGCCCCGCCCCCATGGCTCCAGCCAGCGTCCCCAAAATATCACCGATCATGTCGTTCGTCACGGTAGTGACCAGGTCCGCCTGGCGCAACAGGCGAATCGCTTGCGCCGCTCCTGCCACCCGGTCAGAAGCGAGGGCATGGAATGGCCGCTCGTGAGCTGCCGCCGTAGCTACTCCCAGCACGTCGAAGAGGATTCCTGCAGCTACCAGCAATAGCAAAAAGGTGATGGCCAACCATAGCGTGAGCTGGGACGCCACCTTCTGTGAGACTAGCCCCAGACCGATCGAAATCCCAAACGACAGACCCCCGATGACTAGACTTCTCCACCAGGCTGCCTTCATTCTTCTCCCTGCCCACCTCCATCCGGAGTGATGGTGTAACGTCCGTGTCGAGCCTCCAAATGACCTTTATCTCTCGTTTCTTCAGCTGCAAAAAAAGACGCTCGTGAAACACGAGCGTCCGCGGCTGACAGGAGACCGGGTAAACATTGTGGCTTAGGTCCAGCAGGTTTTCCCAGCAGCCTTCCGTACCGTCGCCGGCCCGGCGGTTTCCCCTTTCCGGCCACTATGCCGTGTTGCCATCGACATGGCTGGATTACCACTCAGTCCACACCGCAATCCCCGGATCCCTCTATGCCAGAACAGCCTAGGAGTTTTCCTCAACAGCGCCACTTCGTCTAGTCTCTTTTGCAGCTCAGCTTTCCAAGGGCAGCAGCCTTGACCAGAACGAACAGGCTGGATACCCCTTTTCCCGCTGAACCACGCAAGACCGGCTACGCTGCACCCACCTGGCCCCTCTACCGCCGTCCCGGCTTGCGCCGCTGGCAGGGTGTCCAACCGAATGCAGGTTCTCCCCCACGCCGTCACCGTTCACCCGGCCACAGCCGTGGGCCTCCGCGAAGAGAGGGTCCACGCCCGCATGCCATTGCGGGTCGCCCTGCTCTTCTTAACCCCCAGCAGCAGCCCGAGACTGGGCGTCTCCAGCCACCGCCAGGGACTTCATCGCTGTGCCTACAACGGATTTTTAGGCCCGTCTTCGACGAGGTGTTGCTGACTAGGATACTGCGTCAGCCGTCAGCGCCAGAATATTATAGCATTACTTGCGCCTTGCCAGCAAACCTTGAGCCAACTCCACCAGGGGCTGCGCCCGCTTTCCCAGCGGCTGAACCGCCTCCTGCGCCCGCGCCAGGGCGCGCGCCGCGGCCTGCTGGGCCGCCTCCAGGCCGTAGATGGATACGTAGGTGACCTTGCCCCGGGCCCGGTCCCGCCCCACGCCTTTGCCCGTTTGCTCCGGTCTGCCCACCTCGTCGAGGAGATCATCGGTGATTTGAAAGGCAAGTCCCAGTTCCGCCCCGTAGACGGTCAGGCGGACCATGGTTTCGTCCTCATCCGCCTTGCGTCGCTGTTCCGGCGGCAAACCTGCCAGTGCCCCCATCCGCACGCTGGCTCGAATCAACGCGCCGGTCTTGTGACGGTGAACGTACTCCAACGCTCCCGCCCGTTCGTCTGCAGGCAGCGTCGCCCCTTCCTGCTCCAACAGCCAATCCATTGCCTGCCCGCCCACCAGAGCCGACGGCCCTGCCGCCTGGCTCAGCTCCCGCACCCAGGCCCACTGCAACTCCACCTCCGCCCTCGGGTCGGCGGCCCCTGACGACGAACGGTCTGCCGACGGATTGACTTCCCTCAGGGGCATGGTCAAAACTTCAAACGCTCGGGCCAGCAACCCGTCCCCCGCCAGCAAAGCCATGGCCGGACCAAACACCTTGTGGTTCGTGGGTTTCCCACGCCGCCAGTCGTCATCGTCCATGAGCGGTAGATCATCGTGGATGAGTGAGTAGGCATGGACCAGCTCTACGGCCACCGCGGCAGGCAGCGCCTGCGCCTGGTCTCCTGTCTCCGTGCCCCTGATGATGGCACAAGACGCCAATACCAGGCTACCCCGCAAGCGCTTCCCTCCGCCCACCGCCGTGTACCGCATCGCCTGCCAGAGACGGGGCGGGTACGCATCCACCGGCACGAGGCGGTCCACCGCCTCTTCTACCTGTTGCTGCCAAACCGTCCAGCACTCGTTCATGATGGAGCATTCCCCCCCGCACTGGCCGGATCGAAGGGAACGGCCGTCACCGTTCCGTCCTCCTGGGTCAGTAGCTGTTGCACCTGCTGCGAGGCCGCATCCAGCTGCCGCTGGCAGATCCGCACCAGCTCCACCCCCCGCGCGAACAGCCGGAGCGACTCCTGGAGGCTAGCCTGGCCACTTTCCAGCTGGCCTACGACCTGTTCCAGTTCGGCCATGGCCTGCTCGAAGGTGGGTTCCGGCTTTTCCTGCTTCTCCTGCTCTTCCTGCTTTTTTGCTCTGCTCACCGCTACCCCTCCGTTTCCTCCCGTTCCCTGCGCGCCAGCCACGCCCGCGCCGCCGCAACCTCCGGGTCTACCTCGGACTCTCTCCGGTGAACCGCCCGCACTTCGCAGTGTAGCTGCCCATCTTCCACCTGAACCCGTACCGCCTCGCCCACCCGGGCTTGTCCCACTTGCCGTAAGACCTGCCCGTCCTCGCCCAGACAAAGGGCGTACCCGCGCCGCAGCACCGCCAGGGGGTTGAGACTGTCGAGCTGGGCAACACGTTCTTGCAGGGTTTGGCGAAGCATCTCCAGTTGTTGCAACCACCGGGTCTGGGCGGGTATCCACACACTGTCCAGACGCTGACGCCGCAGTTCCACCAGATCCTGTGGCCGCCGCCACCAGCTGTGGCGCAGCCAACCGTCCAGTTGCGCCTGGCGGCGCTGCACCCCGCTGACCAGCGTCGCACGCAGCCGGCGGCGCAACTGCTCAAGCCGGACCCGCAGTTCACGGGTGTCAGGAACAGCCAACTCTGCCCCGGCAGACGGGGTCGGTGCCCGCCGGTCCGCCACGAAGTCGGCGATGGTGTAGTCGGTCTCGTGCCCCACCGCAGAGATTATGGGCACAGGGTAGGTGGCAATAGCCCTCGCCAGCCCCTCGTCGTTGAAAGCGGCCAGGTCTTCCAGGGAACCACCGCCCCGACCAATGATCACGACGTCGGGCCGCCACGGCAACAGCCGCTGCAGGGCAGCAATTAAAGAGGCCGGTGCTTGCTCCCCCTGAACCAGTGCGGGGGAGAGAAAGATCTGCACGTGAGCAGCTCGCCGGCCAATCACCGTGCAGATGTCCCGTACCGCCGCCCCCGTCGGCGAGGTCACCACTCCGACCCGTCGCGGAAAGGCTGGCAGCGGCCGCTTCCGCTCCGCTGCGAACAGCCCCTCCGCCTCCAACTTGCGCTTGAGCGCTTCGAATCGAAGATAATACTCCCCCACTCCGGCGGGTAGAAGAACGTCGACGAGGAGTTCATACTCGCCCCCGGCAGCGTAAACCGCGAGTGAACCGAAGGCGAGCACCTGCTGGCCATTGCCCGGATTAAAGCTGACCCGGGCTGCCCGGCTGCGAAAGAGCACACAACGTAAAGCGGCGGTCTGATCTTTGAGGGTAAAGTAAAGGTGACCGGAGGTATGATGCTTGAAGTTGGAGATCTCGCCTTTGACCCATAGCCCCTGGAACGGTGGGTACCCTTCGATTCGTTCTTTGATCTGCTGCGTGAGCTCTCCCACGGACCAGATGGGGGTACCCGGGTCAGGAGCCGTCGGCAGCTGCCAGAAGTGAGCCAAACTCTCGGCCACGGCGTCTCTCCTTTCTGCCCTGCCGCTCGCAGGCGATCTGCCAGCCGGTGGTGGCAGGTTACCCGATGTACGACGTACGGCGTCCTCTCTTCCCGCCGTTGCCTCAGGCCGGCTCCCCAGCCATCGCGCCCGTTCTGTGGTCTAAGAGCCAGGCAGCATAGGCGAGGCCAATCGCGTTGTCGCTGCTGCGCTCCGGACGAGCAAACTGGATATCGACCGGTGGCTGGGCGGACGCCGCCACCGCCGACAGTCGCCGGCGGACTCCTTGATTCGCTGCCACCCCGCCCGCCACCCATATCGGCCAGCCGGGATAACGTTGCAGGCCGGCCTGGAGAAGCTGCCCCAGGCCGTCCTCCAGGCAGCGTTGCACCGCCCCGGCGATCTCCGCCGCCCGGTAGGATCCAGCCTGCACCCACCGCTCCACCTGGCTGGCGGGGCCGCTGAAGCTGATCCAACAACGCCCGTCTTCATCAGAGCCAGAGTCGGGCAGCTGCCCTGGGCGACCAGCCCCGTCGGCTTTCCCTGGCTTGGGCCGGCCAACCTTCAGGCTAAGTTTCTGGCCAGTCAGGGGGGATTCCGTCATAGAAGCGGCCAGCTCCTCCAGAGCAGGTCCGCCGGGAAAACCCAGCCCCAGTAGCTGTGCAACCCGGTCCACGAACTGGCCCGCCTTCAGATCTAGCGTACCACCGATCACATCCATACGAAACAGAACTTGCCGCCAGAACTCGTCGGGTGGCCCCGTCACGGTTTGAGCCCGGATCAGCTCTGTCGTTCCACCGGAGATATGCAAAAACAGCAACTGAGGAGGGAGCTCAGGGCTTGGTCCTTTGTCGTATAGCGCTGCCAGCAGGTGCCCTTCCTGGTGAGTCAACTCGGTGAACGCAGCGCCCGTCGCCCTCGCCAACAGCCGGCCGGCACAGATAGCCGCCTGAAACACCGGCATATACGATCCTGGCTGAGGGCGGGGTCGACCACTGACAGCGATATGTTTCAAGCAGCCTGCACGGAATAGGGGGGCGATCGTCGGGTCATCCATCAGCTCAGGCAAGTGGCGGATGTGTTGAAAAAGTGCCTCCGACTGGCGCACCCCCACCGCGCCCGGCCGCGCCACCACCCGTCGCCGCGCTTCTCCCAACAGGTTGGCCTGCTCGTCCATGATCGCTACAGAGGCCGTGTAGGCGCTGGTATCCAAACCCATGTACAGGGACGTCACGGTGTCGACTGACCGGGAGTCGGCGCCGGAGTGACCGGTCCTGCCGGGCGGGGGTGGTCCCGGACAAACGTCCCCAGAATGCCGTTGATGAACCGAGGAGAGTCCGTGTCTCCATACTCCTTGGCCAATTCTACGGCCTCGTCCACGGCAGCCGCCGCCGGTACATCCGGGCAGTAGAGCAACTCGAAAAGGGCGATCCGCAACAGATTCCGGTCTACCACGGCCATCCGGCTGACTACCCACCCCTGGGCATACTGGCCCAGGTAACGATCGAGCTCCTCCTGGTGCTCCAGAACTCCGTTGATCAGCTGGTGGACATACTCCAGCTCTTGATCCTGCGCGGAAATCTCCAGCGTTCGCAGAGTACGAGCCAACGCCACCTCCGGACGGGTGGCAACCAAGTCTACCTGATACAGAATCTGAAGCGTAAGCCGACGTGCCTCGTGACGGGTCAAGCTCAAGCTCGTCTTGCTCCTTTTCATGGGCCGCTTCCCGGGAAACTAGGAGAGCGATCGCGGTCCCAAGCGGCGGCGGATGGTCTGCCACCACTGCTGGGCCTCATCCCAACGTCCTCCTAACCAATAGCCTGCCACCGTCAACAGAGTTAAGAAGAGGGTGCGGCCCAGCCCATAATGCAAGACCAACAGCCCCCAGAGTAGACCGAGGGCTGCTCCCGCCAACTTGCCCCGATGGGTCCACAACGCCTCCCACCAGGAGCAGTCGGCACGGCCGGGTTCGTCGTCGTACAAAGAGCTCCCTCCCTGCCCTCGGCCTTACTGCCGCGGGGCAATCTCCTTGCGCTCTCGGTCCCCCCGGCTCGAGCGCCCGGCCCGGCCCGTATTGGCCACATTCCGTACCTGCACTTTCACCTGGGCCACCTTGAGCCCGGCCGTCTGCTGCAGGTAGTCGGTCACATGGCGTTGGAGAGCGCTGGTCAACGCAGGAATGGAGACATCCGGCTCTACCACCAGCTGCATGCTGATGCCCAGCCCTTCCGGATGGTGGCGCAGGCGTGCCTCCACTTCTCTGACCCCGCTTTCCTGCCGGGCCACCCGGTAAATGAGGGACTCGACCGCGCGACCAGAGATCCGTACCTCTCCGCCTTCCGTGCCCACCAGCACACTCCCCTCATTCCCATCGCTGGCCGTGGCCCGGGTGAGGAAGTAGACTCCGAAGAGCAGCAGGACGATCGCTCCGATCCCCGCACCCCAGCGCGCATCCGTACGCATGACGATTTCGGGCACCCACCGAACCAGAGTGGGCGTGGGGTCCCAGCCTAGGGCGACGAACCCCAGCGGCAAGGCCAGGGCAAAGAAAAGCAGAAAGGCCAAGCCCTCGAGTATGCGGTCAAAAATCGGGGTATTCAACGTACTCGCGGCGACTCTTCTGGCCGCTCTTCGGGGAAATGGACCCCCTGGACGTGGATACTCACTTCTACGACCCGCAAGCCGGTCATACTTTCAATGGCCCGCTTGACGTTTTCTTGCACCTGAGCAGCCACTTCCGGGATTCGCGCCCCGTACTCGATGATCAGGAAGAGATCAACCGCTGCCTCCTCGTTGCCGACTGCGACCTTGACCCCTTTGGACAGGTTCTTGCGGCCCAGAACCTCAGCGATGCCGCCGGCAATGCCGCCGCTCATGCCGGCCACCCCTTGTACCTCGGTAGCAGCCAGCCCGGCAATGATGGCGACCACCTCATTTGCAATGTGAAGCTCGCCGAGTTCGGCCCGTTCCGTTTGTGCCATGGGTTCACCCCCGTCCATCGTCACCCGCCCGCTGGCCAACTCTTCCGCCATCCTGCATGCCCCCTGTCCTCAGCCACCGTGAACCTGACCCGGCCTGCTCGTCATCCTGGTGGCCTGATTTGCCCTTCTAGCCTGCCTGCTGGTGCAACTGCACCAGCCCTTCGGTCTGTGCTGTGTTCAGAGAGTGGCCGCCATCGGCCGACCACGTAACCAGCTGCCCGTTTACCCTCTGGCCGTGAGCCCCTGCGAGAAACCGTTCCAGCCAAGTGGTAGAGATTTCGCCATCCTGGAAGGCTTTCTCCTGCAGGATTCGGCGGTGCAGCGGCAAGTTCGTTTCGATTCCTTCTATGGTATATTCCTCCAATGCCCGGCGCAAGCGAGCAATCGCCTGTGGCCGGTTCTCCCCCCAGGCGATCAATTTGGCCAACAGCGAATCGTAGAAGGGAGGAACCTCGTAGCCGGAAAAGACGTGGCTGTCGACCCGGATCCCGTAGCCGCCCGGCGCATGATAAAACTGGATGACCCCGGGCGAGGGCCGGAAGTCTGCGTCCGGGTTCTCTGCATTGATGCGGCACTCGATGGCATGCCCGCGCAGCTGGATCTGGTCCTGCGTCCACCGGAGCGGCTCGCCGGCCGCTATCCGAATCTGTTCCTGCACCAGGTCCACCCCGGCCACCATCTCGGTCACACCATGCTCCACCTGGATGCGCGTGTTCATTTCGCAAAAGTAGAAGTGACGGTCCTGGTCCACCAGAAACTCCATCGTGCCGGTACTGGTGTACCCCACGGCCTTGGCTCCCTGAACCGCGATCTCCCCCAGGCGGGCTCGCTCGGCAGGGGTCAGCAGGCTGGACGGGGCCTCCTCCAGGACCTTCTGGTGACGACGCTGCACAGAGCACTCTCTTTCACCCAGATGAATGACATGGCCGCTGTTGTCGCCCAGCAGTTGCACCTCGATGTGACGTGCGTTTTCGAGGTATTTCTCCAGATAGACCGAGCCGTCTCCGAAGGCTGCCTGGGCCTCGGCCCGCGCCAGGGGTACGAACCTTTCCAGTTCCTCCTGGTCATGCGCCAGGCGCATCCCCTTGCCACCGCCGCCTGCAGCCGCCTTGATCATCACCGGGTAACCGATTTGCGAGGCAACCTGTACCGCTTCCGCCAGGGAACGCACCGGCCCATCGCTGCCGGGCAGAACCGGCACGCCCGCCTGGGCCATTCGGCGCCGGGCCGCGATCTTGTCTCCCATCAACTCCATGACGGCAGGCGACGGCCCGATGAAGACAAGGCCGTGGCTGGCGCACATTTCGGCAAAGGAGGCGCGCTCCGACAGATAGCCGTAACCCGGGTGAATGGCATCGGCCCCCAGCAAAAGGGCTGTCGACAAAATGTTAGGAACGTTAAGATAGCTTTTCGAAGAGGGGGCGGGGCCGACACAAAACGCCTCATCCGCCAGCCGCACATGGAGAGCCTCCCGGTCGGCCTCGGAGTAGATGGCCACCGTGGCAATCCCCATCTCCTGGCAGGCCCGGATGATCCGCACCGCGATCTCGCCCCGGTTGGCAATCAAGACTTTAGCAAACATGCGATCACCCCCGGGTCTCCGGTTCGATCAATAGCAAGGTTTGACCATACTCTACCGGCTCGCCATCTTCGGCCAGGATGGCCACCACCCGGCCCGCCACCTCCGCCGTGATCTCGTTCATCAGCTTCATAGCTTCGATGATGCACAGAGTTTGACCAGCCGTCACCCGGCTCCCCACTTCGACAAAGGGCGGTGCATCGGGGGAGGGACCGCGATAAAACGTGCCCACCATGGGCGCAACCACAGGCACTTGCTGCGGTTCGTCGGCCAGGAGCGCCTGCGCGCCACCATCCCCCCTAGCCGGCGCTGTCCCCGCACCCGGCGTTCCGCCGGATACCGGGGCTCCTGCAAGGGAACTGGAGACGGCCGATACCGTTGCCGGAGGTACGGAAACGCCCACCGCCTCTGCAGCCTTGGGTCCGCCCCCGCTGGACGGAGCGGCGGCGCCGTGCCCGGCATTGGCCACAGCCGCCTCAGCCGAGACGGCTCGTGGAGATGCTGCTGTCCCCGCCGGCAACGGAGAACCAGTCTCGCTCCCTCCTGGTTGGGACAACCCTAGCTCCACTCCCGCTGAACCCGCCGTCGACGTCCCCGTGACCCCTGCCATCCTGCCACTGGGCCCACCCGTCGCGATCCCTGGCCCAGTGCCTGTCGCTACGGTGTTTGCCTGAATGAATGCCCCCGCCTTCCGGATGGTCAGGCGGGCACCCTCGGATTCCAGTTCCAACTGTAGCTCAGCGATATCCGTCTCACTGAGGAGGCGGATCAGTTCTTTTACGTCGGCCAGGGTCAAAGCCATTTCATTTCCCCCTCGCCTCGCAGACGATTTGCGAACGTCGCCTCTGCATCGTTAGGCGATGGATACGCCAGTCCTGTATAACTTTTCTCATTGCTGCCAAGCTCCATACAAAGCGCCAACCTCTGCTGCTGCAGCGCCACATATGAAAAACTCAGGTTGGACGCCCAACCTGAGCCCCCCGGCCCGCCCTGTCTGGGCCGCTCCACGATCCAGCGATGCTGTCGACAACGGCAGCAACGGCGGTTTGGGACCGCCCCCCTCACATGACGCGAGTATTATAGGTGTCCCTCTCTGTTGCTGTCAATGAAGCCACCTTCCGTCCCCCGAGACTCCCTGGTAGCCCCGCCTAGCCCGCCCGCCGCTCCTGCGAGATGGGTCGTCTCTACCGGTCTGCTGGCATCATGACAACTTTATACACCCACAGGCAGTATGGAGATTTCGTCCAGAGGTGTCCCGGCTACCCGGTGCACCAGCTCCCCGATTTGGGCCGCCTTCTCGGGGGTCATTTCCTGATCTGGAATCACCACGGTAGCCCCCCGGTTGTCCAGGATCACCAAGGCGTCTTGGAACCCTTTGGCCCGAAGCAGGTTTTCAATGTCCGTCTCGCGCTCCTGGCCGCTGGCCAAAGCAAGCAACGCTTGTTGCGCCTCCTGCCGGCTGGCCGGCGTCAGGCTCTGGTCCCCAACCATTTTCTGGTAGAGATCCAGCTGCTGGCTACGGGCCCGTTCCCGGTCCATCCGGTAGCGGGCAAAGAAGTCAAGCTGCCCCAGGGCAGGTACTGCTGCCTGGCCAGTCTCCTGCCTTCCCTCTTGCGAGGTTGCATTCTTCCCCGCCGTCCCATTGGATGCAGTCTGTGGAGAGGTTGCAGCCCCGGTCGCGGCAGGAGACGAACCGGTGGCCGGCGACAGGCTGGTCGTCGTTGGCTCCTGGGCAGCAGGTGTCCCCGAGACCGGCTGGTACGATGGGGATGGCGGAGGAACGGCGGGGGTACTGCTCCCCCACCAGTACGCCAAGGCCAGGATGCCCACCACTACAATGGCTAAGACGGAGCGGGTGATCCACCGTTCAATGACCAAAAACATCGACATTCCCTTCTTTCCTTGGGCTTCAGATCAGTCTTCGATCTACAGGCCAGAGCCTGTTCGCCGGGGTAGCACAGCCACCCGGTGGGCCGGAACCCCCAGGGCCGTGGCCGCCGCCTCCATCAACCGCAAGCGGACGGCCTCCACCCCCGCCCCCTCGGCGACGACGAGCACCCCCGCAATCTGCGGCCGCACCATCCGGCTGAGCCAGAGTGTTTCGTTTTGCCCTTCCCGCAGGGTGAGGGGCTCCTGGGTCGACTGGTCCTGGAGCGAGCGGCGGGTTACTCCCTGGGCGTCCTTTTCCTCGCTCTGCGAGATATCCCGACGCTGGTTCCCGACGTACTCCAGCTGGCCGCCGTCCGCCAAAGAGATCATCACCTCCACCCGTCCGGCCCCCTGTACCTGGGCCAGAACTGTCGCCAGACGCTTTTCTAGCTCGTGGGAGTAGTCCGCCAGAAGGGTGGCAGGCAATGCAGAAGAGGAAGGGTGAATGCCACCTCCACTGGCAGGCACACCCTCCGCGATTGCAGACGGCGAACCTCCAGGGACAGAGCCGCCCGCTGGTGTCCCCACGGTGCCTGCCATGGGCCGGCCTACCTGGTAGCTGGTCCCCGGGGAGGAAGTCTGGCGGGCCAGGAGCAAGAAGGCAATTCCTACCACGCCCACGGCGCCGAGGTAGCGCAAGGCCTGCCGTTGTTTCTGGTTGAGGTGGAGTGGAAACGAGCTCAAGAGTTCACCTCCCTCAGCTCGACCTGGTCTGGCAGCAGTCCCAGGCGGGCGGCCAGCTCTGCTTGCCAGGCCGCCAGCTGCTCCGGAGCCGGAGTCATCCCGCCCGTGCTGCGCTGCGAATCCGGCCCGGCTTCGCCAGCCGGGAGGGTCGACGCCAGCTGGGCTTCTCCCGTCCGTTCCAGTACGACGAGCAACTTTCCCGAGGTGATTCCACTCCCTGGCGCATTCCGTGGCCCGGAGTTCACCCAGCGGGCCGAGGCTGGCCGCCCCGACCACTCCCGGATCCAGGCGGCCGCCTCCTCGGCGAGGCGGTCTGTCTGCCACTCCCAGGCGGCTTGGAGGCCGGCCGTTTGCACCGCCTGGGCCTGTTCACGCCAATCATCTCCAGGGTCGGCCGCGGCGGTCGCCGCCCCGGCGACCGTCGCTGGCCCAGCCAGCCCGTCCACCGTGGCGGCAGCCCAGCGACCGCTGGCAGCCGGGAGAAAAGCAGACGAACCCAGCAACCGTAAAACAGGACCCACCACGACCAGGAGCAGAATCATGCCGCCCACCGTCCGTGCCGCCTCCCGCACCCGATGTTCGGGCAGGATCATCTCCATCATGGTCAGCAGCAGGCTGACCATGATCACGGATTGTGCCCAGACCCGCACCGCCTCCACCCTCTCATCCCCTTCAAACCATGCGGGCGGCCAGGGTGCCCACAACCACGCTGATGAGAACGATCAGGAAAAACATGAGGCTGATCAAGCCGGCGGCAGCCGTTACAAAGGTAAGGCTACCGTCGACGGCGGCCAGCGCCTCCCCTACCCGCCCGTCGGCCAATGGTTCCGCCAGGGCGGCGCATAGTTTGACCGCCATCACCAAAACGGCCAGTTTGGCCAGGGGAAAGGCACACAAGATCAGCACCCCCGCCATGCCCACCGTGCCTACGGCATTGCGCAACAACAGCGCCCCTCCCACCACCACGTCCAGGGCGTCAGCGAACATGCCGCCCAGAACAGGAATGAACGCACCGCTCACGTATTTGGCCGTCCGCAGGCCCAACGAGTCGGCCACAGGGGCAACCGCTCCCTGGATGGCCAGCACTCCCAGAAAGAGGGTGAAAAACAACCCAAGGGCCGTGAGACTGAACGACTGGGCCATTCCCGACAGGCGCCGTAACGGCATGAGCCCTCCCAGCGCTCCGGCCAGGCGCAAGGCGAGATGGATCAGGGCGAGAGGCAGGACCCAGACTCTCACCGCGGTGACGACCGCGCTCACCGTCCCCAAAAAGAGCGGATGCAGGACGGTGGCGGTGGCGACCGCGCCGGTGCTGGCCAGCAGCACGTTCAACACGGGTAATAGTGCATACAGAAAGCCGCTGACGGTGGTCACGAGTTGGGCGGCGATCTGGTAGGCGGCGCGGAACGCCTGCAACCCCAGGAAAATGACCACGAGCAAGAGTACCAATTGTGCCGCCTCGCTGCTGGCGGGGGAGTCCCAGCTGCGCTGGAGTACGGTGACCAGCGCCGACAAGAGCACGACCAAGAGCAGCTGCGCCAGGAGTCGCCCCCCGCCCATCACCTCGGCCCAGGCCGCCTGCACCACGGCGGCTGCCACCATCCCCCAGTCGACGTGCACCCCTTTCTCCTGAATCACCTGTTGCAGGTCCACCGTGGGGAAGACCTGCCGGGTCTCCTGGTCCAGTTGCTCCACGACTTCCTGCAACCGCCTCAGGTCGAGGTTCTCCAACTGCTGTTCCCAAACCGTCTGCGCCGATGCGTCACCAGACTGGCTGTCCGCCCCGGACACTGCCGCCTGCCCAGCGCTGGCCCAAACAAAAGGAGGAGTGGTGGTAGGGGTGAGGGTTGGGGCGGAAGGAGCAGGAACGCCCGCCGTAGCCACGGTGACGTCCGCACCGGAAATGACAAGGCGGGCAGTAGCAGCGGTAGCTGCCTGGACGATGGCCAATAGCGCTAGTGGTGGAATGAGCCATGTCATCCGTACCCGGCGCATCCTGCTCACCTCCCCGGCCCAGACCTGCAGCCGTCCAGTTACCGCAACAGCTGCAGAAGTTGTTCCGTGATGGCTACCAGAACAGGCGCTGCAAGCGTCAGGATCATCACCTTTCCCGCTAGTTCCACGCCGGCCGCGATCGCCTTCTCCCCCGCATCGCGGGACATGTCGGCTGCGAAGGCAGTCAGGTAGGTGACGGCAATGGCCTTGAACAGAATCTGCAAATAGGAAGGGCTCACCCCGGCCTGCGCAGAGACATCTCCAAACAGGTGGAGGAGCTGACCTGCAGCCGGCAGAATGCTGATCAGCAGCAGGGCGCTGAACCCCAGGCTGAGGAGGGTTGCTAGGCCGGGCTGGTCGCGGCGCAAGAAAATCAACAGGAAGACGGTGAGCAGCGCCGCCCCGATGACCGCCCACAGGCCCGACAGCCCCACCGCCACCTCACCTCCCCGGGTTCATGGGTTCATAAAATGCGAAAGGCCTGCTGCACCCGGTCGAACAGCTGGCTGATCAAGGGAACGACCCACAGCAGGACCAGGATTACACCGACCAGGTTGACAAGCTGGGCCAGCTCTTCGCGGCCGGCTCGATTGAGCAAGATATTGAGAATGGAGATGAGGATGCCGACGCCGGCAATCTTGTAGATGAGCGATATATCCACATCGTCGCCCCCCAGCCCCCTAGATCAGCACCAGTACCAGAGCGGCACCCGCGGCAAAGCCCAGGTAACGCCAGAGCCGGGCATTTTTCTCCTGGTCGGCACGGGCTTGTGCCAGCGCTTCCTCCAGTTCCTGACGGACCCAAACGAGGGAACGATGCTGGTCGTCCTTCCCTGTCCCATCGAGAAAGGGGCCGAGCTGGCGCAGGATCTCCCGGTCGGCCGGGGGAAGGACGCTCTCGGCCCGCAGCGTTTCCAGGGCCGCTTCCCAGGCCGTCCCTACCGTTACCCCGCCCCCGCTGCGCAGGCGTTGGGCCGCCTCCCGCAGCACGTGGTGGAGCGGTGCCGCCACCCGGTCCGCCACCCGGTCCCAAGCCTCAGGCAGGGACAGATTGCGATACGTGATCTCGGTTTCCAGCAGGGAAATGGCTTCCAGACACTGCTGCAGTTCGATCGGTCTCCGGGTCAGGCTCTGTGCCACCACCCAGCCCGCTCCCGTGCCGGCCACCATGGTGAACACTGCCCCCGCCGCCTTCAGCCAGAGGCTTGCGCTCGCCACGGACTCCAGCCCAGCCAACGCCCCCATCTCACCTCGTCCACCCTTCTATCGTCGCCTGTCCCGCGCGCCTGCTACGAGAGCATGTCTATGCGCCTGCCCACGTGCTTTAGACATGCTGGCGGAAACGTTCATGAGGCCGCCGGAGCAGGTGGGCTGGGCGGGACGAAGACCTGCTCCACGGTACCTGGGCCTTGCCGGCGGCTCAAAAGGACGGCCCGCCGAAAGTACCGGCTCGTACGCAACGGTGCGAGCAACGGGCGGCTCACCACCTCTTGCCAGCTGCTGCCGTGTGCGCTGGCAATGACGGCGACGCCGGCTCTTTCCGCTTCGAGCAGGGCGGGTACATCCTCGGCCCGCCCGATCTCATCAGTGACGATCACATGGGGAGCCAAGGCTCGCAACGCCCACACAATGCCCTCGGCCTTGGGACAACCATCCAGAACGTCGGTGCGCAGGCCGAGGTCGCTTTGGGGTACACCCTGCCAGGAGCCGGCCAGCTCCGAACGCTCATCCACCACCACGACGTTGCGAGGGGGCAGGGAGAGGCAGGCCGCACCATTGGCCAGGGCGCGGGTGAGACCGCGCAACAGCGTCGTTTTCCCGCAGCCCGGCGGCGAAATGACCAGGGTGGAATAGACGTAGGGAGGGTGGGGCGCAACGAGCGACGGCAAGACACTCTCCGCCCCGCCGTTCACCGGTCGGTGCAAGCGAATGCTGACGCTGCTGATGAACTGCAAGCTCCGGACCCGCCCCTGCTCCACCACCACCCGGCCCGCCAGGCCCAGCCGATGACCCCCGGGCAGCGTGAGAAAACCCTGCCGGATCTGCTCTTCATGAGCGTAGAGGGAGTGCTGGCTGGCCAGGCGGACGATTTGCTCGACCTCCGCCCGCATCACCAGAGGAACCTGTTCGGGATGCGCAAGCCAGCCGTCTGCACCCAGGAAGCCTTCCCGGGTGGCGGTCAAAAGCTGCACCGGCTGGTTCACCCGCAGGCGGATCTCTTCCAGCTGTCGCCAGACGCCAGGCGAAAGCCGCTGGGCCCAGCTGCGCAGACGTGTGGGTAACACCTCGAGAATGGGGGTAGGATCAACGTAAGCGCCATCCCCGGCCACAGTGGAGACGGCCGGTTCGCGAAGACTCACCGCCACACTCCCCTTCCGCCCCGTACCCGTACGGCCAGTTCGCGGGGAGGCAAGGCGGGGGCTGGAGTCTGGCCATCACGCCGCAGGGGCAGCGGCGAACCGCTCCCCAGGTGGAAGTGGCGATGGCCTGTCCGCCTTGCCCAGGTACACCATATGCCAGCAGAGGGGAGAATAAGCTGCCAGGCCGCGGCCGGGCGCGTCAAGGGCCTGCTCCGGCCGGAAGGTTACCCCGAGGTGGGCAACCCCGCCAGTCGCAGGCCCATGGGTATGTGGCTCGGCCGCTTCACTTCGCCGGCGAAGAGGGAGAAGGGGCCGGTACCTGGCCATCTCTGGCAGGCGTCAAATCCCGGAAGTGCGAACCGGTGTAGACCGGCTGGTTACACTCCGGGCAGGTGATCTGGACGTTCTCATCGTCCAGCAGGTCGGCCTCTACGTACAGTTTCTCGTGACAGTGAGGGCACTCCACCTCGATGAAGGTTTCCCCCTCGTCCTCGGTCTCTTCGTCGTCGCTCTCCTCGTCCTGGACGTCTTCGTCGGATTCTTCGTCGTCCTCGCCGGTGCCGTAAACCTCATCCTCGAGGTCGCCCAGATCTTCGTCGAGCGCCGTCAAATATTCATCGTGCTCGTCCGTCGCCCGGGCTACCCGTTCCAGCTCCGCCCCAATCGCGTCCAGGGTGGCCAAGACACCTTCCCACAGGCGATGGCTGGCCGGGTTTTGCGCCACCACCTCGTCGCTGTCGAGGAGCCCCCGCAAATATGCAATCTTTTCCTTCACAGTCTCCATCCCCAACACCCCCTGGTATCCACCAGTCTCCCCGCTAGTCTACCCTTTCACACACCCAGCTCTTTACGCGCGAGACAGATACTCGCCAGTGCGGGTATCGACCCGGATCACGTCGCCCTCGTTGACGAAAAACGGCACTTGTACCACAATGCCCGTCTCCAGCTTGGCTGGTTTACCCCCGCCAGAGGCTGTATCCCCCCGCACTCCGGGCTCGGTCTCCACCACTTTCAGCTCTACGTAGGTAGGAAGCTCGACACCAATCGGCTCCCCCTGGTACATCTGAATACCGATCTCCATGTTCTCCTTCAGGAAGTTGGGGGCGCTGCCCAGCTTGTCCCGGGAGATGGTCAGCTGTTCATACGTGTTGGTATCCATGAACGTGTAGTCGTCGCCACTGCTGTACAGGTACTGCATCGGCCGTAGCTCCACGTGGGCCAGATTGACCCGTTCACCCGCCCGGAAGGTTCGCTCGATCACCTGTCCGGTCTTGACGTTCTTCAGCTTGGTGCGCACAAAGGCTGAACCTTTTCCCGGTTTTACGTGCAAAAACTCCACGACCGACCAGATCTGCCCGTCGACCTCGATGGTCAGCCCGGGCCGGAAATCGTTGCTGGAAATCAATTCCTTCCCCTCCTTATCGCCCTCGCCTACCTGCGATCTCCCGCTCGCGCTCCTCTAGTCCGCGCTACCGCTCCAGACTCTGCAGGCGGCATGCTGAGATGACCTGTCCTGGACGCGCCCCCCACCCCTACCGCGACGGCTACCCTACACGGATCAGCTCCTTGGGAGAATGCGACAATATCCGGCAGCCCGTAGCCGTCACTACCACCAGATCCTCGATCCGCACCCCGCCCCAGCCGGGCAAATAGATTCCGGGCTCCACCGTGACTACCATGTTTACTGCCAGGGTCGATTCGGCGCGTGCCGAAAGGCGTGGTGGATCCTCATGAATGGCCAGGCCCACCCCGTGACCCAACCCGTGCCCGAAATACTCCCCGTATCCAGCAGCAGCGATCACCTGGCGAGCCTCGGCGTCCACGGCCCGGCCGCTGCGGCCGGCACGGACAGCCTCCAGACCGGCTTGTTGGGCAGCCAGCACGATCTGGTATACCTTCTTGGCCTGCTCGTCCGCCTCCTCTACCACCACGGTCCGGGTCATGTCCGAGTGATAGCCGTCTACGACCGCACCGAAATCCAGTACGACCAGGTCGCCCCGCTGCAAACGGCGGGGACCAGGGTGCGCATGGGGCAACGCACCGTTGGGGCCACTCGCTACGATGCTCGGGAAGGAGACTCCTTCCGAGCCGTGCGAGCGCAGGAAAAACTCGAGTTCCAGAGCGATTTCCTGTTCCGTCTGACCTGCCTGGATGAACCCCCGCAAATGGTCGAAGGCCAGGTCTGCCAGGGCCGCCGCCCGCTCAATCGCAGCAATCTCCTGGGGCTCCTTGACTGCTCGCAGCTCTTCGATGAGGTTTTCTTGATCCACCCAGTTCACGTGGGGAAGTGCCTGTTGCATCTTCTGGAAGCGGCGTACGGGCAAGAATGAACCCTCGTAGGCAACGGTCTGCAAGCGCTGCTGGACGATCTCGTCTCGCAACGCCTGGATCAGATCCTCGAAACGAACGAGGCGGAAAGATGGAGCCTCCTCCTGCGCCTGGGTCACATAACGGAAGTCTACAAACAAGACCTGGTCCGACCCGCTAACCAGGCAGGCCCCCTCGCCGCCTGTAAAGCCGGTCACGTACCGTAGATCTTCCGGGCTCGTGAACATGATGCCGTCCCATCGCCGAGCCACCAGCGCCTGACGCAATCGCTCCAACCGCTGCTGGTC
The DNA here is from genome assembly GCA_014896305.1 of Limnochordaceae bacterium. Lineage (GTDB taxonomy): Bacteria > Bacillota > Limnochordia > Limnochordales > DUMU01 > Bu26. The sequence continues at coordinate 95,044 of JADBKQ010000009.1, forward strand.
TCTCTCTCTGGTCGTGCCCATATTCGTCGGACTTCCTTCCCTAGTCTCCTCGCTCCGTTCGATCCGAACCCGGTCCGATGGCTTGTCCACTCAACGACACCACGGCGCGCAGCCCCAATTCATACGAGAGAGCTCCAAAGCCGACGATCTGCCCTGCGACCACCGGGGCCAATAAAGAATGATGGCGGAACGGCTCCCGGGCGTGGATGTTGCTCAAGTGTACTTCGACCACCGGCACGGGTAAGGAGGCCACACAATCTCGCAACGCCACACTGGTGTGGGTGAAGCCCGCCGCGTTGAGTACCACACCCGCCGTGGAATCCCCGTCGGCCGCCTCCTGCAACCAGTCGATCAGTTGCCCCTCGTGGTTGGACTGGCGGCAAACCAGCTCCACCCCCAGCTGTTCGGCCAACGAGTGTAGCCTGGCTTCGATGGCCGGCCAGCCCTGCTGTCCGTAGATATGGGGTTCACGACGCCCCAGCCAGTTCAGATTCGGCCCGTTCAGAATCCAGACGACGGTCTTGCGGGTACCCATGCCTCGTTCCCTCCTCAACCCCTAACCCCTGCGTTGGGCGGGGGGAGCTCTGCACCGGTCGGAGCGGCCCATCTCTCCCCAGCCGCCTCCAGGGCTCGACGCACCTGGGTGGCCGGCAGGGTCATATGTACCGGCTCCCCCAGACGGCGCAGCAGCACCCAGCGAATCTGCCCGGCTACTACCTTCTTGTCGCCCTGCAGCGCCGCCTGGAACTCCTCCCAGCTGGCCGGCCACTTCCCGCCCTGTGGCTGAGCAGGCAAACCGGCTTCAGCCAGCCAACCCCGCACTCGCTGGGCTTGGCTGGAAGGAAGACCGGCCCACTCTTGTGACAGGCGCAAGGCCATTTCCAGCCCGATACTGACCGCTTCCCCATGCGTGTACACCTGGTAACCGGTGACCCGCTCCAGGGCGTGGCCGACCGTGTGACCCAGGTTCAGAATGGCCCGCCGGCCGCTCTCTTCCCGTTCATCCTCTGCGACCACCGCCGCCTTAAACCGCACGCATTCCCTCAGCAGCTGCTGCCACAGGGGTCCGGCGCCGGGTCGAGCCAACAGGGAAGCAGTCACCCGGTCCAGCAGCTCCGCCAGACTGCCACCCTGCAAGGCCGCAGTCTTCACCACCTCGGCCCAACCCGCCCGCACCTGGCGCGGCGGCAGACTCGCCAGAATAGCCGGGTCCATCAAGACCTGCCGGGGCTGATAGAATGCGCCGACCAGGTTCTTGCCGGCCGCCAGGTCCACTGCCACTTTCCCGCCGACACTCGCGTCCACCTGAGCCAACAGCGTCGTGGGAATCTGGATGAACGGCAGGCCGCGCAAAAAGGTCGCGGCAAACAGTCCGGCCGTGTCGCCCACCACGCCTCCGCCCAGAGCCAGGACTGGCCAGCCGCGCTCGACACCTTGTGCGGCCGCCTCCTCGTACAGCCGTTCTAGCGTCGAAAGGCGCTTATACGATTCACCGTCCGGCATTTCCAGCCAGACCGGGGTTAGGCCGGCCACCCGCAGCGACGTTCGCACCCTGTCTCCATACAAGGCCGCCACCGTTGGGTTGGTGATCACCACCACCCGCCCCACGGGAGCGAACTCCCGCACCTTCTCCCCCACCCGTTCCAAAAGACCCGGCTCGATGTATACGGGGTAGCGGCTACTGGCCGCTTCGACCCAGATAGGATCGCCAGCCGTGTCGGTAGCAGCGGCAGCCCTGGCAATCCCGGTTATCCCGGCAGCAGCCATGCGTTCCATCACCATGGCTGCTACTTCTACCGGAGTTTTCCCGTCCGTATCCACCACCTCATCCGCCTGTGCATACCAGACCCGGCGGGCGGCCAGCAGTCTTGCCAGCGTCTGGGTCAGGCCGGCAGCCCCGGCGAGCAAGGGCCGGGCCGCCACTTGCGCAGCAGCCTGCAGACGCTGGGCTGCCTGCTCCGGTGACACCTGCAGCCAGATGATCCGTCCCAGCCGCCGCAAAAGAGGCCAGGCCTGGTCACGGCACGCGGTTCCCCCGCCGGTAGCCAGCACAATGGGAGTCGAGGGACCCGGGGCGTGGTCCGGGGCATACGCGTCGACCAGGCGCTGCAAGGCTGCCAGTTCACGCTGGCGAAAACCCTCTTCGCCTTCGCGGGCGAAGATCTCCGGGATCGAACAGCCCGCCTGCCGTCGAATCTCTTCATCCAGGTCCACGAAGGACCAGCCCAAACGGGTGGCCAGGCTGTGCCCTACCTCCGTCTTACCGGCCCCCATCAGCCCAATGAGCACCAACCCCTGCGCCGCCATCGCCTCAATACCCCCGCACCTGGCGCAGGTACGCTTGAACGTTCTGCTCCATCTCCGCCAGGCTGTCGCCCCCGAACTTCTCCTGCCACGCCACGGCCAGTTCCCACGCGACCATGGCTTCCCCGACGACGGCCGCAGCCGGCAGGGCACAGACGTCCGATCGCTCCACACCAGCCTCTTCTGCCTGATGGGTTTCGATGTTGACGGAGGGTAACGGGTGGTACAGGGTGGCAATGGGCTTCATCGCTGCCCGCAACCATACGGCTTGGCCGTTGGTGACGCCGCCTTCCAGCCCTCCAGCCCGGTTGGTCGGGCGCACATACCGTTCACCCTCGAAAGCGATAGGATCGTGCACCTGTGACCCGGGGCGGCGGGCGCCGGCAAACCCCAGGCCAATTTCAACTCCTTTGATGGCCGGGATACTCATCAGGGCCGCAGCCAACCTTCCGTCCAGCCGCCGGTCCCAGTGAACGTAGCTTCCCAGCCCGGGCGGCAGTCCCTCGGCCGCCACGAGAAAGACGCCACCCAGGGTATCTCCCTGTGCACGGGCGGTGTCGATCGCGGCCATCATCGCCTGGGTAGCTGCGGGATCCGGGCAGCGGACAGCGGAGGCCTCCGCCGCGCCCGCCCAGTCGGAACATGGCCGAAGGCGGCCAGGGTCCCCGGCGTACGACCAATAGGAAGGATCTGCCGCCACAGGCCCCAACTCCGTGACGCAGGAGCAAATTTGGACGCCAAAATGGGACAGCAGCTGGCGCACCACCGCTCCGACCGCCACCCGGGCCGCCGTCTCGCGGGCGCTGGCGCGTTCCAGCACGTTGCGCAAATCCCGGTGCCCATACTTGATCCCGCCGGCCAGGTCGGCGTGACCCGGGCGGGGGCGTAACAACACGCGGCCAGGGGGAGCCGGGGGTGGCTCTACCGGCTCCATCACTTCGGCCCAATGAGGCCAATCTCGATTCTCGATCAGTAACGCCAGGGGGCTGCCCAGTGTCTGCCCATGCCGCAAGCCGGCATACACCTGCACCTGGTCCTGTTCGATCTGCATGCGCCGGCCCCGTCCATACCCTTGTTGGCGTCGGGCCAGCTCTCGCTGGATTTCGTCCAGGTGCAACGGAAGGCCGGCGGGTAGACCTTCCACGATGGCAAGCAAGGCGCGGCCATGCGATTCGCCGGCGGTTAGAAAACGAAGTCCCAAGTCTGCAGCCCTTTCCTGCTCTAAAAGGTCGATAGGATGCGGTTCCAGCACCCAACAGCGGACCCCATCCTACCATATTCGACCCCATTTTGACAAAATCCGCCGCCACGGGTGGCTCTCGGCCTCATGCCACGCCCTCTCCGCCCTGGGCCCTAGGAGAGGAGGCCAGCTGGCGCTATGAGTGCAGGAAAAGGGAGTACTCGATCCGACCGGCACGGCGGCGCAGGTCAAACCCGCTCACCCGCCAGCCTGGGCCAGCCTGGCGTACCCGTCGTCGCATCTGTTGCAAGACCGCTCCCATGCGTGTAGTCCCGGTGTCACGCTTTCTTACCGCCTGCACCGCTCGCTTGTGCTGATCACGGCTCGCAGGCCATGCTAAAGCACCGTCGATCCGGACTGCCGCCATCCGGGGGTGCGGGGCTGCTTGCGCCACTGCCGTCGCCTCCTGCGTCACCAGGCTCTTATGCCTGAATATTCCGCCGGTGACCAGCAGTATGCGCGTACCTTTGCCCCGCTATGCGGTCTTTCTTGGATCGACGGCGGCAGACATGGTTTGGCCGTGCTCCTGGTCTCTCCCCTATTAGACAGGCCTGAGGGAGCGGCGTCTGAGGGCTTGGAGCCGCCGGTTCAGCTCCGAGCGGGAAATCCGGCCCCGGCGCGCCAATTGCCAAAGAATGAACCGCTCTGCCAGTCGGGCGAAACGCGTGCCGACGAACTCCCCCGGGCTAATGGGGTCGACCAACACGGCCGCCATGCCCACCCGCTTCGCCCCCCACACATCCGTCAGCAGTTGATCTCCTACTACAATCAACTGGTGAACCGGCAGCCCCAAGCGCTCCGCGGCGGCCAGGAACGGCCGTTTGCCCGGCTTACGCCCAGCGTGAACCATCTCCACCCCGAGCACCTGAGCGTAGTGTCGGATCCGCCGCCAACGGGCGTTCGAAACCAGGCAGACGCGAAAACCAGACGCCTGCGCCTGTCGAACCCACTTCACCGCCGCCGGGTCGGGATTCCGGGCTAGCCACGGGCTGAGGGTGTTGTCGATATCGAGCAGAATGCCGCGATACCCCTGCTTCCAAAAGCGGCCCAGGTCGATCTGGTCGAGTCGGGCCGCCATCTGGTCAGGAAGCCACTTCTCCCAAAGGCTCAGGGTTCGGACTCCTTTCCGCCTACTGGACTTTGCTGTGGTTGAGATTCATCGCCGCCGCCAGCTTGAGCAATGCTCGTTTCTCAATACGAGAAACGTAGGAGCGGGAGACCCCCAGGAGCTTGGAGATCTCCCGCTGAGTCCGCTCCACCCCGTCGTGCAACCCGTAGCGAAGCGTAAGCACCCACCGCTCCCGCTGGGTCAAATGCTGAAACTGCTCCCAGAGCCGTTCCTGCTCCACGCGGTTTTCGACCCGGTCATAGACTTCCCCGCTGTCGCCGCCCAGAACGTCCATGAGCGTCACCTCATTGCCTTCCCGGTCCGCTCCTACCGGCTCGGACAAGAAGGCGTCCTGGCGGCTATGACGTCGCGACCGAAGGTACATGAGGATCTCGTTATGGATACAACGAGCTGCATATGTGGCCAGGCGCGTATTCTGGTGCGAGTTGAACGTTCGGATCGCTTTGACCAGGCCGATGGTTCCAATGGAGATCAGATCGTCGGGATCTTCGCCAGACGTGTCGTACTTCTTGGCAATGTGGGCTACGAGCCGCAAGTTTCTCTCGGCCAACACCTGCGCAGCCTGCCCATCGCCTTGTTCGAGGCGACGGATCCATTCTTCTTCCTCTTCGCGCGGCAACGGGGGCGGAAATGCTCCGCCACCGCTGACCAAACCCGCCAGGGCGGCCAGGTCCAGCAGCCAGCTCCCCCAGGCAAGCAGAGATGGGAGCATCCCTAGCACCTCCCTGCGACACCATCCGTTCACGTCAATCTATGTGGGAGATGCAAAAAGGGTGCTAGAGCCGGCAGCCTGTGTCCAACCCAGCTGTATTGTTGGTACCGCTACGACTGTTCCGGTTTCCGGAAGCCCCCGATGCCACTACCTGCGCCGAGGAGTGGAGTCTTCATCATCGTCATCATCTTCGCCAAAGTCTTCGTCCAACTCCTCGTCCTCATCATCTTCATCTAGATCGTCGTCGTCGTCTTCCAGATCCTCGTCGTCTTCCTCATCTTCGCCGTACAGGTCGTCATCCTCGTCCAGTTCGTCCCCTTCGTCCTCGTCGCCGTCCAGTTCGTC